>CAKUON010000005.1 GCA_934668875.1 uncultured Collinsella sp.
ATGTCGTGTTTCACTCTCAAGTCGACACGCA
This sequence comes from uncultured Collinsella sp., assembly GCA_934668875.1. Classification (GTDB taxonomy): domain Bacteria; phylum Actinomycetota; class Coriobacteriia; order Coriobacteriales; family Coriobacteriaceae; genus Collinsella. The sequence goes on from CAKUON010000005.1 coordinate 32, forward strand.
TAAAAAGCCTCCCATTTCTCGTGTCCAAGAAATGGGAGGCAGTTCAGACTGGTCATTGGGGACGTTCTTTTTTGTCTAGTCGTTGGGGACACTCTTTGCAGGGCGCCTGGTCATTTGCCGACGTGCGAGTGTTCATTCGTCGACGTTTGCGGTTGCGGTGCTCTGCTGTTTCTGTGGTGGCCTGGGTGGTGTGGCTCAAAAGAGCGGGTTCGCTGTCTATGCCTGCCTGCGGTTTTGTTGCGGCGCGCATTTTCGGTCAAGCTTTTCGTCAAGTGTTTGGTCAGCATCTGGTTTGCAGCCGGAGGCCTATTTTGCCCGCGCTGGCCGTGGCTGCCCACCCTCCTCGTAAGCTCAAATTGAGGTCCATCAGTTTGAGGAGGATGCCATGACTGACCATGTTTTTGACCGAGCGCAGCTGTCCGAAGCCGTCGGCAACGATATTGCCGACATGGCTCACTTTTGGATGCTGCGGAAGTTTCAATTCCTGGAGCCGGCGCGCGAACAGTTTGAGGTCATTGTCGACCCGTGGCTCAGCTATTGCACCGAGCCTTCGCAAAACGAAATCATGGCCTACAACATGGCATTTACCGATTGGCTGCTGTTTGAGCGCCCCTATCGCCATGGCAAAACGCTGCTCGAGCTATATGTTGACGAGCCGCCGGCGTCGCTTTCGGCTGCGTCGCTCAAACGGCTCGAGCAGGTGCACGACACACAGTATTTCTCGCGCTTTGGCATTTTGGACAAGGATTCTGCAACCGGCATGGTTGCGCTGAAGGATACGCGCACTGACCGTCGTTTTGATGTTTACGACCCGCACATCGTGCAAAAGGGGCACTGGAACGATGGCGCGATTGCGGTGCGCCTCGCGTGCGTGGACGATGTCTGGCTGACGGCGGGGCAGCTCTATCTGTACGACATTGCCCGCCTGAGCGACACTGCAGTCGATGGGCCGGGCGCGGTGCATCCGGAGGACCTACAGGACGGCTTTGACACCTCGTGCATCAGCTTCTTCTTGCGTCTGGTTCGCGACATCATGGGCGCCCAGGGGCGGTACGTAAGGTCGCTCAACATCTACGAGCAGGAATGGGAGTAGGGAGTGGGGCCGCTGCCGATTTGTCTTGATCTGTAACATCTGGAGGCCGTTTGGGGCCGTAACTGTTACGGATTGAGATGAACTGGCGCGGGCTGTCCGAATGTCTCGATCTGTAACAACTGGAGGTAATTCTGGTCCGTAACTGTTACAGATTGAGACTGAAGGTTGGCTGCCGATGAATTATCTCAATCTGTAACATCTAGCGGCCAAAAACGGGTCTAATCGTTACAGATTGAGACAAAGGGTTGGACCGCTGCCGAAAGATCTTGTTCTGTAGCAACTGGTGGCTCAAAGACTGTCTTCTTGTTACAGATTGAGACGTTTGTCGCGGCGACGACGGCTGTAATAGTTCGTTTGTCAAATATGGTGGTGATGGAAGTGTCCAGTACCGTTCTCAAACATAAGCGTTCGACTCGCAATACTATGGCACGAAACAGGATGCTCGCTCGGCTCACGGAGGCGGCTGAGCAAGGCATGCTGCTTGCGACGCACGACAATGCCGAGCTCATGTGGCTGCGGCGCCATGTGGGGACCGACGATATCGCGGAGCCCGAGCCGTATCTATTCTGTTTTCAACATGATTGGGATTTGCTGACGCCGTCGGAGCGGGCGCTGCGGACCATCAAGGGTCTTGCGGAGTTTCATCCCGATTGGGCGTTCTGGGGATATGACGCGGCCCTTCTGTGGGGCTTGGAAGTGCCGAACGATTTGCTCGGGCCGTGTTTTCTTGTTAAGACGGGCTGTTCTGCGCCGTTGAGCGGTGGGTGCAGGTTGCTGCGTCCGCAGGCGGCGGGTGCGCTAGAGCGCGTCGACGGTGTGCAGGTGACGCCGTTTTGGCGCACGGTGGAGGATTGCCTGCTACGGGCGCCGTTTTCGTATGGGTTGGCAATTGCGGACTCTGCCTTGCGGGCGAAGGGCTCGTCGCGCGATGAGTTGCGTGAGCGGCTTCGCGCCGATTGCGATGGTCGACGTGGGTATCGCAGGGCGCAGGTGATTGCGGCGTATACTGACGGGCTGTCCGAAAACGGCGGCGAGTCTCGTTTTCGAGCTTTCTTTATTGCGTACGGCTTTCCGGTGCCGGAGCTTCAGGTGGAGTTTCATGACCCGCTTGATCCGAGCAACGTGTTTCGGGTCGACTATTTCTGGCGGCTCGAGGACGGGACGTGCGTCATCGGCGAGCTGGACGGGAAGGGGAAGTATACGCTGCAGGCCGGCGATGGCCGGAGGTCCGTCGACCCGTTTGTGGCGGAGCGCCAGCGAGAATCTCATCTGACAATGCTCGGACACAAGGTGCTTCGGTTTACGTTCGATGAGCTCAAAGACCCGGGGAAGCTGGTCGAGAAGATGAGGCTGGCGGGTATTCCGCAGCGGGCGGATCTGGCTGAGGAATGGAGGCGTCAGTGGTACGGGCGCTGAGGTGAGCCGCGCTGGCCCCGTTCATCCTCACATTCCTCTCTTTTATCCGTTAACCGATATGTGCGACTTTAGTCCGCTGCATTAGGTGATAATGGACAAATGTTGAAGTTTTCTGAGGGAGGGGAGCCCGATATGGCGTCTGCCGATCGTTCCACGTTGTTTATCAATGCGACTATTCTGGATGGCTCGGAGCATATGGAGCCGCAGTCCGATATGGCCGTGGCTGTTGAACGCGGCGTCATCACGTGGATCGGCCCGAGTGCCGTGGCGCAGGCACCAGCGGGTGCCGAGGTCATCGACCTGGGCGGCGCGTATCTCATGCCCGGTCTCATCAATATGCACGTGCATCTGTGCGGATCGGGCAAGCCGGTTTCGGCGGGCGATGCGGGCGCGCTCATGAAGAAGCTCGATAATCCCGTGGGGCGCGCCATCGTGCGCCGCATCCTCAAGGGCAGTGCCCAGCAGCAGCTGGCAAGCGGCGTGACCACGGTGCGCGGCGCGGGCGACCCGTTGTTTGCCGACATTGCCGTGCGCGACGCTATCGACGCCGGTAAGTATCAGGGTCCGCGCCTGGTAGCGCCGGGAACGGGCGTTACGGTGCCGGGCGGCCATGGCGCGGGCTTGTTCGCCCAGGTGGCCAACAGCCCCGTCGAGGCAGCCGAGCAGGTGCGAGACCTGTATGCGCGCGGCGCCGACGTCATTAAGCTGTTCGTAACGGGCGGTGTGTTCGATGCGACCGAGGTGGGCGAGCCGGGCGTGCTGCGTATGCCGGTGGAGGTTGCCGCGGCGGCGTGCAAGGCGGCGCACGAGGTGGGCCTGCCGGTTATGGCTCATGTCGAGAGCACCGAGGGCGTGAAGGCCGCGCTTGAGGCCGGGGTCGACACGATCGAGCACGGTGCCCCGATGACGCCCGAGATCCTGGAGCTGTACCGTGGCGCCGCGGGCACGCAGCTCGAGGGACGTGCGCCCAGCGTTACCTGCACGATCAGCCCGGCGCTGCCGTTTGTGTTGCTCGATCCGGAGAAGACCCATTCGACTGACACGCAAAAGAAGAACGGCGACATCGTGTGCTCGGGCATTATCGAGAGTGCTCGTGTGGCGCTGGAAGCTGGCGTTAAGGTGGGCCTTGGCACAGATTCGAGCTGCCCGTTCGTGACGCAGTACGACATGTGGCGTGAGGTGGCCTATTTTGCCAAGTATGTCGGCGTGAGCAACGCCTTCGCGCTGCATACGGCTACGCAGGTCAATGCCGAGCTCCTGGGGCTGGGCGGCGAGACCGGTACGATCGAGTGCGGCAAGGCCGCCGATATCCTGGTGACGCGCAAGAATCCGCTCGATGACCTGTGCGCTCTGCGTGAGCCGATACATGTGATGTGTCGCGGTGATCTGGTACGCAAGCTCAAGGTGAAGCGTATTCCCGAGGTGGACGCCGAGCTCGACGCGATTATGGCCATGCCTGCCGAAGCGCTGGCTGAGGAGCTGGCCCGCGACGGCGTAGCATAGGCACTGGCGTGACGGGGGCGACAGTTTTCGTCGAATGCTGTCGCCCCATGCAAAAAAGCCGAGGTCTCAGTGCGAGGCCTCGGCTTTTTTATCGAACAAATACTTAAGATTTGGGACAAACAAACCTGATTAATTTGTCCCACGTGCGGTGGCTAGGAGCGGGTTTCCATCTTGGCGTGGCACTTGGGGCAGGTGACGCGGATCTTGCCCTTGCCCTTGGGAACGGAGAGCATCTGGCCGCAGTTGGGGCACTTGAGGTAGGCCGTGGTCTTTCGACCCTTCCACATCTTCTTGGCCGTGCGCTTGGCGCGCTCAAAGTCTTCCTTGCTCGTTCCAGCCGCGCGCGAGGTGCCGACCGCTACAGTTCCACCGCCCAAGCTGGCGACGAACTTGCCCAAGCCGGGGACGTTCGCGGTCGCGGCGACAAAGGCCTCGTTTTCCTTACGACGTGCATCGATATTTTTGGACAGGCCGCGCAGCACGCCAATCACGATTACGGCGATGGCGATCCAACTGAGCCACTGGAAATGTGCGAGCGACCCAATCATCGCGAGGATGATACCGAAAAAGCCCAGCACGATGGTGAGTTCGTCGGTGCCGTTGCGACCTTTCATAAAGTTATCCATGCAGATTACCTTTCATTCGATATGCTGCACGCCTTTATACCCCATTTGGTGCATAGGGGACAGGTTAATCTGCACCAATGTGGTGCAAACGTACCTGTCCCCATTGCACTAGTGGCGGCGCAAGTCTGTCCCCGATGCACCAAGATGGTGCAAAGAAACCTGACCCTCTTGCATCAATTACTTGGCGAGTTTGTCGACGACGCGTTCGATTTCGGCGAGCTTGGCGGCCTTGAGTTCCTCGTCTCCCGATTCGATGGCAGATGCGACGCAGCCCTCGATATGCGCCTTGAGCACGTCGGCGTTGATGCGCGCAATGAGCGCCTGCGTTGCCATGAGCTGCGTGGAAATATCGACGCAGTAGCGGTCCTCCTCGACCATCCGCAGGATGCCGTCGATCTGACCACGTGCCGTCTTGAGCATGCGGGTCACCGATTTGTGGTCTGCCATCATGGCGGGTCCTCGTTTCTGGTCGGGGTGCGCGTGGGTCGTTACGCGGCGGTTACGGACAGGGCGTGGAACTTCTCGCCGGCGCCCTCGACGGTGGCAGCGAGCTGCTTGGCGGTCACGGTGTCGGCGCACTCCACCTGGACGGTCTGAGTCTCGTGATCGGCGTCGGCGTCGGTCACGCCGGCCACGTTGAGCAACGCCGTCTCGACGGTGGCGTCGCAGTGGCCGCACATGAGGCCCGAAGTCTTGATTGTGTAACGCATGGGTATTCCTCTCTGTTGTGTCGGCTTTCCCAGGCACCCGACCTTGACCTTCAAACCGTCGCTCGCGTACCAAAGTACGCGTCGCTCCTCTTTCAGGTCAATCTCGGGCACCTGGAAAACCCGTTCTAAATGGACGTAATTGTGAACCTATTTTGCCACTTTAGGCTTAAAGGATTTCAGGCGCAGGGCATTGCTTACGACGCATACGCTCGACAGGCTCATCGCCGCGGCACCGAACATGGGCGAGAGCTGCCAGCCGGTGAGCGGGAAGAACACGCCCGCGGCCAGCGGGATACCGATGCCGTTGTAGAACAGCGCCCAGAACAGGTCCTGCTTGATGTTGCGGATCGTGGCGCGTGATAGCTCGATGGCACGGGCGACATCCATGAGGTCGCTGCGCATGAGCACCACGTCGGCACCCTCCTTGGCGATGTCGGCGCCGGTGCCGATGGCAAGACCCACGTCGGCGCGCGCCAGGGCGGGGGAGTCGTTGATGCCGTCGCCCACCATGGCGACCTTGCCGCCCGCGTCCTGCAGCTCGCGCACGTGGCGCTCCTTGTCGGCGGGCAGAACGTCGGCGATGACTTGCTCGCGGCCCAGTCCCACGCGGCGGGCGATGGCCTCGGCCGTCACGCGGTTGTCGCCGGTGAGCATGCGCACGTCGACGCCGAGCGAGCGCAGCGCGGCGATAGCTCCGGCGCTCGTCTCCTTGACCTCATCGGCCACGGCGATGGTGCCGGCAAGCTCGCCGTTCTTGGCGAAGAACAGCGGCGTCTTGCCCTCGGCGGCAAATTGCTCGGCAAGGCCCTCAGGAACGACGACTCCCAGCTCGTCCATCAGGCGAACGTTGCCGGCGGCGATGGCGTTCTGCCCCTCGCGCGCCGTGACGCCGCGACCGGGCACGGCGGAAAAGTCCTCGACCATGCGCGCGACGATTCCGCGTGTCTCGCACTCGGCCATAATCGCCTCGGCCAGCGGATGCTCACTTTGGCGCTCCAGCGCGGCGGCAAGCTTGAGCAGCGCTTTCTCGCTCATGGCAGGCGTCCCGTCGGCGCGCGTCGCCACCACAATGTCGGTCACAGCCGGCTTGCCGCGGGTGACGGTGCCCGTCTTGTCGAGCACCACGGTGCCCACGTTGCGCAGGTTCTCCAGCGCCTCGGCGCTCTTAAACAGAATGCCCATCTCGGCGCCCTTGCCGGTGCCGACCATAATGGCGACGGGCGTGGCCAGGCCCAGCGCGCACGGACAGCTGATCACCAGCACGGCGACGGCGGAGGTGAGCGCCTCGTTCACGCTGCCGGTCAGCGCCAGCCACGCCACAAAGGTCACGGCCGAGATGACAAACACCACGGGCACAAACACGCCGGCGACCTTATCGGCCATGCGGGCGATGGGTGCCTTGGTGGCATTGGCGTCCTCCACAAGCTGGATAATCTTGGCGAGCGACGTGTCGGCGCCCACGCGCGTAGCACGAAAGGTGAACGAACCAGTGCGGTTGACCGTGGCGGCGTTGACGGTGTCGCCGGCGGTCTTTTCCACGGGGATGGACTCGCCGGTAAGCGCGCTTTCATCGACGGCCGAGGCACCCTCGAGCACCACGCCGTCGACGGGGATGGACTCGCCGGGGCGCACGCGCAGCACCTGGCCGGGCAGGATGGCATCGACGTCGACGGTGGTCTCGGCGCCGTCCTCGGCAACGACGGTCGCGGTCTTGGGCGCAAGGTCGATCAGCGCCTCGATCGCATCGCCGGTCTTAGACTTGCTGCACGTCTCGAGGTACTTGCCCACGGTGACGAGCGACAGAATCGTGCCGGCGCTCTCAAAATACAGGTTGTCCATGCCCGTCATCGTGGCTTCGTGGACCTGTCCGGCGGCCAGCTGGTCGGTCATGATGAACATGGCGTAGAGCGACCAGGCGATGGATGCGGTGGCGCCGACCGCGATGAGCGCATCCATGGTGGGCGCGCCGTGCACGAGCGATTTGAAGCCGTTGATAAAGTACGCGTCGTTGACGTAGACGATGGGGATGAGCAGGACGAGCTCGGTGAGGGCGAGCGTCATGCTGTGCGTGTGGTCGGTGAAAACGCTGGGCAGCGGCCAGCCGAGCATGTGCCCCATGCCTATGTAAAACAGCGGGACGAGGAAGATGATTGAGATGATGAGACGGGTGCGCATGGCGGAGGCGGCGACCTCCAACTTTTTGGTGGGCGACTCCATATGGGTTGCGCCGGACCTGGCCTGCGCGCTGCCGCTCGGGGCGGCTTCGGTGCCCGCGCTGACGGGCGATGCCGAGTAGCCCGCGCGGTCGACGGCGGTGCAGATGTCGTCGGGGGTGACCTGCGCGGGGTCGTAGTCGACCAGCATGGAGCCGGCGAGCAGATTGACTGCGACGCTTTGGACGCCATCGAGCTTGCTGACGGCGCGATCCACGTGTGCCTGGCAGGCGGCGCACGTCATGCCGCCCACGTCGAACTTATCTTGAGCCATGGCCTCTCCTTTCTGTGGGGTAATGTCGGAAATGTTAACCTGCCGATACTATACACCCATACCCCCTGGGGGTGTCCAGTGGGGATAGAAATGTATGACATTTCGTTTCAGAAGAGGCCAGCTGCCGGGGCGTCCAACCATTCATCTCGGTCTGTAACAACTAGACCCGTTTTTGGACCTTAACTGTTGCAGGTCGAGACAAACCATCAGCCAACAACTCAAATGTCTCAATCTGTAACATCTGGAGAGGTTTTTGACCCCTTACTATTGCAGATTGAGACGTTGTTTCGCGGGGTTGAGATTTGTCTCGATCTGTAACATCTGGGGACCGTTTTGCCGAGTTACTGTTACAGATTGAGACAAACCGTCCCGCCGCAACCTCAATATCTCGATCTGTAACATCTAGCAGCGAAAATAACCCCTTACTGTTACGGATCGAGACAAACTGGAGCAGGTGCCTTGAACCCTGCAATGAAAAACGCCGGGGCGCCCGTGTGATGGACGCCCCGGCGTATGTTGGGCGGGGTTTACGGAGTAGCGGGAGAGGGGGGGAGAAGCCGTCCTCCCGAAATCCTTACTCCTGACGACGTTTCTTGTCAGCCAGGAAGACGCCGGCGGCTACGAGCACGACGCCTCCGATGACAAACGTCTCACCGGCGAGCGCAGCATTGTCGCCTGTGGTGGGGAGTGCCGAGTTGGCGGCCGTCTTGGCGTTACCTGCAGACGGCTTTCCAACAGCCGGCTTGGCAGCAGCCGGCGTGATCTTGCCCTGCTCGGCCTTTGCCGCCTCCTGCTCCTGACGGGCGATCTCGTCCTTTAGGGCCTGCTCGGCGGCGACGCGCTTTGCCTTTGCCTCGTTGTAGGTATTGAGCGCCGCGGTATAGGTGGGCGTCGCAGCATCAAGGTCTGCCTGAGCGGCATCGAGTACGGCCTTCGCGTCATGCTCTGCCTGCTTGGCGGCGATGCACTTGGCAAAGAGGGCATTGAGGGTGTCATTCGCGTTTGCGTCAGAGCCGGTAGCAATGCCGTTTTCGACGTTGACGGACTTGAGCTTTCCAAGGGCGGCGGCAGCGGCGTCCGATGCGGCCTGAGAATTCTCGACCGCTTGCTCGGTGTTTGCGATGGCGTCGTTTGCCGCGCTAAGGGCGACTTCGGCCTCGGTCACTGCTGCGTCGGCGTCCTTCTTGGTCGCCTTGGCCGCGGCAAGGTTGTCGGCCGCATTGCTCAAAGCGTCGGCATGGGCCTTCTTCGAGGTAAAGTCGTTTTCCGCCGTGGTCAGATTGCTTGTGGCGTGCTCCGCGGTCGCCGCCTTGGCCCCGGCATCGTCCTTCGCGCTGTCGAGGGCCTGCTTCTTGTCGGCCGCGTCGCGCCCTGCCTTTTCAAGAGCGTTCTGGGCCGCCGCCTGGGCCGCCGTGGCTTCATCGAGCGCTTGATGGGCCTTGTCAGCCTTCTCCTGAGCCGCGGCAACATCGGCCGAGTACTTGGCGAGCTCATCACCAGCGGCGGTGTAGGCGGCTTGCTTGTCTGCAACGGCCTCCTTTGCGTTTTCGAGATCTGTCGTGCGTGCCGCAACAGTCTGCTGCGCCTGGTCGAACGCTGCCTGTGCGGCGTTGATGTCATTCTGCTTTTGAGTGACTGTGGTTTGCGCGGCAGTCGCCTGCGCTTTGGCCGTCTCCGCAGCCTTTTGTGCAGCATCGCGTTCCGACTGGGCGGTAGCTACGGCAGCCGCGGCGGCAGCGACGCTATCGCTCTGCTTGTTTGCTGCCTGCTGCTTTTGCACGACTGCGGATGCAGCCTCACTTGCGGCTTCGTCAGCCTGCTGCTTATTTTTGGAAGCCTGTTGAGCTGCAACTTGTTTGCTGGCAAGATCCTTCTTGGCGGTCTCGAGTTTGCTTCCCGCGTTTTTGAGTCCGTTGACGTAGCCGTTAAGCGTCTGCTCGAACTCGTCGACGGACATGGCAGAGCTTGTCCAATCGTGGTCGGGCTTCCATGGCGAGGCCGTCTGGGCGGTAAAGGATGCGGTGTCTCCGTATTCGTTGTTGCGAGCGGTGTTGAGTCCAGTACCCATGACTGTGTAGTTGGGATTAATACAATTGATGTAATGGCCCACCATTGCGTTCTTGCCGCAGTTTTTAGTGACGTAACTGTCGATCTTGTTGGCATGTGACCGATAGAAGGCGTAGGCGTCCTTGCCCGTGAGATAGATACCGTTAAACTCGGCCGCTACCGCCTCGTCAAAGTACGCCTTCTCCTCCGTAATCCATCCCTGGCAGGGATCGCTGTAGTTCCACGAGAGGTTCTCTGCAACACCAAACTGCTGCGCGTGCTCAATGTTCGAACTTGACCAGTTGGCATCGGCAATTGCCGCCGCGACAAGGTTGTAGGTAACCTTAATTGGGTTTAGACCAACGGAAACGCGGTAGCTGTTGATTGACTTCATGACCGTAATAGCCGAAATCATATTGTCGAGCGAGGTCGCATCGTCGTCATCGCCAACATGGGTGGCATCCTTATACTTGCAGTTCTCGATAATCGAGACCGCCTCATTGGCGCCAACGGATTTAAAGAACCCGATAGCACCCTGCTTGAGCGTGGACTCGGCAGAGCCTGCCGCCTGCTGGGCGGCGTCGACGGCTACCTGAGCGGATTGAACCGCGGCTTGGGCTGACTGCAGCTCGTTCTGAGCTTGCGCGGCCGCCTCGTCTGCAGCCGTCTTTGCTGCCTTTGCATCCTCGACGGCTTTATTCGCCTCATCGAGCTTGGCAAGCTCTGCGCCGTGGGCTGCCTTCGCGTCCTTGAGGGTCTCATCCTTTGCGGAGACTGCGGCATTCGCAGTATCGAGCTCGGACTTCTTTTGCTCGGCATTCTGCTTTGCGGCATCAAGCACCGATTGTGCTGCGGCAAGATCATTTTGCTTCTGAGTCTGATCCTGCTGGGCATTTTCCAGGGCCTTCTCAGCGTTTGCCTGGGCGCTCTTTGCGGCGTCAAGATCGGTCTTGGCAGCGTCGACCTTTGCCTGAGCGGCGTCGTATTCTGGGCCCTCGGCGCCTGCCTTTGCTGCGGCGAGGTCTGCCTGTGCGCTGTCATACGCCGCCTGCGCGTCAGCTACCTTACCGTCCGCGGCGGTCTTTGCCTGCTGGGCAGAAGTCAGCGTGCCCGCTGCCTCGTCGTAAGCGCTCTGTGCGGCGCTCTGAGCCTGCTGGGCGTCGGCGAGCGCGGAGTCGGCAGCGGTCTTTGCGGCCTTTGCCTGGTCAAGAACCTTCTGGGCATCTGCGGCAGACTGCTCGGCTGCCTTGATTTCCTCCGGCGTTGCGTTGGCGGCTGCCTTCTGGGCTTCCTCAAGCTTGGCTTGTGCATCGGCTGCCGCCTGCTTTGCGGAGTCGAGCGCCTTCGTCTTGCCCTCGGCATCGGCCTTGGCCGTGTCGAGCTTGCTCTGGGCATCCTTTAGCGTGGCACTGGCGCTGTCGGCCGCCTTGACGCTTTCATCGAGCTGGCGAGCGTATTCGGCACGCGCGGCGGCCTCTGCCTGCGAATTGTCGGAGACGGAAGCGTCGTAGGCGGTCTGTGCGTTGTCGCGGGCCGTCTGTTTTTCGATATAGGGGGCAGCCGCTGTGTCGTAGTCGGACTTGGCTTCTGCCTCGGCAGCCTTTGTGGCGTCGATTGCGGCCTGCAAGTCGGCAATCTTCTGGGCGTTCGTCTTTACTGCGGAGCCTGCCGCCTCGCCGGCGTGGACGGCGAGCGGGGACATGATTGCGTCCTGTGCCGTGGCGCCGCTCACATCGTTGGCAAATGCCGAGAACGGGGCGAGCAACGACGAGCCGGTCATTGCGATGGTGGTGGCTGCGGTGACGGCGAGTCGCGCGGTCTTGTGACCCGCGAATGCGCGACGGGGCTCGGCGCCGCCCGAGGTTTCCAAGTGTTTGGGTGCGTACTTTGCCATTTCTTCTCCCAATCATTGAAGGGGTACCTATGACAATTCGTACGTTAAGACCTTTGAAAGGGCTCCTGTTGCGCAACATTGGCGAGGAAATATCGACACATTTGAGTCACATTTATGAGGCGAAGCCCTCGGCAAGCTAGCGTCTCGTTCTGTAACATCTAGCAGGGAAAATGGCCTCTAACTGTTACAAATCGAGACAAACAATTCGGCGGTTGCCAAATGTCTCAATCTGTAACATCTGGAGAGGTTCTTGGCCTCTTACTGTTACAGATTGAGACGTTGTCTCGCGGGGTTGGGGTTTGTCTCGTTCTGTAACAACTAGACCCGTTTTTGCCGAGTTACTGTTACAGATTGAGACAAACCGTCTGGGGTCAACTCAAACGTCTCGATCCGTAACACCAGGACCCGGTTTTGCCCGCTAGATGTTACAAATCGAGACAAATACCGGGGGAGCGCCCGCCGCCGCGGCGGGACACCCGTCCCCTAAATACAGAACCCGGGAATCACGCAGGTACGCTTGCTTGGCTTGTCCGCGGGCGTGGCGTACATAAACACGTCGCCGTCGTCGCCGACACGGTTGATATAGACCGTGCCCTTTACCTCCGACGTGTCGGGACTCACCGTGCGCTCCCACCAGCAGGTATCCTTGCCCTTCCACTGGCGCACCATGGTCGAGTTGGTGGAATATGGGCTCACCTTGAGCTCGTGGAACAGCTGATACTCCTTGCCTTCGCCGTTGTAGATGTCTGCCAGGTAGTGATAGTCCTCGGCAAACGAATCGGGCGGCTGCACGTCGGACAGCTCGACCATGGCGGGCAGCCAGAGCGTCGCGGGCAGCTCACTCAGACACGAAGCGCTTCTGGCGACGCCCACGTTGTTCGAGGTCTTCTTGACGGCCTTAATAAGCGCGCGCAACTCGTTGGGCAGCAGCTTAAGGCCGTCGCTGTCGAGCCATTCCCGCAGCTCGCAATCTGCCCAGCCGGCGCTCGGCGGTTCAGTCGCAGCGTTGCGCTCGGCAATACCCGCATCGAACATAAACGTCAGCCCGGCCTTGCCCGTCCCGTCCAGAAGCTCATCGTGACGGATGCCCACAAGCTGCGCGCCGACCTCCAGCCCGTTGGTGAGTTTCACGCGCTTGGTACACGGATAGGGGATATGCCCATCGGCATCGAGCAGGTGGTAGCGCTTGGCAATCTCGCGTGCCTCGCTACGGGTCTCGGCGGCCTTAATCTTGAGCGAAATCTCCTGCAGCTGATCCCAAGTGTAGTCGTCAAGCGAACCGCGGATGCCGTCCAGGTAGTCGGGGATGCCAAAGCCATGGGTCGCCGCCCCAATGACGCTGAGCCCCGCAACGGCTGCAACGACGCCACCGATAATAAAGCGGCGGCGGGTCATGGCATCGTGCCGGGCCTGCTCCAGGATCTCTCGCGCGCGCTCGCCGGCGACGTCGACCTTAAGGTGCGTGCCAGAATCGATATCAATTGCGGCCTCGTCTCCTGCGCCCTCGCGGCCCTCAGATTCTGCAGCGGGGAGGTATGCCGAGAGCACCTCGAGCATCTGCTGCTCGGTAGGGCGATCGCCCTGTTCGACCGAGATGCCTTTCATGATGATCTGGACGAGCGCTTCATCGTCCTCGCAGCGCGGCTTGAGCGGTGCCGGCTTGGTCTTGGTCTTTATGAGGTAGAACGAGCCGGTTGCCGCTGCACCCGTCGACTCGATGTCGAACGGCTTACGACCGCTGTAGAGCTGGTACAGAATGCTCGAAAGCGCATAGACGTCGATCGCGGGCGAGCGGCGAAGGGCCGCGATGCCTTCGATATCCTGTGTGAGCATCTCGGGCGCGGCATATGCGGGTGTGGCAAAGCGCCAAATGTCGGCACGTCGGGTGATCGTGTCGTCGCCGAGTGCCATGGTCGCGGAGCCCATGTCGATGAGGCAGGGGTCAAAGGAGCAATCGGCGATCTGCTGCTCGAGCGTTCGGCTGGTGGTGCGGAACATGATATTGGCAGGCGACAGGTCGCGATGGACGACCGGATTCACGAGGCCTTGGGTCATCAAGAGCGCGCGTAGCACGGCGTTTCCGACGGCGGCGACCATCTGGGTGGTCAGCCCGCCCGAGGCGTCGTGCGGAAGCAGGGGCAGCGCCTGCTTGAGCGAGGTACCCTCGACCCACTCCATGAGGATGAGCGGGTCATCCTCGCACGATCCGTAGCCATAGACGCGCGGAAATCCGCGCAGGTGCGAGACGGTACACAGATGACGGTACTCTTCGAACAGCGCGGCGGTGCTGGCCAGGTGCGCAGCCGCTTGCTCGGCAGAGCGATCGGGCGTCTGGTCGGAAAGGATGGCGTTGTCCTTGAGCAGCTTGACGGCAAAGACCTCGCCGCTCGTGTTGGTCGCGCGCAGCACGTGCCCGATATTGCCGCCGTCGCGGTATGCCGTCTGAAGAATAAGCGTCATAAACCGGCGCTTGGCGTCGTCCTCGGCACTGGGGTCGACTGCCACGGCGGTATCGAACGTGTCGAGACGGATGAGTTTGTCGCCATAGGCGCTATCGGTAGTATCCATGGCGTTCCTTTGTCTGGCATGGGTTGCCGCGCGTATGCGTCGGCAGTGCGGCTATTGGTAAAGCACCATGATAGCCGCACTGCCGACGTATGCCGTTGAGTATTGTCGGTTACGACGCAGAAGGTAGAAGACGAAAGACGGGCGGTGACCGTCTTTCGATCACCGCCCGCGCTAATCCACAATGACAAGGAATGTCGTGTAGAGACCCAGATGGAGCCTGTCGCTGTTTTCGATTTCCACCGGGGGATAGATCTTGCCGGGCTCGCGTTGGTCGCGCGGCGGCTCAATCACAATATCGCCGTCGCCCGCGCCCGATTCGAGCACTGTGCCGTTGGTCGATCCAAGGCCCTGGGCGTACCAGTGCTCGCCCTCAAGCCAAATGCGAAGATGCTCGCGCGATGCGTCGGCGCCCACATCGGTGATGCTGGGCGAGGTTTTGGGCAAAGAACCAATCACGGTGCCGCGCGGATCGCGTGTGAGGGGATGGATTTGCATGTCGACGCAGTTGTCGGCATGTGTCCTGAGCAGACCGAGGTTGGGGGCGACGGTGCGCGGCTGCTCCAGGCTGCCCATAAAGCCACGTCCGACGGTAGTTTCGGTGGTGCCAAAGTGCCCGCCCGTCTTGCTGTCGCAAAAGCGCTCGACGGTGGCCACGCCTTGAACGGGATCGGCAAGTGCACCCGTTGCCACAAAGAGCATCAAGAAGAGCGTGCTTTTTTCGCGGGGGTTGTGGTCATCGGAGCTGTTGATACGCCCCAAGGCATTGGCGTAGAGGCGGTCGTCAAGGTCATAATCTGCGAGAATCGACATCATGCCTTGGGCCGCCGGGCCGCTGTAATGCTCGGATATTTCCTGATAGGCGCGTTCGCCTCCGCCGAGTTTGTTGCTAATGGCGGCGGCAAGGTTGAGTGTGGAGACGGTAAGGTCATTGTAGATACCTGGCGCACACTGATCGGGCTCGCGGTGGACGATGTAGCGAGTGAGGTACGAGCGGTTGGTAGAGCATTTGTCGAGCAGGGTACTGCCTGCATACGAATTGCCGTTAATGAGCATTCGCGCAATCTCGAGATGCTTGAGACCGCCGAACGATCGGATGTCGTTGTAGAGGACCGAGCACGGTGTTTCCGCCGCCATGGCTGCCTCCCCAGATAACTTTAATGACGTACTGCAAACATGATAGGAAATGGCTACGCTCAAAGCGTACCGACTCGAAAAATGTTGCGCAACGCTTTGCATAACTATCGAGACATTATAGGGCATATACGCCAAGTTACAGGATGGCTGCAAACGACACATTTTGAGAGGTTGTGCCCTATGGAATGCCCTTATTGCGGTGCATTATTGCCCGATGACGCTAGTTTTTGCTCTGAGTGTGGATCGCCTCTTGCCACGCCCTCGCCGACTGCGCCCGTCCCCGAAGATCCCTATACTACGCCCCAGACCGTGTCGCAGAGCCCTGCCTTTTCTTGGCGCGACGGCGAGGCCGCTACGGCGGCAACGGTGGAGTTGCCTAAGGCGGATGCTGCCTCGAAAGCAGACGAGCAGCCGGTGACGGCACCCGGCGCGTCTGAGCTCGCTGTGCCCGAATCCGATTCGGACGCCACGCGTGTAGTCGATTCCCTGTCAGACTTTGGCACTACGATCGAGGACGCGGAAACTGAGTCTGCCTACCATGCCGATTTTGGTTCTACGCCGCTCAGTGAGGAAGAGCAGCTCGAGCAGGACCGCGAGAGCCTCAAGACGGCCAAGGCCGAGTACAAGCTGGCGCGCAAGCGCCTGGGCAAGTCGTATGCGCCCGCCATCGCCGCCGGCGTTATTGTCGTTGCCGCCTTGTGCGCGGGAACCGGCTGGGCGGGCTACTCATATGGTTTGGCCCATCCGCAAAACACCGAGCAGATCCAAAAGCTCAAGGAGCAGCTTGAATCTTCCAAGGACGAGCTCAAAAAGACGCAAGACGATCTCGACCAGACCAAGGCAGATCTAAAGGATGCTAAGGCGGAGCTCAAGACCGCAAGCAAGAACGGCGAGGACGCCAGCTCCGATGCCGAGGGCTCTTCCACGACGGGCAATGCGACCTCGTCGACCACCACGACCTCTGGTAGCACAGCGAAGCTCAACATCGATAAGCCCACGAGCTTTGCCAACACCACGTGGCGGGGGGCGCTTAAGGAGACGGGCAACTCTTGGGGCCATACTTGCTACGGTGCGAGCAAAAACGACCTCGTGATCGTTTTTAAGAGCATCAGCGATTCCGGCGAAGCGGTCGCGGATATTTCCGCCACACTGCATGCGCACGATACCTATAACGCCGAAAAAACCGTCTCCCAGTCCGATGGTGATGTCTATCGCACCTATACGGACGTCACCGGAACGTTTGTCAGGAACAAGGGCTTTGAGTTCTCGCTTCCCGTTGAGGAGGAAGACTGCGACCTTACGGTGGCGGGTGTGCCAAAAAAGAAGAACGGCAAGTACTACCTGAATACCACGGTCGAATCGGGGGACGGTGCCGTTAACATGGGAACGCGCATTACGGATTCCTTTGAGCTTTTGATCTCCTAGCATTGCCGGCATGCGATGCGTGCGGCGGCGGACGCGGCTTTATCGAGAGCTGTGTCCGCCGCCGTTTTGTATCACTGGAGCCTTAATACCGGGACCGGTGTCGATGTCGGCTAAAGCATACCGGCGGATGCGAGAGTGAGTATGACCACGATCGCTATCAGGGCGAGTATGACCATCGTGAGCGCCATCGAGCGTTGGCGCTTGACGGCAAGACGTGCGCGACGCATGGATTCGGCGCTGCGGGCCGTCTCGGTGGATGGCGTCGGCCGAGACGCGGACTGCGCCTGCGCCGCCGCGCGGGCTGGAGCTGCCGCGCTTGCAGGGGCGGTGGCGCCCACCGGGATGATTGCGCTGCCGCGATTCGCCACGGGCCGGCGCTTTCGCGGGGCACCCGTGCGGGCGAAAGGCTCAAGGCGCGCCGCGAGTTCGTTTGCCGAAGGACGGGCATCTTGCGATACCACTAGACAAGCCATAATCGCGTTGACCAAGCCCTGCTCGCGGGGAGTTGCGGGCGCAAGGGGTTGCGGCTGCACGGTGCGCTTAAGGCGCGCGTAGTCTCCAGAGCGCCTGAGCTCCGCCTCAAAGGGCGCATGCCCGCAATAGAGCTCGTAGAGGATACTTCCCAGCGCATAGATGTCGACGGCAGGATTGTCGCGCGCACCGGGGTCGGCCTTAAACCGCTCGAGCATTTCGGGCGCCGCATATGCCGGCGTGGCGCCGCGAAAGGCGTTGACGTCGACGGTAAAGGAAAAATCGGGCTTAACGAGCTTGGCGCTGCCCATGTCGATAAGACAGATGTCGAAATAGCCACTCGACACCTGCTCCTCGAGCGGGATGCGATCGTGGCGCAGCATGATGTTGCGCATAGAGAGATCACGGTGGACAAAGGGCGTGTCGAGCGATTGCGTGGACAAAATGATCTTGAGTACGCTCAGGCCCAGCGCAGCGACGATATCGCCGGGGCAGGTTGCAGCGCCATCACATAGAGCGGGCCGTGCATCAAGGAGCGAGACGCCGTCAACCCATTCCATGAGCAGCGCCGGGGTTCCGTCTGCCGCGTAGCCAAAACCGTAGACATCGGGAAAACCCCTTAGGTTGGATACGACGGAGAGGGTGCGATATTCCTCTTCTAGGGTTTCCCGGTTGAGCTGCTCTTGCTCGGGCTGGGCATCGGGGCGAGGCATCTTAAGCGCGAGCTCAAAGGCGCGATCGCCGCTTTGGACGCGTCGAACGTAGGCGTTGCCGCCAAAGCCGCCCTTTTGTGGCGGAACGAGAAGCGTGCAAAAGCGACGCCGGGCTGCAGCCCGCTCACGCTCGGAGAGCAGTGCTGGCGTATGAAATTTGACGAGTCGAACTTCTTCGTAAGAACCGGTCATGGCGCGCTTCATCCTTTCTTCCGTTAGCAGGATATGCGCTGGCCGCCGCTTTCTGTTGCGCAACATCGACAAATCTGCCGCTCGCCAATGTTGCGCAACAGAATCGCGCAAAGCGGCGGTAGAAAGATGTTGGAAAGACGCGAGGACCAAACTGGTCAAAAACGGAGGGATAACAAGTATGAGTGCCGTGGTTGGGATGTTTACATCTGCTGGCTCTGCGGCAAGTAGCACCGCATCTGCTGGGACAAGCCTGGGCGCTGCCGGCGCTGTTGGTATGGTCCTTTTGGCTCCCACCGCAATTGTTACAGGCGCGTTGGCTGCCCGTGAGACTGCTGAAAAAGATGCAAGCTATGCCGCGAAAGAGGAATTTAATGAGACTCTCGCGGACCTTAGGAAACGGATCGATGAGATGGCTTCCGGGCTGGATGAATCAACACGGGCAATGTTGGACGAGCTGATCACCAATTGTTCTCGCTCCTTTTATGCCGAACATGAAGAAAACACGATGAGTCTTGGTAGGGATACAAGGGTGAGGATGGAGAAGGCGTTAGCCCATTTGTTTTCAACGCTTCACGTCCTGTTTCCACAAATGACTTTTGACGCTCATCTGAAGCAGAGGATGGAGATGAGCAAAAGTCAGATTGATGCTGCTTTGACCGTTGAAAAGCTGAGAGCACAAGGTCTTGCTAGGGCGATTGATTTTGATGTAACGCCTGATAATCCTATAGACCTGAAGAGGGCATTGCTTCAGATAACCGCGGCGGCAGAGTCTCCTTCGGGCGTCGAAACGTTTGAGGGGGCGGCGCAATCGTTTGACGCGTGGTCGGAAGTTGCCATCTCTCTGATGCAGGATGAAGCCTTGGATATGGCGCTGCGTAATCGAATAAGCGCGAAATTTGAATCGATCCGCGCCGCCTATGATGCGCTTGATTCCGATTCAACTGTTGAGGAGCTGCTTGCCATTAATAAGAGCATCAAGGATTTTGATCATGTCATGAAGCGTGCCCAGTATGAGTCTGCTGAGAAGCACGAGCAGTACGTGCAGTACCAGATTCGAGTAGAGCTACTCAACGATCGATACCATCGCCCGACTGTTCTTAAGCACATTTATGAGATCGATAATATTTACGAAGAAATCGAAATCGCCGATGCCGAGCTTGATAAGGCCGTAAAAGACGAGTATATCGAGCGTGCAATTAATGATGCTATGGCTGAACGTGGTGTCAATGTGGTCCGTTATGCCGTTATGGATGGCTCGGGCAAACCCTGGCGCCTTATGTTTGACACAAACGAACACAAAGCGGTCGCCGTTCTTAAGGGCAGCAGCGAGCAGCAGATCATCATGCGTGTCGTAGAGGCTGACCCAGCTGAGTTTTCTGAAGACCCGAATAATCCCACGATTATCAAAGACATGAAGATCCAGGATCAGTCAACCGTCGATAAGGCCGTTCAGGATCAAGTGGAATTTTGTGAATTCTATAAGCAGTTCAGTGAAGACCTTAAGAAGCGCGGCGTCTTTGCAGACACCTCGGCTGGTTTTGTGCGGCCGCCAAGTCCGGATGCTGCCGTCGAGATTCACCCGCACGATTACGTGCCGCCCACGCCTTCCGCAGATGCGGAGCGTCGCCTGCGTAATCGCCGTCAAGCAAGTCAGCTCAAGCAAAGGGAAATGAGGTAAACCATGACATGGGAATGCCCTATCTGTGGTCTTATGAACGATGACGCCCGCGATATGTGCGAGGACTGTGGGACGCCGCGTCCCGCCGGTGCGGTTCCCGCGCCTTCGACCCCTGCGCCCGCGGTCTCGGCACCCGAGGCGTCAGTCGCCCCAGCGTCCGGCTTTGCCGCCGCAGTCGCTGAGCGTCCGGCTCCCGCCGTCTATCCTGCAACATCATCGATGGGCGGTGCTTCGCGGCCTCAGCGTCCCGCGCCCCAGCAGGTATATCAGGCCGCTCCTGCTCCCACGCCGCAGCCTGCCCCCATGCCCGTTTCGCAACCTGCTCCGGTTCCTGCGCCACAGCCGACACCTGCACCAATGCCGCAACCCGCGCCGCAACCCATGGCGAATGCCGCAGCTGCTCCTGCGGTTCCTGCGCTTACGCTTGCCGATCCGGTTATGGGTGAGCAGCTCCGTCTCACGGACGCCGCCGTGCTTGGACGCAACGCGTTCCCCAGTATGGCATCGAACTTTGCCATGTCCCGGCAGCATGCCAGCGTTCGTTTTGAGCGGGGCGCATGGATGGTTGCCGATGAGGGGTCCAATAACGGAACGGCTCTTATGCGTGGAGGCCAGATTCTCAACTTGGTTCCCGGCGTGGCCCAGCCGATTCATACCGGCGATACACTACTCATTCCGGCTGCGTCTGGCGAATTTGCCCAATTGCGTCTGACGGTTACTGTGGAGGAACCGCCTGCGGCGCAACCCGTGCAGGCCCAGGCTTGGTCTGTGCCGCAGCCCGCGCCTGCTGCGGCACCGGTTGTTCCCGCTGCTGGTGAGTCTGCAGGTGTCGAGGGCTGGTTTGTCGAGTGTCCCGAGTGCGGTCGCTTGCATCTCGTTGCTGATGAGCGTGCAAAGGTTGGGGATGGCTGTGAGGAATGCGGTTGCTCGCTTGCACGTACCTCGGCCGTGTACCGTACACTCGATCCGGGCGAGGATTACGCCGATGTTCGTTAGCCATGTGCTTGCTCCCGTCGTCTCGCTGGGTCCGGGAGAACGTATTGTTGTCTGGACCGCTGGTTGTTCAAAGCGTTGTGCCGGATGTATTTCGCCCCAATGGCGCAACCAGCTGCCCGAGCAGGATGTCGATGTTGATGAGCTTGCGCAGATGTTGCTCGGTGCCGCACGCGAGCACGGCGTACATCGGCTGACGGTTTCGGGCGGAGATCCGCTCGAGCAGGCATCGGAGCTCATGAAGCTGCTGTCAATAATCCGCGGCGCTTACGACGACATCCTCGTTTACACCGGCTTCACGCTCGAAGAGCTGCCGCGGGCGATCGGTACGGATACGTGGGAGGCGCTCAAGCCCCTCATCGATGTACTGATTGACGGTCCGTATATAGACGAGCTTAACGTGCCCGACTGCGCGCTGCGCGGCTCGACTAACCAGCGCGTAATCTACCTGAGCGACCGTCCGCACGATGATTACGACCAGTATCTTCAGCAGCCCCGCCAGCTTCAAAACTATGTCCAGGACGGCACGGTTATCACCGTTGGCATTGCCGACCGTTACCACCATGAATTCTCTGCCAAGGAGGTATAACACATGGCAACTGATTTCGAGCGTCAATCTTGGCAGCGCGAGATGCTCAACTTTAAAGGGGTGAAGAGCCTCTTCATCCTTGAGGGCAACGTGAACGACAAGTATCCCGATGTGGTCGATGGAGGGCTCCAGTTCTCGGAGCTTGCCGAGGTCGTGCGTGGTCTTTTCGAAGACGCCAATGGCTCGGTTGAGTACAACGTGGCATATTTCGACCCCATCCAGTTGTTTTCGAGCAGCATGGGCAACGTCGACTGCAAGCGTCTGGTGTCGCTGGCTCATGACGAGGCTTCCAAGAGCGACGATCGCATGATGGAGGCGAACGCCTGCATCGCCGATGGCCGCCAGGCGTATGCCACCGAGCAGTCGAGCCTGCCATCATACGGCGAGGTCATCCGCTCAATGTTGCGCCTGAAATACAACGACAATCCCGACGGCGGCACCGAGGCCAAGCCGCTTTGTGTGATCGTCAACATGGCGTCGCGTCTGCTTGCCTCATCGACCGGTCTTATGCCCGACGAGACGCAGTTTTTCCTTAATCTGTACCTTGGTGCCAGCAAGGCGCGCCTCATTAACCGCACGGCCGTCAACACGCTCATTCTGGTAACGGATAATGTGCGCAACCTGCCTGTGTGGTTTATCGAGGAGAATCCCTTCCTGCGTACCATTACGCTGCCGCACCCCGATCGTGATATGCGTGAGGCCTATATCCAAAGCAAATTTGGCTTTGGCGGGGCGATGTCCGATTCCGATGACCGCGCGGTGCGTCGCTTTATCGATACCACCGACGGCATGAGCGTCAAGGAGCTCGAGGGGCTGCAGCGCATGTACCAGCGTGACATGCAAAACCCCGAAGCTTCCATTGAGGCCATCCTTCCCAAGCTCGTTGACGTCTACAAGTACGGTTTTCGCGAGAACAAATGGCAGCAGATGTTCGAGAAGCTCGAGGAGGATCCCGAGGAAAAGATCAAACGCCGCGTGAAGGGTCAGGACGAGGCCGTCGAGAAGGCCGTTACCGTGCTCAAGCGCTCCGTCATGGGCCTTTCGGGCGCTACCCATTCATCTGGCTCCAAGCCCAAAGGCGTCCTGTTTTTGAGCGGCCCCACCGGTACCGGTAAAACCGAGATCGTTAAGGCCATTACGGAGCTTCTCTTTGGTGATGAGCGCAGCATGCTGCGTTTTGATATGTCCGAGTACGGTGCCGAGAACTCCGATCAAAAGCTCTTTGGTGCTCCTCCGGGATATGTGGGCTATGCCGAGGGCGGTCAGCTCACCAACGCCGTTAAGGCCAATCCGTTCTCCGTAGTGCTTTTCGACGAGATCGAGAAGGCCGCACCGAGCATCATGGACAAGTTCCTGCAGATCCTCGAAGACGGCCGCCTGACCGATGGCCAGGGCAATACCGTGTACTTCTCGGAGACGGTCATCTTCTTTACGAGCAACATCGGCTTTTCCAAGATCGAGATCGATGCGCAGGGCAACGAGGTGCGTAATACCATTGCGCCCAACACGCCCTATAACGAGATTTGCGAGCGCGTGCGCACCGAGATGGACCGCGAGTTTAAGCCCGAGTTCCTGGGCCGTATCGGCGACAACGTGGTCATCTTCAACTTTATCGACGATGCCGTGGCGCTTCAGATCCTTAACTCCAAGATCGATGCCGTCAACCGCAACGTGCATAAGGCGCAGCCCGATATTACGGTCGAGGCAACCGATGCTGCCCGCGAGCTGCTGCATTCCATTGCCATGACGGATGCCGTTAAAGCCAAGGGCGGCCGTGGCATTGGCAACCTGGTGGAGAGCGGCTACCTTAACGGGCTTTCCGACTTTCTGTTTGAACATCGCGCCGAGTGGCGTGGTCGTCCCGGCATGGTGGCGCGCGCCGTGCCGCAGGGCGAGGGCGACGATGCGCATATCGCATTTGAGCTCGTGCCCGGATCGATGGGAGGCGATTGGCGATGACAACGTTTATCGCGGCTGCAAAAACCCAAGCGGGAACCAACCACCCCGTTAACGAGGATCGTCTTCTGTTTGACGGCAACGTCCTTTGCTATGGCCTGGTGGGCGATTGCGAGCGCGAGATGGGGTGCATGGCAGTCTTTGATGGCGTGAGCGAAGGTGGGCACGGGGCGGCTGCCTCTACGCTCGCTGCTCAGGCGTTTGCGCAGGCCGTGCGCGTCTTTGATGCCGATACCGTCAACGCGTTACAGGAGCGCCTACGCATGGCGGGCGAGCGAGCCGAGAACGATGTTGAGACGTATGCGGCTCGCTATGGACTGTCTGTTGCCGCATCCACGGTTGCTGGCCTCGTGGTTGCTCCTGACGGGCACGGTGCTGTTTTTAATGCCGGCGATTCTCGCGTGTACCGACTGCGTGGCGGTGTGCTTGCCGTGCTTAGCTGTGACCACACGCCTGAGCGGCGCGTGGGCGGCGTTGGCGCTGAATACAGAGACGACGCCGTTTCGCATTGTATTGAGCTCGCGATTGGACTCAATCAGGGCGGTCGCAATCTTGAGGTCAAGACGACCGTGATGCTTCCGGGCGATCGCTATCTGATCTGTTCCGATGGTATTGATGGGCAGATTGCGCAGGAGCGTTTGCAGCAGATGCTTGCGAGCGATTCGACATGTGCGCAGTTGTGCGAAGAGCTATATGCCGAGGCTCGGGTGAACGGCTCGACGGACGATGCAACGCTGATTGTAATTGAGGTAGGGGAGTAGCCATGTCAGATGAGACGATTACGGTACACCGAGATGGCGGCAATGACAATGATGAGACCGTAACGGTGCGCCGCGGGAATGCGCCTGTAGGGGGAGAGACAGTTACCGTGAACCGCGGTGGCCAGACTTCTGCACCTGGAGAGACCGCGACGGTGCGTCGCGCTGATGTCCCGGCGTCTGGTGAAACAGTTACCGTCCGCCGCGATGATGCACCATCGGCTGGTGAAACGGTGACGGTGCGTCGCCCGGCAATTGAATCGAATAGTGAAACAGTAACGGTTGCGAGGCCGTCTAGTGCTTCTGTCGACGGCAAGACCGTTCCTGTTTCACGCCCTGGTACTCCTGCGGCGGGCGAAACCGTCACGGTGTCGCGCGCTGCGAACCCCGACGGCCAGACAGTAACTGTCTCGCGCGGCGCCACGGCCAGCTCCAATGGCGAAACGGTGACCGTTTCTCGTGGGGGCGCACATGCTGCCGCTGCATCTGCCTCGCCTTTTGTTGCAGAGGATGCTACGGTTGTCTCGAATGACGGGCAGCAGTTTATTATTCATTTGGGACAGGTCATTGGCCATGGCGGTCAATCTACCATTGTTGCCGCCGAGCGGGTGAGCGATGGTTTGGCATGCGTTGCCAAGGTCTTTAAGCCTCTTGTGGGCGCCGAGCGTTCGGCATATCAAAAGGTGGTAAGCGCCGTAATGGGACTTAATGGCCGCCCCGTGTCTCAAACGCATCTGCTGCCCATCTTTGCCTATCTGCACCAGGGCCTGAGCGCGACCGAAGTGGGGGCTGCGGCTCCTCAGCTGTGGGATGTTTCCATTACGCCGCTGGCCACATGCCTTTTTGATCGTCCCCGTAGCAAGAATATGGTTAAGAGCCGCGTGATTCCCGAGCTCAGCCAGGCAATCGAGTTGCTCCATACCGAGCTTGGCATTGTCCATCGTGACATTAAGCCGCAGAACGTCTACCTGTACGACAAGCAGATCGTGCTGGGAGATTATGGCTCCGCCCGCTCGCTTGCCGGATTTGACAGCCGACTGACGAACACCATGACGCGCTCCGATGGCTATACGCCTGGTCGTGGCGGCATGGTCGACCCTCGTAACGACTGGTATTCGTTTGGCTATACAATCTGGACGCTCTACGAAAACAATGTCCACCCGCTGCAGGAGTTCATAGACGACAATACGCTTTCCGATCGCCAAGAGACGGGCGAGCCTGCAGACTTCAACCATCCAGAAGATGCGACCTTAGGAAACCTCCTCAAGGGCCTGACGTTTGAGCTTTCGGGCGAGCGTTTTGGCTATGAAGAGGTTAAAGACTGGATGGCCGACCCAGATCATTTCTATCGCAAGCTTCCCACCATGGACGCCGGCAGTGCTCGCAAGCCTTACGAGTTTGCGGGCAAGCAGTATAGCGATCCGGTGTTGCTCGCTCGAGCGCTGTCCTCCAATTGGGACGAGGCTAAACTTCGCATGAGCCAACAGCAGCTCGAAAACCTGATGGGCGACTGGGGTGAAAATGACCTGCAGACTAGGATTCACCAGTTAGTCGAAGAGGATATCCAGACAGCGTCCAATCCCGACCTGGCGCTCGCTTGCGTAATCTATGAGATGTCCAACGGCAAGATTATGTCGTGGCGCGGCGAGGATGTCTCGTTGACTAATGCACCCGATGCTTTGCCGGCGCGTATTGCATCGATGGCTGTGGATACAATTGATCGCTATGCTCGGCAGTCAGACCTTGATGGAACAAATTCATCTGGCGTGTTGCCCTCTGGATTCCTCTCGCTCGTCTTATCTCGAGAAGCAAACGCCGACAGTCAAAGGGTTCGTTTGGCTTCTGATATTCACAGTCTTGAGCTTCTTGCTCGTCAATCGGACGACCCGCATTTTGCAGCCTGCCTATTTAAGGGCTTGTTGACGTCCGGTGAAAACAAGCATGCTATGGCCCAGGGTGCGCTTAAGTCGGTATTACGGCAACCCTCTGCATTCTTTGGCGTCTGTTCGTCTTCTCGATCGCTCGATGAGTTTTTGCTCTATTTTGCCGGCGATGTTGATATGTCGGCAATCATCGCTGCTCGCGATGGAGCAAATACTGAGGGTGGCATAGACACCGACGTTGTCCTTGTCTTTATGGATAAGGTCGCCGACGATAAGGCCGCCGTGCGCTCGTTTTATCGAAAGTATGGAAACTATGCTGCCTGGATTTGGCTTTCTGGTCATACCGACTTATATGAAACGATGCAGGGTTCGACAGGTGAAGCTGCAGTTATCGCGCTTCGTGGACTTAATCCGGCAATGGATGCGCCCGTCTCGACACTTGTTAAGTTGGGCAGCAACGCCCGTCTTGAGGGCATTAAGCTTCGAGGCGACATGGAATCTACGCCGGTTCCATATATTCTGGGCTGGGAACTTGACGAACGTTTTGGAACTCGCCCCATCGCGATGGGATCACTGTTCTGTGCTCAGGTAAAGGATGATGTCGTGCCTCGTGGGTACGTTTCTGACCTCTTGACCTCTTGTGAGGACCGTGGCGTGCTCGACATCCTTGAGATTAGGCTTTTGGCGGATGTCGAGAGCCTGCCGTCCGCGGCATATTCACAATATTTGGATGACGCTCGAGGAGTTGCCGATGGACAGCTGAAGGCCGCTATCGAAACGGACACGCGTGAATACGGTGTCGTCAAGGGCATCGCTGACAGCGATGCTCAGATTGCTGCTGTAAAGAAGGAGCAGCGGAACGTTCTCATTACTACCATTGCCGTTGCGCTTCTCTATCTCCTTATTATTAAGTGTGCCCGCGGCGCATTCGGTCAGCTTATCGTTTCACTTGGAACGTTTGGCCCTCTCGTTGTCGTCTTCTTGGTGCTGGCATTTTTGGGCTCTTTCGGCTTCCTTGCGCTCAATGTGCTCCGTTCTTTTTCTGCTGTTGACCGTGTCAGGGGTCTCGAAGATGCTCTGGATTCAAATGCTGCTGCCTTAGAGGGGTATTTGGTCAAGCTGGTGGATTTCGATGGACGCGCTGACAAAATAACTGAAATTCTGTCAGCTCAGTCGGGAGATGCCGCATTGACCGACACGCGTAAGCAGCTGTTCTCGACAGGGCGTCACTCTGTGTCGTTTTATACCGATCCCGAAGTCATGGATCGATTCGGACGTCTTGCTGGCAGGTTGGTGCTTATCACGGCGCTCGTCGTTAGCGCGTTTGGCTTTATGGGGTCAATGTATGTTGATGGTGATGTGTATGCGAGAGTTGAAGTTTTAATTGCGGTTTGCTTCGGGTTGATGATCGTATTGATCATGTTTGGCGAGGATGCACATCCTGGTAGCGCTCAAGCGTTGCGTTCGTGGCTTTACATGTGGATCCCTCCGATACTCATTGAGTTTTTGCTTTCCGGAGTTGTCTCATTTGCCAACTTCCTGAGCCTTTTCGGCTTCATTTTCCTCTTGCTTGCTTTTGTGATTAGCGTCATTGCATTCGTGTTTTTCCGTGGTTTGGAAAAATGGGATGATATCCAATCGCGGAAAAAGCAGGTGTCGGTTGCCCAGCCGATTGCTATCCAGCAGAACGGTACTAAACAAGACAACATTCAGCAGAATGGCGTTCAGAATTCCAGCACTGGAATGAAGGCGGATAACGAGGCGCCTGTTAGTCATGTTTATGTTTCTGACAGTGCTGCGTCTGCCGGTCGTACGGGCAATGCTTCTGCTGCGAAAAAGGAAACAGCGAATGCTAAGAAGTCCAGTTCTGGAGTGAAAGGCAAAAAGGAACCGAACGCTATTGGATATGGCACCTATGATCAGATGCCTTGCCGTATCGACATCTATGCTAACTACATCAAGATTATTCGTACCTCGATGTATTCTGGAAGGCGCGATTTAGACAAATATAAATCCGTAGTTAAATCGGGGAAAATGTCTGACTTGGACAAGGCGTTTAATAGACCTTATGCTGGAAATGCAATCAATATTCCAGCAAACGCGCTCACTAATTGGCTTCGCGTGCCTGGCATCACCAATAGCCCCGAATTTACGTTTGACCGAAAAAATCGCGAGCTGCACACTCGCGTGCAACACACGATTCAGGTTTTTTCGCCGGGTTTCGACGAGGTGCTCGAAGATTTTGCAGACTCTCATTTCCATTACTGATGAGGGCAGAAGAAAATACCCATGCGCCCGTTGGGGAGGGCCCCGATTGGCGAGACGATAGTTTGGATGAATTATGCCGACGTTAAACTTGGGAAATATGTTTGGAAGCTCCGGTAACGATAGGAATCGTAACGGGGGCTCTCAACAACAGGGCTCCAATGCTCAGCGAGCCGGTGGGCAACTTCATGATGTTGAGCGGCTGGTTATGGGGGGTCGCGAGGCTATTGCAAATAGCGCCGAGGCACAGCGCCAGCGACGCCGCCTTGCCGAGAGCATGGCTAGGAAAGATGCGGTGTATGGAACCGTCATCGACCAAGGATATGGTACGTACGATGGAAGGCCCTGTTCGATTAGGTTGTACGAAAACCGCATCGAGATTGTTGCAAAACGCGAAGGCTCGACGCTGGACAATCATCCAGTGGTCAAGTCGCTTGTGCCAGGCCTTGGCAAAAGCAAGGCTGTTGCGGGAAGGATTCTTGCTCCGGGAAATTCAAACCCGCCAATTGTCATCCCCGCCAATGCCATGACGGGTTTTCAGCAAGTGGCATGGGGTATGTTTCCGACGTTTGTATTCATGCGAAGGGACCCTGTGACGAGGAAGCGAGAGACCCACACGATTAAAGCTATGACTAGAGAGCTTGGCTATTCGTTAGAGCGTTTTGGCGCTATGCATTACCACTTCTGATGATTTGTGAGGATATAGATAATGGGCATGGGGGAACGAGATTCTGAGGGTCTGTCGGCACAGGAGCGGCTCGAACAGCTTCGCGCTCAGAGGATGGCGCCGAAAGACTCTGGGGTACATATTGAATCTGACGCAGCAAATGGACGTCTGGACATCAACTGGAATAGTGCCGGTGCACCAAAGCACCATGTGAGCATTAATTTATCGCGCATTGTAGATGCTATTCCGACCATCATTCGTTTTCTTCCGGTGCGTATTTTTACGTTGTGGGGTCTTTGCTCGGTTTGGTATCGCTTGTTCCTCAATACGGGCGGAGACGACATTTTGCATACGGGTCTTCCTGCTCCCGGATATAGCGCTTTTAACCCATTCGCTCAAGCAGCCGTTATTTTCGGTGGCCTATTTGTCGTTTCGATTGAGTTATTTATTGGACCGCTGAGTTTGATTATCAAACAGCTGATCATTGGTCTTTTCTATTTGCTACGCGGTTCAGCTGCTACAAGGCGCGCGTTATCGGATGCGCATGCTCAATTTAACTTTAGTCAGTTTATCGCTGACACGCGCGAAGGCTATCACAATGGCTATTCACTATTGGGGTCGGCGTTGCGCGCAAAACGTGGTGCGCGCAACGGCTCATCTTCGCTTGATTACGGCGAGGGTGCTTTGACGGGCGTAGATCCATATTCATATCAATATGATGATGGAATTGGTGATCGTCCGTCCGTCTTGGAACTGACCGATGAAGAGGCCGATCGCTTGTGGGACCTGTACTACCCGGCCTACGGCGCCGAGGGCCCCATGTCCAACCTGCACGAGGCGCTCGCCGCGGACGACCCGCAGGACTACACGGCCCTGATGAGCCTCGCCCTCAACGTGGCGGAGTGGTGCGAGCAAAACGGCACGCCCGACACCCACGGCTGGTTCGACGACCCCGTCTACCCGGGCGACTACGTTGACGCCGGCACGTTCTACCTCATGGCGTACTCGTTCTGGGAGCAGGCGGCCGAGGCGCGGCGCGTGGGGCCGATCGAGCCGCTCGCGGACGACATGAGCCGCTTCATCCTGCGCCACCTGAGCGACTGGTCGCGCGAGAACGCCCACGCCTACCGCTGGCGCGGCGACTGGCGCGACGCTGACTACTTCGACAAGGACCGCCTGTAGGCGGCGGAAGGGGAAACACGGATGGCAATTAATCAGAACGGGTCTGGCCGCGGGGGCGCCGGGTCCAACGGATCGGATATCAACGATATCGTGAACCGCTTGGGCGGTCCGCGCGTGGTGATCGTTCTTGCCGTGGTGGTAGTCATCGCCATCGTGGCGGTCACGTCTATCACGAGCGGTATCTCCGAAACCAATCAGCAGACCGAGCAGCGTGCCGAGGCCAAACAGCAGCAAGAAGACGAGGCGGC
Source organism: uncultured Collinsella sp. (assembly GCA_934668875.1). Lineage (GTDB taxonomy): Bacteria > Actinomycetota > Coriobacteriia > Coriobacteriales > Coriobacteriaceae > Collinsella. The sequence continues at coordinate 30,529 of CAKUON010000005.1, forward strand.
GCGCGCTCAGCGTAAAAAGGAAAAAGAAGAACGCCACCAGGAAGAAGCGAAAAAGGCCACAGTGCTCACGCTCGATGAGATTACGGACGAGGCGCTGCGTACGGACTTAGCGCTCGATGCAGATGAGGATGGCAATATTTCGCAAGAGACTGCGGATGAAGCTAGCTCAATCGACGTCGAGTCGTTTGATTCGCTTCCGCTGCTGGCTAGCTTTCACAACATCACGACGTTTGGCATTGGCGACTACGACAGCGAAAGCTACGACATAAGCTCCATTAGCAATATCACTCATCTGTCCATTGGCGACTGCTCGGTGCCTACGGTTGATCTCACACGTTTTCCTCAGCTACAGCGCGTTACCGTAAACAGGCTCGAGAGTCCCATCGATACCCTGAATGCCAAAAACATGTCCTCGTTGACGAATGTCCAGATCGAAGGTCTTGGCGGCAGCATTGGGACGCTTGACCTGTCGGGCGATGTGAACCTCAAGGTCCTGAAGATCGGTAGCAGAGTCGACACGCTCAATCTGTGCGGGGCAGGCAGGGAAGATGCCTTCCATTTCACGTTTACGCCCAATCATGTTGGCAAGATCTTGTACGACAGCGAAACGAGCAGCAGCGTGGTCGAGTATTTGCAAAAAATGAGCAGTGACTACGGCTACACCATGGAGCAACAGTAGCGATGCGCTCAAGTGAGGAGAAGCAATATGGCGAATTTTAAGCCCGACATGTCTTGGCGGGATAACGAACGGGTTCAGCGTGTGACCGAGCAGCCTTCGGGCGGGGCTAATGAGCGGGCTGCAGAAACGCCGGATATGCGCGTGAATATGCGTCCGAACGGACAGGAAGCTGAACAATCTGCCGGACCGGCACGGCAGGCGTCGGGACGTTCGGCAGGTCGGACTCCCCGTCCTGCTGGGCAGCCGAACGGGCAGGCAGCCGAGCGTGCAAATGAAGCCGTCTCGCGCTTGGGTGGCGTTCGCGCCCTGGTGGTGCTTGCGGCGGTTGTGGTCATAGGCGCGGTTGCCGCTTTCGCCGTGATTGGCGGCGTCGGTGATGTGCAAGGCGGCGGGGGAGCCTCATCGAGCGCCTCTAAAGAGTCGAGCTCGGCTGACGCTTCTGGCTCCGAGACCAAGAAAGAAAAAGGCCTCGTCGATGTCGATGCGGTCACGGACGATACCCTGCACGGGCTGCTTGCCGACTACGATAACGATGACGATGGCCAGCTGACCGTCAAGGAGACCCAGCGCATCACGGAGCTGGTCGTGAGTGACGAGGTGACGGACTTCACGCCCATTAGCAAGCTGGACAAGCTCGATACGCTCGGCATCAATACCCTGAGCGCTGCGAGTGCAGACTTTAGCGAGCTCGAGGCACTCGAGGTGCTCAAGTTTGGCGACATGACGACCCAGAATCTCGATTTGAGCGTCTGCCCCAAACTTAATGCCTTTAAGATCGAGGGTCTTAAGGGTGCTGTCAATTCCATCGATGCCTCGGGTCTTAAGAACCTGATGTTCTTCACCGTCGATCAGGGACTCCAGGGTGATGTCGAGAAGATTGATCTCTCGAACGATGACATTCTTGGCGCACTCGAGATTACCTGCAACGTCGGCGAACTTAATCTGTCTGGTTGCAGCCATTCGTTCCCCAAACTCAACATTGCCGCTGATCACATCGACAAGATCGTGGTCGACAGCAACACCAACGCGGACCTGGTGGCAACCCTACGCGACCTATGCACCCAGAAGGGCTGGACGCTGGAGGAGCGGTAGGGTCCCTTGGAGCGGCAGAGTAACTTTTGCTGCAAGGCCATAGACGAACAAAAAGAAGCGGGGCTCGGCCATCTACGAGCCCCGCTTCTTTTCGCTTGTTATTACTGGATGGTTTTTCTTCCAGCCTATTTTTCTCTTACGACTGTGTTCTCTTCCTGTATTCCTCCTCAAGATCGTTGATGGTTTTATTTTCATCGGTCGTCCACATAGTTTTACCGTTGGAGCTTCGACCTGCTACGAATCCCGCTGCCGCTGAGGGACTCGAAAACGCAATGTCATCGGTGAGCACGTAATCCTCTATGAGGTCTGCATGCGCGTTGCGTTGCTTGGTGACGGAGGTCGGGCAGCTTACTGTTAGATCCCTGGCAATTTTTGTGCCTTTTTCGACGATAAAAACGCCATTGGACACATGAGCGGTCCCTTCGGAGCTCTTTGTCGAGAGATGAAAAACATGGCCGGAAAGTGCAGCGGCAAGCTCGTCGTCTAATGGCTTGACCGTCTTCGCTTTCTCAATTGTAGAATCCTCTTTCTCAGCCATTTGTTTGTTCTTAATGATTGAGTCTGCAACGATGAAAATCTTGTTAGCAAGCCAGCGAACGATGCAGTCCTTTACGAAATCGTAATCAGAGCCCTGCGCATCATCCTTAAGAAGTTCAATGAACTTAGGGAGGACCGCCTCCAGGCCATTGAACTCTTTGATTGCCTCCCAAGTGCTACAGGCGTTTTTTGCTGAGTTCTTATCTTTTGAGGGATTGCCGGAGGCGCTTTCGTCGCCGCTTTCCTTATCGCGGATTTCGCGGGTTTGCTCTTTATCGAATGGCTCGTCACGATCGTTTTCGTCGTCATGGCCGTCCGGGCTGGTTTGACTGGATTTTTCTCTTGCAGCGGGTTCTCCGTGGGCGCTTTCGCCATATTTCTTTTTTAGATTCGCTTCAATTCTATCTTGGCTTGTCCAAAAAACTGGAATGCACCGGCGAGGCTTGTCATCCTTATCAGTTTTTTCCTCTTTTTCTCCCTCAGCGTTTTCGAGGAAATGATTATATTCGTGGCAGCAGTTCTTGCTTTCGATATAGCCGGGCGTTATGAAAGCAAGTAGGATGTCCGAGCCTTCGAGAGCTTCATTCACCTTTTGTTCCCAGCGCTGCCCGTAATCGATGGAGACGATATCGGTGAACTTGTCAATTCGATAGTCGGTCAAAGCAAGCATATCTTTGCTTGTGTTGAGCATATCTAGGGTTCTGTCAGCGATATCGAGCATGTGGTTGAATGTGTTGTCCGCACGTCGGTAGCTTACGAATATGTGCAGAAGGGTGTGCCCCTCGCTGTCTTGCTTTGAATTTACGGCGGATGGCTTTCCCATATCGCAATCCTTTCAATTGAAAACCGTTATTTATTCGTGTCCTTCTTGGGTTTGACAACATTTCCCTCGGCTATTCGGGCAGAAAGAGCGGCGATGATTCGGTCATAGGCATAGACGTCTTTTCCTAGCAGGAACCCGCGGGCGCCGAGCACGTCGTTGTCAGGTGTCATGTAGGCGTGACGCATGAGGGTCTCGGATTTATTCGTGCCTTCGGGCTTGTCTTTGGGCTCCTCTTCTTTAAGGAGAAGATTGACACTATGTGCGCGCCTGCGCTGGTCCCTTTCGTCTTCCTTGGTGCCGTGTCCCAGCTCGGTCATGCCTATTGCCTGACAGTAGGCGAGCCAGCGTTCGTGCTCTATATCACCCAATAGACAGATATTTTTAATTCTTCTGCGATAGTTGGCTTCATTGTTGGCAAATGCCTCCAATGTGTCGCCTTTCTTTTTATTTTCGAGTAGGTATTGTCTTACCAGATGACCATTGTCTAGGCCTTCGCTTCTTCCGCCTTCTAGTTTCGCCAGATAGTCGTTTTCGAGCGTATCGATGGTTTCCGATAGACCAACCGACCAAAAGCGACTGGGAAGATATGCGGCCGCCGCACGACTGCTGCATTTGTTCCACTCGCTCTTGTTGAATTTGTCGCGTGCCGTATCGTCTGGCATGGAGGCATCATAGCTGACGGTGGCATGGTCATAGTTGCACATCTCATATACCGCATTGAGCTGTATGGCGCGCTGTTCGAGCTTATTGTTGAGGAGATTGTCGTAGGTGAAGAAAGCCTTTCGAGAACCGAAGGGATGCATGATTCCGACGATGGGGTGCTTTTCCTTTTCGGTACTTGCTTCGGTCATGGCGAGCTTTCTTAAGGCCTTAAGAATCTCTTCGCTCTCGATGTGAGGGCAAATAACAGGGCGCTGCTTCATGTAGTTTGGAGTGCCATGCTCGACAAAGCGGTTGAATATCTGCCGCTGGAGCATAAGGGAGCAAGAAAGGTTCTGACTGCAGTCGCCCGTGGCCACAAAGGCATAGACGTACGTGTTATCGGGCAGCAGGACACAGCCGTCCTCACATGCCACGCGCTTGCTCTGAAGGTCGTAGTGCAGTGTCGTGACGCTGTCACCTGCCATGAGACGGTCAAGCGTGATTGAAGGGGCGCTGGCCTCGACAAAACGCACTGTAGGTGTCCCGTCTTTAATCTCTCCGAGCATTTCGGGATACTGTGCCGCCTCGCGCTCGACGATTTCGTGAGCATTGGGATCGACGATCACAATGTTGAGCTTTACTTGCGGTAGGCGGCCCATCCAGTACGCGGTGCGTGCGGCTTGCATGCCGTAATCTCCTGCGCCAATGACGAGCACCGTGAGATTCTGGGGTTTGGAATTGTCGTTACGGGTGATGTCGACGGGAGCAAGCCATCTGTAAAGAGGCGCTTCGTCCAGAACATTGTAGATCTCGTTTTGCGTGCGAGAAACCAGGTGCAGATTGACCTTTTTTGGATAGGGCTTGATGGCATCAAAAACTCTCGGGTCGTCGGGGTTGCTGTGAAGACAATGCAGCGTAATCTCAAAAGGAGGCTTGTCGGTTTGGAACTGCTGGTTAAGCGTCTCGAGCATGTCGATCGTTGCGCTTACATTTCGATCGGTTTTTTCTGAAGTCGCAACAACGTCGATAGGCTTGGTGCATTTTGATTGAGCTTTATTGGCGGCGGTCTTCAGGACATCGGCTGCGCTATCTTCGGTGAACGCATAGCGTACGTATCCTTGGCAGAGATTGCGCAGCATGCGCTGGCGATCGCCGTCCTCGTCGCAATCAAGGCAAAAGATTAGGGCGATGTCGCCATTGTTATCGCTCTTATCGAACGTCCCGTTTTTGATGTTGTCGACGATATTGCGAACGAGCAACTCGGTGTTAGCGTCGACGCTTTCAAAGACAACCACGCGGTTGGCATGTTTGAGGTGATGCTTGATTACCCCGCCCGAGAGGCGTGTGACAACGGCGTTGAAGGCAAGTAGGCCAACTTCAACGGGAAGGGCAATGATGTATGCGAGTGCTAGCAGCGAATAGAACAGACCGCATGCTTGGTTGGAGACGACGCTGTTGACGACCGACGTTATATCGGTAAGGCCAGTCTGGATGGTCGTTGTCCAGCCAACTGTAAATAGGTTGGTGATGAACCAGCTGATATAATTCCAGCCCCCTGGTTCCCAGCCCTCGCCAAGGTCGGATGAAAAGCATTGCTCCCAGGTAACGGGCGCGAATAGGAAAAGGGCTCCAATGGCAAGGACGATGAAGGCGACGAGGCGACGATCATAATCGATTTCGTGGCCAAAGAACCTGTACTGATGACTGTGGAGCTCCAAGAAGACAGAGCAGCCGAGCGCGACGGAAGCTATCAGCGCTATGGTCCATAAGATTTGTTCAGTCAAAGCAGAAACCTCCTAGTAAAGGACAGTGTGAGCAAATGGGCGAATCTATCCACCGCCTACGTAAACATGCGATCCCTCAGCTCGGCGGCCTCGTTGATTTCGACGTTGGTGCGGCCTTGGAGATCTTCGGTTCGCTTGCTGGTGAGCTTGCCGTCCTTTAGCCCGTAGGTGGTGTACTGTACGATTGCACCGGCAGTTTCGGCTGCTTGACGTAGCGGCTCGTAGGTATCGGTCTGCTCGCACCAGGCGTAGAAATCGTCAACGGTGGCGTTGGGATTGCCGCTAAAGAGTCGATACCATTCGCATCCAAAGCTGCCAAGGACCGAGAACGTCTTTTTCTCGACAAGCTTGTCGCCCTTGTATTTGTAGTCCAGCGTGAGGTCCACCAGAAAGGCGGCTCCCGTTTCAAAGGCGTTCTCATTGCCCTGATGACCGATGATCTCGGCCTCTGGATAGTACTTGCCAATAAACTCGGCGGCATCGCCTTCGTAATCGGCAACGATGCGCACGCTTTGCACCTTGCCCCGCTTGTACGTGCAGTGCAGGATACGCAGCAATCGCTCCTGCCAAAACGCATAGGAAAACAGGTGGTCGACAAAGTGCGGGTTCTCAAGCCGATTTGCCTGCTCCATCCAGACGGTTTGGAACAGCTGGTAGTCGGCCTGTGGCTCGCCGGTGACCTCGCGGAACCACTGCACGGCGGCGTCGGCGGGGACATAAAACGCAAGCCGCTCTTGTGGGGTGCCGCTCTTGGTCGTTTTGGCACGCAGGGGAATCTCGACTTCGTAGCCGGTGCCGTCGTCTGTTCCGCAGTTTAAAACGGGCGGCAGCATAAACTGGCAGGGGCCCTCGTCACATACACGCATCGGCTGGGGACTAACGGGTTGCCCGTCAAATTCCACCTCGATGTCTTCTTCGTCATCCTCGTCATCATCATCGATGCCAAGGTCGTAGCCGGTGTAGTAGTCATCCAGGTGCCGCTCGTTTGCATTTCGCCCGTTTACGACGTCAAAGACGGCAACATCCGTCATGCGGTCGCAATACTTTGCGACTTCAAAGAGGTTATAGCTCTCCTCGGGCGTAAGGTTGTCCATGCGGCGCTGGAACTCGATGGCGCATTCCTCGGGATTGTAGCCGTCCATGCCACTGCCATTGACCCACCAGTTGGGATCGCGATTGCTTTTGAAGTACCACCAGTACCAGACAGGGCAGAATACCGCATTTACGCCAAAAAAGACCTTTTGGATGATGTTGCCGTTGCCGTCGAACTTGTAATCGAGCGGCAAGTAGTAAACCGGATCGTTTGATGTGTCGCGCGCCATGGTGTGCTCCCTGCGATGATTTGTGTTGCGCTCGAGGGTCGGATTCGATGCGTCCGACCTGCGCGCGCCTATTACTTCGCATACTAGGCTGCCTGCGTTACATTCTGTTGCGCAACATCGTGGGCGGTGCGGAACACCGCCGAGGTCGATGCTACGCAACAGAAACGCTTTCTCGCTGTGCTAGCCGTTCTTTAGTAGCGTGCGGAGCGTTGGGCGTTGCCCGGGTTATAGCCCGCCCAGGCAGCGATGGCATCCGACTCAACGGCGCTCGTTGCAATGTTGATAAAGCTGCCGATACGGGGCAGGTCGGCATGGAAGTCTTCGAGCAGGTTGGGCTGGAATCGAAAGTCCTCAAAGTTGGCGGTGTTGGGGTTATAGAGCTGGTACGTGCCATCCTCGGCGGAGATTGAGCCAACCATGTAAATGGCCTTGTGCTCCACGGCCTCGGTATCGTCGACGTCGATCATCTCTCCGCGATCGTGCGCAGCGGCGGCGCGCTCCATGAGCTCGAGGAATCGGTCGGCTTCGGCGCTGCAGAGTACGCAGCGCGAGAAAAGCACCGTAAGGGCATAACCCGTCTTACGATCCAGCTTCTCTCGCAGCTCGCTAAAGCGCTGTGACTGTTCCGGGGTCATGCGCGTCTTGGACGGCGCGGTTTGTTTGAGTCCGCACGTTTTAAGGAACATCGCGTTGGCCTTGCGCAGGGCACTCATGGCGGCGGAGTCGCTCTTTGCCGCGGAGACGTCGATGCGTCCTCCCTCGGGAATCTGCTTATAGCGAGAGAAGCCCTTCTCGCCCTCGACGGGCATCCAGTACGTAATGACGTCATTTTCCACTACGCTAAAGCGGCACGTAAAGGGCACGCCGATTGCCGGCGCCTCGCCGTAGAACTTTACGCGCACGGCTTGGTCGGTGTCCGCCATCCACATCATAAAGCGCTGGCTATTGTCGCCGTTATGGCTCCGGAGCTTTGCAATAAGGTAGCAAACCGAGTCGCAACGGCTCTCGAGCGCGGCACCTCTTCCGGTGGCAATGGCGCTTATGCCTTGGGCCTTGAGCTCGATGTCGCGGTGCAGCGCGTTGAGCTCTTCGGATGTCAGCAGGTCTTGGCCGAGAAGTCCTGCGACAAGCGCGCCGACTTCTATGTCGGTATTAAGGGCGGCGTCGATAACCTTGCGATGCGCCTGGTGGCTTGCATAAGCCGGCATAGGCTTGCGGCCTGTGGCAAATCCAAATGGGTCGCGGATCTGGTCGCCGCCGCGATAGAGCGGCTCCAAAAAGAACATGTTCATGTCATTTTGCTTGCCCTGCTTTTGGCCGTAGGCATCGAGGGAGTTCCAGACATGCTTCTCTGCAATAGGGTTCATCCACAGGCTGATTTTCGATTTTTCTGCCGAGGAGGTCGAGGCGTTCTTTTTGGAGCTTGCGGCGGGACGAGAAGCCGGCTTCTGATATCCAGCGGGGAGAACTTGTTCAAAATCGAATTTTTTAAGCAGCCTAACGTAGACTCCGACCGATGCTTCCTCTGCCATTTCCGCCATGACCGGCTGCGAAGGGTCATCGACAAAGGAAATGCGCGTTTTGCCGTCATCGGAGACTGCCTGACAATAGCCGCATCGAAGTGCGACGTAGCCTTCGTTATCACTGCCGCGGTCAAAGTACATTTGCTCTTTGCAGCCGAGTGTGCCGGGGACGAATGCGGTCGGGTTTGCGATGTCGGGGATCGTAATGGCAGCGCCGGTCGCTCGCTTAAGCTCATCGAAATACTCGACGTACAGCGGAATGCTGTAGTGCTGGACGAGCGCCTCGAGAACGACGGCGTTGGGCACGGAGTGCGCCACGCGATAGCGCACGGAGTTATAACCCCATTCGATATCGGTTGCATCATCGGGGATTCCGTGACCCACCATGGTCTTTAGGACTTCATCGGGTGAGTCAAACGTGCTATCGGGCGTACCGCAAATCGCCTGGAGCGAGAACCCGCCAAAGCACTTGTCGAGATCATCGCGGATATACTCACAGCAGTCATGATTGGGAAAGACGATACGAAACGTCATCGCACCCATGGCCTGGGACATGTAGACGTTGCCTGACGCTTGCGCATCGGACTCTGCCTGGGGCTCTTCTTGGGCGCCAAACTGGTCTTTGAGGAAGTCGAAGTACAGGGACACGTTTCCGCGCTGCGCATACGAACGCATGATGGGGTCGGTGGTGTCCTCAAAGTACTTTTGGCTTCCGTCGGGCATGGACATAGTTCCCATGCCGCAGCGGAACAGGGTGTCGGTGGCACCGTCGAACCCCTCCGGGAAATACGCCCAGCAGCTCTTGTCGACCACGTTTGCAAACGAGACGCTGTCGCCCTGTGCATCGGCGATCACGGCGCCGGCTGCGAGCTCGTCGGCATCGGTGTACTCGTAGTAGACGGGAACGCCGACCATCTTTGAGATGGTCTTGGCAACCTCCAGCGAGGGGATGCCATTGTATTCGTACTGGAGTGAGTTGTAACCCCAGACGACGTTGGTGACCTCTTCGCCGTCGGACCCGCAGGTTTCCAGGGCGGCATTGATGGCATCGGTCGGATCCATGTGCTGGAAGTCCTCGTAGTCGGGGATAACGGCAGCAAAGCAAAACTCGCCATAGTCCCGCTCCAAGGCGGCTTTTGCCTGCATGCAGATATCGTGGTTGGGAAACACGATGCGGTTGACAATCTGGTTGATCGAGATTCCTCGGTCGGTATCTTGAAGTAGATGCTCAAAAATCTCGTCCATCGTTCCTTCTTTCGTATGCGGTGGAAGCCGACGATTCTGGTTTGGGACTCGTGGCTTTGTTAACCCGAACGCTACCGCCCCGATGGGCGAGAACGTTGCGCAACATCCGCGAGTGCGCAAATTGCAATGCGGAACGGTTTTTGCTGGGCGTTTTGAGAGCGGATCCGTCTCGATCTCGGCAATGTTGCGCAACGTCTGCTCGGTATGGATTTCTACACTTGAGTTGTCCAAAAGGGATTCGGTTCTTGAATGAGGGATGAACGATGAGCAGGAACTCCTATTACGATGACGATATGTCTGAAGAGGACTACGAGCGGGTCATGGAGCATATGTACGAGCTTGAGTGCGAGCTCGAGGAGCCTCATGACGCTCGCACCGACCAATTGATTCGCGAGGAGCTCGAGGATCTTTCGAGTGCCATGTTGTTTGAGCCGGTGGTAAAAAACGGTGAGTACCTTGGCGAGCGCGACCATGTGCCCGGGTATTGGACGGATCGTCGCGATTTGGAGTCTGAGTCTTCAGGCGCTTCGAGCGATGTCGACGAGGTGGAGAAGGATGAGCCGTTTGATTTGATTGGCTATCAGGGCTCTTCCTCGGGTGGCTCGGTGCTCGACATGTTTACTCCCATTTTAAGGAGTCGCGTGTTCTGGATCTTCATTGCGTTTCTGGTGTTTATCGGCATGCTCGACATGTTCTACGACAGTTTTACCGTTCCTTCGGGCTTCGCTATTAGCCGCATCAATTTTCAGGGTTTGGTGTTGCTGGCGATTGTCGTAGCATGCATTGCCCTGAGGCGTCGTCGCCGCTAGCGACGGTATTGGCGCAACTGCCGATGTTGCGCAACAGGTTATCTGGACAGCGGCGTATGCTCGGGTTGTCCTGAAAGCGAGAGAAAGGACAGGACAATGGCTGAAGTTGAAGTAAGGGCTTTGGGTCCCGACGACGTCGACGATATGGTCGATCTGGATGAGCAGTCGGGCTACGAGGTCTATGATGCATATGAGCCTTTTGTCGAGGATGAGGACGAAGAGAACTGTTACCTCTGGGGCGTCTTTGCCGATGACGAGCTGGTCGGCTTTTGCGTGACGGGCGGTGCGGATGACCCCGACCTGCCGGATGCCGTTACGGAGCATCCGCTCAACGAGGAAACGTCGACGTTTTTGAGCCATGTGTATGTTGATCCCGACTACCGCGGCAACGGCTATGGCGCGCGCCTGGTACACGACGCCCTGCTGGGATACTGGGAGAGCGAGGGCGAGCAGCAGCCTACATTCCTGGATCTGAGCGGATATCTCTTTGATGATGCTGATGCGGATCCGATTAAGCTCGCACATCTGCTCATCGACTTCTTTGGCAAGAACGGGTTTGAGCCCATTCCCGACGATGAACACGACATCACCTACACCTGCATGGTCTTGGATCCCGAGAACTTTAAGGACCCGGACGCAGAGTAGGGGCTGCGGGGTGTTGGCTCAGCTTTCCTAGTTGGTGTTTAACGGGGTCGGACGTTCCAGTTGTGATGGCTGGACGTCCGGTCCTTTTTTGGCCTGTCGGGGTTGGTGGTTGGTGCGTTTGTATCGATCTGTAACGCGTAGAGGAAGATTTGCCCTGTAGATGTTACAGATTGAGACAATCGGCCGGGCCAACCCCTGGGACCCATCCTGCCCGTCCCGTCATCTGTGGTTTACGTGGGGGCATGCGAAGCGCGGGTATACTAACCGGCGGCGAATCTGCTCCATCGCTTAGAGCTGCTGCGTCTGGACGGCGCGTGATAGGGCTGCCAAAGCGATCGCCAGCGTGCTGAGCAACGTCCTCTCTGTGCGCACCGGTTTTTGTATGTATTAGCGCACTACCAAGCACGCCCGCGCGGCCGCATGCCGTGCCCATTGCGCGTGCAGATAAGGAACAACAACATATGCGTAATTCTGTATCCGACGTCACGGACGCCGAGATTCTGGACGAGACCCGCGAGGCCATGACCCAGGCTGCTTTCGATGCCGCCGATGAGGCCAATGCTGCCCAGGCCGTCGAGTCCGCTACCGAGAGCCTGCCCGCCTTTGACGAGCTGGGGCTTTCGGACGAGATGCTTCGTGCTATCGAGAACCTGGGCTACACGGCGCCGACGCCTGTCCAGGCCGGCTCGATTCCTGTGGTGCTCGAAGGCCGCGATCTGCTTGCCGCCGCTCAGACTGGCACCGGCAAGACGGCGGCTTTCTTGCTGCCGACCATGAACAACCTGGAGCACATCGCTCCGCCCAAGCCCGTGCGCGAGCGCGGCAGCCGCAACCGCCGTCGCGGTGCCAAGAAGCCCGAGGGCAACGGCCGCGGCCCCGTGATGCTCGTCATCACCCCCACGCGCGAGCTTGCCCAGCAGATCGACGAGGTCGCGAGCAAGATCGCCGACGTCACCGGCCACGTCGCCGTGACCGTCGTGGGTGGCGTGAGCTACAAGCCCCAGACCGCGGCGCTCAAGTATGGCTGCGACATCCTGGTCGCCACGCCGGGCCGTCTGGTCGATCTGATTGAGCAGGGCGCCTGCCACCTGGACGAGGTCAAGGTGCTGGTGCTCGACGAGGCCGACCGTATGCTCGACATGGGCTTTTTGCCCGCCGTCCGCCGCATCGTGCGCGAGACGCCGGCCGAGCGCCAGACGCTGCTGTTCTCGGCGACCCTCGACGAGGAGGCCGTGGGCGAGATCACCGACCTGGTGAGCGACCCGGCCCGCGTGGAGATCGCGCCGGCCACGTCGACCGCCGACACTGTCGATCAGTTTGTGTTCCCGGTGTCTATCGAGGCCAAGAACAACCTGTTGCCCGAGTTCCTCAAGAAGGAAGGTCCGGAGCGCACCATCGTCTTTATGCGTACCAAGCATCGCGCCGACAGCTGCTGCCGTCGTCTGGAGCGTAAGGGCATCAAGGCCGCCGCGATTCACGGCAACCGCAGCCAGGCCCAGCGCGAGCGCGCGCTTTCGGCCTTCCGCGACGGTACCGTCGACGTGTTGGTGGCAACCGACGTGCTCGCCCGCGGCATCGACATTAGCGACGTGCGCTACGTCGTGAACTTTGACGTGCCGGCCGAGCCGACCGACTACATCCACCGCATTGGCCGTACCGGCCGTGCCGGCGAGCTGGGCTGGGCCATCACGTTTGTGACCGAGCAGGACGTCGATGAGTTCTACGAGATAGAGAAGCTCATGGACAAGACGGCCGACATTTACGAGGCCGGCGACCTGCACGTGGGTCCCAACCCGCCTGCCGTTGATCCCGAGCGCAATCCTGCGGCCTTTAAGGTGAAGAAGAAGACCAAGCGCGGCAAGTCCAAGAGCAAGAAGAAGCTTGAGCAGGCGCGTCGCGACGGCAAACGCAATGGCGACGATTACGGCGATGTTGCCGGTCGTTCCAACCGCGGTCGCGATGAGCGCCGTGGCGACGGCGAGCGTCCGAGCCGTCCCAAGCGCGGCGGTAAGACCCGCGTGCGCGAGGGCGTTCAGGCCCGCGTGGACGAGGCCGTTGAGAGCGTGGCCCGCGAGATGGCTGCCGAGGAGCGCGGCGGTGCTGCTGAGCAGGGCCCGCGTGGCAACCGTGCCGAGCGTCGTGCCAAGCAGTTCCAGGGCGAGGCACACCGCCGCCGTCGCGAGGACGAGGATCGCGGCGGTCGTCGTCGTGTCGAGCGCGAGGGCGAGGGCCGTGGTTCGCGCGGCGGCAAGCGCGGTTCGGGCGCTCGTCGTCGTTCCGGTCGCGACGACGAGCGCGGCGCACGTGATGAGCGTCGCGGCGGCGAGGCTCGCGGTGAGCGCGATGGTCGTGGCGGCGAGTCCCGTGGCGGCAAGCGCTTTGACGAGCGTGGTGGCCGCGAGGGCGCTCGTGGCAACGGCGGCCGCAGCGGCGCCGGCCGCTCTGGTGAGTCGCGCGATCGTCGTGATCCGCGTGCCAGCCGCGATCGTCGCGATGACTGGCGCAACTACGACGACACCCGCGAGGAGCGTCGTGGCGGCTATCGTGGCGGGCGTGGCGGCAACCAGGCCGGCTCCCGCGGCGGTCGTGCCGGCGGTCGCGATAACCGTGGCAGCTATGGCAATAGTCGTGATGGCAAGCGCGGTAGCAGCTCCCGCCGCCCCGGTGACGGCGGCGGCAAGCGCAAGTAAGATGCGCATCGCGCGCTAGCGTGAGACAAGCTAAGGGCCCGAGCAAACAACGCTCGGGCCCTTTTGTTTGCCGTGTCCATCGCTAATTCAAACGTGATTTTCTCGGGAATGCATCTGGGGGATGCTGAGGACCTATTTTCCGCCATGCAGCAATGGGTCCTATGGAGTGCGCCGTGCATTTTTTGGAGTATTCTGCAGTTCGAGTTGTCTGCATATGATTCGACGTCGCCAACGGTGGCCTTCGGATATCCCTAGCGAGCGTTCCGAGTCAGATTTCGCCGTTTTCCGGAGCAGGGGCGCGTCATTCTCGCCATGTCGGGACTTAGAACGATACGGCGCCCTACAGTTTTGCCCACCCGCGGCGGTGCTGGCGCGGTCACGTTGCAGAATACTCCGTTTTTTGCACGGGCCAGGATGGGGTACCTCAGGAGAACGCGGCGATATCCCGTAAATATATACAATCTGTACCGTAATTTATACAAAACGAAGAGGCAGACAGCGTAGGGTGGGTGCATTGGGGTGCTTGGTGCACCAAAACGGGGATCCCATGCGCCGTATACTCTGTCTGAATGTGAAAACGGCTTGACGCGTTGCCTGGCGTAGGGGGAGGGTGCCTCGATGAGCGTATTCGAAATTGTGTTTAGTCCGACGGGTGGAACGCGGAAGGTGTCTGGCCTTGTGGCCGGGGCACTGGACAAGAATACCGTTACCGTCGATCTGACCGATAGCGGGCTAGATTTCAGCGCTGTCTCGATGACTGAGGACGACGTGGCCGTAATCTCTGTGCCGGCGTATGCCGGTAGAATCCCGGCTGTGGTGGCTGACCGGTTGGGCATGGTGCGCGGCAACGGGGCTCGGACTGTTTTGGTTTGTGTATACGGAAACCGCGCGTTTGAGGACACGCTCGTAGAGCTGGAGGACGTTGCGAAGCGCGCCGGATTTAGGGTGGTTGCAGCGGTTTCTGCTATTGCCGAGCATTCCGTTGCTCGTCAGTTTGCTGCTGGGCGACCGGATGCGCAGGATGCGGCGCAGCTCGCAGAGTTTGCGCAGCAAATTCAGCAAAAGCTGTTGGCTGAGGATGCGCCCGAGCCCTCTATTCCCGGCAATCGTCCTTATAAACAAGCTGGAAGTCACCGTATGGCACCCGAGGCAACAGAGGATTGCGTCTTCTGCGGTGCATGCGCCGCGGCGTGCCCCGTTTGTGCTATCGAAAAGGGCGACCCCAAGCGAACAGCTGGCGAGGCGTGCATCTCCTGCATGCGCTGCATCGCCGTATGTCCGCGAGGCGCTCGCAAGCTTGATCTCAACAAGCTATCCGCTGTTTCCCAGATGCTGAGCAAGGTTTGCGTCGTGCGGAAGGAATGCGAGCTCTTCATCTAGCGCATACGAAATTGCTGCAAGGAGCGTCTCTGGGTGCCGGCGGGAAAGGAACGTCCCTAAGTGCCGCTTAAATACCGTTTATCGAAGAATAAATACCGCTCACCGGTCATAATGACTATCCTGGCTTTGCTGTTGCCTACAATAATAACCCTCGTAAAAAGAAATGCGGAAGGTTACCGAGTCCCTCGGACGTGGGCCTAACCAAAGTCTTTGAACGGATGTGTCTCTATGGACGCATTCGCTTGATTTTGGTTGGGCTATATTTATGAAGGGACATGCCACCATGGGTTTCTTTTCTCGCCTGATGGGCGGTTCGGATGAGCAGAAGACTGCAACTTCCGAGTTCGAAATCCTCGCTCCTGTTTCCGGCGAGCTTGTTCACCTAGAAAAAACCAATGATCCCGCTTTTAGCAGCCGTGCCGTGGGCGATGGCGTTGCCGTGGTTCCCCAAGAGGGAACGGTGTGCGCTCCTGTCTCCGGTACTGTCGCGGCGCTGTTTCCGACTGAGCACGCGCTGGGCATCATGTCCGACGACAGCTCTGCTCAGGTGATGCTGCATATCGGAATCGACACTGTTAAACTTGAGGGCAAGGGCTTCCATGCGCTCGTTGCCCAGGGTGACCATGTCGACGCGGGCCAGCCCCTCGTCGAGGTCGATTTCGACGCGGTCCGCGCCGCCGGCTTCGATCCCACGGTCTTCGTTATCGTGTGCGAGCGTTCGGAGAACTCGACTCTTCGTGAGCATGCTTCCGGCCCTGTTGCTGTTAAAGAGCCTGTCGTCTGGCTTTCCGAGTAAATTCTTGTGGTGGGTACCGTGGTTATCAAGCGAGTTTTCAACAATAACGTCGCAATGGTCACTTCGGACGATGGCTCCGAGCTCATCGTCATCGGCCGAGGCCTCTGCTTTGGCCGTCATGCCGGCGATGCTATCGATGAAGCATCGGTCGAAAAGACCTATGCGCTGCAGGAGGGCACTTCTCAGGATTCGCGTACGATTGACCGCTTGGCACATCTTTTGGAGTCCATCCCCACCGTCAACCTCGTGATTGCCGAAGACATTGTTCAGATGCTCCGTCGAGAGCTCAATGTCGATATCAATGACAAGATTCTCATCGCTCTCGCAGACCATATCAGCCTCGCCCTCGATCGCGAGCGCAAAGGCGTTCCCTGCGAGAACCCGCTGCTGCTCGAGATCCAGCAGTTCTATCGCAAGGAGTACGCGCTTGCGGGCCGTGCGCTGCAGATTATCAAGGAGTATATGGGCATCCAGATGAGCGAAGAAGAGCAGGGTTTTATTACGCTGCATATCGTCAACGCCACCATGCCGCAACGCTCCGACCGTCTCATCATCTCGGTCCAGCTTGTTCGCGACGTGCTTGCGATTGTTTCCGAGCGCTATGCTACGACCCTCGATGACACCTCGCTGCCTTACGAACGTTTCGTTCGTCACCTGCAGTTTTTCGCACAGCGAGCGCTCGATCCTGCGGCCGGGCAAATCAATGGCGATGCGCTGTTCCGAATCGATGAAACTAAGTATCCGTGCGCGTTCACGTGCGCAGATGCCATAGCCGCCCACTTGTCGTCTACCTATAACGTTGTCGTTACCGATGCCGAGAAGAGTTATCTCGCATATCACATTGTTAACCTGCTTGGAGAACCTGGTCTCTAGGCATAACGTGCCCATACATCGATTGATATAAGGCAAGGCTCACGGTCTTGTCCAGGGCACATCTGTCTTAATTTGCGGAAAAGGAAGGGGAGTACCGCTATGACCGCAAAAAAGAAGTTCAATTTCAAAGCGCCGTTGGAGGTGTTCGCGAAGTCAATCGTCCAGCCGATGATGTACCTCTCGGTTGCCGGCATTCTGCTCATCGTGGGCATCATTCTAACCAACAAGACCATCTGCGCCATGATTCCCGTGCTGGGCTCCGGTCCGTTCCAGCTTGTGGGCGCCGTTGTCTATCAGTCGCTGATGTTTATCATCAACAACCTCTCGATTCTGTTCTGCGTGGGCATCGCCGGCGCCATGGCAAAGAAGAACAAGGGCCATGCTTCGCTGATCGCCCTGATGTCGTTCTTCCTGTTCCTTCAGGCCAATAACATCGTGCTCAACGCCACCGGCTCTCTTGCCGAAGCGAGCGGCATGCTCGGCCTTACCGGAACCGGCCAGAGCACCGTTATGGGCATTCAGGTGCTCGATACCGGCGTGTTTGGCGGCATCATTCTTGGTTGCATCACCGGTGCCGTGTTCAACAAGTACTCGAACAAGCAGTTCCCCATTGCTCTTTCGATGTTCTCGGGCGTTCGCTTCCCGTTCCTGATCATGATCATCATCTCCTGGATCATGGGCGCTGGCTTCTGCATCGTTTGGCCTCCGGTTCAGGGCGCCATCTCCTCCGTTGCCGGCATTATTAAGGAGTCGGGCAACATCGGCCTCTTTATCTACGGCATGCTCAACAAGCTGCTCGTTCCCACCGGTCTGCACCACCTCATCTACACCCCGTTCCAGTTCTCCGATGTGGGCGGCACCCTGACGCTTGGCGATCAGGTTATCGCCGGCGCCTATCCCATCCGTGTTGCCGAGATGGCAATGACGGGCCAGCCCTTCTCCGATAGCACGTATTTCAACAGCTACACCTTCAACAACCTGTGGCCCTACATCGGTATCGGTCTCGCCTTTATCTTCACCGCTTACAAGGGGAACAAGGACAAGACCAAGGCCGTTATCATCCCGCTGATCATCACCGCCGTGCTCTCCTGTGTCACCGAGCCCATGGACTTCCTCTTTGTCTTTGCCGCTCCCGTGCTCTTTGTCGTTCACTCGGTTCTTTCCGGTATCTTCCTGGTCCTGCTCAAGGTCCTCTCCGTGCCCGCTTCGACTGCAGGCGGCATCATCAACATCGTGGTTTCCAACCTGGTCCTCGGTGTCGACAAGACCAACTGGCCGGTTATGCTGGTGCTTGGAGTTGTCAACGCCGCTCTGTACTTCTTCCTCTTCACCTTCCTTATTAAGAAGCTCAACCTCCACACCCCTGGTCGCGAGGAAGAGTCCGAGCTCGCCGAGTCCGTTGCCGAGGGCGAGGCCGCCGCGTCTGTCGCGGTGAAGCAGGGCGCTGTTGCCGCAGCTCCCGCAGAGGGCGTCGATGCAGGTATTGCCGACCTGGTCGCAGGTCTTGGCGGCAAGGACAACATCGAGGAGCTCGAGAACTGCTTTACGCGTCTCCGCGTGAACGTTAAGAACCCGGACCTCATCGATGAGAACCTCATCAACCACGTGCCCAACAGCGGCATCAACCGCAACGGCAACAATATCCAGATCATCTTTGGCATGAAGGTCGCCGAGATGCGCGACAAGGTCGAAAACGCAATTGAGAAGGAGCAGTAAACAATGATCATTACTCTGTGTGGTGGCGGATCCACCTTTACCCCCGGCATCGTCAAGTCCATTGCCCTGCGCAAGGACGAGCTCGACGTTGACGAGATTCGTCTGTACGACATCAACGAGGAGCGTCAGCGCAAGATCGGCGTGCTCGTGGACTGGATTCTGCACGAGGACCTTGGCCTGGACATCAAGCTTACGGTGACCACCGATAAGGAGACGGCTTTTACCGACGCGAGCTTCGTGTTTGCCCAGATGCGCGTGGGCGGCTATGCCATGCGCGAGCAGGACGAGAAGATTCCGCTGCGTCACGGCTGCGTGGGTCAGGAGACCTGCGGTTGCGGCGGCCTTGCCTATGGCATGCGCACCATCTTCCCCATGGTCGAGCTGATCGATGACGTTGAGAAGTACGCCAAGAAGGATTACTGGATTCTCAACTACTCCAACCCCGCTGCCATTGTGTCCGAGGGCTGCCGTGTTCTGCGCCCCAACGCTCGCATCATTAACATCTGCGACATGCCGATCGCGATCATCGACGTGGTCTGCGCCGCGCTCGATATCGACAAGAAGGATGTTGAGTACGACTACTTTGGCCTTAACCACTTTGGCTGGTTCACCTCGATCCGTCACAAGGGCGAGGAGGTGCTTCCGCAGCTGCGCGAGTACATCAAGGAGCATGAGATTCTGCTGCCCGATTCGTACCTCAAGGGCATGGGCTCGCTGATGTCCAAGAAGCCCGAGGAGGCCACCGACGAGCACCCCGAGCAGAACCGTCACACCAAGGGCAGCTGGTACTACGTCTGGAAGGGCGAGTACGAGATCATGGAGTGCTTCCCGGAGTACCTGCCCAACACGTATCTGAACTACTACCTGCAGCAGAAGGAGTTCGTCGAGCATTCCAACCCCGAGCGCACCCGTGCTAACGAGGTTGAGGAGACGCGTGAGAAGAACCTCTTTGATGGTATCGACCATTACGAGAAGACCGGCGAGATCGACGAGAGCACGTTCTACGCGGGCAGCCACGGCGATTGGATTGCCGATCTGGCCATCGCTCTGAAGAACGACACCAAGCAGCGCTTCCTGGTCATTTGCGAGAACAAGGGCGCAATCCCCAACATGCCCTACGACGCTATGGTCGAACTGCCTGCCTACATTGGCAAGAACGGCCCCGAGGTCATCAGCCGCGACAACATCCCGCTGTTCCAGCAGGGCCTCATGATGCAGCAGCTCAACTCCGAGAAGCTCGTGGTCGAGGCTACGATCGAGGGCTCTTACGAGAAGGCACTCAAGGCCTTTACGCTCAACAAGACCGTGCCTTCGATGAAGGTTGCCAAGGAAGTTCTCGACGACATGATCGAGGCCAACAAGGGTTACTGGCCCGAGCTTAAGTAAAAGCAACAGGGTCGCTGACCGCATACCTGAAGCAATGCCCCGTCCACGTGATTGCGTGGGCGGGGCATCGTCATTTGGTAACGCGTTTTATCAAATATGGCATTTATCTGCGGTAATGTTCGTTTTCACCGCTGAGGGCGACATTTTATACCGCCTGCCGAACCGTGTGGAGACCTAACAACTTTTTAGGTCAGTGTTGTGCGTGTAGCAACTTCGCCCGGCCTCGCCTCCGGGCCGCCATGTGAGAGGGGATCTTATGGCTCGACTGCACGTAATGGAACGCAGCCACGCTCAGGCCGTCATGGACGACCTGCACGATGCGCTCGGACGTCGTCTGGCGGTGAGTTCGCTCGCCCCGTGTCCCGTTGAGTTTACGGCAGCGCTCGTCAACCTGTGCTCCACCCAGAGCTGCGGCAAGTGTACGCCCTGCCGCGTGGGCCTAAGCGCGCTGAGCGACCTGCTCGCCGATGTGCTCGAAGGGCGCGCCGATGAGTCCACGCTCAACCTGATTGAGCGCACGGCCCGTACCATCTACCTTTCGAGCGACTGCGCCATCGGCTACGAAGCTGGCGCCATGGCACTCACGGCTATTCGTGGCTTCCGTGATGACTTCGAGCATCACATTCGCGAGCACTCCTGTGGCTTTGACCGCGAGGCTCGCGTCCCGTGCGTCTCGGGCTGCCCGGCGCACGTCGACATTCCCGGTTACATTTCGCTCGTCGAGGCCGGCCGCTATGCCGATGCCGTCAAGGTCATCCGCAAGAACAACCCGCTGCCGCTCGTTTGCGGTCTGGTGTGCGAGCATCCCTGCGAGATGCACTGCCGTCGCGGCATGGTCGACGATCCCATGAACATCCTCGCCCTCAAGCGTTTTGCCGTTGAGCACAGCGACCTCAACGATTACAAGCCCAGCGTGGCCGACAACACCGGCAAGCGCATCGCCGTGATCGGCGGCGGCCCGGCCGGCCTTTCCTGTGCCTACTACCTGGCCGTGATGGGTCATAAGGTGACGATCTTTGAGCAGCGTCACCACCTGGGCGGCATGTTGCGCTACGGCATCCCCAGCTACCGCCTGCCGCGCGAGCGCCTGCAGGCCGAGATCGACTGGATCTTGAGCGCCGGCATCGACGTGGAACTCAACCACTCCGTCAACGGCGAGGAGCTTGCCCGCCTGCGCGACGAGTTTGATGCCGTCTACCTGGCCATTGGCGCCCACAGCGATAAGAAGCTCGGCCTTCCGGGCGAAGAGGCGCCCGGCGTGGAGTCGGCCGTCAAGATGCTGCGTGCCATCGGCGACGACGAGCTGCCCGACCTGAGCGGCCAGCGCGTGTGCGTCATCGGCGGCGGTAATGTGGCCATGGACGTGGCGCGCTCTGCCGTGCGCTGCGGTGCCGAAAAGGTGAGCATCGTCTACCGCCGTCGTATCTGCGACATGACGGCCCAGGATGCCGAGATTGCCGGCGCCCAGGCCGAGGGCTGCGAGGTTCTGGAGCTCACGGCCCCGCTCGCTATCGAGACGGGCGAGGACGGTCGCGTGAGCGGCCTGCGCGTGCAGCCGCAGATTATCGGTGAGCCCCGTCGTGGGCGTCCGGCCCCGCGTGCCGCCGCCACGCCCGAGCGCGTCATTCCCTGCGAGCGCGTGTTTGTGGCCATTGGCCAGGACATCGATTCCAAGCCGTTTGAGGACATGGGTATCGCCTGCAAGTGGGGTCGCGTCGTCACCGATTCGGATGGCGCCGTGCCTAACTTCGATGGCCTCTTTAGCGGCGGTGACTGCCAGACCGGCCCCGCCACCGTCATTCGTGCCATCAACGCCGGCCGCGTTGCTTCGGCAAATATCGACCGCTACCTGGGCTTTGACCACAAGATCAAGCTCGACGTTGAGCTGCCGACCGTGCAGTTTAAGGGCAAGCACGAGTGCGGCCGCTGCGAGCTGGGCGAGCGCGAGGCCGGCGAGCGCATCCACGATTGGAATCTGGTCGAGCAAGGCCTTACCGAGGAGGAGGCACGCCAGGAGGCAAGCCGCTGCCTGCGTTGCGACCACTTTGGCTTTGGCGCGTTCCGCGGAGGGAGGAACCTGGAATGGTAGAGCCCAACAAAACCACCGTCAGCGACAACACCGAAAGCGGAGCACTCAACATGGTCAAGCTCACGATCGATAATTGCGAGGTCGTGGTGCCCGAGCACACCACGATCCTGGATGCGGCCAAGTCCGTCGGCATCCAGATTCCCACCCTGTGCTACCTGCGCGATTTAAACGAGATCGGCGGTTGCCGCGTGTGCGTGGTCGAGGTTGAGGGCTGCGACCAGCTGGTTGCCGCCTGCAACAACTACGTGCTCGACGGCATGGTGGTCCACACTAACAGCCCCAAGGCCCGCGAGGCGCGTCGCACCAACGTGCAACTGCTGCTGTCCCAGCACGACTCGCGCTGTACGAGCTGCGTGCGCAGTGGTAACTGCAACCTGCAGACCATCGCCAACGACCTGGGCATCTTCTATCTGCCGTACGAGCAGCACCTGGCGCGCGAGGGCTGGGACTTCGATTTCCCCATCATCCGCGATAACGACAAGTGCATCAAATGCATGCGCTGCATCAAGGTGTGCGAGAGCGTGCAGGGTTTAGGGATTTGGGACCTGACCAACCGCGCCACGCATACCGCCGTGGGCACCCGTGGGCGTGCGCCGATCGGCAAGACCGATTGCGTCGCGTGCGGTCAGTGCATCACGCATTGCCCGACGGGCGCCCTGCGCGAGCGTGACGATACCGAGACCGTGTTCGATGCTCTCGCCGATCCCGACAAGATCGTACTGGTGCAGATCGCGCCGGCCGTGCGTAGCGCCTGGGGCGAGGAGCTCGGCATTCCGCGCGAGGAGGCTACCGTCGAGCGCCTGGCTTGCGCGCTGCGTCGCGTGGGCTTTGAGTACGTGTTCGACACCGATTTCTCGGCCGACCTCACCATTATGGAGGAGGGCTCCGAGCTGCTCGAGCGCCTGGGTAAGGCCGCCAAGGGCGATGGCGACAGCCGCGGCTGGCCCATGTTTACGAGCTGCTGTCCGGGCTGGGTGCGCTTTGTGAAGGCACGTTACCCCGAGTTTGTCGACAGCCTGTCCACGTCAAAGTCACCGCAGCAGATGTTTGGCGCCATCGCCAAGACCTACTACGCCAAGGTGCTGGGCGTGGAGCCCGAGCGCCTGTTTGTGGTGTCCGTGATGCCGTGTACGGCCAAGAAGGCCGAGTGTGCGCTGCCGAGCATGGTGGGCGAGGGCGGCACGCCCGATGTGGACGTTGCGCTGACGGTGCGCGAGATGGTGCGCATGATCCGCGCGAACCACGTGAGCGTGGATACGCTCGTCGAGGAGCCGCTCGATACGCCGCTGGGCTTTGGCACGGGCGCGGGTGTGATCTTTGGCGCCACGGGCGGCGTGATGGAGGCCGCCGTGCGCTCGGCATATTACCTGGTGACGGACAAGAATCCCGACGCCGACTTCTTTACCGACGTGCGCGGCCTGGACGGCTGGAAGGAAGCCGTGGCCGATATCGATGGCATCAAGGTGCGCGTCGCCGTGGCACACGGGCTGGGCAACGCCGCTCGTCTGCTCGACGCGATTCGCGACGGCCGCGTGAGCTATGACTTCGTTGAGGTCATGGCGTGCCCGGGCGGCTGCGTCGGTGGCGGCGGTCAGCCCATCCACGACGGCTGCGAGTTGGCAGCCGAGCGCGGTCAGGTGCTGTGGGGCCTGGATGCGAAGGCGGACATTCGCTTCTCGCACGAGAACCCCGATGTCCAGGCATGCTACCGCGAGTTCTTGGGCGAGCCGCTTTCGCCGCTGGCCGAGGAGTTGCTGCATACCGACCATCACGCATGGACGATGCCTAACGAGGGGACGTGCTAGCGATGCGCACGTTTGATGTTGAGATGTCGCGCCGGGGGTTTGCCTCGGCGCTCGCCGCGGGCGCACTGTCGCTTGCGCTCGCGGGCTGTGGCGGCGGGGCTGCCGGTGCCGGGTCCGCCGCGGACTCGGCTGCCGGGTCTGCTGCGGGCAGTTCTGCCGCAGAGCCGGTCGAGGTGCATGTCGCCTCGCTCAAGGGGCCGACTTCGATCGGTCTGGTGCAGTTTATGGACCAGGCCGCAAACGGCGAGACGGACAATGAGTTCGACTTTGCGATCAACACCGCCGCCGACGAGATCGTGCCCAAGGTCATTCAGGGCGATGTCGATATCGCGCTGGTGCCGGCCAACGTGGCAAGCGTGCTGTACAACAAGACCGAGGGCGCGGTGCAGGTCATCGACATCAACACGCTGGGCGTGCTGAACGTGGTGACGGGCGATGCCGGCGTGGCTTCGTTTGGCGACCTAGCGGGCCGCACCGTCTACATGACGGGCAAGGGCACCACGCCTGAGTATGTGATGAACTACCTGCTGGAGCGCGCAGGTCTGACCGGCCAGGTGACGCTCGAGTTTAAGAGCGAGCCCACCGAGGTGCTGTCGGCCCTGCTGGCCGATCCGTCTGCCGTGGGCGTGCTGCCCGAGCCGTTTAAGACCGCGGCCATCGCCAAGAGCGAGGGCAAGCTGTCGGCGCCGGTGAGTCTGACCGACGTGTGGGATGAGCTGGCGGGCGACACGGGCTCACGCCTGCTGACGGGTGTGACCGTGGTGCGCCGTGCGTTTGCCGAGGAGCATCCCGAGGCCGTGGCGGAGTTCTTGAGCTGCCACGAGGCGAGCGTTAAGGCCGTCAACGCGGCGCCGGCGGACTGGGCGCAGGCCGTGGTCGATGCCGGCATCGTGGACAACGCCAAGATTGCCGAGAAGGCGATTCCCGGGTGCATGCTCGTGTGCCAGACGGGCAAGGATATGAAGACGGCGCTTGGCGGGTATCTGCAGGTGCTGGCCGACGCGGACGCGAGCGCCGTGGGCGGTAAACTACCGGCTGACGATTTCTACTACATGGAGTAGCCCGTGCGTGCGTTTGCTCAACAAATAGCAGAGCGTATGAAGGCGGTGGCGGCAGCAGGTGCCGTCGCCGCCTTTTGGCTTGCCGCGTGGATGCTGGTGGCGGCGCTGGTGGCGCAGCCGCTGATCTTGCCGGGGCCGGGTGCTGTTGTAGCGGCGCTGCTGCGGCTGGTGTGCGATGCCGGCACGTGGGCGATTTTGGCGGGCTCGGGCGCGCGGATTCTGGGCGGGTTGGCGCTTGCCGCGGTATGCGGCGGCGTGCTGGCCGGGGTTTCGTCACGCTCGTGGGCTTTTGCTCGCCTGGTGGCGCCGGCGCTGTCGTTTGTGAAGGCGACGCCGGTTGCCTGCGTGGTGGTCCTGCTGCTCATTTGGCTGGGGTCGGCGCGCGTGAGCATCGCCGCGGTGTTTTTGATGGCGCTGCCGGGCGTGTATTTTTCGCTGGCCGAGGGCCTGGCGCAGGTCGATAAGCCGCTAGAGCAGATGCTCCGCATGCATGGCGTGCGGGGCTGGCGCCTGTTTTGCGCCCATACCTGGCGCGAAGTCCTGCCGTTTGTGCTTTCGTGCGCCCGCGCCGTGATTGGCATGAGCTGGAAGGCCGGCGTGGCGGCGGAGCTGATCGGCATGGCGGTGGGCACCGTGGGTGAGCGCATCTATCAGGCGAAGCTGCTCATCGAGACGGCTGACCTGCTGGCGTGGACCGTGTTGGTCGTGGCGGCATCGTGGGCATGCGAGCGCGTGCTGGTGTGGCTGCTGCGGGCTTCGGGGCCCGCAGCATGGCGTGCTGCTGTGCGGGCGCATGGGCGTTGTCCTCGCGGACGTGCAGGCGGCTCTGCTGGCGGCAGGGCTGCTGCGGAGCTTGCGCTCGCCGTGGGCGATCGCGCTCCCTGGGCTCCGGCGCTCGACGGACTGGTGCTTCGTGTGCCCGCCGGTGGGCGCGCCTGCGTGATGGGCACCTCGGGCGTGGGCAAGTCGACGCTGCTTGCGCTGGTGGCGGGGGAGTGCGCGCCGTGCTCCATGGTGTTTCAGGATGTGCGCCTGGTAGAGGGCGCCGCGGCGCTGGATAACGTGCTAGTGTGCGCCGATGCACGCTTGGACGCCTCGAGTGCTGCGGCCCTGTTGCGCCTGCTGGTGCCGGGGGTCGATGTGCATGCTCGTGTGGCCGAGCTTTCGGGCGGGCAGCGCCGTCGCGTCGAGATTGCCCGAGCCCTGCTGTGTCCGGGCGGCGCAGTGATTCTGGACGAGCCCTTTACCGGCCTAGATACCGCTGCGCGCGACGCATGCGCCGAGGTTGTGCTCGACTTGCTCGACGGCCGCATGCTGTTGCTTGCTACGCACGATGCCGTCGACGCTCAGGCCCTCAATATCTCGGACATCATCACGCTCTAAATACTTACTCAGCAACAAAATGATCCGTTTTTTCTCCGTCCCCATAGGGTTGGGTATGGTATTCTATCTGCGGGGTAATACTTAGGATTACCAAGTAATACCAACGCAGTAGAAACAAACTCCAGATGCGGGCCAATCGGGTTGCCTTCACAGCCCGTCGCCCAGCCGCGTGGCCCGCATCTATCCGCACCACCGTCGTTTCAAAAAGGAAGCGCCATGGCAGAACACATGACCCCGGTTGTCGCGAAGGTCTTGCCCGAGGAAAAGGCGGCCTTCGCGGCGGCAACCCAACTCGTAGGCACCACGCCGTCCAACGCCATCCGCATGTTCATCGCCGCCTTCAATCGCTGCGGCACCTTTCCGTTCGACATTTCGCCCAGCGGGGCCTTTGGCACTGCGCCCGATTCTCATCAATAAGTGATCCGTTTTCCTCCGTCCCCATGGGATCAGCTCTCTGCCGAGTTGTGGTAGAACTAGGGAACGGTTTTGAGGAGGTTGGCATGCTCAATGCGATAGCGTGGGCGCTTGCCTGTTTTGGCGTTGTTGCTGCCGATATAGCCCTGAGCGTGGTTCTGCTTTCTGTTCTCGGTGCCGTGTCGGCACTGACGGGTTTCCCGATCGACAACCTCGATATCCAATGGTTTCAGGCTGCCGCTCAGACGGCGTCGTTTTTGATGGCGCTGCTGTGGTGGCGCTATCTGTGGCCTCGCTCCTTCATGGCGCGCCGGCAAGGTGAACGCCCGCTCGGCGGGGGAGCAAATGCTGCATGGAAGCGCATCGCATACGTTGTCGTGATCGGCCTATCCATGCAGGTGGTCATTAGCTACCTATGCGACGGCGTGCTGTCGCTGCTGCCCGAGGTTGCGGCGGACTATAGCGAGCTCGTCGAGGAAACAGGCTTGGGCGATACCAACCTTCTTGCCGTCCTGACCACGGTGCTCGGCGCCCCATTTTGTGAAGAGCTGCTGGTGCGCGGCATTATTTTTGAGTTTTCGCTCCGAGCGTTTAATCCGCAGTGCCGCCCACTTTGGAAGTGCCGGCGTCGTGTGAGCGCGCAGAGTGGCGCCATGGTGCCCTGGGCGGCCCCGAGTACCTGGGGTATCGCCGCGGCGGTCGTGTTGCAGGCGGCGATCTTCGGTTTTATGCACATGAACTGGGTGCAGGGCTGCTATGCAGGTGCCGCCGGCCTCATCTTTGGCTGGGTGCTCGTGACCACCGGAAAGCTCCGCTACACGATCCTGCTGCACTTTGCCTTTAATGCCGGGTCGTATTTCATGACGTTGCTCTGGTTTGTGAACACACCGTTCGACGTGATAATCACGGTCGCTATCGCCGGCGTCATCCTCGTTGAGGCAATGCGCTCGCTGCGCCACGCGTGTGGGATGGACGCAGCGAGCGCACCGCTGCCCTAGTTGCGACGCCCGCCTCCGTTGGCGCCCTGACGCCCCTGGGCCGCGCGATTACGCCCGGCAGTGTTTTGCGCGCGCGACATGCCGCTGTGCCCCTTGCTGCCCTTGGGCCCCTTGCCAGCGCCGCCAGAGCCGCCGTGGGCCTTGCCGCCCTTCTTGCCGGTGCCATGCCCACCGCCAGCAGACGTCTCGCCCGGGCGCGGCGGCACGGGGCGGATTAGACAGTGTTTGGTGTAGCCGATCAGGTCACGACGTCCGGCTTTTTCCAGCGCCTCGCGCACGAGCTTATAGTTCTCGGGCTTGCGATACTGGATGAGCGCACGCTGCATGGCCTTTTCGTGCGGGTCGCGCGCCACATAGATCGGCTCCATGGTGCGCGGATCCACGCCGGTGTAGTACATGCAGGTCGACATGGTGGATGGGGTGGGGTAGAAGTCTTGCACCTGCTCGGGCATGTAGCCCATGTCGCGCACGGCCTCGGCAAGGTCCACGGCTTCCTTCATGGTTGAACCGGGGTGGCTCGAGATCAGGTACGGCACCACGTACTGCTTGAGGCCGTATTCGCGGTTCAGGCGTTCAAATTTACGGCAGAATGCGTCGTAGACGGCGCGACTCGGCTTGCCCATCACGGACAGCACCGCGTCGCTCACGTGCTCGGGCGCTACGCGCAGCTGGCCCGAGACATGGTACTCCAACAGCTCGCGTAAAAACTCGTCCGAGGCATCGGCCATGGTGTAGTCAAAGCGGATGCCGCTGCGCACGAAGACCTTTTTGACGCCCGGCAGCTGGCGCAGGTCGCGCAGCAGCTGCGTGTAGCCGCTCTCGTCGACCACCATGTTCTTGCATACGCTCGGCCACAGGCAGCGTTTGTTCTTGCATACGCCGTGCTTGAGCTGCTTGTCGCAGGCAGGGCGGCTAAAGTTTGCTGTCGGTCCGCCCACGTCGTTGATGTAGCCCTTAAACTCGG
Source organism: uncultured Collinsella sp. (assembly GCA_934668875.1). Lineage (GTDB taxonomy): Bacteria > Actinomycetota > Coriobacteriia > Coriobacteriales > Coriobacteriaceae > Collinsella. The sequence continues at coordinate 59,185 of CAKUON010000005.1, forward strand.
GATCGTGCGTGAGCAGCTCGGCCTCGCGCATGATCGAATCGTGGCTGCGCATCTGCAGTACGCGACCCTGGTGGAAGGTGAGCGCGCAAAACGAGCACTCGCCAAAACAGCCGCGGTTGGAGCTAATGGAAAACTTGATCTCGGCAAAGGCCGGCACGCCGCCCGCCGCGTCGTAGTCGGGATGCCAATCGCGTGCGTAGGGGAGCTCGGCCACCTCGTCCATCTCATCGGTGGTGAGCGTCGCCGACGGCGGGTTCTGCACCACGTACACGCTGTTGGGATATGGCTCTACCAGACGATGCCCGGTGATGGGGTCCATGTTCTGCTGCTGCACATTAAAGCTGCGCGCGTAGTTGAGCTTGTCGGCGGCAAGGTCGTCCCAGCTGGGCAGCAGGTCGTAGTCGTAGACCTCGTCGAGCGAACCCGTGCGGTAGACGGTACCGTTGATGTAGGTGATCTGATCGACAGGCAGTCCGGCATCGAGTGCGTCGGCGATTTCGACGATCGCGTGCTCGCCCATGCCGTAGATGAGGATGTCGGCGCCCGAGTCGAGCAGTACCGAGCGCTTGAGCTTGTCCTGCCAGTAGTCGTAGTGGGCCAGGCGGCGCAGGCTTGCCTCGATGCCGCCGATGATGATGGGGGCGTCCTTGAACGTCTGGCGGATGAGGTTGCCGTAGACCGTGACGGCTCGGTTGGGACGGCGCCCCTCCTCGCCGCCGGGGGTATAGGCATCGGTGTGGCGGCGGTGCTTGGTCACCGAATAGTGGTTGACCATGGAGTCCATGTTGCCGGCGCTGACGAGAAAGCCCAGGCGCGGCTCGCCGAGCACGGTGATACTGGCGGGGTCGGTCCAGTCGGGCTGGCAGATGATACCCACCTTGTAGCCATGCGCATCGAGCACGCGGCTGATGATGGCCATGCCAAAGCTCGGATGGTCCACGTAGGCATCGCCGCAGATGTAGACAAAGTCGCACTGGTCCCAGCCACGCGCATCCATGTCGGCGCGGCTGACGGGGAGGAACTTGTCGCGGCCCGGTCGCCAGGGGCGGGCGGGCGTCGCTTGGGAATGCTTGGTGCGGGCGACCGTGGCCTGCGCCTTGCCGCCGCGCTTTTGCTGCTGGCCCTGTTTGCCCTGCTGACTGCGCTGGTTGTTCTGAGCGTGCTGAGGCTTTTTTGCCACGATCCCTCCCGGTGTTTGTATTCTGCACGTAATTGTAACCAGTCTTTTTGGGACGGGGCTAAAAAGACTGGTGGAGTACATGAGCTGGTGAGTGAGAGCGTCGCTGAGCCAGTCGTTTGTTTCCAGACTGTGTATCCCCGTGTCGAAGGGGTCGTCTCGCGCGCACGCCATGTTGTCAATGGGTTACAGTATGAACGGCGGCTATGTTTCCGCCAACGCACGAGAGAGTCGTCAACAAGGAGGATGCACGACGATGCAGCGTGCCAAGCAGATATCGGAGTCTATTGAGCTGGGCATCATCTTGGCGCTCGCCGGTGGCTTTATGGACGTTTATTCGTACATTGGGCGCGACCATGTTTTCGCAAATGCGCAGACGGGCAATATCTTGCTGGTGGGCGTGAGCATTTCGGAGGGCAACTGGGCGCTGGCGGGACGCTATTTCTTCCCCGTGGTGTCGTTTGCCGTGGGCATTATGCTTGCCGACCTGGTTCACGAGCGGTTTGGCAGCGTGATTCACTGGCGCCAGGTGACGGTGTTTTTTGAAGCCGTTATCTTGCTGGGCGTGAGCTTTATCCCGGGCGGCGATTTCAACCTGCTCGCCAACTGCCTTACTTCGTTTGCCTGCGGTATGCAAGTCGAGAGCTTCCGCAAGATCCACGGTCACGGCATCGCCACGACCATGTGTATCGGCAACTTGCGCAACGCGCTGCAAAACGTGGACGATTACATCATCACCCACAAGCGCGGCTTTTTGGAAAACGGCCTGCTGTACTTTGGCGTGATCTTTACCTTTGTGTTTGGCGCCGTGTTGGGCAACTGGTGTATTGAGCGCATGGGCCTGCACGCCATCGTCGTGGCGAGCGTGCTGTTGTTTGTCGCGTTTGCCATCATGTTCATCGACCGCGAGCGCGACTTGCGTTTTCGCTGGAAGGTTGCGGCCGAGGCTTGGAAAGACGCCTGCCAAAAGTAACTATCTTGCTCCTGAACGTTGCTACGAACTGCTTTTTGCGATTTATTCGAGATGCTCTTCAATCCGAGCCCTCAGAAGGGCAATGGCTGTGGGTATTCCAATTGCGGCGGCTAATTCGGCTTTATCCAAAACCTGTATGCTAAAGCACGATTGTTTATCACATTGAAGGACGATAACTGAAGATAGCTTCACTTCCCGTTGACTGAATATATCGTAATCTCCAGATAGGAAGTTACCTTTTATTGTGTAATTCGGTATGTTCGTTACGCACTTCATCTCAAGCCTGTTTAGGCCATAATCGAACACCGCAACTTCCTTGTGTTCGATGATGAGCGCAACCCTGGGCATGTTACTAAAACCACCGTCGACGACAGTAAAGAGTTTTTCATTTGCATCGTCATAAACGGTATATTTAAGACTCAATAGCTGTCCTAGTGGACCCGTGAACCCATGTCTTTTGATATCGAGGTTGTCTCCAGCTGGGTTGATGAGAGCTAGAGCATGCGGATAAGGGTTACCTTCAATTGAGATTCGATATTCGTTTGTAGCCGTCTTGCTCGATTTAGGACCAGTAGCCAACACGTGTCATCGCCTCGATCGAATTGGAACCGACTTCTGCTTCGTGCGGAGAATTACGCTGTACGTTGCAGTGCAAGCAGCTGCAATAACAACATTGGCAATTTCTAACAAAATGAATGACGCTATTTGCTGCATGCATGTTATTTACTATAAAGTATCCTTTTATAAACGTATTGTCAAACATATATTGCTAAAACAGAAACAATTTTAGACTGAGTTGGTCGTATTCTTTGGGCGATTGCTCCTATAATCTAGCCCTCGCTGCTGTTGGGAGGGAAGGACTAGGGCTCCGTTATTATGTTGAAACGCTTTAACACTTTTGATGTTCTCGCGTGTTTTTTGTTTCAAAAGCGTTAGGATGGGACTCATAGCGCGGGGCGTAATGGGTGCTCCGCACACGATGGGAGGCTATCAATGGCTAATCGTTTCGTTCTCAACACCATTTCTTATCATGGTTCCGGCGCCATCAAGGAGATCCCCGGCGAGCTCCAGCGTCGCGGCTACAAGAAGATTTTCGTCTGCTCTGATCCCGATCTGGTCAAGTTTGGCGTTACCGCCAAGGTGACCGACGAGCTCGACGCCGCCGGCATCGCTTGGAGCCTCTACTCCGAGATTAAGCCCAACCCCACCATCCAGAACGTCAAGGACGGCGTCGAGGCCTTCAAGGCCGCCGAGGCTGACGCTATCGTGACCATCGGTGGCGGCTCCTCCATGGACACCGCTAAGGCCATTGGCATCATCATCAACAACCCCGAGTTCGCCGATGTCCGCAGCCTCGAGGGCGTTGCTCCCACTAAGAACCACGCCGTGTTTACCATCGCTGTGCCGACGACCGCCGGTACCGCTGCCGAGGTGACTATCAACTACGTCATCACCGACCCCGAGAAGGTCCGCAAGTTCGTGTGCGTCGACACCAACGACGCCCCCGAGGTTGCCGTCGTCGACCCCGACATGATGGCCTCCATGCCCGCCGGCCTGACCGCTTCCACTGGTATGGACGCTCTGACCCACGCTATCGAGGGCTACACCACCAAGGGCGCTTGGGAGCTTTCCGATATGTTCCACTTTGAGGCCATTAAGCTGATCAGCGAGAACCTGCGCGACTCCGTCGCCGAGGCCAAGTCCGGCCAGCCCGGCTCCGGCCGCGAGGGCATGGCTCTTGGCCAGTATGTCGCCGGCATGGGCTTCTCCAACGTTGGCCTGGGCATCGACCATGCCATGGCTCACACCCTGTCTGCTCACTACGACACCCCGCACGGCGTCGCTTGCGCCATGCTGCTGCCGATTGCCATGGAGTTCAACAAGCCGGTTTGCGCCGAGCGTCTGGCCAAGGTTGCCGTCGCCATGGGCGTTGACACCACGGGCATGAGCACCGACGAGGCCGCCGATGCCGCCATCGCCGCCGTCAAGCAGCTCTCTGCCGACGTGAACATCCCGCACGTCTGCGAGGCCATGAAGGCCGACGAGATCGAGGTCCTGGCCAAGGACGCCATGGCCGACGCCTGCTTCCCGGGTAACCCGCGCGAGGCGACGCTCGACGACGTTATCGAGCTCTTCAAGAAGATCTGCCCGGCTGCCTAACTTGGTTCGGCGGGCCCCTGCCCGTTAGCCCCACAATCGTCCTCGGACATGTCGGAAGCCCCCGCTGCGCTCTTCGTGCGGCGGGGGCTTCCTCCGTCCTGCGGAATGATTGTGGGGCTAACGGGCAGAGGCCCGCCGGCTCGTTATCGTGGCTGGCGCAGTTCTGGGGAGCTCGATGGGTCATCTCGCTAGGTAAAAAGATGGTTCGCGGTGGTATTGTTGCTGTGGGTTTAATTCGATATGAAAGGGTGACTTTGGTGTCCAAGATGGATTCTACGCTCTCCTATATTACTGACCAGTTGAAGACGCTGACTTCTATTGCTTCTCCTACGGGCTATACCCGTGCGGCGACCGATTATCTGATGGAGACGCTTCGCGATATGGGGTTTGGGCCTGAGCGTTCCAATAAGGGCAATGTGCTCGTTGAGCTTGGCGGCGAGGGCGAGCCGCTCGTGTTGGCGAGCCATGTCGATACTCTGGGCGCCATGGTGCGCTCCATCAAGGACAATGGTCGCCTGCGTCCCACGACGCTCGGCGGGCACCAGTGGTCTACGGCCGATGGCGAGAACTGTACTGTCTACACACGCGACGGCAATGTCTACACGGGCGTGGTCCTCAACACCGAGCCTTCGGCGCACGTGGCCGACGAGCCGGTCAAGACCATCGAAAAGAACATGGAAATCCTGCTCGATGAGAATGTCGACAGCAAGGATGATGTGCTTGAGCTGGGCATTCAGACTGGCGATATCATCGCTATGGATCCGCGTACCACGGTGACGGAGAGCGGCTACATCAAGAGCCGCTTCTTGGATGACAAGCTGTCGGCGTCGATTCTGCTGGGTCTGGCCCGTTCCGTTGCTGACGGCGAGGTGTCGCTTTCGCGTAAGGTGTCGCTGCTCTTTACCGTGTACGAGGAGGTCGGCCACGGCGGTGCCTTTGTGCCGGCCGACACGCGTGAGATGATCAGCGTGGACATGGGCTGCGTGGGCGACGACCTGGGCTGCACCGAGCGCATGGTTTCGATTTGCGCCAAGGATTCGGGCGGTCCGTACAACTACGACCTGGTAACCACGCTGTCCAACATCGCGCGCGAGCTGGAGCTCGATTACGCCATCGATGTGTACCCGCACTACGGCTCCGACGTCGAGGCCACGCTCTCGGCCGGCTACGACATTCGCCATGGTCTGATCGGCCCCGGCGTGTACGCGAGCCACAACTACGAGCGCAGCCACATCGACGGTGTGCGCAACACTTTCGAGCTGGTTCGCGCCTACGTTCAGCGCTAGGGGAGCAGCTTGCGACTCGGCTGACCAATCGCTAAGGCCCGATTTCTCGGGCCTTTTTTCGCTTTGGGTCGTTTAGTATTATGATGTCTGTAATCTATTAACTAAACGTGTAAATTACTTAACGAGGTGATGCGGTGTATGGATACGTCTGAGTACTTGTCTATGGGTGATGCTGCCCGCCTGTTGGGCGTTACGAAAGCCCGCATATCTCAACTTGCCGCATCGGGAACGCTCGCGTTCGATATTGTGGGCGGACGGAAGATGGTTGAGTATGATTCTGCGCTCGCTTATCAAAAGGTCCGCAAACGTGGACGCCGTTCTGCGGCCGATGTGGGGCGCAAGTTTACGCTGATGTCCGCCGATTACGAGGTTGCGCGTGTTTCGTTTGATCCGACGCGCGAGTTTTCCTTCGAAATCGCCGAGGTACTCGATGCACAGAGGATGCCGTTTGGCACGTGCTCGAGCTCTTCTCCTACGGTGAATAAACGAGAGCTCAACGTGTGGTGGAGCCATCGGTCGGTGCCTGACGTCCGCCCCGGACTCGTCTCGCGCTATCGTGAACTAGGAATTTCCAGTGGCATCGAGGTTCCGGTTCAGTGCCTGGGTCTCTCGCTTTCGGATTGCTATTGGTTGCGGCCGGCAGAATGCGACGGGCTCGAATGGCGAAACCTCAATTACTTCGAGAATGATTTTGAGCGATCGGCGCCCGAAGAGCGCTCGGGTTGGCTGGAAGGTATCGGTCTTAAAAATCCCGACAACACATCCGAGGGCGAGCTCCCTAAATCGTGGATGATCCGAAACGGCATTCGCGTTTTGGCTAAAGGGTGCGGGATGGACGATCAGCGTCCCTTTAACGAGGCGGTTGCAACGGCTCTACATCGTCGCTTGCTGTCGGAGGGCGAGTTTGTTCCTTATACGGTTGAGCGGATGTTCGATGGCCCTGTGTGTCTGTGCGACGACTTTCTTGACGGCCGCGAGGAATGCGTTCCGGCTGTTTACGTTAAGAACGCCCTTGGCGGCCAGCGAGGAAGCTCGACGTACGACCGGTACTGCCGCTACCTTAGCAAGCATGGTGCCGATGAGGCCGCTGTGAGAAGGTCTATGTCGCAGATGATTGTCTGCGATGCCCTTTTGGCCAACAGCGACCGCCATTGGCGAAACTTCGGCATCATCCGCAATGTCGACACCCTGGAGATAAGGCCTGCACCGCTGTTCGATAGCGGCAACTGTCTGTGGTATAACGTGCCAACTGTCGTGCTCGCAGCTGGGGAGTTTGGGTTTGCCGCTAAGCCGTTTGGGCCCAATCCTTCCGTCCAGCTGGCGCTTGCGGACTCACTCGATTGGTTCGACGCATCGCGACTCGACGGATTTGTTGATGAAGCGATCGAGATTCTTTCGCAGAGCAAATGGGCCACGGCGGAGGGCCGGCTCGAGTTCATTCGCCGTGGCCTGGAGCGTCGCGCTATCGAGGTGAATGCCGCTGTTGAAGTGCTTCGACACGTGCGGCGATAATCCCGCGGCTATTTGATGGCGCCGGTCACGGTACCGCCGCCCAGGACGATGTCGCCGCGGTAGACTACAACGGCTTGGCCGGGGGCGATGGCTCGCTGCGGCTCGTCAAAGGTCAGCAACATTTGCCCGTCTTCGCCGCGCGTAAGGGTCGCTGCCTGGTCTTTCTGTCGGTAGCGGTACTTGGCGCCCACGCGAATGCCGCCGGCATCCAGCTCGGCCTCCATGTGGTCGGCAGGGGCGCTCCAGATCCAGTCGTTGGCCGTGAGCGCTGTGGCCGCCAGGTCCTCGGCCTCACCCAGATGCACGGTGTTGTTGGCGGCGTCGACGCCCGTTACGTACACGGGATGCGCCATCGCGACGCCCAGGCCCTTGCGCTGGCCGATGGTGTAGCGCAGCGCGCCGTTGTGGCGCCCGACCACGCTGCCGTCGCGCCACACAATGTCGCCCGGTGCAGCGGGATTTCCGCAGCGGCGCTCGATATAGTCCGCGTAGTCACCGTCTGGAATAAAGCAGATGTCCTCGCTTTCGGCCTTCTTGGCGTTGGCAAAGCCCTGTTCGGCGGCAATGCGGCGCACGTCGCGCTCTTTGTCCAAGCCTGCCAGCGGAAAAATCGTGCGCGCCAGACGCTCCTGCGTAAGCGAATACAAAAAGTAGCTCTGGTCCTTTTTGGGGTCCTCGCCGCGATGCAGCTGCCAGGTGCCGTCGGGCGCCTGGCTCGTTTTGGCATAGTGGCCTGTGGCGATGTAGTCGCAGCCCATATCCAGCGCCGCATCCAGCAACGCGCCAAACTTAATATGGCGGTTGCAGATGATGCACGGATTGGGCGTCAGCCCCTCCTGGTAGGCGTTCATAAAACGCTCGACAACGTTGCGGTCGAAGGTTTGCTGCAAGTCGAGCACGTGATGGGGTATCCCCAGGCGCTCGGCGACGGCCTTTGCATCGGCGATGTCGCGGTCGACCTTACTCATGCCCGTGGCGGGATCGGGCGCGGGGCAGGTGAGGCGCATGGTGGCACCGACACATTCGTAACCCTGACTTTTGAGCAGATACGCGGTCACGCTGGAATCGACGCCGCCGCTCATGGCGACGAGCACGCGCTTGTTGTGCATGGGGAGGTTCTCCTTGGTGGCATGTGGCCAAAAAAGAAAAGCGGCGCGGGAGGCTGGTTCCGCGCCGCAGACATTGTAGCAAGTTTGGGCGTCCTGTGGGACACCCTGTTGGGATGAGCTCAGGCTGCCAGAAGAGAGGGGAGACCGGCGTTCCTTGGACTCGTTCTAGGAACGAGAGCTCTAGTCCTGGAAGAGTGCCGTGGACAGGTAGCGCTCGCCGGTGTCGGCGAGCAGCGCCACGATGGTCTTGCCCTCGTTCTCGGGGCGCTTGGCCAGCTGCAGTGCGGCCCACACGGCGGCGCCGGACGAAATGCCCACGAGCACGCCCTCCTTGTGGCCCACGGCGCGGCCGGTGACAAAGGCGTCGTCGTTCTCGACGGGGATGATCTCGTCGTAGACCTGGGTGTCGAGGACGTCGGGCACAAAGCCGGCACCGATACCCTGGATCTTGTGCGGGCCGGCCTGGCCCTTGGAGAGCACCGGGGAGGTGGCGGGCTCGACGGCGACGACCTGAATCTCGGGGTTTTGCTCCTTGAGGAACTCGCCCACGCCGGTCACGGTGCCGCCGGTGCCGACGCCGGCGACGAAGATGTCGACCTTGCCGTCGGTGTCGTCCCAGATCTCGGGGCCGGTCGTGGCCTTGTGGATGGCGGGGTTGGCGGGGTTCACAAACTGGCCGGCGAGTATGCTGTTGGGGGTCTCCTTCTGCAGCTCTTCGGCCTTGGCGATAGCGCCCTTCATGCCTTTGGAGCCGTCGGTGAGCACGAGCTGTGCGCCGTACGCCTGCATCAGCTTGCGGCGCTCGACGGACATAGTCTCGGGCATGGTGATGATCACCTTGTAGCCGCGGGCGGCCGCCACGGAGGCGATGCCGACGCCGGTGTTGCCGCTCGTTGGCTCGATGATGGTGTAGTCGCCGCCGCGCACGAGCTTGCCGTCCTTCTCGGCCTCGTCAATCATGTTCTTGGCGACGCGGTCCTTAACGGAGCCGGCGGGGTTGAAGTACTCGAGCTTGACGAGCACACGTGCCTTGAGGTCCTCGTCGGCCTCAAAGTGGGTGAGCTCCAGAAGCGGGGTGTGGCCGATAAGCTGATCGATGGACGTGTAAACCTTGCTCATGATGAACCTCCAAAGTGTTCAAATGACTGGATACCGTGTGGTTTTACGGTGTGTGTAGCAGCAAAACCCACAAACCTTATAGGTTGTTCGTTTTGCTGTTGGGAAGCATACTAGACACTAAAGCCTAGTAATGCAATAGGAAATAGGAGATTATTGCAAGTTGATTAACCATCTTGACCGGAACGGGTATTTTCAAAGCCAATTTTTCGGCTAGAATTTCAACGGACTAAAAGACCGAAAGGCAGCACTATATATGTTGGTTTCTACTAAGGGCAGGTACGCCCTGCGCGTTATGGTCGACCTGGCCGAGCACCAGGCGACAGGCCGTATCCCGCTTAAAGAGATTGCGGCGCGTCAGGGTATTTCGGAGAAGTACCTCGAGAATATTCTGGCTACGCTCGTGCGCGCCAATATGCTCTCGGGCATGCGCGGCAAGGGCGGCGGCTATGTGCTCACGCGCCCGCCCGAGCAGTACACGGTGGGCGAGATCTTGCGCCTGACCGAGGGCAGTCTGGCGCCGGTCGCCTGCCTGGATGGCGACTGCAAGGGTTGCTCGCGATCTGATGAGTGCCCCACGCTCGACGTGTGGAAGAACCTGGACAAGCTCATCAACGATTACCTCGATGGCGTGACGCTCGATCAACTCGTCGCCCCCAACGAGGGCTACGATTACGTGATCTAGGGCTCTAACGAAATGTGATGGCGCGGGCCGACCTGTGGTGGGTTGGCCCGCGCTTTATGTCTATTGGACTAATCGCCCGCGACGCCATCGAGGATGCTGCGCATGATAGACACCAGGATGCTGCCCATAAAGGCCGAGCCAAAGCTGGCGATGGAAATGCCGGCGCCTAGGAGGTTAACTGACAGGTAGCTGGCAAGCTCGAGCATAAAGCTGTTGACCACGAGCTGGAAGATGCCCAGCGTGATAATGGTGAGCGGCAGCGAAATGACCGTCAGGAACGGTTTGACGAGCGAGTCGACGATGTTCAGGAACAGCCCCACAAAGGCAAAGCAGACCCAGGCTTCGGCAAAACCGAAGGGCTGGATGCCGGGGACGAGGAACGTGGCGATTGCGATGGCAATCGAAGTGAAGAGCCAGTTAAGCATAAAGCGCATGGTGCGATCCCTTTCTGCGCAGACAGTGTGTCGCTTTGTTTGGGCGCCCATTGTCTCAGATATTCGTGGAGCTTACGTGCGCGTTTGGTTTCAAAACGGCGTTCGTCCTAAAAAACGTGCCGCTGGCAGAGAGTCTTGTCGCTTTAGTTTGGTGGTGTGCTACACTGCTACGGGCAAATGCCCCATGCATTGTTTTATTGCATATTACGGGCGAACGATGCCCGATGTCAGTATCAACTTCGATGCCTTTTGGCGGGTTTGGCGGTGATCGATGAATATCGAGAACATGTTTGACAAGCCTGATGTCAAGCAGCTGGTCCACGCATTTAGTCTTTTGGACGACGAGAAGGATATTCAAGCGTTTTTGACCGATATCTGCACGCCGCGCGAGATCTGCGATCTTTCGCAACGCCTGCAGGTCGCGCGTTATTTGGATGAGGGCGAGCCCTATGTTGAGGTTCAGGCCCGCACCGGCGCTTCGTCCACCACGGTGAGCCGCGTTTCCAAGGCGCTCAACGGCGAGTACGGCGGCTATCGCAAGATCCTCATCAAGCTGGAGGATGGCGAGTAGGCCAACGGCAAAAAACGAATTGCACAGAACCGTCCCTTCGGGGGCGGTTTTTTGGTGTGGGGCCATGTTGTCCGCGCGGGCGGGTAGGATGGATACATTGAATATTGCGAACGGTTTGAGTGGAGGACCATGCCTGTTCGAATCTATACCACCAATGCCGGCGCGGACTTGAGCGATGCCGAGGCCGCGCTGCTTGCCGACCTGGTTGCCCGCCACGGGCGCGCCGTGTTGCTGGCGCCTACGTTTGCCGAGCTCGATCTGTGCCGTCACGATGCGGCGGTGGCCGACGTCTCGCTGGGCGTAGACTACAAGACCCCCTCGTCGTGGCTTCGCTCGTTGTGGGAGCTTATGGGCGATGGCCGCAGCTTCGTCGACAACCTGCAGCGTCAGATGCTGTTCTCGGATATGGTCGCCCGTCGCGACGATGCCGATCTACAGCCGCTTTCGCGCAGCCAGGGCACGGTGCGCATGCTCGCACGCATGGCCCGCGATGTGCTTCCGGGCGTGGCGGGAACGGGTGCCGAGCGCCGCTGCGACAGCGTTTGCCAGCCCGAGCCCAAAAGCGACGCCGAGGCTCGTGTGTTTGAGCTTTTGCGTGCCTATGCGAGCGGCTTGGACCGCCGAGATATGGTCGAGCCCTGCGAGGCGGCCGACATGATGGACGGCGCCTTGGCCGACAATCTGCCAACCTGCGTCCGCGCGGTGTTCGTGCGCGGCGTCACGTCGTTTGCGCATGGCCTGCTTGGGTTGCTGTCTGCCGTGGCGAATGGCGGGGGAGAAGTCGTCGTGCTGCTCGCCCGCGAGCAGGCGGCAATGCGTGAGGAACTTGCTGCGGCCTTTGATGCCCGCGGCGTGCTGTTTGAGGTCGCGCCGCTGGGGGAGGATGCTGCTGCGTCTAAGCCCGCCGCTCAGCCTGCCTTTATAGAGGTGGCCGGTCCCCATGCCCGCGCCTATGCCTATGCGAATGCTATTGATAAGTTGGTAAAGGCGCGCGAGGGCGCCGTGCCGCACGATGGCGCTGCAGCGCCGGCCGATCCTGCGCGCGTGCTCGTGGTGTCCGCTCAGGCACCCCAGTTGTTCGGCGAGCTTGCCGCCCGTTTGGCGGCGCGCCACATTGCGGCCGAGACAACCGAGTTCACGGCGTTTTCCCAATCCATCGCGGGCGGGCAGTTCACGGCACTTGCCAACCTGATCGAGCGCATGAAGGCCGCCGATGAGGGCAGTGCCTCCAAGACCGAGTGGTGGCCCGCCCCGGAGCTTACCGACTGGATCTACAGCCCGCTTTCGGGCGCCGATGCCGCCAGCGCGCGAACCTTCGATAAGAACATGCGCCTGTCGCGCAGCAAGACCACCGCGGGCGTGAAGAGCCTGCTGCAGAGCGTGCAGGGCCAGGTAAGGGGTGCGCGCAAGGCGGCCAGCGACCAGAACTGGTTTAAGAACGTGCCGTGCGTGGTCTCGGACGTGTTTCAAGCGCTGTGGCGCGACAAGCCCGTGACGGCACTCAAGGCCATGCTTGCCGTTGCCGAGGCGCTGCCCGATCGCGCGTTTGGCGGTCTCGACGGTCAGGCCCGTCGCCAGGCCGAGACGGCCCTGCTGCGCCATGCCATCGACATCCTTATGAACGACGCCCGCGCGCTCGATGTGTCGCAGGCGGCGACCGTGCCCGTGCTCGATGGCGTCCGCACCAAGGTGGATAAGCGCAGTACCGCTTACGATTACGAGACCTACGAGGTCGACCGCATACCGCGCGCCCAGGTGCGCTTTGTGTCGCTTGCCGATGCGGCGGCGCTACGTCCCAACAGCTACGATGCGGTGCTGTTTGCCGATGTCGACCTGGACAGCTATCCGCTCTCGCATGAGGAGGGCCCGTTGGCCACGTTGACGGAAGAGTTGGGTCGCGACGGCGTGACGCTTGAACCCGCGGCCCTGCTGCGCGTGCGTTTTGGACGTGCGATGCAAGCATCGCGTGGTCCGGTTACGCTCGCCCGCGTGACCCACGATCGCCAGGCGCGCGAGTGCTATCCGGCGGCCGTGTGGACTGAGTTGCGGGCGCGCGCCAAGGCCGCTGACGACGCCAAGGCCGCTGGCACCGACAAGGCCGCTGACGCCGACAAGGTCGCCGGTGCCGCCAAGGCGACGTGCGTGGGCGAGGGCGACATCGTAAGGGACTTCGACCCCGCCGCCGGCGAAGGGCTCGAGCACAAGCGGGTCGCGTGCGAGGCCCCTCAGCATCTGAGTGCCGAGGCCGTGCCGTATCTGGTCCTGCGCCGTCGCGACGGCGAGGGCGAGGACGCGCCGCTCGTGCCGCGCTTGACGTCCGCATCGCAGATTGAGGCGTACTCGACGTGTCCGCTGTGCTGGTTTGTGTCCTATCGCGTAAAACCCCAGTCTATCGACGCGGGCTTTGGCAACATGGAGAAGGGCAATTTTGTCCACGATGTGCTGGAACATCTGCATGCCCGCCTGCCCCAGGAGGGCATGGAACGCGTGACGCCCATGAACCTTCCGCGCGCACAGGAGCTGCTGCGCGAGGTCTTCGACGAGACCCTGGCCGAGCACGCCGGCAAGCGCGGTACCGAGGGCCCGCTCGTGCCGCTCTCTCCGGTGGAGGAGCGCCAGGTGGCCGAGATCTTGCCGCAGCTGGAGGGCGTGCTCGCCTATGAGTCCGAGGCGCTTGCGCCCTTTGCCCCGCGCTATCTGGAGTTTGCGTTTAACGAGCTTGAGGTCGAGTATGCCGGCTGGCCACTCGGCGGGCGCATCGACCGCGTGGACGTGGATGCCGAGAACCGTGCCGTGGTGATCGACTACAAGCATCGTTCGGGCGTCGAGGAATATAAGCTCGCCGACCCCACGGTGTTCGATGAGAAGACGGGCGCGGTGCCCGCCGACGACCCGCGTTGGTTGCCGCCGCATACCCAGACGCTCATCTACGCGCAGGCCATGCGGCGGGCGCTGGACTTGAACACGCGCGCGGCGCTCTACTTTTCGACCAAGGGCGGCAAGCCGGCGCTGCGCGGCGCCGCGAGTGACGAGCTGCTCGAGGAGGAGCGCGGCGACGGTCGTATTCCGGGCCTTAAGAAAGGCTTCCCGGGCGAGGGTGGCAACATGGACTTCGACACCCTGCTCGACCGCGTGGAGGCCGGAATTGCCGAGCGCCTGCGCGAGCTCGAGGCGGGCGTCGTGGCTGCCGTTGATCCGATATCGCCGCAGGCAGCGCACGCGCGCTGTTCGTATAACCACGAAGGAACGTTTGTAAGGAGGGACGTGTAGACCATGGATCTTTCGACTTTGATGCCGCAACAGCTGCAAGTTGTCAAAACGCTCGACCGCCCGCTGTTTGTCTCGGCGGGCGCCGGTTCGGGCAAGACCTTCACCCTCACGCGCCGTATCGTCTACGCACTCTCGCCCGAATCCGGTCCGTTCGTTGAGCATCTGGACCAGGTGCTCGCCATTACCTTTACCAAGGACGCCGCGGCCGAGATCCGCGACCGCGTGCGCCGTGCGCTTATCGACGAGGGCATGGACGAGGAGGCCCTGACGGTTGACGATGCCTGGATTTCGACCATCCACGGCATGTGTTCGCGTATCCTGCGCGCGCATGCGCTGGAGCTGGGCATCGACCCCGAATTTACGGTGCTCACCGATACCGATGAGCTCATGGACCAGGCTGTCGAGCATGTGCTGGGCCGTGCGACGGCGCCCGACGCCGCTCCCGAGCTCGCCGCTTCGCTCAAAGCCCTCTATGCCTGGTATCCCATGGCGGGCGAGGGCGGTCCCTTTGGTGGCGGCACCACCATCAAGGGCTTGGTGCGCGACCTGCTGGAGCTGTCCAGCCAGCTGCCGGGTGGTATGGACGACGTGTGCGTGCTTCGCGGATGCTCCGATACCTCGGCACTTGCCGATGCCTATCGTGCGGCGCTCGGCGCGAGCAAGGCCGCGACCGAGAAGGCGCAGGTGGCGCTCGATGCCATCGACGCGTTCGAGGCGAGCGACAAGACCATGGCGGATGTGGCGCGGCTCATGATGTCGTGCGGCATGCCGCGTGCGAGCAAGATGTTCCCCAAGGAGAATGTCGAGCTGCTCAAGGCAGAGGCTGCCGACACGTTTGTCAACATTGTGCTGGCTTGCGGCGATCAGGCGCTCGATGCGCTGACGGGGCTCGCCCGTGCCGTAGAGGCGGAGTACCGCGCGCTCAAGGCCGACCAGTCCGCGCTCGATAACAACGATCTGCTGCGCATGGCATACGAGGCACTGCGCGATTATCCCGCCATCCGAGCCGCCTACGAGGGCCGCTTTAAGATGGTCATGATCGATGAGTTCCAGGACACCGACCAGATGCAGGTCGATCTGATTCGCTACCTGACGGGTGCGGGCGAGCGTGCGCTGTGCACGGTGGGCGACGCGCAGCAGTCGATTTATCGCTTCCGTGGTGCCGAGGTCGAGGTCTTTCGCCGCCAAGAGCGCAAGGTGGGCGCTTCGGGCGCGGCGGCAGCTGCCAGCACCCCGGGTGCCGTCCTCGCTTCGTCCGGGGCACCGGCTTCGTCCGGGGCATCCGCCGGCGAGCTCGTCAAACTCGTGCGCAACTTCCGCAGTCACGATGAGGTGCTGCGCTACGTAGCGCGTGTCTTTGACGGCGATACCGGTGGTTTGATGCAGGGGTTCTTGGATCTTGAGCCGAGCGATAAGCGCGAAGACAAGCTCAGGGCTAAGGCTTCGCGCCGACAGGCGCTGTTTGTTGCCGGCGGCAGTACGCAGGAGCGCACGCAGGCCAAGGCCCGTGCAATTGCCGAGCGGTTCCATGCACTCGTCAAGGCGGGGCAGCCTCAGGGCGATATGGTGTTGCTGCTGGGCCGCATGACCAATGCCGACGTCTATGCCCAGGCGTTCCGCGACCAGGGGCTCGACTGCGTCATCGCGGGCGGCTCGGTCTTTGCCCAGGCTGCCGAGGTACAGACGATTCGCGCCCTGGTGTGCTCGCTTGCCAACCCGGCGGACACGGCGCAGGGCCTTATGCCCGTGCTGGCCTCGCCGATGTTTGCGCTCGGTGCCCAGGAGTTCTTGGCACTGGCGACCAAGCTCGACGAGCAGACGGGGGAGACCTCGCGCCGCAATATCGATGCGGGTATTATGAGCGACTGCGACGTGCCCGGCCTGCAGAATCTGCCGCTGGTGGCGCGCGCCCGTGAGGTGCTGCGCTATGCGCTTCGTCGTGTGGGTCGCGATTCGTTTGCGGCAATCGCTCGCGATGTGGTCAACGCCTCGGGCTGGTTCGTGCGTCTGGCGCAGCGTGGCCCCGAGGGCAAGGCCATCGCCGCCAACGTGCTCAAGGCGCTCGATGCCGTGGCCGAGGCAGAGGCCGAGTTCGGCAACTCGCCGCGCTCCATTGCACTCGCCTTCGATCGTTTCTTGGCGGGTAAGGAAGCGCCGGGCGCGCTCAACGAGGATGGCAACGGCGCGGTGCGCATCATGACGGTGCATGCGTCCAAGGGTCTGGAATATCCGGTCGTGGCGGTTTCCGAGTGCTTTGGCGTACGTAAGTCGACCGGAGCCGCCCAGATGGGGCGTGTCGAGGGCGGCGCGCAGGTTGTGGCGCTGCCGGCACGCTTCGATGGCGTTAAACTCGCGGACGGCGCGTTCGTCAAGGGTGACGACGTCAAAAAGCAGTTTGAACACGCATTTAAGGGCAAGGGTACGTCGCTGTGGCTTTCGCCGGAACTTATGGACGACGTCTGTGCGACGGGTTCTCCCGCCGAGGCATTTGTGCGCCTGCGCAACGACGACCTGCAACTTTCGCTCGAGGAGCGGGCCCGCTTGCTCTACGTCGCCATGACGCGTGCGCGCGAGCTGGTGATTCTGGCGATGGACGTCGCCGTGAGCCGCGGTAAGGTGCCGGCGCCGTCTTTCGACGTCGAGTCCGATCTGACCTATGACGTGCTGCGCCGTATTCTGCCTGGCCAGGGCCTGGGTATGCCGCAGCTCGATGCCGACCACTTGGTGTTCGACAATTCCCAGCCGGGCGACTATGAGCTTATCTCGCTGGCAAACTTTACCTTTGGCGAGCAGACGTTTGAGGCTAACGCTTCGCTGGATGCCGAGGGCAAGCTTGTCCGTGGTGATGCGGAAGCGGAGGTTGTTGATGCGGGTGCCCGCGTCGCCGTTCCCGGTCCTGCCGACCCCGAGCCCGATGCGTTTGAGCTTGTGTATCCCCAGGCCGTGGGCGTGCGTATGGGCACCTGCCCGTATCCAGCGCGCGATTCGTACAGCTATTCGTCGATTGCCGCGGCGCTGCATGCCGAGGCCGAGGACCATGCGGCCGAGGCCCGCGTGCCCATGGACGAGGCTGGCGACGATGCGGAGTTGGATGACTCCGAGATGACGGATGCAGACGTGGCTGTTGTCGAGCCCGCCGGCAACCCCATGGCGCTGGGCTCGGCGTTCCATGCCGCTTGCCAGTGGCTGATTGAGATGGGTGCCGATACGCTGCCCGTCGCGCGTGCCGATGCGCTGGCTCGTCTGTGGCATCTGACGCCGGAACAGCGCGAGCGTTTTGACGTCGCCCTAAATCGCTGGCTCAGGTCGGCGGTCCGTGCCGAGCTGCTCGCGTGGCCGTGTGTCCGCGCCGAGGTGCCGTTCTTCTCGCTGGGCTGCGAGGACGAGGACATCGCCCGCTACGGTGCGTATGCCGAGGGCGCCATCGATGCGCTGGCGACCGATCCGGCAGATCCCACGCGCGCGCTGGTTATCGACTACAAGACGGGCGGCACGCCGGACGAGACGCCTGAGCAGCTGCAGGAGAAGCATGCCCTGCAGGCGCGCGTCTATTCGGACGTTCTGCACAAGGCGGGCTTTGTGACGGTAACGGTCAAGTTCGTCCGCGTGGAGCAGGCAGATCCGGCCCTCTTCGTCGAACCCGCCGAGCCCCAAGTAGTCACCTACAACCTCTAGCCTCAATAACTTGCGGTGGAATACGGATTGTTTTGGCCAGAAAAGCCGCCAATCAGTCCGTATTTCACCGCAACTGCGGGAGGGTCGCTCGGGTCCCTTGGAAGTTGCGGTGGAATGGTTCCTGAATTGCTGCTCAGATGGGCCAAACAGGAACTATTTCACCGCAACTGCAGTAGGAGCCGTGTGGGTTTGGCTAGGTTCGGGTGCTGTCCGTGCCGTGCGGTAAAATCGTTCAGTCAGAACACGAACCCGCATCGGAGCTCATCACATGGCATTCGTCCATCTGCACAATCACACTGTTTTCTCTATGCTCGACGGCGCAACCCGTATCCAAGATATGGTCAATCGCGCTGTTGAGCTGGGCATGCCTGCCGTGGCCATCACCGACCACGGCTACATGTACGGCGTGCCCGACCTGGCGCTGGCCTGCGACGCCGTCAACCACAACACGCCCGAGTACAAAACCTGGAGCCACGATAAGGCCTTCTTGGAAAAAGACCGCCGCGACGAGCTGGTGGAGCCCGATCCCGAGGCCAACCCACGCGAGCATGCCCAGTATGTGAAGGACATGGCCATGTGGGACGAGAAGGGCAACATCGACGAGCTCAAGCCTCCGCTGGTCATCAAGCCCATCTTTGGCTGCGAGGTCTACTTTACGCCGGACGAGACGCTCGCCCGCGACCACAAGCCCGAGCTCTACCACATGATCCTTTTGGCCAAGGACCAGGAGGGCTACGTCAACCTGATGCAGACGGTCTCCGAGGCTGCCGTGCAGGGCTTTTACTACAAGCCGCGCGTGACGCTCGACAACCTGCGCCGCCACGCCAAGGGCATGATCTGCACGAGCGCCTGTATCGCCGGCATCATTCCCAAATACATCGACCGCGGCGACATGGAAGGTGCCATTAAATGGGCCGAGACCTTCCGTGACACCTTCGAGCCCGGTGACTTCTATATCGAGATTCAGGAACACGGCATTACCACCGATAACGGCCTGACCGACGAGCAGATGGACCGCACGCTCATCGACATCGCCAATCAGGTGGGCGTTAAGGTCATCGCCACCAACGACTTCCACTACCTGCGCCGCGAGGACGCGCCCGTTCAGGACGTCATCATGTGTATCGGCATGAACGCCAAAGTCGACGACCCCAACCGCATGCGCATGACCGGCTCGGAGTTCTACATGAAGACCGAGGAGGAGATGCGGGCGATGTTCCCGTATTGCCCCGAGGCCTGCGACAACACGCTCGAGATTGCCGACAAGTGCTACGTTGAGCTGGACTGGGACTCCATCATCCTGCCGCGCTTCCCGCTGCTCGATCCCGGCGAGACGCACGAGAGCCAGTTCCGCCGCGAGTGCGAGAAGGGCCTGCGCCAGCACTACGGCGACGACTGGGCCACGCGCGAGATCGGTGGCGTCAACATCAAAGAGCGCTTTGAGTACGAATACAAGGTCATTTGCGACAAGGGCTTTGCCGCCTACTTCTTGATCGTTGCCGAGTACGTGCAATGGGCCAAGGACAACGGCATCGGCGTCGGCCCCGGCCGTGGCTCGGCCGCCGGCGCTATCGTCGCCTACGCCATGAACATCACCGCCTTCGACCCGCTCGAGAACGGCCTGATGTTCGAGAGGTTCCTGTCCCCGCAGCGTACCGAGATGCCCGATATCGATATGGACTTCGACGATGAGCGGCGCCTCGAGGTCGTGGAGCACGTTCGCCAGCTCTACGGCCCCGAGAAGGTCACCCACGTCATCACCTACTCGACCATCAAGGCCAAGCAGGCCATCAACGACGCCGCGCGCGTCCTGGACTACCCGGTCTACATGGGCCAGCGCCTGTCGAAGATGGTCTCGAGCGACCCCAAGGTCAAGCTCAAGCAGGTGCTCGACAAACAACCCGGCAAAGAGGATCTCTTTAACCCCGACTTTGCCGAGGCCTATAAAAAGGACGACGACGCCCGCCGCATCATCGACACGGCGCTCTCTATCGAGGGCCTCACCCGTGGCGAGGGCGTGCACGCGTGCGCCGTTCTGATCTGCCGCGACCCCGTCAACGAGCACGTGCCCACCAAGCTCGATACCAAGGGCGGCGTCGAGATTACCCAGTACGAGGGCCATACTGTCGCCGACATGGGCCTGCTCAAGATGGACTTCCTGGGCCTGCGCACGCTGACGGTTATCTCCAAGGCCAAGGCCAACATCAAAAAGAACTTCGGCATCGACATCAAAGAGGAAGAGATTCCCTTTGACGACCCCGAGATCTTTAAGCTCATGGGCTCCGGCCACACCGCCGGCGTCTTCCAGGTCGAGTCCGCCGGCATGACGGCCACGATCAAGAACATGAAGCCCACCGAGTACAAGCACGTCGTGGCATTGATCGCCCTGTACCGCCCGGGCCCGCTGGGCGCCGGCATGGTCTCGTCCTACATCAACCGTATGAACGGCAAGGAGCCGGCGGTCTCCTACGACGACCGCCTGGACGACATCCTGGGCGAAACCTACGGCACCATGGTCTACCAGGAGCAGGTTATGCTCATCTCCGTCGAGATGTGCGGCTTCTCCAAGGGCGAATCGGACTCGCGTATCCGTAAGCCCGTGGCTAAGAAAAAGATCAAGCTGCTCACGTCGACGGTGCTGCACTGGGAGGATGGCTCGGACGAGACCACCTACGACCACTGGATGAACGGCGCCATCAAGAACAACTACACGCGCGAGGTCGCCCAGAAGATTTGGGACGATGTTCTCGAGTTCGCATCCTACGCCTTCAACAAGTCGCACTCCGCCGGCTACGCCATTCTGGTTATGCAGACGGCGTGGCTCAAGGCGCACTATCCGCACGAGTACATGGCGGCCGTTCTGACGTCCTATACGGGCAAGACCGACAAGATCGTGCACTACGTCTCGGCGTGCCGTCACGACGGCATCCCCGTGCTGTCGCCAGATGTCAACGAGTCCGGCACCGAGTTCACGGCTACCAAGGAAGGCGTGCGCTTTGGTCTGGCGGGCATCCGCGGCGTGGGCACCGGCGTGGCGCAGGCGATTATCGCCGAGCGCGAGGCGGGCGGTCCGTTTAAGACGCTGCACGACTTTGTCGAGCGCGTGGACTCGAGCCAGGCTAACCGCCGCGTGATCGAATCGCTGATCAAGGCAGGCGCCTTCGACTCCACGGGCTATCCGCGCCGTCAGATGATGCACTTTGTGGACAAGAACAACCCCGAGAACATCATCGACGCCGCGGTTAAGCGCCAAAAGGACCGTGCAAGCGGCCAGACCTCGTTCTTCGATATGTTTGGCGATGTTGAGGGCTCGGGCTTCGAGGTCAGCGTGCCCGATCCGGACGGCCAGGAATGGGACCGCCACCTCAAGCTGAGCCAGGAGAAAGAGGTTCTGGGCATCTATGTCTCGGACCACCCGCTGCGCCCGTTTGAGTATGCGCTCAGCAAAGCGCGCGATTTCTCGTTCTCGCAGATCGACACCGGCTACGAAGTGCAAAACCCCACGGGCGGCACTATCAACCAGGAGATCCCCGAGGGCAAGGCGCTGTGGTGGGCCGGCATGGTCTCGAGCGTGTCCAAGCGCGTGACCAAAAACGGCGACCCCATGGGTATTGTGCAGCTCGAGGACATGGAAGGCGAGGCCACCGTCGTGGTGTTCCCCAAGACCTATAAGGAGGCCGAGGGGTATCTGTACGGCGAGGTCGATCCCGAGACCGGCGCGCAGCTGTCCGACGCCTTTGTGCGCATTAAGGGCAAGCTCGAGCGCTCGGACCGCGGCGACCAGATCATCGCGCAGGAGATCGTGCCGTTGGAGCTCAACGAGGAGAACAACAAGCCCAAGGTGTTTGAGGTCATGGTGCCCAACAGCCGCTTTAGCCAGGGCAACATGGCACGCCTGGCCACGGTGCTCACCACCAACCCGGGCGGCGACCGCGTGGAGATCTTTATTGAGCAGGTGGACGGGCGTGTGCTGCGCGCCGAGGTGCCGGCCAAGGTCAACGCGCGCTCGATTCCGCTACTAGCCGAGGCCAAGGCCATTGTGGGTAACCAAGGTCGCGTGACGGTGATCTAAAATGATTTTTCTGGGACGGGGATTAAAAAATCATTTTGGGTGATGCATAACGGGGCTGTCTTTCTGGGACGGGAATGATTTTTTCATCCCCGTCCCAGAAATATCATTTGGCGGGTTGATTGGAGGAAGTGATGGCGCAGGGGACGTTTGTGCAGGCGCTTCGTAAGGAGGCGGCGCTGAGCGGCACCTTTATGAAGGGACGTTCGCTCATGCTCAACGGCGCCGTGCTGTCGTTTGAGGACTCCGGCTCGCGCTTCTCCAAGAACGTGACGGTCGAGGGCACGGTGCGCGGTTCCCGTGGCGACCTGTACAAGACGCACGTGGCGCTCGATGTGGACGAGCACGAGGTTATCGACTACGACTGCGATTGCCCCGCCGCCTACCGCTACCCCGGCATGTGCAAGCACGCCATCGCCACGGCACTGGCGTATCTGGATGCCAGCGGCGCCGAGCCCATCGAGGGCCTGCGCACGCCGGTCTGCACGTTCACGGCGCTGCCCAAGCAACCCGTGCGCCCCGCGTCCGCCGCGCCGGCGGTCAACCCCAACTTTCCCTTCCCGGCACCAGTTCCCACGAGTCCGAGCCTCATGAAAGCACTCTCCGATCTTTCGGACGCGCGCATGGATGAGCTGGCGGGCATGCGCCGCAAGCTCGCCTCCACCGTCGACCCCGATGCCCCCAAGGCGGTATTGGAGCCCTCGCTGGTGCCGTACTACAATCCGCTGTTTGCCGACCGCTTTAGCTGGGCGCTCGAGCTTCGCATCCGCTGCGGCTCGGTATCCTACGTGGTCAAGGACATTGACGGCATGGTCGGCGCCTACATGCGCAGCGGCACGTTCTCGTACGGCAAAAAGCTCACGTTCCTCCATGCGCCCGAGGCCTTTGATGGGGTTTCGGTGCGCCTGCTCGACCTTGTTGCGACGACGGTTGCCTATCTTTGCGACATCACGAGTTCGCGCTCGGCGTCGTACGACTTTGCGCGCAGCGGTTTTGTCGCCGAGCGCCAGCTGCCCTTGTCCGAGCATGACATCGTATACATGCTGGACTTGCTGCGCGGCCGGACCATTTCCTTTGAGCCCGCCTGGTCGCGGGGGACGACGACGCACCGTTCCTACGAGGTGACGGTTGAGTCGATAGCGGAAGGGGAGGACGAGGCCTCGGCAAAACGCCCGCCGCTCCTTGCCGCCAAGATTGCGCCGGCGGCCGGCGGCAGCTATGACCTGCGCCTGCCTGCCGACGCGTACTGCTTTGCCTCGGGCGATGTTGCCTATCTGGTCGACACGCACCGCGCGCGCCGCGCCGATGCGGCGTTTGCCCAGCATGCCGCACCGTTCCTGTCGCGCCTGCTGCCTTGCCGCACGCCGGTCCATATCGCCGCCGAACAGGTGGGCGAGTTCTGCCGTATGGCGCTGCCCGTG
Organism: uncultured Collinsella sp.; assembly: GCA_934668875.1. Lineage (GTDB taxonomy): Bacteria > Actinomycetota > Coriobacteriia > Coriobacteriales > Coriobacteriaceae > Collinsella. Next base: position 82,643 of record CAKUON010000005.1, read on the forward strand.
CTGCGCGAATACACCGACCTCACCGCTCCTGCCGTGCTCGACACCGTGGCGCCCGAGCCGAGCTTTGCAATGTCAATCGGTGTCAGTGACGGGCTTGTGACCTGCGAGATCTCGGTCGCCTACGGCGATTGGTCGGCAGATCTCTTTAGCCTGGGTGCTCCGGGAAGCCCCTTCGAGGACCAGCGCCCCGGCGTGCCGCCCCGCGACGTTGTGGCGGAGTTTCGCGTTATGGACACGGCTGCCATGTACTTCGATTTCCACGAGGGCGGCCTGGCGTTTGAGGAGCGCGATGACGAGAGCCTGTTCCGCCTGCTGACCGAGGGCCTGTCTGTGCTGTCTGAGCTGGGCGAGGTCATGCTCAGCGACCGCCTGCGCCAGATCTCGGTACGTCCTGCGCCCAAGCTCTCGGTGCGTGCGACCGTCAAGAGCAATCTGCTCGACGTCGAGTTGGGTGCAAGCGGGCTTTCAGCCGCGGACCTTGCCATCTACCTGGACTCGTACAAGCGCCACCAGACGTTTGCGCGCCTGACCTCCGGCGACATTGTGCGTCTGGACGAGGGCGCCCGCGCTGCGTTTGGCCTTGCCGAGGACCTGGGCGTCGATGCCGTCGACCTACTCGACGGCGTGTCGCTTCCCGCGTCGAGCACCCTGTTTGTCGATAGCATGCTCGCGCGCACGCCCGCGCTCGATGCCGATCGCGATGCCGCGTTCCGCCGCACCGTCGAGCGCCTGGACACGCTCGGCAAGATGGACTTTACGGTGCCGGCATCCCTCAAGGCCACGCTGCGTGGCTACCAGGTCGATGGCTATCAGTGGCTCGGCTCGCTCGAGCATCTGGGCCTTGGCGGTATTTTGGCCGACGACATGGGCCTGGGCAAAACGCTGCAGATGATCGCGCATATCCTGGCGCGCGTGGAGGCGGGTGACATCAAGCCCACGCTCGTGGTGTGTCCCGCGTCGCTCGTGTACAACTGGACTGCCGAGCTGGAGCGCTTTGCGCCTTCGCTCGACGTGTGCGCCATCGTGGGTGCCAAGGCTCAGCGTCGCGTGCAAATTGCCGGCGTGGCCGAGCACAACGTGGTCGTGACCTCGTATGACCTCATGCGTCGCGATATCGACGAGTATGCCGAGCAGGACTTTGCCCGCGTGGTACTCGACGAGGCCCAGTACATCAAAAACCCGCTCACCCAGGTGGCCCGCGCCGCCAAGCGCCTGCTCGCCGGCGTGCGCTTTGCCCTGACGGGCACGCCCATCGAAAACCGCCTGTCTGAGCTCTGGAGCATCTTCGACTTTTTGATGCCGGGCCTTTTGGGCACGCGCGAGTCGTTTGCCAAGCGCTTTGAGAGCCCGGTCGAACACGCCGAGGGCGATAGCGCCGCTCGCCTGCAGGCGCTCGTGTCACCGTTTGTGCTGCGCCGCGTTAAGGAAGACGTGGTGGCCGACCTGCCCGAGAAGATCGAGGACACCGTCATGGCGCAGCTCACCGGCGAACAGCGCAAGCTCTACCTGGCCAACCAGGATCGCATCGCCCAGCAGGTGCAGCATCGCGAAGCCAACGAGTTTAAGAAGGACAAGCTCAAGGTGCTCGCCGAGCTCACCAAGCTGCGCCAGATCTGCTGCGACCCGCATCTGCACTACGAGGACTACAAGGCGGGGAGCGCCAAGCTCGACGCGTGCATGGAACTCGTGCACGGCGCGCTCGACGGCGGGCACCGCATTCTGCTGTTTAGCCAGTTCACGGGCATGCTCGATATCATCGGCAAGCGCCTGGCCAAGGAGGACATCGGCTTTCTTAAGCTCACGGGCGCATCGTCCAAGGAGAGCCGCGCCAAGATGGTCGCGCAGTTCCAGGCGGGCGAGGTGCCGGTGTTTTTGATTTCGCTCAAGGCGGGCGGCGTCGGCCTCAACCTGACTGCCGCCGACGTGGTCATTCACTACGACCCGTGGTGGAACGTGGCGGCGCAGGACCAAGCGACCGACCGTGCCCACCGCATTGGCCAGCAGCACACCGTGACCGTGTACAAGCTCATCGCCAAGGACACGATTGAGGAGCGCATCATGCAGATGCAGGAGTCCAAGCGCGACCTGGTCAACAGCGTGCTCGGCGGCGACGGTATCTCGTCGGCGCTGTTTACCCGCGAGGATGTCCTGGCACTGCTGGGCGGCGACGGGCGCTAGCCTGCGCAGATGGCGACCGGGACTGCCGAGGCGGCTCCAGATTGCCGGCGCGCCCTGACCCCGGGCGCTCGCCTCGCTCGTTATGTGTTCATTTGCGATGCCGTGGATGGTTCGTTTACCTTTGGGCATAAGAAGCATCGAGAACACCGGCACATCAGCAAAGGAGAACATCATGGCGAAATTCTTTAAGGACCCCGACGGCAAGCTTATTGCCGCCCTTGGCGACGACGTTGCAACCCCTGCCGGCTGCACGGAGCTGACCGCGAACACCGAGGACGCGGCGCACGAGAAACACGTGCCCGTCGTCGAGAGCGAGCGCGACGGCCACGTGATTCGTGCGCGCGTGGGCTCGGTCGAGCACCCCAGCCTGCCCGAGCACTATATCGAGTGGATCGCGCTTGAGGCCGAGGGCCGTCTGGAGGTCCATTACCTCCAGCCCGGCATGAAGCCCGCGACGTTTTTTGCCGGCGGTTCCAAGACTGGCACCGTCTATGCCTATTGCAACCTGCACGGGCTGTGGTCCGCGACGTTCTAGGAGCGTGCCCCCGCTCGGGGTATCATAGCTAGCATATGCACATGCAAGCGCCGACTGCATCTTGCGGCCGGCGCTTTTACTACGATAACGACGGTTTACGACGGAAAGGGCTGAGCCATGAAGCTCGCACTTGCACAGATCGATATGCGCCTGGGTGATATTGAGGGTATCTGCGGCCGCATCGAGGACCAGGCGCGCCTGGCCCATGAGCGCGGTGCGCGCGTGCTGTGCGTGCCGGCTCCGCTCTTTATGGGCGCCCTGCCCGGCGGCCTGGTGGGCGCTGCCGACTTTGAGCACGACATGCTTGCCGGCCTGACCGGCGTCGCTGAGCGTATCCAGGAGCTCGATATGATCTGCATCGTGCCCGCGGCGGTTTCGTTTGAGGGCCAGCCGCTGCTCGACTACATGATGCTCAAGGACGGTCGCGTGGTGCCCGCGCGCGCAAGCATTGCCTTGCAGCGCGGTGAGAACAACGACGCGCGTTGGGCGCCGCCGGTGTTCGACGTGGACGGCGTGCGCATCGCGGTGATCTTCGACCTGGACCGCGAGCTCGAGATGCTGCCGACCGGCGTCGACCTCATTGCCTATTTCCAGTTCAACGCATTCGATATGACCAACCGCGAGACAGCTGCCGTTGCCGCCGTGCGCAGTGGAGCCTACCGCAAGATCGCATCCAAGCGCAGTGTGTGGTTTGCCTGCATGGCGCCGGTCGGTGCGTACGACGAGTCGGTGTATACCGGCGGGTCGTTTGTGCTCGATGACTGCGGCCGCGTGGTGGCCCAGGCGCCGTGTTTTGAGGAGAGCCTTCTGGTCCAGGAGATTCAGCGCGGTGTGATGCTCGATGCTTTGGAGGACCATGAGCTGCTCGAGTTTCGCTCCGAGGAGTGGCTGTGGCAGGCGCTGGTACTTGCCGTGCGCGACAACGCCCGCGCCCACGGTACGTCGCGCGCCGTGGTGGCGCTCGAGGGTGACCTGCCGTCGTCCCTGCTGGCGGCGCTTGCCGTCGACGCCCTGGGCCCGCGCAATGTGATCGGTCTGGTGTTGGGACGCAACCGCATCTTTACGCCGGCGCAGGAAGAGGCCGAGGCGGCTCGCTGCGCCGCCGTCCGTGCCATTGCCGAGCGCCTGCATATTCGCACGGTTGAGCGCGATGTGCCGGATGCCGCGCGTGTGCTCGACCGCGACGTGTCGGCGGGCGACGCCGAACGCCTGCGCTCGCGTACGCTGGGGCTCATGCTGGAGGATACCGCGCTCGAGCTGGGCGCTATGGCGTTGAGTCCGTTGTCTAAGACTGAGTACGCGCTGGCGGCGCCCGCGCTTTGCGGTGGCTACCAGGGCGATTTTGCGCCCTTTGGCGATGTGTATCTGTCGACGCTCGAGTTTGTGGCGCGCGTGCGCAACCGTACGTCTGCCGTGGTGCCGCAGGAGCTCGTGACGCTCAACGCGGTGGAGGATTGCATGGAGCGCGTGCTGGCGCAGGCGCTTTCGACGCTCAATGGTCCGGTTGACATGCTCGACCGCGCGGCGCAGCTGCTCGGTGGGCTTGAGCCCGGCGAGGTCGATGGTACGCTCGAGTCGCATGTGGACCGCAACCGTCCTTTCGACGACATCCCGATGGCTGCCGGCAAGCCCGAGGCCTGCTCGTTGCTGTTGATGCTTGTGCGCCAGGGCGAGGCTGCCCGCCACCATCTGCCGACGGCGCCGATTGTCTCGGCGCGTTCGTTTGCCGAGCGTTCCTGGCCGTATATGCTCGCGTGGTCCGATTTGGGGCTTAACGGTAAGGAGCGCATGACGGTTGATTCGCTGGCGCGCGCAGAGGTGCGCCGCTATGCCGACGAGGATTCGAGCGAGCGCATGCGAAACGAGATGATGGGCGTGCTCGGCGAGCTGCTGGGAATTTCGCCCGAGCAGATGGAGGAGCTGCGCTCCAAGGACGGTCAGCGTCGTTTGCATGAGGGCATGAAGAAGTTTGAGGGCGAGGTCCAGGACGCCATCGATAAGATGATGGGCGGTCAGGGCGACCCGCAGGGTGGCCCGATGCCGCATCCGCCGGTGGATCCCCGCCAATTTCCTTTCTTCAGCCAAAACTAGCTATGGGATAGGATTCGCTCCCAACCCCGACAGTTCAACTAAGTATCTCGGCCCTGTTGTGTTATTCTAGAACAGACGTTCGTGAATAGTGCGTGGGGCCTTGCCTTGCGCTCGGCAAAAGGCGAGGGGAGGCTGGCTTGGTTATCTTGGGTATCGACCCCGGTTTGGCCCATACGGGTTGGGGGATTATCGAGGAGCGGCGAGGCGAGGTTCGCTGCCGTGCCTACGGTTGCATCGAGACCAGTGCCGGAAGCCCGCTCGCAGTGCGCCTGTCGCACATTGCTCGCGATCTTAAGGATGTCGTCGAGCGGTACCGCCCCGACACGGCTGCCATCGAGAGCATCTACTTTGGCGCCAACGTCCGCTCGGCCATCCCCACGGCGCACGCCCGCGGCGCCGCGCTTGTGGCGCTTTCGGAGTGCGCACTCGAGATCGGCGAGTACACGCCTATGCAGATCAAGCAGGCCGTCGTGGGTACGGGCGCCGCGGACAAGCGGCAGGTCGCCTACATGGTGCGCACGCTCACGCAGCTCGACCACGACCCGCATCCCGACCATGCCGCCGATGCCCTGGCTTGCGCCATCTGCCACGTAAACCTCAGCCGTACCCGCGCCCTTACTGGCGGCGAGTTCTATCAACAGAGAGGAACCGGATACTGATGATCTCCCAGCTCCATGGAACGCTTGTCGAGGCAACAATGAGCTCGGCCGTCGTCGATGTGTCGGGCGTGGGCTTTGAGCTCGGCATCTCGGGCAGCACCGCTGCCACGTTGCCGACGCCCGGCGGCGAGGTCCGCCTCTACACACGCATGCAGGTGCGCGAGGACGCCATGACGCTCTTTGGGTTTGCCTCCAAGGACGAGCGCACGATGTTCGACCGGCTCGTGTCCGTCTCGGGTGTTGGTCCGCGCCTGGCACTCGCCGTGCTTTCCACCTATACCGTGGGACAGCTGTATTCGCTGGTAATGGCCGAGGACGACAAAGGCATGGCCAAGGTGCCCGGCGTGGGTAAAAAGACGGCTCAGCGCCTGATTTTGGAGCTTAAGAGCACCTTTGCCAAGGATAAGGGCTTTGTGCCGGTCGACGTGATTCCCGGACAGGTCGCGATGCCCGTGCCCGCCGCCGCGCCCTCGGCGATCGATGACGCCCGTGCGGCGCTCCTTTCCATGGGCTTTAGCCCGCAGGAGACCGATGTTGCCCTGAGCGGGTATGATGGGCAGGATATGCGTGTCGAGGACCTGCTCGGCGCGGCGCTTAAGCGACTTGGAATGGATGCGTGATGTGGGAAGCCGATGACTCTCAGGACCTGTGGGCGACGCCCGGCAACTCGCCGGCGGCATCCATGGCGCACGGCGAGCGCATGGTGGGCTCGGAGCTGACGCCCGAGGACCTCGATGTCGACCGCACCTTGCGCCCCCAGCGCCTGGACGATTACTGCGGCCAGGAGCACATCAAGCAGAGCCTGCGCGTGTTGATCGAGGCAGCTCAGAGCCGTGGCGAGACGCTCGACCACGTGATCTTCTCGGGTCCTCCGGGCTTGGGTAAGACCACGCTGGCTACGGTTATCGCCAACGAGCTGGGCGCCCAGATCAAGACGACGAGCGGTCCGGCCATCGCGCGTACCGGTGACCTGGCGGCTATCCTTACCAACCTGCAGCCGGGCGATGTGCTGTTTATCGATGAGATCCACCGTCTCAACCGTTCGGTCGAGGAGGTCCTGTATCCCGCGATGGAGGACTTTGCGCTCGATATCGTGATCGGCAAAGGTCCGGCGGCGCGCTCGATTCGCCTGGATATCCCCAAGTTCACGCTGGTAGCGGCCACGACCCGCTCGGGCATGTTGACCGGCCCGCTGCGCGACCGCTTTGGCATTTCGTATCGCCTAGATTACTACACGGTCGAGGAGCTCGCCCAGATCGTGACGCGCTCGGCGACTATCCTTGGCGTGACGATTGACCATCCCAGCGCGCTCGAGATCGGCTCACGCTCGCGCGGCACGCCGCGTCTTGCCAACCGTCTGCTCAAGCGCGTGCGCGACTATGCACAGGTGCGCGGCAACGGTCCTATCGAGCTGGACATTTGCCGCCAGGCGCTCGAGTTCTTCGAGATCGATGAGCTTGGCCTGGACTGGATGGACATTCGTATCTTGGAGACGCTTGCCAAGACGTTCTCCGGTCGTGCCGTTGGCCTGACAACGCTTGCCAGTGCGGTGGGTGAGGACCCGGGCACGCTCGAGGATGTTTACGAGCCGTATCTGCTGCAGTGCGGATTGATGATCCGTACGCCGCAGGGCCGCCAGGCAACGCTTCGCACCTTTGAGCACTTGGGAATCGAGCCGACCCTGTAGGGGCCTTTGTGCCGGCGTATCTGTAGGCTATCACTGGGCATTGGATAAACATATCGCCGTTCGTCGGTTACGGGTGTTTTACTATTGCGCGTGCGTGCTATGCTGGATTGGTCTTTTTCTCATCCGGTAACGAAAGGACCGCCCATGCCTACTGACATCGAAATCGCACGTTCTGTTACGCCGCTGCCTATTACCGAGGTGGCCAAGAACGCCGGCGTCGACGTTAAGCATCTGATTCCGTACAGCTTTGACAAGGCAAAGGTCGACTATTCCCTGCTCAATGAGCCAACTGATCATCAGGCCAAGCTTGTCCTTGTGACCGCTATCAACCCCACGCCCGCGGGCGAGGGCAAGACCACCACGACCATCGGCCTGGCCGACGGCCTACGCCGTCGCGGCATCAAGAGCGCCGTGGCCCTGCGCGAGCCTTCGCTCGGCCCCGTCTTTGGCGTAAAGGGCGGTGCCGCCGGCGGCGGTTGGGCCCAGGTCATCCCCATGGAGGACATCAACCTGCACTTTACCGGCGACTTCCATGCCATCGGTGCTGCCAACAACCTGCTGGCCGCCATGCTCGACAATCATATTCAGCAGGGCAACCAGCTCGGCATCGACGTTAAGCGCATTACCTGGAAGCGCGTCGTCGACATGAACGATCGCCAGCTGCGCCACGTCATCGACGGCATTGGCGGTAAGGCCCAGGGCGTGCCGCGCGAGGACGGCTTCGATATCACCGTCGCCTCCGAGGTCATGGCAATCCTGTGCCTGTCCACGAGCATCAACGACCTCAAGGAGCGCTTGGGCGAGATCGTCGTCGGCTACAGCTTCGCCGGCGAGCCCGTCCGCGCTCGCGACCTTAAGGCTCAGGGCGCCATGGCGGCTCTGCTCAAGGACGCGCTCAAACCCAACCTGGTGCAGACGCTCGAGGGCACGCCTGCGTTTGTCCACGGTGGCCCCTTCGCCAATATCGCCCACGGCTGCAACTCCATCATGGCCACGCGTATGGCCATGCGCTTTGGCGATGTCGCCATTACCGAGGCCGGCTTCGGCGCCGACCTGGGTGCCGAGAAGTTCCTCGACATTAAGTGCCGCATGACGGGCGTTCGTCCCAGCGCCGTCGTGGTCGTTGCGACTGCCCGCGCGCTTAAGTACAACGGCGGTGTCGCCAAGACCGATCTTAACGAGGAGAACCTCGAGGCCCTTAAGGCCGGCATGCCCAATCTGCTGCGTCACGTCGACAACATCCAGAACGTCTACGGTCTGCCCTGCGTGGTCGCCATCAACCGCTTCCCGACGGACACCGAGGCCGAACTCGAGCTCATCGAGTCCGAGTGCCAGAAGCTCGGTGTCAACGTTAAGCTGTCCGAGGTCTGGGCCAAGGGCGGCGAGGGCGCGCTCGACCTGGCCGACGAGGTCATGCGCCTGATCGAGCAGCCGAGCGAGCTCAAGTTTGCCTACGAGGACGGTGCCGATGTGGCCGACGCCCTGGAGGCCGTTGCCACCAAGGTCTACCGCGCCGACGGCGTCGACTTTACGCCTGCTGCCAAGCGTCAGCTCGCCGAGCTGCGTGAGAACGGCTTTGGCAACCTGCCGGTGTGCGTGGCCAAGACGCAGTACAGCTTTAGCGACAATGCCAAGGCGCTGGGCGCTCCCGAGGGCTTCCGCATCACGGTGCGCGAGCTCAAGGTTTCCGCCGGTGCTCACTTTGTGGTCGCGCTGACCGGCAGCGTTCTGACCATGCCGGGCCTGCCCAAGGTTCCCGCGGCCGAGAACATTGACGTCGATAACGACGGCAACATCACCGGCCTGTTCTAAGCCTGTTGCCCCTAGCTGCCTGCCCGCCCCGCCGTGCCCCCAAGGCCCGGCGGGGCTTTTGATCTCGAATGCCGCGCATGTCTTGTGATGCCGGCGGGCTTTGCCCGTCATAGGCTTTTGCGCGGGTAGAATGCATGGATAACTTGATGCTTACGGGCGACGGAAAGGAATCGTTGCATGGATCAGGACAAGACGACCGTGATGGGCGGCTATGGCTCCGCGCAGGCTGGTGACAGCGCCGATGCGACCCGCGTTGTGCCCGGTCCCGGTTATGCCGACCCTGCCGCGACGCAGCCTTCTGCCGAGCCTACGCGGGTTATGGGTTATGGCGACGCGGCGCAGGACCCTTATGCCGCCTCTCCGCAAAGCCCCTATGGCAACGCGGCGCCGGACCCGTTTGGTTACGCGCCGCAGAATCCCTATGCCGCCTCGGCGCCGGATCCTTATAACGATCTGTCGCAGAATCCCATTCCACAGCCTCAGCAGACGACGTATATGCCGCGTACGGCGCAGCCTCGCTATGAGTCGCGCGATGTCTACGCGCGCGAGCCGTATCGCGAGTATCCCAAGTCGATTCCGCAGTATGGCGAGGACGAGGAGGAGAAGCCTTCGCGTTCGGCGGGTGTGATCAAGAAGATTCTGATCGTGCTGGCGATTTTCTTTGCCCTGTCGGTTGCGTTTGCCATCGTGTCTGGCATGCTCAACAAGCGAGGAGCCTCGACCGACACACAGGCCGAGCAGGCTGCGGCCACCCAGTCTGCCGCCGTCGACCTGAGCGATATCCCGGGGCAGTACTGGTCCAACGCCAAGAAGCTCCTCAAGTCGCGTGGGGCCGACCTTTCGAACGCCGTGATCCTGACCGATGACGGCTCAACGCCTGTCGTCGATGCCAATTGGGTCGTTACTTCTGCCTACTATAACGACAATGGCAGTCTCGAGATCCAGCTAACGCACAAGGGCAACTCGTCGGGCAACGCGTCCAGCGAGCAGGGCACCACGGACAGCTCGAGCTCCAATGCGCTGGAGGACCTGAGCAACAAGGCACAGGAGTTGGGTGATAAAGCCCAGCAGCTGGGCGACACGGCCCAGAATCTCGGCGACACCGCGCAGAACCTGGGCGACATGGCAACGGATGCCTGGAATGCGCTGCAAAACGGCATCTCGGGCACGCAGGGAAACTAGCTGTTAGGCGGGCTACAGCTGCTCGGCCGGGCGATCGGGCGAGCTAAAGCCCGAGTCAAACGTGACGACGCACGAGGCATCGGGCCGGCGCTCGTGCACGATGCGCGTGACGAGCTCCAGCAGCTCCTCGTCGGATATGTCAAAGCCGTCGGGGCGCACCAGGTCAAACGAGACGAAGCCGTCGTGCTCGTGCAGGTCGTGGATGGAGAGCGCGGGGTCGATCTGCATGATGCCGCGTCTGACCCAGCCGCGCAGGTCGTCGCCGGTTGTGGCGATGGGGTCGCAGTGCAGCGTGATGCCGATGCCCATCTGGCGCTTGATATCGTGCTCGATGGTATCCAGGATCTCGTGGTGCTCAAATGCATCGCCCTCGCCGGGCATCTCCACGTGGGCGCTGGCAAATTGGCGACCGGGACCGTAGTCGTGCACCATCAGGTCGTGCGTGCCCAGGACCTGCGGATACGACATGATCTTGTCGCGGATTGTCTGGACAAGCTTAGGATCGGGCGCCTGTCCCAACAGTGGGCTGATGGCATCGCGCACCAGACCCATGCCGCTGATACAGATGAAGATGCCCACGCCCAGGCCTGCCCAGCCATCGAGGTCAAAGCCGGTTGTTTGCGAGATAAGCGCTGCCACCAGGACCGAGCCCGAGGTGATGACGTCGTTTTTGGAGTCCTGCGCCGTGGCGATGAGCGTCTCTGAGTCGATGCGGTCGCCCAGCGTGCGGTTGAACGCGGCCATCCAGAGCTTAACGAGCATGGATGTAGCCAGTGCTGCAAGGGAAACGAGCGTGTAAGCGGTGGGGGAGGGCTTGATGATCTTGGTAACGGACTCGAGCACCAGGTTGATGCCGACGGCACAAACGAGGACGGCGACAAACAGGCCGGCGAGATATTCGTAGCGGCCGTGGCCATAGGGGTGGTCTTCGTCTGCCGGGCGGCTGGCAAGGCGGAACCCGAGCAGGCTCACGATGTTGCTCGAGGCATCGGAGAGGTTGTTGAATGCGTCGGCGATGAGAGAGACGGAGCCGGCGAGCAGGCCCGCGATGCCCTTGGCCAGGCACAGGGTGATGTTGAGGCCAATGCAGATGAGACTTGCGGCAAAGCCAGCGTTGGTGCGGCAAGATGCATCGACCGGCTCGCCCTCGCTGCCGGGAACAAGCGTATGTACCAGCCGATTTACGAATAGCATAGCGGTCGTCCTCACAATCATGTTTAAGGGGATAGTGTAGCTCGCGCGGAGGCGCTGTGCACCGATGCTCAGAAAATGCAGCAATGGTCTGCCGGTGCTAACGAGCGAGCCTTCTCGTCTGCCTAGGTGGTCCATTTTGGGCCACATGGGTATGGGCATGTGCCTGTTTGCTCGACATACTTAATGTCGACAGCCCCTGTGCAAAGGAGGACGTTTCCATGGACGAGATGTTTGCCATTAAATGTCAAAACTGCGGCGGCCCTATGTACTCGCACCAGGCTAAGCGCAGCTTTGAGTGCGCCTATTGCGGCGCGGTCATTCCGTGGCAGGCGGACGCCGGAGAGCCCAAGAGCGCTTTGGGCATTCGCCATACGCCGTTGACGGTGGTGGATGGACTGCTCAAGCTCACGCATGTGTCGCAACTCGAGCGCCCGGAGGACCCGGACTGGTATTTCTTCAATTCGCACTGGCGCAATCAGTCGGTCCTGGAACATCTGCTGTGGGAGGATCGCGGCACGGCGCAGGAGTTCCAAGAGGCCACGCATGTGAGCATTCCCTGCCCCTTCTGCGGAGCGTCCTTTGAGGGCGAGTCAACGCAGCGTGTGTTTGAGTGCCCGTCCTGCGGCAACAAGATCGGCATTGCCGACCTGCTCAAGCCCGGTACGTTTAGCAAACGTCTGACCATGGGCGTGGGTGCGGAGTATGTGCCGGAGCAGGGTATTCCCTGCGAAATCTCGCCGCAGCAGGCACATGCCAACGCGCTGCAGCTGGTGCGCCAGTACCCGGATGCCTTTGCCGGGCACGACGTGGAAGACGCGATCCAAAACGACATGATGCTCTTCTACTTCCCCATGGCGCTCGCGGACCTGCGCATGATGGCGTCCTTCCCAGGCAAGGGCCTGAGCAAGGAGACCCTGGTGTACTACGAGGTGCTCGACTGGGCATATCCCAGGGCAAACTACCTGGGCGTTCGTCTCATGGGCATTTTGGAGCCATGGGACTTTGCCAAGGTCGGCCCGTTCGATCCCGCCATGCAGGAAGGTGACTTTCGCGTTGTCTCCGTCGATGCGTCTACCAAGGACCAGGTGGTCATTGATAAGTTGGCGCTCGAGGTTGCGGGCAACGATGCCGAGGCGACCCTGGGGCTCAATAAAAAGAGCATTCGCACGTGGGCGCGCAAGGCCCGCAAGCATAAGGACGGCCTGGTGATGGTGCCGGTCTACTTTGTCGATCGTCCGGCGACGGATGGCCGCGATGGCGAGCAGGTGCGCATTGCCGTAAACGGCCAGACGGGTCGTGCGGCCGCGGTGGTGTTTAGCGACAAGCGCGAAACGCATATCGTGGCGCCGCTCAGCCCGAGCCTGCATCTGTCCGGTGAGAGCACCGTACACGCCACGCCCGTCGAGGTCAAATATGTTAAATCTCCGTTCCTATACCAGATCGTGCGCCGTGGAGGCGGCGAGCAACCGCGCCAGGTGGCAGCGGCAGCCGAGGGTTCCTACCGAGAGGAAAAGCCCAAACGAAAAGGCTTGTTCGCCGCGATCTTTGGGAAGTAGGGGAGTCGCGCCGGTCGGCGCTGCGATGCGATAGTTAGAGGAACGGGGCAGCTCGCAGGAGTGCGGACTGCCCCGTTTTTGTGTTGCGGGGAAGTGCCGGGCACTTCATTAAAAGTCCTCGCGCGGACTCGAATTCCAATGTCGCCTAGCGCCTTCGTGCAGGATTCCCGAAGTGGTTAAAATGTGACCATAGAGGCAGTTTTAGCGAACCCCGCGGGAGTGACGCGTATGGACAACAACACGCTGCTGTTCCAGGACAAAGGTCCGGGTAGGTTTAAAGACGTCAAGATCTACCCTAACCGCATTGAGGTACTCAAGAAGGGCACTTTCGGCGGCAAGCACACCGAGATTGTCTATCTTAAGGACATTACGGGCGTCAATAGAATCAAAGGCCGCGATGTTTTTCTGCGTAACAGGCTGTTGACTGCTTGCGTCTTTAGCCTGAGCAGCCGTGCGAAGGCCCAGGAGTTTGTTAACGCGCTGAACATGGTGATGTAGCCTGTGGCGGCGTTCGGGCCAAGGTAAAAATCAGGGGGCACAGAACGGTGTCCTGCGCCCCCGATTGAGTTGATGCGCCCAAAAGACTGGCTTGCCTATTCGTTAACGTCCTCGGTATTGTCGCGGTCACTGGCAAGCATTGCTGCGCCGGCGACCGTCGTCGCTACGGCGGCGGCAGCGAGACCGGCGGCAACGCCAGAACCGTCGCCCGTGCCGGCGAGTTTTTCGCCCGAGTTCTTGCCCTGGTCGCCCTTACCGTTCTTGTCGGCGCTGCCTGCGTTGGAGCCCGCGCCACCGCCGGTGCCGGTGCCGCCTGCACTGCCCGAGGCCGCTACGGTAAAGCTTGCGGCTCCGTCGCTGGCGAGCGTGTAGTTCTGCGCCGCGTCGCCCAAGAGACCGTTCACGCGCACCCAGTACGTTCCTGCGGCAAATGTTTCGCCCTCGGCCATTGCCGTGCCCGGAGCGCCGTTCGCGTCGTGCACAAACTCGAGCTGGGCTGTGCAGGCATCGGTTTCGAGCTTGCCCTCGAGTGATGCCGCAATCTTGGCGCGCACGTCTTCGCCGGCCTTAAGGCCTTCGAGTCCCTCAAAATGGGGCGTCAGCGCGCGTGGATCGATATCGATGGACACAGGGCCCTGCAGCCCCGTAACGGTCTCGTTGCCCAGGGCGTCGACATCCACATATTCGATGGCAAACGCATGGCCCGAAGCCGCTACGTTGAGTACGTTGCTGCTGTCGACGAGGCGGAAATGGCCCTCGCCAACGGTCTTGCCATCCTGGAGTGAGGCATCGCTCAGCGAGTCGCCGTATGTCATGCGCATACGGGTCGGGAGGTAGTACGAAGCTGTCTGCTTGTGCTGTGCATCGTAATTGCGCTGGTAGATGCTCCGGGCCAGCGCCGCATCAACAAAGTCGGATGCGATAATGCCAATGTGCTTGAGGTAATCTGACTTTGTGTCCTCGTTGCCGCTGGGGTTGATGTACGGGCTCTTGTACAGATGCTCGTTGACCACTCGTGCCGAGGTAAAAGGATTGCCTCCGTGCGACAAGCCCGTGCAGCTGGTGTAGTTGATAGACCAGCAACGCTCCTGGACTGGCACCTCGGCCCCGTCATCGTCCACGACGTCCACCTTGTTGCGCGTGCGCCCGGTCGTTTCCTTCAGCGCATTATCGACCCAGCTGAGCTTGTCGGTTCCCGTGAGTTTGTACTTGTCCTGGGCGTATACCTTGGTGCAATAGGGCTCCTCGTCGCCTGTTTCCCCCGCGGCTTCAAAGCCCCGCGCGTCTTGGACGAGACACATAGTGGTGCTGTCGGAGTGAGCCTTGATCTTGTCATCCCATTCGGTAAGGTTGAGGCCCCACGTGTGGCCGTCTACGCTGTTGCCGTCGAGCCCAAATCGACGCAGCAGGACGATCTTTCCGCGCACCTCGCCCAGCGTGGGGACGTGGCTCGACGTGTAGAACAGATCGGGGTTATCGGCCATAACCTTGGCGAAGGCCGTCGTTATGCTTTCGTCGGTAGCCTCGTCGTTGCCGCGCGATGCGAGCATGATAAGCGCTTCTCTCGGGTTTTCGCTCAAAAACGTTTTGAAGTAACCGATGACATCGGAGAGATGCAGATAGTTCCCGTCTTTTTTGAATAGGTAGAAATCCCCGTGGCAGATACCGGGGTCGTTGCCCTTCCCGAGTCGGATATCAAAATAGCGGATTCCCTCGAGCAACTGCGTGGGAATGTAATCCTGCTGGCATTTTACTTGCGAGGATTGGGGCTCAGTGTCGTTGTCCACGCTGCAGGTGCCCGAATCGTGCGTACCCGGGATGCTCAGCTCGTCGAGGAACTTGTTGTCGTTGACGTATTTCATCCAACATGGCCCATCGACGTAGCTGCTGTACGTGATCCAGTCGAGGCTGCTAACCGTGGCATCGTTCTTTTTCATGTCGTAACCGATAAGTTCGAGCTCCCACGGAATGCTCTTACTCTTATGGCAGATCTTATTGTTGTCCTGGTCTTCGCCGTTCGATTCTATTGCCAGGTACTTAATGTCTTTTTTCTCGGTTTCTTTCTCGACCGTGCGGTCTCGGATGATATAGGTTCCGTTTGATTGACGCTCGAACGCAAAAGCGCGGCTGGGCTTGTTGTCATACTCGCCGCCCCATACGTGGATGACCTTTCCATCTTTGTCCGAGTCGTCGTCGACCGACCAAATGCTGTAGCCCGTCTTTTTATGCTCTTCGAAATTGAGCAAGGTGCGGATAGCATACCAGTTTGTATCGTCATTCTTGGTCGTTACGTTCTCAAGGATGAGCTTGCTGGACGTGCCGTCGTTAAACAGGTGGCAGACGTTGCCGCGAACGTTGCCGTCTTGGTTGACGCTTGCGGTGCGAAAATAGCCCGCGGGGCGAAGGCGAATGACGAAATTGTCGAGGCTGACCGACGCTGTGGCAGCGTCGTCTGCAAATGCCGCTCGCAGGGGAAGGCCCAATCCCGCGGTTTCGGGCAGGCTTGCAAATGGCGACAATGCTGCGAGTCCTAGGCCCAACGTGAATGCTCGACGGCTGATGGCGTGGTGTTCGGTCATAACTCCTCCGTTCGCAGGGTGCGGTTATGCACTCGTTTTGGTCACTATACTGCATTGGCATAAGGAAAGGGAGGGTCGGCTTACCGGACCTCCCTTGGTACGAAGTGCTGGGACACTGGGGCATGTTTGCATGGCTCCCGTGTTTCCCTCTGCGCTCGCCAGTCGCTTAGCGCTTGATCTCGATGTCGTCGAGCTTAACGTCCATGGCCTCGGTCTTGGCCTCGGCGATGTCGTCGGCAAACTCAAGGGACTTCATCATGGTCTCGACGGCGTCCTTGTGCTCTTCGACGTTGTCGATACGCACGTACACACTGCCGCCGCCCGCCTCGGTGAAGTACTCGGTCGTCACGCCGCCCGAATGAGTGTAGGAAGCGTTGCGCCAGGTCTTGCCGTTGTACTTGACGGGATCGTTCTCGGTCCACTCAAAGCTGGCATTCCATTTGGCCTCGTAGTCGAACAGTTCGTCGGCGTTCTTGTCGGAGTCAAAGACAGGGATGAAGCGGTCGCTGGCGTGCTCGCTCTCGGTGAACTTAAACTGGGCCCTGTCGGCGGTATCGCCGGCGACGTCGGTGACCTCGACGCCCTCGGGGATCTCGACCTTAAACCAGATGAAGTCGGTCCTCATATCCACGGCTGGCTTTTCCGCTCCGCCGCCACCGCCACTGCCGGCAGCACCGCCACTTCCGCCGCAGCCCACCAGGGCAACTGCGGCAAAGAGACTCAAGCAGAGGGTGAGAATCGCAAAGGCCTTCTTTTTCATGGTCGTGTCCTCCTCGATCTGTAACCGCCCATGGATTACCTGCCTTTACTGTACGCGCGAGCGGCTCGCTAGGGTGGGCCATGTGTCCCATTCTGGGGGTCGGATTTGCGCCGATAAGTGGCAATATATGTGGACGCAAGAGAGGGGAGGGCCGAAGCTGCCGACCCTCCCCGGGGTTGGGCGCCCGCGCTTTTAATGGGGCGCGTGCACGGGCGTGCGTGGACTCTTGCTACTTGATCTCGATACTCGAAATCTCGACGTCGCGTGCCTCACTCACGGCCGCCTTCATGTCATCGGGGAACTCAATGGAGTTGAGGAGCGCTTCAGCTTCTTTCTCGTGAAGCTCGACGTTCCTAATCAAGATGTAGATGCTTCCCGTGTCGACGTCGGAAAAGAGGTAGGTATAAGTACCGCCATTGTCCTTGCACGTTCCGGTGAGCCATGTTCTACCGTTGTACTCGACGGGGTCGCCATCCTCCCACTGGAACGTTCCGGTGTGCCTTTCGGCCTGCTCTGCAAAGGACTCTTCGGCCGTCATCTTCTCTTGCCAAACGGGGATGAAACGGTCGACTGTGGTGTTCTCGTTCTCGGGGAAGGTGAGCTGGACCCTGTCGGCGTTCTTGCCGGCGGAGTCGCTTACGCCGACGCCCTCGGGCATCTCGACCTTAAACCAGATAAAGTCGGTCTTCTTGGCGACGGGGGCCTTTTCCTTGCTCTCGCTCTTGGAGGCGCTGCCGCCGCCCGATGCGCTCCCGCCGCAGCCGACAAGGGCAAACGCGGCAAAGAGGGCGATGCAGAGGGAAAGGATCGATAGGGTCTTTTTCTTCATGGTGGCGTCCTCCTTGTCTGCCAGGGACATCGTGTGCCGCGGATCGCTGGGGCGGCGGTTACGCGCACACGATGGCTTTGTTTGCTGTGCTGTTGTTCCTCCATTCGTCGTCCGGTGCCGTGTTAAGCGTTGCCCCAACATAGGTTTCCTTACCTATATGTATGCCCCGGTTGCCGCTGCCCGGGAGTCTCGAAACGTGGGCCATGTGTCCCATGTTTGCGGTGCCGAAGCCTATCGTTCGTCATAGAAATCCGCGATGGCCAGGTGCGCTGACGCCCATGTGCTTATGGGCTAGACTTAGCACCATTATGTGATCGATGCGGTCGGTCGGCGGTTGCCGCTCGACCGATGTATATGACTTGAAGGTGCATGTGTATGAGCCAAGAGATGATGGACAAGACCTGCCGCGGGTTTGCCGAGGCGCTGGCCGCGCGCGAGCCGGTGCCCGGCGGCGGCAGCGCGAGCGCCTTTGTGGGTGCGCTGGGCGCCTCGCTGTGCGGGATGGTCGCGCGCTACGGCGCGACCAACCCCGCGCTTGCCGATCGCGCGGATGACCTGACGCGCGCGTTTGCCCAGGCTGATGAGCTGGCCCAGGAGCTTGTCGAGTTGGTTGCCGAGGACGTTCGTGCATATGGGCAGGTGTCCGCGGCGTACGGTATTCCGCGTGGCGATCCGGCTCGAGCGACCGCGATTCAGGATGCGCTGCATGTGGCCGCCATGCCGCCGTATCGCATTATGGATGCCTGCGGGCGTGCACTGGCGCTGCTCGAGGACATGGCCGACAAGGGTTCGCGTCAGCTGCTGTCCGATGTGGCGTGCGGCGCCGTGTTCTGCCGTTCCGCTATGCAGGGCGCGAGCTTGACGCTCTTTGCGAACACCACGTCTATGAAGGATCGCGCTCGTGCTGAGGAGCTCGAGACGGCGTGTGATGAGTTGCTCGACACGTGGTTGCCGCGCGCCGATGCGCTGGCGCGCCGCGCCGCCGACGCTGCAAGGAAGAGAGGATAGCCATGGCTGAACTGCTGAAGGGTGCTCCCGTCGCCCGCGCGTTGACTGAGGAACTTGCTGCTCGCTGCGCTGCCCTGTGCGAGCGGGGCGTTGTTCCGACGTTGGCTATCGTGCGTGTGGGTGAACGCGAGGACGACCTATCCTACGAGCGCGGCGCGCTCAAGCGCTGCGAGAAGGTTGGCATTGAAGCTCGCCGCGTTTTGCTTCCCGCCGATGTTTCGCAGGACGAGCTGTTGGCGGCCATTGAGGACATCAATACCGATTCGTCTGTTCATGGCTGCCTGATGTTCCGCCCGCTGCCCGCCGGCCTTGACGAGGACGCGGTTGCCGCGGCACTCGATCCTGCCAAGGACGTTGACTCCATGACGCCGGCTTCGCTGCTCACCACGCTTTCGGGGCGCGGCGAGGGTTTTGCCCCCTGCACAGCCGAAGCCGTGCTTGCTTTGCTGGATCATTACGGCGTTGAGCTGGATGGAGCTAAGGTTGCTGTGGTCGGGCGCTCGCTGGTGATCGGGCGTCCTGTTGCCGCCATGCTTACGGCGCGCAATGCGACCGTGACGACGTGCCATACGCATACACGCGACCTTGCTGCCGAGTGCCGTGCTGCCGACATTGTGGTTGCCGCCGTTGGACGCGCGCGTACGATTGGCGTGGATGCGGTTCGCGAGGGCCAGACGATCATCGATGTTGGCATTAATTGGGACGAGGCCGCTGGCAAGCTGGTGGGTGACGTCGATTCTGATGCTGCGGAGCCGGTCGTTAACGCCATCACGCCCGTGCCGGGCGGCGTGGGCGCTGTGACGACGGCGATCCTCGCCAAACACGTGATCGAGGCGGCCAAGCGCGCATCGAAATAGGCGTTTTGGGCTGTTTGAGGGGTTAGTTCTATACCCCGTGGACAAAAAATGCCAAATATGAGTACTGTTGCCAAGATGGTCACATATATTTTAGGTCAAATAGGCTCTCTAACGATATTTATTATCGATAGAGAGCCTATTTTATTGGACCTATGAGGAATTACATCATCTAATTTTTGAACAAATGTAGACTTTCGACACCCATACGTAGCAAAATTGCTGTTACTAAATTGGTGACAGTACTCATATTTGGCATTTTTTGACCACAGGGGTTGCCAGCGCCGCGGTTTCGCCCTTTTTGCGTCGAAGCGATACACTGTTGCCGTTTGATTTCTTCGCTCAAGGAGGATGCGCATGCCGTGTACAACGATTTTGGTTGGTAAGAACGCGAGCTATGACGGGTCGACGCTGGTCGCCCGCAACGAGGACTCGTCCAACGGGGTGTTTGAGCCCAAGCGCATGCGCGTGGTGCATCCCGACGAGCAGCCGCGCGTCTACACGAGCGTCCTGAGCCACCTGACGATCGAGCTGCCCGATAACCCCATGCGCTACACGAGCGTCCCCGATGTCATCCCCGGTCACGGCATCTGGGCCGAGGCCGGATTCAACGAGCTCAACGTCGGGATGTCCGCAACCGAGACGCTCACCACCAACGAGCGCGTCCGCGGCGCCGATCCGCTCGTGGACTACGTGCCCGCCAAGGGCAACGAGGGCGAGGACGGCTATGTTCCGGCACAGCCCGGCGGCCTCGGCGAAGAAGACATGGTGACCCTGGTGCTGCCGTACGCCAAGTCCGCCCGCGACGGCGTGCGCATCCTGGGCGATCTGCTCGAGCGCTACGGCACCTACGAGAACAACGGCATCGCCTTTAGCGACGTGGATGAGATCTGGTGGCTCGAGACCATCGGCGGCCACCACTGGATCGCCAAGCGCGTGCCCGACGACGCCTATGTGACCATGCCCAACCAGCTGGGTATTGACAGCTTTGACCTGGACGACGCCGAGGGCGCCCAGGCCGACCACATGTGCTCCGCCGACCTGCGCTCCTGGATGGCCGAGTGGCATCTGGACCTGACGCTGGGCGTCGAGGGCGACGGTCCGGCTGCGGTCTTTAACCCGCGCGAGGCCTTTGGCTCGCACAGCGACAGCGACCATGTCTACAACACGCCGCGCGCCTGGTACATGCAGCGCTGCCTCAACCCCAGCGACGTGTGGGATGGCCCCGACGCTGACTTTACGCCCGAGAGTGACGACATCCCCTGGAGTCGCGTGCCCGAGCGCAAGGTGACCATCGAGGACATCAAGTACGTGCTTTCGAGCCACTACCAGGGCACGGAGTACGACTGCTACGGCAGCAAGGGCACGCCCGCCACGCGCGGTGCCTATCGCCCCATCGGCATCAACCGCAACAGCCAGCTCGCCGTGCTGCAGCTGCGCCCCTATGCGCAGCCGGCCTATCGCGCCGTGCAGTGGATGGCCTTTGGCTCCAACTCGTTTAACGCGCTGGTCCCGCTGTACGTCAACGTCGAGACCATGCCCGAGTACTACGCCGACACGCAGGCCCGCGTGACCTCCGAGAACTTTTACTGGGCCAACCGCCTGATCGGCGCCCTGGCCGACGTTCGCTTCCACGAGTGTGGTCGCGCGGTTGAGGATTATCAGGAGAAGGTCGGCGGCATGGGCCACAAGCAGCTCCATGACGTTGACGCTGCCGTTGCCGCCCTGCCCGAGGCCGAGGTTTCCGCCGAGCTGGCACGCGCCAACGAGGCCTTCGCCGAGCTTGTGCGCGTGGAGACCGATGCTCTGCTGGGTAAGGTGCTCTACACCACGAGCTGTGCCATGAAGAACTCCTTCGCGATGAACGATAACATCAGGTAAAACGCTTTGTCGCTTTCGCGCAATCTTGGGTACAAGAAGGCCAATGCAGT
Organism: uncultured Collinsella sp.; assembly: GCA_934668875.1. Lineage (GTDB taxonomy): Bacteria > Actinomycetota > Coriobacteriia > Coriobacteriales > Coriobacteriaceae > Collinsella. The sequence goes on from CAKUON010000005.1 coordinate 103,996, forward strand.
TGTTCATGATTGGAGCCAACCATGGTTATGAAATTCGATCAGCTTGTTAACGGCGCCATCAACGTGGGCTTTGGCGCCGCTGCCGTTGCCGTCGAGGGAGGCAAGAAGGTCCTTGACGACCTCAACGCCAAGGGCGAGCAGGTACGCAAGGACGCTGACACTCCCGATATCGCCCGCAGCGTATCCGACATGTTCGAGCAGGCCGGCGGCACCATCTCCGACCTTACCGAGCGCCTGGGCATGCAGGGCGAGACCGCGGCACAGCGCGTGCTCGATGAGCTCATCCTTGCTCGCGTCCGCGTTATGACCGCCCCCGAGCGCACGGCCTTCCTGGCTCACGTGCGCGACATCGTCGATTCGGTCGAGGACAACGTGACCTCGGTGCCCGTCGAGTCCGTTGAGCCCGACGACGCAGAGGATGCCGAAGAGGCCGAGTAGTAGCGCAGATGGCAGATCCCACCACCGATTTCAACAACCAAGACCCCTTGTGTGACGAGGCGGCAGTTGTCGACGAAGTCGAGGCTGCCGTCTCGGGCACTCGCAAGAAGCCCCGCGCCGTGGACATGGTGCCCGAGGAGCCTGACGCCATGGCTCCGTGCGACGAGTACCAGCTAACGCCGGCGGGCCGTCGCGAGCGCATTGGACAGATCGTCCGCCTCGTCAAAAAAAACCGCGTGTGGGATAACCTCACGCCGGTGCGCCTGCGCCGCCTGCTCGAGGAGCTCGGCCCCATGTTCGTCAAGATGGGGCAGATTTTGGCCAACCGCTCCGAGATTCTGCCGCAGCGCTTTTGTGACGAGCTGCGTCGTCTGCGCTCCGATGTAGAGCCGGTGCCGTACGAGGTGGTGCTTCGCTGCCTAGAGGAGGAATACGGCCTGCGCCTGGGGGAGATGTTCGACGCGATCGACCCCAACCCGCTTGGCAGTGCCTCGCTCGCGCAGGTGCACCGTGCTCGCTTGGTGACGGGCGAGGACGTGGCCGTCAAGGTGCAGCGCCCCGGTGCTCAGCAGGTCATGGCCCAGGACATCGATATCATTCGCTCGGTGGTGCGCATCGTTTCCAAGTTCGTCAACACCGATCAGTTCGTTGACTTGCACGGCGTGGTCGAGGAGCTGTGGACCTCGTTTCGCGAGGAGACCAACTTTTTGGCCGAGGCCAAAAACCTCAACGACTTTTACGAGTTCCATAAGAGCGTGCGCGGCGTGTCGTGTCCCAAGTCCTACTTGGATCTGTGCACCGAGCACGTCGTGGTCATGGATTACATCGATGGCATCTCGATTGCCGACCCCGAGCGCCTGGTGGCCGAAGGCTACGACCTGGAGAAGATCGGCTCGACGATTGTCGAGGACTATTCGACGCAGGTGCTCGACGACGGCTTTTTCCATGCCGATCCGCATGCGGGAAACATCATTCTCAAGGACGGTATCGTCTACTTTATCGACCTGGGCATGGTCGGGCGCATGTCGAGCCACGATCGTGGCATCGTCAAGGACATGATTTTTGCCGTGGCCGAGGGTGACGTGCCCAAGCTCAAAGACTCGCTCATGCGCTTTGCCGTGACGCGCGGCGATTCGGCGGAGCTCGATCACTCGGCATTTTTGTCCGATCTGGACTTTATCGTTGCCGACTTTGCGGGCCTCGATCTGAAGGACCTGGACATCGGCGAGTTTTTGACCTCGCTGCTTAATTTGGCGCGCAAAAACGACGTCGAGCTGCCGAGTGTGGTGACGATGTTCGCGCGCGGCATGGTGACGCTCGAGGGCCTGCTGACCGAGTACATGCCCAACGTCAACATGATCCAGATCATCCAGACGCATATCAAAAACGAGAAGAGCACCTATGCCCGCGTTCGCGAGATGGGTCGCGACTTTGCGGCGAGCAGCTACCGTGCGGCCAAGGGCTCGCTCGAGGCGGCCGAGTACCTGGGGCTGGCGTCGCGTATGCTTACGCGCGGCCAGCTTAAGGTGAATCTGCAGCTCATGAGCAGCGACAAGGCGCTGCGTCAGATAGGCGGCATCGTCGACCGCATGTCAATGGCCATTGTTATCGCCGGTCTGTTTATCGGCTCCTCGGTGGTCTACTATGCGCGCATCGAGCCTGTTGTGCTCGGTATTCCGATCATCGGCTTTGTTGGCTATGTGAGCGCGCTTGTTTTGGCGCTCATGCTGGGCCGCAATATCTGGCTCAACAGTCACGGCGGCAAGCACTAGAGGCTGCGACCGTCACCGTATTTTCCTATCGCAAACAATAGCTTTTACCTTGGGCTTCGCCTGCGTGCGAGGCCCTTTTGCGTGCTACCATATTGACGGTAATAATCGATGGCCTAGATGGTGGTGCGGAGACGCACGAATGCGTGGTTTTCCTGCGCATTTGGGAGAATCGGGGTGCGAATCCCCGGCTGTACCAGTAACCGTAATTCCTCTTGGCTCGGGATGCTCGCGTCGCAGATCGGACGACGTGCCCGAGCCGTTAAGGTTAAGTCGGATCGCCTCCCATCTTGCATGCGGCTGCGGCGTATGCCGCCGGCGTGCATAGGGCTCTGGAGGGAAGGGGGACCCCGATGGGGGAACTCGAGCGCAGCATGCGCGATGACGTGGGGCAGCCTCAGGGTAACGCTCCAAGTACAGACAGTAGGAGACAAATGGATATGTTCGAGGACGAGCGCCAGCGCGTCTCGCATCGCCGTGGCGCAATTGCACGCGGCGTAGCCAAGCGCGGCCTGGTGGCATTCCTGGCCTTCGCGATGACCTTTGGCACCACGCCGGCCCAGCTGTGGGCCGATGGCGCCGAGGGCATCGCCGAGGCCGTGGCCCAGGCCACGACGCCGAGTGAGGGCACGGGGACCGCGGACGGTGCTGCAGATAACACCGCAGCAGCCACCGGTACAAGCGATTCCGCTGCCGATAGCTCCTCAAAAACTGGGGATACGAGCTCGTCCGCGTCTAACAATGCGAGCGATGGTGCGTCGGGTGATTCTGCCGCGGCAGACTCCGCTTCTGCTACTCCGGCGAACGAGACGTCCGATACTACGACTGAGGCTGGCGACGCGGCTGCGGTTGTCAGCGAGTCCAATGCGCCTAAGGCCGCACCTCGTGCCGCTGCTTCGCTTTCCTCGAATAATGGCGTCAGTGTAGGAAAGAGCAAGATCCCTACTCGTTGGCTTGGCTCTAACGTCACTGCCTTTATCCAGAGCAATACTACGCTCTATGCGAATGTCTGGACTTCGTCCAGCAAGCGCGCCAGTGTTTCGGGTTGCAGCTATCAGTGGCTTGCTGCCGATATCGCCAACAGGAACGATGCGGACAACTCTGCGTTTGTTGCTGTCGAGGGCCAGACGGGCTCATCGATCGTTCTGGACGACGCCCTGCGCACTCAGCTTAACGGCAAGTGCCTGCGTGTACGTATTACCGATGCCAGCGGTAACGTCGTCTACGGGCCGACTAAGAGTGCCGCCAACCAAAAGCTGACGGCGACGAACACTATCAAGGCGCCCGTTCCTGCTAAGACGGCCCTGGACGCAAAGTCGTATGTCCTCATCCAGTCTTCGGCAGACGATTCGAGTTCGATTTCGTCCGTTAAGGCCGAGACACTGAACCCTGGCACTACGCTTTGGGCGAATGCCTATGACGGCGAAGCGGTTCCCAGCAAGCGTATTGCGGCACAGGCCGGCTGGACCTATCAGTGGCTTGCGTCTGATGTGCGCGATTCCGAGGATTCCGCCTATCAGGCAATCCCGGGCCAGACCGGCCAGTCGCTGACGATCACGGATGAACTCGCATCGCAGCTTGCGGGCAAGTACATTCGCGTTAAGGTTGTCGGTGACGGTCAAGAGCTGTTCGGCCCGAGCAGCTCTTTTAAGACGCCCTCGTCTGTTGACTACAATACTCCGGGTCCTGTTGCCGCGAGCGGCCAGATCGCATTAGGCCATATCGTTCTTGCTTATAACGGTGCCGAATTTGGCGACGATTACGAGAGCGTTCCGAGTGCTAACGTTGGCGACACGATTAAGGCTGCTGCCTACTACCTTAACTACGACACGCCGACTGACCTCTACGGTTCCGACAAGGTCGATTTTTCTTGGTGGGTGGCCGATTCCGCCGACGGCTCGTTCGAGCAGGTTGCAACTGGTGACACCTATACGGTTACCAAGGAATGCGCAAACCGTTATCTCAAGGTGGTCGCTAAGGCCAAGAAGGGTATCCCCGGCTCTGATAGCTGTGAGACCAAGGCGGGCCGCATTCTGCCCAAGGGCGCGACGACGCTCGATTCAGTTGCATTTACCAATGCGAGCAAGGGCGCCAAGGACACTGGCTCTACGATTGAGGCGTGCGCCTACAAGGCGGTCGATTACTCGTCTGAGCCGGTTACCGAGGGCGTTACCTACACGTGGCGTTGGTCCTCTGTCGACCCGTCTTCCTCTGCGTTTGATGCGAAGACCGACTGGCATGTAGTCGAGGGCAAAACCGACAGCAGCTTTACGATTCCCGATGACTATGCCAACCGCTGGGTGAGTGTGTCGGCCACTGCGGGTGATAATACCGTAGAGTCGACTACTGCCGTGGCTGTTAAGGCTGCAGGCTCGCATGAGCTGTTCCTGACGTATCTCAAAAAGATTGTCGGCGACCAGAGCGATGACGCCAGGTTTGTCTACAAGAGTGGCGAAAAGATCGGTGTTACCGCATTCGAGAAGACGTCTGCGGGAACTAAGGGTGCCGAGCTTGCATCTGATCAGCTAACGTATACGTGGCAGATTGCCGATAACGCTCAGGGTCCGTTCACGACGCTGACGGATGAAAACGCGCACAGGTCGTCGTTCGTAATTTCGCAAAAGTACGTCGGCAAGTACCTCAAGTGCATCGTCGATGGCGGCTACAACACCGACTATGCCTCCACGCGTTATGCCGTCGTTAAGGGCGAGGACGCCAAGGCGTACACCCTGACATCGGTTAATGTCGTCTCGAGCGGCAACCTCGCACAGGTCGGGGGAACGCTTGCCCCTACGGCCAATTACATGGCAACGGGCGATTGGGGCGATTACGAGACGGCGCTCCCCGAGGGCTCCCTCGTCGATTACCGCTGGTACCTCGCCGATGACGCTGAGGGTACAAATGCCCACGAGCTGTTTGGCGCCGACGAAACGACTGGCGTACTCACGCTTCCCCCCTCGGCTGAAGGCAAATACGCCTATGTCGTGGCAAACGCCGGCAACAACGATGTCAAGAGCACCGCTTGGCTCGTTAACTCTTCCGACGAAAAGTCTCTTTCCGTTAACGTCAGGGTTGTAGGCGTAAGCAAGCACGATGTCGGTCAGTCCTATGACTTTGTGGACTGGGTGCCGTCGACCTCGTATAACTGGTCGAGCACTCAAAAGATGTCCGCCTGGGACATCTTTGCCAAGGTGCTTGACGACTCCGGCTATAGCTATAGCACAGACGGCGGCGTTCCCTATTCGGTTACGAACCCCGATAAGTCCCAGACGCTCGCGATGGAAAACACGACGTCCGGCTATAAGTACTGGCGTTTTGACATTAATGGCAAGGCTGCCAACTCTTATGCCACGGGCTACTACCCGAGCGATGGCGACACGCTCGAGCTCGTGTACGAGGATCCCACGGGCACGGTTTCCACGCAGGTTTCCGCGACGTGCTCCGTCGTAGGCACCGACGCCAAGGGCGCTCAGCAGACTTGGGCCGCAGCCCAGAACATCACGCTGAAGAAGGGCTCGACCGCGGCCGACCTCTCCGAACAACTTTTCAAGCAGACTGGCCTTAAGGCCGACTACGACCCCGATGGCAGCTGGGGTTGGGCGCTCAACTCGATCACGTCGCCCTTCGATTCCGACCGCACGCTCGCCTATGACCCGACGACCAAAGCGTACTGGCAGCTGTTCATCAACGGCAAGTCCTCCATGGTCGGCGCCGGCGGCTACACGCTCAAGCCCGGCGACTCCGTCGTCTGGTGCTACTCGAAGTACAACGACCCCGCTCCTGCCGATCAGCTTTCGGTAAGCTGCACCGTTATCGGCCAGGATGCTTCGGGCGCCCAACAGACGTGGGCACAGCCTACGACCGCTCTCGTGGACGAGGGCACAACCGCTGCTGACCTTTCCGAGCAGATCTTTAAAAAGGCCGGTATTGGCGCCAAAACGGGTAAGAGCTCGTTTGGCTGGTATCTCATCTCGCTGACTTCGCCGTTCGATAAGAGCGTGAAGCTCTCGAGCGAGAAGGTTAACGAAAACACCTGGAAATACTGGCAGTTCTTTGTCAATGGCAAGAAGGTTGATGTTGGCGCGGGCGCTTACGCGCTCAAGGCCGACGACGAGGTCGCTTGGGTCTATGGCTCCGACGGCACCATGCCCGGCCAGGTTTCCGTTTCGATGGAGATCATCGGCAAGAAGGATGAGAAGGCGCAGCGCTGGACCGATCCTTCGACGCAGGTGTTTGTCGAGGGCACGACGATCAAGGACGCTTCTGCTGCCTACTTCGATGCCATTGGTGTCGAGTCCAAGATGTACGACAAATTTGGTTATTGGGGCGTTCATAGTCTTGTCTCCCCGCTTGATGGCACCGAGCTGTCGGGCGCTTGGTCGTTCTTTGTCAACGGCGTCCCCGGTTCTCAGCTCGATAGCGATTATGTGCTCAAGTCGGGTGACAAGATCGTCTGGGCTTACGCTGCCGGCGATACCGTTCCTAATCCCGATGAAGTTGTAGTTGATCCGAGTGCCTCGCGCCCGACCGATTGGAAGGCCGACTGGAGCGGCAATTCCAATGCGGTGGTCGAGAACGTGTCTACGCCTACGGGCGCGCTAGCAAGCTCTTGGACGTTCGATTGGAAGGCCTACTCGGGCGTCACGTACCCCAACGCGAGCGAGCCGATTGTCGTGAACGGCAATGTGTATCTCGCCGTCAACAAGCGCCTGCTTAAGATCGATGCCGAGTCGGGCAAGGTGCTCGCCGAGTCGAACCTTAAGGCTGCGATTGGCTATACGACGCGTCCGATTTATACGAACGGCTTGGTCATCGTCCCGCTCGACGGCGGTGCGGTCCAGGCTCTGACGGCCGATACGCTCACGACGGTTTGGGTTACCGACCCTGTGAGCAAAACTGCTCAGTCGAATTCTCAGCTGACGGTCGATGGCAACTACCTGTATGTCGGCACCGTTGATGTCGACTATGGTAAGGGCGTGTATAACAACGGCCATCTGACGCGCATCAATATCCTGACCGGTGCCGTTTCCTGGCAGCACGTCAACGCCGATGAAGGCTATTACTGGACGGGCGCCACCGTCGGCAACGACTTTGTTCTGGTTCCCACCAGTGCCGGCACCGTCGAGATGCTCAGCAAGTCTTCGGGCGCTGTGCTTGGAAGCGTTTCGGTTGGGGCTATCGTCAACTCCTCCTGTGTACTTTCCGCCGATGGTAGCCATGCTTATCTGACTTCGCGCGACGGCAAGCTGCACGTGTTAGCGATTTCTGACGGTAGTTCGCGCGACGCGGATGCTGCTACGCGCATTTCCGAAGAGCGCGTCGTCGACCTGGGTCTTACGGGATGCGCCTGCATGCCAACGCTGTATGGCAACAAGCTGATTGTCGGCGGCGAGGTTTCTGGTGGTTCTGCGCTGGCGATTGTCGACCTTGATAATGACTTTGCCACGACGTTGGTTTCGTCTGCCGATGGCTCCGCACTTCCTACCGGTGGCATCAAGGGCGCACCGCTCGTGAGCGCCCAGGCAGATGGCACGTATGTCTACTTCACGGTTAACTACGGTGCGACTTTCGACTATGTGAACTACACCTCGGGCGGCGGCGTCTATCGCTACAAGCTGGGTGACGCGCAGGCGACCGGTGCGTTTAGCGCAACGGGACACAACAACTACTGCGACTCGCCGATTGCCTGCGACGCCAAGGGCAACCTCTACTACATCAACGATTCCGGCACGCTGTTCAAGTTGAATGGCGGTGTTAAGGTCTCGTTCGAGACCGGTGAGGGTTCCAAGGTCGATTTCCAGACTACGGCCGACGGCAAGCTGGTTAAGCCTGCCGATCCGACTCGTGAGGGTTACACCTTCGGCGGCTGGTATACCGATGAGGCTTGCACTCAGGCGTATGACTTCAGCACGCCGGTGACGGCTGATATGACGCTGTATGCCAAGTGGACTAAGAACGCCGTTAACCCTGGCGGCAACGGTGGCTCTGGCTCTAACGGTGGCAATGGCTCCGGCACTGGTGCTGGTACCGGTGCGGGCGCTGGCACGGGCACTGGCTCCGGCTCGAAGGGCGGCGCTGTCGCCCCGGGTCAGAAGCCGGTTTCCAAGACGACGGTGTCGACCAAGACCGAGACCAAGGACAGCAAGTCCGACAAGAAGGACTCCGACAAGTCCGACAAGAAGGACGAGAAGAAGTCGGATAAGAAGGACAGCAAGTCCGACAAGAAGTCCGATTCCAAGTCCGATACGGGCTCTGCCTCCACGGCCGCTGCCAAGAAGCCCGCCGAGGCTTCTGCGCAGGAGACCGGCACCAACCCGCTCGCCATCGTTGGCATCGCGGCGGGCGTGATTGGCCTTGCGCTCATTGCCGTCTTTGTGCTGACCAAGCGCGGCAAGGGTGACGGTAATGCCCGATAGGCCCAAGGAGACCAACGGGCAGCAGCCCGACTCCTCGTTTATCCAGCTCGACGATGCAAAGCAAAAGGGCGCCGCTTCGGCGGCGTCCGCCCCTCGTCGCAAGGCGATGCTTGGCGCTCTGACCGCGGTTTGTATCGCGTTGATCGTCGTATCGCTGGGCTTTGTCCACCCCTCCGAGAGCGGCGCCTGGTCCATTGATTGGATCGTCCAGACCGTGACGGGGGAGAGCGTCGTCGCCAATGATGCCAAGGTGCCTGGTTCGGCTGCTGCTTCTAGCAAGGCCGACTCCAAGAATTCCAAGGTTTCGGGCGATGCGAAAGATAAGTCCAAGGACTCGGGTGACGCCAAGGACGATTCCGAGTCTTCGAACAAGAGCTCGGATAAAAATTCGGAAGGCAAAAAGTCCGAAGAGCAGGATGGCAAGAAGTCTGGCGAAGCATCGGTTTCTCAGAATACCGGAGCTGCCGATACGTCCAACACGTCTGGCGGTGCCTCTTCGGGCGGTGGCCAGTCGTCTGGCGGAGCCACGGCCTCTAACGGCGGAGGCGCTTCCACGGGCGGCCAGGGTGGCTCGCAGGAGTCTGGATACGTTACTGTGTCGGTCTCGGTTACGTCGAGCGCCGTGGGCAATCCTGTATCTGCTGGCGGCACCTATACCTTTAACGAAGGTGCCACCGTCTACGATGCTCTGTGCGCGCTGGGTCTTTCCGTTAACGCGCACGGCTCGTCGTACGGCACCTACGTCGCTGCGATTGGCGGCTTGGCCGAGAAGCAGTACGGCGGCACGAGCGGCTGGATGTATTCCGTCAACGGTTTAACGCCCATGACGGCCTGTAGCAACTACGTCCTTTCCAATGGTGACAACGTCGTTTGGTATTACGTAACAGGCTAGGAGTCTTTCAATATGACGCACGGAACGGGCGGCTCGGGCAGTATCCGGGCCGCCCGTTTTTGATGCGAACGGGGCGGAGTTTCCCAGTCGAGGCTCATCCGGAAAGCGCGTCCCATTTCGGCATCGGGGCCTGCCTCACGCAAGTTCTTGGCAAACAAAAAACCGGTTGGAACGTGAATTCCAACCGGTTGCAAATGCGAGGTTATGTTTGACTGACTACGACCGTGCGCCCTCGAGGAAGAAGCGGCGGCTGAAGTAGTTGTACCAGGTGACGAGGAACGTGGCGATGGCCTTCATGGCCTGGTAGCCGATGCTCAAAAACGTGACGCCCACAAACATGTACAGGTCGTTGAGCCCCAGGCCAATCACCGACAGGATGGTGAAGATCGTGAACTCGCGCTTGCGGCTCATGCCCTCGCGGTGGTCGAACACGTACTTCATGCTGAGCCAGTAGTTGACCACGACGGACGTGATGAACGAAACCGTAGTGCTCATCAAAAAGTCCAGGTGGAACAGCTCGACAAGCGCAATGAGCAGGCCCCAGTCGATGCCAAAGGAGATGAGTCCCACGACAGCGAACTTGAGGAACTGCTTGGTATGAGGTTGTGCCAGTGCCTTGCGCACGTAATCACATCCAATGCGTTGATGAATCGAGCAGAGGATACTTTAGAGCTTTTGCAAGGGAAGCGTAAGGTCTTTGCCAAGAACTATACGAACTCGCCAAATTTGCAAGAGGCAATCCGCAAACGTGCTGAATTTGCCCGTAAACGAGTGGGGCCCACGAACGATGCTGCGCTAAGCGCATGCCGTTCGTGGGCCCCGTAATGTCGTGAGAAAGCCGAGCTACTTGGTCTCGTCGCCCTCCAGGAAAATCTTGCGGGTCACAAAGTTGTAGATCATAACGAGCGCGGTGGCGCAGATCTTGGCGATATTGGCCTCGAGACCCAGGCCGGCGTTGAGTGCCAGCACGATACCGTCGTTGAGCGCCAGACCGATCACGGACAGCACGACAAAGATAATGAACTCGCGGCGGCGGCTCATGCCCTCCTTGTGCGCGAACACGTACTTCATGCTCGCGACGTAGTTAAAGATGAGCGAGACGATAAAGCCGCTGGTGTTGGCAATTAAGATGTTGAAGCCCAGACCGTAGTGGAGCAGATTCATGATGCCGAAGTCGATGACCGTGGCGACGACGCCGACGACGCCGAACTTCATGATCTGCGCAAGGAGCTTTTGCATGGTACCTGCCTTAAGCTGGCGCCGAAGCGCCGCGGGGATGACAAACTCAGCAAGTTTAGCCAATCCCCGCGGGCATCGCTAGATTCGCTCCTCGATAGCACCGTTTCTATACGCATCGAGCAGCTGGCGCAGGTCCTGGATCTGGCCACGGATCTTGGCGCCGGAATCGGTGTCGCTCACCATGCGGCGACGGTCGGCCTGGTCAAAACGATTGGTCTCGCTCGCAATGTCCACGTTGCGGGTGAGCGCCTCGGCAACCGTCGTAAAGGCCTGGTGCGACTTAAGGCGGCATCCGCGCGAACTCGAGATGAGCGTGTATCCGGCGATGCCCGTCTTGGGGTGGTAGGCGCGGCAGAAGCCGCCATCGATGACCAGCAGTTTGCCGTCGGCGCGGATGGGCTGCTCGCCCTTGGTGGTCTTGACCGGGGTGTGGCCGTTGATGATGTGACCGGTCGGCGAACATGCCATGGGGACGACGCCGAACTCGTGCATGATGTCGTCGCAGACCGAGGGCGACGTGGTGAGCGTGTAGTACGGATCCATCGGCTCGACCCAGGTGCTCTTGTCAGCGATGTAGGCGCGCTCGAAGGTGCGCACCAGACGTCCGCTGGCGGGCGAGTTAAAGCCGATCCACAGGTACCACATCCAGTCGAGGGCGTCACGGTCGCCGGTGCGCCAGGCGCGGCGGGCGATATGGTCGCAAAAATCGAAATAGTCGCGACCGGCGTGCCAGGTGCCCAGGCAGTTCATGCTGCTAAAGGTGCCGTCCTCGTTGAGCGGCACGCAACCGTGGAACAGCAGGTTGCCGTTGGTGACCTTGTACATCGAGCCGTGCGTGTAGAGGAAATCGATATGGCGATGCAAGTGATCGGCGGTGACGAACTCGGATACGAGCTTGTCGATGATGTGCTGCTCCTCGGGCGTGAGCGAATAGGGGTCCGCCGGGTCGACGGTGGGGAAGTCGTTGGTCGTGAGCGGCCACACGCTGCCGTCGGCGAGCGTGACCGTGCCGGTGTCGTGGTCAATCTTGTCGAGCAGCAGGCGGTCGGTCATGTCGAACTCGGGGTGGCGCTGGATGATCTGGCCCTCGAGCTTAAAGAGCAGCACGTTGATGGCCTTGATCAGCGGGGTGATGGACTCACCGGCGGTGTAGGTGGCGTCGGCGAAGGCGACGAGCTCGCGCAGCGAGATGCCGTAGTCGTTCTCGAGGATCTCGTAGTTGTCGTAGCGCAGGTTATTGCGCAGCACCGTGGCGATGCACGCCGGCTCGCCGGCCGCGGCGCCCATCCACAGTAGGTCGTGGTTGCCCCACTGGATGTCGAGCGAATGGTAGGTGAGCAGGCGGTCCATAATCTTTGCCGCACCGCCACCGCGGTCGAAGATGTCACCCACCAGGTGCAGGTGGTCGACGGCTAGGCGCTTAATGAGCGAGGCGAGCGACTCGATAAAGTCGTCGGCGCTCGCGGTCTCCAAGATGGACTCTACGATGCGCTCGTGATAGCGCACGCGATAGTTATTCTCGTCCGGATGCGTGTGCAGCAGCTCGTCGATGATGTAGGCGTAGTCGCGCGGGATGGCCTTACGCACCTTGGAGCGCGTGTAGCGGCTCGAAAGCGAGCGGGCGACCATGATGAGCTGGTCGAGCATCGTCTTGAACCAGGTGGGGGAGTCCTCATGCTGAGTTCGGACCAGGTCGATCTTCTCGCGCGGGTAGTAGATGAGTGTGCACAGCTCGCCCTTTTCGTCAAAGGAGAGCGTGTCGCCAAAGATCTCGTCGACATGCTCGCGCACGACGCCCGAGCAGTTGTTGAGGATGTGCATAAAGGCTTCGTACTCGCCGTGCACGTCGCTCATGAAATGCTCGGTGCCCTTGGGCAGATTGAGAATGGCCGAGAGGTTAATGATCTCGGTAAACGCGGATTGTTCGGTGGGAAATTGTCTCGACAGCAGGCGCAGATACTTGAAGTCTTGCGGGTTGCGATCGAATGCGACCATGAAACACCTTCCGGTAGCGTTGGTAAAACTGATAAAGCGGCGTCAAACGTTTATCAGTATGCGCCGCCTTTGTTTCGATTTTGCGCCGGCGGCCGAATTGTCGGCTGAACGGTTTGCTAAATCGATTTAGTGGAGGTAGATGTGTCGGTTGAGTGGAGACGAAGGTGCGTTATTTGTTTCTGTTGGCCCACGGCGGCGATGGAGATGTTCGTGATAAAGATGTTCAATAGGAATGGTTCGAATTGGTAAATAGTGGACATTTGTACCGTATTTAGGCTTGCTGTGCGATAATTTGCGCAGCAATAATTAAGGAGCCTCATATGAGTGATTTTGTCCTGACCTGTGAATCTGGCGCCGATCGAACCCGCGAGTTCTTTGCGTCGCGCAACATCCCTGTCGTGTATTTCCATTACGAGATCGATGGCGTCGTCTATGACGATGACCTCTATCAGTCGATTTCGCCGGACGAGTTTTTTGCCAAGATCGCCGCGGGCGCTATGCCCAAGACGTCGCAGCTGGGTGTGGGCGAGTACGAGGAGTTTTGGGAGCCGTTCGTTGCCGAGGGCAAGGATGTGCTGCATCTGACGCTGTCGTCTGGCATTTCGGGCACATATGGTTCGGCCTGCGTTGCGGCGCAGATGCTTGCCGATCGTTATCCCGAGGGCGGCAAGGTGCGCGTGATTGATTCGCTGGCCGCGGCTTCGGGCTTTGGCCTGCTGGTGGAATATGCCGCCGATGTGCGCGATAGCGGGGCCACGCTGGAGGAAACGGCCGCCTGGGTCGAGGAGCACAAGCTCAACCTGCATCACTGGTTCTTCTCGACCGACCTGTCGAGCTATCTGCGCGGCGGGCGCATCTCGGCCGCGAGCGCGATCATCGGCACGGCACTCAAGATTTGCCCGCTTATGACGGTCGATTGCGAGGGCAAGCTGTCGCCGCGCGAGAAGATCCGTACCAAGAAGCGCGCGATTTCCGAGATGGCCAAGACCATGATGGCACACGTGCAGGATGGCGCGGGCTATTCGGGCAAGTGCGTCATGTCGCACTCGGCGTGTCGCGAGGATGCCGAGACGGTGGCAGCGCTGGTTGAACAGGAGATTCCGCAGCTCAAGGGTAAAATTGAGATTAACAACATTGGTGCCCTGATTGGTTCGCATACCGGCCCCGGTACGGTGACGATCTTCTTTATGGGCGACAAGCGCGTGGATTAACTAACAAGAGAGCCGGTGGGACAAAGACTCCTGCTGATTATTTTGTCCCACCACATCACTGCTCATACGAAAAGGCCCGCCTCACGTTTGTGGGGCGGGCCTTACTGCTGTGCTTAGCGTTTCTTGCTGCGGAAGAAGAAGCCGTGCAGCGACGGCTTGAGGCCGCGGTTGGCGCGATGCTCCTCAACGCGCTCGTGGATCGAGGCGACGCGCTCGATGACCTCGTCGGGAATCGGCACGTCGGGATTCATGTTCTCGACTTGGCTGACCTCGGCGGCGGCGACCTGATCGATGATGGGCACGTCTTCGCGCGAAATAACGGGCGTGGCGTCTTCCTTCATCTTGCGGTAGCGCTGCATCATGTCGGTTTGCAGCTGCTGCGCCGAAGGCGGCGTCCAGATAATGGCGTTGGCGCCGGCGGCGATGGTCTCGCGGATGCTCTCGGGTGTCTTGCCGCCCGGTGCGATGAGCGGCAGGTTGGGATAGTGCTCGCGCAGCTCGCGCAGGACCTGCGGCGTGTTCTTACCGGCTGCGATGTTGAGGATCTTGGCGCCGGCGCGAACCTTGGCATGTGCATCGTCGTCGCAGCGCACGACCGTGGCGATGACAGGGATGTCCGCCATGTTGGTGATGTGCTCGACCATCTCGGCAGTGGCGGGGGAGTTGACGACGCAGCCCGCCGCGCCCTGCATCTCGGAGACGGCCGCCATCTGCACGGAGCGCTTGCCGGTGGTGGTGCCGCCGCCCACGCCCACGAAGACCGGGCACTCGGCGACAGTCAGCAGTGCCTGCGTAATGGCCGGCTGCGGCGTGAAAGGGTAGACCGCAAACACGGCGTCGGCGTTGGAGTTGCGGATGACCGCGACGTCGGTGGTGTAGATGAGCGACTTGATGCGGCGGCCGAAGAGCGTGAAGCCGCTGGCCTCCTCGATCTCGTCGGGCATGCGAAGGGCTGCTTTGCGCAGACGCCCATCGATGGGAAGCGGCTCCATGGGGAGCAGCCCGTTGGGGGTGACGGCTACCTGTGGCTCGGTGAATTCGTCGGCGAGCTCGACCTCGGAGAAGTCGACCGAGGCGACGATGTCTTCGTGAACTTCGGCGGGCACATCGATGGGGGCTTGGTCGTTTGCCGCGGCGGGCGTGTCGAAGGAGCTAGTGCCGACGAAGGCGTCGACGCGCTCGTTGAGGTCGTTGAGGTTATCCATGGAGGCTCGATTCTATGTGATGGTTGCCGGCACATGCAGCCGGAGTTGCGAATGCTAAATCGTTTGACGAGTTGATTTTTCCCCGCTGCGCCCACCGTTAGACTGAAGGACTGGCGAACGTGAAGGAGCTGTGGTGGCGGGCGTCGAGGTGCTATCTTGAATGTCCCGTTTAAAAGAGAGGTGACGCGGTATGGAATTGACAGCAATGTTGGGCTCGATTGGCCTGTGTGTGGGCGCAATCGTGGCCGCCGCGGTCATCTACTTCGTGGTCACGGCCATTAAGGGCAAAAGGGCCGAGCGCAAGGAGCGCGAAGCGCTTAAGCAGCACCGTGACCAGCAGGACAAGCGCGCACGGAGATAGTTTGTTGAGTTTTTGGTCCGTGCGCTAGCTGCGTTTTCGGATCAGGGCGATGTAGAAGCCCTCAAAGTCGCGGCTGGGCGGAATGGTGAGCGTGCCGGGCAGGCCGTTGGCGATGGCCGAGACGCTGCCGGCAGCGATGGCCTCGGTGAGGGCGTTGCACTCGACGCGCGGCTCCTCGCCTGCTTCCTGGGCGCGGCGCGCTTCGCTTTCGCTCGGCGTGCCGTCGAGGGGGATGAGCTCGCAGTCCATGTGCTTGTCGAGGGCCTCTTGCAGGGCGTCCTCGTTTTCCTGCGGCAAGATCGAACAAGTGGAATAGACCAGCGTGCCGCCCGGTTTGAGGGCACCCATGGCGTGATCAAGAAGCGCGCGCTGCGAACGGGCGCACTTGCCAAGCAGCTGCTCAGTCAGCCCGCGCAAGCTTTTCTCGTTGCCGCTGATGACGGTGCCCGTGCCGGTACAGGGGGCGTCGAGCAGGATGCGGTCAAAGCGGAAGAACTCGTCGAGCTCGCGTGCATCGATGCGCATGACGGGCACGTTTTTGACGCCTTGACGATGGAGATTGGATTCGAGCTTCTCGGCGCGGGGGATGCTCATCTCGCAGGCGGTGAGGTGTGCCTGGCCCTGCGTGAGGGCGGCGATTTGCGTCGTCTTGCCGCCAGGGGCCGCGCACATGTCCAGGATGTCCTCGCCAGCCCGGGCGCCCAGGACCAACGGAGGCATCATAGACGACAGACTCTGCAGGTAGATTTTGCCGTCGCGGTAGATGTCGAGATCCCACAGATCGGAAACCTGGGCCTCGGGCAGGATGAAGGCGTCTGGGTACCAGGTGACGGGGTTGTGAGCGATGCCGGCGGCATCGAGCGCCGCAGCGATGTCCTCGACGGTTGCCTTGAGCGTGTTGGCGCGCAGCGTGACCGGGCGTGTGGCCGCGGCGCCGAAGCCCTCGATCATGAGCTCGGCATCGGCGGGCGCATAGGCGCCGGCGACCGTGTCGACCATAAAGCGCGGCAGGTCGGCGGCGGAGTGTTGGGCGGCAAGCTGGTCGGAAAGCTCGGTAGCAGCAAACTGCCTGAGCTTGAGCTCGGCCTTGACCTGCTTTTTCTGCTTACGACGACGCGGCTTGGACATCCGTCTTTCCTTCCCATTCCATTACATGTCGAGTGTTTAGTACTGGCTCTCGTGCTTGCTGAAGAAGTCGAAGCGCGGGGGCAGTGGCTTTACGCGGTGCTCGCCGGGCTTCTCGCCCAGACTCTCCACAAATTCGTCCGTGGAGGCGAAGATGTTGTCCCAGCTAAAGAAGGCGACCGGGTCAACGTCGAAGTACTCGCAGATGAGCTCGCAGCCGGCAGGGACGATGCCGTGCATGAGCACGGTCGCCACGCGCAGCTCGGTAAAGGCGTCGACGAGGGCCTGCGTCATTGCGGCGTTTGCCTCGTTACCCTCGAGCTTGTTGGCGGCCTTGGAGGCATCGCTCCAGCGCTTGTTGGCGGCGCGCAGGTAGTCGTCGCACACGGCAAGCGCGCGGTGCGTCTCGAACTTGTACATAGCCTGCTCAAAGGCGAGAGCTGCCTGCTCGGCGGCTTCGACCACGGCGGCAGAGGCCGCACCGGCGGGGATGCAGCCGTTGCGATAGGGGCTCTCGTCGCCCTCCTTGACGGCGACGCCGTAGAAGCAGCTGCGGGCCAGGCGGTTGAACACGCCGGTCAGCAGCGCGCTCTCCTTAAGGGCCGGATCGATGACGCGCTTGTCGTCGCAGGCGCGCACCTCGTTGCCGTCCTTGTCCTTGCCGGTCACGCGGGTGTCGTATGCCTTGGGGCTAAAGCTCACCGGCTTTTCGGACAGGCCGAGCGACAGCCAGTGCGCGCGCATCTGCTCGCAGGTGTAGTGGTTGAGCAGGTCGTCTGCCGGCGGGGGAGGCGTCTGCGAGGACGAGCTGGCCTTTTTGCCCATGTAGAGCAGGTGGTAGCAGGCGCTGACGGTGCTCTGCGTGAGGTCCCAGCCCAGGGCCTCCCACATGGCGGTCTGCGCGATGCAGTAGAAGTAGATGTTGTCCTGACCGATAAACTGGTAGATCTGTGCGTCGTCCGAGCACCACCAGTCGCGCCAGTCGAGCGAGCTGTGCTGGTAGGTGGGCGCGGGCACCTGCGTGGAATCGGCGGCGGGCTCGCCCATGAGGGCGGCGTCCTGGGCGGCGACACCCTCGGTCACGCCGGCGGCCTTGGCGTCGCGCGCGAGCACGGTGCGGGTGTAGCTGATGGGCGCCCACAGGCTCTCGGGCCAGCACCAGCAGGTGACGTCGGAAACGCCGTCGACCTGGGGCACCGGGACGCCCCAGTCGATGTTGCCGGTGATGCGGAAGGGCACGAGCGCCTTGCCGCTGCGGAAGCGCACGCCGCCGTTGGCGAGTACCGCGTGGGCGTCGTCGCGCTCCTTCCAGCTGGGGAAGGTGACGGTGAAGCTGCTCTTGTTGCCCTCGGGCTCCAGCACGGTGTGCTCGGGGAGCTGATCCTCGACGGCGTCGAAGGCCTCGCGGAACTTGTTCTGAATGTAGAGCTGAGCCGGCAGCAGCCACTCCTCCATGGTCTTGGAGACCACGGAGCGAACCTGCGGGTTCTGGGCGAGCTTGGCGGTGTAGGTTTTCATAAAGTCGAGGTAGGCCGGCAGGTCGAAGTAGAGGTTGTCGACCGGGCGCAGCTCGGGCACCTCGCCAGTGAGCTGGCTCTTGGGCGCGATGAGCTCCTCGGGCTCAAACTGGTGGCCCAGGTCGCACTCGTCGGCATAGGCCTTCTCGGACTTGCAGCCCTGGATGGGGCAGCGGCCGATGACCTGACGGCCGTTGAGGAACGTGCCGGCCTTGGCGTCGTAGAACTGCAGCGTGGAACGCTTGGAGATGGTGCCCTGCTCGTGCAGGCGCTTGATAATCTCGGCGGTTACCTCGTTGTGAATCTGGACGGCCGGCTCAAGGCCCGAGCCGCCGTAGATGTCGCAGCTGATGTTGTAGTTGTTGAGGGTCGCGGCCTGGCGGGAGTGGTTGGACTCGACGTACTCGCTAATGGACTTGTCGTAGCCCTCGTTCTCCTTGAGCTTGCGGTAGCTCTCCATGATGGGCGAGCCGTAGCAGTCGGTGCCCGAGGTGAAGATTACGTTCTCGCGGCCCAGGCGGTCGCGCAGGAAGCGGGCGAAGAAGTCGGCGGGGACAAAGACGCCACCAACGTGGCCGAAGTGCAGGCCTTTGTTGCCGTAGGGCTCGCCGGCGGTAACGATGGCGCGGCGCGGCCAGCTGGGACGGTCGTTCATGGAGTATTTGGATGCCATGGGACTCCTTCGCGTATAGGTGAGGGCGCGGCCGGGCGCGGGGCTCGGCGGCGCGGTGGTCAATTCGTGCATATCGTTCGACATTATCGCACATGCGGGCGGGTGCGTGGCAGGGGCGCTATCCTAAGATGCTATGAATGAGATTTCCAACATACATGCGTTTGAGGACGAGGATTTTCTGCACGCTTGCTTCGTGTGGGGGATGATCGTGCTTGCGGTGTTCGCCGCTTGCCTGGTGCCGGTGTTTATGCTGCTGGGCGGGCCTGCGGACTTGGATGCTGCTGACGCGGACGGCTGGACGGCGGTCGTGGGCTGGATAGTCGGCTTGACTGCGGTTTCGGCAGCGTCGTTTGCCGTGCACGAGCTGGTGCATGCGGTGCTCTTTAAGTTGTTTGCGCCTGCCGGTGCGCACGTGACCTTTGGGGCGAACCGCGAGACGTGCATGATCTATGCCTGCGCTGAGGGCATTGTGTATTCGCGCCTGCGGTATGTGGCGATTTGTCTGGCGCCGACGGTTGTTTTGACGGTGGCGTTTGCCCTGGGCTTTGCGTTTTCGGGCTATCCGCTGCTGTGTTACCTGGCGGCCGGTCTGCACTTGTCGGGCTGTGTGGGCGACTGGTATTACGTGCGGACGATTCTGCGCGACCGCCGTATCGTCGCCTGCGAGGACACATCCTTTGGCGTTCGCTTTTTTGGGAAGTAGACGCGATGATTTTTCTGGGACGGGGATTAAAAAATCATTGTGGGAGAGGAGATGTCGATGAAGCCGTTGCTGCTGCATGCTTGCTGTGCGCCGTGCTCGCTTGAGCCGGTTCGCTTGCTGCGCGAGGAGGGGTTTGAGCCCACGATTTGCTGGACCAACCCCAATATTCAGCCACGTGATGAATGGCAGCGCCGCTTGGACGAGCTGCGCCGTTGGTGTGCCGACGGTGGCATCGAGCTCATCGAGGCGGGGGAGGACCGCGAGCGTTGGGAGGTCGGCGTAGCCCCTCTGGCTGCCGATCGCCCTCGCCGCTGCCGTGCGTGCTATGCCCTGCGCCTGGCCGAGGCGTGCCGCGTTGCCCAGGAGCGCGGGTTTGATTATGTGGGCACAACGCTCGCCGTCTCGCCGTATCAGCTGTTCGACACCTGTAATGATGTGCTTGAGCGCTTGGCAGCCGCCCGTGGGCTCACCCCGGTGATTCGCGATTTTCGCCCGTACTATCCCGAGGCCACGCGCCGTTCGCGCGAGTTGGGCATGTATCGACAGAACTACTGCGGCTGTCGCTTCTCTGCTGTTGAGGCGGCCATGGACCGAGCCCGCATCCGCGACGAGCGCAAAGCCGCCAAAAATTAGCTCACTTGGGCCGACAGCCTGCTAGGATGTAGGGCGGACTTTAGCTATATAAGGAGAATCTGACGTGTCAATGCGTACCGATGATTTTGATTACAACCTGCCCGAAGAGCTCATCGCCCAGGCTCCCGCCGAGCCGCGCGATTCCTGCCGTCTGCTGGTGGTGGACCGCAAGGGTTCCGAGGCTGGAATGCCGCTGGAGCACGGCGGCACCGTCGAGCACCGCATCTTCCGTGACGTTATCGACTACATCGAGCCGGGTGACGTACTCGTCATCAACCAGACGCGCGTGATGCCGGCCCGCCTGATCGGCCGCAAGGCCGGCTCGGGCGGCGTGGTCGAGACGCTGCTGCTCAAGCGCCGCGAGGACGTGGATCCGCTGGGTCATGTTTGGGAGTGCCTGGTCAAGCCGGGCAAGCGCCTCAAGCCCGGCGCTCAGATTGAGTATCGCGCCGGTGGCGCCCATGCGCCCGAGGGGGCTCCCGTGGTGCTGACGGCCGAGATCGTCGACTTTGTCACCGATAGCCGCGGCGGCCGTCTGGTGCGCTTTGAGCCGGCCGGTTGCAATGCCGCCGGCGAGCCGCGTACGCTCGACGAGGCCATTCATGCCGCCGGCCATGTGCCGCTGCCGCCCTACATTACCGACTACGAGGGCGACCCCGAGAAGTATCAGACCGTGTACGCCATGAAGGAGGAGCACTCGGCTGCTGCCCCCACGGCGGGTCTGCACTTCACGCCCGAGCTTATGGCTGCTATCGAGGCCAAGGGCGCGAAGTTTGCCGCCGTCGAGCTCGAGGTCGGCATCGATACCTTCCGCTTGGTGGAGGAGGACGACCCCACGCAGCACGTGATGCACACCGAGCGCTATCACGTGTCGCAGGAGGTAGTCGACGCCGTGCATAAGGCCAAGGCCGAGGGCCATCGCGTGATCGCCGTCGGTACCACCGCGGTGCGCTCGCTCGAGAGCGCGTTTGATGCGGACGCGCCGGTGGCTGACCCGGCCGTGACGGCGCGCTATTTTGAGGGTCGTGAGGACGGGGCCGACACGCTCGGCCGCGGTGACATCGTGGTGCGCGAGAACGCGACGACGCAGCTCTACCTCATGCCCGGCTCGACCTATCACGTGGTCGACGCGCTCATCACGAACTTCCATGTGCCGCGCTCTACGCTCATGATGCTCGTGAGTGCGCTTGCCACCCGTGACCAGATCATGGATGCCTACGCCGCCGCCATCGAAGAGCGTTACCGCTTCTTCAGCTTTGGCGACGCAATGCTCATTTGTTAGTTACGCGGTTCTACGAACCGCGTAACGGCTCGACGCTGCGCGGGCCGCATTTGGGCAATCTGACGTTCAACTTCAAGGGCGCGACCAGAAGGTCAGCGCCCTTTCGTTTCGCGTCACCTTGCCTCAAATGCGACCCGCTCGCTGGCTTATGCTCAACCTATGGCGTCATCTCGCTCCAAAGGGGCTTGGCTCGCTCTGGCGGGTTTTCGCTGTCGTTGCCAGGTACTCATTGGGGACGTACTTAAATGAGTGCCTGCAGGATGAGAGTGGATAATCTCCCGTTTTTGGCCTGCTTGGGGGCTCAAAGTGGGAGATTATCCACTCTTGTCATTGGACTAGTCTTTGGGGACGTTCTTGTTTGACTAGTCGTTTAAGAACGTCCCCAATGGCTACTTGCTTGTGAATAGCCAGATTGCGATGAGTACGAGGACTGCAGCGATGATGCAAGCGATGGCGCCGGTGAATTTGATGCGTGAGTCGCGGGTACGCTCGCGCACCGCGTCCTCGGTGGCCTCGAGCTGGGCGACTTCTCGCTCGGTCTCGGTGTGTTCGGCTTTGTCTCGGGCCAGGGACCCTGCAAGCGACTCGGTGATCTCTGGGTGGTCGTGCACCTCGGTCGCCTGTTCGATGATCGACTGCGCATGTGCGACATCTGCTTGGGTGTTGGCGATGGTCTGCTCCTGGTCGCGGCGTGCCTTGTCCTCGGCAGTGATCTTCTCGCGCAGTTCGCGCTGGCGTGTCGCGGCGGCAGTCTTCGCCGTCTGCAACTCGTCGCGCGCGGCATCGGCTTCGGTCGTCACGGCTTGGTGCGCGCGTTTTGCGTCGGCGATAGGGGCTTGAGCCTGCTCGACGGCCTGCTCGGCTGCGGCAAGTGAATGCTCAAGGTCGGCGGTGATGCGTGGGACGTCTTCTTCGGCTTTGCGCAGGGCATCGGCCGTGTCGGAGATCTGCATCGAAAGCTCGCTGGTGCGCACCGTATAGTTGGCGGGATTTGCCGAGGGATTGCGTTGCAGCTCGGCATACTCATGACGCAGCGTCTCGAGCTGAGCGCGCGTGGCATCGACGGTTTGCTGCGCGGCGGCAATGCCGGCGTCTCGCTCTGCCTTCACCTTGTCGCGGATGCGCTTGGAATCCTCAAGACGTCGAACGAGGCGGTTGCCGGTCTCGCGCGAGCTCGCCTCGCGGGCCTCCACGGCGTCGAGCGCGGCCTTCAGACGGAGCTCAGTCGCGTCATCCTCTGCCTTCATTTGCTCGAGCTGGCTCTTGAGCTCCGTCGCTTTGGCGGCATGGGCGTCGCGGTCGATTTCGGCGGCCGCTGCGGTCTTTTGTGCCGTGGCGATGGCTTGGCGCTGGTTGGAGACGATCTGGTCGTAGCGGCCTGCGATATCCTGGCGCGTCTCGAGTTCCTCGGTCTGGTCTGCAATGCGCTGCTCAAGCTCAGCCAGGTGGGCACGGGCATCGGCGAGCGCCTTTTTCGCGGCGTTCATCTCGCGCATGGCCGAGGCGCCCTGGGCGATAAACGTGCCCACGGCGTTCGCGGTGTTCGAGACGGCGGTCCCCAAGTCGCGGCTTGCGGCGGGGGTGTGCGGGGAGGTCTGGCGAGCGGTGTCGGCGGCGTCCGCATCGGTAGCCTGCGGCGCGGCGATATTGCCGGTGCCGCCCTCGACCACAGAAAAGCCTGCTGCGTGCGGGTCGACCGCGTCGGCGCCGATCGTAGGATGCTCGAGCTGCAAAAACGAGGGCATGGTACTGCCCTGGTCGGCAACCGGGGTCTCGCCGGGTACGAAGGTCGAGGCGGCCTCGGCGGCCTCCTCTTCCTCGGCGTCGACATCAGCGTCGGCGACGGCGTCTTTCATCGCTTTGACGGCATCCATCATGGAGTCCATGACGGCGTCGAGCTCTTCTTCCGAAGAAACCTCGATAGGGCCCGCAGCTTGCGGAGCAGCATCCTGTACGGGGTGGTCGTCCTGAGCGGCCGAATCGTCGTTTTGCTCGTCGGCATCTGCGGCCGCAGGGATTTCCGTCGCAGCGCCGTTATCCAGAGTGGTGTCGTCGACGTAGGTATCATTGCAGGTCGCGGCGTCAGTAACTGCGGCGATGTCTGCTGAATCATCAATATGCTGTTGAGTCTGGGGGTCCAGCTCGTCTGTCATAGGCATGTGCTCCTCATCGTTGTTTGTCACCCTATGATAAAGTCTCGCGCCGACATCCCGCGCGCTGCAGCAAAGTTTCAAAACGTGTTCGATGGCTCGCGTCGATAGCAAAAACTCGGCCACTTTATCCAGTTTGTACTTGACATTCCCTTCGCCGAAAGACGTTGCGCCGTTCGCCTGCCATGGGCTTTATTTTTCACTTGAACCCGCTAAAGTTGCATTTCAGCTTTTGGCGCGTTTATTTGGATGCGCGCAGCCGGCGGGTGCGCCCGTCGCGATTTGAAAGGACTTTATATGGGACTTTTCACTGGTAAGACCGTGATCGTCACCGGCGGCGGCAAGGCCACGCTCAAGGATGGCTCCGCTGGCTCCATCGGCTACGGTATCGACATCGCTTTTGCCAAGGAGGGCGCAAACCTCGTCATTACCGGCCGCAACGTTGCCAAGCTCGAGGCTGCCAAGGAATCCCTCGAGGCCGAGTACGGCGTCAAGGTTCTGCCTGTTCAGGCCGATGTTTCGGCTGGTCAGGACAACGAAGCTGTCGTCCAGAACGTCATCGACAAGGCCATTGAGGAGTTCGGCCGCATCGACGCCGTCGTCAACAATGCTCAGGCCAGCGCCTCGGGTGTGACCATCGCCGACCACACCATGGATCAGTTTAACCTGGCCATTTATTCCGGTCTGTATGCCACCTATCTGTACATGCAGAAGGCCTATCCGCACCTGAAGGAGACCAAGGGCTCCGTGGTCAACTTTGCCTCGGGCGCCGGTCTGTTTGGCAACTATGGTCAGTGCAGCTATGCCGCCGCCAAGGAGGGCATCCGTGGTCTGACTCGCGTTGCCGCCAACGAGTGGGGCAAGGACGGCATCAACGTCAACATCGTTTGCCCGCTTGCTTGGACCGCTGCGCTCGAGAACTTCCAGGATGCCTATCCCGAGGCGTTCAAGGCCAACGTCCACATGCCGCCGGCAGGCCACTACGGCGACGTCGAGAAGGAAATCGGCCGCGTTGTCGTTCAGCTCTGCGGTCCCGACTTTAAGTATATGAACGGCGAGACCGTCACCCTCGAGGGTGGCATGGGCCAGCGTCCCTAAGGGTTACGGCGTTTTACCAAACGCCGTAACGGGCCGACGCTGCGCGGGCCGCATTTGGACAATCTGACGTTCAACTTCAAGGGCGCGACCAGAAGGTCAGCGCCCTTTCGTTTCACGTCACCTTGTCTCAAATGCGACCCGCTCGCTGACTTATGCTCAACCTGCGGCGCCATTTTGCTTGAGGGCACCTTGCTCGCTCTGGCGGGTTTTCGCTGTCGGCGCCAAAACATCGGCGTTTCCGTGGTTGGGCTAGTCATTGGACGTTCTTGTTTGACTAGTCGTTTAAGAACGTCCCCAATGACTAGCCGTAAAATGAGCGTGGATAATCTCCCGTTTTTGGTCTGTGTTTTGGGCAAAAGTGGGAGATTATCCACGCTCATTCGGTAAGCGTCCAAAAATCCACGCTCATTTGCCGTGTCCCTGCCGCACCACCTCTTGCGCCAGTTTCTGTCAAGTCGGTGCTTCTTGCG
Source organism: uncultured Collinsella sp. (assembly GCA_934668875.1). GTDB lineage: Bacteria > Actinomycetota > Coriobacteriia > Coriobacteriales > Coriobacteriaceae > Collinsella. The sequence continues at coordinate 129,173 of CAKUON010000005.1, forward strand.
GGTTGCCCGTATAATGGTTTGCGTATGAACCGCAACCAAGGAGTTCCAGTTTATGGACCAGAACCTTTTTAAATTCGACTTGATCGCCGAGGACCCGACGACGCACGCGCGTGCCGGCGTACTGCACACCCCGCACGGCGACATCGAGACGCCGATTTTTATGCCCGTGGGCACCAAGGCAAACGTCAAGGGCATTCCTACCGAGACTGTCAAGAAGCTCGGCGCCCAGATCGTGCTCGCCAATACCTATCATCTGTCCATGCGTCCCGGCGAGGACACCATCGCCGAGCTGGGCGGACTGCACAAGTTTATGAACTGGCATGGCCCCATCCTCACCGACTCGGGCGGCTTCCAGGTGTTCAGCCACAACGATGCTGTCAAGCTCACCGACGAGGGCGTGCGCTTTATCGTCAACGATTACGACGGCCGCCATGTGTTCTGGACGCCCGAGGACAACATGGAAATCGCCATGAAGCTCGGCTCGGACATCTGCATGCAGCTCGACCAGTGCCCCGGCTATCCTGCCACGCGCCAGTATGTCGAGCGCGCCGTGGAGCTGTCGAGTATGTGGGCAGAGCGTTGCTACAAGGCGCATACCCGCGATGACCAGGCACTCTTTGGCATCGTCCAGGGCGGCATGCATCTGGACCTGCGCCTGCGCTCGCTGCGCCACCTGGAGGAGTGCGGCGACTTCCCCGGCTACGGCATCGGCGGCTACTCGGTGGGCGAGGATCATGAGACCATGTTCGAGACCCTGGCGCCGCTTGCGAGCGAGTACATGCCCAAGCACAAGCCGCGCTACCTGATGGGCGTCGGCAACCCGACTACGCTCGTGCGCGGCGTGGGCGTGGGCATCGACATGTTTGACTGCGTGCTGCCGACGCGTACCGGCCGTATGGGCACGGCGTTCTCCAGCGAGGGTCGCCTCAACTTCCGTAACGCGCGCTTTGCTCACGACGACGGCCCCATCGATCCCACCTGCACCTGCCCGGTGTGCACGGGCGGCTACAGCCGTGCGCTCATCCGCCACATGGTCACGCAGAAGGAGATGCTCGGCGGCATCCTGCTTTCGATGCACAACATTTACTACCTGCTCAACCTTATGCAGCGTGCTCGCCAGGCCATTATCGAGGGCCGCTACGGCGCATTCGTGAGCGACTGGATGAACAGCCCTGCGGCGGTGGATTACTAAGAGCTACGGGAGCGCTTGCGGGGCGTGGGCAACGGCAAAGGGCGAGCGCCGGCTTGTCGGCACATTTGCTGGCGCTGTTTGCGCGACCGCTGACCGATAGCTTGCAAGCACTTGATGCATCGTGGGTACCATACCGAATAGTTGATGTTCGGGCGGGTGTTTGGCGCATGGCGTCGACCCCGCCCGTTTTTCTTTTTCTCGATAGGAGTACCCATGATTAAGAATGAGAACGTCGAGGGCGAGCCCGCCTACGACGAGACGTACCGCCGCGGCCCCGTGGTCATGCGCGGCCCCATGATTCCCAAGGACAACACCTACGCCAACCTGCTCGCGCCCGAGGAGTCGACTGACTGGCTGCACGCCGACCCCTGGCGCGTGCTGCGAATTCAGGCAGAGTTTGTCGATGGCTTTGGCGCACTTGCCGAGCTTGGACCTGCGGTGACAATCTTCGGTAGTGCCCGCACGCCCAAGACCGATCCGCTCTACAAGGCGGCGCGTACCGTCGGGCGCAAAATCGCCCAGCGCGGCGTGGCGGTTATCACCGGCGGCGGTCCCGGCGTCATGGAGGCAGCCAACAGGGGAGCGGCGAGCGCCAACGGCAAGTCGGTCGGCCTGGGTATCGAGCTTCCGCACGAGCAGGGGCTCAACAAATACGTGAACCTCGGCATGGACTTCCGCTACTTCTTTGTGCGCAAAACCATGTTCGTTAAGTACAGCTCGGGCGCCATCGTATTTCCCGGCGGCTTTGGTACGCTCGACGAGATGTTCGAGGTTCTCACGCTGGTGCAGACGCACAAGGTCAAGCGTATGCCGCTCGTGCTGGTGGGCAGCGAGTACTGGCAGGGCCTGTTCGACTGGCTCAACGGCCCGGTGATGGACGCCGGTATGATCAGCCCGCTCGATCCAGACCTGGTGCACATCACCGACGACCTCAATGAGGCCGTTGACATTGCCCTGAGTGGGCTGATGTAGAGCAATCGTGCTCACCGCAACATGAATATGCATGGCAATCTGATGCTATCTAACATCAGATTGCCATTTTTATTGGGTATACTGATGCAAAAGACGAGGGCGAGGAGGTCGCGTATGTCTACTGCAACGATTAAGCCCACGACGGTCCGCATCGAGGAGGGGCTCAAGGAGCAGGCGACTGAGTTTTTAGATTCGGTTGGCCTGAGCCTTAACTCCTATCTCAATCTTGCTGTTCGGCAGCTTGTGAACCAGCGGAAGATTCCGTTTGAGATTGTAGGGCGACCTGAGGTGCCCAACGAAGCAACAAGGCGCGCCTTGGTGATCGCCGAGGCCCATGAGCTGGGGATTCTACCAGACGACAGCCCGTCATTCGATAACGTGGATGAGCTGATGTCGTTCCTCGATGAGGACTAGGCGATGTTTGAGATTAAGGTCGAGGCTCAGTTTAAGGCGGACTACAAACGAACAATGCGCATGTATCCGCAGCTAAAAAGTGAGTTTAAAGCGGCGGTTGCAGAGCTTGTGGCTCATGGGTCGCTTCCGACGGAGTATGGTGCCCACGAGCTCTCAAACCCGGGCGGAAACTACAACGGCCACATCGATTTCCATCTATCCGATGGCTTGGTCGATGTGGTCGTTCTTTATCTGCCCCATAAGACTAACCCAGTGATCAGGCTGGTAAGAATGGGCACTCATCGGGAACTGTTTCAGGGCCCACGGGGCTAGCCACTCACTTCTAAGTTGCGGTGGAATAGGGATTGATTGGCGGCTGATATGCCAAAAACAGTCCCTATTCCACCGCAAGTGATGGGGATGCCCCACTTGCTGATGCAGCATCCGGCTTTCCCTATTTGCTGATTTCGTCTAAGAGCTCCGCTGCGATCTCGCTGTTTTTGAACCGGATACTGCAGTCTTCTTTCTTGGGGAAAGCTAGCAGCGGGATCGTTCCGTACCAGATAGTTTCTTCGTCAATTATCGCTGCACACAAACGTCCTTCTGCTCTAATGGCATACTCGACGTTCATTTCGGCCAAAGTCTCTTTTGCATCTTCACGCGGAGTTGAGGCAAGGTAAATCTCAAGGACAATCCCTCGGGCAGCGGTGCCTTTGATTGCATCGCCGAGCTTTGCGAGACAGGCGGTGGATACGTAGGGCGCGGCAATGAAGATGCTCTTGGCGGCGCCGACGATGTCTTCAACTAGAGTCTCTATGGCATTTGCTGGCTCTATGAGAATGTTTTGATCGGACTGCTCGCTGCCTCCGGTCGCGTAGACTTCGTACCCGAGCTTGGCGTAGGTCTTGAGTCTTTTCTGGTACATGCGGGCGAGCATGGGTATCGACAAATCAACGTAGTCGAATATCTCAACCTGTCGCTTACCCTCGTGGCTTCTATGGAGCCTGCCCGCCTGCTGCGTGATGCTGCCGTCCCACGATATCGGCGTGGCAATGAGTAGAGTGTCAAGGTAGGACAGATCAAAGCCCTCGCCCAGAAGGCTTTCGGTGGCGACGATGATTCGATGCTCATGTTCGAAGCCGGGAAGACTGCTCAGTATCGCCTTTCTTTCTTTGGCGTCGATTTCTCCGGTCAGGAGAATGGGCTCGTGTCCTTGGTCTTTAAGCAGCCTGAACAGCTCCTCGGCATGCTTTTTCCTTTTAGACAGCACGAGCGGATGCCGACCGTTTGACGCAGCTTCAAGAGCGTCGTTGACAATCAATTCGTTTCTAGCTGCATGCGCACACAGCGGGTCGAGAATCTGATTGAAGCTTGCTCCCGGCTCGTAGGCGGGTAGTCGAATTCCGGTAAAACGAGGCCGTACGATGCGCTGAATACCCTGCTGGATCGCTTGCGTTTTTGGATCGATGACATAGCGAAGCGGGCCGCAGAGCATGGAGAGCGCCTTCGTAAGGCCGTCGGATCGTTCGGGCGTCGCAGAAAGGCCGTATACGTATTTGGCCGGGGCAGACTTGAGAACAAGCTCGAGCTGTGGCGCGGCGGCGTGATGACATTCGTCGCAGATAATGACGCCGTAATTACGAACAAGGTCCTTAACTATCGGCTCCCCGGTTTGAGGGTCTTTGCCAGACAGCGACTGGAACGAAGCGACGTCGACGAGGCCGCTTACGGCATTTTTGCCTCCTCCTATTTGTCCGATGACCGGAGGCCGCCTTTTGCTGATTCGTCCTTTTGGGGTTCGGACGGGCTCTCTGTTGTCCGTAATGTCGAGGAGCTGCTCGAGCTGAGATCTCCATTGAGCTATGAGCGCGGTCTTGGGAACGATGACGAGCGTTGGAAGGCCAATGGAGGCAATAAGATAAGCCCCGATGACTGTTTTACCGAAGCCTGTCGGCGCGGACATGATTCCATCTTCGTATCCAAGTAGCTGCTCAGCGGCGATTTGCTGTTCAGGGCGAAGGGCACCTTTAAATGTCATCACAATTTGATTGTCGGATTTGCGTTCGTCTGAATAGTGGGCAGTAACGCCGGTTTCTCGGAGCAGCTGCTCAAGCTGAGTTTTGCAGCCCCGGGGAATCGCAACATAACCATCTCTCAGTTCGCTGAGGTCTATGAGCCGCGGTTTGCCGAATACTGATTGATGCATGGACTGCGCGCGATAGAATTCCGGGTTGGCGAATGTTGCGAGCCCGCGGATTTCCATTTGAGCCGCTGGGCTCAGAGATTTCTCGGGGATGTACAGCATATCGGCTTGTGTGACGGGCAGTGATGAGGGAAAGTCCCGCGATGTGAGCGGTGGCCGCTTTCGTGGTTTTTGGGCATATCGTTTGGTCTTGTTTGCAACCGTAACTGTTGCTAGCCCGTGTGGGTTGTCCCCAGTGGTCTCGATCAGATTTTGCACTGTCGAGCGCGGAATCAGCTGGACTTGCGACAGATAAAGCCATTGGTCGGGAAAGGGCTCGAATTGTTCGTCTACAAATACGCTGTTTCCTCCACGTTGTGCCTTGCCTTGAAAGGGAAGTGCGATGAGGTTTCCAAAACCTCCATCGGGAATAGTGTCCTGAGCGGGTAGCATTCGATCAAAGGCCTCGAACGTGATTGTCTTATTAAGCGCCGCAGCTTCGGTTATGAGGCAACTTCCAAACTCTCTGGCGGCCTTTGCGCTGATTGGCTCGAGAAAGAAAAACCAGATGTGTGCGCCGTTGCCGGACCTTGAGCGCTCGACGGCGGCGTAAATGTTCCGTCGTTTTGCAACAAGCCGTACGGCATTTGTTGCCTCTTTCCAGTCTGCTTTGTCAAAATCGATGACGAGAACTTTCGTGTTGCAGTCCCTGTCGAGAACATATTGCCCGAGGACATCGCGGAACCGGTCATCGTTGCCTTTAAAGTGAGCAATGATTGCGGCATCGCTAAATTCGGGGAAGACGCGATTGTGGCATTCTGCGCATTTGACTTTTTGATGGGCTACTTTGGGACAAATTCCCGGCTTCCACTCGTTTGCGCAAGCGGGCGTATAGCCGATACCTCCGTCTTTTCTGCGATATCCATGAGCGTAAACATCTTTACGCCCGGTAAAGAGGCTGCGAAAGAGCTCGAGTTTGTCACGTGCTGGGCTCGCACTGGTGACGATGCCCTCGATTTGCGCTCGTTCATCGAACAAAGCGCCGGCTTCTTCCCACTCTTCAAGTGTGGCGTAGCGTACGTCTGAACCGTTGTTGCAAATGACGATTTGTCGGTGTTGGTCCGATATATGCGTGATTGTCTGATCGTATTTAAATTGCGTGGCGGCCCCAAAGAGGGCGTATTGATGCATGGTGTTGCCCATTTGAATGCCATTCTTGTAGTGGAGTTGCTGAGAACGAGGGTACGGCATTGCGGCTTTTCGGGGCATGCAATTTCGATTCAAGTTCGCTAATGGTGAGGGATTGCTCCGCGAGCGGCTTTCGATCGATGCTAAGGTACGCGACGGCCCTTGATAATCAGGATTTGCGGTCATGTGGGCAGCCGGAGGCGTAAAGAGCGGGCTTCATCCGGACCCGGTGGGCAAAAAATGGCAAATATGAGTACTGTTGCCAGGATAGCATCATATCATTTGGAAAGTATTTAAGACCAATTGACTGTTTTTTTAGTATATTCAACCCCCTAAACACGACGATTCGGGGCTTTATGGACCCCTGAAATCGGTGGAAGCGGACAATTTCAGCTAGATTTTGCTGTTACTAATTTGGTAACAGTACTCATATTTGCCATTTTTTGCCCGCTGGGTATCGTTGGGGGCTAGTCGAAGCTCCCTCAAACAGCTGAGAATGCGCCGATCGCCATTAATATCTTGTATATGGATGGCGCAACTAAAAAGTTGCGGTGGAATAGGGATTGATTTGCGGCTGATAAGCCAAAGACAGTCCCTATTTCACCGCAAGTGATGAAGGTGCCCCTAGCGGGTGGGCTGGTAGCGGGGGCAGTAGCTGATGGCGATGGCGTCAACGCCTACATGGGTGGCGATGGTGCAGCCGATGGGGCCGGTGCCGGCGTCTACGAAGTCCTGGCCCGCGAGCGCCTGGTTGACGAGCTCCTGCTCCTCGGCGGCGCCGGTCGTGAGCACGCGCACGCTCGAACCCGGGTGCTCGGCCAAAAACGCGAGGCAGTCGGCCATGGTGTTGGCGACGATACGCTTGGCGCCGCGTCCCTTCTTGATGGCCTTGATTTCGCCCGACTGCCACTCCGGCGAAACGGCCAGACGAATGTTGAGCATCTGCGTCAGCTGGCCGGCGAGCTTGGGCGCGCGACCGTTCTTGACGAGGTTCTCGAGCGTGCGCGGGATTAGCAGCAGATGGGCGTCGGGCAGGGTCGCGCGGATTCGCGCCTCGGTCTCGTCCAGGCTGCGACCGTCCTCGCGCATGGCGAGCGCGTACTCCACCAGAAGACCCTCGGCGCCCGAGCCGGTGCGCGAATCGATGCAGCGCACGTCGAGCTCGTGGGTATCGGCCACCTGGCACGCGTTGGCGTAGCAGGCCGACCACTCACTGCATAGTGAGATAAAGATGGCGCTGTCGTGGCCGTCGGCGTGCACGCGGTCAAACAGCGCCTTGAACTCGCCGGCGCTCGGCTGCGAAGTGTGCGGCAGCTGCTCGGAGCCGGCCATGCGGGTGACGTACTCCTCGGCGGTGATCTGCACCTGGTCGAGCAGGTCCTCGCCTTCGATAATCACATGCAGCGGAATCACGTAGATGCCGAGCTCTTGGGCGCGGGCGGGGGAGATGTCCGACGTGGAGTCGGTTATGATGGCAAAAGACATAATTGCACCTTTCGATGGGGCGCCTGCGCGCCGCCGATTGAGAGCAAAGTGCGTCAAGTATAGTGGAGTTGTTCCACATTGCCAGCTTTAATTGTTGAATAGTCAACGGTTTGAAGCGCCGGTGTGGAAATCGCCAATTGGGGAAGAGGGATGTCGATGGCGGCATTACAGCTATGCGAGCGGCCGGTCGTGCTGTTCGATTTTGACGGTACGGTGGCTGACACGGGCCGGGCGGTGATGACCTCGACGCGCAAGACGCTGGCTGCGCGCGGGTTTTCGGAAGTGCAGATGGGTGACCTGCGCCGCATGATCGGACCCCCGCTGTGGAAGAGCTTCCACGACTTTTACGGCTTTACGCGTGAGGAGTCGCTTGTGGTGGCCGACGAGTACCGCGCCTTTTTTGACGAGCTGGGGCCGGAGGAGTATCCCGTGTTCGACGGGATCCCCCAACTGCTCGATGGGCTCGCGGCGCAGGGGCACCGCATGGCCGTGGCGACCTCGCGCATGGAGGCAAAGTGTATCGACATGGTGCAAGAGCTGGGGCTTTGCCAGTTTGAAGCCGTGGTTGGCATGAATCCGCCGCAGGGACGCGAGACCAAGGCGGATTCGGTGCGCGACGCGCTGGCGGCCCTGGGTGCGACCGCGGACGAGGCCGTGATGATCGGCGATCGCTTTAACGACGTCGAGGGCGCGCACACGATGGGCGTGCCGTGCATCGGCATCTATTCGGGCGCGGCGGCGCCGAGGGAGCACGAGGCCGCGGGCGCCGACGCGGTGGTGCACTCGGTGGCCGAGCTTGCTAAACTTTTCGCTATATAAGTATGTGATGTGAGGGGCGGGTGCGCTCGCCGCTCATTGGTTAGGAGGTCGTCCATGAATCAGGTGGAGCAGAGCGTCGCCGAGTATGTCGACGAGGTCTGGGAGGATGTCGTCGCCGATATTGCGCAGCTGGTTGGCTATCCGTCCGTGGCGGTTTCTGCCGATGCGGAGCCTGGCGCGCCGTTTGGCCGCCCGGTCCGTGACGCGCTCGATTGCGCGCTCGGCATTGCGCAAAAGCTCGGCTACCAGACGAGCGACGACGAGGGCTATGTGGGTATCGCCGATATCCCGGGTCGCGGCGACAAGCAGCTCGCGACCATCTGCCACGTGGACGTGGTGCCCGCCGGCCCCGGTTGGAACACCGATCCGTTTGCGATGGAGCGTCGCGAGGGCTGGCTGCTCGGCCGCGGCGTGATTGACGACAAGGGCCCGGCCGTGCTGTCACTCTACGCCGGCGCCTACCTGCTCAAGCACGGCATCACCCCGCGCTATACCTTCCGCGCGCTGCTAGGCTGCGATGAAGAAGTGGGCATGTCCGACGTTCACCATTATCTGGAGAACTACGCAGATCCCGACTTTTTGTTTACGCCCGATGCCGAGTTCCCGGTCTGCAATGCCGAGAAGGGCCAGTTTGGGGCGACGTTTGTGAGCCCCAAGATCGACGGTGGGCGCATTGTGTCCTGGAGCGGTGCCGAGGCGAGCAACGCTATTCCGTCGCAGTCTATCTGCGAGCTTGCGATTGCCGCCGATGAGCTGCCGGCGCCCGTTGAGAACGCCGACCGCCTGGAGATCACGGCGCTCGAAGGTGGCCATACGCAGATTTTCGCCCATGGTATTGGCGGTCATGCCTCGATGCCCGAGGGGACGATCAATGCCGTCGGCCTGATCGTGGCGTATCTGCGCGAGGCGGAGGACGCTTTTGGTGCACGCGACGAGCGCCTCCTGACGCCTGCCGAGCACGAGTTTGTCAAATTCCTGGCCTTTGTGCATGCGGACGCCTATGGCCGCGGCCTGGGCATTGACGCGACGAGCCCGGCATTTGGTCCGCTCACCTGCAACCCCGGTGTCATCCGTGTGACGGATGGCCACATTGAGCAGGTCATTGACGTGCGTTTCCCCGACAGCACGAGCGCCGACACCATGTGCGAGCAGCTTGAGCCGCTCGTGGGCCGCTTTGGCGTGACGTATCGCGTGGGCCGCGCCAAGGTGCCGTTCTCGGTTTCGGCCGACGACCCGGCCGTGAAGGCGCTTATCGACACCTATAACGAGTTTACGGGCAAGCATGCCGAGCCCTTCGCTATGGGCGGCGGCACGTACGCGCGCAACTTTGCCCGCGCCGTGTCGTTTGGTCCCGAGGAGACCGGCCTTGAGCTGCCCACATGGGGCGGCCAGATGCACGGCCCCAACGAGTGCGCCAACGAGGACCAGCTCAAGCAAGCGCTCAAGATCTATATTGTGGCGATCCTCCGTCTCAACGAACTTGAACTGTAGGGCTTCCCCAGGCACCCGACCTTGCCCCTCAAACCGTCGCTTGCGTACCAAAGTACGCGGCGCTCCTCTTTCGGGGCAATCTCGGGCACCTGGGAAACCCCAACATTTTGCTTGGATACACGAGCCCGGTGCTTCGGCTCCGGGCTTCTATAAGTTGCGGTGGAATAGTTCCTAGAATCGGCTGCTTGGCGGCCAAACAGGAACTATCCCACCGCAACTTCTTTTTATCGGTGTAAAAGGCGTGCCATGCTTGGGATGGGGATTGTTATTCGTTTGTAAAGGCTGGGCCGTGCTTGCGGTAAGGGTCTATCAGATGCCCGTAAGAAACCGCAGCTGGCGCGGCTGTCGTCCAATCGAGGTCGTATCTTTCCAAACAGCAAAGCGGGCAGGGTGCCCGCGAGTCGCATGTATGAAAGGAAGATCATGCTCGATCAGGCTTATTCTCGTCGTCAGTTCCTCGGCCTCGCTGGTGGTCTTGCCAGCATCGTCGGTCTCGGCCTTGTTGGCTGCGGTGGCTCCGGCGCATCCGACGCCGCTGCTGAGGGTAGCGCCGCCGCTGCCGAGTCCGTCTCCGGCGAGGTGACCTACGACGGCGCCTCTTCGTTCCAGGCTCTCGTCGAGGCTGCTGCCGAGAAGTTCATGGACGCCAACCCCGACGTCTCCGTCTCCGGTTCGGGTAACGGTTCGGGCAAGGGCCTGACCGCTGTCGCCGCCGGCACCGTCACCATTGGTAACTCCGACGTCTTCGCCGAGACCAAGCTCGTGGCCGACCAGGTCAAGAACCTCGTCGACCACGAGGTCGCCGTCGTGGGCATGGGCCCCGTCGTCTCCAAGAACGTCAAGGTCGACGACCTGTCCCTCGAGCAGCTCAAGGGCATCTTCTCCGGCCAGATCACCAACTGGAAGGAGGTCGGCGGCGACGACGCCACCATCGTCGTCCTCAACCGCAAGGCTGGCTCCGGCACTCGCGCCACCTTCGAGGCCGCCGTCTTTGGCGACGAGGCCGTCGACTTTAAGGGCGATGCCGAGCTCGACAAGTCCGGCGACGTCCAGACTCAGATCGCCAGCACCGACAACGCCATCTCCTACCTCGACTTCTCGCACTTCGACGACTCCAAGTTCAACGCCATCAAGGTCGAGGGCGTCGAGCCCAAGAGCGAAAACGTCACTGACGACTCCTTCAAGATCTGGGCTACCGAGCACATGTACTGCTCCAAGGACGCCGACGAGGCCACCACGGCCTTCCTGGAGTTCATGCTCTCCGACGATGTCCAGGGCAAGCTCGTCGAGGAGCAGGGCTTCATCCCCGTCTCCGCCATGAAGGTCGTCAAGGACGCCAGCGGCAAGGTTTCCTCTAAGTAATTATTCGCCCCCGGAAAGGTTTGCAATGGCAAAACAGCTGCCAAAGCGCGACCTTGAGAACGTGGGCTTGGGCGTCACGGGCGCGTGCGTAGCGCTCGTGACGCTTGTCGTTGCCGCGCTCATCTTTATGGTCGCCCAAAAGGGCCTCTCGGCTTTTGTCAAGGACGGCGTCTCGGTCGTCGAGTTTTTCACCGGTACCAAGTGGGACCTGGCCAACACGGCCGAAAACGGTCTGCCCTATACCGGTGCCCTGCCCCTGATCGTCACCTCGTTTGCGGTCATGGTGCTCTCCACGCTCATCGCACTGCCCATCGCCATCGGCTCTGCCATCTTCGCGGTCGAGATTAGCCCTAAGTTTGGCTCCAAGATCTTCCAGCCGCTCATTGAGCTTTTGACCGGTATTCCCTCGGTCGTCTTTGGCCTGATTGGCTTTCACGTGGTCGTCGGCCTCATGAAGAGCGTCTTCCACGTGAGCACGGGCCTGGGCATCCTGCCCGGCGCCATCGTGCTGGCCGTCATGATTCTGCCGACCATGACCACGCTTTCGGTCGACGGTCTGCGCGCCGTGCCCGACAGCTACCGCCAGGGCTCGCTCGCGCTGGGCTACACCCGCTGGCAGACCATCTGGCACGTGGTGCTCAAGTCCGCCATGCCGTCGCTCATGACCGCAGTCATCCTTGGCATGACCCGCGCCTTTGGCGAGACGCTCGCCGTGCGCATGGTTATCGGCGGTATCGAGGCCATGCCAACGTCGCTGTTGTCGCCGGCTTCGACCATCACGACCACGCTCACCACGTCCATGGCAGTCTATGCCGAGGGCTCGGCCCAGGACGACGTTCTGTGGGCACTCGGTCTGCTGCTGATGGGCATGAGCCTCATCTTCATCCTGATCATCCATCTCATTGGCCGCAAGGGGGCGAAGGCTCGTGGCTAGCACGCGCATCCATATCGACGAGGCGAGACTCGGGCGTGTCCAAAAACAGGACCGCATCGCCACGGGCGTGTTGACGGCAATCGTCGCCATCGTCATGCTCATCGTCGTCTCCATGGTGGCCTACATCCTGTTCGAGGGCATCTCGACGTTGTTCCAGCCGGGCTTCCTCACGGAGCCGTCGCGCGCCAACGGCACCCAAGGCGGCGTGCTCTACCAGCTGTTCGACTCGTTCTACCTGCTGCTGATCACTCTGGTTATCTCGGTGCCCATCAGCCTGGGCGGCGCAGTCTTCCTGGTCGAGTACGCACCCGACGGCCCCATCCGCGACATCGCCTCCACTGCCATCGAGACACTATCCTCGTTGCCTTCCATCGTCGTCGGCATGTTCGGATTCCTGGTGTTCTCGGTGCAGCTGGGGTGGAAGTACTCCATCATCTCCGGCGCCGTCGCGCTCACCATGTTCAACATCCCCATCCTGGTGCGTGTGATTCAGCAGGCGCTCGAGGATGTGCCGCAGGCCCAGCGCGATGCGTGCCTGGCCATGGGCCTCACCCGCTGGGAGGCCACGCTGCATATCCTGATTCCCGAGGCCATGCCCGCCATCGTGACCGGCATTGTGCTTTCGGCCGGTCGCGTGTTTGGCGAGGCCGCAGCACTGCTCTTTACCTCGGGCATGAGCTCGCCGGTTCGTCTCAACTTCTTGAGCTTTAACCTGTCGAGCCCCACTTGCGCCTGGAATGTGTTCCGCCCCGGTGAGTCGCTCGCCGTGCACATCTACAAGATCTACGGCGAGGGCAGCCCCGAGGCCCAGCAGATCGTTTGGGGCACCGCGGCACTGCTGATGATCTGCGTGCTGCTGTTTAACGTAATCGCCCGTATCGTGGGCAAGCAACTGGCAAGGAAGATGACGGCCGAATGAGCGAGATGAATGCAACGCCCGCAACCGAGGCGGCCACGTCCGAGACCCAGGACTTTCTGTCGAGCGTGGGGGAGAGCGAGAAGCGCGTTCGCGTGAGCGGCAAGGCTGTGAGCGACGAGGTCGTGCTCTCCACCAAGGACGTCAACGTGTACTATGGCAACCACCATGCGCTGCATAACACGTCGCTCGACTTCCACAAGGGCGAGATCACGGCGCTCATCGGGCCTTCGGGCTGCGGTAAGTCGACCTTTTTGCGCAGCCTCAACCTGATGAATCGCGAGATTCGCGGTTGCCGCGTGGAGGGCGAGATCGACTATCGCGGGCGCAACGTGAACACCAAGACCGAGAACACGTACGAGCTGCGTCGTTCCATCGGCATGGTGTTTCAGCAGCCCAACCCGTTTCGCAAGTCCATCCGCGACAACATTACGTTTGCGCCCAAACGCCACGGCATCACCGATCGCGACGAGCTCGACCGCATGGTCGAGGAAAGCCTGCGTGGCGCGGCGCTGTGGGACGAGGTCAAGGACAAGCTCGACAAGAGTGCCTATGCGCTTTCGGGCGGTCAGCAGCAGCGTCTGTGCATCGCGCGCACACTGGCGCTCAACCCCGACGTGATTTTGTTCGACGAGCCCTGCTCGGCGCTCGACCCCATCTCGACGCTGGCGATCGAGGACCTTATGTCGTCGATTGTGGCCGAGCGCGCCATCGTCATCGTGACGCACAACATGGAGCAGGCGTCGCGCGTGTCCAACCGCACGGCGTTCTTCTACATGGGCGATATGGTCGAGTACGACGAAACCGACGAGATTTTCCAACGGCCCAAGGATAAGCGGCTGAATGATTACCTCACCGGCATGTTCTCCTAGTCCGGGACATGCTTGAGGCCCGCGGCGGCCACGGTCGCCACGGGACTGATTGGAGAGGCGGGTCATCTCTTGCGGGAGATGGCCCGTCTTTTTGCGTTTGCGGGATTGCGCTCGTCGATTGCGCCCGCCCAAAACCACCACAAAGGGGACAGGCACCTTTGTGGTGGTTTTCGCTATCATGGACAACGTTGAATTTCTACGAAGGAGCAGGGCATATGGCGATTCTTTTGGGATGCGATTCCGTCAGCCTAGAGTTTCCCACCAAGCATATTTTCGATAGCGTGACGCTCGGCGTGGGCGAGGGCGACCGTATTGGTATCGTCGGCAAAAACGGCGACGGCAAGTCGACGCTGCTGAGCGTGCTCGCGGGCACGCTGGAGCCCGACGATGGCCGCGTGACGCATCGCCGCGGCACCACGATCGGCCTGCTCGGCCAAAAGGACAACCTGGTCGATACCGATACCGTGCATCATGCCGTTGTGGGCGACACGCCCGAGTACGAGTGGGCGTCGAGCCCTCGCACGCGTCAGATCCTTGCCGGCCTCATTAGCGATGTGCCCTGGGAGGGCACGGTGGGCGAGCTTTCGGGTGGCCAGCGCCGCCGCGTGGACCTTGCGCGCCTGCTGATCGGCGACTACGACGTGCTCATGCTCGACGAGCCCACCAACCACCTGGATATGCGCACCATCAACTGGCTCGCGCGCCATCTTAAGGCCCGCTGGCAGCGCGGCCAGGGCGCCATGCTGGTGGTCACGCACGACCGCTGGTTTTTGGACGAGGTCTGCACCAGTATGTGGGAAGTCCACGACGGCCAGGTCGATCCCTTCGAGGGCGGCTACTCGGCATACATCCTGCAGCGCGTGGAGCGCGACCGCATGGCCGCCGTCACCGAGGAGCGCCGCCGCAACATGGCGCGCAAGGAGCTCGCGTGGCTGAGCCGCGGCGCCCAGGCCCGTTCCACCAAGCCCAAGTTTCGCGTGGAGGCAGCCCGCGAGCTCATCGCCGACGTGCCGCCCGTGCGCGACGAGCTGGAGCTCAAGCGCCTGGCCGTGAGCCGCCTGGGCAAGCAGGTTATCGATGTGGTCGACGTGGACGCCGGCTACTCGGATGCCGACGGCGCGCCCAAGCAGGTGCTCTCCGACGTGACTTGGCTCATCGGCGCGGGCAACCGCTATGGTCTGCTGGGCGAGAACGGTGCCGGTAAGTCCACGCTGCTCGACGTGATCCAGGGCAAGATCGCGCCGCTACGCGGCCGCGTGAAGATTGGCCAGACGGTGCGCTTTGGCGTGCTGTCGCAGCAGCTCGAGGAGCTCGAGCCCTTTATGGGCGATACGATCCGCGAGGTGCTGAGCAACTACAAGAAGTACTACGTCATCGACGGCAAGGAGACCTCGCCCGAGAAGCTCTGCGAGCGCCTGGGCTTTACGACGCAGCAGCTCTGGAGCCGCATCGGCGACCTTTCGGGCGGCCAGCGCCGCCGCCTGTCGCTGCTGCTGACGATTCTGGACGAGCCCAACGTGCTTATCCTGGACGAGCCTGGCAACGACCTCGATACCGACATGCTGGCGATTGTCGAGGACCTGCTTGACGGCTGGCCGGGCACGCTGATTCTGGTGACGCACGACCGCTTCCTTATGGAGCGCGTGACCGACCAGCAGTGGGCGCTGCTCGACGGCCACCTAACGCACATGCCCGGCGGTGTGGACCAGTACCTGCGTCTGTGCAACGCCACCGCCGAGGGCGAGCCCGTGGGCGCGCCGAGCGCCAAGACCGGCACGTTCGACACCGGTGCCGCGGCGGTCGCGGCCGAGAAACCCAAGTCGAGTGGCCAGCCCAACGGCCTTTCCAACGCCGAGCGTCAAAAGCTCCGCCGCGAGGTGAGCTCGCTCGAGCGCAAGATGGAGACGCAGCGCGCCCGCGTGGAGGAGGCCGAGGCCGCGATGGCCCAGGTCGACCCCACCAACTACACGGCGCTCGGCGAGCAGCAGGCAAAGATTGACGAGGCCCACGCTGCCATGGACGAGCTGGAGATGGCGTGGCTCGAGGCGAGCGAAAAACTCGAGGGCGAGGAGTAGACGAGGATGATCAAGGCCGCGTTTTTCGATATCGACGGCACGCTGCTGAGCTTTAAGACGCACCGGATTCCGGCGTCGGCGCAGCGGGTGCTCGATAGCTTTCACGAGCAGGGGATTGCGTGCGTGATCGCTACGGGCCGCCCGACCTACCAGATGCCGGATTGGCTGTTCGACCTGGGCTGGGACGCGTACATTACGCTCTCGGGCCAGCACTGCTTTGATGCCGAGGGCGTCTATCGCAGCTGCCCGATCGATCCGGCCGACGTCGCGGTAATCGTGGACCAGGTGGCGCAGGGGCGCTACGACTCGCTGTGCATGCAGGGCGAGAACTCGTTTGTGAACCGCCTGTCCGAGCGCGTGGTGACGGCCGGTAGCAATGCGGGAATCGTCTACCACGAGGAGCCGTTTGAACACGTCTTCGACGCGCCGGTCTACCAGTTTTGCGCCTTTGTCGACCCGGCCGACGAGCATATCGTGACCGATGCCGTGTCGCATTCGCTCACCACGCGTTGGTGTGACCTGTTCTGCGACATTATTCCGGCC
Source organism: uncultured Collinsella sp. (assembly GCA_934668875.1). Classification (GTDB taxonomy): domain Bacteria; phylum Actinomycetota; class Coriobacteriia; order Coriobacteriales; family Coriobacteriaceae; genus Collinsella. The sequence goes on from CAKUON010000005.1 coordinate 145,597, forward strand.
AACGGTGGCAAGGACCTGGGCGTGGCGGCGACGCTCGAGCGCCTGGGTATCGATGCGAGCGAGGCGATTGCCTTCGGCGACGGCGAGAACGACCTGTCGATGTTCTCGGCCGTAGGCACAAGTGTGGCCATGGGCAACGCGCAGGAGACCGTCAAGGCTGCCGCGACCTACGTTACGACCGCTGTGGACGACGACGGCATCTACAACGCCGCCAAGCACTTTGGCCTGATCTAGCACCCGGCACTTGGGGACGTTCCTTTTCGGTCGGCAGCGGGGGACACTCCTTGCGTGTCACGTGTCGCGTACCGCGCACAGGGGTGATCTGCATCGCCCGCGCGTTTTGTGAAACACGGCTAACTTTTTAGTCAATGTAGTAAGACATGGGCAACTTTTGCGGTAAAGTAAGCCAAAGAAAGTATCCAAAGGCTAACTAGCAATCATCGCGAAAGGCGGCCCATGGCCCTACGTGAATCCGGAGAAGACTACCTCGAATCGATCTACGTACTGTCGGAGCGCCAAGGTATCGTGCGCTCGATTGACGTTGCGGAGTATCTTGGCGTGACCAAGGCGAGCGTGTCCAAAGCCATGGCGACGCTGGAGAACAACGGCTACGTCGAAATGGGCAAACGCGACGTGCATCTGACGGAGCGTGGGCTGGAGGTCGCGCGCCAAATGTGGGAGCGCCACTGCTTTTTCGTGGGCCTGCTGGAGGATGCGGGCGTGTCGGCCGAGGTGGCGTCGCAAGAGGGCTGCCACATGGAGCATTGCCTGAGCGAGGAAAGCTTCGAGAAGCTGAGGGCGATGCTGGGGCAAAGAGCGCAAAGCGAGTCGACAGAGGTTGGCTAACGCCTTGCTGCGGCGGCTTTGCTGCGGCGGCACGTCACACGTTCTCGGCGTACAGAGGCAAAGAATGACGCCGCGCGCACGTGTTCCCATGGTGTACTATGCCCCCACTGCGTCATTGCAAGACCGACTGCAATCGGAGGGGCACTATGGGAAATCGCAAATATCTCTTTTTCGATATCGACGGAACGCTGGCCGTGGGCACCCCCGGCAGGCAGTATGTCCCCGAGTCGACCAAGCGTGCGCTGCAGGAGCTGCGCCAAGCAGGTCATTTTCTTTCGATTGCCACGGGTCGCGCGCACGCGATGGCCGTTGACTACATGCGCGAGCTTGGTTTTGAGAACATGGTGAGCGATGGCGGCTGGGGCACCACCGTGAACGGTGAGTTTTTGGGCGTCCGCCCGCTCGATCGCGCGGCGTGCATCGATCTGGTCGATGAATGTCGTGCTAAGGATTTTATCTGGGGCATTCAGGTCGAGGATTCGTGTACGAGATTCGTTCCCGACGAGCGCTTTATGGCGTTTACCCACGACATTTATATGGATACGCGTGTCGTTCCCGGGCTTGATCCACGTGACTACCCCGATATCTACAAGGTATATGTGGCCTGTCTTGAGCCGCTCGAGCACGAGCTGCAAACGCTGTCCCGTTTGCCCTGGTGCCGTTTCCACCGCGAGTATCTGTTCGTGGAGCCGGCGGATAAGGCCTACGGCGTAAAGAAGATCGTGGATACGCAGGGCGGCGACTATGCCGACGTGATCGTGTTCGGCGACGGCAAAAATGACCTGTCGATGTTTATTCCGGACTGGACGTGCGTCGCCATGGGAAATGCCGTGCCGGAGCTCAAAGAGCGAGCCACGTACGTGACCTCCGATGTCGACGATGACGGCATCTACAAAGCTGTCCGCCACCTTGGGCTTATCTGATCGAAGCCCATCTCGCTATCTCCTGCCGTCAAGCACGCGCCGTCACCGCATCCACATTTCTTGCTCATAACTATGATCGAAACCTTCGTACTGCCCATCAATTATTGATTGATTTGCATCTCAATCGCCGCTTCTTTTGTTCATTCGATCAAACGATGACAATCGTGATCGAAACAAACGGTCCCGAGCGATATGGAGGTTTTCGCATGAAGGGTCAGAATCAAAAGGCGCGCGAGCTTATCGAACCCATGAAGGGTGGTCTGATCGTGAGCTGCCAGGTGCAGCATGACGATCCCATCTACACCGACGACATAGTGGTTAAGATGGCAGAGGCGGCGCAGTGGGCGGGCGCCGTGGCGATTCGCGCCAACAGCCCCGAGCAGATTCGCGCCATTAAGGCCGCGGTCAACCTTCCGGTTATCGGACTGTGGAAGGTGTGGCACGACGACACCGATGTCTTCATTACTCCCACCATGGCGGAAGTCGAGGGCATCATCGAGGCGGGCGCCGATATTGTGGCCATCGACTGCACCAAGCAAAAGACCCACGAGGGCACGATCGCGTGGGACCTGCTTCCCCAGGTTAAAGCAAAATACCCCGATCTGATCACGTTTGCCGACGTCTCGAACGTTGAGGAGGCGCGTCGTGCGGTTGAAAATGGTGCCGATATCGTTGCACCGACGCTCTACGGCTACACCGCCGAGACGGCGCACATCGAGGGTGCGGACTACCGCATGTTTGCTGAGTTCTGCCGCGAGCTGGGCGACGATACGTACGTCATGATGGAGGGCCATGTTTATACGCCCGAGGATGCCATGAAGTGCGTCTATCTGGGCGCCCACTCCGTTGTCGTCGGCAGCGCCATCACCCGTCCGCACCTGACGGCCAAGCGCTTTGTCGAGCTGCTGGGCAAGTATTCCGTCAACTGGCGCGATGCCGAAAAGGCTAAGCATTAGCGACGAGGGACGAGTTTTCACGGGATCGGTTTGAGCGAATACGTGCGGGCGGGGTTTTAATACCTGCCCGCACCTTCGCCCGCGAGAGGAGCGACCATGGCCCATATCAATATCGACGGTGCGCAAAACGTAGAGGTTTCTAAGCCCATTCCCTGCGAAAAGTCTCCGGCCGAGCAGCTTGCCATCATGGAGGAGTACACGCGCGTCCATGTCCGTTTTACCGGTCAGGACAAAGCGCGTCGCGAGGTGGAATGCCTCAAGGTCCTGTTTCCGACTATGTTCAGAAGCATCGAGCACGATGATCTGATTGCCGGACGCCTTGACTTTTTGCCCATTGGATTTGGCTCGGTGACATCGGTGGGAGGCGTGGGTCATTACTGCGTGTTCCATAAGCTGCGTGCGTTTAAAGAGCTGCTTGCGACTGATGACGAGCGTGCCCGCGTGGACGCTCTCTACGACTACTGGCAGGACCACGACGTAAAGGCGCTCTACTGCCAAGACGTGCTCAACGAGACAACGACAGGTCGTTTTATCGATTGCGCCTATCCGTTTATGGCGACGGCGCGTCTGTCGGGCATGATGCTTGACTATCGCAAGCTGTGCGAGCTCGGCGTGGACGGCCTGCGCGACTTGGTGAACCAGGGTGTGCAAAACGAGTTTATGCGTGCGGCGGATGAAGCACTCGAGATCTTCGGTCGGGTCATCGATCGCCAGATGGAGCTGGTAGATGAGGAACGTCAGCGCGCCGTTGAGTTTGGCGACAGCCGCCGCATCGAGGAATGTGTCTGGATGTATGACGACCTCTCTGCAATCCGCCATGATCCTCCCAAGACGTTTCACCAGGCTCTCCAGCTTTTCTGGCTCTATGCTCTATGCGCCGGCTGCATCAACTACGGTCGCATGGACATTGTCCTGGGGCCGTATCTTAAGCACGGCCTGGAGTCTGGCCTTATTACCGACGATGATGCCTATCGGATGGTCAAGAGCCTGTGGACGATGATTGAAAATCGACGCACGACGGTGAACGGCCGCATTATCGTGGGCGGCAAGGGTCGTCCCGATGCCGAGGCAGCGGATATGTTTGCGCGCGTCTGCCTGCGTGTTTGCAAGGACTGTCGTTATGTTGAGCCTCAGTTTACCCTGCGTTTTGATAGCACGACGCCCGCGGATATTATGGATATGGCATATGACTGCTTGGGCGCCGGCGCCACCTATCCCACGCTCTATAACGACGATGTCGAGGTTCCTGCCGTCGAGGAGGGCATGCGTGTGGACCGCGAGATCGCAGAGCAGTATGTTCCCTTTGGCTGCACGGAGTTTGTGATCCAGGGAAAGTCGGTGGGAACGCCCAATACGCTGCTCAACCTGGTCAAGATTTTGCAGATGAGTCTTAACGACGGTGTCGATCCGTACGATGGCGTCAAAAAGAGCGGTCCCGTTGCGGTCAAGCCACTCGAGGACCTTGTAACGTTTGAGGATCTGTACGACAACTACAAGCGATTGCTCGACTATTACTTCGATCTGTCGATCGATGCCCAGTATCACTCTTACGAGGTCATGAACGACCAGGTGAGCTTTCTGTTCACGTCGATCCTTATGGACGATTGCCTCGGCCGCGGTAAGGCGCTGCTCGACGGCGGCGTTGCCATTTTGGGTGGAACGAACGAGACCTATGGCAACATCAACACATCGGATGCCCTGTGGGCAATAAAGAGCCTGGTCTATGACGAGGGCCGTTACACCCTGCGCCAGATTGTCGATGCCTGCAACAGTGACTTTGCGGGCGCCGAGGGCGAGCGCATCCGTTTGGACCTGTGGCACCAGGACAAGTACGGTAACGACCTGGATGGCGTCGACGACCTTGCCAACGGTCTGTACGAGTATGTGGCTCATGGCATTCGCGATCGAGGTATCGAGCGCGGTATGGGCTATTATCTGATCGTTATCAGCAACAACCAGACCAATACGGACTGGGGTCATATGACGGCGGCGTCGCCCGACGGCCGTCATGCCGGGCTGTACCTGAATCCCGCGAACAATCCGCAGGGCGGAGCCGCCACGAGCGGTCCCACGGCTATGCTCAACTCGCTTTCGAAGTTTGATGCGCGCTGGCATGCCGGAAGCGTGCAGAACATCAAGTTCACCCCGCGCATGTTCAACCATGATCGAAAAAAGGTGCGCATGGCGTTCGATACGTATTTTCGCCGTGGCGGCTGCCAGCTGATGGTGACGGTTGTCGATCGCGGTCAGCTGGAAGACGCCCAGCTGCACCCCGAGAAGTACCCCGACCTGCTTGTGCGCGTGGCGGGATACAGCGCGGTCTTTGTGAATCTGGGACGCGATGTCCAAGACGAGGTCATTAGCCGCACGCTGTGGGATGCCTAGCCATGGGTGCGACTCATATGGCGGATGCCGCGGTGGAGCTTGAGGTCATGAACCTCGAGCGTTTTGCCACGCATGACGGTCCGGGCATTCGCACGGCGGTGTTTTTAAAGGGCTGTCCGCTGCGGTGCCCATGGTGCGCAAATCCCGAGACGCAAAAGATGGAATCCGTTCTCTTTCACGATGTCGAGCGTTGCGTGGGCTGCGGGGCTTGCGAGCGCGCTTGTGCGGACGGTGCGATTTGCATCGATGGGGAGGCGTTTACCTATGACGGGCATCGGTGCAGCGAGTGTGGCGCGTGCGTGCGGGCATGTCTGCACGAGGCCCTCGAATTGGTAGGGAAGACGCGAACCATCGCCGAGGTGTTGGAGGAGTGCGAGCGCGACCGCGATTATTACGAGGCCTCTGGGGGCGGCGTTACCCTGAGCGGGGGAGAGCCCTTATTGCGATGCAGTTCTGCATTGGCCTTTTTGCGCGAGGCGCGCCGCCGCGGCTTGTCGACGGCGGTCGAGACAACGGGCAACGTGCCGGCGAAAACCATTGCGGCAGTGATGCCGTACGTGGACTGGTTCCTCTACGATTTCAAGCATATCGATAGCGACGTGCTTGCGTGCGTGACCAAAGGCAACGGCGCTTTGATTCAGGGCAATTTGATGCAGCTCGCAAAGCAGTGCCCCGAGAAGATCAACGTCCGTATCCCGGTGATTCCCGGGTTTAACTACGACGACAAAACGCTCGCCTCGATGCTCGGATGGCTGCGGGACATTGGCGTGCGACGCGTCAATCTGTTGCCGTACCATACCCTCGGCAAGAATAAATACCGCAAGCTGGGGTGGGACTATACAGTGCCGGGGGCATCCTTGCGAGATGAGGATTTGGCGCCCTACCATGAACTTGCCCTGTCATTGGGGCTGGAGTCGAAAATCGGTGCCTAATGCGCTGCGCGAGCGTGTGGGCGACTGAGCCCCGTGCAAAGGGACGCGCCCGTCTACATGGTGTAGGCGGGCGCGTTTTGTTATGCGTGTGCCGTGCTGGGTTGCGGGACGAACACGCGTATGCTGGCGTCATAGCAGGCATCTGCAAGGTCATCGGGCAGGCGCATGTCGGTTACCAAAATGTCGATTTCGGACAGCGACAGATCTTGCAGGTAATGTGTCGCGCCCATTTTTGAATGGTCGACGAGCGCCACAAGGGTGCGGCAGTTGGCCCGGATGGCGCGTTTTATAGCCCGCTCCTCGGTCGAGTAGTCGCTCAGGCCCATCTGCGCGGAAAACCCGAGTGCCGACACAAAGCCGATGTTGGCAAACCGGGATTGAAAGAAGCTGCAGGTGTCGGGTCCGCGCATGCTGGCGTGTTTGGACGTGTAGATGCCGCCTGTGCACTCTACGCGGTAGGTGTCGTTTTCGGCCAACGCTTCCACGGTGGGCACGCTGCACGAGGCGGCCGTGAGATTGCGCTTGGCGGTAAGTGCCTGCGCCAGGCACAGGCAGGTGCTCGACGAGTCCAAAAAGATACTGCTGCCGTCTTCGACGAGACGCGCGGCGATGCGGGCGATGCGGATCTTTTCGTCGTAGTTCTCCTTATTGCGAAACGCCAGGGGCCAGTGGATAAACTCGGGATTGACGTACGATGCGCCGCCGCGCTTGCGCTGCACCAGACCCTCTTCTTCGAGGGTCGTCAAGTCGCGTCGTATGGTTGCCTCGCTGGCGTGCGCCAGGCGCGACAGCTCCTCAACCGATAAAAACGAAGCCTCTTTGAGCTGGGACAGAATGAGTTCCTTGCGGTCTGCAGTGGACACGATGAGCTCCTTTCGAAGGCTGGGCGGCGTGAGTAAAGCCCAAATATGATTGAAATAATCATACTGCGCAAACATACATGATTGAAGTTCAATCTAGACGCCAAATATGGTGAGCGAATGAGCAAGTAAGCACAATACGAGATGTCAGAAACAGAGAAAGGAGCTGACATGGTTGGTATTGTCCTTGCGAGCCACGGCGGACTTGCGCAGGGGGCGGCCGATAGCGCCTCGATGGTGTTTGGAGCGCTGCCAAACGTTGCCTGCGTAAGTCTGACGCCCCAGATGGGGCCCGATGCATTTCGCGCGTCGGTGCTGGAAGCGGCCGAGGGCCTCGACGATCCTTCGGACATTCTGTATTTGGTTGACCTGTGGGGTGGAACGCCGTTCAACCAGATTAGCGGATTGCTCGATGGGCACGACGGCTGGGCATTGGTGACGGGACTCAATCTCCCGCTCTTAATCGAAGCCCTGGGGGCTCGATTCGATTCCTCGCTTTCGGCGCCCGAGATTGCCACGCGGCTGCTCGCGCAGGCCGAAGGCTATGTTCGCGGTTTGCCCGAATCACTGGCGCCCGCATCCGACTCGGCAAAGGCCGGTTTGAGCTCTTCTGGCGTGCCGGTGCTTGCCGAAGGGGATAGCCCCGCCCAGATTTCGTGGTGCCGCGTCGACACGCGTCTGCTGCATGGGCAGGTTGCCATGGCCTGGTCAAAGCAGGTCAATCCCACGCGCATCGTTGTTGTTTCGGACTCGGTTGCCCACGATGAGCTGCGAAAGAACCTGATCGTGCAGGCGGCCCCCGTCGGCATCAAGGCGAATGTGATTCCCGTTGCAAAGTTGGCTCAGATCGCCGATGACAAGCGTTTGGCCGGCCAGCGCTTCATGCTGCTGTTCGAGACGCCGCAAGACGTCTTGCGCGCTATTGAGATAGGTGTGCAGCTCGACGATATCAACATTGGCTCAATGGCGCATTCCGCCGGCAAGACCATGCTCAACGACGCCATTTCGGTTGATGAGGACGACGTAAAGACGTTTGAGCGTCTGCGCGATGCGGGTTGCACGTTCAACGTTCAAAAGGTTCCGAGTAACAAGAGCGAGGACATTTGGCCACTGCTCGCAGCAAAGGGTCTCGCGTAAGCGGGCTTTTGGTTAGAAGGGAATACCGATGGAAGCAATTCAAGTGTTGTTGGTGCTGGTCGTCGCCTTTTTGGCGGGACTCGAGGGCGTGTTGGATGAGTTTCAGCTTCATCAGCCGATACTTGCCTGTTCACTGATCGGCTTGGTGACGGGGCACCCCGTCGAGGGTCTGTTGCTGGGAGGACAGCTGCAGCTCGTGGCGCTGGGCTGGATGAACATCGGCGCCGCCATCGCGCCCGATGCCGCGCTGTGCTCGACGGCGAGCGCGGTGCTTGTCTGCATGAAGGGCGTCGATATGGGCGTGGGCATGGGTGCCGCCATGGCACTTGCCGTTGCGGGCCTGGCACTGACTATTTTTATCCGCACTGCTGCCGTGGCGTTTGTGCATGGTGCCGATCGCGCAGCAGAGAACGGCGATGCCCGTGGCGTGGCGGCATGGCATCTGTCCGCGCTCTGCCTGCAGGGCCTTCGCGTGGCGATTCCCATCGCGCTGGTGATTGCCGTTCCGGTCGATGTCGTTCAGGGCGCTCTTGCTGCGATTCCCGCGTGGTTGACTACGGGCCTTTCGACTGCCGGCGGCTTTATCGTCGTCGTGGGCTACGCGATGGTGATCAATATGATGGCGACGCCCAAGCTGTGGCCCTTCTTTGTTATCGGTTTTGCCTTGTCGGCTGTGTCGCAGCTCAATCTGATTGCCATGGGCATGATTGGCATTGGCCTGGCGCTTGTGTATCTGCAGGTGGCCCCAGAGTTTAATGCCGCTGCCGCATCTGGCGCCGCCGGCGGTTCGGGCGACCCCATTGACGATCTTTTGAACGATTACGAGTAGGAACGGAAAATCGTTATGTCTGAAAACACCACCGCGGCCCAGCAGGGCAAAGGCAAGGTCAAGCTCACGAAATCCGACCGCGTGCGCGTCTGGCTGCTCTCGACGTTCCACGGGGCATCTTGGAATTACGAGCGCATGCAAAATTTGGGCTGGTGCTTCGAGATGTTGCCCGTCATGAAGCGCCTGTACTCCGACCCCGAGGACCAAAAGGCATTTTTGTCGCGCCACCTGGAGTTCTTTAACACGCATCCCTATCTGGCGTCGCCCGTGCTTGGCGTGGTCATGGCGCTCGAAGAGGAGCGTGCGAACGGATCCGATGTCGATGACGCTGCCATTCAGGGTGTGAAGATTGGCATGATGGGCCCGCTTGCCGGCGTTGGCGACCCCGTTTTTTGGGGAACGCTTCGTCCCGTTCTGGGTGCTTTTGCCGCCAGCTTGGCCCTTGCGACCAATTGGCTCGGCCCCATTATTTTCTTTGTGGCATGGAACGTTATTCGTATGGCCTTCCTGTGGTACACGCAGGAGCTCGGCTATAGGCAGGGGTCGAATATCGTCAAGGACCTGTCCGGCGGCATCATGCAAAAGATTACAATGGGTGCCGGTATTTTGGGCATGTTCATCATGGGTGTTTTGATTCCCCGTTGGACATCGATTGACCTGTCGAGCATTGTGTTCTCGAGCGCCAGCATGGGTACGGTCGCCGATAAGTATCCTGCGATCGAAGCGCTTACCAACCTGCTCAATGGGGGCGGAAACGTCGATGCATCCACGCTTTCTGCCGGTATCTCGCAACTGCAGAGTGCACTTGGTAGCGGATACAGCTTCCTGGCGAGCGCTCCCGATCAGATCACCAACGTGGTGACGCTGCAATCGGTGCTCAACCAGCTGCTTCCCGGCTTGATGCCGCTGGTCATGACGATTGGCTGCATCGTGCTGCTCAAGAAGAAGGTCAGCCCCATCGCAATCATCTTCGCGCTCTTCGCCGTCGGTATTGCAGGCGCATTCTTCGGTATCTTCTAGGAACGGGGCCTAAATCGCCGCGTCATTCTTTACAAGGAACCCCACCAGCAAGCGATGCCCAAGAACCGCCAGCAACGTCACCGCAGGCCGGGGCCGGGTTTGGTTTTGAAAACAATCCGCAGACCGGTGTGGCGCCTTGTCCGCAGCTCCGCAGGAGCAGGACAAGGCGCCACACATGGTCGAGGACGTTTTCAAAACCAAACCCGGCCCCGGCCGGACGGACCACAAACAAACTACAGCTTCTTGATGCCCATCGCGCGCATGGCGTTCAGGATGGCGATGATCGCTACGCCTACGTCGCCGAACACGGCAAGCCACATGTTGGCGATGCCGAGCGCCGCAAGCACCAGAATCAGCAGCTTAATACCCAGCGCAAAGATGATGTTCTGCCATACAATCGCCATGGTCTTGCGCGCCACGCGAATGGCGCGGGCGATGTTGGACGGCTTGTCGTCCATGAGCACGACGTCGGCCGCCTCAATCGCGGCGTCAGAGCCCATGGCGCCCATGGCGATTCCGACGTCGGCGCGGGTGAGCACGGGTGCGTCGTTGATACCGTCGCCGACAAAGGCGAGCTTGCCCTTGCCGTTCTCGGCCGAAAGCAGCGCCTCGACGCGCTCGACCTTGTCGCCCGGCAGCAGCTGCGCATGGAACTCGTCGAGCCCAAGCCGCTTGGCCACGGATGCCGCCACTTCCTCGCGGTCGCCTGTGAGCATGACGGTACGTTTGACGCCGGCGGCGTGCAAATCGCGGATCGTCTGCTCGGCATCGGCTTTAACCGTATCGGCAATCACGATGTGGCCGGCGTACGCGCCGTCAACGAGCACATGCAGGATTGTGCCGACAACCTCGCAATTGGGAGCGTCGACACCGGCCGCCGCGAGCATCTTAGCGTTGCCGACGACGACGTGCTTGCCGTCGATGGTCGCCGTCACGCCGTGGCCCGCATCGTTGGCGGATTCGCTCACGCGCTTGGGGTCGAGCTCGCCCTGGTAGGCGGCGCGCACCGACTGCGCGATGGGGTGATCGGAGAACGACTCGGCAAGGGCCGCGAGCTCGAGCAACGACTGTTCGGTATAGCTGGCCTCGGGGTGCGCCGCGACCACCGAGAACGTGCCGTTGGTGAGGGTGCCGGTCTTGTCAAAGACGACGGTGTCCACGTCGGCAAGTGTCTCGAGGTAGTTAGAACCCTTGATGAGAACGCCCAGCTTGGACGCGCCGCCGATACCGCCAAAGAAGCTGAGCGGGACGCTGATCACGAGGGCACACGGGCAGCTGACAACCAGGAAGGTCAGGCCGCGCAGGATCCAGTCGGACCAGGCGCCGGTGATCAGGCCGCCGCCAAGCGCGAGCACCGCAGCGGCGCCGGTGACGGCGGGCGTGTAGACGCGAGCGAAGCGCGTGATGAAGTTCTCGGTGCGCGCCTTCTTTTCGCTGGCGTTTTCCACGAGCTCCAGGATGCGGCTGACGGTGGACTCGCCAAACGGCTTGGTGGTGCGGACGTGGATAAGACCCGTCATGTTGATGCAGCCGCTGATGATATCGTCGCCGGATTTGGCGGGGCGGGGGACCGACTCGCCGGTGAGGGCGGCGGTATCGAGCTGTGTCTCGCCCTCGACGATGACGCCGTCGATGGGCACGCGCTCGCCGGGCTTAACCACGATGACGGTGCCGACGGCGATGTCATCGGGGAAGACCTGCTCGAGCGTGCCGTCGGCCTGCTCGACGTTGGCGTAGTCGGGCGCGATGTCCATCATGGCGCTGATCGACTTGCGGCTCTTGCCCACGGCGTAGGCCTGGAACAGCTCGCCGACCTGGTAGAACAGCATGACGGCGGCGCCTTCGGCCATGTGTGGGTCGGCGTCGGGGAAGAGTACCATGGCAAACGCGCCGATGGTCGCAACGACCATGAGGAAGCTTTCGTCGAAGGCCTTGCCGCGGCGGATGTTGTTAAACGCCTTTTGAAGGACGTCATAGCCGCCGATTAAAAACGGTACGAGGAACAGTACGAAGCTGGCGTAGATGTCGCCCGGCTCGCCGAATGCGGCGGTGAAGGCGCCGAGCTCGTCGAGGGCGTACACTACGGCAAAGATGCCCAACGCGACTAGGATGCGATTGCGCTTGTGCTCGAGGGACTCTTTCTTCTTACGCTTCTTCTTTTTCTTCTTGGGGTCGGCGGCTGCCATGATTCAAACCTCCCATTTGAATGTGTGAACACTCGCTCATATAATATCGCGAGCAAAGGCCGCGGCAAGCGCGGCCTTGCAGGTCAGCACTTGTGCGGACTAGAGGATAATCTCGCAGTCGGGCTCGGCGTCGGCGGTGAACTCAACGACGCGGTCCAGGACCTCATCGAACTCGGTGTCGTCGGCCTCGAGCGTCAGCTTCTGGGTCATAAAGTTGACAGACACGGACTTGACGCCCTCGAGTTTGGTCAGCTCCTCCTGAAGCTCACGCGCGCAGTTGGCGCAGTCGATCTCGTCGAGCTTGAACTGCTTTTTCATGAGGGGTTCCTTTCCCTGAGTTAGCGGCCTGGGTGCCGGCCGCGCTGGTACCGTGGTTGTCTGCTATTCGCAGATGTGGCTCATGCCCTGGTTGAGCATAGTGTAGACGTGGTCGTCGGCGAGCGAGTAGAGGATGTTGCGGCCGTCGCGGCGGAACTTGACCAGGTGCGATTGCTTGAGCGTGCGTAGCTGGTGCGAGACCGCGGACTGCGAGGTTTCGGTCGCTTCGGCGATGTCTGCCACGCACAGCTCGCGGCCCATGAGGGCATAGAGGATCTTGATGCGCGTGGTGTCGCTGAAGACCTTGAACAGGTCGGCGAGGTCGTAGAGAAGTTCCTCGTCGGGAAGGTCCTCGGGCGAGCAGGTGGTGGGGATCACGGGTTCGGTGGCCTCGATGTCGGGTTTCGTGTCATCAACGCGGATGCTCATTGCAATATCCTTTCATATGAACATGCGCTCATATAACTTACTCCCGATTATATGAGCGCATGTTCATATGTCAATATAATTTGTGACGTTATTTGATAATTGCTTGCCGGCGAAGTGGGATGTTCTAGTTGCGCATGGCTCGGTTCATCGTCCATCTGCAAAAATCGAGTTGCGCGGTCGATAGGCTATTCGCGGATTCCCCGAAAGTACGTATTTGGTTATTTTTGATGCAAATATCTGCCCAATAATGCAATAAATTGTTCAACCTTTTTATTCAAAGCGTGCTGTTCCAGTATTTGGAGAGCCGGCCCGAGCCATTTGAGGACGACTTGCGCGCTGCTGTTACCGCGCAATTCGAAAAATGCAGTCGGGCAAATGCGGAGACAAGTTTTAGAACAGCAGGCTCTCGATCAAATCGACAATCATGTCGTCTTCAGTGCGCGGGCCGACAGATTTCGCGTGCGGGCAAGCATCGTCAACCAGGTTCATCTCCTCAGCCAGTTCGCTAACATGCTGCATGTCATCGGGTTCGGGGATCTCGTTGATGCTCGGGTCGTCAACATGCGGATACTGGCTCGCGATTTCTTGCTCTATTGCCTGCGCCTCTCTGCGCTCTTCGAGGATCCGGCGACCATATTCGAAGTACCGCCGCAAGACAAATTGGCGAAGATCCTCCTGGAGGGCTGGGAAGTCATCCGGGAGACGCCCGGGGCAGATCTTCTCGCGAATGCGAATCGCTTCCATAACCCGTCTAAAGGCGGACTGTTTGAAAAATGAATGGCGACTGATAGTGATGACGGCATACCCCATGTTTCGAAGCGCGTTTCGACGCTCCTCATCAATCGCCTGTTGCTCGGGCTCATCATGGAAAAATCCGTTGTATTCGATGTCGGTCATCGATTTTTCAAGCAGTGCGTCGAAGTAGAATACGGTGCGCCGCGTGAGGGCAGAGTACCTTTTGGGAACTGGGACCGGAAAGTCAGTTTTGATGGCGCGAATACCAAAGCCGCCCACGGATTTGGGCATTGTGAGCATCATGACGAAAGCCGTTTCGAGCGGAGAGCGACAGCCGTCGCGCACATATCCAAGCGCCTTGATTGCATTGTTTGAGCCGCGATAGCCCGATGCCTGGGAAAAGAAGTTCCTGAGCGCTTCGGTATTGGTTAGGGCGGAGCGCTCACGATATCCTGTTTCGTCGGATGCGTCGAGTGCGTAGGAGCCACAGATTTCAAAGTAGTATTCAACAAGTTCCCGAAGGCTGAGATCGTTTGCGGCTTGCAGGGCGCATAGTTTGATGTCAACGATATAGACGCCAGCCGCGAGCTCAAGGTAACTTTCTGAGTCGAAGGTATAGCGTGTACGATGGCAAACGCATCTATCGCAATGCCTTCGGGCGTTATTTGAGTACGTCAGGACGTGGATGGTTTTGGATTCGATGCCTTTTCCGTTTAGCCACGATTGGGCCGTCTGCAGGTCGGGCTCGGTTGGGAAGGATGCCCTGATCTTTTCCATGGGTATGGGGTCGGTCGTGAATAGCGCGACCGACTCGGCTGCTTGGTATACGGCCCGTGCCGTGGCATGTGACAGAACGATTCCCATATGCGCATCATGACATAGCTTGTGTTCTGCACACTGAGGGCATCGGGCAACGGCGCCGAAACGCGGCGCATCTTCTGTGAACGGTAGTTTTCACCCGATGCGCGGTTGAACGGTTGGCTCCAATGGAGAGTTTTCTGTCACTTGGCCTCATTTGGGCGAATTCCCGTAGATGTCATCTGCATTTTTCGAGTTAGGCGGTTTTGACTCATGTAAAAAAGTCGATGGAGCTGCGTCTGTCGTGCAATTTTTGAGCGGAACCAGGTGTTAGGGCGCCAGACCAGTCGGTTTCAGAATGGGTTTTGGCTCCGCAACGGCGAAATAGGCTTCGGCGGGGAGCTGAGTAAACCGCGCAACTCAAAAAATGTAGATGGGCGTATTTCAAAATGAGTGGCAGGCAGCGTTCTTTGCCGCGAGAATGCAAGGCGGGGCGCGGTCGAAAGGCCGTGCCCCGCCTTCTGCTCGTTCGTCTGGTTTGCTGCTATTTGCGCTGCGCCGTTATGAGTGTTATCGCGACCGACTTCACTACTTCGCGAACAGGTTCTTGAGGTTGAGCTCGGCTTGGACGGTTCGGAGCATGAGGTCGGTGTCGTCCAGACCCAGATGCTGCTCGTTGGCGTCGGCGGCGAGGGTTCCGCGGCGGCGCGCCCAGTTCTCGAGTGCGGCGGGGGCGGACTCGCGGGGGAGCGAGCGGACGTCGGCATCCAGGCTGCGGCAGATCTGGCGCGAGTCGATGACGATGATCTTGCCGGCGCGGCGTGCCTCGGCGTAACCGTCCAGGTGAATCTTGAACCAGCTGTCCTCAAAGGCGGCGTTATGCGCCATGTACGGGTACTTCTTCATAAGCTTGAGCAGCTGCTTTTGCAGCTCTTTGTTCTCGCGGAAGGGCGTTTTGCCGTCGATGTCGTCCCAGGTAATGTGGTGGATATTCGACAGCGGCACATCTTCGCCGCGGTAGATGTCGGGCAGGCCACAGTAGTGCGCCTCGGCGTCGTGCGGGATGGCGTCGCTGGTGAGTCCCATGATCTCCCAGCCGACGTTGATGATATAACCGCGTTCGGGTGCACGGCCGGTGGTCTCGATGTCGATACCGAGCACGGTGCCCTGGATGGGCTTGCGGGCGTAGGCCACGCCGAGCGCGTCGCGGTCACCGCGGATCTCGCGCATAACGGACGCGGCGGTGCGCTTTTGCATCTTGCCGATGGCGGCGCAGGTGTCGGCGTCGGACAGGCCGCGCGAGAGCGTCGCGGGCGTCACATTGCGCAGGCGTGCCTCGCCAATCTGGTCGCAAAGGTCGCGGTTGCGGTCGGCCAGGTCGCGCACGGTGGCAAAGTCGAAGCCGGGGTCGTCCTCGGCAGTAAAATACTCGGTCTCGAGCACCTTGAGGGCCTCTTCGCCCTTCTGGCGCTCGGACTCCATGGCACCGTGATCGCCATAGATAAACATAGGGATAAACGGTTGGCGTTCGTATTCGAGTGCTTGCGAAACGTTCATAGGCTGCTCCTTGGACGGGCCGCGTCGCGCGGCTCGGGGTTACTGAGTTATGGCGAGATGATAGTTTACCATGGGCAACTATTGGCACCACGCCTAGGTCAACTACAATACCCTAGTTGACCGCTAGGACTTTTACAATGCTGCCGAAAGACACGAAAGGTTCCATCCGTCATGGATTTGCTGATTGATATTTTGCTCGACGCCGGCAAGGACACGCTGTCGCTGGTGCCGTTTTTGTTGGTGACGTATTTGGCTCTCGAGACTCTGGAGCACGTCGCGGGCGACCGCGTTAACGGCGCCATCAAGCGCGCTGGCGCTGCGGGCCCCGTGGTTGGCTCGTTGTTGGGCATGGTGCCGCAGTGCGGCTTTTCGGCAATGGCGGCCACGCTGTACGCCGGTCGTGTCGTGACCTTGGGCACGTTGGTGGCGGTGTTCCTTTCGACCTCCGATGAGATGCTGCCGCTGTTGCTTGCCGAGCAGGTGCCCGTGCAGACCATGGCGATGCTTTTGGCTTCGAAGGCACTGATCGCGCTGGTCACGGGCTTTATCGTGGACGCCGCCATTCGCGGCCTGCGTCGTAACTCTCGCGCGCATGCGGCGATTCGCCGTACCGTGCTGGGAACCGCGGCCAACCCGGCCCACGTGAACTGCGCGCACGACGACCACACTGGCGGTGACATCATCGACGAGGTGGCCGAGGCGGGCGTGAGCGCCGACCACATCCACGAGTTATGCGAGCGCGACCATTGCGGTTGCGATGATGATGAAGATGAACATGAGCGCGACCACGGACACAGCCATGATCACGGTCACATGGGCGAGCATGAGCACCACCACGACCACTCCCACGAGGGCGCGCCCGTTCTGTCGATTATCCGCAGTGCGATCTCGCACACCATACAGGTATCGGTATTCATTTTTCTGGTGACGCTGATTCTGGTCGCCGTGCTCGAGACGTTCGGCGAATCGGCGATTGAGCAGTTCCTGCGCGGTAACGAGACGCTTGCGGTTCTGGGCTCGGCGCTTGTCGGCCTGATTCCCAACTGCTCGGCCAGCGTCGTCATCACGCAGCTGTATCTGGAAGGTGCGCTGCAGCTGGCACCGATGCTCGCCGGCACGCTTATCTCCGCCGGCGTGGGCTACCTGGTGCTGTTCCGCACCAACCGCAGCGCCCGCGAAAACGTCGTGTTCCTGATTATGATGTACGTTATCGGCGCGGGCTGGGGTCTCATTCTCTCCGCCGTTGGCCTCTAAGTAGATGTTTGGGATATGCCGTAAAATCTACCGCCATGACTTGGGCGTTGGATGCGCGTCAATCGCCAAAACAAAAAAGTAGATTTTTAGGCATGTCCCAAAAATCTACCTTGGTTAGCGCAGCAGCTCGGTGAGGTTGCGTTTAAAGCGGGCGCGGTCTTCGCTGGTAAATGCCGCCGGTCCGCGAGTGCGTCCGCCGGCGCGGCGCACCTTCTTTTCCTCGTGGCGAATAAACAGCTGCATGTCGATGGTTGCTTTGTCATAGACGCGCCCGCGCACACCGATAGCGGCGGCATCGCGCCCGAGCACCATGCTCGCCAAGCCAATGTCCTGCGTCACGACCACGTCGCCCGCCTGCAGGCGTTCGACAATGGCAAAGTCGGCGCTGTCGGCGCCCACGCTCACGTCGAGCGTCGTGACCCAAAAGCCGCGTCGCGCGTGCTCGGCATCGCGCGGGTCGTCGCGGCGAATGTGCCGTTCCAGGTTTTGCGTGCTGTTGCCGGCGATAACAACGGCGACGCCCGCCCGCCGCGCGCAGTCAATCGACTCGCGCGTGACCGGGCAGGCGTCGGCATCAATAAAGAGCGTTCGCGGCATCTAGTGCACCAGTTTGCCAAATTGAATAGCGCGAACAATCAGCGTTACGCCAAACACCAGCAGCGCGGCGCCGCTAAAGATGACGAGCATCTTGGCTGACCACAGCGGATAGATAAACACGAACATGCCGGCGATGATGGAGAGTGCACCGCTCAGGATGGCAAGGGCGCGGTTGGACGAAAGCTCGGACTCCAGAATGGACATGACACCTTCGACAATCCAGCCAAAGCCGGCCACGATAACCACCATCGTGGTGAGTGTCGCGGTCGAGAAGGCCTGGTTGCGCAGGATTATGACGCCGCCCAGGATAATGAGTAGGTTGGAGATGATGCTCGTGACGCGCCAGCCGGTAGGCAGCAGCGGCTCAAAAATGGCAGTGAACAGCCTGATGGCTGCAGTGATCACAAAGTAGAAGCCCAGGACGGTCGTCAAAAAGACGAGGGACTTGGCGGGTGCAAAAAGCAGCGCGATACCAGCAATGAGCGCCACGACGCCCGTGATGGCGTAGATCCAGCGCACGGCCTTGACGGCTTTGCCTGCCATGCTTTTCTCGTCAAATCCAAACTGGCTTGATTTTTGGTCATCGTTCTTAAAGATGCCCATAACGTCTCCTTTCCGTGTGGCGCACGTCGCGTTCATTGCTCTCCGTGCGGCGTACGCCAAAAGTGCTGCAACAAGTATCGCCCAAGGGCGCCGATGCATGGGGCGGGAAGGACGAATTGCCGTCCCACATTCCCGAATTGTTACTTTTGTTCCCGCTCCAGTGAGGATTAATCAACAGCTGTAGAACATTACGCCGCTGTATGTAATTGCCTATGTTTTAGGTTAGATTTTCCTAAGGACAATTGGCTTGTATTGGGGGTCCCTATGAACGAAGCAGTTCCCGCGGCGCCGGTAAGCGCAGAATCGATGGCAAAGCAGGGCCGCGAAAAGCTCGGCTTGGACGCGTTTGATGCGTTGGTTCGTCGCGCCCGCACGTGCCGTCGCTTTGACGAGTCCATGCGCGTGCCGCGCGAGTTTTTGCTCGAGCTGGCGGAACTGGCGCACCTGGCTCCCTGCGGCGCCAATGCTCAGCGTCTGCGTTTTCATGTGGTGAGCGGTGCCGAGGATTGCGCGCGTGTATTTGATGAGCTTGCATGGGCCGGCGCGCTTAAGGATTGGCCGGGTCCTGCCGAGGGCGAGCGTCCGACCGGCTACATCGCGATTCTTGCCGAGCGCGCTGTTCCGGGTAAGCCCGCCGCGCCCATCACCGAGGTCGACACGGGCATTGCCGCGCAGACGATGATGCTCGCCGCTCGCGGCGCCACGCCCGAGGTGGCAGCCTGCATGTTCAAGGCCTTTACGCCCCACGCGATCGAAGCCATGGGGCTCGATAACGACAAGTATGAGCTCAAGCTGATCATGGCTTTTGGCGTGCCGGCCGAGACGCAGATGATCGATGCGATCGATTCCAACCCCGACGGCTCAATTAATTACTGGCGTGACGATGCGCAGGTGCACCACGTACCCAAGCGCCCGCTCGCCGACGTACTGGTGTAGCTGAGGGTCGCCGCGGCGTGATCCGGCGGCAAAACCACCACAAAGGTGCCTGTCCCCTTTGTGGCGGTACGAGGGGAGGGCGTGTGGCCGATCTGTATTTGGTGCGGCATGGGCAGACTGAACTCAATGTGCAGAACATTTTGCAGGGCTGGCACGATTCGCCGCTTACGGCGCGCGGGCGCGAGCAGGCGCTGGCGACGCACGCGGCGTTTGAGGCGCGTGGCGTGACCTTTGATCATGTGTATTCCTCCCCGTTGGGCCGGGCGCGGCGTACGGCTGAGCTAATCATTGGCGAGGGTCGTTCCATAGAGCTGGTCGATGACCTGCGCGAGTGGCATTTGGGCTCGCTGGAGGGTACATCAAATCGCGATATGCCGCCGCAGCCCTGGGGCGATTATCCGGTCGCGTTTGGCGGCGAGTCGGAAGTGCAGCTCCAGTCGCGTATGGTCGCGGCGCTGTCCCGTATTATGGCCCGGCCGCAGCACAACTGCGTGTTGGCAGTCTCCCACGGTTCCGCCTGCCAGGAGTTTCTTGAGTACGTGGCCGGCGGTGGGGCGCAGCCCGACAACGGCGCCGTGCTTCATTTTGGCTATTGCGATGGGGCGTTTTCGCTCCTTGATTGGTAACGAATGAAAGGACCCCTATGAATAAAGACCTGTATCTGGTCCGTCATGGGCAGACGATATTTAACCTCAAGCGCATTATTCAGGGCTGGAGCGACTCGCCGCTCACGCAGCTGGGTTGCGACCAGGCGGCGCGCGCCGGCATGTTTTTGCGTGCGCGCGGCATTGAGCCCGACCACGCCTACACCTCGACGCTGCATCGCACCGAGCAGACTATCGCCAACCTGTGGCCGGGCCTTGCCTACGAGCGCCTTGACGGCCTGCGCGAGTGGTTCTTTGGCGATTTTGAAGCCGAGCGCGTGATGTTGATGCCCGAGCGCCCGTGGCGCGATTTCTATCGCCAGTTTGGCGGCGAGGGCCAGATGCAGGTGCGTGAGCGCATGGTGGCGACGTTGACCGAGCTTATGCAGAAGCCTGATCACACCTGCGTGCTTGCGGTGAGCCATGGATCGGCCATTAAGGAGTTCATGGACCACGTGAAGGGTGCGGCGGCCGACGAGCGCGAGCGCGTGCCGGGCAACTGCTCGGTGCTGCATTTTGCGTTTGACGATACGACCGATACGTTTGAACTGGTCGAAGTCTTTACGCAGGAAGATTATGCGCGCGAGCTGGGGCTTGAGCCGCTCGTGGCTGCCGCGGGTCCGCAGCGCGGGTAGTTTGGGCGTGGCGACGCGGATCGCCGACATCATTGCTCGATGTGAAAGGGGCGGGGATGCATGCGCATGTATTGCATCTCCGCCCCTTGTTTGTTGAGCTGCCGAGTCTTTGTGCTAAGCGTTTACGCTCGGCTAGAACCACCGTGCGATCTGGTGGGTGAGCAGACCCGTTGGAACCTGCGGTGCGTCGCCGCTCACCTGCACGGCGGGGAACAACGCGGCAATGGCAAAGTTGAAGGGCTCTTTGCCCGTATAGGTGCCGGCTGCGAGGGCCTCGTCTGTCAGGAGCTGTGCCGCCCCTGCCAGCGCGGCGGCGTAGGCAGCGTCTGCCGGCGTCGGCTCCGGTGCCTGGTCGAGCATGGCTCGGATGGCGGCAACAGCGTCCTCGCGCTTGACTTCCCATACGCGATGCGTAATGCCGGTGGGGTCGGTGACGGCATAAAGCGACGCTCCTTCTTTGGCGGCGCCAAGGATGATATCCATGACGGGCGAGGCTTCGTAGGCGAGTGTTACAGGGCGGGGCTGCACCTTAAGCTCGGCGATCGCGCGCGCGGCGGCGAGTGCGTCGACGCTCTCGGCGGCAGCCTCGTCGCTACCCGTCAGTACGTTAACCGGGCAAATCGCCACGACGCCCGTCACGCGACCTGGCTCCCCCGAGCATTCGTACACGTAATACGCCGCGCCTGGATCCTTGAGCATCAGGCCATCGGCAATGGCTCCGCGCAGAGCATCGTTGCCGTTCAGGATGCCGCCCATCTGCGGCAGTGCTTCGAGCACGCGGTCCTGAGCTGGGCGGATGCAGGGAAACGGGAGTGCTTTCATGGGCGGTCCTAACGCGCGGGTCGGTTTGTTCGCGGCTTATTATGCCCCAACTTGGCCGCTCGCGTCCCAGAGCGCGTTGTCTGCAAGCGCGATGAGCACGTTTTGGCAGCGAACGATATCGGTATGGGGCACATATTCGTTGGGCTTGTGCGCGAGCGCCAACGAGCCGGGACCGTAGCTCATGCAGTTGCGGTTGCCTGTCTTGCCGGCAATGACGGCGGTATCGGTGTAGCCGGTAAAGAAGCCGACGGTCGTGTCCGCGTCCGTCGCGTCATCGGCGGCACGCTTGAGCGCGGCTAGAAGGGGAGAGTTCGGGTCGCGCTCGATGGCGGGGCGGTCGCCCGTCACGGCGTAGCTGCCATGGCAACCGGGAACCGCGGCCTCGGCGGCGGCAATGGCATGCTCGACCATGTTGATCGCGGCGGCCGTATCGGTCGGCGGCGTCAGGCGCATGTCGACCCAGACCTTGGCATGGTCGGGCACGACATAGGGGCGATAGCCGCCCTCAATCTGTCCAAATGTGACGGTCGAAGGCCCCAGCTCCTCATGTAAAGGCAGCGTCGCAAACGCGCGACGAAGCGAACACACGACCTCGGCCATGGCGGCGACGGCGTCTGTGCCCTTCCAAGGCTGGCTCGCGTGCGCCGTGACGCCGGCCATCTCGATCTCGAACCACGTACGCCCCTTGTGCGCCACCTGGATCTGTCCGTCGGTGGGTTCGGTGTCCAGCACCCATTCGCGCGAGCCGACCCAGCCAGCATCGATCGCGGCCTCTGAGCCGCGCATGAAGTCTTCCTCGTCGACCGAGCAGATGAGCGAAAAGCCGCGGCGTGGCAGCGCGCCATCCGCCGCCACGCGCTCGAGCGTATGGACCAGTGCGGCAATGGCGCAGGCCAGGCCACCCTTCATATCGCAGGCACCGCGGCCATAGAGTTTATCGTTGCGCACAACCGCCCCAAGCGGTGCGATGTCTGCGTCCCAGCCATCGCCCAAGGTGACGGTATCCATGTGGCAGATATAGATCAGCCGCGGCTCGTCGCTTTGGCCCGGCACGGTGACTTTAAGGTTGCGGCGCCCGGGCAGCACTTCGAGCTCCTCAATCTGCACGGCATCGAGCGCAGAACTATCAAGTTGTGCCAGCTGCTGCTCAATGAGCTTCTTAATGAAGCGCTCAATTTCATCCTCATACGCGCCCGGGTCTGAGCTGTCGATCCGCACAAGCTCCTGAGCAAGCCGCCAGGCAAAGTCCTCATCAACCATATGCAACCTCACAATCAGTCTGCTTTCCAAACCGATTGTAAGCCTCCTGAGAGATTCGCGACGCGCGCGCAGCAGCATTTACCGTTCGCAGGCCGAGCCAGCGCGTTTGCCGTCCGAGCGGGTTTACAAACGGCGCGGTGGGTACGTAGCCTTTATGGACGACATGCTGTGCGACATATCTGCCTTTCGGTATCACCGGATACCTCCACAGGTTTTGGCGATAATGCCGGACCTGCCCGATTCTGCGGACGATCAGCGCAGGGAGCATCTTTGTGAGCATCCGCTCGTCAAGCATTTCTTGGGCACCCCGTTACACGTGTTGTCGCAGGGCAGCTGCGGGCGTAAGGGCGATCGCATTGTCAGGCATGTTTGGAACGGGGAGAGGCCGTTTGATTATGTGCGGCAGACGGAGTTTGGCCTCGATGTTGCGTCCCCGCTCTTTACCCTGCTGACCCTGGCTTCCTCGGTCTCAAACGAACGTCTGATCATGTGCATGTATGAGATGTGCGGCACCTTTGCCGTGTGCAAGATTGCGCCTCAGGTAAAGTCGGCACTTGTGCAGGCATATGGGGGCCGGTGGGGTGACGCACGGTTGGGCTGGGAAAATGTAAAGGATGTCTCGGGGAATCCAACGGACTTGTGGAAACGACCGCCCTTGATCGAGCTTTCTGAGCTTACAGAGTACATCGATAAGATCCAGGGGCTCCGCGGCGCTAAATCGTTCACGCGTGCCGCAAAATGCATTACGGGGGTGGCGGCATCGCCGCTCGAGGTCCAGGCTTCGATGCTGTTTGGCCTTACGAGGTTGCGCGGCGGCGAAGGGCTGCGCCTTACCAATAACGTTGAGATTCGTATGACGCGCAGCGCCCGCCTGATTTCGGGGCTTGATAGGCGCTATGCCGATATCCTGCTGGCAAATAAGGACGGTAGTCGAGAGTGTCTGGTTGAATGCCAAGGTAAAGCCATTCATGGATCCATAGAATCCAAGATTTCGGACTCCGACCGAACGACGGCGCTGCAAGCGATGGGATATCCCGTCGTTTTGATGACCTATGGTCAGCTGGCCGACTCCGATGCCTTCCGCGTGGTGATGGAGCTCATCATGTCCTATCTCGATGTGCCGCTGAAAGACAAGACGCCGCGACAGCAGGAGCTCGAACGGCGGCTTCGTGAGGAGATTTTTATCGATTGGGCAGGAATGTAGCCGCGCGGGTGGAAAACGGTCGCGCGGACTAGAGTTTTGGTCGTAAAATGACTTTTATTTCGCCTTGGAGGAGCCTTAAAAATGCTATCTAGAATAAGTTGTTTCGGAAAATGGACAGTCAACTAACATTCCGCACATAGAGATCGATTTGTACCTATTAAAGTCCCTGATAAAGTCGTTTATCAAAGCGAGTGTGCCTAGCGACTTGAGCCTCGCTATCGATTATCTGAAAAAACTTGTTCTTGGTATCATTTTAAAGTCGTCCGGAGCAACAAAATCGGCCCCCCGTTTCGTGAAAACGGGGGGCCGAATGGGCTTCATGGCCTGCCAGGCAGGCTTGGCACCAGCGCTATTTAATCACGCGCACGCGATACATCGACGGAATCTGCTTTAGCGCCTCGATGGTGCTGCTGTCCAGGTGCTCGTCGGTGTCGAACATAGTGTAGGCGTTCTCGCCAGCGGACTCGTTGGTCATACGCTGCACGTTGGCGTTGTCCTTGGCCAGAATTGCCGTGATCTGGCCGATCATGTTGGGCACGTTGGCGTGCAGGCAGGCGATGCGGCTTGCGGCGCGCGCCTTGCCCATGCTGCAAGCGGGGTAGTTGACGCTGTGTGCGATGTTGCCGTTCTCCAGGTAATCCTTGAGCTCGCTGATGGCCATGTCGGCGCAGTTGGCCTCGGCCTCGCCGGTGCCGGCGCCCGAGTGCGTGGTGATAAACGTGTTGGGCATCTTGACGGTTTTGGGCGTGGCAAAGTCGCAGCTAAACCAGCTCAGCTTGCCCTCGCGCAGAGCTGCGTCGACGGCGTCCTCATCGATGATGGTCTCGCGCGCGTAGTTGATCAGCACGGCGTTGGGCGCCAGCAGGTCTATTTGCTCAGTGCTGATCATGCCGATGGTGTCGGCCTTGCTGGGTACGTGCACGGTGAGGTAGTCGCAGCCGCGGCACAGGTCCTCGAGCGTGCCCACGCGCTGCACCTCGCGGCTCAGCACCCACGCATGCTCGACGGAAATGAACGGATCGTAGCCGTAGACGTCCATGCCCAGATCGACGCAGGCGTTGGCGACCTTGGAGCCCACGTTGCCCAGGCCGATGACGCCGATGCGCTTGCCCTTGAGCTCGCGGCCCACAAAGGCCTTCTTGGCCTTCTCGGCGTCGACCTGAATCTCGGGGTCGTCGGCGTTGTCGCGTACCCAGTTCATCGACTGCACCACGCCGCGGCTCGAAAGCACCAGCATGCCCAGGACGAGCTCCTTGACGGCGTTGCTGTTGGCGCCGGGGGAGTTAAAGACGACGACGCCCTTCTTGGCGTACTCCTCGACGGGGATGTTGTTGACGCCGGCGCCGCAGCGGGCGATGGCGCGGATGCCCTCGGGCAGCTCGTAGCCGTGCAGGTCGGTCGAGCGCATCAGGATGGCGTCGGCCTCCTCGGCGGTGTCCACAAACTCGTAGCCCTCGCCAAACTCGACTTTGCCGTCTTTGGTGATGTCATCGATGGTCTTGATCTTACGCATGGAAAAACTCCTTAGCAGGTTTTGATGTAAACAGGGTAGTCTGAGGTGGCTGGTCGGCCCGCGCGCTGCGGGCTAGTTAGATCGCGGACTCAAACTATGCTGCGCTTCGAAGTCCTTCATGTACGCGGCCAGCGCCTGCACGTCTTCCATGGTCACGGCGTTGTACACGCTGGCGCGCATGCCGCCGACGAGGCGATGGCCCTTGACGTTTTGAATCTGGTGCTCGGCCGCGCCCGCGACAAAGGCGGTGTCGAGCTCGGCGTCGCCGGTGCGGAACGTGACGTTGGCGATGGAGCGGCTGTCTGCCTGCGTGGTGCCGTGGAACAGTTCGCTGTTCTCGAGTAGGTCGTAGAGCAGGTTGGCCTTGGCCCAGTTGCGCTCGGCCATGGCAGCAAGTCCGCCGGTCTGCTCCACCCATCGGAATACCTTGCCGCACACGTAGATGCCAAAGGTGTTGGGCGTGTTGAGCATGGAGCCCTTGGCGGCTTGGGTCTTAAGGTCCATGTACTGCGGCGTCTGCGCAAAGGCCGGGCCGTCCGCGATGAGGTCGTCGCGCACAATGACTACCGTCACGCCCGCGGCGCCGGCGTTTTTCTGTGCGCCGGCGTAGATGAGCCCGTAGCGCTCAACGTCGAGCGGCTGCGACAGGAAGCAGCTCGAGACATCGGCGACCAGCGGCACGTCGCCGCAATCGGGCAGCTCGTGGTACATGGTGCCAAAGATGGTGTTGTTCTGGCAGATGTAGACGTAGTCGAGCCCGTCGCCCGCGGCCTCGGCGGCAATGCGCGCGTCGATGTCGGCCATGTTGGGAATGCGGTCGAAGTTGGTGTCCTCGGAGCTCGCGAGCAGCACGGCCTCGCCGTACTTGGCGGCCTCCTTGTACGCCTTGTTGGCAAAGTTGCCGGTCACGACGTAGCCGGCGCGGCCGCGGCACATGAGGTTCATCGGGATGCCCGCGAACTGCAGCGTGGCGCCGCCCTGCAAAAACAGGACGCGGTAGTTGTCGGGGATGCTCAGCAGGCGGCGCAGGGTTGCCTCGGCGTCGTCGATGATCTGCTGGTACATACTAGATCGATGACTCATCTCGAGCACGGACATGCCGCAACCGCGGTAGTCCATCATCTCGTCGGCGATCTCGGCGAGCACGCTTGTGGGCAGCGCGGCCGGGCCAGCTGAGAAGTTGTGCACACGTGCCATCTTCTAGTTCCCCTCGTAGTCGTTTGAACGTTCGGGATACTTTAGCACAGTGGAGCGCCAGGCGCGACCGCATCACAGCAAAACCCGAGCGCGCCGCTATGATATACAGGATTGTTACATGGGGGAGGGGTGGATGATGGTTCGCATCCTATCGGCTTCGGCCTTTGTCTGCTTCCATGGGCGCACGCGGCCGTTTATAAGGCCATCGTAGCCGCGGGTGATGGATTGCTGGATTCGTGCACGTTCGTCGTTTGAGCCGTTCTTTTCTTGGCGGCGTCTTGAATTGTCGGGGAATGCGGGCGGTACGTTCATGAGACAGCCTTTCAAAAAAATGCCGGGGGGATCCCCCGGCCCTTGACTGCCCTCCATCACGGAACGCAGTTCTTTTATACCATGCTGTGGGTATCAAGCTCAAGTATAAAATACGAATATATGTTCGTCAATCATATGTTCGCATATATATAATATGTCTCGCGCAATTGCCTCCGTTTGATGACGCCTACCCTGTGCCTATATCACCGGGATAAACCGCGACAAATACTCCTTGAGGGCGGGGTCGCACACATAGAGAAATGTTCCTAACATGCCGCGCGTCATGAGGACGTAGTAGGCGTTAACGATGATCTTTCGAAGGTCATCGTCGTTTGCCTTTTTCTTCGCGACGGCATCTTTGAAGTTTGCCTTGTTAACGCAGACGGCTCCCTTGTCGTTGTCGTAGTAAATGTCGGGACCCAGAATGACGAATCCGTAATTGAGGTCATAACCCTGCACCGTGTGGATGCATCCGACCTCGTTTGCGGCGTTGGCTGAGTTGACCCAGTCCTTCTGAGTCGAATTCCAGCGCTTGGGAATACCGTCGATGACGATATCAAACGCATCTTTATTGGTCTTGGTTTCCCATTTCCACGCGAAACCCGCTGTCATGCGGGACAGGCCAACTTCCTTTTCCTTCGTTTGTTGCAGGGAGCAGAAATCTTCAAATCGGTCGACGATCCCAAACTGGTACCTGGGGACATCGCTGTTTGGATCGCCAGCTCGCGAGTCGTAGGGTTCCGAGGCAAAGAGCTCGTCAAACTTCATGCCGGCATGCATGTACGCCTTGTTGTCGAGCAGGTCGTACACAAAATCGAGGTACTCATCGCCGCCGCGTACGCGCATTTGGGTGCTCAGGCTGAATTCTTCGGTCTCTATGCCGGATTCCTCGAGCTGATTGAGCCGCTGCTCAAGGGCGTCTCGATTGAGCCCGGATGCGCGAACCTGCTGTTTGGGGTCGTAGAACAGGTACGCCTTGTCGCAGCATTTGAAAATCCAATCGGCTTGGCTGCTCGTGTGCGGCAAGTCGAGCCGTTCGCATGTGTTGTAAAAAGCCTTGATGCCGGCACCAGCGGTTAGGTAATTACCCAGTCGATGTGCTTCGTCGACAAGCAGGATGTCATACCGGTCATTCTTGGTGACATCGCTAGGGGTCAGGATGTCGCTTGGTTTTAAGCCGGGAAGGAAGTGCGTGAGCTTTTTGAGCGTCTTGTTCAGGGACTCCATGGGTGTCACAAAACCTACCCGCAGACCGGAAAGGTTGGGCTCGTTTTTGATTTTGAACATGAGGCTGATGGCAAGGATTGTTTTGCCCGTTCCTGGCGCTCCGTTTACGACGGTTACACGTTCCTTCTTGGGACCGCCGTGTTTAACGTCTTCGTGTTCCTGCTCAAGACGCTTGTAAATCGCCTCGATCGTTTCGTATTGATCGGGCGTGAGCGTTTTGAATGGCGAGAACTTGAACAGATCCGAATTCTCGAGTTCCTCAATTGGATGAATGGCGTAGTTTTCTTCGCGCAGTTTTGTCCACAGCGTTCGGAACTTCTGACGATACTGAGGCCGCTCAAAGTAATCGAACTGGGCGTAACCGTTGTTGGCATTGGTCACCTGGTATTTTTCGTCAGCGCAAAACAGCTCAATGAGCCTGTTTTCAAACTCAAATGTCGCAGACTGATTGAAGGTGGGGTTGTCGATTAAAAGGGTCCGGTCGAAGTCCTTGTCTACGTTTGCGGCGTGTTGCTTCATGCGGCGCCGATAATTGGTCGTTTGACCGATGTACGCCGTTTTGTTTTTGCTGTTAGTCAGGATGTAGAGAACGGGCCAGCTTTCGTCATGGTGCGACCCTGGCTTTGGCGTGCCAAAATCCTGCAACGATTCACTTGTCTCAAAGGGTTGGGGCAGGGGAAGCGTATATTGCCGAAGGGCGAACTCGTTACTCATAATGGCCCGCCTTTCTGTATTCGTTGGAGCTGGTGTCGACGGGATAGCGTTCGCCGTTGCGTTTGAGTTTGGACGAGAGTGCCGCCTGTAAGTCGATGTCATTGAGGTCGGCAAAACGCAAGAGGAAAAGCAGCGTGTCGGCGACTTCTTCTTCGATGGCTTGGCGCTGCTTGGGGTCTTGGAACATTTCTGCAATACGCTCGTCGCTCATAAAGCGGAAGAGCTGTAGCAGCTCGGAGGACTCAGTTGCTATGCCGATGGCGAGTTCTTTTGGCGTGTGGTATTTGCGCCAATCACGCGCATCGCAAAAATCTCTGACTTGCGTTGTCATGGCATCGAGCTTGTCCATTGTCCGCAACCCCCTTGATAGTCATTGACTTATTATGGCGGTATCTGGGATTTATTGCACCTCATTTAGGACATGCGACACATGCGGGTGAGGTGACCCGGCAGGAGGTTTCATCATGAAGATCAATGTTGATGTAGATCAGCTATGCGAGGGTTTGCTCGACCGCGTGGGGGGGGCAGCGCAGCCGGCGTGGGCTTTCCTGCCGCCATGCTCGACGTGATGGATATCGAGGACGAGTCGCCCCAAGAGCTCCTAGCCCGAGCCGAACGCGAAGGCCTCGACCTCCGCGACTTTGCCGTCGCCGATGAGGACGACGGTTACGATACAGGCGAGGACTGGTAACCACAACCGTCCCTCAACTCCATTCCTCAATAAGTTGCGGTGAAATAGGGACTGTTTAGGCTGCTAGAAGGCCTATTCAGTCCCTATTTCACCGCAACTTGCAAAGCGTTATCGCCTGATTTTAGCTAATACTTACGCTTTTACGTCCTTGTTTTCGTCAAAAGACCTGGTAGCTGGATTTCGCATAAAAATGCCGGGGACAAGACCCCGGCTCTTGGAGGCCCCTCTATTCGAGAGTACCGGCTTCTTTATAGCATGAGATCGGATGTCTTTCAAATAGTGCATGTGGATGGGATGGCGCAACTGCCATAGTAAGTTCTGCTGCCGAACCGTCACCTACATTTTTCGAGTTGCGCGGTTTTCTCGCTGTCTCTACTCGCGTGACGCTGAAAGTATTTGAGTGCCTTTGTTCTAAATTGAGTTGATCAACATCTATCTGAATAGATGCTTTACAGAGTCAAACAGTGCAACGAGCTCCATTAATCCCAAGCCGGCATTTTTGGTCAGTAAAAGGCCTCCGAGGAACCGCGCAACTCGATTTTTGTTGGCGAGCGGGAATTACAGTTGAAGCATGTGTCTAAATCGACGTCCCAGTCGTTCAGTCCCTATGTCGCCGCAACTTGGGAGTGGACGGGGTAGCTAATTTGGGACGGGGCTATTTTGGCTACCCCGCTTGCAGGGTAGCCAAAATAGCCCCGTCCCAAATTAGCCACTTCTGGTTGTTACGACGCGAGCGTGGCGATGACGGCTTCGTCGCCGGCGTATATGAGGGTGTTGCCGTCGGGGATGATCGTTTGGCCGTCGCGCTTGAGCATCACCACGATAAACGGGTGCTTGCCCTGTGGCACGTCGCGTAGACGCTGGCCGGCTAGGCGGCCGTGGGGCGTCACGGTGACCTCGCGCAGCGTAACCTCGGCACGCTCTTCGAACGTTGGGGCAGCCATCACCAACAGGTCGCCTTCTTCGATTACGGTGTCGCCATTGGGCAGCACCGGATGCGCGCCGTCGCGCAGCACCAGGACCACAAGCATGTTCGTAGCGCTTCCAATGTCGGCAAGTGAGCGCCCGGCAAACGGATGCCCCGCGCCTACCTTGAGCTTTACAAACGACATGCCGTCCTCGTCGCGGTAGTCGTTAAAGGTGCGGCGCACATCGCCTTCCGCATCGATCATGTCGAGCCTCTTCGCCACTGCCGGCAGCAGCGAGCCCTGCACCACAATGCTCGACACGGCAATTACAAACACCAGGTCAAACAGGTCGTGGCCACCGGGAACGCCGGTCACCACGGCAAAGAGGCTAAAGACGACCGATGCCGCGCCGCGCAGACCCGCCCAGCTTACGAGTGCCACCTGGCGAGGGTTCGTCTTAAAGGGCGCCAGCAGCAGACCGACGGCGATGGGGCGACTCACGAAGAGCATGAACGCCATGAGCGCCAGGCCCGGCAGCAGCATTTGCGGCAGGCGCGCGGGCGTCACGAGCAGGCCGAGCAAGAAGAAGATCGTCATTTCGGCCATCTCGGTGAGGGTGTCAAAGAAGTGCGCCAGCTCGACCTTGCCGGTGATGTCGCTGGCTCCCAGTACGATGCCGGCTAGGTACACGGCCAAAAAGCCATTGCCGCCCAGATAGCTTGGCAGCGCGTAGGCGACGATCGCCACGGCGAACAAGAAGATAGTCTGGGCGCCCTCGGCCGTTGCATGTGCGCGTTCGATCAGGCGCCCCGATGCCCAGCCGATGACAAGGCCCAGGCCCACGCCCAGGATGATCTGCTTGGCCAGCAGCACGGGGATGTTGATGTCGCCGCCGGCCGCGAGTGTGGCGAGCACCGCGGTGAGCATGTAGGCGACGGGGTCGTTGGAGCCCGATTCGACCTCGAGCAGCGAGTCGGTGCCGCCCCTCAGCGACAGGCTGTGCTCGCGCAGCACGCTAAAGACGCTGGCCGCGTCGGTGGATGCCACGACCGATCCCAGCAGCAGGCCGCCGATCCAGTCGAAGCCCAGCACAAAGTGGGCGAACACGCCGGTGATGCCGGCGGTGATGACGACGCCGAGCGTGCTCAGCAGCACCGCGGGCACGGCGACGGGCTTGGCGCGGTCGATGTTGGTGTTAAAGCCGCCGTAGAACATGATGAACAGCAGCGCCGTGCTGCAGACGGTCTCGGTGAGTGCGTAGTCGCTAAAGTCGATGTGCGCCGGGCCGTTGATGCCGAGCAGCATGCCAAGCGCGATAAAGATGAGCAGGGTGGGGAAGGGGAGCTTTTTGCCGACGGGTTTGATGGTCAGGCACAAAATGATGACGAGGCCGATAAAGAGAAGTATCTGGTTCATGGATGGTGTCCGCTCCTGGGTGGTTGGCGTGGCACGGTCAGTTGTCTGCGGTTATTTGTACCCAAAGATGGTGGGTTTATGGGGCTGGATTGCGGACATGCGCGATATCGTCACAGGTGGCCGTCTTTGCCTCTGCTCGGAAACCCTTTCCAGCTTTATTGCAACGGAGTACAATGGGTAACGTTTAAGTTCAACTTGAAGTTTTAGTTGCGGCGCCGGGCTTCGGCCGCAATGCAAGGAGAGGCGTTCCATGGCGATCTATGTGACATCCGATGCTCACGGGCACGTGCGTGCGCTTGACGAGGCCCTGTCCAAGATCTC
This sequence comes from uncultured Collinsella sp., assembly GCA_934668875.1. GTDB lineage: Bacteria > Actinomycetota > Coriobacteriia > Coriobacteriales > Coriobacteriaceae > Collinsella. Next base: position 177,762 of record CAKUON010000005.1, read on the forward strand.
GCTGGCGTCCGACGACACGCTATACGTGCTGGGCGACATGATTGATCGCGGCCCCGATCCGGTTGGCGTTATTAAGCTCGTGCGTTCGCTGCCCAACGCCCACGTGCTCAAGGGCAACCACGAGCAGATTATGCTCGATGCCATCATTGGCCAGGATCCGCTTGATGCCGAGACCTGGGATATCAACGGCGGTTGGACGACGCGCGAGCAGCTCAACGACATGGAATTTGAGGCGTACGAGGAACTCGTGCGCTGGATGGCCGGGCTGCCGCTCTACGCGGTGGCCGAGACCGACGAGCGGCCGTACCTGCTGGTGCATGCCGGTATTGAGATGGAGGCCGCGCGGGCGTTTTTGCTTGAGCATGGCGTCGATTGTGCCGATGGTGCGGGGGCGGTGGATGCCGATCGCGAGCTGCTCCAGCAGATGCTTGCGGTGCAGTCGTCCGATGACTTGCTGTGGATTCGTCACGGCTATTGGGATGCGCCGACGGGGTTGCTTTCTGCTGAGGGTAGGGGTCCGGTCGTGGTGAGCGGCCACACGCCCACGGTGTCGCTTGGGCGTTATTGCGAGGTGGGCGGTCTGGCTGGACTCGATGAGGAGTCGGGTCGCGGGCAGATCGTGCGCCTGGGCGGTGAGGATACCGCCGGCGTGCCCGACCGCATCGACATCGACTGTGCCGCTGCCACCGGCTCCGAGTTCGGCCGCGTCGGCATCCTGCGCTTGGATGACGGTGCCGAGTTCTACGCGAACATCAACCCGGGCGAATAATCCAGTTCCGCCGTTCTGCCGAACGGCGGTCACCTTGACGCTGCGCAGCCCCGAAGCACCCCATCTTGCCGCTCAAACCGTCGCTCGCGTACAGAAGTACGCGTCGCTCCTCTTTCGCGTCAACCTGGGGCACTTCGAGACTGCTCGCTGTCGGTGCCAAAACATCGACGTTTCTTTTCTTTGGTGCAAAGTAACCTGACCCCATGGCATCAAGGGTAGTCAAAATAGCCCCGTCCCAAATTAGCTGCCCTCAATGCACCAAGGTGGGCGTTAGGCACCGTACGGGTTGCGGTCGCGTTCGATGCGTTGGCGGATGTGGGCGTACTCGATTATCAGCAGCACCAGTAGTAGGGCCATGATGGCTAGGTAGCTCACCACGGCGCCCATCAGACCCAGCAGGTTGATCAGGATCACCGGCAGCACTACGCTTACGGCGAAGCAGATCAGGTAGATCTTGGTGACGTCGCCGGCATGGCGCAGCACCGTGATGATGGCGTAGATAAAGTCGATTGCCGCGGTGACGCCGCCGGCGACGACCATCAGCAGTGCCAGCGTGCGGTAGCGCTCAAAATTGAGGCCGTACATGAAGCTCATGAGGGGAATACCGGGACCTGCCATAAATGCGGCGCACACGCTGGTGATGACCACGATCAGTGCCATAACGGCAATAATAATCAAGTCAAAGCGGCGACGCTTGCGCGGATTCGCCCAAATGCTCGACAGACGCAGGAGCTGCGGTTTATAGATAAATCCAATGCTCAACAAAATAGCCTGCGCCGGAAAGAACAGGGCATTAAAGTACAGCTGATACTTGTAGGCCAGCGTGCCTTCCATCACAAACTTGGGCATGCTCTCGATAAGGTTGAACAGGAACAGCGCGCCAAAGAGCGGAGCGCACTGGACAAACAGGTGGCCGACCTCGCGCAGGCTCACGCGGCGCGATTTTTCGGTCTCGAGCAGAGCGAGCGGGGCGGTGACCAGCACGAGTGAGGCGATGGCCGTGATGCCCATGGCCATGGCCGCGATGGGCATGCTGCGCGTGAGGAACAGCGCCACGGTAAAGACCGCGATGACGCCGGCGGAGCGCAGCGTTTGGCTCATGCCGGCCAAGTAGAGCTTGTCGGCCTGCTGCAGGCGGCCCTCGTACACGTCGGCGATGCCGTCGATCACCTTATAGAGGTAGACGCCCAGGCCGATCGTGGCCATCTGCGCATCGTAGCCGCGGGCGCCGCTGTACACGAGGCCGCACGCCAGGGCGAGCGCTCCGCAAAGCCAGCGATTGAGCTGGTAGGAGGCAAAGCTGGTGGTCTCGTCGATGTCCGAGACCTGAAAATTGCGCACGCCGTAGTTGCACGCAATCATGATGAGCGTGCCGGTGACAAAGGCGATGGAGAACTTGCCGGCTTCCTCGGCGCCCACGAGCTGCGTGGACACGATGGTGAGCAACGGAAACGCCATGCCCCACACGGCGGTGCCCAGGGTGTTCCAGAGGTAGTCGCGACGGGTAGCGTGTTCCTCGTACTCGGCTTCTTGTGTGGAGAAGCCGCCGCCGTAGACGGCTGCGAGCAGGCGGTTCCACCAGGCGTCGACCATGCGACGGATGGGGCCCGGCTCGCGGTCGCGCTCACGGCGACGGCGCGTGGCCTGGCCGCTGTCGGGACCGCCGGCGTTGCGTTGGCTCAGCTCCTGGATGCGAGCGAGTTCCTCGGCAGTGTGCGAGGCGGGGAACAGGCCGTTCTCGATGCGTCCGCCCTGCCCATGCGACCCGCCGCCCGATACGGTGGGGTCGGCGACGCCGTTGTGGCGCGCGATGGCACGACGGATGCTATCGAGGGGCGTGATGCTCAAGGCGGTTCCTTTCTATTGCTGCGCTCTAGTATAGCCGCGAAGGTATCGATTCGTGTTTTTGAACAGGTTGTTCAATAAATTCGGCGGGCGGCATCAATTTGTCGGTAAGCGTGCGGTATTCTGTTGAGGTTTTGTGACCCCCCCGATGCCGCCTTCGCGGTACCAAGGAGCTTTTACCCATGGACGTCGCCGCATTTTTGCTGGCTCTTGTGCCGATCATTTGGCTTGTCGTGATGCTGCTGTGCTTTAAATGGCCGGCATGGAAAGCCGCTATCGGCTCGTTTGTTCTTTCGTGCGTACTCGCCTTTGCGTGGTGGCACCTGCCGGCGGCGCAGATCGCCACGGCCTCGCTCGAGGGCTTTTTGATGGCCCTGTGGCCCATCGTGCTGGTGATTATCGCCGCGGTGTTTACGTATAACCTGTGCGTGCGCACGGGTGCCATGGACGTGATCGGCAGCATGATCACCTCTATCAGCAGCGACCGCCGTCTGCTGGCGCTGCTCGTGGCCTGGTGTTTCGGTGGCTTTATGGAGGGCATGGCCGGCTTTGGTACCGCTGTCGCCATCCCCGCCGGCATGCTCGCGGGCTTGGGCTTTGAGGCCGTCCCCGCCGTGCTCATCTGCCTGCTGGCCAACGGCGTGCCCACGCCTTACGGCTCCATCGGCATTCCCACGGTGTCCGTTGCCGACCTGGTGGGCCTGGATTCCCTGCACCTGGCGACCGTTCAGCTGGTGCAGCTTGCTCCGTTCTTTGTGGTGATGCCGATGCTTATTGTGTTGGTCGCGGGCCGCGTGGCCGACGATCAGGGCAACGTTGCGAGCGTGGGCGAGCGCCTGCACGGCGTGGCCGGCATCGCGCTGCTCTCCGGCGCGTCCTTTGTCGGCGCGGCCCTGGTCGTCGCCATGTTTGTGGGTCCCGAGCTGGCGGTGGTTGTGGGCTCTATCGTGTCGCTCGCACTGACCGCCGCGCTTGCCATGCGCGCCGAGAAGTCCGGCCACCTGGACGCACGCTTCCATATGAATATCGAGTCTGGCGAGCAGCTTACCGTTAAGTCGGCGCTTTCGGCCTGGTCGTGCTTCATCCTGATTTTTGTGCTGCTGCTGGGTACCTCCAACCTGGTGCCCGCCGTGCACGCTGCGCTCGCGCCGTTTGCGAGCCACGTGCAGGTGTATTGCGGCGAGAACCCCGGTACGCTTACGTTTTCTTGGATCAACACGCCGGGTGTCTGGATTTTCCTGGCGGCGTTTGTCGGCGGCGCGATTCAGGGCGCTTCGCCGCGCCTGATGGGCGAGGTGCTGGCCGCGACCGTCAAACAGATGATGCCGACGGTGATCACGATGCTTTCGGTGCTGGGCTGCGCCAAGGTGATGGGCTATGCGGGCATGATCTCATCGATCAGCGCGTTTTGCATTGCCGTCGCCGGCGGTCTGTACCCGATCCTGGCTCCGTGGATCGGTGCGGTCGGTGCGTTTGTGACCGGCTCGGGCACGTCCTCGGGCATGCTGTTTGGTCCCATCCAGAGCCAGGCCGCCACGGCGCTGGGCGTGAGCGACTACTGGATGGTCGCGCTGAACGCCCTGGGTGTCGCCGCCGGTAAGATGATCTCTCCGCAGACGCTCGCGATTGGCCTTGCCGCCGTGCACGTGCGCGGAAAGGACGCCGAGCTCCTGGGCGCGGTGCTGCCCTACGCTGCTGGCATGCTGGTCCTCATGAGCGCCATCGCCATGCTCGGCCAAGGCCTGCCGCTATAACTAGTCATTGGGGACGTTCTTAAACGGCTAGTTACTGGGGACAGTCTTCGGATTGCTTGCCGCTGGAGGCTGTTTTGCGCCGCCGTGCAGGGTGTCTATAAAGAGTCGTGACCAAAAATCGTCAAATATGAGTACTGATACCTTTTCAGTAGCGGCAATTTTGGTCATTTTTAAGACTATCTGACGTATCTATCGAGTGGATATGCTGTTGTATCTCCCCAAATGTTCAATAAAAGAAGCCCTTGATGGTCGCGCGCGCAGACGTGGTGTAAGAGCGTCCTGAGGTCCGTCGCTGCAAATCCCGATGTTACTCCTTCTTGAGAC
>CAKUON010000006.1 GCA_934668875.1 uncultured Collinsella sp.
GTCTCAAGAAGGAGTAACATCGGGATTTGCAGCGACGGACCTCAGGACGCTCTTACACCACGTCTGCGCGCGCGACCTAGATATGCCTTCAAATTGATCAAAATGCCCGGTAGCATGCTTCTGTGTGCCAACGTTAATGAACATATTTACTGTTGTGTCTATTATCTTGTAAGATCGTTATGATACTACGCTAGCAACAGAACTCATATTTGCCGTTTTTTGTCCACAGGGTATGCCGCAGAAGATCCAACTTGCTCCAGCGTGCCGTACGCTGGCCCTCCCCTTCCGGCGAGCGCCGACATTTCCCCAGATAAAACCGACCAAAATAAACCTGTCCCTTTTCGGCAGGTTTCGCTTGCACTTTAGCGTGCGACAGCGGATAATGCCGAGCATTCGAGAATTCGCCAATTGTTGCCGTTAATTGATAAAGGAGGACCCATATGGCCATGGAATTCAAGCGCAGGTTGCCGATCCCCATGGAGATCCGCGAGGAAATGCCGCTTTCCGCCGAGCTTACCGCCAAAAAGCAGGCATTCGACGCCGAGGTCGCCAAGGTCTTTACCGGCGAGGACGCACGCAAAGCGCTCATCATCGGCCCGTGCTCTGCCGACCGCGAGGACTCGGTGCTTGAGTACATGAACCGACTGGCCAAGGTCGCCGAAGAGGTCAAGGACAAACTCATCATCATTCCGCGCGTCTACACCAACAAGCCGCGCACCAAGGGCACTGGCTACAAAGGCCTGCTGCACAACCCCGACCCCGAGGCGCCCGATGACCTGCTCGAAGGCGTCAAGGCCATCCGCCATATGCACCTGCGCGTCATCGAGGAGACGGGCTTCTTCACCGCCGACGAGATGCTCTATCCCTCCAACTACCAGTACCTCGTCGACCTGCTGAGCTACGTCGCCGTGGGCGCGCGCTCGGTCGAGAACCAGGAGCATCGTCTGGTGTCGAGCGGCATTTCGGTGCCCGTGGGCATGAAGAATCCCACCGCCGGCTCTACCACCGTCATGCTCAACTCTATTTACGCCGCTCAGGCTCACCAGAGCTTTATCTTCCGTAACTGGGAGGTCGAGTGCGACGGCAACCCGCTCGCACACGCCGTCATGCGTGGCTACATCGGTCTCGACGGTCGCACCTACCCCAACTACCACTACGAGCACCTGGAGCGCCTGGCCGAGCGCTATACCGAGCATGCCGGCTACGCCAACCCGGCGGCGGTCATCGACTGCAACCACGACAACTCGGGCAAGCGCCCGCTGGAGCAGTACCGCATCTGCAAGGAGGTGCTCGACAGCTGCCGCCGCAACGAGTCCATCTCTAAGCTGGTCAAGGGCTTTATGATCGAGTCTTACCTGGAAGACGGCAACCAGCCGGTCGACGGCGGCGTCTTCGGCAAGTCGATCACCGACCCGTGCCTAGGCTGGGAAAAAACCGATTACCTCATCCACGAGATCGCAGAGCGTATTTAGTTACGCGGTTTTACCAAGCCGCGTAACGGCTCGACGCTGCAAACCCGCCAGAGCGGCAACCTGCCTTTCAGCTTCGACGGCATGACCAGAAGGTCAATGCCGCCTCGCTTCAAGGCACCTTGCTCGCTCTGGCGGGTTTTCGCTGTCTGCGCCAAAACATCGGCGTTGCCGGAGTGGTCGTTGGGGACGTTCTTAAACGACTAGTCGTTGGGGACGTTCTTGTTTGACTAGTCGTTTAAGAACGTCCCCAACGACTACCCCTTGCGTATCGTATGCGCGCCGGGCTTCGGGGGCCAGGCGCACTCTGTTAAACATGCCCTCGGGTCGCACGGTTCCCTTCGAATCGATCATACAAGCCCCCAATCTGTTCGGTTTCCCCAGATTGTGAGCCCGCACGCCCAGGGCGCACGGCCCGCCGTTCAGCTGAAACCACCTACCAAAAAGGGACGAGTTTATTTAGGTAGGTTTTATCTGGGCAAACGTTAAAACCGCCGTAAGGGAGCTGCCTTCCCTCGCGGCGGTCTTCCAGCAGAAAAACCAAGTGAGTAGGCTTTTAGCAGGAAGCCAAGCACACCCCAAAACACCACGGCTCTGACCTGCGGTTTTATTGATCATTTGTCGCGATGTGCTCGGCATATCTAAATAAGTCTACTCACTTGCATCCGAGACGCACCAGATAGGCAAAAAATACCGCCGCGAAAGGCGCCTGGCCCCCTTCGCGGCAGTTATTTGCTCTGGTTTTGCGACTATTTTGCTCGCTTGTTACTCGCTGTAGCGGGTGGCGATGGCAGCTTGTACCATGCCGGCGCTCATGAGGTACGTTACCAAGAAGTAGCCGCCGTAGGCCGCCAGGAAAATCGCGCAGGTGAGGCCCACGGTGCCGGCGATGCTCATATCGCCGAATACGCTCACCAGCTCGATGATCACCTTGAGCGCCACAAAGGAGTGCGCCAGGCCCACTGCCAGCGGGAACAGGAAGAATACCGCTTGCTGCGCCATCACCGAATGGCGAATCTGGCGGTCATCACAGCCGATCTGTGCCAGCACACGATAGCTGCGGCTGCCGTCGGCCACATTGGAGAGCTGCTGGATCGACAGAATCGCCGCACATGCAACGACCAGCACAAAGCCAATGTAGATGGCTAGATAGCTAATCATGCCGTTCATCTGCGCTGCTTGCGTGTACATCTCGGAACGCGTGATGAAGACTCCCCACGACCCCGGCTCCTTGCCGTCAACGAGCAGATTGTCGAGCAAGGTGTATTTAATGTTCTCGTCTGCCTCGGTCGTATCCATCCCCTGTTTGTAGTTAACGAGCAGATTACTGGCATACGGCTGCAGATTAAGTTGGGACAACAGCTCATCGGCTACGACCACGGTACCGGGATTGCTGCCCATCGCCGAGTTGGCGATGGCCGCCGTGTCCTCGTCCGACTTATCGGTTGCGGGCTTGAGCTCATGCCCGCCCAAGGTGAGGGTATGGCCGCCGGCCATATATTTGGTGTACAGGTCGCCCAGCTCACCGCCCATATCACACGTAAGCAAGTACTGGTCCCGGCCAATGCTCACCGGCTCCTCGCCCATCATCTGGCGCAATTTGTTGTACTGGCTCGCCGGCGTCACAAACAGACCCATCGCATCGGCGTTGCTTCCCTCGAGCGCCTTGGGAAGTTTTTCGCCCATGGCCTTGCACATCTCACCCGCCACCACCGAAGGGCCCGAGCCGCCAAGCGGGTAACTCAGATACGAATCGATCTGCACATGCTCACCGGCAACATCGGCGATATTGACCTTTTTGCCGGTCTCGTCGTTGTTGTCCGCCGACTTGCGCTCGCCATGCCATGCAGCGTACAAATCGACCGTTGCATCGGCCAGCACCATGCGATCGGCCTCAGACGGATTGACATACTCCTTGTAGTAGTCGAGCGTTTCGGGCGTGTAATAGATATACGTCTGAGACACGTCAACAGGGTTATAGCGCTCCAGATTCTCGTTCATCACGTTGGCAATCGACATACCGCACGTCACCGAGGTGATGGCGAGGAACAGGATCATCGTGATGACGCCCATCGAAAAGCACACCGTATTGACCTTGGCCGAAAGCTGACGCACGGTAAACATATTGAGGCCGCGCCAATACACACCACGCAAGCTCTGCAGCAGCTTGATAAGCATGCCCGAGAGTCCCCAGAACAGCGCAAAGGTACCCACGGTAACCATAGCGGTCGTAATGCCAAACTGGCTCATGGCCTCTTGCAGCTTGCTGTCCGTCGCGGTTAGCGGGAACCCATCACGTAGCAGACGGTAATAGGCCACGCCCACAAGCACCACGCCCACGGCAAAGATGGCAATCGCGATCCAGGGGTTGCGTGTCTTGATGCTCTCGTTGCGACGCTCGGCACCCATGAGCTCGATAAGCTTGGTGCGGCGCACGGCGCGAAGGTTCAGCAGTAGCGTGAGCACAAACATTACGAGCATGCAGGCAAGGGTCAGGTTGAACGCATGCACCGAGAAGAAGAAGTGGAAATTGGCGATCTGCGTCTTAAAGAGCGAGGCCGTAAAGAACGTCATGAGCTGGGAGAGCCCCACACCCAGCACGATGCCGGCAACAAAGGCGCCGATCGAGACGATCACCGTCTCGAGCGCCATGATCGTGGCGACGCGCCCGCGGCCCATGCCGAGCACCTGGTACAGGCCAAACTCCTTTTTGCGGCGTTTCATGATGAAGTTATTGGCGTACACCATCAAAAAGGCCATGACACCGGCCAAAAAGTACGTCAGGTAGCCGAGCATGCTGCCCATAACCTGTGCCAAGCCCTCTTCATCGATTCCGGCGATGTCGACCTGCATCGAGACGGTGTTGAAGGCATAGAAAACGGTGACGCCCAGGGTAAGCGTCAGCAGGTAGACGAGGTAGTCGCGGCCGGCGCGGCGGACGTTGCCCCAAGCGAGTTTACAGAGCATCGGAGCCCTCACCGCCCATCATGGCAACGACCTCCATAATGCGGTCGAAGAACTCGCGGCGGTCGGTGTCGCCGCGGCGCAGCTCGGTGAAGATCTTGCCGTCGCGGATAAACAGCACGCGGCTCGTATAGCTGGCGGCAAAGCTGTCGTGCGTGACCATGAGCACGGTGGCGCGTAGGCGGCGGTTAAGGGCCTCCAGGCTCTCGAGCAGCAGACGGGCGCTCTTGGAATCGAGGGCGCCGGTGGGCTCGTCGGCCATGATCATGGTGGGGTCGGTGACGAGGGCGCGAGCCGCGGCAACGCGCTGCTGCTGACCGCCGGACATCTGGTAGGGATACTTGTCGAGTACCTGACTGATGGACAGGCGCGCTGCCACATCCTGCACGCGGGTCGAGATCTCTGCCGAGTTTGTGCGGGCGATGGTGAGCGGCAGGGCAATGTTCTCGCGCGCCGTGAGCGTGTCAAGCAGGTTGGAGTCCTGGAAGATGAAGCCCAGCTCCTCGCGGCGGAACTGCGAGAGCTTGGCCTGCTTCATGCGCGTCACGTCTTGGCCATTGATGCGGATGATGCCGCTCGTGGCGCTGTCGATAGTCGACACGCAGTTGAGCAGCGTCGACTTGCCCGAGCCCGAGGCACCCATGATGCCCACGAATTCGCCGCGGTTGACGGTAAAGCTGACGTCGTTGAGCGCGCGGGTCACGTTGCCCAGCGCGCCGTATACCTTTTCGAGATGCGCGACCTCCAGTACCGGGGTCGCTGCTTGCATGGTTTGCATACCGAGTCCTTTCTTGCGATTAGTCTACGGCATCTATAGTCGCAAGAAGACGAGTCGGCTACCATCGATATAGCTTACGCTTGCCTTACCGTTGTGTAAGGTAGCGCTGGGTAGTCACGTGTTGATGTTGAGAGAGGACTCCTGTTGAAGACCGTTCATGTTGCTGCTGGGATCATTCGCAAGGAAGGATCCGACGAGCTGCTTGCCGTGCAGCGCGGCTATGGCGACATGCAGGGACTTTGGGAGTTCCCCGGCGGCAAGCTCATGCGCGGCGAGTCGCCCGAGGACGCCGTGCGCCGCGAGCTCATGGAAGAGCTGCAGGTGAAGGTCACCAACCTGCGCGATTTCTATACCGTCGAGTACGACTACCCCGATTTTCATCTCTCCATGGAGTGCTATTACTGCTCGCTCGTCGATGAGTTCGGTGAACCCCAGAAGCACGACCGGCAGCTCGATATCCGCTGGATTCCACGCACCTCGCTGGCAACGGTAGAGTGGATGCCCGCCGACAAAGGGCTGATCGATGCGCTGATTGAGCTCAAGGAAGACCGGCTTGAGGCAAGCGCGGCCAATGACGTCGAGTCAGCGACCGACGAGCCCACCACCAAGCCCAAGCGCAAAACCAAGCGCCGCTCCAAAAAGCGCACCAAGCCCGGCTTGCTCGACGGCATCGACACCTCGGACCTCTCCGCCGACGAGCGTGAACTAGTGCGCCGTCGCGCCGCCATCAAAAAGTCCATGAAGGGCAACAAGCGCGCCAACACCAAGCCCGAGCTGCTCGTTCGCCAGCGTCTACGTGCTGCTGGCCTTACGGGTTATCGCTTGGAATGGAAAGTCCCCGGCAAGCCCGACATCGCCTTCCCCGGGCGCAAGATCGCCATCTTCGTCAACGGCTGCTTTTGGCATCGCTGCCCCAAGTGCAATCCGAGCCAGCCCAAGCGCAACGTTGAGTTTTGGGAGGCAAAGTTCCGCCGCAACGTCGAGCGCGACCGCGCCGCCGTGGCAGCGCTCACCGAAATGGGCTGGACACCCATAACTATCTGGGAATGCGAACTCAAAAAGGACCGCATCGACGCCACCATGGAAAAGGTCATCGAGCAGGTTCGCGCCGCGACCCCGCAGCGCTAAAACGAGCCATTCACAGACCCCGCACGCGCGCGCCACATCCGCGCCACAAACCTTAGAAAGCCCTTAAGCTCAAAACCTTTCAAGAGTGTTACTCAGCACCTCTGACCTGCTGTTTCATCGTACCATCAAACCTCATTAAGCCTTTCTTTAGCGCTTCTTTGCAACGACCGCGGCATAATACTGCCAACGCACGGGACCTAGCAGCACACCCCGTGCGCAACCTTTTGGTGGACATCGAGGAGGCCGCACGCATGCATTCTTCCAATGACGCAGCACAGCCATCCCTAAAACATGCGGACCTTTTCTCCTTCCCCCCGACACAGAGAGACGGTCTCCTCGACTCCTCCACCACAAAAGCCAAACGCTCAACTAATCAGAACCTCAACTTACGAGCATCCTTCGAAAAGCTCCAAGCATCCCTAGACAAGGCGTTCCCCGAACAGGCAAGGGCAATCTAAGCCCATCGCGCTTTATACTGATGCCATGCGAAACATGGATCACATAGAATTGCACCGCGGAGGACGCGAGGAAGCGTTTCCCGAGACCGCCGAAGACTGGCCCTATATTGCCGAACGCGCAGAATTCGCTCGCTATCCGGGCAATTCCGTCCCCTGGCACTGGCATTCCGAAGTTGAGCTTTTCTACATGGAGCAGGGAGCGATTGACTATCGAGCGCACGCGGCTCATGAGCACGTACGCTTTGAGGAAGGGTCCGCCGGCTTTATCAACGGCGGCGTTTTGCATAGCACGCTGCAATCACCCAATTCGGCGCCAGCCATTCAAATGCTGCATATCTTTCAGCCGTCGATGCTCGGCGATCCCGCGGGACGTCTCCAAAAGCGCTACATCAACCCATTGCTTCAATGTCGAGGCGTCGATATACTCAAATGGTCGCCCACCAACCCCGACGATATGCCCTTTATCGATTTGCTGAAGAGCTCCTTCAGCCACGATCTTCAACAGCCGCAGAACGATATGGCGCTTCGAAATAGCCTGTCAGAACTCTGGATTCAGATCTATGCCAAGGCTGAACCACAATTCGCTTTGAACAATAGTTCTTTGATGACCAGCCGCGATATTCGGTTCAGGGAAATTCTGGACTACATCCGCACACACTATGCAGACAGCATAGATGTTCCCCAAATTGCGTCCGCAGTCGGCATCAGCGAAAGAGATTGTTATCGCACCATCAAAGCTTGCGCGGGAACAACCCCAGCCGCGTATCTACGCGCATACCGCATCACCCGCGCTTGCACGCTCTTGACGCACACCACGCGAACGGTACAGACGATCGCTCACCAATGCGGCTTTGCAACGGCAAGCCACCTTGGGCAGGTATTCAAGGAACAAATTGGCTGCACCCCTTCTGAGTATCGAGCCATGAGGCAGAATTTCGATACTACGGGGCAGAAATAACGCTAGCGCTTCCACCTCACCTATCACACACTATCAGACAGATGAGAGAAAGGAATGCCATGAAACAATTCGACCATGTCGTGTTTGACGTTGATGGGACATTGGCAGATACAGAAGAAAGCGTGCTGTCATCGCTTGCCCAGATTGTCCAAGAAGAGACCGGCAAAACGCTCCCCCGAAACGAGCTTGAGTTTGCCCTCGGCATACCCGGCAAGGATGCTCTTGTGAAGCTTGGAATCTACTCGCAAGCAACGTTGGATCGCTGGTGCCACGTTGCCGCCAGCTTTAAAAGCACCATCAGCGTGTTTCCAGGTTTGCTTGAAGTCATCGCAAAACTCGCCGATAGCGGTTGCAATCTTGGCATTGTCTCCTCACGTGCGCGCGACGAATACGCAGAAGAAATAGCACCCCTTGGCTTCGATACGTATTTTGAGCACATCATCCTTGTCGAAGACACAACCGAACACAAACCCGCACCCGCACCCATGCTCGAATATCTCCGACGTACGGGCGCAAACCCCGACAGCGTCATCTACGTTGGCGACACCGTCTACGACGAACAATGCGCAACTTCAGCAGGGGTCAATTTTGCCCGAGCAGCATGGGGATCCCACCAAGAAATCCCCAACGCCACCTACAACCTAAAAACCCCTACAGACCTGCTAACCCTAACAACCAAGTAACCCTTCCATCCCAAATTATCAGCCTTAACGCCACAAGGGCGACTGAGCAGGACGGCTTGGGCGGGTCCCGTACTTAGTTTCCAAAATCATTCCGCAGCGCGAAGGCCCCCGTTGTCAACGCTTCGAAGAAGCGAGACAACGGGGGCCTTCATGCGCGAGGACGTTTTGGAAACTAAGTACGGGACCCGCCCAAGCCGTCCGGTGGGATCGGAGCACCCTTGCTGTTACTCTGCTTTGCCCACAGAGTTGAGGTTGGTCATGCGGATCTTAACCAGCTCGGTAATCTCGCGCATGCCCTCCTTAGCAGGCTTCTTGGGATCGAAGCAGCCGGGGTTCTCGGCCATGTAGGCCATGAAGCCCTTGGTGTAGGCCTGACGCAGCTCGGTGGCGTAGTTGACCTTGCAGATGCCGTTCTTCACAGCCTCGGCAACCTGCTCGTCGGGCACACCGGAGGTGCCGTGCAGGACCAGCGGCACGTCGACGGCGTCGCGGATGGCCTTGACCACGGACTGCTCGATGTGCGGATCGCTCGTGTACACGCCGTGGCTGGTGCCAACGCCAATAGCGAGGGAGGTGCAGCCAGTGCGCTCGACGAACTCCTTGGCCTCGGCGGGGTCGGTGTAGGGGCTCTCGCCCTCAACCGCGGGACCGTCGTCCTCCTTGCCGCCAACCTTGCCGAGCTCGGCCTCAACGGGCACGCCCATGGCGCGGCCAGCGTCGGCGACGGACTTGGTCAGGGCGATGTTGTCCTCGAAGGACTCGTGCGAACCGTCGATCATGACAGAGGTGTAGCCCGTGCGGAAAGCCTGCATGCAGCGGTCATAGCCATCGCCGTGATCGAGGTGCAGGGCGACGGGCACGGAAGCGCGCTCGGCGGCAGCCTTGACCATGCCGTAGAAGTAGTCCAGACCAGCGGTCTTGATGGTGCCCGGGGTGGTCTGCATGATGACGGGGGACTTGGTCTCCTCGGCAGCGGCCAGAACGGCCATAACAAACTCGAGGTTCTCGACGTTGAACGCGCCGACGGCGTAGTGGCCGGCCTGAGCGTCCTTGAGCATCTTTTCGGTGGTAACAAGTGCCATGAGCGTTTGCTCCTCTCCCTCGCCCGCATCTGGACATCGGGCGTAGTTGTTCACAAGGCGTTTTACCTTGCGTTTTGCTGCGCTCATTGTATGAAATTCAGCGGGTATGAATGTGCGGGATGTTGTCACTCCGCAGGGCAAGACTCTCAATTTTGAAAAGCAAACGGAAGGGTTTTGTGCCGAGTGCACGTGTTCGATATTGAGTTTTGAGCCTTGTTCGCCTTTCTTTTATAGAAAAGATAAGTATTCGAAAGGCGTTTTCTTACTCAAAAAGAAAATGAACGAAAATGGACTCAACACAATTCCTGCAAATATTGCTGAGAATGGAGCTGACATGGTCCAAGTTGCAACCCGAGCTTTTGCCGACGAACGCCGTGCCGCCATCATGGAAATGCTCGAGCACAATGCCTCGGTTCAGGTAGCAGAAATCGCCCAGACCTTTGGCGTGTCCTCCGTCACGGCCCGCGCCGACTTGGACGCGCTCGCCGAGGCTGGCAAGCTGCGCCGCACGCACGGCGGCGCCGTGTCGCTCCACAAGCGCCTGACGGTCTCCACGCAGGACCGGCGTATTAACGTCAACGTGGCCGCAAAGCAGGCCATCGCCCAAAGCGCCATTGAGCTCGTCAGCGACGGTGACACGCTGCTCGTCGACTCGGGCACCACCGCGCTCGAATTTGTCCGCCTGCTCGACCAACGCGACGGCATCACCGTCATCACGGCCGACATTACCATCGCCGATTACATCGACGAGAGCATGCCCTCGGTCGACGTCGTCATGCTGGGCGGCGCGCTGCGCAAAGGCCACCGCTATCTGTACGGTCCGCTCACCATGCAGGCGCTGCAGATGGTTCATGCCGACCTCGCCATCATGTGCCCCGGCGCCTTTGTCCCGGGTTGCGGCTTTACCACGGACTTTCCGCAAATGGCCGAAACCAAAACGGCCATGATCGTCGCCGCCCGTCAAGGCGTTGCCCTCATGGACGCCAGCAAGGTCAACGGACGCGGCATGTACCGCTTTGCCGAGCTGACCGACGTCAACGCCATCGTGATGGACCGTGACCCCGATCACGCCGTCGCCACCTCAATCGCCGAGATCGCCGACACCGACGCCCCAACCCTCATCATCGCCAACGCCTAAAAAGAAAAAACCACCACAAAGGGAACAGGCACCTTTGTGGTGGTTTTGACGGTGAAAGTGGAGTGTTGTTACTTGGACAGCTCGTCGGCGAGGGCTTCGATTTGGGCGCGCGATGCGTCGTTGAGCGAACCCAGGACGGTCACCTTGTTCTGCGCCAGGGTGATGTCCTTCATGCCCTCGAGCTCCTTGGTCATGACCTTGGCAGCGGCGGGTGCCCAAGAGCCGGCCTCGACAAGCGCCACGGTGCGGTTCTGGTAGGCATGCTCGGCGAGCGTGTGGATGAAGGTGCTCATGAACGGGAAGATCTCGCCCTGATAGGTAATGGAGGCAAGCACCAGGCGGTCGTAGCGGAACGCATCCTCAACAGCCTCGGCCATATCGTCGCGAGCAAGGTCAAAGACGGAGACCTTCTGGCCGCGAGCCTCGAGTGCGGCGGCGAGCTCCTCGACGGCAGCCTTCAGATGACCGTAGACGCTCGCGTAGGCAATGGTGATGCCCTCGTCCTCGGGCTGATAGCTCGACCAGGTGTTGTAGGTGTCGAGGTAGTAGCCAAGGTTCTCGGTCAGCACGGGGCCGTGGAGCGGGCAGATAATCTGAATGTCCAGATCGGCAGCCTTCTTGAGCACGGCCTGCACGAACTTGCCGAACTTGCCGACAATACCAAAGTAGTAACGGCGCGCCTCGCAGGCCCAGCCTTCCGGGTCCTCGATGTCGTTGGCGCCGAACTTGCCAAAGCCGTCAGCGCTAAAGAGCACCTTGTCGGTGGCCTCGTAGGAGAAGAGCACCTCGGGCCAGTGCACGTTGGGGGCGCCGACGAAGGTCAGGCTGTGGCCGCCCAGGTCGAGCACGTCGCCCTCTTTGACGACCATCTTGCGCTCGGGGTAGTCGGTGCCAAAGTAGTTGACCATCATGCGGAAGGCGCCCATGCTGGCCACGATCTGGGCCTGGGGATAGCGCTCCATAAAGGCGGCGATGCCAGCGGAGTGATCGGGCTCCATGTGGTGAACGACCAGATAATCGGGCGTACGACCATCGAGCACGCTCTCGATGTTGTCGAGCCACTCATCAACAAAACCACCGTCAACCGAATCGGCGACAGCGATCTTCTCGCCCAAGATAACGTAGCTGTTGTATGCCATACCGTTCTCGGACACATCGTACTGGCCCTCGAACAGGTCAATGTCATGATCGTCGACGCCAACGTAGCGGATATCCTTGGTGATCTCCATCAGGCAAAGCCTCCTAGATAGACAAAAGAACCCGTCTATCATAGCACTCGGCTGCATTCCAACAGCTATCTGCCGGCATCCTTACCGTTTGTTATTGAAGCGCGGCAACACGCCGTTGACCTGCGCAAACTACGCGCGCGGTGCCGCCGTGGTATGTCGAACAATGAGCTGGCCCGGGATGCGAATCGCAACGGTCTTACCCGGCGTCCCCTCCTTAGGGACCGCATGCTCAAACACCTCGCGTCCGCGCTGATGCAGATCGAACCGCACGGTCGTGAGTTCGTTGTGTGCGACAAAGTCGTCAAGCGAATCGTCGACACCCACCACGCTCACGTCCTCGGGCACGCGCAGGCCGCTATCGCGCAGCGCGGCGATGGCACCATTTGCCATCTGATCGTTTGCCGCATAGATCGCCGTCATGGCGCGGTCGTGTTCTGCCAGATACCTGCCGGCCTCGTAGCCGCTGTTGGCAGACCAGTCGCCCTCGAGCGGCTCTGCCGGCTCGATATGCCTGCGCTCGAGCGCGTCTTGCCAACCGGCGCGGCGGAATTGCTCGTCCACCGAGAAGGATGGACCGCCGATATATCGAATCTGCTCGTGGCCAAGCTCAAACAGATGGTCCATAAGCAGCAGCGAGCAGCCGTAATGGTCGGAATCGACCGTGGTCACGCGCGGATGCGCATACATGGTAACGATAACCGTGCCGATCCCCGGCAGTGGATCAAACGTCTCAAAGTCGGGCGCCATACGGCTCATGCCGATGATGATGCCATCGACCGGCAGGGCCGCCATGCGACGCGTGGCTTCGGCAAGCGAAAACTCCTCGGTCTTGGACATCTCGACTAGCGTGATGGCACAGCCGTGCTCGCGAGCGGCGCTGGCGATGCCGTCGATCATCGTCAGATTCCCAAACTTGGTGACATCGTTAACGCATAGGCCGACCGAATGGTAGCGACCGTCGCGCAGCGAACGGCCGGCATAGCTCGGGCGAAAGCCGAGCTCTTGCATGGCAGCCTGTACGCGCTGGCGCGTCTGCTCGTTCACATTGGGCAGGCCGTTGGCGACGCGCGAGACCGTCTGCTGCGAAACGCCAGCAGCACGGGCGACGTCGGCCATGGAAACCGGACGCGAGCCTGTATCGTTGGAGGGGCGCCTTGCCACAAGATCACCTTCACCCTTGCAAGATCGGAATAGCGTGCATGCCCTCCGCGCGGGAATTTGGCCCGCGCGGAGGACCGCTATCGTCGGACGCATGTTAACGTACTCTACTTTTTCTAGCTGCAGCTCTTCTGCTCTATAAGTCCATACGGCACTACCGTTCACGGTCGAATTTCGACCGATTACCAGATTCTCAAAAAGTAATAAGCGTTGTGTTATGAGTACGTTAACATAGCCCTTAACGTGCGGCATCGTAGATGCTGAGTTCACACCGCTTCAAATTGTTAACGTACTCATAACGACGCAAAACTCCCCTGTTCGCGCCAAAGAAAGGACCCTCATGACCGCCCCCGACGAAAAGACGCTCGCCACGCTCACCAAGCTGTTTGAGGAGGAGTTTGGCCCCATCGGCGACCGCCAGGTGCTCTACGTGCACGCGCCCGGCCGCTCCGAGATCAGCGGCAACCACACCGACCACGAGGGCGGCCACGTTATCGCCGGCTCGCTCGACGTTGCCGTTGACGGCATCGCCGTGGCAACCGACACCAACAAGGTCCGCGTTGCCGACGAGGGCTATCCCACCTTTGAGATCACGCTCGACACGCTAGACGTTCAGGAGTCCGAGAAGGGCACGTCCGCGAGCCTCGTCCGCGGCATGGCCCACGAGGTCGCAGCCCTGGGCGTTGAGCCCCACGGCTTCGACTTTGCCTTCACCTGCTCCGTCCCCTCGGGCGGCGGCCTTTCCAGCTCCGCTGCCGTCGAGGCCGCATACGGCCGCGCTATGGAGACGCTCTGGGGCGCGCCCGCCATTGAGCCCGTCGCGCTCGCGCAGATGAGCCAGCGCACCGAGAACAACTACTACGGCAAGCCCTGCGGCCTGATGGACCAGGCTGCCGTGTGCCTGGGCGGCCTTGCCTACATGGATTTTGAGGACCAGGCTCAGCCTAAAACTCAGAAGCTCGAGCTCAACTTTGAGGATCACGGCTATGCGCTCGTGCTCGTTAAGGTGGGCGCCGACCATGTGGCAGCTACCGACGACTACGCTGCCGTTCCGCGCGAGATGCAAGACGTTGCCGCCGAGTTTGGCAAGGCACGTCTGTGCGAGGTCGACGTTGCCGACTTTGATGCCAAGCTGCCCGAGCTGCGCGCCAAGCTGGGCGACCGCGCCTGCCTGCGCGCCGTTCACTACTGGTACGAGAACGGCCTGGTCGACAAGCGCTGGACGGCTCTTAACGCCGGCGACATCGACCAGTTCCTGGTCCTGACGCGCGAGTCCGGCGCCAGCTCTGCCATGTACCTGCAGAATGTCGTTGCCAAGCTGGGCTCCGAGCAGCCCTCCATGTATGCCTTGGCGCTGGCCGAGCACGTGCTCGACGGTCGCGGCGCCGTTCGCATCCACGGTGGCGGTTTTGGCGGCACCATTCAGGCCTTCGTGCCGCTCGATTTGGTCGACACTTTCATTGCCAAGATGAACGGCTGGCTTGGCGAGGGTTCCGCCCGTCACTACGCTATCTCTGACAAGGGGGCATACGCGGCATGGCTGTAATGACCGACGTGCGCGAGGCCGCGCAGAACCTGATCGAGTACGCCATCCACCGGTCCATGATCGGACAGGACGACCGCATCTGGGCCTACAACACCATTCTGGAGTGCATTGGCGCCACGGGCCCCGCGCTCGACATGGCCTGGGCGCTGCAGACTGAGAAGATTTCGCTTCTGCACCCCGATACCCTCCCCGACTTTGATCTGGAGGGCACGCTCGCCGCGCTTTCCGAGACCGCCGTCGCCAACGGTGCCGCCGAGGACACGGCGTCGGGCCGCGACCGTATCGCCATGCGCATCATGGGCGCACTTATGCCGAGGCCTTCGGTTGTAAACGAGGAGTTCAATGGGCGCATGGGCGTCAACGAGCCCCGCGCCGCGACCGACTGGTTCTACGGCCTGTGCTGCGACGCCGGCTATGTGCGCCGCGCCGCCATCGCGCGCAACATCAAATGGAGCACCCCCACCAACTGGGGCGATCTCGAGATAACCATCAACCTGTCCAAGCCCGAGAAGGACCCGCGCGACATTGCCGCAGCCGGTGCCGCCAAGAACACGGGCGAGAAGTATCCCGCCTGCCAGCTCTGCATCGAAAACGAGGGGTACCCCGGACGCTCCGCTGCAGCCGACGGCGGTGCTCACCCCGCTCGCCAGAACCTGCGCGTTATCCCGATCCAGCTCGACGGCGAGCGCTGGGGCTTCCAGTACAGCCCGTACGCGTACTTTAACGAGCATTGCATTGCCATGAGCTCCGAGCATCGTCCAATGCACGTCGATCGCAAAGGCCTCTCCTGCCTGCTCGACTTTGTGGATCTGTTCCCGCACTACTTTATCGGCTCCAACGCCGACCTGCCCATCGTGGGCGGCTCGATCCTGTCGCACGACCACTTCCAGGGCGGCGCGCACGAGTTCCCGATGATGCACGCGGCCGAAGTCTCGCAGTTTAGCGTGCCCGGCTTTGACCAGGTCACCGGCACCGTGCTGCAGTGGCCGCTCTCGGTGCTGCGACTGCGCTCGCACGACCGAGCTCAGCTGCTCGATGCCGCCGAGAAGATCATTCTCGCCTGGCGCGAGTGGACCGACGAGTCCGTGGGCGTCATCGCGCACACGGCCGACGGCGTGGCGCACAACACCGTGACGCCCGTCATCCGCCGCGTGGACTCCCGCGGCAACGCCGGCGGCGAGATCTACGAGGCCTACCTGGCACTTCGCTGCAACATTACGACCGACGAGCATCCGCTGGGCGTGTTCCATCCGCATGCCGAGTATCACCACATTAAGAAGGAGAACATCGGCCTGATTGAGGTCATGGGCCTGGCCATTCTTCCGCCGCGCCTGGTCCCCGAGCTCGGCGCCGTCCGCGAGCACCTGCTGGCCGCCAAGGTCGACACAAGCTACGACCTTGCCACTGCGCTCGAGGGCGACGACCTTTGCCGCAGCCACGCCGCGTGGGCCCTGGACGTCTTTGCCCGTCGTGCCGATGAGCTCACGGCGGATGACGCCATCGATATCCTGCACGAAGAGGTCGGCGTGGTGTTTGCCCACGTGCTCGACAACGCCGGCGTCTTTAAGTGGGACGAAGCCGGCCGCGCCGCCCAACAGCGCTTTATCGACTCGCTGTAGCACGCGGGCCCGGACGCTCGTGCCCAACAAATAGCGCCTACACGACAACGGCGCCCGCCGGCAACATCGCCGGCGGGCGCCGTTTTCTGATGCAAGGGTAGCTAGTTTGCACCAAAACAAGGAGTGTCCCAAACTGCCGGCAGAAAAGGAACGTCCCCAGGTGCCGACCTAAACCCACACATTATTCGATGGAAAAACGTGGTTTTCTCCCACATTATTCGATGGAAAAACGTGGTTCACTCCCACATTTTCCGATGGAAAAACCAAAACAGTCTTATACTAACCATGATCGTTAGGAGGCAGTATGCAGCGACAGCTAATGGACGAACTCATCGCTTGGAAATCTAGAGCAAACCGCAAGCCCCTCCTGCTTAAGGGGGCCCGCCAGACGGGAAAAACCTGGCTTCTCAACGAATTCGCAGGCCAGCAGTATCAAAACGTCATCCGTTTTGACTTTATGCTCGAACCGGGCGCACGTTCGCTGTTCGACGGAAGCCTTGACCCCAAACGCA
Organism: uncultured Collinsella sp.; assembly: GCA_934668875.1. Lineage (GTDB taxonomy): Bacteria > Actinomycetota > Coriobacteriia > Coriobacteriales > Coriobacteriaceae > Collinsella. The sequence continues at coordinate 16,723 of CAKUON010000006.1, forward strand.
TCATCTCCCAGATAGAGCTCCTGCGCGGCCAGACCATAACGCCGACAGACACACTCATCATCTTCGACGAAATCCAAGAGGCACCGCGTGGCATCACCTCGCTCAAATACTTCAACGAGCTGGCGCCGGAATACCATATTGTGGCAGCCGGTTCCTATATGGGACTCGCGCTCCGACGCGAAAACGAGTCGTTCCCCGTCGGCAAAATCGACCAGCTCACCATGCGCCCCATGGGGTTTGTCGAGTTCGTTCGTGCCGTCGATGGCGATCCGCTCGCAGATGCCATCCTTGCCGCAGGCATGGACCTGCTGGCAAACGTTTCCGAAAAGCTCGAGCGCTTGCTCAAGGAATACCTCGTTGTCGGTGGCATGCCAGAAGCTGTCTCCGCTTTCGCCGCCTCCCACGATTTCATCGAGGCCCGCAGGCTTCAGCAGCAAATCATCGAAGCTTACGAATCCGATTTTGGCAAGCATGCGCCAGCCCGCATCGTCGAGCGCATGAGGCTGGTTTGGAAATCCCTTCCCGGCCAGCTCGCAAAGGAAAACAAGAAGTTCGTCTACGGCGCGCTTCGTCCCGGGGCGCGCGCACGCGATTTTGAGGAAAGCCTCCAGTGGCTCATGGACTATGGAATCGTTCATAAGGTACCACGTGTTTCCGCCTTAAGAGCACCGCTCACAAGCTACGAGGATCTCTCGGGCTTCAAGCTGTTCTGCATCGACACCGGCATCCTCGGAGCACTCTCCGGCCTCTCGCCGGCCATTGTTCTGAACGGGCCCGCCGTTTTTACGGAGTTCAAAGGCTCGCTGACCGAGCAATACGTCGCACAGGAGCTTTTGCTCCAAGGCAAAACTCCCGCGTATTGGTCATCCTCCTCCGGCAATGCAGAGACTGACTTTGCCATCGACCATGCGGGGACCGTGCTTCCGCTCGAGGTCAAGGCGGCAGAGAATCTCAAAGCAAAGAGTCTGAGGATTGCCTGCGAGAAGTTCAAGCTCGAGCGCTGCGTGAGAACATCGTTAGCGGCATATAGAGACGAGGGCACGCTCGTCAACATACCGCTCTGGGAGATTGGGCAAATCGACAAACTGGCATAGGCGCTGTGGGGGGGGTGCCCCGCAAGGAGTGTCCCAAACTGCCGGCAGAAAAGGAACGTCCCTATCTGCCGCATCAAACGAGCGTGGAAAATCTCCCACTTTGGGCTCGTATGGGCACCAAAAGTGGGAGATTATCCACGCTCATTCTATTAGGAGCCGCAACCGCTACAACTCTGTAACCTCAACGCTGTTATAGACCTCGTCCCAGCGGTCCATGACCAGGTGGCCGGTCTTGGGATCCATGGCGTTGAGCTTGCCACAGGTGTTGGCGGTCTTGAGCACCGTGACATCATCGGCGCCGGCAGCAATGGCGTGTGCAAAGCCGGCGATCGTCGAGTCGCCGGAACCCGTCGCGTTGACAGCGGCAATCGCGGGCGTCTTGGCACGGAACGCGTGACCCTCATGGAAGCCTACCGAACCGGCAGCACCCATCGAGACGACAACCCAGGGAATACCGGCAAAGCGGCCGTCGGCGGCAAGCGCCTCGCGCAGCGCGTCGACGTCGTCGGTCGTAAAGGACGTGCCCAGCAGGCCGTTAATCTCGGTCAGGTTGGGCTTCACGAGCTCGGGCTTGGCGTCGGATGCCAGCGCGGCCTCCAGCGAAGCGCCCGAGGTATCGAGCAGCACCTTGGCGCCCGCCTCCTCGGCAATCTTGACGAGCTCGGCATAGTAGCCGGCATCGACGCCACGCGGCAGCGAGCCCGAAAGCGTCACGACGTCAGCCTTCGCAGCGAGCTCGGCGAACTTGGCCGTGAAGGTATCGAGCTCGGCAGGAGCGATCTGCGGGCCGCTCTCCAGCAGCTCGGTCTGATTGCCCTCGTGCAGGATGTTCAGGCAAATGCGCGTCTCGCCGGCGATGGGCACAAAGTCGTTCTTGACGCCGTCGGCATCCATAAGCTCGGCCATATAGGCACCCATGTGGCCGCCGAGCAGACCGGTTGCGAGCACGTCATCGCCCAGCTGCAGCAGCACACGGCTCACGTTGAGGCCCTTGCCGCCAGCGGTCTTTTCGGGCGTCACGCGATTCACGTCGTCGATAATCAGCTTGTCGAGCTGATAGCGCGTATCAATCGACGGGTTCATGGTAACGGTCAAAATCATGTTGAACTCCTGTTTCCGGGGCACGATGTGTGCGACCCCAAACATACGATAGCTCTTTATAGAATCTCGATCTCAAAGCCGCGGATGACGGTCTCCCCCGGCTTGGCCACCAGACAGCCGCGCTTGTGCTCCAGGACATCGTCCTCGTCGGAGCAGGTGGACAGGCCGCCCCACGGTTCCACCGCCACAAAGTCGCCCTCGGGCTTGCTCCACACAATCAGATACGGCATATCGGGGAATGTCAGACGCACGCCCTTGTCCTCGGTCTTCTTGGTTAGCGTGACCACACGACTCTCGAGCACATCAAAGATGGTCTCGGCAAAGTCGAAGAGCTCGTGGGTAAGCGGCAGGTCGTGGCCAACCATCGGGTTCTTACTACGATGCTCAACATCGATCAGGCCCGTCGAGGGAACGGCGGTGCAGAGCTCTGCCGCCTCACGCTGCTCAAATCGAAGCTCGTAATCGTCGTAGGACTCACCCTCGTCGAGCGGGCACTTAAAGCCGGGATGGCCGCCCACAAAGAACGGCATGTCCTCGGTTCCCTCGTTGGTCACCTCGTACGACACGGCCACCTTTGCCGCATCGATCGTGTAGCGTGCAACGATCTTAAACGGATACGGATACTGCTCGAGCAGCTCGGCGTGGTCGGCAGAGCTCAGGCTCAGCGCAACCATGCTGTCGCCCTGCTCCTCGAGCTTCCACTCCTGCTTGCGGGCGAAACCATGACGCGCGAGGTTGATCTCGTGGCCGGCGCGCGTCATAGCGCGGCCATCGCGCAGACCGCCGCAGATGGGAAAGCAGATCGGGGCCTGACCCGACCACACCGCCGGGTCGCCCTGCCACAAATACTCACGACCGTTAGCCGCAATAGAGGTAAACGATCCGCCTGCTGTGCTTAGAGCCACGCGAATAGAACCGTTATCAAGAACAAACTCCATAGGAGCCTTCCCTTTCTTACGCCAGCCCGTCGAGTCAATTGGGCCGATAGAAAACCGGCCCGCGCCCCTCACAGAAACGCGAGCCGTCAACGGACTAGTTAATTACGCCGGATACCCGCTAATCATGGTATTCGCCACGGTCCCACTTCTCCAAGAACTCGTCGAAGAAATGCGGGTCGGCCTGAGCCTCGGCGTCGACCTTGTTGCAGGCATCGATCTTGGCGATCAGGGCGTCGTGCTCGGGAGTCTGCTCGTAGGGCTCCTCCAGGAAGGCAAGCATAATGTCGGCCATCAGGAACTCGCCGGTGATCTTACCGCCAAAGCCCACGATGTTGGCGTTGAGCTCGCGGCGGGCATACAGGGCAGAGGTCATGTCGCGGACCAGGGCGCAACGGGCGCCGGGAACCTTGTTGACAGCGTTGGTGATGCCGATACCGGTGCCGCACAGGGCCACGCCAAAGTCGGCCTTGCCGCTGGCAACGGCCTCGCCCACGGCCTTGCCGTAGATGGGATAGTGCGTGCGGCTGTGGCTGTAGGTACCGCAGTCGAGCACCTGGTAGCCGGCCTGCTCAAGACGGTCGGCCAGATAGATCTTCTCGTCCGTAACGATATGGTCGCAACCGATTGCGATGGTCTTCTTCATCAGAACGTCCTTTCGTCTGAATTCACAAGTTGAGGTAGAAGTTCGAGTTCTCGGTGGCTCTCGTTAGGCCATCTTGTTGAGCATGTCGACACGGATCTGGTGACGACCGCCGGCGTACTGGGCGCGCAGGAACTCGCGAGCGATCTTCTTGGCGACCTCGGTGCCCACGACGCCCGGGCCCATGGTGACCATGCGCGAACCGTTGTGCTCGCGGGTCATATAGGCGGAGCGCTCGTCGGAAATGTTGGCGACGACCATGCCCTTCATCTTGACGGCGGCCATATAGGAACCGACGCCGTACTTATCGAAGGCAAAGCCCTGGGAATCCTTGTGCTCCAGCAGGTCCTTGGCGACGGCGGTCGCGGAGTCGACAAAGTCCGCGGCAGGGGTCTCGGAATAGTCGACGACCTCGTGACCGTCGGCGATGAGCATCTCCTTGATGGACTCCTTCATCGACATACCGTCGGCATCGGAAGCGATTACAACCCTCATGACATCCTCCTTGAGAGATACGCAGGTGCGTAGTTTCTGTTTGGAAGTGTTGAATCGCGTTCAGGTCCGGGCATCTGAATGTGCGGTTCTTCACTGTTCATGTTTATTTGAACACATTCGAACAGCGACTGCAACAACTATTTGTTTGTCTTTGTTCTTTTTTGAACAATTACCGTTCACGGGTGTTTGCCGACCGTTTGGGCCTGACGGAGGCATGGACGGTCACGCGCTCAACAAAAAGGGCGACCGAGAACGCATCTCGGTCGCCCTTTCGGAGATATGGATCAGCAAAACGATCCTTTTAGCTACTCAGTCTGCCCGCCCTTCTTAGCGTGCTTGGAGGGGGCGCTCAGAAAACGACCCGTCAGATAATTCGTCGGGCCGGAGATATCAATCCCCAGCAGTACGTGCCCCAGCCACAGGAATGCCACGAGTACCAGCAGCGGAATCACGCACGAGGTCACAATCATCACGATGACGCCTTCGATTAGATCGGTCACCTGCTGTACAACCTCGTCGGTCATCGACTTGGCGCTATCGGTCACCGAAGTCAGCAGACTCGAGGCGCCTTCGGTCAGTTGCTCAAGCACGTTCTTGTCTGTTTTGGTTTCAGATTTCTTTTCGCTCTTTGACGAGCTCTCATCAGCCGCGCTTGCCGCCTTTTGCTCGGCCTGTTCGATGCTCACCTGGTACGTCTCGTCGACCTTTTGCGACACCCACACGCTCGCGGGCACCAACGCCATGCCGATCATGGCGACCACCAGTACGCGCGTTGCCACACGGCGCAGGACAGCGCTGGTGCTCCAGCGTCCGTGGATGCCAAGCGACACCGCGAAGAGTACGAGCGAGAACGGGATCAGGATGCCCAAGCCCACCGACCATAATATAGTGAGCAGGTATTTCTCGAGGTAGAGCACGGCAAGCACGATACCCAGGTTGCCCGAAAGCTGGGCGAGCTGCTCGGCGACCGGTGTTCCTGTGTCGCCCGGCAGCGCGGTAATGCCCGCAGACAGCGCCACGCACGACGTCGTGAGCGCCAACACGTTACCCTTCTTTTGGTCGATGACCTCGATAGTTGAGTCCCAGGTCTTGGTGTCGGCAAAATGCGGGCGCGCAACAAAACCCGACAGAAGCGCCAGTACCACGAGCGCAACGATGAACCCGATCTGCAACTTTTTGTTTGCACACACGACATCGGACAGGCTGGGTTGCAGCTCCGCCACCGTCGTATGCTCGGTTATTTGGACGGGGCGCCCGTGAGCCATCTCGCGCGGGCCCCTCTTTTGAATCGATCCGTTGTCCGGCATTTGGATACCTCCTCATTCCGGCCTGTATTGCGGATGGAAGTATACCCAGCGAGCGAAGAACCGAACGGCAGGGTGGGCGTTTGACCCAAGAGTGTCCCCAATGACTAGTTGATGACTAAGGACTGTCCCTAACTGCCGGCAGAAAAGGAACGTCCCTAAGTGCCGCAAAAAAGCCCTGTCGCGGGGTTGCGGCAGGGTTTTTGGAAGGGGACTTGGTTGTGGGGGCTCGTTAGGCGAGCTTGGCCTCGAGATCGGCGATACGCTTGTAGGCATCGATGGTAAAGCGGGTCTGCTTCTCCAGGATCATGGTGGTCATAAGGGTGTCCTGAGCATGAGCCATGATGAAGGTCATCTCCATCTCGCCGCCGCCGGCCTCCTGCGAAAGCAGCTTGGTCTGCGTGTCGTGGGCACCGATGAGAGCGTCGCTGGCATCCTTGTGCAGCTGCTCGGCCTTCTCAAAATCACCCTCGCGGGCAGCATCGAGTGCAGCGAGCAGGTCGGTCTGGGCGTCACCCGCGTATGCGACGATCTCGAATCCAACCATCGAGATTTCTTCTTTGGTTGCCATATTGCGTTCCTTTCACATATGAACCAATGGAGAGCATCGCGTCCGGGCATACGCGCTGCGTTGTGTATGCCAGAAACATTAACATTCAAACAAAAAAGAACAATCCAAAACGCAATTTGAAGCTATGAACGGTCGATTTTAGCCTGTGAACGGTTTTTAAACCATTCTGAACAATATCGAACACATAAATCGACAACTCAAACAGGTCCGCACCCTAGCGCAAATCGCACACCGTATCGCCCTCGACGAGCACGCCGGGGATCAGCATGTGCTCCACGCCCAGTGCGACGTCCTCGGCGCCGGCAATCTTGTCGACCGCCCACATGCCAACGCGCTTGTTATCAAAACGTACCGTTGTCAGGCGACGATCGGGCACGATATCGCCCAGGCTATCGTCAACGCCCGCCACGCTCACGTCCTCGGGCACTCGCTTTCCGCGCGACTCGAGCCCGCGAATGCAGCCATAGGCCATAGCATCGTTCGAAGCATAGATAGCCGTGCAGCTCGAATCGTCCGCCAACGCCTGCCCGGCGGCATATCCGCTCTGCGCCGTCCAGTCACCGCGGATAAGCCGCGGCGGCTCGACGCCATGCGCACGCAGGGTCTCACGCCAGCCCTCCTCGCGCTGCATGCCCGAAAGCGAGCGCTCGGGGCATGAGATAAAGTGCACGGTCTTGTGCCCCTGCTCCAGCAAGTACTCGACCACCTGGCGCGAGCAATCGAACTGGTCGTTATCGACCGTCGAGCATAGCGGGTGCTCCAGCATGGTAACGAGCACCGTCTGCATACCGGGCAGCGGCTCAAAGGTGCCAAAGTCCGCCGGCATGCGATTCATGATCACAACCATGCCATCCACCGGCAGTGCGCTCATGCGCGACGATGCACTCTCGAGGGTATACGGATGCCCGTCAACTTTAGTGAGGGTAATGGCATAGCCGTGTTTGTCGGCCGCGGCAGCAAAACCCTCCATGCGGTCGAGGTTTCCGGTACCGGTGATGTTGAACATGGCGACGCCGACGGTCTTGAACTTGCCGCGGCGCAGCGACCGGCCGGCAAAATTGGGTCGATACCCGAGCTCGCGCATGGCGGCACGCACGCGCTCCTTGGTCTCGGGACGTACGCTGGGCGAATCGTGCACGGTGCGCGAGACCGTCTGCTCCGAGACGCCCGCAAGACGCGCCACGTCCTTAACGGATACCGATTTTTTAACAGCGGCCATAGGTCGATCTTTCTATGTCAACGATGCCATCGCGGGCATCCCAACAGACAAAATGAACGCCTTCAAGTATATCCAACGCCTCCTCCGCCATACGCTCACCACCCAAAACCTACCGTTCACCGACAATCCTGCGTCCCCGAACGGCTTTTGTCGCCCAAATGTTAACGTTGCCATTGTGCAAACACAGAGCCACCGGGCGGCTCAAACGTTTACGCGCAAGGAATCGACGGTCCACAGGCACAGGGGCCACCGGTTCGCGTCTTTTTTTGTGTCACAAAATGGCAACGTCAACATTTTGGCAAACAAGGTCCAAACGTTACCATCGTTGCTAACCCACCGACTCTTAGGAGCTTTGCATGGAGCAACTCATCGCCACCATCGAAAAGGGCCAGCCCCTTTTCAACGCGATCGCCCGCAACAAGTACCTCAAGGCGATCCGCGACGGCTTTATCTCCGTCATCCCCATCATCATCTTCTCGTCCATCTTCTGCCTGGTGGCCTCGGTCCCCAACATCTGGGGTTTCTACTGGCCCGATGACATCAACAACGCCCTGTGGAAGTGCTACAACTACTCCATGGGCATCCTGGCCATCGCCTGCGCTGCCACCACCGCCAAGCACTTCGCCGACGCTCAGAACCGCGATCTGCCCAAGAACAACCAGATCAACTTTATTTCCTGCATGTGCGCGGCCATCATCGGCTTCCTGCTGCTCTCGAGCGACACCATTTCCACGGACGTCGCCAGCGGCTTCAACACCACCTACCTTGGCTCCAAGGGCCTGTTGACCGCCTTCATCGCTGCGTTTGTGACCGGCATCATCTACAAGTTCTTCATTAAGCGCAACATCACCGTCAAGATGCCCGAGCAGGTTCCGCCCAACATCTCGCAGACCTTTAAGGACATCATCCCCTTCTCCGTCTGCATCACCGTCTTTTGGGTCTTTGACATCGTCTTCCGCTCTGCCTTTGGCTTCTGCTTTGCCCAGGGCGTCATCCAGGTGTTCCAGCCCCTGTTCACCGCCGCCGACGGCTACATCGGCCTCGCTGTGATCTACGGCGCCATGAGCCTCTTCTGGTTCGTCGGTGTCCACGGCCCCTCGATCGTCGAGCCTGCCATCGCCGCCGCCCTCGTTGCCAACATGACCGACAACCTGGCTGCTTACCAGGCCGGTCAACACGCTTCTGCCGTCCTGACGCAGGGCGCCCAGTACTTCGTCGTCTGCATGGGCGGCACCGGCGCCACGCTCGTCCTCGTCTTTATGTTCTGCTTCCTGGCTAAGTCCCAGGAGATGCGTGCGGTCGGTAAGGCCTCCATCGTCCCGGTCTGCTTCGCCGTCAACGAGCCGCTGCTGTTCGCCGCGCCCATCGTGCTCAACCCCGTCTTCTTTGTCCCGTTTGTCTTTGCCCCGATCGCCAACGTCTGGATCCTCAAGGTCTTTATCGACTTCCTGGGCATGAACGGCTTTATGTACACCCTGCCTTGGACCGTCCCCGGCCCCATCGGCACCATCATGGGCCTGGGCTTCCAGCCGCTCGCCTTTGTGATGCTCGCCATCATCCTGGTCGTCGACTTCCTTCTGTACTACCCGTTCTTCCGTGCCTATGACGCCCAGAAGTGCGCCGAGGAGGCCGAGATCTCCCAGGAGGAGCTCGCCGCCAAGAACGCCGAAAAGGCCGCCAAGCTCAACGATGCCTTCCAGGGCAAGACCGATGCCAAGAGCGTTGCAGACGGCGCTGCCGCCGAGGCCGTGAAGGCCGACGCCCCCGCCGCCGCAGCCCCCGCTGCCGAGGCCACGGCCGCCAGCGACCTCAACGGCAAGCGCGTGCTCGTGCTCTGCCAGGGCGGCGGCACCTCGGGCCTGCTCGCCAACGCGCTGGCCAAGGCCGCCAAGGAGCGCGGCATCGATCTGGAGACCGCTGCCGACGCCTACGGCAACCACGTCGACATGCTCCCTGACTTTGACCTGGTCGTCCTGGCCCCGCAGGCCGCGAGCTACCTCGCCGACCTGCAGAAGGACTGCGAGCGCGTGGGCAACAAGTGCGTCGCCTGCCGCGGCAAGCAGTACATCGAGCTCTCCCAGAACGGCGACAAGTCTCTCGCCTTCGTCTCCGAGCAGCTCTCCCTTTAGTCCGCTGTTCTAACGAACAGCGGCCGGCTCGACGCTGCGCGGCGCCCAGCCGGCCAGATTGCCGCTCAACTTCGGCGGCGCGACCACAAGGTCAGCGCCGCCTTGTTCCGGGGCAATCTGACTCGCCTGGACGCCGCTCGCTGACTTTGACCCGCTCTGCACCATTGCCATCGCTCAAATGATTGGATCCTTCATCATGTCCGTTAACCCCGCCAGCGTCACCAACCCGCCCGCGCAGTTTCCCGAGGGCTTTGTCTTTGGCGGCGCCACCGCTGCCTACCAGGTAGAGGGCGAGACCCGCACTCACGGTAAGGGCAAGGTTGCCTGGGACGACTTCCTGGAGGCCCAGGGCCGCTTCTCCCCCGATCCCGCTTCCGACTTCTACAACCAGTACCCCGTCGATCTGGAGCTGTGCGAGGAGTTCGGCATCAACGGCATCCGCCTCTCCATCGCCTGGAGCCGCATCTTCCCCAACGGCACCGGCGAGATCAACCCCGAGGGTGTGCAGTTCTACCACGACCTCTTCGCCGAGTGCCATAAGCACCACGTCGAGCCGTTCGTCACGCTGCACCACTTCGATACGCCGCTCCCCCTCTTTGAGAAGGGCGACTTCCTCAACCGCGATACCATCGACGCCTTTGTGGACTTTGCCACCTTCTGCTTTAAGGAGTACGCCGACCAGGTGACCTACTGGTTCACCTTTAACGAGATCTGGGCCGACGCCTCCAACACCTACATCGAGGGCACCTTCCCCGGCGGCGTTAAGGCACATCTGGCCGAGGCCTTCCAGTGCGAGCACAACATGATGCTCGCCCACGCCAAGGCAGTGCTCGCCTTCCACAACGGCGGCTTTAAGGGCAAGATCGGCGTCATCCAGTCGCTGGAGTTTAAGTACCCGCTCAACGAGAACGACCCTGCCGACATCAAGGCAGCCAACAACGAGCACGTGCTGCAGAACCAGTTCCTGCTCGACGCCACCTTCCGCGGCGACTACGCGCCCGACACGCTCGAGTGTGCCAACCGCCTGGCTGCCGTCTCGGGCGGCACCATCGAGATCCTGGACGAGGACCTCGAGATCATGCGCGAGGCTGCGCTCTACAACGACTACCTGGGCGTTAACAACTACCAGTGCCGCTTCCTCAAGGCATATGATGGCGAGAACGACCTGCACCACAACGGTACGGGCGAGAAGGGCACCGGCCGCTGGCGCGTCAAGGGCATTGGCGAGCACGTGAACAAGCCCGGTATCCCCACCACCGACTGGGACTGGATCATCTATCCCGAGGGCCTGTTCGACCTGCTCGTCTACATTAAGCAGCGCTACCCCAACTACAAGCAGATCTTCATCACCGAGAACGGCATGGGCTACAAGGACCCCTACAAGGACGGCTTTGTGGACGACCAGCCGCGCATCGACTACATCGAGCAGCACCTGCGCTGGCTGCTCAAGGCCATGGAGGTCGGCGTCAACGTGGGCGGCTACTTCCTGTGGAGCCTGCAGGACCAGTTCTCCTGGACCAACGGCTACAACAAGCGCTACGGCTTCTTCTACGTAGACTTTGAGACCCAGAAGCGCACGCCCAAGGCAAGCGCCTACTGGTACAAGCACGTGGCCGAGACCCGTCGCCTGGACTAGCGGCTGGCTACTGGCGGGGTCTGACCCGCTCACATAACCTGCTCCCCATTTCTCAACCCGGGGGCGGCACGCTGCATGACGTGCCGCCCCCGGGTTTTTGTTTGAGCGGGTGGGAGGTGGGGCGTTTGTCTCAATCTGTAACATCTAGCAGGGATTTTCGGCCCTACCTGTTACAGATCGAGACGAACAGGCCGAGCACGTCTACGCCCGCAGGTCCTTTACGCTAGAACGCTCGACCAACACGCCCGAGACGAGTGTACGGCTCCTGGAGCCCGGAGCTTCCAGACCTGAGACGACCTCGTTAAGCGCACGGATGCCCAGCTCGCGGTGGCGAAACTTTACCGACGTCAGAATCGAATTGGGAATCGTCTTGTAGAGCTCATCGTCGAAGCCGATCACGGACACGTCGTCGGGCACACTGAGCCCTTTGTCACGTAGAGCCATCATCACGCCGTTTGCCATGCAGTCGTTAGCAGCGAGGACCGCCGTGCAATCAGGTTTGTCGGCAAGCGCGAGACCTGCGGCATAGCCACTATCCGCATTCCAATCACCCTGTAGCGGCTCGGGCGGCTCAATGCCACGTGCCTCGAGCGCTGCGCGCCAGCCCTTCATACGGCACTGACTCGACAGCGATTCTTCCTTACCGGCAACGAAGTACACATTCTTGTGCCCGTGATTCAAAAAGTACTCGCACGCCATACGCGCGCCGCCCTCTTGGTCGTCACTGACGGTAGAGCAGGTGGGATGCTCCATGGGCGTGATAATCACGGTCTTGAGATCCTTCGGCGCCTCAAACGTATCGAAGTCATCGACCATCTGACGCAAGTTGAAGATCATGCCATCGACAGGCAGCTGTGACATCCTGCGCGCTGCATCGGCAAGGGTCATCTTCTCCCCCGCCCGCTTCTTGATCATCGTAAGCGCAAAGCCGCGCTCCTCGGCGGCATCGGCGATACCGTCGATCATGTCCACGGCGCCGCCCGACAAGTGGAACATCACCACGCCGATGCACCCGTAACGGCCCAACTTAAGTGAACGCGCGGCAAAGTTCGCCCGGAACCCAAGCTCCTCCATGGCCGCATGGACCCTATCGCGCGTCGACTCTCGTACGCTATCGGGCTCGTTGATCACGCGCGACACCGTCTTGAGAGAAACACCCGCGGCAACTGCCACATCATTCATTGAGACATTTTTCTTGTCCATCGTTGCCACTACTTCTCCAGTCGGTTTCCTGTCGCTCGTTTTCTGCGTTCTAGCATACACTACCTGCTCAACTGATAAATCAACCGTTAACCGGACAATATCGACCGCTCACCCGTAAATCCTTGTTACGCTTTCAATAATGTCTTACGTTGTCATTAACGAAATGACAACGTTGTCATTTCACACATGCCTTCCTTACACAGGAAGGCTTCCGGGCAGTCCTGACCATCCATCGACGAACAGTTCCATCCACATGCATCGCGCACCAAGCAGCAAAGGAGCTCTATGGACGCCATCGTAAAGATGCTCGAAAAGCATCAACCGTTCTTTGAGAAAATCTCGAGGAACATCTACCTCCAGGCCATCAAGGACGGATTCCTTGGGTGCATGCCCATCGTCCTCACCTCTTCGATCTTCCTGCTGATCGCCACGCTTCCCGGCGTGGTCGGCATCACGTTGCCTCAACCGCTCATCGACTGGTGCAACAAGCTGTACAACTTCACCATGGGTGTCATGGGTATCATGGTCGCCGGCACCACCGCCAAGAACTTCACGGCATCCATGAACCGCCGTATGCCCGCCGGCAAGGTGCTCAACGACGGCTCCACCATGGTTGCTGCCCAGTGCAGCATGCTTTTGCTCGCCGTTACGCAGTTCACCACCAAGCTCGACGGCTCCGAGCTCTCGGTCTTCGATTGCACCAGCATGGGTACGCGCGGTCTGTTCTCGGCCTATATCGCCGCGTTCATTACCGTGTGGGTCTATAAGTTCTGCGTCTCGCGCGATCTGACCATTAAGCTGCCCAAGGAGGTTCCGGGCGCCATCGCTCAGAACTTCCGCGACATTATCCCCTTTGGCGGCGCCGTCATCATCTGCGGCATCATCGATGTCGTCGTGCGCAACCTCATGGGCGTTCCGTTCTCCGAGCTGCTTATCAAACTGCTCTCCCCGCTCTTTACCGCTGCAGAAACCTATCCTGGCCTTATCCTTATCCAGGCAGCCACCGCGTTCTTCTGGTTCATTGGCGTCCACGGCCCCTCGATCGTCCAGCCGGGCATCGACCCCATCCGTCTTGCCAACCAGGCCGAGAACCTGCAGGTTCTGCTTGCCGGTGGCCACCCTGCCCACTCCCTCACCTTTAACATGTCGCTCGTGGGTGAGTTCGGCGGCACCGGCGCCACGTTCATCGTGCCGCTTCTGCTGATTCTCTTTATGAAGTCCAAGCAGCTCAAGGCCGTCGGTAAGGCCTCGATTGTTCCTGTTGCCTTTGCTGTCAACGAGCCGCTGCTCTTTGGCGCTCCCATGATCCTCAACCCCTACATGCTCATCCCCTTTGTTGCCGCCGGCTGCGTCAACGTGAGTGTCGCCAAGTTCTTTATCGATAACGTGGGCATGAACGGCTTCTCCTTCGTGGTGCCTTGGGCCACCCCCGCCCCCATCGGTATCTTCATCACCACGAACTTCCAACTTATTGCCCTGGTATTTGTCGCGATCATCATCTTGCTGGACGCCATCATCTACCTGCCGTTCTTGAAGGCATACGATAAGCTGCTCTGCGACCAGGAGGCCGAGCGCGCTGCCGAGCTGGGTCTCGAGTCCGATGGTGCTGCCACCATCGCTGCCAGCACCCCTGCGCCCGCCATCGAGCCGACCGCCGCTGCCGTCGACAGCGAGCCTGTCGCCGATCAGCCCGAGCCCGCCGCCGACGCATCCGCTAAGAAGGACGTCGATGGCCTGAAGGTCCTCGTCCTGTGCGCCGGCGCCGGCACCTCTGCCATGCTTGCCAATGCCATCAAGGAGGGTGCTGCACAGACCGGAGAGAACATCGCCTCCTCCGCAGGTGCCTATGGCCAGCACACCGCCATCATGGATCAGTACGACGTTATCGTGCTTGCCCCGCAGGTCCGTAGCTACTACAACGACATGAAGGCCGACACCGATCGCCTGGGCATTAAGCTGCTCGCCCCGCGCGGCAAGGAATATATCGACCTTACCCGCGACCCCGCTGGCGCCATCAAGTGGCTCCGCGAGAACCTCGACTAGCTCCTCCCTCTGTTGGTGCCCGGATCCCCAGTTCGGGCACCTCTCCCTATTCGTATCCCATAGAAAGGATGACTCATGACCAATCCCATGCAGTTCCCCGACGGCTTCGTGTTTGGCGGCGCCACCGCCGCTTACCAGGTTGAGGGCGAGACCCGCACGCACGGCAAGGGCAAAGTGCCCTGGGACGATTTCCTGGCTGCTCAGGGTCGCTTCTCCCCCGACCCCGCAAGCGATTTCTACAACAAGTACCCGGTCGATATCGACCTGTGCCAGCGCTTCGGCATCAACGGTATCCGTGTCTCCATCGCTTGGAGCCGTATCTTCCCCAACGGCACTGGTGAGATTAACCCCGAGGGTGTTGCCTTCTATCACGAGCTCTTTGCCACCTGCAATAAAGCCGGCGTTATCCCCTATGTCACGCTCGATCACTTTGATACGCCCGAGGCCTTCTACCAGGACGGCGGCGAGGGCTTCCTGACGCGCACGACGATCGACGCCTTTGTCGAGTACGCCAAGTTCTGCTTTGCCGAGTTCACCGAGGTCAAGCACTGGTTTACCTTTAACGAGATCCCCGCGACCGCCGAGGGCAGCTTTATCGTCGGCAACTGGCCGCACGGCGAGAAGTATCGCCTGGACAAGGCCTTCCAGCTTATGCACAACATGATGGTGGCCCATGCCAAGGCCGTCGTCGCCTTCCACGAGGGCGGCTTTGAGGGCGAGATCGGCATTGTCCAGAACCTGGAGCCCAAGTATCCCCTCGATCCCAACAGTGCTGCCGACTGCGAGGCCGCCCGCATGGCCGACGTCATCAACAACCGCTGGGTACTCGACGCCACCTTCCGCGGCCACTATGCAGCCGACACCATGGAGGCTGCGACCAAGCTGGCCCATATCGCCGGCGGCGAGCTCGACGTCCGCGACGAGGACATCGCCGCGCTGACCGCCGCGCTCCCCTACAACGACTGCCTGGGCGTCAATACCTACAAGTGCCAGTTCCTGCGTGCCGCCGAGGGCGAAAACGACATCAACCACAATGGCACTGGCGACAAGGGCTCCTCGCGCTGGTTCCTCAAGGGCGTTGGTGAGTCATGCGTGCGCGAAGGCGTACCCACCACCGATTGGGACTGGATTATCTATCCCGAGGGCCTGTACGATCTGCTGCTCCGCATTAAGAACGATTACCCCAACTACAAGAAGATTTACATCACCGAGAACGGCATGGGCTATAAGGACGACTTCGAGGACGGCTTTATCGACGACGCCCCTCGCATCGACTACATGCGTCAGCATCTCGCGTGGATCCTCAAGGCAATCGACGGCGGCGTGAACGTCGACGGCTACTTTGTGTGGTCGCTGCAGGACCAGTTCTCCTGGACCAACGGCTACAACAAGCGCTATGGCCTGTTCTACATCGACTTTGAGACCCAGAAGCGCTATCCCAAGGCAAGCGCGTACTGGTACAAGAACGTCGCGGAGACCGGCCTGCTCATGGCCTAGTCCCGCTTGCATACCCCCTGTCGGCCGCATGCGAATCCCCCACGGGCTCGCATGCGGCCTTTTTGTTTTCGCTTGGGCGGGTCGCACTGCACGTTTGTCTCAATCTGTAACATTTAGCAGGGTTTTTCGGTCCTAACTGTTACAGATCGAGACAAAGGTCACAGCCCGAGCCGAAACATCTCAATCTGTAACATCTAGCTGAGAATTTCGGCCCTACCTGTTACAGATTGAGACAATAAGACGGTGAAACCAAGGCCTTCCAAGCAGCTACGACGCGCACTTCTATCCTTGGTTTCGGTATCACGAACAAGCTTTCGGTATCATTTCATGGTATTATGATACCGAAAGTATGTTCGTGATACCGAAAGGAACCTCATGCGCCAGTTCGATTACGCCACAGTTCCAGCGGAACTCGAAGCAACTCCAATCACCAACCTCCTTCTCTCAATACGAGAACATAAAGGCAGACAGCTTGTCCTGAGTCAAGTTAAACCCGAGCTTCTATCGTCCCTTATGGAGGAGGCCAAGATCCAAAGCACCCAATCCTCCAACGGGCTTGAGGGAATTGTTACCACCCAAAAAAGACTCAAAGCGATCATGGCGTATTCCGCCAAGCCAAACTCCCGCGCAGAGGAAGAAATCGCCGGATACCGAGATGTGCTTTCGCTTATTCACGAGCAACATGGCTCCATTCCCATTACGCCGTCGGTCATTCTGCAGCTGCATCGTGACCTTATGGCACACACGGCAATCTCGTATGGGGGCCGTTGGAAAGACAGCGATAACGAAATCGTCTCTATCGACGATCAAGGTAATCGATTTGTGCGCTTTAGGCCCCCTTCGGCCCTAGCAACCCCGGGGCTTATCGAAGAAGCCTGTCAATCCCTCAACGATGCTTTATCTCGCCAAGTCTGCGACCCCCTCCTTATATCATTCCGCTTCATCTTCGATTTTGTCAGCATTCATCCCTTCAACGATGGCAATGGCAGGATGAGCCGACTCCTCACAACGCTGTTGCTCGAAAAGACCGGATACGACGTTGCGCGTTACATCAGCATCGAACGACTCATAGAAGACAACAAGGCGCTTTATTACGACGCCCTCGCCGCGAGCTCCGCTGGATGGGATGAAAATCAAAACATCGAGGCACCCTTTATCCGCTTCATGCTTGGAACCACCCTGGCCGCCTACCGACAACTCGAGCAGCGCACCTTGATAGACTCCAGCACGCGCCCTATATCGAAGCAAGCACGTATCGCCGCTCTATTCCAGCAGAGACCTGGTGTCATAAAGAAATCCGACATTCAGTCCAACTGTCCCGATATCAGCGAGGTGACCGTAAAACGGACCCTCAGCCAGCTTGTTGGTTGCGGTGCAATCGAAAAAACAGGAGCAGGTCGTTCAACGGGCTACATAATCAAAGACGACCACGCTCTGGAATTATTCATGCAATCCACAACACCCGATGGCGAGCGCGCAATTACAAAAGAATCCCCAAAGGATAAGCTCCTTGAGCGCATGAACCGAGCCGAGGACGAAAGCAGCGAGGGGCTCTACGAAGACTACGATTCATTCTCAAGGGACATCAGGGCAAAATACGGAATCTAGTCATTTCTCGGAACAACCTCGTTCTTGCTATCTGCCCACATTTGCGCGTCATGGTGAAGCGGTTATCCTCGCGCCGGCAGGGGGCAGAAGTATCGCCTGTTGCGCTAGTTAGCAAATGACCTGCGTGTGCTCCTCGATGGCGGTGCGGTCCTCGGCGGTGATGCTCGGCTCGCATACTACGGCGTCCAGGCTGTCCAGGCGGCAGAAGGTGTAGAAGTCGCGCTTGCCGATCTTGCTAGAGTCGGCGATGAGGTAGCGCGAATCGGCCTTGCTAAAGGCGAGCTGCTGGATGCGGCCCTCGTCCATGTTGGACGTGGACACGTCGCCGTCCAGAATGCCGTTGGCGCCGATAAAGGCCGCGTCAATCCCCAGCGCGCGCAGAGTGTCCTCGGCCGTGGGGCCCACAAAAGCAGCGGTACGGCGACGGTACATGCCGCCCACGAGACACAGATCGCAGTCCTCGCGCTCCTCGAGCAGGTTAAAAACCGAAAGCGAGTTGGTCACGATGCGCAAACGGCACGCCGGCAGCATCGAGGCCATCTGTTCAACCGTGGTGCCCGTGCCCAAAAAGATGGTCGAGCCTTCCTCGATGAGCTCCACGGCACGGCGCGCGATCTGCAACTTTTCCTCAGCGTGCTTGGACCGCTTTTCGCTATGAGAGTACTCGTGACGCAGCATCGCATGGGGGCGACCCTGCGCGCTGCGGGCACCGCCGTGCACGCGCTCGATCTCGCCCAGGTTCGCGAGCTCCTCAAGGTCGCGACGGATCGTCATGTCCGAGACGCCCAGCGCGTCCGAAATCTCCTTGACTGAGACCGTTCCCTGCTCCTCGAGCAGCTGACGAACCCTATCCTGTCGCTCTGCCTTAATCACGATGAGTCCTCGCTGTTCCACGCGTACATCAATTCAAACAGTAACGAACAAATTGTATCAGATTCGCGCGGACCAAAAATGAACGCTTCAACTGCGCCTTCATTACTTTTTTTAAGAAAAATACCCCCTGCTTTAGTGAGGTGTAGTGATAATCTCGCCTGTTCGCGCTACAGTTTGTCCGAAATACCTCGATGTTAGGAACCAAATGATCACTTCCGAGCTTTTCGGCACCGCGCCGTGCGGTACCCCCGTTCATCGTTACACCCTCAACGGGCCCGAGATCTGCGTTCGCATTATGGACTATGGCGCCACCGTACTGGGCATCGACGTGCCCGACATCCCCGGCAACGTGCGCGATGTGGTGCTGGGCTTCGATAAGCTCGAGGATTACTTTGACAACCCCGCCTGCTTTGGCGCGACCATCGGACCTGTGGCCAACCGCACCGCGGGCGCTACGATCACCATCGACGGCACGGACTGGCATATGCCGGCCAATGAGGGTGTCAACAACCTACACAGCGACCTTGAGCATGGCCTGCACAAGCGCGTGTGGGACGCCGAGCTCGATGAGGCCCACAATGCCGTGCGCATGACCACTTCGCTCGAGGACGGCGAGCTGGGACTTCCCGGCAACCGCACGTTTACGGCCGTGTTTACCGTGACGCCGACGGGCCGTTTCCGCATCGAGTACGGCTGCGAGAGCGACCGCGGCACCTACGTGTCCATGACCAACCACACGTACTTTAACCTTGCCGGCCACAATGCCGGCATGGACTGCGAGCACTTCTTTGTGGCCAACGCCGCCCACTACCTGCCCATCGACGACCAGAACATCCCCACCGGCGAGATTGCTTCAGTCGAGGGCACGCCGTTTGACTTCCGTGAGCTGCGCCCCGTCGCGCCCGGTATGGAAGCCGACGATCTGCAGATTAAGCAGGCCCGCGGCTACGACCACTGCCTGTGCATCGGCGGCTACCAGTACGGCCGCAACTTGCGACGCGCCCTGCACGTCGAGGAGATGTGGACCGGCCGCGAAATGGATTACTACACCACCGCGCCGGGCGTGCAGCTCTACACCGGCAACTGGCTGGGCGACGAGCACGCCAAGGACGACGCCAACTATGGCTGGGGCGCCGGCTTTGCCCTCGAGGCCGAGATGTATCCCGACACGCCGCACCATGTGCTGTTCCCCCAGGGCATCGTGGGCCCGGGTCACCCCTACAGCAATGTGATCGAGTATCACTTTATGAGGCACTAAGCCCACTACGCGACATATCGCACATCAGCGTCCGCCGGCACCACCGCCGACGGGCGCTTTTTCATTCTTTTGGCTTATTATTGCTGCTACTGAATTGATGGCATAACAAAACTATGCCTGTTTACTACGATAAACCCGCGATATCCGACCACACGCTGGTTTTTAGGAAATGAACACCCCGTCTACCTGCGGTTTTATTTTTCACATATTCGGCGTGCTCGGCGATTGACAATTCACCGTAGTAAACCGGCATAGTTTTGGCAGGCGGCGCAACACTGCCCCTCTATGTGGGCTAAATGATCCGTTTTTCCTCCGCCCCCAGGGGATCACGTGAGCAGGTTCTCGATGGGATCGGGGTCGGAGCCGGGGAGATAACGGATTTCTAGCTCTATGCCGAGTTCTTGTAACTCTTTGAGGGCGGCGACGTCCGTATCGTTTACAGCGACTGCGGGCGTTACGGGACGCTTGCCCTCCCCTGCCTGCATGTGACCGATACTGATCTTGGTGATAGGCACGCCGCCCTTAACCAGCGCCAGTGCGTCCGCAGGCGACGCTACCATGATCAGGATCCATTGGCGCGGCGTTGCCGCATGAATAACGTCAATCGTCCTTTGCACCGAGAAGAAACGCGTCCATACGCCATCGGGCGCCGCCACCCTCATGGGTGCCCACTTGCGCGAATCCGCCGCAATCTCGTCGTTAACGATCAGGACGAGATTGCTGCCCACGGCCTCGTTCCACAGCTCGACATCCTGCCCATAGATAAAGCGGTCATCGATTCGCGTAAGGAAAATCTTGGGTTGAGCCATCGCTGCCCCATTCTGTTCGAGGCCCGTAAGAGCAAGACATCGCGTCTCCAATATTAGTGCATTTAAAGTGAGAAAAGCCGTCACAACACTTGCGCGGATTTGCGATGTCCCGTATCATAGACAGCCGTTGACGCCTCAGTTGCGTCACCACATGGCCGCCAGCGTAGCTCAGTTGGTAGAGCACCGCTCTCGTAAAGCGGGGGTCACCGGTTCGAGCCCGGTCGCTGGCTCCATTGCACAAGACAGCCGCCTTCGGGCGGCTTTTTTGGTGCCGATTTCTGGCGAACATCCGCCAATCCAAGCACAACGCCGCCGACAACTCCCCTACTCAACAACAAGCCCCGCTAACCGCAATCCCCAAAGGAACCGCGATCAGCGGGGCTTAAACGCGCTCCCCAAGGGGAATCACGCTAGCTCACGAGCGGCGCGTTACTCCTCCCAGTAGGCGTCGGCAAGCAGCTTAAAGCAGATCTTCTTGACCGGCTGTGCGCCATCGCCCGGGAACTCGAGCGTGGGCATATGAGGCTCGCCGGCAACGAACAGCGCAAACTTGTCGTCGGCCAGATCACCGGCGATCGAGGCGTCGGAATCGACCAGATCGTAGTCGTCCTTCTCGTCAAACTCCTGGACCAGCGTCAGGCTGCCCGTGGCGACCTTAAAGGCCTCGCGACCCTCAACGTCAATCTGCAGGTCGTGATAGCGCTGATGCGTCTCGTAGTGAGCATCGGCCTCGGGACGCGTCGTGGGAGCCATGACGTTCGCAAAGACCTTGTCGCCCAGAATCGGATGGCTGCCGACCTCGAGCTCCGCCGGATCGTTCTCCTCGAGCCAATCGATCAGCACGTCGAGGCCCTTGAGCATGCCGCGGTATTCCTCGATATCGCCCAGTGCACCGTAAATCATCTAAATCCCCTCTCGGATCGTCTCTTTGGCAGCTACTCGGTAAACGCGTTACCGACGCTGTTGCCGCCCACATACGTCTCGACCAGGGTAAGGTCGGGATTGAACACGACAAAGTCGGCGTCGCGCCCCGGTATAATGCTACCGCACTTGTCGTCCACACGGACAAACAAGGAGCGAGCAATACCGAGGCGCAACCCAAACTCTTACAGCTCGGTCACGACAACGCCGTTGTAGACCTCGTCCCAACGGTCCATGACCAGATGACCGGTCATGGGATCCATGGCGTTGAGCTTGCCGCAGGTGTTGGCGGTACGCAGCACCGTCTCGTCATCCGCGCCGGCTGCGATGGCGTGCGCGAAGCCCGCGATAGTGGAGTCGCCAGAGCCCGTAGCGTTAACGGCGGGGATATCGGGGGTCTTGGCGCGGAATGCACGGCCGTTATGGAAGCCAACGGAGCCGGCAGCGCCCATGGACACGACGACCCAGGGGATATCGGAAAAGCGGGCGTCGGAGGCAAGCGCGGCGCGGAGCTCGTCCACATCGTCGGTGGTAAAGCTCGTGCCCAGAAGGCCGTTGATCTCGGTCAGGTTAGGCTTAACCAGCTCGGGCTTGACCTCGGACTTAAGGGCTGCCTCGAGCGAAGCACCCGAGGTATCGAGCAGCACCTTGGCACCGGCGTTCTCGGCAATGCCCGTGATCTTGGCATAGTAGTCTGCCTCGACACCGCGGGGCAGCGAACCCGAGATGGTGACGACGTCGGCCTTGCCCGCAAGCTCGGTAAACTTGGCGGTAAAGGCATCGAGCTCCTCGGGGGCAATTGTCGGGCCGCTCTCGAGCAGCTCGGTCTGGTTGCCGGCGTGGAGGATGTTAAGGCAAATACGGGTCTCGCCCTTGATGGGTACAAAGTCGTTGTTAATACCATTGGCGTCCATGAGCTCGGCCATGTAGGCGCCCATGTGACCGCCGAGCAGACCGGTAGCAACAACATCGTCGCCCAGCTGGCCCAGGACACGAGCCACGTTGAGGCCCTTGCCGCCGGCGGTCTTTTCGGGCGTCACGCGGTTGACGTCGTCGATAACAAGCTCGTCGAGCTGATAGCGCGTATCGACGGACGGATTCATCGTAACGGTGAGGATCATTTTTAGCTCCTTATCTCGCAGGCTCCTTATGCCTCGCGATACGAGTCGACAAAACGGAATTACAGAATCTCAATCGTGAACGAACGGACGACGGTCTCCTTGGGCTTGGCGACAAGGCAGCCGCGTTTGTGTTCAAGCACGTCATCCTCATCAGAGCAGGTCGAAAGACCGCCCCAAGGCTCAACCGCCACAAAATCGCCCTCGGGTTTGCTCCACACAATGAGGTACGGGAAGCCCTCAAAGCTCAGGCTAACGCCCTTGTCCTCGCCCTTCTTGGAGAGCGTGACCTGACGGCTTTCGAGCACGTCAAAGATGGTCTCCGCAAAGTCGAAGAGCTCATGTGACAGCGGCAGGGTCTTTCCTACCATGGGGTTCTTGGAGCGGTTGTCCACGTCGATCAAACCGGTCGAGGGAACGGCGGTGCAAAGCTCCGCGGCCTCGTCCTTCTCAAACCGCAGCTCGTAGTCCGTATAGGCCTCGCCCTCGTCGAGCGGGCACCTAAAACCGGGATGACCGCCAATAAAGAACGGCATGTCCTCGGTACCCTCGTTGGTCACCTCGTAGGAGACGCGCACGGCAGTGCCCTCGAGCGTATAGCGGGCAACGAGCTTAAACGGATACGGATAGTCGCTCAGCAACGCGGCGTTATCCTCCGAAGCCAGGCACATCGCCAGCTCGCTCTCGCTTTGGCTCAGCAGCTTCCACTCCTGCTTGCGCGCAAACCCGTGACGGGCGAGCTTCACGTGATGTCCGGCAAACGTCATGGCATTGCCATCGCGCAGGCCTCCGCAAATCGGGAAGCAGATCGGCGCCTGACCGGACCACACGGCAGGGTCGCCCTGCCACAGATACTCGCGACCGTCGGCGTCGATTGAGGTGAACGAGCCGCCAGCCGTGGAAACCTTAATAGAAATCGAATCGTTGGAAAGAGCGTATTCCATTGCCCATCCTTTCGAACAACTGCCCTTTACTCGCAAGCACCCATCTCAGTCCAAGCCAAAAGACAAACCTGCACGTTCATCGATGTGTCCGGTATCCCAGCTATCCAACGGGGTACCATATTGACATTGACTTCATTACAGCTGAAAGGCCTTCTCATGCGAACCATCATCCTCTACGCCTCGCGCCACCACGGCAACACGAAAAAGCTCGTGGACGCCATTGTCGAGGCGCATCCCGAAATCGATACCCTCGATGTAAAGACACTCGGTAAAAACGAGTACCCCGACCTGCACGAGTACCATTTGATTGGTGTGGCCACGGGCATCTATTACTCCGAGATCGACAAGGACATGGCACGTGTGCTCACCAACGTGCTGCAGCCGCAAGACAAGGTGTTTGGCCTTATGACCTACGGCGGTAAAAACAAGTGGTACGGCAAGGATATCGATGGGATCTGCCGCATGAGGCAAGCCATCTTTATGGGCGTCTACGGCTGCCCCGGCTTTGACACGTGGGGGCCGTTTAAGCTCACGGGCGGCGTCCAGAAGGGACACCCGACCGCAGAGGAAATTAAGGGAGCCGTCGATTTCTTCGATAAGATCGAAGACGAGTATGGCGACATCATCGTCGAAGAGTACGCCAAACGCGAGAAGCGTCTTGCCTATGAAAAGGAGCATCCTGCGGGAGGCCTGGTGGCCGGCGTCAAGCGCACGGCAAAGAAGATCGCTAACAAGCTGTAACTGTGAAGGTGCTTTTGAGCGTTAACCCATACGGCGGGTCCGAGCAAATTCGGGCCCGCCGTCTTTTTCTGTCGTTACTCGGTAAATGCGTTGCCGACGCTCTGGCCGCCAACGTAGGTCTCAACGAGGGTGAGCTCGTGGTCGAACACGACAAAGTCGGCGTCGCGACCCGGCATGATGCTGCCGCACTTATCCTCGATGTGCGCGGAACGAGCCGGCACCTCGGTCGCCATGCGGATGGCGATATCGGCGCTGGCGATGCCCCAATCAACGATGTTCTTGACGCCCTGGGCAAGCGTGAGCACCGAGCCGGCGATGCTCTTGCCGTCGGCGAGCCAGCACAGGTTGTCCTTCATGATGACATCCATGCCACCGCTGGTGTAGCTGCCCTCGGGCATGCCACCGCAGCCCAGGCAGTCGGTGATAAGCACCGTGTGCTGCCAGCCCTTTGCCTGCAGCAGCGCCTTGATTGCAGCAGGGTTCACATGCTTGCCGTCGCAGATGATCTCGGCGTAGGTCTCGGGGGTGGTCATAGCGGCACCCACAACACCGGGCTCGCGATGATGCAGGCCGCGCTGGCCGTTGTAGGTGTGCGTAAAGCAGCTGGCACCGGCGTTGATGGCGGCGATGCACTCATCGTAGGTGGCGTCGGAGTGGCCAATGCTGGTCACCACGCCCTTCGCGTTCAGAGCGGCAGCATAGGCGGCGGCACCGTCGCGCTCGGCAGCCATGGCGCTCTTAACGATGCGCCCGCCAGCAGCCTCCTGCCACTGGTCAAAGACCTCCTCGGAGGGGTCGATCAGATAGGCGGGGTTCTGCGCACCCACGTGCTTCATGGTAAAGAAGGGACCCTCCAGGTAGATGCCCTGGATACGGGCGCCGCAGAAGTCGGGGCCGCGGCCTTCATCGGCCTGGGCGATGGCGGCGCAGGCATCCTTGATCTGCTCAACGCCGTCGGTAAACGTCGTGGGCAGCCAGCTGGTGGTGCCGCGACGGGCGAGCTCGGTCGAGCTGATATCGATGCCCTCGGGGTCGTTATCGGTAGTCGAATGATTATAGAATCCATGGATGTGAGTGTCGACCATGCCCGGCGCGATCCACGATCCCGTGTAGTCCTTGATCTCGCAGGAGGGCTCGTTGGCCTGCCAGGCGCCAAAGACGCCGTCCTCGACCATGAGATAGCCGCCCAGCTGCGGGCCTGCCGGCAAGAAGAACTTGTCAGCCTTAATTGCGTACGTGCTCATATGCACTCCTTGCTTCTAAAGCAGTTAACTGTGGTGATGCTTATACCCAGCTCACGTAAAACAAAAAGCGCCCGCCCGCCGTTATGAGCGGACGGGCGCCCTTACAGGGGGACGCGATTAAGCGGTGAAGGGGTGAATCGTCACGCCCTTAACCACGCGGTTGACCGTGCCGGTGGGGCTCGGCGTATCGGGCGTGTTGCCCACGCGCACAGAGTTGAGCAGGCTGATGGCCTGGGCAAACATCACGAACGGCAGGGCGAGGTAGCCCTCGGGGAGTGCCTCATAGCCCTTAAAGGTGAAAGACTCACCCTCATAGACGGTGGCACCCTCCTGCTGAACGGCGACGGTGTGCTGAGCGATCTCGTCGCCACCGATCTCGTTAAGGATGTCGATGTCGTACTGACGGGTGTAGGCGTCGTTGTTGACGAAGACGAACACGAGGGTCTTGTCGTCGACGAAGGACTTGGGTCCGTGACGATAGCCCATGGAGGTGTCGTAAGAGGTGGCAACCAGGCCGTGAGCGAGCTCGAGGATCTTGAGCTGGCTCTCCTGAGCAAGGCCACCGAAGGAGCCGGAGCCCAGATAGGTCACGCGGTTGAAGTCGCCAGCCAGGATGTCGGCAATCTCGGGCTCGCGGGAGATAACCTCCTCGCCCATCTTGGCGATGGTCTCGACCCACTCGGCCTTCTGCTCGTCGGAAGCCTCGTCAAAGATGAGGGTGGAGAGCAGGGTCATGCAGGTGTAGGAACCGGTCATGGCGAAGCCCTTGTCGTTGGCGCGCGGGATGAGCAGCGTCAGCGCGTTGGGGTCATCGGCAGACTCGACGGCGAGCTTGCCCTCGGGGGCGCAGGTGATGTTGAGGAACTTGACGTTGTGGACGAGCTCCTTGGCCACGGCGACGGCGGCAAGGCTCTCGGGGCTGTTGCCGGAGCGGGCGAAGGAAACCACGAGCGTGGGATCCTCGGCGCGCAGGAAGTCGCGCGGAGCGCTCACGATGTCGGTCGTGGCGATGGGCTTAAAGTCGTAGAGATCAGTGTTGCCGGCGTGACGCAGGTACGGAGCGCAGGTATCACCCACATAGTCGGACGTACCGGCACCAGTGAAGACAACGGACAGGCGACCCTCGCCCATGGCGCGAGCCTCAGCCAAGAAGGCCTCGATGGCCTCTTTGTTCTCGCGATAGATGTTGAGCGTATCACGCCAAAGCTCGGGCTGCTGGGCAATCTCGGCCGTGGTGATCTGGGCGCCGAGCTCGGTGAGCTCCTCGACACTCTTCTCGAACATTTCTAATACCTCTCTCTAGAAGTAAACCTCTGACGTGCAATTATACACTTCGGTTGGTTATCTGGTAGTAACCAGTTAAATGCAAAGAATCATCACATGCAAACGTTGGGGACACTAGTCGTTGCGCTGGTGATAGACCTTGTATTTAAACTGATCGGCACGAGCAACCGAGAGCGTATACTCCACAACCTCGTTTGACTCGTTATACGTCGTACGGACCAGATCGAGCACAGGCGAGCCCTCGACGATTCCCAAAAGATGGGCATCGGTGGGACGAGCTATGCTCGCATAGAATTCCTCTTCGGCCACGCGTATCTTTTGCTGAAAGTCTTGTTCGATCACGTCGTAAAGCGGCTTGCGCTCAAGAAGCGGACGCTTTAAAGACAAAAACTGACGAACCGGTAGATAGCTGCGTTCGACCATCATGGGCATGTTGTCGGCAGAACGAAGGCGCTTGAGCTTAAATATGCGATCGCCAATACGCAATCCCATATGCTCAGCCAGATTTTTATCGGCCTCCATCTCGCAAAACTCGAGAATCGTAGTCTCTGGATCGCGACCCATCGCACGCATCTGCTCGGTAAAGCTGTAGGACTGCATAAGGTTGGTTGCCTTTGCCGAACGGTCGGTCACAAAGGTACCGCGACCGTGCTGCCGAACCACCAGTCCCAGACGTTCCAGCTCCTGCAGAGCCAGACGCACCGTGGTGCGCGAGAGACCATAGCGCTCAGAAAGTTCGCGCTCGGAAGGAATCATGTCACCGGCGTGATATTCGTGGTCAATCTTTTCGGTCAGAATATCGACCAGCTGATCGTACAGCGGTTGCTTACGCGCTCCGATCGCCATCCTATCCTCCCATTTACTCGAACTCGGCTACTACCTAGGGTGTTTAGCATTATCTGTCTGCTGCACCCCGAATCATCAAGAAAACAAAAGCCGCGTGCCCTTTCGAGCACGCGGCTTTTAACATACACATGGCTTAAGGGGTCGGGGTGTGAGCCGCGTAGGGACACACCCCTCAAGCTAGAGCCTTACCAGATGCTCGGCCAGAGACCAAGCGGGCCAGCGCCCAGGATGCCCAGGACGAAGAGCAGGAGAATGCCCTTGGTCGGGGTCCAGCTGTGCTTAGCGAACATGTAGTAAAGCAGCAGCGTAAGCATAAGCGGGACGAGCTTGGGGACGATGGTGTTGAGGGTGTCGGCAACAGAGAAGTTGACCGGGGTCTCAGTAACGGTACCGTAGGTCACGGACTCCATGCCGTTGCCCAGATCGGTGACGCCGCACTCGACAGCGTTGCCGTCTGCATCGGTGGCGGTGAGGGCGTTGCCGTCCTCATCGGTCATGGCCATGGTGCCAGCCTCGGCGGTCTCGGTGTTGATGCCGTCCATACCGGTGAAGTTCTCGGCATCCTTCTCGGAGACGATCACGGTGTTGGCGGAAAGACCACGAGTGGTGCCGTTGGGGATCTGGAGGTTGATCTGGGTGCCACCCATGGTGACGACCAGGCAACCGACGACGAAGACGCCCATGATGGAAGCGGCACGCGTGAAGGCCTGCATGTTGGCGGTCAGAGCGTCAATAGCGCTGGTGCCAAGCTTGTAGGACCAGTTCATGAGCCAGAAGCGCAGAGCGAACTGGACGGCGTTGAAGATCACCAGGAAGATGATCGGCGCAGCGGCGTTGCCGTTGATGGCCATGTTGGAGGTGATGCCGGCCGTGATAGGCACGAGCGTCAGCCAGAACAGGGCGTCACCGATACCACCGAGCGGGCCCATTGCGGCGACGCGGACGGCGCGGATCGTGGGGATGTCAACCTTGTTCTGCTCGAGCGAAAGCACGATGCCCATAACGAAGGTGACGAGGAACGGGTGGGTGTTGAAGAACTCCAGGTTGTGGCTCATGGAAGCCGCGAGGTCGTTCTTGTTGGTGTGGATCTTCTCCAGACCGGGGATGATGGAGTAGAGCCAGCCAGCGGCCTGCATACGCTCGTAGTTGAACGATGCCTGCAGGAAGCAGGAGCGCCAAGCCATCTTGTTGAGGGTCTTCTGGTCGAGCTGCGGAGCAGGAGTGAGATCCTCGTAGTGCTCCGGGATCACATACTCATTAGATGCCATCTTCGAAGTCACCTCCGTCAGAAACAGCTGCACCCTTCAGCTCGGTCTGCTGCTGGAAGTCCCAGAAAGCGATGCCGAAGCCGATGAGAGCAAGGATGAGCAGGGCAGGGGTTGCCAGAGAATCGTTGGCAACGGTGATGAGCGCGAGGCCAAAGCCCATGAGGAAGAAGCCCCACATATCGCGGTTCATCATAACCTTGAGCAGGACGGCGAAGCCGACGAAGCGCATCATGCCGCCTGCAGCGGAGAGACCGGTCTGCAGCCAGGTCGGGATGGCGGAAGCGATGGTCTGACCGATGGTGGCGCCAGCGATGAAGAACAGGGTGACGACGACAGCGAAGATCAGGCCAAGCAGAGCCATGGCGAAGTAGTTCAGACGCTCGATACCCTTGGTGTCAGCGTTGTGAGCCATGTTGTCCGCGGAGGACATGAGCGGCGACATAAGGGTGAAGACGAGGGTAACGCCGAGCTGACCAAGCAGAGCGAACGGGATGGCAAGGCCGACAGCCGCGTTGGGCTCGAGGCCCGTGGCGATTGCGAGAATGGCTGCCATGATGCCGCCGATAACGGGGTTAGGCGGCTGAGCGCCTCCGATCGGCATGTTGCCGATCGTCATGAGCTGATAGGTACCACCCACGAGAAGACCGGTGTTGAGGTCGCCAAGGATAAGACCGATGACGGCGCCGGTGACGATGGGCTGATAGAGAGACTCGAGGAAGTTGAACTGGTCGATTGCCGCGATGAACGTGACGATGAAGACCAGAGCGACCTGGATGATCGAGTATTCCATCTTGCTCCTCCTTTCAAAATGTATGTACGCACTTGGATATCACGTACAGAATGTCAGGGTTTCACTCCTGACAACGTGGATCACGAGGATTACGAGAAGAGCTTGCTCGTATCCTCAACAGGCGTGCTCGGAACGCGCCTGATCTCCAACTCCACCCCCAATTCCTGCAGCTCTTTAAACGCAGCGACATCCTCGTCGTTAACTGCGACGGAGGTGGCGACTTGGCGCTTTCCTTCCGACATGTGCATGTTGCCGATGTTTACCTTCTTTATAGGCACACCGCCCTTGACGAGCGTAAGCACGTCTTCCGGTGTTTCGGCCACGATGAAGATCTTCTGGCGCGGGCTCGCCTTGCCAATGACGTCGATGGTCTTCTGCAGGGAGAAGAAACGCGTAGCGACGCCGGTGGGAGCGGCCATCTTCATGAGGTTCTGGCGCATGGTGTTGGTCGACACGTCGTCGTTGGCGACGAGGATGAGGTTGGAGCCCAGGGTGGAGTTCCACTGGGTGGCAACCTGACCATGAATCAGTCGGTTATCGATGCGGGTAAGAAGAATGTTGGGTTCTGCCATGTTGATCAGCTTCCTTTCGTTGATTGCTGACGACAGTTACTTGATCTCCTGAATCGCGTAACGCGAAACATCTACGACGGCACCGGATCGAACTTTGATCTGGACCTTTTCGCCTTCGATGCCTTTGACGGTTCCGTAGATACCGCCGGCGAAAAGAACCTCCTGACCCGGCTTGAGCTCGGTGTGAAGCTCTTTAAAGTACTTCTGCTTCTTCTTCATGTTGATCTGGGACCAGATGGTGTAAATAACACCCATGATGACAAGAAGACCTAAAAGAGCGATCGAAGAGCTCAGGATGCTGGCTCCAAAGTCGGCCATTAGATGCCGTCCTCGTCGCCGAAGATATCCTCTTCCTCGGCACCAGCGACGGAGGCGACCGTCTGGGCGGTGATGCCCGTCTGGCCAACGGTCACGGCCTGCTCGCCAAGCTCGGCAAGCGTAGCGTTGCCGCGGAGGAACAGGAGCTCAATAACCATGGGAAGGTTGGTGCCGGTCAGAACCTCGACGTTGTCGACATCCTGGGCGATCATCATCGACTGGTTGAAGGGGGTACCGCCAAGCAGGTCGGTAAAGACGAGCACGCCATCGCACTCCTCACGCATAGCGGTAATGGCGGCGCGAAGATCCTCACCGTAGGAGGCAGCCTGGTCGCCCTCGAAAGGAACGACGGTAAAAGCGGGCTGGTCGCCAGCGACCATAGCGATAGCGCTTGCAAGGCCGGGTGCGAACTGTCCATGACCGGTAAGAATAAAGCCAACCATTCAAATTTCCCTTCCGAAGGTGTGTACGATCTGAGTTCGATGGTTTTCGGAAGCCAGCGGGCGGGTGCCCTTAAAGCTTCTTTGAAAGCGTTCTTTGAAGACCAGTGGTCTCTCAACTGGTAGTAACCACGTGACGTGTTGTTGTCACTATATCACCCCAGAAGAGGTCGCTTTCGTTGATTCATACAGTAAAACGTTTTTGCACCGCTCACGGCAAAAAATCGACCGTTTACCGCTCATTAACACTTCTACCTGCGGTTTTGAAACCGTTTCGAAATGATTGGGCGAAAGATCGGAACTTTCTTTGCGTCTAAACAACGCAGGGCGGCTAAAAATAGCTTGTAGAAAAATTGCAGGTCATTATGAAGATTTGTGAATTGGTCTTTTTGACTTAATACCAGTTTGAACCAGTTTCGAAAATATCGGTGAACGGTAGTTTTTGACCGTTCACCGGTCATTTGCAATCGTTTACAGGGTGTTTTCCCATATGAATTGAGGAAAGTTACCAGGCCCTCAGCGTTCGTGCTGCCCCGTCCGTCGCGGTCTACAGGGCTAACGATATGGCACCGTGGGGCCACACGTATGCCAATTCTGGTCTAGCAGAGCCAAATAAAAACGGGACAAGTGATGTAGCTCACTTGTCCCGTTTTTATTTATTTTCGAAGAGCATCGACCAGCCGCAGAATTGAAACCATCGAATGATAGGCGAGCTTCACCTTTTCACCCGCAAGCAGTCGTTTTGAGCTAGCCTCATCTAGCCCCACAAGCCGAGAAAACAGCAAGCTGCTCATCATGCCCTCGTCAATAGAGTCATTTATGATTTTAAGAACGTCCGCATCGTTAAGCGATGCCGAGCTGTAAGGGGCAACACGAGCGGAACTCTCAATTAACGATGAGACAAAAGGATGGAGATGCTTTGGGCATAGCCCATCAAACACCACATCCCCATTGTCATTCGAGCCGACCAAGCGCCAAGTATAATGTTCGACCCAATCATCCCCGTCATATATGGTGTCCACGAGCGACCTCCCGACTAAACTTGCTATCTCAAAATCCCGCTACCAATATGGTCAAGCTTGACTGTTCCTCCATCTCCCTTAAAAGTGGCAAGGGGATTTACCCCAGACTGAGAGTCAGCGTCACCATCCTTAGCGGTTATCAGTAGGCTGCCCGTATAAGACTGCTGAGGCTCACCTTCAGGACAGGCAGCCTCAGCCCAAGAAGGGTTGCTCAGACAGAACAGTCCAAGCAGCATCATTACTAACAAAAGAAAACCCTTAGATCTTTTCATCTATATCCCCAACATCTCTCAGTATTTGTATATTGTGACTATTTTAGATCTATATAAACAACTCGCGCCCCTAGCAAGTCAATTGCTGAAGCAGGTTATATTTCTTTTGGCTCTGTTAAACCAGACGTTACCATCTTATTATCTGCAACTATTTATCGTTTATCGTTAATTATATAGTAAGATACAGGTATCAACTGAAGTAATGATTGGAGGAGCTATGATCCGCTGGAACGTATCCAAATCGAGTGAAGCCATCGACCGTGAACAGGCAATAGCCAAACTGAGGAAGCTCACTCGCTACTGCAAATGGGCCACAATCTGCACCACCGTGGCGCTCGCTCTGGGACTCCTCGCAGTCATTGCAATCGAACTTCTACTCATATTGCCTAGCCTCTCCCAAGGGTTCTGTCTCCAATCCGTAGAGCTTGAGGCTGGCGAAGGGCCAATTCTCGCTCTCGTCGGCGCCAATGAACAGACCCCTCTTATGCTTGTCGCGCACGACGGTCATACTGCCATAGGGAGCGTCATGATGATATGCCTCGCGCTTGCCATCGTGCTAAGCGCATACAGGTTTTTCTCCGCCATTGAAAAGGCGGGCAAGCCCTTTGACCTCGAATGCATCCGCATACTACGTCAAGTAGGACATTTGTTCTTTATCGGCGGCGCCGCCGTGAAACCTTTTGGTGCCATAGTCACAGGGCTGATACTCTCAGGATTTGGCGGTAACTTTACGGATGCGCTTAACGACCAGCTGCTCGACCTCTCTATGCTCTTTGCGGGCCTGATTTTTAGCCTGCTTGCCACCGTCTTCCAGTACGGGTGTATCCTGCAAAAACAAGATGACGAGTTGCTCTAGGGGGAATCCATGATTATTCTGCGGCTCGACCGCATGCTTGCCGAACGCAAGATCTCATCCAAAGAGCTTGCGGAACGCGTGGGCATCTCCCAGGTCAATATGTCGCGCATCAAGACGGGCAAGGTTTCTGCCGTGCGCTTTTCAACTCTTGACGCGATATGCCGAGCGCTCGACTGCCAACCGGGCGATGTACTGGAATATATATCCGACGATGAAGCCGATAGCCTTTTTGGACTTAAGGATGAATAGCCATAATTAAGCCGCCAATCACGCCCTCAACGCAAAAAGCCCGCTAGAACGTTGTCCGTTCTAGCGGGCTTAATCAGAAAGATCGGTTGCGCGCAGTAGTGCAGGCAAACCTTTACGCAAACAGGCCGTAGATGCTGATGTTGGCCTTGGCGTACAGGCCGTTGGCGTACTCGGTCCACTTGGAGCTGGCGCTCGAGGCCTGAGAGGAATACTGCTGATAAGCGGTGTAGTAGGCGGTCATGGCCTGCTTGTAGGTGGCGCTATCGGCGGTAAAGGCATCGTCGGCAAAGGCCTTGGCGTAGGTGCTGTCCTCGTCCTTCCAGGTGCCCTTTGAGCTATCCCACTCGTCGCCGGCAAGGTTGATGATGTAGTCGGCATAATCCTTGCTTGCGGTCTCCTCGTTGCCGTCGGCAGGCTCGGTCGGAGCGGTCGGCATGCTCGCGGAGGTGTCGCCCACCTTCTTCTTATAGAGCTTCTGCAGCGTCGCGGACTGGCGGACGATCTGCTTGGCCTGGTCCTTGGACACGCCATACTGCGTGGCCATGGTGTCGTAGTCCGAAGTGCCGATGGAATCCTCGGCGTACTTCTTCATCTCCTTGGAGGAAACGGTAATGCCCTCGTCCTCAGCAGCGTCGAGCAGAATCTTGTTACGCACGTAGGAAAGGATAACATCGGCGGAAGGGGCGGTGTAGTTGCCATCGCTATCCTTGACGGTATCGAGGCTGTACTGGCTCTCGATAGCCTCGCGCGCGGTGATGTCGCTCTTCTTGCCGTTGTAGCTGTAGCTTGCCACGGTCGAGTCGAGCTGGTCCTCGGTCAGGGTCGAGGAGCCAATGCCCTTGCCGCCAAAACCACCGTTGCCGATAAAGAAGCCGACCACAGCAGCGATCACGACGGCGACCACAAAGGCAGCGATCATCGTCTTCTTGTGCTTGGATGCGTGGTCGTCCTCGTCGGTATCGACGTCGTCGTCCTCGTCCTGCGGCTCGGGCATGAGATTCTCGTCGGCAGCGTCCGCGGCGATCTGAGCCTCCAGGCGGGCGTCCTCTTCCTCGGCGGTCGTGCCAGCGGCAATGTGCTCGGCAGACGTACCGGCGACCAGGTCGATCTTCTCTTCCTCGTCACCGTCGGGACCTTCGCCGCGTTCGATGATCTGGATGCCGTCGATCTCGTCCTTCTCGTCCTTCTTTTGAATCAGACCCATAGTCAGTTACTCCTTGATGGGAAACAAAGTCCTCAATAGAATACGCCCGACGGAGCGCCGGGCGTATTGTTTCTTAGGTTAAACGCAAACACTTAAGTACTATTTAGGCGTTTGCGGGCCATTTGCTTTAGGCCAGGTGCGCGATAACGGCATCGGCGAAGGCCTGAGTGCCCACGGCGCCCTCAACGGAGCCGGTCTGGGCGCGACGCACGTCACCGGTAACCTGCTCGCCCTCGTCGAGCGTGGCAGAGACGGCAGCGCGGATGCGGTTGGCCGCATCGTTCTCGCCCAGATGGTCGAGCATCATGGCAGCGGAGAGGATCTCGGCCGTGGGGTTGGCGATATCCTGACCAGCGATATCGGGCGCGGAGCCGTGCGTGGCCTCGAAAATGGCGCAGTCGGCACCGATATTGGAGCCGGGGGCCATACCCAGGCCGCCCACCAGGCCGGCGCACAGGTCGCTGACGATGTCGCCGTACAGGTTGGGCAGTACCAGGACATCGAAGTCGTTGGGGTTCTGGACCAGGCCCATGCAGGTGGCGTCGACGATCTTGTCGTTGAACTCGATATCGGGATAGTTCGCGGCCACCTCGCGCGCAACGCGCAGGAACAGGCCATCGGTCGCCTTCATGATGTTGGCCTTATGCACGGCCGTCACCTTTTTGCGGCCGCAACGGCGGGCATACTCAAAGGCATACTCCACAATGCGGCGGCTCTTGGCGATGGAGATCGGCTTGATCGAGATAGCGGAATCGGCAGCAAAAGTCTTCTGGCCCGAGCGCTCGACGAGCTGCGAGAGCTCCTCGACCTCGGCAGCGCCCTCGTCGAACTCGATGCCGGCGTAGAGGTCCTCGGTGTTCTCGCGCACGATAACCAGGTCGACGTCGCGGAAACGAGAGCCGTCGCCCGGCTGCGACAGGCAGGGGCGCACGCAGGCGTACAGGTCGAAGTGCTTGCGCAGGGCAACGTTGACGCTGCGGAAGCCCGTGCCGACCGGCGTGGTGATGGGGCCCTTGATGGCAACCTTGGTCTCGGCGACCGCATCGAGCACGTGCTGGGGCAGCGGCGTGCCAAACTCGTCCATGACGCCAGCACCGGCCTCCTGGACGTTCCAGTTGATCTGGACACCGGTGGCCTCGACCACGCGGCGCATGGCCTGCGTAATCTCGGGACCGATACCGTCACCGGGAATCAGGACTACATCGTGCGCCATAATCTGTTACTCCTCGTCTTCGGCGTCGTCAGATTTTTTAACGCTAGCACGCTTCTTCTTTTTGGAGAGATCCAGGCCAAAACGTTTAACAAGCATTTCGCAAATCTCGCTCGAACGGGCCTTGAGATAGCTGCCCTTGCCGTTCTCGGCGTCGAACTTCAGGCGCAGCGCGAGCTTCTCGGCGACTTCGGCATCGATCTCGCCCTGGCCAAACTCGTACAGGCAGCCGAGCATGTCGCGATACTCGAGGTCGCCGTGATAGCACTGGATGGCCTCGTCCAGGATGGGCCAGGCCTCGCGCGAACGCTCGACGCTCGTGGCGCCCCATACGCACAGCAGGCGGAAGGCGGCGTAGCGCAGCGTGGAGGAAATCTCGTCGAACAGCGCGGTCTCGGCGCCCTCAAAGGCGTCGCCCATCTGCTCGGGGCAGGTGGTGGCGAGCGCCGTCAGGGCATCGAGGGCCTCCCAGCGGGTCTGGGCCTCGGGACGGTCGAGCGCCTCGATCAGCGCAGGCACGCAGGGCACGACACGCTGCGGGTCGCGCTCGGCCAGCAGGTGCAGCACGCGGGCGGCAAACTGGCGGATACGGCGCGTGGGGCAGCCGAGCTCCTGGACCAGGCGGTCGACGGCGTTCTCGTTCTCCTCTGCCAGCTGAAGCTGTGCCAGCTCCTCATCGGTAAGCTGTTCGTCTTTGTTTTCTGCCATAGTTACCTCTTCTTATTTCTTGGTGTGCTTGCCAGCACCCTTGCTGTCATCGGTGACCGAGATGAGCTGTCGGTCGGCAGCGCCATTGCGACGCGCACGACGGCGCTCCTCGGCGTCGCCCGCATCGGCGGCGGTGCGATGGGCCTTGTTGACGTTAAAGACCTCGTCGTGCTTGCGCCACGGGCCCACGGACTCGCCAAAGCTCATCTTAAGGCCGGCGATAAAACCGCCGAGCCAGCCGATCGGCGCAAACTGTACCAGCGGGAACAGCGAGAACACCCAGGTCAGCAGGATGACTGCCGCCGCACCCGCAAAGTTGGCGATCCAGTAGTCGCGCTTGGTGATCACACGCTTTTCGCAGGCCCACTGGCCGCACAAAAAGCCAATGTAGATCGCAAAGATAAAGAGCACCAGCGCGAGCAGCACGAACGTCCAGCTCATGGGCGCTACTCCTCGTGATGGTGGCCGCAGCAGCACTCGTGGCCGTCATCGTGGCCGTGGCCGCCGCAGCACTCGTGATCCTCGCCGTGGTGGTGGCCGCAGCCGCACTCGTGGTCGTCGCCGTGCTCACCGCAACCGCAGCCGTCCTCGTGGGCGCCGTGCTCCTCGGGGCGATACTGCGACCAGTCCAGCCCGGCGGCGATGGCGTCGGCCTCCTCCTTGTAGAGCACCGTGATGGCCTGGGTGCCCAGCTTGGCGCCACCGATGGCGTCGAGCATGTCGTAGAGCGTAAAGGCCACGTCGGCACCGGGCAGCGCGAGCTCGCGGTCGTCGGCATAAGCGAGCGCCAGGCGCAGGTCCTTAATGAAGTGCTCGACCATAAAGCCGGGCTTGTAATCGCCGTCGAGCGCCTTGGGCGCCAGGCTCTCCATGGCGCCGGACTTACCGGTGCCGCCCAGGATCATCTCGCGGGTCTTCTCCAGATCCAGGCCGTTGAGCTCGGCAAATGCCATGGCATCGGCCATGCCGACCATGCAGGCGCCCAGCGACACCTGGTTAGCGAGCTTAGCTGCCTGGCCCTTGCCGGCGCCATCGAAGCAGCAGATGTTGGCCGCGAAGGTGGCCAGGATGTCGCGGACCGGAGCGATGTCGTTCTCGGTGGCACCCACGATAGCCGTGAGCGTGCCGGCGATCGCGCCCGACTCGCCGCCGGTGACGGGGCAGTCAAACGCCATGCGACCGGAGACCTGGGCGGCCTCGGCAATGTCGCGAGCGAGCTCGGGCGAGCTCGTGGTGAGGTCGATCAGGACCGCGCCCGGCTTGGTGCAGGCCAGCAGGCCGTCGCCCGCCAGGTAGAGCTCCTCGACCTCGGAGGGATAGCCCACCATGGTAAAGACGACATCGGCGCCTGCCACTGCCTCGGCCGGCGTATCGGCCCAGACGGCGCCGCGCTCGACGAGTGCGGCGGCCTTGGACTTGGTGCGGTTGTTGACCGTGACGGGATAGCCGGCATCCAGGATGTGGCCGGCGATGGGGGCACCCATGATTCCGGTGCCGATGAATGCGACGGAGAGCTTGTTTGCCATGAAACCTTTCCTTTTGGGTTGGGTGTTGTTACCAGGTTGAATACTCGGCGCCAGCGTTTGGGCCGTGACTTGAGGGCGCTTGCGGCCGCAGCGCCAGCCTACTCGCCGCGCACACGGCGCGCGATGCGGTCGGAAAGCGACGCCTTCTCAGCGCGGTTCTTGCCCCAAAACGCGCAAGCCACCATGCCGGGGCCCACGTGCGAGCCGATGGTGGGGCCCACGGAGCTGCGGATGATGGTGACGTCGGCGCAGCCATCCTCCTTGCGGATGGCGGCCTCGAGCCAATCCCCGTCCTTCTCGGCATCGGCCGTCATGATGGCGATGGGCATGGTGCGATCGGGCACGTAGTTCTCGCGGAACGACTTGAGAATGGACTTGAGCGCCTTCTTGCGGCCGCGGTTAACGCCGATCAGCGACAGTGAGC
Organism: uncultured Collinsella sp.; assembly: GCA_934668875.1. Taxonomy (GTDB): domain Bacteria; phylum Actinomycetota; class Coriobacteriia; order Coriobacteriales; family Coriobacteriaceae; genus Collinsella. The sequence goes on from CAKUON010000006.1 coordinate 55,098, forward strand.
CAGCCAAGTCATAGGAGAGCTCGGGCTTGACGTCGAGCTTTGCCGTGAGCTGCGCCGCCGCGGGCGGAATGCGGCCGCCGGCCGCCAGCGCGTCAAAGCTCTCGAGCGTAAAGTAACCGTGGACGTAGGTCTTGGCCTCGTTTGCCCATTCGACCAGCTGCTTGGCGGTCAGACCCGCCGAGCGCTGACGGACGGCCTCGAGCGCCAGGAGCTCGCCGGTCGCGCAGGGCAGGGCGTTGTCCACCACGTACAGCTCAAAGTTGGGATACTCGGCGCGCACGGCATCTGCCGCCTGGCACGCGGAGTTGTAGCTCGACGACAGCGCCGAGGTAAAGCACAGGTAGACCGTGGGCGTGCCCTCTTTGGCACACTCGGTAAAGAACTCGATATAGCGACCGAGCGACACAGCCGAGGTGGACACGCGGGCACCGGCGCGCATGCGGTCGTAGAACTCCTTGGGTGTGATGCTCGACCAGATGTCATCCGTGCGCTCCTCGCCATCGATAATGAAGGGGAAACCCAAGATATCGACATCGAGGTTCGCGGCGACCTCGGGGCTAAAGTCGCAGCAGGTATCGACGACGATGCGGCAACGGTCCGAATGACCGGCGGATGCGGCCTTGTCCATCAAAGCGACTCCTTACGTAAAAAGGCGGCCACCCGCATGGGATGGCCGCCAACCGTTAACTCATGCAAGTTAACGTATTTTACTCGTCAAGTGTTTCGATACGGGGCTTGATGATGCCATATCCACCATTCTTACGGTGATACACCACATTGATGAGGCCAGTCGTCGCGTTCTCGAACACGTAGAAGTCGTGGCCGAGCAGATCGGTCTGCACCAGCGCCTGCTCCTCAGTCATCGGGGTGACATCGATGACCTTCTCGCGGACGAGCAGGTCGTCGTCCTCCTCGGGCAGCAGCAGGTCGGCCAGATCCTCGACACGCTCGACCGGTGCAACATCCGCTGCGCTGGCACCACCCTGGCGGTTGTCCACGACCTTGGTCTTGAACTTGCGCAGCTGGCGGGTGACCTTATCGGCGGAGAGGTCGATGGCGGCGTACATATCTGCACCATGCTCGGCAACGCGAATCACCGAACCGCGGGCGCGAACCGTAACCTCGACGATTGCCGGGTTGGGGTTCGAGGGGTTCTTCTCATAGCGAAGTACAACGTCGACCGTCATGGGCTCGATATCGAAAACCTTGAGCGCCTCGCCGATCTTCTCATCCACATGCGCACGCAGAGCATCGGTTACCGTCGTCTTGCGTCCAGAAACCTTGATATCCATACGTGGCTCCAATCTGCCTCGGGGACTTACTGTACTGGCTATGTACCCATTGCCGTGCATTTAATCACGCGGATTCCCAAAGACCCGAATAACGATTGCTTGATACCGCATACCGAAGTCTCGCACTTTTCTGTGGCAAAGTGCGCTATAGGAGGGAGCCGGCGACTTTGTATTTGGTCCCGAAAATTGGCTTTGACCTGCTGGTTTTATAGAGATGAAAAAGCCGGGCTCCCCTATTGGGGAAGCCCAGCAGTGCGTGTTGAAACCGTGAAGAGGCGTCTCTCCTAGCGCATAGGAGACGCCACCCCTAGCAATAACTAGCTATTAAGCTTGTTAATGTCGTCGTCGGTGATGGTGTCTTCCTGGCTGGACGATTTGTCTTCGGAGGATGCGGTCTCATTGTTGGAATCGGAGGACTCGCTGCCGGAGGATGCGGAGCCAGACGACTGAAGGTTGACACCAGATACTGTCTTGGTGGTGAGGTCGTAGGGCATCGTGCCATACCAGACGCAGTGGACCGCCTCGAGCGTACCGTCGACCGTGATGCCGTCGAGGGCATCGCTCACGGCACGACACAGTTCGTCATTGGACGAGGCGCCCGCAACACCAAGCGTCGAGGGCGCCTCGAGCGCACCGACATAGGAGATCTCGCTCATCAGGCGCGCAAGGTAACCGCCGGCGGTGGAGTCGCAGATCACGTAGTCGACTTCGCCGGACTCGAGCGCCTCAAAGCACTCGTTGATGTTGGGGTAGGTCTTTTGGTTGGCAGTGATGCTCTGCTTAGCAAGCGCCTCCTGCGAGGCCGAGGACATCTGGACACCCAGAGTAGACGTGTTAAGGGTATCGGTGGAAACGTTTAGCGACCCACCATCGCTGGTTCTACCGAACACGGAAGCGGCATCGTACAGGCAGGTGCCGAGCGAGCTAACGTCCCCGTCCGTGGAGTTGATCTCGCCGATAAAGATGTCAGCCTTTTTGTCGCCGAGCGCGGAACCTGCCGAGGACGCATCGACAAAGGCGACCTTAAGGCCCATGCGGCTTGCGAGGGCGCGGGCAGCGTCGACTGCATACCCCGTGAGCTCGCCGTCAGCGCCCTGCATGGCCTGCGGCGCATCGGAGGTATCGAGGGCGACCGTCAGGGTACCGGGAGTGACCAGGGCATCATCCGACACCGTGGGCGTGACGGTCTCGTACTCGATCTGGTCAATCGTGGGAGTCGTGAACGTAGACAGCGGGTTGAACGCGCATCCGCTCAGGCCCAAAACGGCGATGACCGCTGCGGTCCCAGCACCTAACCGAGCCGCGTGCATCAAGCTGCCCCTCACCATGTCCACTACCCTGCCTTCTGTGTCGTATACGATCCGTGCGTTGCGCGGAATATCAGATTGTTCCCACCAGCTGACCTGGTATTTGACCCCACACTTGCGCACCGGGGTGTTTGCTCGGGAGGCCGCAGCCACCTTCACGACTGGCCCGCTCGTCCGCGAGGCGGTATTGCCCCAAAGAAAGTAGAACGGACGGTGCGGCTTACATCTAGGACGCGCCATGATCGCGCCGCGCGCACGCGGTCGCTTACGTGGATCCCTTTGACCGCGTCTGTCTTGGACTAGGACGGGCATTTCGTCCGTCCGCAACCACAGCCTGGTAGGAACGTAGCGCATTATAGCTAAGTTCAAGCTAAAGTTTAAGGTTAGGGGCGTCATTCGCATCGCGAGTACAGATTTCGCAGGTCGGAGTGGGCTATTCGTGCCCCTGTGAAGCCCGGAGCTCCCCTATGGGGAGCTCCGGGGCACCCTTCCTAGGGTGCTGTGGCCAAAAAATGGCAAATATGAGTACTGTCACCAATTTAGTAACAGGCAATTTTGGCCTCTCGGACAGATTTTGCGCTCAGTGTCGCCAACCTGATGCTTAGTTATTCTACATTTGTATATTATCTTCTTACTTTATGCCGCCCCCGAGTCCTAAATTCCTTGATTTTGCTGTTACTGATTTAGTGACAGTACTCATATTTGCCATATTTTGGCCAGGGCATATGATTAACCCCCTAATTTCGACGTGAATTAGACCGGCTTAAGCCCAAAACACGCCCGCAGCGTGTTAAGCAACGCCTCTTGCTTCTTCCTGCGGGCATCGACACGATTCCGGTACCGCTTTCGCATACGCTGGTGGATGCGCCATGCGAGCGCTTCCATCGCTTCCATGTCGCAGAGCATTTCGTTGTTGACCGTCGCGACCTCGATTCCCATAGTAATCAAGCCCGTGTTGCGCTTTTCATCATGGATACGTCCCCTCCGAGAGGAATGGCCCAGCTCGCCGTTGTATTCCAGGTCAAACCGGGCTGCCTCTTGATACGCATCGCAAACTGCATGGGGCATTCCCGAGATTGCCTGCGCACGATCGTTGAACTCGATTTTGCAGTCGGTCTTAAAGGGGCCACAGGAAAAGCCGCCATAGGAAAACGGAAGAGAGAACATGGCAAGCATGATGCACTCCATGGGTGAGCGCAGGTTTTCTGACAGGTAGGGGCACAGGCGCAGCAGCCGTTTGGCATCGCTCCCCTTGCATACCGCGAGATAGTCCATCAGCCGTTCGGGCGTCAGCACCGGCTCGACTTCGAAGTAACCCACGTCTGGTGGCTGGTCCTTGTCCTTTGCAAGTTTATTCGTAACAGGCGAGGTATAGGGAGGCAGATACTTCCCGCGGTCGCTCAGTGAAATCTTAGAGCACAGCTCCTGGGCCAGGGCAAACGCCTGGATGCAGCCGACCTCGCGCGCAACGGCAACACAAAGGGCCTCGGGAGATAGGCTGTACACCCCCGGTTCCACCTCTAGAATCGAGCCGGCGGGCAACCCGGAACATACGGACCAGCCTACGCCAGGCATGCGGCGGCGCTGCGCCGCAGATCCCACCAGCAAGCACAGATCTTCTTGCACCTCGCCACTTTTGGCTCCAATTCGCACCAAGTCGGGAAGATAGATATCCTCGGCCGAGGGCGACGACGCATGCAATATACGGCGCTCTTCATCGGGATCGAGGTCCCTCCAGCCGATATAACCCATTTGTCGACGCTCGGCGCGCATCATGCGCAGCGCTGAAGCGCCTGTTAGGATTACGGAAGCCGCTAGCTGTTCGCCTGTCGGCTCGTTGCGCCGCTCAATCTTCACTGCCACAAAACCACCCCTACCAAACGCGTGCGATAGCGAGGCCATCGACGGCCGCGGCACCGGCGCGCTTGAGTTCTGCTGAAGCCGCCGCCATCGTCGCGCCCGTGGTAATAACGTCGTCGATGAGCAGCAGGCGGCGGCCCCGCACGTCCTCGACTGTCTCGTACATGCCCCGGGCGCGCTCTCGGCGCTCCTCGCGACCGAGTTCACGTTGGTCGCCATGACCGTACTTAACGAGGGCATCGAGCAGCGGTACACCCGACAGCTCGCAAAATGGACGCGCAATGGCCTCCATGTGATCAAAGCCGCGCCGCCGAAACGCCGCCGCCGTCGCAGGCACAAACACCACCGCATCCGCACCGGACAGCACACCTCCTAAGCGTTCGGGCGCTACGACCTGGGCATGCAGGACGGTGTCGTAGAGCAGCTCCGCCAGATACGGCGCCAGGCGTCGCTCGCCCGCGTCTTTGTACGCTTTAATGATGCGCGGCAGCGGATGCGCATAGACGGCGCACGCCAGGCACCGATCGAGCGCTTCAGCCATTGCCGAGGACGCACCCTCGACCGAGCACTCGGTGCATAGCAGATCACCAAACGGGGCGCCGCATCGAGTGCAGCTATGACGCGGATCGATGAGCGTTAGCGCCGACAAGCAGTCCTGGCAAATAAGCGCGCCGGCGCGCTCGCAGCCGGCGCATCGCGTGGGCGACAACGCCTCAAGCGCCTCGTGCGCCGCGCGCTCGGCAAACGGTAGCAATTCGTCCGCAAACGGTAGGGCACCGACGCTTTGTAGGCAACCCAACACATTCAAATGTCTCTTCACGACACAACCCTCCCTATGCAAAGGCAGAGGGAGGGTTGTTGATTCAGCGCTATGATACCCCGATGCGCTCGGGGCAAGGCAGGTTAAATCCGCTCGCGGGCGCTATTCGCCGGCAGGCGGTTGCGGTGCGGACGAGCCCAGGGTCGAGCCCTCGCCACCATCCTGGCGCGGCTTACGGGAGCGGCGACGGCGACGGCGCTTCTGGCCCTGGTCGGCAGAGCCCTCGCCACCGCGATCCTCGCGCGGCTCGTGCTCGTCGCGGGCGGCGCCGCGCGCGGCCTTGGCAGCCGCACCTCCGCCGTCACCGGGACGACGACGCGTGACCTTGACCTCGCCATCCGAAACCTGATCGGCCACGGAAGGCACCGAAGGCTTCTGCTGCGTGCCCGAGGAATGGCGACGGCGCGGACGCGGAGCGCGCTCCTCCTCGCCACGCGGCTTGCCGCCCTTGTCGGCAGGTGTGTCGGAACCCGAGCCGCCCTTGGGAGCGGCACCGGCCTCGCGAGCGGCTGCGGCGCGGAAAGCATCCTCGCGCTCCTCACTCGACAGATGACGGCGACGACGGCGCGTGGGATTCATGCCACCGCCACGGTTTTGCTGCTGGGGCTGCTGAGCCTCGCGCTCGCGTGAGGCATTCTTGCCTGCAGCCGCGGTCTCGCCGGCATCGCCCGAGCCCGCACGCTTGCGACGGCGGCGGCCACCGGCGGCCTCCTCGGCCTCGGGCGCCTCGGCCTTACCGCGACCCTTACCGCGGCCACGGCCCTCGCCCTGACTCTGAGCAGCGCGGGCATCGGCATCTGCATCGCGGCGACGGCGCTTGGGCATCGACGTGCCCGTCAGACGATCGGCGCTCGACAGGCCATCGCCCACGTCGACGCCGTTCTCGCGGTCGAGCTCCATGAGCGCCAGGCGCATCTCGGGCGACTCGATGCGCTCGAGCACATCGCGCGTCACGCAGTCGGGGCGGCAGTTGCAGCCCTGCTCGGCGGCTTTCTTCTTGCAGCCCTCGGAGCAGGTCATGTCGGCCAGGTTGACCTTAAAGACCTTGCCGTTCTCCAGGCGCAGCACCAGCTGTTCGCGCGGGGTGTCGTATTCCTGGATACGCGCCTTGCCGAGCGGCGTATCGATGAGCGTCTTCTTTTTGGGCGCGCGGCTCTTAAAGTCCTTGTACGCCTCGAACTCGTAGCGCAGGCAGCACATCAGGCGGCCACACACTCCGCTGATCTTGGACGAGTTGAGCGGCAGGTCCTGCTCTTTTGCCATGCGGATCGAAACCGGCTCAAACTGTCCGCCAAAGCGCGTGCAGCAGAGCTCCTGGCCGCACTGGGCATAGCCGCCCACCAGGCGGGTCTCGTCGCGCACACCGATCTGGCGCATGTCGACGCGAATGTGCAGCGTCGAGGACAGATCCTTGACGAGCTGGCGAAAATCGACGCGCTCCTCGGCCGCAAAGTAGAACACGGCCTTCTCACCGCCAAACAGGTACTCGACGCCCACCGGCTTCATCTCGAGGTCGAGCTCCTTGACCAGGCGACGAAAGTCGACCATAGCCTCGTCGCCCTGGATGGCCAGGTCGTCGGCAAGCTGCAGGTCGATGTCACTCGCCACGCGCAGCACGGGCTTGAGCGGCTGGCCGATCTCGTCCTGCGGCACCTCGAAGGGATCGGCCGTGACCAGGCCGATCTCGGTTCCGCGCTCGGTAGAGCAAATGGCATAATCGGCCTCGAGGATATCCAGGTCCTGCGGGTCAAACCACAGGTCGCGCGAGGCGTAGGTAAACTTAACGGGTACGACTAACGGCATTTCAGTGCCTTCCTGATATCGAACAGCATGACCTCGATGGCCAGCTGGGGAGTAACGTTTCTGGCGATGTTGCGCTCAGCGGTGGCAACCGCCTCGAGCGCCTGGGTGGCACCCGCAACATTCGTCGCGGCGGCAAGCCGCCCGATCGTGTCGCGCACGTCCTCGTTCACTACGTCGGCTGCCTCGTCCTGAAGCGTCAGCAGCACGTCGCGCATGAGCGTCCGCGCGCTCGCCAGCGCTTCCATGATACCCGAACGCTCGCGCGCGTTGAGTTCGCGCTTGTTGCGGTCCTCAAGCTGCTTCAATGCTCCACGCGACAGGTAGTCGGCGTTTTGCTCGAGTACCTTTTCCTGCGTGGACTTGACCTCGGCGAGCGGCGCCTTAACGGCGACAATGAGCGACTTGGCGCGACTGAGCACGTCGGCCTCGTCGGCGGCAATGAGTGAGTCGATGGCACGGACCATCTGACGGCGGGCGTCCTGGCGCTCGGCGCTCTTAAGAAACTCGATGCCGCGTGTGGGGCTTCCCGCCACGGCGACCGCCATGCGGCAACGTGCAGGGTCCTGACCGGTGGCGCGGCTCACGGCCTGCGCGGCGACGGCGGGCGATACCAGCCGAAACGGCACGCACTGGCAACGACTCACGATAGTGGGCAACATCACGTCGGCCGAGGTGCCCAGCAAGATAAACATGACGCCCTCGGGCGGTTCCTCGAGCGTTTTGAGCAGCGCATTGGCGGTGTTGGCACGCAGCTGCTCGGCGCGATCGATGATGTAGACCTTGGCCTTGGCGCGGATGGGCGCGAGGGGCACGTCGTCGAGTAGTTCGCGGGTTTGGGCGATAAGGTAGCCCGTAGCGCTCTCGGGCGTGTAATAGTGCACGTCGGGATGCGTATGCCGAGAGACGCGCACGCAACTGTCGCATGCGCCGCAGCCGTCCTGCTCGCACAGGAAGGCTTGGGCGAGCGCCCACGCGGCGTCGAGCTTGCCCGCGCCGGGCGCACCCAAAAACAGGTAGGCGTGCGATGCGCGACCGCTAGCGACGGCATTGGTCAAAAAGTCGCGCACGCGCTCTTGGGTGTCGAGCTTGGCCAGCAGGCTTGCCTGAGCGGGGGCCATGTTACTCAGCCTCCTGGGCAAGTGCGGCGGCGACAGCACCTTGGGGGATGTCGAGGCCGTACGCGCGAACCTGCTCGACCGTCCGCGCGAAGACTTCCTCGATGGGCGCAGTCGCGTCGATGAGCTTCACGCGGCCCGGCTCTTCGGCAGCGATGGCGCAAAAGCCCTGGTAGACGCACTCCTGGAAGGCCATCCCCTTGGCCTCCATGCGGTCTGCCGCGCCGCGGGCGGCCATACGCAGCGCCGCCTGCTCGGGTGTGATGTGATAGACGAGGGTGAGCGCCGGATGCGTACCGGCGACCGCCAGGCTATTGGCGTCGCGTACCATCTGACGGTCGAGGCCATCGGCAAACGCCTGGTAGCACGTCGTGGAATCGTAGAAGCGGTCGCACAGGACCACCTTGCCGGCCGCAAGGGCGGGTGCGATGACCTCGTGCACCAGCTGAGCGCGCGCGGCCTCGTAGAGCAACAGCTCGCAGGTATCGCCCATCGCCGTGTTGGCGGGGTCGAGCAGCAGGGCGCGGATCTTTTCGCTGATGGCAGTGCCGCCCGGCTCGCGCAGGCTCACAACCTGGTAGCCGGCAAGGCCGAGCGCGCGGGCCAGCAGGCGCGCCTGCGTGGACTTGCCGGCGCCGTCGACGCCCTCGAGCGTGATAAAGCTATGTTGAGCGGGCTCAAAAGCCATGGGCGCAGCCCCTTCCTACAAAGCGCGTAAATGCAGATATATCAACCAAGCCATGATACCCCAGTGCTCGGCGCGTCCCCAATGGCTAAAGGCGCCTTTCCAAAGTTGCGGTGAAATAGGGACTGATTGAAGCTCTGAGACCGCCAAACAGTCCCTATTTCACCGCAACGTATGATGGGGAATTTTGGATGCTGGGTATAATCGTCGTATTGCATTGAAATGTGGCGAAAGGAGTGGCAATGTCTCGGTATTGCGCCTCGTGCGGCAAGCTTCTTGCAGATGATGCCAAGTTCTGCACCTCGTGCGGTGCACCCGTTGAGCAAACAGCCGCGAGCGATAGCCAGCCCGCTTTTGAGCAGACCGGCTCCCTTGATACGCCGCAAGCCAAGGCGGACGACCCCCTCGCCTATAGCCCCGACCCCGCCGCAAGGACCGAGGCCGTCGAGACCACGCAGCGCATACCCGTCGCGAGCGGCTCGCCCCAACAGCAGCCGGCTCCCGCATACGCACCCGCTTCGCCACAGACCCCCGCTCCCAAAAAGAGCGGCACCGGGCCGCTTATCGCCGTTATCGTTGTGCTGGTGGCGATCATCATCGCCCTGGTCATCTTCTTTGCAATCAGACCGTTCGACAACGCCGCCACGCGGACGACTGCCGAGGTAGCTAAGCTACACCATGACGTCGACGACGATGACCTAAAACCTCTCGGCGATCCCAACAGCCTGTACGACGATGATGACGATGACGACGAGGATGGCGGCGAAGCAACGCTCTCCGAGCAGAACCTCTACCGCCGACTGAGCGAATACTACGACCTGCTCGAAGATCTCGACAGCCAGGTCCGTGGCTGCGCGCAGAACTTCAACGGCAACTATCTGGAAGAGGATCGAACCACCCGTCAAAATCTCGCCGACGTCGCCGAGCGCACGGAGGACACCATCGAGCAGTATTACGACATCGTCGAGGACCTGGACGTCCCGACGAGCTCCAAGAACTACAGCTCCTGGAAGGACATCATCGCCCTGTACGACGACCTGGATCACCGCATTGACGCAATCTGTGATGCCTGGGAGATCAGCCTGAAATACGCCAAGCCTGCGGACCACAAGAATGAGATCGTGGCGCCGCTGTCGCGCGACAACGTGGCGGGCACCAATGACAATAAGTACCGCCTAGACTTTGAGGAGCGCTATCCCGGCGCCAAGCCTGTCGAGGTGAACTAGCGCTTTGTCGTTCCCGAGCCGGCAGTTAGGGACGTTCCTAAACTGCCGGCAGAAAAGGAACGTCCCTAACTGCCGGTCAAAAAAGCGAGCGAGGATCATGGGACCCTCGCTCGTTTTTGTTTTGGGCAATGCTTCGGCTGCGCCGCTACTTGTCGGCGGCTGCTTTCTTGGCAGTCGACTTCTTCGCGGTCGTCTTCTTGGCGGCAGTGGCTTTCTTAGCCGTCGTCTTCTTGGCCGCCGTCGTCTTCTTTGCCGTGCTCGCCTTGGTTGTGGTCTTGCGGCCGCGGGCGGGCTTCTTCTCCTTGGTCGGGCAGTCCATGTTGACGCAGATACGCCACGGACCGCGCGCCGTGTTGACCACCACGATGGGGGCGCCGCACTCGGGACAGGTCTCGCCCGTTGCCTCGAGCTTGCCACGCGCCGGCAGCGGATAGCTCACGCCGCAGTCATCGTAGTTGGTGCAGCGGATAAAGCGCTTGCCGCTCTTCTCGCTCTTGTGCGCGATCAGGTCGCCATGGCGTCCGGCCTCGGCACACACCTTGCACTCGCCCACTTTAAGGTCGGGCTCGTAGTTGGTAGGGCACGTCGGGTTCACGCAGATCTCGAAAGCCTTCTGGCGGAACGGCTGACACTTGATGCGCGGCGCACCGCATTCGGGACACACGGCGGCCTCGCCCTCGAGCGGGCTCACCTTGACGCCGCTCGGCACCGGATAGGTCACGTCGCAGTCGGGCCAGCCCATGCAGCCAATGAAGCTGCCACGGGTCTTGGCGCTCGTCTTCATAACTAGGTCCTTGCCGCACTTGGGACAGGCGCCCACGCGCGCATCGGCCGTGACGGCGTCGCTGATGGCGTCGCCCAGCTCCTGCGTGTGCTTGAGCAGCTCGTCGAGCACACCGGCCAGCAGCGCGCGCGAGTGCGTCACGACATGCTCCTCGGTATCCTCGCCACGCTCCACGCGAGTCATGTCGCCGTCGAGCTCGCTGGTCATATCGGGACTCGTGATGCGCGGGGCAAACTGTGTCAGCGCGTCGATAATGGCGATGCCCAGCTGACTCGGCTCAACGGGATCGTTTTTGAGGTAGCGCACGGCGTACAGACGCTCGATGATGCTCGCGCGCGTGGACTTGGTGCCCAGGCCGCGCTTTTCCATCTCCTGCACGAGCTTGCCCTGGCTGTAGCGCGCGGGCGGCTCGGTCTGCTTGGCCTCGAGCTTAATGTCGAACACGTCGACCGTATCGCCCTGCTCCAGCGGCGGCATCTGCTCGTCGCGCTTAAGGCCGTACGGATAGGCCTCGCGGAAGCCCGGGGTCACGAGCACGTCGCCCGAAGCCACGAACGGCTCGCCGTTCACATCGAGCTCGAGCTTGGTATTCTCGATGGTCGCGGGACCCATAAGCGTCGCCAGGAAGCGGCGGGCGATGAGGTCGTAGAGCTTGCGCTGGCCGCCGTCGAGCGTGGACGGATCGCCCTCGCCCGTGGGATAGATAGGCGGGTGGTCGGTGGTCTCGACTTTGCCGCGCGTGGGCTTCATGGGGCCGGCGAGCACCTTTTTGCATACGGGCGCCAGCGCCGGGTTGATCTTTGCCAGGTCGCTCACCACGGCGCCCAGGTCGAGCGTCGCGGGATACACGGTGTTGTCGACACGCGGGTAACTGATGAGGCCCGCCATGTAGAGGGACTCGGCGATGCGCATCGTACGCGCAGGCGAGATACCCTCGGCTGCGGCGGCAGCCTGCAGCGAGGTCGTCGCAAACGGCGTGGGCGGCTGCTGCTTGCGCGAGCGCTTGGTCACCGCAGCGACGGTTGCCGTCGTGGCGCCGTCAACGTGGCCGTACGCCGTCTCGGCAGCATCCTTGTCGGTAAAGCGCGCTGTCTTGTGCGCGATCTTAAAGCGATCGTCCTCGGCAGCGCCCTGCGCGGCACCCATGCCACGAATCTGCCAATAGTCCTCGGGCACAAACGCCATGCGCTCGCGCTCGCGCTCGACCACCAGGGCGAGCGTCGGTGTCTGCACGCGGCCGGCGGAGCGCACGTTGCCAAAACCGCCGAACTTGGCGAGCGTCAGATAGCGCGTGAGCACCGCGCCCCAGATAAGGTCGATGTGCTGACGGCTCTCGCCGGCGTCGGCCAGATTCTGGTCGAGCGAGACAAGATTATCGAAGGCCTGCGTGATCTCGGCCTTGGTAAACGAAGAATACTGGGCGCGGGCGACCGGCAAGTCCGGCGCGACCTCGCGCACCTTGTTGAGGGCGTCCGAGCCGATCAGCTCACCCTCGCGATCGAAGTCCGTGGCGATGATGACGCTGTCGGACTTTTTGGCGAGGTTCTTGAGCGAGCGAATGAGCTCCTTCTCGGCCGGCAGCTTAATGACGGGCGCCCAGGTGAGGTAAGGCAGGCTCTCGAGCTTCCAGCCCTTGATGGAGATACCATCGGCAAGGAACGGCTTGCGCTTGGTGTCGTACGGCGGGCGGGCCAGGCCATCGGGCATGTCGGCCGGCAGCATTTCGCCGTCCTCCGTGACCGAATACCAGCCCAGCTTTTTATCGAACAGCACGCTGTCGCAAAAATCGGGCGCCAGGATGTGACCGGCAAGGCCGATCGTCACGCACTCCTCGCCCTTCCACTCAAAACGGTAGATGGCGGTGTTGTACACCTTGTCCTTTTTAGGCTTGCCCGTGGACAGACGCTCGGCGATCTGACGCGCGGCGTCGTTTTTCTCGGCGATGATGAGCTTCAAAAGAGGCTCCTATCTCGTGTCTTTGCGGCTACGCCCGCCCGTATGGCGGCCGACTTACGCCCTTGCTTGCTCGACCTGCCCGATGAGCCAATCGCACCAGGCATCCATGCCCTCGCCCTTGCGCGCGCTCACGGCAAACCGCGGCGCTTGCGGATTGAGGTCATCGAGTGTCTTAGTATACCTATCCATGTCAAAATCGAAAGCCGGGGCCACATCGACTTTGTTGAGCAGCTGCGCGCCGGCATGCTGGAAGATACCCGGGTACTTGATGGGTTTGTCGTCGCCCTCGGGCACCGAGAGAATCATGATGGACAGGTTCTCGCCCAGGTCAAAGTCGACCGGGCAGACCAGGTTACCCACGTTTTCGATAAAGATGACGTCGATGTTCTCCAGACCCACAGCCTGGTCGAAGGCATCGACGGCCTCCATGATCATGTTGCCCTCGAGGTGGCACAGGCCGCCTGTGTTGATCTGGATGGCGGGCATGCCGGCTTCCTTCATGGTGATGGCGTCGACATCCGAGGCGATATCGCCCTCGATGACGGCGCAGCGCAGGCCGGCTTTGTCACGCAGGCGCTCGTTGGTGCCCAGAATCGTGGTGGTCTTACCCGAGCCGGGGCTCGATAGCACGTTGATCACGTAGGTGTTCGTCTGCTCAAATCGCTGACGCAGCTGATCTGCCAGGCGCTCGTTGCGCGACAGAATCGGCGATGCAATATCAATCGTTTTCTCGGCCATACTTAGCGCTCCTTACTTTGGCCCCTTTATACCCCATCACCAGATGGCTAGCGGGCTAATCGTCGGGGGTTTCGATTTCGATACTTGCGATATCGAGCTCGCGGCCGTGCAGTAGGCGCACGTTGGCACCACCACACTGGGGACAGCGACAGTGGAAGCGATCGTGGTCGAAAACCTCGCCGCAGTCCAGACACTCGCTTTGTGGATGGACCTCCTCCACGGCAAGCTCGCAGCCTCGCGTGAGCGGGTCCTCGTCGCGAAATGTCTCCCACGCAAAATCGAGCGCCTCGCGCACGACCTCGGTCATATCCCCGATACGCAGCGTTACCAAAACGGCGCGCGAGGCCCCCGCCCCACGCGCCGCGCGAATCACTGTATCGAGTATGCCGTTGACAATGCCAACCTCGTGCATACCGATTTACTCCTCGTCGTCCTCGTCGTCCGAGAACAGGTCCAGACGGCTCACGAACAGGCCCTCCTTGCCCTCGCGCGCGGTAATGACCACACGGGCGATGGCAAGCGAAATCTCGTAGAGCGAGAGCAGGGCTCCATACATGAGACCCAGCGTAACGGGCGAGCCGTCGGGCGTAATCACAGCCGAACCCACGAGCAGGCCTACGTACACGTAGCGCCAGGCGCTGCGGAAGGCCGCATAGGACACGATGTGGAAAACGGACAGGTAGAAGATGATGAGCGGAAGCTCGAACGCCACGCCAAAGCCGATCATAAAGAGCAGCTCCATGTTGACGTAGTTCTCCAGGTCGGGCAGCGCGGTGGCGACGGCCGAGGTCTCGCCGATGAGCCACTCAAAGCCGGCCGGAATGATGATGAAGTAGCAGAAGATGGCACCCAGGAAGAACAGCACCGTCGAGGCGAGCACCGTGGGCACAACCCACTTGCGCTCGTTGGGGCGCAGTGCCGGCAGGAAAAATGCCAGAATCTGCCAGATGATCATGGGCGTGCACATGACCACGGCCATCTTGATGGCAAGCGAGAAGCGCAGGCCAAAGCCGCCGAGCGTGGTGGTGATGTAAAACTTACCGTCCGGCACAAAGGAGCGGATGGGGTCTTCCAGGATGTCGAGCACCACGGGCGTGGCGAAATACAGCACGATAGCGGCGGCAAACACCGATACGACCACGATGGTCAGGCGGCGACGGAGCTCGCCCAGGTGATCGAAGAGCGGCATGCGCGCAGGTCCGATAGGCATTACTCATCGCCTCCCTTCGGGGCGTCGGCGGCAGCGGCGTCGTCCTCGGCCTCGAGCTCGCGAGCGAGCTGGTCGACGACGGCCTTGCGCTTGCGGGGACGACGGGCGTAGAGGTCAGCCGTCGTGGGCTCTGCCGGCTCGGGCTCGGACTCCGGCTCTGCAGCAGGCTCGGGCTCGACGACAGGCTCGGCGGCACCTGCGGGCTCGACGCCCTCGGTCGCAGGCTCCTCGGCAGCATTCTCGCCCTCAGCAGCACCCTCGCTTGCGGCCTTCTCGGCAGCAAGACGGGCGCGACGCTCGGCAAAGGTCTCCTTCTTGGCGGGTGCTGCCTTCTCGGCGGCATCTTCGTCCGCATCGGAATCGTCGTCGGTCGCAGCGGCCTTCTTGGGCTTGACCGGCACCGACGCGGCCTCACTTACCGGATCGATAATCTCGGACTGAACAACGGCCGTCATCTTTTCCTGCGTCTCGCGGAACTGACGGATGGCACGGCCGATCGTGCGGCCCATCTGCGGGAGCTTATCCGGGCCAAACAGCAAAAAGCCGAAGACCACGATGATCGCGAGCTCACCCTCTCCAATACCAAACACACATACCTCCAAGGCTCGATGTGAGTCGAGCCCGCACCGCGCCATTCGGCCGGAACTCGTCTATTCATTCGGTCAAGTATAGCGCCCGGACGCCAAAACGTCCGAGCGCATCACAAACATATGCCAAACGGCACGCCCTTTTGGGGGCAAAGATTATGCAGCGGTGATCGAAATCTCCTGGTCGACACCCAACAGCTGGACCACGCGCATCACCGGGGGCTGCACATTGGTGCAGCTAAAGCGCTTGCCGTGGTCGACCGCGTGGTGCGCGGCGCCCACGAGCACGCCAATGCCCGTCGAATCGATGTAGCTCACCTGAGCAAAATCGAGCTCAACGGCCTCGGTGGGCTGCTCGAGCGCCAGGTCGATGGCATTGCGCAGGCTATCGGCGTTAGAGATATCGATCTCGCCGGTTACCTTAATGGTGTAAAGCTCTGGCGTGGGGTTGGTGGAAATACCCAAATCCATGTATACGCTCCTTTGTGTATTGAAAGTGCGGACAGTGCAGGGTCGGCGCGTTAGCCGCGCTCGGCGCGTGCCAGCTCGGCGGCGACCAGCTTAACGGCGAGCACCAACACGTCGAGCGCGGCTTCCAGGTCCTCGACCGTGGGATAGCTCGGTGCGATGCGGATGTTGGTGTCGCGCGGGTCCTTGCCATAGGGCCAGGTAGCACCGGCCGGCGTGAGCTTAACGCCCAGATCGGCGCAGAGCGCGGCGACCTTTTGGGCCGAGCCCTCGGGACCATCGAAGCTCACGAAGTAACCGCCGCGGGGGTGCGTCCAAGTGGCACAGCCCGTGTCGCCCAGGCCCTCGGTGAGCTTGCGCTCAACGGCCTCAAAGCGCGGACGCAGGAACTCGGCGTGCTTCTTCATGTGCTCCTTAACCGCCTCGAGGGTAGGAAGGAAGCGCACGTGGCGCAGCTGGTTGAGCTTGTCGGCGCTGATCAGGCCGGCCTTCAGACGCTTAGAGAACTCGGCGATCACAGCAGGGCTCGCACCGATAAAGCCGATGCCGGCGCCCGGGAAGGTGATCTTGGACGTCGAGGCAAAGGCGACCACGCGGTCCTCGGTGCCCGCCGCGCGGGCGAGGTCGAAGATGTTGGCGAGCTCGTCGGTCTCGTCGTACAGGTCGTGCACGCAGTAGGCGTTGTCCCAGAAGATGCGGAAATCGGGCGCGGCCGTGGACATCTCGACCAGGCGGCGCACGGTGTCCTCGCTAAAGGTGATGCCCGTGGGGTTGGAATACTTGGGCACGCACCAGATGCCCTTGATGGAATCGTCAGCGGCAACGAGGCGCTCGATCTCGTCCATGTCGGGGCCGTTGTCGGTCATCGCGACGGGGACGTTCTCGATGCCCAGGTCGGCGGTGATGCCAAAGTGGCGGTCGTAGCCGGGAACGGGGCACAGGAACTTGACCTTCTTGCCGTCGTGGGCGGCCTCGTAGGCGTCCCAGGGCTCGCTGCCGCACGAACCGCAGCGCCAGAACATGCCGGCGATGTCGTGCTCGATCAAAAGGCTCGACGAACCCAACACAAGCGTCTGCTCGGCGGGGCAGCCCAAGAACTCCCCTGCCAGCTTGCGTGCCGAGGGAATGCCCTCAAAGCAACCGTAGTTGGAGCAGTCGACGTTGCCGTCGTGCAGGTCGGAATTAGCATTGAGGATATCGAGCATGAGGCGCGAGATGTCCACCTGGGCGGGCGACGGCTTGCCGCGGGCCATGTCGAGCGCCAGGCCCTTGGCCTTGACCTCGGCGACCTCGGCCTTGAGCGCCTCAATGGCGGCATCGAGTTCGGTGGTTTCCATCTTCTGGTAGATCGTCTGCATGGGTGCGACCTTTCACGAAGCGGTACGTTGCAATTCTTCTAAGTATAGACCGCCATCGCCGCAACGTTATGAAGCCGTGATAGATTAAGTCCATCTCAATGAATTACGACATCGCCGCGTGCGTCCCACATGGCGGCGCGGTTCGCCCAAGGAGGCACTATGGAGTACGGATCGTTTAGGGCCGAGGAATTCGGCGACCTGCAGCGCCTGATCGACGGGCTGTTTTACGACCGCCATGCCATCGACCGCCTGGATCTGATCGTACAGGCCGAAATCTTGGACCTGGCGCCCGACCTCATGGAGATCGTGAACCTTTTGCCGCCCGGCTATTACGACCGCCAGTCACTTTGTGATCAGCTCAACTCCGCCTTAGCCGCCCACGGCTGGGGCGCCGTCTACGGAACGGTGGAATAAGCCTCGAGGCCGGCGATTTGGCCCGCTTCCCGACCTTGGCGAGGCTTGTTTTAGGGCTTGTGGCCAAAAAAGGGCAAATATGAGTACTGTTACCTTTTTAGTAGCAGCGATTCTTGGTCGAAATCGGCAAAACTCGACTTGAAACTTCCTAATCACCGTCAGCTAGCGCCAAATTGGAAGTCGATGGTCACTCATTAACGTACAGTTCTTATAACTTTGTTCATTATTTTCCGCACCTAAAATGATACGCCGTTTGTGACAGTACTCACAAACGGCGTTTTTTGACCACTGGCGTGTCTGGCAGGCGGCAAGCACCGCCCGAATCCGCATTTTGAACGCGCCCGAATCGGTTCTGGAGCCGGTTTTCGCGCTCTTACTCGTCTTTGGGCGCGGGGTGTTTGCAGACCACGCTCATGTAGATCATGCCGATCACGGCTGCGGTGACAGAGCCGGCGAGAATAGCGGCCTTGGCTGCAAGAACCTCAAACTGGGCCGCCGGGAAGGCGAGGCCGCTGATGAGGATCGACATGGTAAAGCCGATACCGCCCAGAATGCCCACGCCGGCGATCATGTGCCAGTTGACGTTATGCGGCAGCTCGCAGGCCTTGAGCTTGACCAGCGCGAACGTCATGCCAAAGATGCCGATCGGCTTGCCCAGCAGCATGCCAAAGTACACGCCGAGCGTCACCGGGTCGGTGAGCAGCGTGCTCATGTCCACGCCCACTAAGCGAACCTGAGCGTTTACGAACGCAAAGATCGGCAGGATCACAAAGTTGACCGGCGTGGAGATCAGACGCTCCATGCGGATAAGCGGCGGGGTCACGCGGTGCATGACGCGCTCGACCTTGGTGGTCGAGACCGTAAAGTCGTGCTGGCCCAGAATGTGCGCCTCGTCGTCGTAGCGGTCGTCGAGCAGTGGCAGGCACTCGCCCAGCCAGTCGGTGAGGCTGTCGAGCTTAACGCCGCACTTGGCCGGAATGGTGAAGGCCAGGATGACGCCGGCAAGCGTAGCGTGCACGCCGCTCTTGAACATGCAGAACCACAACAGCAGACCCAGTACCGAATACGGGGCAAGGCGGTAATGCTGCGTCTTGTTAAGCCACACGAGCGCGCAGGTCACAAGCGCGGCGGCGGCCAACCAAAACGGATTGGGGCTCTGACCGTAGAAGATGGCGATGGCGGCGATGGAGATCAGGTCGTCGGCGATGGCGAGCGTCGAGAAGAACACGCGCACGCCGTTGGGCACGCGATTGCCCAAAAGCGACAGCACGCCCAGCGCAAAGGCAATATCGGTTGCCATGGGGATGGCCCAACCGTTGCGGGCGCCGGCATGGTTAAAAATCAGGTAGATGCAGGCGGGAACGACGACGCCGCCCACGGCCGCCAACATGGGAAGCATGGCCTGACGCGGATTCTTGAGCTCGCCGACCGTCATCTCGTACTTAAGCTCAATGCCCACCAACAAAAAGAAAATCGCCATGAGGAAGTCGTTGACGAAAAGCTCAACGGTGAGACCAGCCGTAAGGTTGCCCAGGCCCACATACAGCGGGGTCTCCAAAAAGTGATGGATGGCCTCGTAGGCATCGGTGTTGGCGCAGATAACGGCGGCGATAGCGGCAAAGACCATGACGGCGGCGGAAATCGTGCCGTTCTCGGCGATGCGCTCCCAGATGTCGTGGCGCTCAAAACGCTTGCGCTCACGAACGTTAAACAGCTGCTCGGGTGCTGCCATGGGCGGCTCCTTTCACGGGAAAGCTCCCGTCTTAAAAAAGCACGGCCCGCCCAAGTGGCGGCGCCGCGCTCTAACGTATTACGCTTGCATCTAGCCTACCCTGCACGACAAGCACGCAGGCGTGGCCGAAAAGCGGAACCACAGGTTGAACATTATTTGCTCAACGGCACGGGCACACCTGTCCGAGAGACGACGCGGCGCCGTGCACAAAAAACGACCGGAGCGCGGGGCGTCCGCGATCCGGTCGTGGCGTTCGGTCAACTAAACCTAGCAGGCGGCCATGATGGGGGCAGCGACCTGCTTCTTACGGGAGAGGACGCCCGGCATCCAAACGCCGTCGTGCTCGTCGGCAATGCCCAGGCCCTTCTGAGCAGCCTCTGTCTCGCCCTCGAGCAGGACCTGCGAGCCCTCCTCCATGATGTCGGTGATGCACAGGACAATGCCGTCGGCACCCTTCTCGGCGGCGTAGGCGCGCATGGCCTCGCGAATCTCGTCGATCATGCCGAGTGCGCGGCTCTTGTCGACGGTCTCGTACTGGCCGATGAGCAGCTTCTTGCCAGCGGGCTCGAACATCTTGATGTCGTTGCCGACCATCTCGGCTGCGGTGAAGGAGCCGGACGGACGGGTGAGGAAGACCTCCATGCCAAACTTGACCGGGTCGACGCCCACCTGCTCGCCGAGCTTGGCGGCGACGGCGCGGTCGACATCGGTGGTGGTGGGGCTCTTGAGCATGAGCGTGTCGGTCATCATGGCCGAGAGCAGCAGCTTGGCCTGGACGTCGGAAAGCTCAACGCCGAGCACGCCGGCGAGTTTGGTGACGATGGTGCAGCTGGAGCCCCAGGGCAGGCAGATGTAATGCAGCGGGCCGGCGGTCTCGAAGTCGCCGATGCGGTGATGGTCGACAACGCCAAAGACCGTGGCGTCCTTAAGGCCGGCGACGGACTGGGCAGACTCGTTGTGGTCGGTGAGAACGACGAGCTGACCGGCCTCGACGGACTCGATCACGCGGGGCTCGGCAATGCCGGCGTCGGCAAGCAGCTTGGCGGACTCGGCCGGAAGCTGACCAAGGGCGCAGGCCTCGTAGGTGTTGCCGGCATACTCAACCTGGTTGAGCAGCTGGGACAGGACGACGGCGCTCATGATGGCGTCGTTATCGGGGTTCTGGTGACCAAAGACAAGAACGTTTGCCATGGATATCCTCCACTTGATATGTGTACTTGGGCGTAGCTATGGTAGCACGCCGATGCCGAGCCTTCGCAGACGGAAGGGGCACGGCATATTTTGGGGCAGGCATGGAGGCCAAGGCTGTCCCTTTTGCACCATGTTGGTGCAAAGTAACCTGGCCCCCTCGCACCAGCTATTTGCCGGCGGCGCGCAGGGCTACGTAGGCGGCACCGATGATGCCGGCGTCGTTGCCGAGCGAAGCGACCTTAATGGGCGTCTCGCGCGAGGCGGAGAGCGCGTACTGCTTAAAGTGCTCGCGGACCTTGTCGAGGTAGACATCGGCCGAAGCGGAAGCACCGCCGCCGATCAGGAACATCTCGGGGTCGACCACGTTGGCAATAAGCGCCAGGGCACGGCCGAGATAGTCGGCCATGGTATCGGCAGCTGCCAGCGCGAGCTTGTCACCCTCGCGGCAGGCCTGGAACACGTCCTTGGAATCAGAAGGCCCGGTGAGCTCGATGGGCTCGACGCCCGCCTTCTTGCACTCGGCAAGGTAGTTACTCACCACGCCGGTGGCGCTGGAATACTGCTCCAGATGGCCATGGCCGCCACAGCCGCAGGTGCGCTCCTCAGCCGGGTTCAGGCACATGTGGCCAATCTCGCCGCCGGCACCCACAACGCCCGACACCACGTCGCCGTTGACGATAACGCCACCACCCACGCCGGTACCAATGGTGACCATCACCACGTTCTGTACGCCCTTGGCAGAGCCGAGCCAGGCCTCGCCCATGGCTGCGGCGTTGGCATCGTTCTCGTATTTAACAACCGCGTCGGGGCAGTGCTCCTGAATGGCGACTCTTAGCTCGGGCAGGTTAATGGCAATGTTGGCCTTGACCTTGGCATCGCCCGATGCCGGGATGGGGCACGGAACGGCCAGGCCAATACCCGCCACAAAGGCGCGCGGAATCTGGGCCTTGGCGACCACCTGGTCGATAGCCTCGGTCACCGCGGCAAAGCCCGCGGCGTCAACGATGGGAGGCGTGGGCACGCTGGCCTTGGCCAGCAGGTTGCCGTCCTCGTCGAACAGGCCCTCCTTAACCGAAGTGCCGCCGACGTCAATGCCGATGTAGTACTGCTTAGGTTCCATGGGAGCCCACCTTTCTCGTTTAAACATTGCCTGTATGGTACCGCTCCCAAGGCAAAAACCTGCCAAAAAGGGGCAGGTTTGTTTTGGCAGGTTTTATCTGTGAAAACGCAGGGCATGGAATTTGGTTCGTTGGGCGGTAAAACGGCTCAACCCCATCCTCGAGTCGATCAATTTGCTCAATACCACATTATTCGAATGCATATTCATTTAGAGCGCTCTAGTTTTTAAAGAGAAGCGTTTTTTAATTAAACCTTTCTCGAACTTTTCAAAAACGCAATAGGGATGCTTAGGTGTTGACTATACTTTCTTCTGTACTCAATCAAGCCGGAAAGGAGGTTCCATGATTCCCAAATACGAGGCGATAGCTGCAGATATCCGTCGAAGCGTCGAGGACGGCTCCCTTAAGCCGGGCGACAAACTGCCCACCGTCGTAGAGTTTTGCGAGCTGTATAGCGTTTCCAAGATCACCGTCAAGCGCGCGATTGAGCAGATCACCGAGGAAGGCCTTATTACCAGCCGGCGCGGATCGGGCACCTACGTCAAGGACACGGCGGGGCTTCCCGGCCAGGTGTTTTTCCAGGGCAAGAATGACCGCGCCCAGGGTTTTTCGTATGAGCACCGCGGGGAGAAGGTGACCTCGGTAGTCTACGATTTCTCGATTGTCAATCCACCAGCGGACGTCGCTACTCAGCTGGGAATTGCCGAGGACGACTTTGCCTATCACATCGTGCGCGTGCGCCAGGTCGACGAGAAGCCCATCGTCATCGAGTACACCTACATGCCTCTCGAGCTGATACCGGGCCTTAAAAAGAAGGACCTGTACGGATCGGTCTATAGCTTTATCCGCGAGCAATGCGGGCTGAAGATTTCGAGCTTCCACCGCACCATCCGCGCCGTGACGGCAACCGAGGAAGAGGCCGAGCGTCTGGACACCAAACCCGGCGCTCCCCTGCTCGAACTCAACCAGATTGGCTTTTTGGATAGCGGCAACGCCTTTGAGTACTCGATTTCGCGCAACGTCGGCGACCGCTTTGAGCTGCACAACGTAACGTTGGCATAGTTTTGTAATCCGGTGGGTGCTCGTTTTGAGCTGTCTTACGCGGCACCCGCACAACCTTATGGGGGTATGCACATGTCCGATTTGATTAAACTCACGCCGATCTTCCACGAGAAGATCTGGGGCGGCCGCCAGCTGGAGACCGTGTTTGGCTACGACATTCCCGAGGGTCCCATCGGTGAGTGCTGGGCCATCTCGGCCCATCCCAACGGCGACTGCCAAATTGCCGAGGGACCGTACGCCGGCCACACGCTGTCGTGGCTGTGGGCCGAGCACCGCGAGCTCTTTGGCAACTGCGAGGGCAAGGAGTTCCCGCTGCTCATTAAGATTCTGGACGCCAAGGACGACCTTTCGATCCAGATTCACCCCGACGACGAGTACGCCGCCGAGCATGAGAACGGTAGCCTGGGCAAGACCGAGTGCTGGTACGTGCTGGACTGCGAGCCCGGCGCCACGATTATCGTCGGGCAGCGCGCCAAGGATCGTGCCGAGGCCGCACAGATGATCGAAGACGGCCGCTGGGACGACATGCTCAACGTGCTGCCGATTCACAAGGGTGACTTTTTCCAGATTGATTCCGGTACCGTGCACGCCATCAAGACCGGCACGCTCATTTTAGAGACGCAGCAATCGAGCGACGTGACGTATCGCCTGTACGACTACGACCGCCCCGGCACCGACGGCAAGCTGCGCCCGCTGCACATTGAGCAGAGCCTCGATTGCATCAACTTTAACGCGCAGGCTCCGACCGACGGCACGGTGACCGCGCCCGAGGTCGATGGCGTGACCGAGCTCGAGTCCAACCCCTGCTACACCGTCGATCGCGTGCGCGTCGACGGCAGCAAGACCCTCGACCAGCGCTGGCCCTTCATGTGCCTGTCGGTCATCGACGGCGAAGGCACCGTCTGCGGCGACCCCGTCCACAAGGGAAGCCACCTGCTGGCGCCGAGCACCGTGGACAAGATTGAACTCGAGGGCACCATGGAGCTGATCATCAGCCACCTGTAATCGACCGGTCCCCAAGCGCTTGCCGGGGTGGGGCGCGGGGTTTGATCGCCTGCTCGGGCAGTCCTGCTCGCACGGAGAGCACATTAAGTGCTCTCCGGCTCGTGCGGAACTCGCGATCGACCAAACCCCGCGCCCCACCCCGGCAAGCCTCTGGCTAGCAACAACAATCAAAACGCAACAAGGGGCTCCCCCGTTCATCAACGGAGGAGCCCCTTGCCATATCTAGCTATCAGCCCACCCGGCTCTCCAGACCAAAAAACGAACGAGCAAAGCGACGTTCGCAAGCAGCGTTATCAAAGGACCTGGGAGGGCGTATGGGGCAACATCGATCGCGAGTTCCGCACGCAAAGGAGGCCACTTAATGTGGCCTCCGTCTTGCGCAGGACTGTCCGAGCAGGCGATGTTGCCCTATACGCCCGCCCAGGTCCGCCGGGATCACGACAGCTTGACGATCGGTGCAAAACCTTTCATCAGCTTTTTGGTCTGGCCGGTCTTTTCGAATTGAACCTCGATCATGTCTCCGGCGACCGAGATCACGGTACCGGTGCCAAAGGTCTTGTGGCTCACGGTATCGCCCGCGGCAAAGTCCTGCGATGCGCTCGCGCGATCGACCTTGCGCTCCACCGTCGGCGACACCTTGGACGTCGGCTTCTTGGCGCGTGGCGCACCCGAGCCAAAGGTCGAGGCAACACGGCCGGCATCGGGCGAAACGCCGCGATGGCGCTCGGTTCCGTAGCTGCTGCCGCCAAAGAAGTCGTCGAAACTCGAACCACCGCGCGAGACAGAACCGCCGGTCGAGCGCGTGCGCGAGCCAAACACCTTGCCACCATACATGTCCGAGCCCATGCCAGAGCCAAAGGTGCCGTGACGGTCGCCGCGCTTCTCCCAGCCCGTACCCTCAAAACCGGCAGAGCCGATACCGCTAAACTCGATATCCTCAAACGGAATCTCGTTGAGGAAGCGCGAGCGCGGGTTGGCTGAGGTCGAGCCGTAGGTGCGGCGCGTGGCCGCATAGGTCAGGAACAGGCGCTTGCGGGCGCGCGTGATGGCGACGTAGGCCAGGCGACGCTCCTCCTCGAGCTTGCCCGGATCGTCGCTGCCGCCAAAGTCGTGCACGTGCGGGAAGATGCCCTCCTCCATGCCGGCAACGAAGACCGCCGGGAACTCCAGGCCCTTGGCGGAGTGGATGGTCATCATGGTGATGGCATGCGTCTCGCCGGCCAGGGAATCCAAGTCGGAGCGCAGGGCCAGCCACTCCATGAGTGCCGGCAGCGCCTTACAGGTGAGCGGACCGTAGGTGCGCTCGATCTCGTCGGCATGCACGGCACCGGCCGGCAGCTCCGTCGGCGCGGCATAGGCGTTGCCCGCGATGGCGGCGGCCAAGGCATCCTGCGGCGAGAGCGCCGGGGCGGCCAGGCTATCGAGCGGATTGGAGCCAGCGGCGTCGCGAGCGCCGACCAGCGCCTCAAACGAGGACGCGGGCGCAGACGGGCCGGGCTCCGGCGCAGGCGCGCTCACCACAACGGGCTCAGCGCCGGCAGGCACATCGGCAACGCCAGCCGCGCGCAGCTCTTCTAAGCTCTCAAGCGTGCCCTCGATATCCTCGTGCGTCTCCTCAAATTCGGCGGCAACGCCCAGGAATTCCTGGATGTTCTCGGCGCGGCTCTCGGACTCCATAGTGCCCTCGGCGCGGAACGCCTGCAGCAGGCCCGTCTTGTCGACGATCATCTCGACGACGTCCTTGAGCTCGCCGTCCATGCGACGGCCCTCGCGCACCAGCGCCACAAAGCTCGACAGGCCGTTGCGCACCTTGGCGCTAAACATGCCCGTCTCGGCCGTTGCGATCTCACAGGCCTGGAAGAACGAGCAGCGGTTATCGCGCGCCAGCTGCTCAATCTTTTGAATTGACGTGGAGCCGATACCGCGGCGCGGCGTGTTGATGACGCGCTTGACGCTCATTTCGTCAGCCGGGTTCACGATCATCTTGAGGTAGGCCATGACGTCGCGGATCTCGGCGCGGTCGAAGAATCGCGTGCCGCCCACGATCTTGTAGGGCACGCCCGCGCGCAGGAACATATCTTCGAGGATACGCGACTGGGCATTGGTTCGGTAGAAGACGGCGATGTCGTCGTAGCTCGTACCCTTGGAGTGCAGCTTTTCGATCTCGCCGGCGATCCAGCGGCCCTCGTCGCGCTCATCGCTCGCCTGGAAGGCCTGGATCTTCTCGCCATCGCCCTCGGCCGTAAACAGGCGCTTGTCCTTGCGCTGCGAGTTGTGGCGCACCACAGCGTTAGCGGCGCTCAGGATATGGCCCGTGGAGCGGTAGTTCTGCTCCAACTTAACGGTCTTGCAGTTTTTAAAGTCCTTCTCGAAGTCCAGGATGTTGGTGATGTCGGCACCGCGCCAGCTGTAAATGGACTGGTCGTCGTCGCCCACGACCATGAGGTTTTGGTACTTGGCAGCCAGCAGGTTGGCGATCTCGTACTGGACGTGGTTGGTGTCCTGATACTCGTCGACGCTAATGTAGCGGAAGCGCTCCTGGTACTTGTCGAGCACCTCGGGGCGGGTGCGCAGCAGCTCGAGCGTGCGCACGAGCAGGTCGTCGAAGTCCATGGCGTTGGCGGCGCGCAGGCGGCGCTCCAACTCCAAGTAAACCTGCGCGGCCTTTTTGTCGTTGGGACTGTCGGCGGATTTGAGCATGTCCTCGGGCCCGATCATGGCGTTTTTGGCCGAGCTGATCTTGCTGCGGATCATATTGATGGGGAACTGCTTTTGCTCGATGCCGAGCGCCTGCATAATGTCGCGCACCATGCGCTTGGAGTCGTCGTCATCGTAGATGGTGAACTGGCCGGTGTAGCCCAGCAGGTCGGCGTCCTCACGCAGCATGCGCACGCACATGGCGTGGAAGGTGCACACCCACATGCCGCGGGTGCCGTTGGGGATGAGTGCGGCCAGACGCTCGCGCATCTCGGCAGCCGCCTTGTTGGTAAACGTGATGGCCAGGACCTGCCAGGGCTTAACGCCCAGGTCGCCCAGCATATGGGCGATGCGGAAGGTCAGGACGCGGGTCTTGCCCGAGCCGGCGCCGGCGAGGACCAGCAGCGGGCCCTCGGTGGTCAGGACCGCCTCGCGCTGGGCGGGATTGAGGCTATCGATGTCGACGAGCGGCTTGGCGGGCTTGGGCGCCGGCGCGGGAGCGTCGTAGATGTCGAGCGGAACGAGCTCGGGCTCCGGCGCAGCGGGGGCGGTGTATGCATCGAGCGGCACGGGTTCCGGCGCGGGCGGCACGGGTACCGCGGCGTTCTTTTCCCAGGGCAAGGGCTGGGTCATGGGCGACTCCTCATCTGACGGACGGCGCGCCTGCGGGCGGCGCCATAGTTTGAGCCGTACCAGTATACCGAGCCGCGCGGACACCGACGCAAATCACACCACGACTCCGCGCACCGCCACCACCCAAGCACCCCCAAATAAGTTGCGGTGAAATAGTTCCTGAAATCGGCCTTCTGGCCCTCAAACAGGAACTATTCCACCGCGACTTCGATTGACTCGAGGGGATAGAATATCTACCACTTCTACCCCATCCCCACATGGCAGGAGGGCTGTTGTGAAGCATAGGGCGCTCTATTACATGGTCGACGGTTCGACCGAGGCGGGTCAGGCGGTGCTCGACACAATCGAAGGCGGCGATCAGATTGAGCTGGTGGGCTGCGCGCACGAGCCCAATGTCTGCCCCACCGCCGAGCAGCTGACAGGCTGCGAGGGCTTTGTCGGCGAGTTCGGTCCCGTCGATGATACGTGTGCCGACGTCATGGCCGCCGCGGGGATGCGCATTGTCTCGAACATGTCTATCGGCCTGAACCACGTTGCAGTCGACCGGCTGGCCTCATATGGCATCACCGTCACCAACTGCCCCGGATACTGCTCGGACGACGTCGCTCAACACGCCATCGCTTTGATGCTTGACCTGATGCGCCAAATTACGTTTCTCAACCGCGACGTGCGTGATGGCGCTTGGAATCCACTTGCCGGCTACACCATGCATCGCACGCAAGGCCGCACGTTGGGGCTTGTCTTTTTTGGCAGCATCGCGCGTGCCGTGGTGCCCATCGCACAGGCACTCGGCATGAAGGTACTGGTGTGGGCGCCAACCAAGAGTGCAGAAGAGCTTGCCGCCGCCGGTTGCGTCAAGGCTCAAACGCTCGATGAACTGCTCGGCGCCTCCGATATCGTCAGCCTGCACTGTCCGCTGATTCCCGAGACCGAGAAGCTGATTGGCAAGCGCGAACTTGCGCTTATGAAACCCTCGGCATTTTTGATTAACACGGCACGCGGGCCCATCGTGGACGAGGATGCCCTGGTCGCCGCGTTGGACGAGGGCATCGCCAGCGATGGCACGCGCGGCATCTGCGGCGCCGCACTTGACGTGCTCGCCGACGAAACCGCACCTAACCAGGCCCTGATCGCGCATCCGCGCTGCATCGTCACGCCCCATTGCGCGTACAGCACACAGGAAGCCTACGACACCGTCCGTCGCATGTCGCTGCAGGCCGTAGTAGACAAGCTCGTCTTCAACCGCAAGCCCAAGAACACCGTGGCCGAATAATTGGTGCAAAGGGGTCAGGTTTGTCTGCACCAAGTTGGTGCAAAGTAACCTGGCCCCAATGCACCAATCCCTTGACAATCACGGAGCCGCCGATGTCCTGGCAACGGCAACGAGCGGTGACAAGAGCGAACAAATTGGCATGAAAAGAGGGCGGCATAGACCTTTTGGTCATGCCGCCCTCTTTGAATGACAAGTTGTTGCTCTGGCCGCCGCGCAGCGTCAACCAAGTTACAGGCCGAGCATCGGCTGGAGGACGAAGAAGTATGCGAGCACCACGATGCCCAGGATGATGCGGTAGACGCCGAAACACTTGAAGTCGTGACGGCGGACAAAGTCCATGAGCCACTTGATGGCAATGAGCGAGACCACAAAGGCCACGACGCAGCCCACGCCCAGGATGGCGATCTCGTTGGCGCCGAAAGTACCGCCCTTAATGAAGTACTTGACCAGCTTGAGCGCACTCGCACCAAACATGACGGGGATGGCCAGGAAGAACGTAAACTTGGACGCCACCGAACGCGTGCAGCCCAGCAGCAGGCCACCGATGATGGTGGAACCGGAGCGGGATGTACCCGGCACCAGCGAAAGCACCTGGAAGCAGCCGATGCCCAGCGCCGTCTTCCAGCTCAGGTCCTCGAGCGTGGTGATGGAGCCAAAGTCCAGGTCCTCGTCATCGTCCTCATCCTCGACAACGGCCGCAGCAGGCGCCGCAAAGTGCGCACCGGCGGGACGTCCGCCCGCCACCACGGCGCGCGAACCAAACGAGCCTGCGACGGCCATTTCCTCGCGCTTGCTGGCACGCCAATTCTCAATCACGATAAACAGCACGCCGTACACGATGAGCGCCAGCGCCACGACGGGAGCGTTGTAGAAATGCTCCTCCATCCAGTCGTTGAGCGGCAGGCCGATCGCCGCGGCGGGAATACAGCCGAGCACGATCTTGCCCCACAGCACCCACGTATCGCGACGACCATCCTTTCCCTTGCTGGGCGAGAACGGATTGAGCTCATGGAAAAACAGCACGCAGACGGCCAAAATGGCGCCAAGCTGAATCACGACCAGGAACATATTCCAGAACGTCTCGCTCACGTTCATCTTGACGAACTCGTCCACCAAGATCATGTGACCCGTCGACGAAACCGGCAACCATTCGGTAATGCCCTCGACCAGGCCCATGAAGGCAGATTTTAGAAGCTCGATAATATCCAAAGGGACCCCCTCATTAGACACCCGCCGGTAGATGTTCTGCGGACGATGCGGGCGATGTCCCATTATCAACCGTTAGCGGCGCGACCGCGCCTACCCTTACCAAAAAACTCGCCCGTTCACAGAATTGCGAGCGGTCAAACCGAAATCCTTGGGTATAACTGCAACAAGGTAAAGTGTCCGGCGGCCAACGCACCCGCGCCCGCCCGACGCACGAGCCCCGCGCCCGTGCGATAGACCAAGGAGGAAACCATGAACGAGGGCTACACCAAGGTATTTGTTTCGCTCGACGGTACTGAGCAGCAGGATTTTGTGCTCGCACGCGCCATCAAGGTCGCCGCAAACAACGGTGCCAAGCTGATTATCGGCCACGTGATTGACTCCACGGCGCTCGAGAGCGCTGGCTCCTACCCGGTCGACCTGGTCAACGGCCTAGAGGAGGCCTTTAACAACTCCATTGCCAAGCAGCTCGAGGAGGCCAAGGCCAATCCCGATATCCCCGAGGTCGAGGTCATGATTCGCGCCGGTCGTATTCGCGAGACGCTCAAGGACGAGATGCTCGACGTGGTCAAGCCCGACCTGGTGCTCTGCGGCGCCCGCGGCCTGTCCTCGATTAAGTACGCGCTGCTGGGCTCGATTTCGACGTTCCTGCTGCGTAACACGGACTGCGACATCTTGGTCGTGAAGTAGGTTCCTTCCCGTCGGCGCAAGGCCTGCGGGGTTATCACGCCGACGTCTTCGCCGCTTCACGGCTGCGGGATGTCGGCTTAGATAACCCCTCCCGGCCTTGCGCCTTCGTCACCGTACTTCAGCGAGTTGGCTGAATTGAAAGATGGCGTGCCGCCCCGTTTGGGACGGCACGTTTTTGTTTGGGTGGGCATCTGCCGCGTGCGTTACTCGAAATATTGAAACTTATTCGTTGAGAAGGCGAACGTGACGACAAAGCCTTCGCCAGGCTCGGATGCCGCGGTGACGTCGATGCCCATCTTGGAGCACAGGCGCGCCACCAGGTAGAGGCCGATGCCCGTTGCGCGCTTGGTGGTGCGGCCGTTGTCGCCGGTAAAGCCCTTCTCGAACACGCGCGGCAGGTCGGCCGCGCTCACGCCGCAGCCGTTGTCCGCGACGGTGAGCTCGATGCGTTCGCTCGCCAAGCCCTCGTCCAGCAATGCGCCCGAAAACACGATCTTCGCGCCGTCCTCGCGCGCATATTTGATGCTGTTCTGAATGAGCTGGCCCAGAATAAACTCGAGCCACTTCTCGTCGGTGAAGACCTCGAAGTCGAGGTTCTCGCACACCGGAGCCACGTGCGCCGCGATGAGCTCGCGCGCGTTGGCTTTAATCGCGCCCGTCACCAAGGTCTTGAGATCCCAACGGCGAATCAGGTAGTCGCGCTCCACGACTTCCGAGCGCGCATAGTACAGTGCCTGGTCGATATAGCGCTCAACGCGAGCCAGCTCGCGACCCAGGTCATCCACACGTGACAGGTCGTCTTCGCTGCCGTCCAGGTTTTCCAAAATCAGATGGGCCGCCGCCAGAGGCAGCTTGGCCTCGTGGACCCAGCTCTCGATATAGTCGCGATAGTCATCGGTCTGGCGGCGGCCTTCGGCCACCTCATCGCAAGCCGCCTTACCCACGCGACGCAAGACCTCGTACTCGAGCTCGCCCTCGGCATAGGTCGGACACTGCACCATCTCCTGCACCCACGCAGGGCTTTCCAGCTCCTCGGCCGCGCGCTCCAGCTGGTGCAAAAATCGACGACGGCGCGCGTACTCGATCACGATGCCGAGCATGCCAAAGATAAAGGACACGCCGACCGCCACGACCACGATGGAAGCGGGTGCCCCGGCGACCGTCAGCACAAAGCAACTCAACAGCACGCCGCACGTCCACACGGCGACGGGAAGCAGCGCATCTTTAAAGAACTTAGCAAACGACATAACCGGCACCTAGACCGAGTAACCCTGACCGCGATGCGTGGTCAGATACCCCTTGATGCCGATTTTTTCGAGCGTGGTGCGCAGACGGTTGATGTTGACAGTGAGCGTGTTGTCGTCCACAAAGGCATCGGAGTCCCACAGGTCCTGCATGATGGCCGAGCGCGAGACGATCTTGCCCGCGCGGCTCAGGAGCAGCGAGAGAATGCGCAGCTCATTTTTGGTGAGCTCGGTGCTGTCGCCGGTCGCCGTGTTGGTGACCATAGAACGGGCGAGGTCGAGCTCCAGCCCCTTGTGGACGAGCGTGCTGCGCTCGCCCGCCGCCGCGGTGCGACGCAGCAAGGCATTGATGCGCGCCACGAGCACGCGCGCGCTATAGGGCTTGGGAACGAAGTCGTCCGCACCGAGCGTCATGGCCATGACCTCGTCAATCTCGGTCGTGCGCGAGGTGAGGACGATGATGGGGACTTCGGATTCGCGGCGGACCTCATGGCAGATGTGCTGACCGTCCTTGACGGGAAGTGTGAGGTCGAGCAGCACCAGGTCGGGTGCGGCGGCCAGGATGTCGCGCGAGACGTGCTCGAACGATTCGCAGACCTCGACCTCAAACCCGGCACGGGCAAGGATGTCGGCAAGCTCACGACGAATGGGCTCGTCGTCCTCAACGATATAGATTAGCGCCATGAATTCCGCTCCCCTCTTGGTTGTCTTGCCACCATTATGGCTGCGAAACTGCAGGTGTGCACCGCGCGCGGTGCCAAGATGACAGAACTGTTCGCGAGCGGGGGCGTTTTGTCCGCCTCGCACTCGCAGCGGTGGCGGGGACCAAAATGATTCTTTAATCCCCGTCCCAGAATAATCATTTAGCGACGGGCGCGGAGCTTTTCGTAGCCGTCGGCGAAGAAGGCGACCGTGGCGGCGTCGGCCTCGGCGGCATCGGTATCGTCGGCGGGGACCACGCCGTGTTCGTCGCTCACCAGGAACAGCGCGCCCTTGAGCTGAGCGGGGATGTCTACGCGCGTGACCGGGATGTCCTTGGTCTGGGCCAGCTGTTCGATGAGCGTCGCCGTGCCGCACAGGCACTCGTCCGCCGACGCCACAAAGGCCAGCTCGCCGTCGTTGACGGCAGCAAGCAGCTCGGGCGCCACGCCGGTTTCGTCGGCCTCGGAACGGGCCTCGGCAGAGCGGGCACGCAGCGCCTTGGCTGACGTATCGGCGAGCGGCTCGTACTCCCCCACCGTCATGGCGGCGTTGCCGTTGATGTCGATCACCAGCATGAGTACGCCGTCGCGCGCAGTGTAATCGCCCTCGGCAAGCGACCACTCAACGTGCTGTTTGGCCCAGCTGAGCATGTTATGGGTAAGCGGCTCGCCCTGCACCAGGCGCTCGGACAGCGCGCGAATGTGACGGTTGAGCATGGGTACCTTTTTGTTTGACATGCGCCAGCGACAGATGAGCGCAGGTTTGTCGAGCGTGAACTTCTCGACCGCCTCCTGATTAGCGCAAAAGTCCTCGTACGCGCGCTGATCCTCGGCATTGCCAAACAGCTCGGCATCATCAATCTGGGGCATGGTCATACCTTTCGTGTTAGTCATTCCGTCCTCTTATACCAAAAAGACGGCCCTCCAAACGGAGCAGCCGTCTTTTGCAGAGATTATTTTAGAAGCGAGGCCAAATCAGGGGACGGGATAACCTCCCATCCTCCCCAGTCAACCCAACAGGTCGGCGAGGGTTGCCCAGGTGCCGCAGATTGCCGTGAAAGAGGAGCGACGCGTACTTGGGTACGCGAGCGACGAATGAACGGCAAGGTGCGGTGGCTGGGCAAGCCGCAGCGCCACCTCCCTACTTAGTGGCGGAAGTGGCGGGCGCCCGTAAACACCATTGCGATGCCATGCTCGTTGCAGGCCTGGATGCTCTCGTCATCGCGCTTGGAGCCGCCGGGCTGAATGATGCAGGTCACGCCGTGCGCGGCAAGCACGTCGACGTTGTCGCGGAACGGGAAGAACGCGTCGCTTGCGCAGGCAAAGCCGCCCTTCTCCACGCCCTCGCGTTCGCAGAAGTCCTCGGCGCGCTCACAGGCAAGCAGTGCAGAGTCAACGCGGTTAGGCTGACCCGGGCCCATGCCAATGCCGGCCTTACCCTTGGAGACCAGGATGGCGTTGGACTTGACGCCCTTGCAGACCTTCCAGGCAAACTCGAGCTCGGCCATCTCGGCATCGGTGGGCTTGCGGTCGGTGGGGAACGTAAAGGTCGCGGGATCCTCGGTCACGTGGTCGACTTCCTGCACCAGCATGCCGCCGTCGATGGAGCGCAGCTCCACTTGGGCACCGTGGTCCACGCCGCCGGTAGCCAGCACGCGCAGGTTGGGGCGCTTGGCCATGCGCTCGAGCGCCTCGGCAGTGTAGCTCGGGGCGATAATGACCTCGACGAACTGCTTGTTCTGGTCGGCGAAATGCTCAACCAGCTCATAGGGAACCTCGCGGTTGCAGGCGATGATGCCGCCAAAGGCGCTCTTGGGATCGCAGGCAAAAGCGCGGTCGTAGGCGGCCGTGATGTCCTCGGCAACGGCGGAACCGCAGGGGTTCTGGTGCTTGAGGATCACGCAGGCCGGCTCGTCGAACTCGCGGACCAGGTTCCAAGCGGCATCGGCGTCCAGATAGTTGTTGTAGCTGAGCGGCTTGCCCTGGATCTGCTCGGAGCCCACAAGCGGGAACTGCGAGCTCGCGGTGTTCTCGCAGCCCTCGGCAAAGCGATAGACCGTGGCCTTCTGCTGCGGGTTCTCGCCATAGCGCAGGTCGTCGACCTTCTCCAGCGAAATCTCGAGCTTGGCAGAGGTGTCCGCCACGTCGCTTGCCTGGGCGGCAAGCCAACGGGAGATAGCCGTGTCGTAGGCGGCGGTGGTCTGGTAGACCTTCACCTGCAGGCGACGACGGGTAGCAAGCGTGGTGCAGCCGCCGGTCTCGTGCATCTCGGCCAGAACGGCATCGTAGTCAGCCGGGTCAGA
Source organism: uncultured Collinsella sp. (assembly GCA_934668875.1). GTDB lineage: Bacteria > Actinomycetota > Coriobacteriia > Coriobacteriales > Coriobacteriaceae > Collinsella. Next base: position 89,576 of record CAKUON010000006.1, read on the forward strand.
GATGACGGTAACGCTCGCGGCGTTCTTGGCGGCAGAGCGCAGCATGGAGGGGCCACCGATGTCGATGTGCTCGATGGCATCCGCGAAGGTGACCTCGGGGTTGGCGACGGTCTTCTCGAACTCGTACAGGTTGACGACGACCAGATCGATCAGCTTAATGCCGTGCTGAGCGGCCTCCTGCATGTGCTGCTCGGAATCGCGGCGGGCCAGCAGCGCGCCGTGAACCTTGGGGTGCAGGGTCTTAACGCGGCCGTCCATCATCTCGGGATAGCCCGTGAACTCCTCGATGGGGGTTACGGGAACGCCCGCGTCCTCGATGGCACGAGCCGTGCCGCCCGTAGAGATGATCTCGACGCCAAAGTCATCGACCAGCGTCCGTGCGAAATCGACGACACCCGTTTTATCGGTAACCGAGATCAACGCGCGTGCGATCTTCACATCAGATCCCATGCAGTCCTCCTGTCTGGTACGCCGCCGTGCTCTGTGAGTCGGTGATACGTCGATCTGCAGCGCTCGCGCAGCGGCATTGAAAATACTGATTCAATGTAGCGCATCGAGCGCATCGATGCACCCCGCAACAGGCGCATGTGCAGAAAAAGTTTGCGAGCGGAGGGGATGGGCACGGCACCGGGCACGGTGAGTTCATGGAACACAGGGGCACCATAATTAGATGCCAATAGCGTGGTAGAACTGTGCTCGATATGCATCCGCAAAAGAAAGAGGCACCATGGTCTCGCGGGTTCTCTACCGACCGTTTGATACCGAAGACTTCGACGCCATCGCGCTGATTCTGCAGCAGCTTTGGCATAACAATTCGGATAACGATGAGTACAACCGCCTCGAAGCCGCGTGCGACCTCGCCTATTGCCTTTCTTCCTCAACGTTTTCGCAGGTTGCAGTTATAGATGGCGAGGCGCGCGGCATTTCGCTTGCGCGTGCGGGACAGAGCTCCGGCACCGCCGTCAGGGAACATTGGATGGATACTGAGCGTACACTACTGTCGCAGATGCGTGAGCTAGAACCCGAGTCGTGCGCCGAGTATCTCTCGTTTGTGCGCGCCACCATTCGAACCAACAACCGCCTGCTCGAGAAAAGCCCACTGCCGCATGACAACGAGGTCACGCTGCTCGCCGTCGACCCTGACGTCCACGGCCTGGGCGTGGGATCGGTGCTGCTCGACGCCGCAATCTCACATCTGTCCTCGTGCGGGGCGACCAGCGCACACCTGTACACCGATTCCAACTGCTCGTGGAAGTTCTACGAGCTGCACGGCTTTAAGCGCGCGGCCACGCACCGCGCCAACCGCGAAGAGCGTCGTCACGACATGCCGCGCGAAAGCTTTCTCTACGAACTCGACCTAACAGCCTAGCCCAGGCAGCCACACCCAGTCATTTAAGTCTGTCCCCAATGAGTGGCCTAGGGGGTTTGTAGATAGCCGTGGTCAAAAAACATCAAATATGAGTACTGCTGCCTTTTTAGTAGCAGCAACTTGGGGCATTTTTGATGTTTGTAGGCATGACGACCAGCTGCACGAGCTGACGTAGCTCCTCAAATGTTCAATAAAATGGGCTCCTAACGAGAAGTACTCTCATTAGGAGCCCATTATTATGTGCAAACATATGTGACCAACGCAGCAACAGTACTCATATTTGGCATTTTTTGTCCACTGCCCCTTGCGCGAAGATCCGCAGCGGAAAGTTTGACCCGTTTCGATGCACAAAAATGGGATGAATCTTCCCTGGCAACCGCCCAGAAAGATCCACCCCAAAGCAAGCGCTCGCTAGAACGTTCCGCCGCCTCCTCCGCCGACGCCGCCACCGCCGCCACCGGAAAAGCCGCCGCCGCTGCCGTCGCTCGAGCTATCGGAACTCGAAGCCAGCTCGCGGATGGTCTCGTGATACACATCGTTGAACGAATCGAGCGGGGACTCGTTGCCGTAGTGATGGTAATACCACCAGTAGCAGGGGTAGTTGTCGTAGAAATCGTCGCTGTTGCGCAGATCCGCAGGCACGGCCTCGGCCAGCTGTCGCAGCACTTCTTTCGAAACGCCCAGGGCAACGCCCATCACCAGCAGTTTGTTCCACAAGATCAGGTCGCTGGGGACGGCCTCCTTCAGACGCGTAAAGTCCTCGAGCCAATGCTTGAGCGCCTTGCAGCGAGCCGCCACCTCGGCGCCCTCCGGCGTGTAACGGCGGAAGGTGCAGCTCAGGACAAAGCCCACGATCGTGACGGGAATCGAGATCATAGCGGCGCCGACGTTGGCGTCCGCAAAGTCGGTATAGATCAGAGAGCCCAGAATGCCAAAGACAATGATGATGCCGAGAACCAGGCCGGCCACCATCGCGATAGTGCCATCCGATGCGATAAACTCGCGCGCCTCCAGCTTGCCCTTAACCGTGCTCTGATAGTCCTCGAGCTTGTCGCCAACAGATGTGGTGCGCTCGCTAGCGTACTCCTCCAGCTCGCTAAACGTGCGTGAACGGACGCCGTCTTTATCGGGCTTAACGCCGGCGAAGAAGACCTTGAGCACATCGCGATCGATGCCGTCCTTCTTGGCAGCCTTCCAGGCCTCGTCGGTCACTGTGATGCGATACGTCTGCTCCTCTTTTTCGCGACGGAGCAGACCCTTCTTCTTGGTCTCGGTCGCTTCTTCCAGCTTGATCACGCGGTCGTCGGTGAGCTTCATAAGCGTGGCGATATATGCCTGATCGGGCACATCGCTCCAGCTCATGAGAGCTGCAAGCACCGCGGGATGGTCGGCCGAGGGCACATCGCGGAAGTACTCGTCCTGGAAGAGCGGCTTGGGCTTGGGCCTGCGCAGCTTAAGCATCACGATCACACCGGTATAGGCAACCGCCACGACAACACACACCACGGCAATCGCGCCGGCAACCGCACGCGCGTGCTCACGGCGAGCGTTGGCCTCGTCGGCCCATTCCTTCTCTTCGCTCAGAATCGTCAACATGCGCTTTTCGCCCGAGACGGCAAGCTGCGGCACCCAGTCGCTGGGGAAGGCGATGCGTGCCTCGGCGAATTCGCCCTCATGCACGCAGGGAATGGTATAGGTGACCATGGGCTCGTCCGCATCGAGCGACACGTCGCCCGTCAGCGGGCCGTGGCCCCATGCGCGGAAGTTATCGCCCTTGACGGCAGCCGTCCCGGCAGCGGCATTTGCAAAGTAGACTTCCATCTCGACGTCATCGGAGTCCGCCGACCAGCCGTCGCCGACGAATTTCCAGTAAAGCTCGGCGGTATCGGCCCAGTTCATAACCGCACCGGTCATGGAATAACTCACGTAGTAGATTGCGCTGTCGCCGCTCTCGTGGGGGCTGAACACCTTAATCTTTACGCCGTCGTCGGACTGTTCCACCGTGTAAACGCCGTCGTCGCCTTTGTTTGCGCTGTCGACCTTGTTAAACGCAGTGTCGTCTTCCTCGACGCTCAGCACATTGACGACCACCGAGCCGCCTTGCTGGTTAGAGCCTGTATTGATATCCCAATACACGCCGTTGATGTCATCGTCGAAATCGAACTGGCGTCCCTCGACAACGGTCAGCGAGCCATCGGCCTCAACCGTGGCACCGATATAGGTTTGGCTCATGGAGTAGCCGTCGGCGTGCGCGACGGCAGGCAGCAGCAACAACGCAAGCGCGACGAGTGTGCAGGCGGAAGCGAATCGCGCAAACAGGCGGCGCTGCCGACGGGTCTTGGCAACGGGGGCGTTCATAGGCACATCCTTTGTCTGTGGTACCAGTAGCGTCATTGTCCCACGTTTGCGGGTTCATGTGACGAACATCTAGGTCAGCGGAGCGTCAAAACGGGACGAAAGTCACACCCGCGGCCGGCACTGGGGACGTTCCTTATCTGCCGGCAATCTGGGACACTCCTTGGCATAGCCCGCTCCGGCAATAGATACCACTTCATAGCTCCATCACAGGTGTAGCGGCTTTGTGTGGGCGCGGCATGCGCTGATTGAGCCGCCAGTTGAGGGGCATAAAGCAGTTGAGCGAAAACGGTTTGCCCCTTTGCCGTCCGCTCGAGGATCATGTCCCCCTTTTCCGCGGAAACCCCGGCAGTTGCGAAGAGCTGCCGGGGTTTCTGTCGTTTGAGGGCTAGATTGATTGAAGGCGATTAAGGCGCCGAGCCGGTGGTCCGGCACGCGCAACGCGCGGCCTCAGCAACTTGCAGGCCACGGCAGCGTCTCCCCCACCGCGCCCCGCGCTATACTCGTCCGCATGGACATCAACGCACGCAACATAGCAACACCCGCCGCCGACGCGCCAACGACGCCGGCCGCCCCCACCCCCGTCGTGGGGCGCTTTGCCCCGTCGCCCTCGGGCCGCATGCACCTGGGCAACGTGTTCAGCTGCCTGTGCGCGTGGCTTTCGGCCCGCGGCCAGGGCGGCAGCATCGTGTTACGCATTGAGGACCTGGACGATCGCTGCAAGCGCCCCGAACTTGCCGCCCAATTGATTGACGACCTGGCCTGGCTGGGGCTGGAGTGGGACGAAGGCCCCTACTACCAGCACGACCGCCTAGACCTGTACGAGAGCGCCTTGCGCCGGCTGAAAGACGCCGGCCTCACCTATCCCTGCTTTTGCACACGCGCCGAGCTCCACGCCGCGAGTGCACCGCACGCGAGCGACGGCACGCCCATCTACCGTGGCGCCTGCCGAAGTCTTTCGGCCGAGGAGGTGGCCCGCCGCAGCGCCCTGCGCGCCCCGGCCACACGTCTGCGCGTGCCCACCGTCGACGACCTCGCAGACGACGTGATCGAATTTGTGGATCGCACGTACGGCGCCCAATGCGAAGCACTCGCCACCGAGTGCGGCGACTTTTTGGTGCGCCGCAGCGACGGCGTGTTTGCCTATCAGCTAGCCGTGGTGGTCGACGACGCTGCCATGGGCGTCACCGAGGTCGTGCGCGGATGCGACCTGCTGGGGTCCACGCCGCGCCAGATCTATCTGCAGCACCTGTTGGGACTGCCCACGCCGCACTACGCACATATTCCGCTGCTCATGGCACCAGACGGCCGCCGCCTTTCCAAACGAGACCGCGATCTTGACCTGGGCGAACTCCGCGCCCGCTTTGGCACGCCCGAAACGCTGCTGGGCTGGCTCGCCGGGCAAACGGGCATCGCGCCGGACACCACGCCGCGCTCTGCCGAGCAGCTGGTCGAGCACTTTAGCTGGGATGTTATCCGTGCGCATCGGGAGAACATCACTGTAACGGTCGAGTAGCCAGCCATCCCGCCTCTACGCAACATCCCAGGACTGGAGTTCGTCGCCTAGGCGAACGATGCAGTCGTAGAGCACGGTATGGCACTCGGCCGGGTTGGCATCTCGATGAAAATGCCCGTAATACCAGCGTTTGTAGTCCAAGCGGTCTTCCAGCTCATCGAAAAACGCCGTAAGCCGATCAACGGCGGGGCAATTCCAGCCGGGCACCGGATAAAGCGTGGGCGAAAGCATGCGCGTAGAGCAGGTGTGGGTGATCACGTAGTCGACCTTCCAGCCCACGCTGTCGAGCTTTGTCCGTGCCTCCTCAAAGTTGCGCTCGTCCGGCAGTTCCTGCGGCCACCAGCTGGAATACGGAATGCGGTATTCCTTGTCCACGCTCGTGGCGCCGCCCATGGTAAAGACCGTTGAGCCGTCGAGCTCAAAAACCTCGCCGCGCGTCAGGCGCCGTATGGGCGAAGTATCCGACAGACGCTGCGTCAGCCCACCGTGCCACAGCTCCATGGGGCGTTCTGCCCAATGGTCGTAGCGTTCGTGGTTGCCGTCGACGAACAGCACGGTATAGGGGCGCGACTCCAGCCAAGCGATGTCGGCACACTCCTCGGCAGAGAAATCCCACGGAAAGCCAAAGTCGCCGGCGATAATCAGATAGTCGTCGCTCGTCAGGCCATCCCCAAGATCCCAATCGCGCAGCTTTTGCATGTCGAGGCCGCCGTGAATATCGCCCGTCACATAGACCGTCATCGGATCACCACTTCCCTGTAAGTCGCTAGTCCACATTCTGCACGATCACTAAGCCAACCGTTCCAGCCCTTCCATCCCTTAGGGCTTACCCCTCGTTCTTCCATCCAAACGGGTCAAACACCCAAAAAATCAGATCGAGCACGCCGCCGGTCATCATGGCGCCGGCAAGGGCTATGCAAACGTGCAGAGAACTGGCACTTCGGAGCACGTCGAACGGCCCCAGAACAGCCAGCAGGGCGACCGCTGCGCCGGCAAGGCACAGCGCAAGGCACGGCCCCGCGTCCTTGACGCACTTCTTTGCAAGGTGCTTGGTGTTGTCACTCATCAAAATCGAACTCCTTAGAGGGTCGCTGTTCAGATGCATGCCGCCGTGGCAGAGTAGGACGGCAGGTTAAGTGTCACACGTCGTGCGGACACGTGTGCAAGCTCATACCAAACTGCCAATCCCAATCGTCATACATCTAAAACACGAACGATCGATCTGTTATCCTGGCGCCAACATAGTCTTTCGAAAGGTTTGGCCGGGATGACTACGCAGCAGCAGATTGATATTGAATTCGACTCGCTTGCACGCGAGAACGATTCACCCAAGCTCATCGCCAACTCGAAGGCGACAGGTGGAACACTACTATCCGTTATCAAGGAGCAGCTCTCAACCTGCAGCTCTTTTGACTTTTGCGTAGCGTTTGTTGCAGACGGCGGCCTGCAGATTCTGGTCGAAGCATTTCAAGAACTCAAACGGCGTGACATCAAGGGCAGGCTGCTCACGTCCACCTATCTCAACTTCAACTCACCCGATGCCTTTCGCAAGCTCCTGGAATACGACAACATAGAAGTTCGCGTATTCCAGGGTAATTTGCATGCCAAGGGATACATTTTTGATAAGGGCGAAACCAGCACGGTCATCGTCGGCAGCTCGAACATGACGCAGACCGCCCTCACCTGCAATAAAGAATGGAACGTGCTGTACCAGACCGTTGAAAACAGCCGCCTGCTCGGAGAGCTTAGAGGTGAGTTCAATTCGCTGTGGAGCGACGCCTCGACTGTTGCGCTTTCCCAAGACTGGATTGACAACTATGCCGCATATCGATCGGCGCGTCCGCCAAAGCCCAAATCGAAACCGACGTTCCAGGCAACTGTTAGCCCAACCACGAACGACCTCGAAGAAATCAAGCCCAATAAAATGCAGCAGCGCGCCCTTGAGGCGCTCGGTGCAATCCACCGTAAGGGCGAGACTCGCGCCCTGCTGGTCTCGGCAACCGGCACTGGCAAGACCTTCCTTTCGGCGTTCGATGTGCTCGCAACTAAACCCCGGCGCGTCCTCTTTCTTGCGCACCGCCGGCGCATTATCGACGCCTCCCGTGCAAGCTACGAACGGCTCTTAGGTAATACCTATACGTTCGACACCTATCAAACTGGCAAGAATACAAGCAATGCTACCTGTGTGTTTGCCATGTGTTCTTCGGTCGCCAAACATCTGAGCGATTTCCGCCCCGATGAGTTCGACTACATCGTCATCGACGAGGCCCACCGCACGGGATCTCAGGGCTACCAATCCATCATGTCGCACTTTACGCCTCGGTTTTATCTGGGCATGACCGCTACACCCAATCGCACCGACGGCTATGACGTCTTTGCCCTTTTCAATCACGTCATCGCGTTCCAGATCACACTGCAGGACGCTTTGTCCGAGGAGATGCTAGCCCCCTTCCATTATTTTGGCATTCACGATCTGGAGATTGACGATGAGACGGTCGAAGATACCGCCCTGTTCGGGCGCTTAACGTCCGACGAGCGTGTGCGTCACATCACCGAGAAAATCGAAGAATATAGCGTCACCAAAAGTAACCGCAGGGGCTTAATTTTCTGCAATCGAAACGCCGAGGCCAAAGAACTGTCGCGCAAATTCAACGCTCTCGGATATCGAACGGCTGCGATTAGCGGTCAAGATCCCGATGAAGTCCGCGATGCCGTTATCAGCCGACTTGAAGCCGGCGAGCTCGAGTATATTTTCTCGGTCGATATCATGAACGAAGGCGTCGACATCCCCTCGCTCAATCAGATCATCATGCTTCGACGCACCGACTCCGCAATCATCTTTATTCAACAGCTCGGACGAGGTTTGCGTCTGAATGATGGTAAGGAATACGCACTGGTGCTCGACTTTATTGGCAACTACCAGAGCAACTTCTTGGTGCCCATCGCGCTTTCGGGTGACAAAACGTACAACAAAGATCGCCTGCGTCGTCTCGTCCAAGAGGGCGATTCGACGATCCCCGGATGTTCGACCGTGAGCTTCGATCGTATTTCCAAGGCACGCATCTACAAGGCCATCGATGGCGGCAATTTCACCTCCGTCAGGTTTTTGAAAAACGAATATCTCGACTTGCGCCAGAAACTCGGCAAGATTCCCTCGCTGCTCGAATTTGATCGTAACGGCTCCATCGATCCGCTGCTTATCTTCAAGAATAGCGGCCTGGGGTCCTACCACGCATTTCTATCCAAATACGAGCCGGACTACACGGTTCAATTTTCCTCTGATCAAACCAAGATTCTCAAATTTATTTCTCAAAAGCTCGCCGCGGGCAAGCGTTTCGAAGACCTCTATTTGCTTCAAACGCTCGTCGAAGCCGGACACGAGGGCTACCGGCATATGCGCGAGGCTGCGCTTAGGAACTACCACACACAGCTTAAGGACAGCGCCGTTAGGTCGGCAATCACAGTCCTTAAGGGCGACTTTGCCACTCCCAAGGATTTCGTTTCCCTGCTTATTGACGATGGATGCGGACCTCGTCTGACCGAAGCGTTTGCGACCGCTCTGCGCAACGCAGAGTTCAAGCGTCAGATTCTCGAGGTGCTGGATTTTGGCATTGCGCGTAACCGACTCGACTATGCCGAGACGTACCAAAACACAAATTTCGTTCTCAACGCCAAGTACACGTACGAAGAAGTTTGCCGCTTGATGAACTGGGAAAAGAACATCAACGGCCAAAATCTTGGCGGCTACTTCTACGACGAGAAGACCAATACATTCCCCGTGTTTATTAACTATGACAAGGCACCCGACATTAGCGAGTCCATTCAGTATGAAGACCGCTTTGTTTCGCCGAGTAAGCTAGTTGCAATCTCTAAGAACAATCGCACGCTCAACTCCCCCGAGATTCAGCGACTGCAGGCATGGCCGGGCAACGGGCTAAAGACGTATTTGTTTATGCGCAAGAACAAGGACGATAAGGGTGGCAAGGAATTTTACTTCCTAGGCGAAATACATCCGACTGGCGAGTTCAAAGCTATTAAAACTAAGAGCGGCGACAACGCCGTCGAAATCGAATATGAACTCAATGCGCCCGTGCGCCAGGACATTTACGAGTTTATGCTCAGCGATCTGAGTGAGACAGAGTAACAAAGAAGGAGCGGGCCGCCATGCGACGTCCGCTCCTTTCTCACATAAGCCCGAGTTTCTTTTCGAGCTCCCTAACGACTTTAACGTCCGCTGGAAGCCAATCGACATCCCACAGGTTATTGGTATCGAGCCACTTCATGTCCTCGTGAGCGTGCTCTTTGAACTCGCCCGAAAGGATGCTAGCTAGGTAGCACTGCATCGACAGATGGAACGTCTCGTAATCGTGTTCGACCGTGCAAAGATAGTCGAGGTTACCGATCGTGACCTCGAGCTCTTCTTGAATCTCGCGCACGATTGCCTGCTCGCCGGTCTCGCCCGGTTCGAGCTTGCCGCCCGGAAACTCCCAGCCGTCTTTAAACTCGCCGTAGCCACGCTGGCAGCTCAGGATTTTCCCGTCCTTCTGAATAATTGCCGCTGCAACATTGATTGATTTCATAACTAGTTATCACCTCTCCAGTTGAGCCCAACCAGTATAGGCGATCGACCGCCCGCCATGTCCCAGTCGCTTGAAAACCGCCTGCTCGACCAACCCTTGACGCCGTTTTGCACCGGCACCCCATCTCCCGCTATCGAGGTCTAATACTTTTCCCACTGCCACCCAAAAACTCATCCAACATTAATCTTGGCTCAAGAATCGCTTAATCTATAACCTGCACTATAGAGTTCGACCAAGGGCGGGGCGGCACCGCGCAACGCAGGCCGCCGAACGCAGCGCTCACGCCCGGGCAAAACGCCCGGCGTCGCGCCCATCGAACGAAAGGACAGGTCATGGACGACCTCGAAAAAGTTGAAACCATCCGCACCAAGTGCAACGTGAGCTACACCGATGCCAAGGCGGCGCTCGACGCTGCCGACGGCAACGTTTTGGATGCCATCATTTGGCTCGAGTCGCAGGGCAAGACCCAGACCACGTCGGCGCATGCCGCCACCGAGTCCGCGCCAGTCGACGAACCCTCGGCCGAGATGGTCGCCGCGCAGGCCGCCTACGAAAAGTCGAGCGAAAAGACCGACTTCTCCAAGAAGATGGACACGGTGTGGGAGCACCTCAAAAAGCTCTTCCGCCTGAGCCTGGACACCAAATTTATCGCCACGCGCCGCGATGCGATCATCCTCAACATCCCCATCCTGATCCCCATCGTCGCGCTGTTTGCCTGGGGCGCCACGATATGGCTGATGCTGATTGGCCTGTTCTTTGGCATGCGCTACCGCATCGACAGCGACGGCGACGTGCCCGGCAGCATCAACAACCTTATGGATAGCGCTGCCAACGCCGCAGACGACATCAAGCAAAATCTCAACGACGACAAATAATCGCAGACGGGGGCACGCATGGCACGGATCTTGATCGTAGAGGACGAGGAGAAAATCGCCCGCTTTGTGACGCTCGAGCTGGAGCACGAGGGCTACCAGGTGGAACACGCCGCCGATGGCCGCACTGCCGTGGACCTGGCGCTGGAGCGCGACTACGATCTGATTCTGCTCGACGTGCTGTTGCCGCAGCTCAACGGCATGGAAGTCTTGCGGCGTGTCCGCAGGCACAAGGATGTGCCGGTGATTATGGTCACCGCGCGCGATGCCGTGATGGACAAAGTGGCCGGGCTCGATGCCGGTGCCGACGATTACCTGACCAAGCCATTTGCGATTGAGGAGCTGTTCGCACGGATCCGCGTGGCACTGAAGCGCTCGGAAGCCGTGCGAGCGGCTTCGGCCGTTGGCGGCGCCGGTACTGGGGTGGGCACGGCAGGCGGCGCGGGCGCCGGAGCCGCTGCGATGCCCCCGGTCGGCGACTCGACCCAGGCTTCCGCCGCGCCCTCCCCCGCTGCGCTCGCCGTGGGCTCGGTTGCGCTCGACCCCGACCGCCGCGAAGTCACGGTCGGCGGCTCGCCCATCGCGCTCACGGCCCGCGAGTTCGATGTCCTCGCCCTGCTTATGGCGCATGCCGAGACCGTGCTCACGCGCGAGCGCATCGCGCACGAGGCGCTGGGCTACGAATACGTGGGCGATACCAACAACGTCGACGTGCACATCGCGCACCTGCGCGCCAAGATCGAGGACGCCGGCGGCGCCCGCATCATTCAGACCGTACGCGGGGTGGGCTATGTCTGCCGCGCGTAGCACCGAAACCAAGCGCGTCACCTCCATCGCCCGCGCCATCAACTGGAGCTACATGTGGCGGCGCCTAGCGAGCTACATCTGGCTCGACCTGTGGCTGATGGTTGCTGCAGCGGCAATCCTGGTCTATGGCTACAACCAGACGCTGGCCGACGGCGCGTTTACCGCAGGCTGGATCCCCAGCGCCACTATTCACGGCATGTCGCTCGCGCCCGCGCGCGACTGGAACCTGGCCACGCTCACCTATACCGTCGAACTCGCGCACACCATCAAGACCTTCCCCCTCGCGCAAGACCTCGTCGCGCTGTGGCCCCTCTATGTTGTCGTTGCGGGCGGGCAGGTCATCAGCGTGCTTAACATGCTCGGCGGCGCCCGCCGCGTGCGCCGCACCATGGCGCCGCTCAATGACTTGGCACTGCGCGTGGACGAGCTCGGCCGCATGCAGCTCGCCGGCGGCAAGATGGAAACGCTGGAGCAGGCCATCGAGCGCGCAAGCGTCGACTCGCCGAGCGTCACCACCGGCGACGCCGACCTGGCAAGCATCGAGGTTGCTCTCAACCGCCTGCTGCGTCAGATGCAAGAGGCCAAGCTGCAGCAGATGCGCTTTGTCAACGATGCGAGCCACGAGCTGCGCACGCCCATCGCGGTGATTCAGGGCTACGTAAACATGCTCGACCGCTGGGGCAAAGACGATCCGGACGTGCTGGCGGAGTCCATCGCGTCCCTCAAGGCCGAAAGCGAGCACATGCAGGAGCTCGTGGAGCAGCTGCTGTTTTTGGCGCGCGGCGATGCCGGGCGCACGGTCCTGCGGCGCGCGAATACCAACCTGGCCGCACTGGTCGGCGAGGTATGCGAGGAATCGCAGATGATCGATGCCGCGCACACGTATCGGCTGGCGTACGACGCCGCGCTTGTCAGCGACCCGCGCTGTGACGCGCCCGTTGACGTGGCACTCGTGAAGCAGGCTCTGCGCGTGATCGTGCAAAACGCCGCCAAGTATTCGGACGCGGGCACGTCCGTCACATTTGGCATAACGCCCGATGCGGGCATGGGCACGATCGACATAAGTGTTGAGGACGAGGGCATCGGCATGAACCAGGAATCCGCAGCTCACGCGTTCGAACGGTTCTACCGCGCCGACAACGCGCGCGATGCCGGCGCGCAGGGCTCGGGTCTGGGGCTCGCCATCGCCAAGTGGATCGTCGACAGCCACGGCGGCGTCATCGGTGTGACCTCAGTCGAGGACGTCGGCAGCCGCTTTACGATTCGCCTGCCACGATAGAAAGCCCCTCGGCATAAATAAAAGGGATAAGGCCACGCGGCCCTATCCCTTTTTGCTAGCTATAGCAGCTTGTGCGCTACTCGCGGCACAGATGCACGGCGAAGCCGGCGAACTCGCGCTTAAAGTACACGAGTTTGGTACCACCGTCGGGTAGCAGCGCGCGCGACTCCTCGTTGACCTCGAGCCCGCGCTCGGCAAACCACTTCTCAGCTGCATCGATGTCGTTAACGGCAAAGCCGATGTGGCCTTTGGTGCCACGACCGTTCTGCTTCATGATCTCGACCAGCGAATCGTTAAAGTACGAAACCGGGGTCTCGATGACGGGCAGGCCCATCATCGTCGAGAACAGCTCCGCGATCTCCAGGGCGTCTGCCGGGTCGGCGGCGTTAATGCCCACATGGGCAACGCGCATACCAAAGAGCTCTACCGGGTTGGCGTTCTGCTCACTCATGCAGTCAGCGCCTACTGAGCCATAACGTCGAGAACGGCCTTCTCGGCAGCAACGCGGTTCATGCCGGTCATGAAGGGCACGCCGCTCACGTACGGGCAGGTGAGGCCCTCGGGGGCAACGGTGGTGGCGATCAGCAGGTCGGCGCCCTCGTCGCAGTAGTCCTTGGCCTCGGAGATGGCACACTGCACGATCTCATACTTGCCGGCATAACCATTGGCGTCGAGCATGGTGGCGACCTTCTGGGCAACAAGCGTGGAAGTAGCAGCGCCAGCACCGCAAGCCAAAACGATCTTCTTCATAGGTAATGTCTCCCTTCATGGTTTACTTTAGGTAAGTGTACCGCAGCGAGCGATGGCACTCAGCCTCGATGAGCTTTTATGCCAGTTTGCTTGCGCGCTGCGTATAATACATCTAGTACGTGTTGTCATACCGCTCGCGCTACGAGCGACTAAGGATCCCAATATGCTCGATTCCCGCACACTCTGGACCGCCGTCGTTATCATCTGCATCGCCGTGTCGGTGTTCTTTAGCGTCAAAAAACGCACAACGTTCAAGCGCCTGCAGCAGCTTATGGCCGCCAAGCAGTGGGACGAGTTCGATCGTTTGCTCGACGGCAGACTCACCAGCATGCTGTACCCGCGCTACAACCGCGACTACCTGCGCCTGAACTCCTATCTGCTGCGCGAGGACCACAAGCGCGCCGATGAGATGTTCGATTTGCTGCTGGGGCTCAATCTGCCCAAGATGCAGCGCGTCGACCTGGTGATCAAAGCCTTTAACTACTACGTTGGCCAGGAGGACCGCAAAAAGTCCAAGGAGCTGCTGCACGAGATCAAGGGCTTTGAGGGCGGTCAGGCCGAGGCGGTCGCACACGAATGCCAGCTGATGTACGACACGATGATCCTCAAGCGCCACAACGACATTCCCGAGCTGGAGCGCATGCTCGAGGATGTCGGCGACGACCCGGTCAAGCGCTGCCGACTGGAGTACCTGCTGGCCCTGCAGTACCAGAACAAGGGCGACGAAGCCAAGTTCCAGGAGTTCCTGGAGAAGTCGGGGCAACACTCGATGGCCGTCAACGCGTAACGGACGGCTTGTGCTAGACTTCTAGTCTCACGGGGGCGTGGCGGAATTGGCATACGCAGGAGACTTAAAATCTCTCGCCGCAAGGATTGTGGGTTCGAGTCCCACCGCCCCTACCATTTGGCTTTTACGGGCCCGTGCCCCCTGGGGATGCGGGCTTGTTTCTTTTAGATGCCGGTGGGACTCGAACCCGCGAGGGGGCGAGCGTTAAGCGGACGCGCAGCGTCCGTAGCGAGCCGGCGAGGGCGCCGGCAGGCGACCGAAGCCGGTGCGTATTTGCGCAGCAAATACGCAGACGTCCCACCGCCCCGCGCCGCCACAAAACAGCTAATTTGGGACGTGTCTAAAAGACTACCCTGATCCCCTCGGAAGTTGCGGTGGAATAGTTCCTGTTTTGACCGTTTACCAGCACATTTAGGAACTATTTCACCGCAGCTTATTTGAGGGTGCTTAAGTCCGGGGTCCAGGTGATGGTGGGGGTTTCGCCGTCGAGGACTTCGTTGATGGTGGCGGCCATGCCGGCGAGCAGGCTGTTCTCGCTTACGGTGAGCGCGTTGTAGCCACCGGCGCGCATGAGCTCGCGAATCACCACGGCGCCGGCCAGGATGACGCCCGCGCGTTTGGGCTGTACACCCGGTAGCGCGGCGATGCCTTCCGCGTCCAACACAGACATGCGCTCGATAGCGGCCGAGACCTGCTCCAGCGACAGCTCGCGTAGGTGCACAAAGCTCGAATCGTACGGTTCCAGCTCGTGGACCAGAGCCACCAGCGTAGTCACCGTGCCGCCCACCGCGA
This sequence comes from uncultured Collinsella sp., assembly GCA_934668875.1. Classification (GTDB taxonomy): domain Bacteria; phylum Actinomycetota; class Coriobacteriia; order Coriobacteriales; family Coriobacteriaceae; genus Collinsella. The sequence goes on from CAKUON010000006.1 coordinate 104,683, forward strand.
CTAAGCGTTCGGCGCGCTCAAAGTCGACAGGCAGGCCCTCAAAATAGGCGGCGAACTGCTCGCCTGCCCACGCGGCAGCGGCAGCAAGCTCGCCATCCGCGGGCGGCAACGCGGAGAAAAAGCGCTCCGTCACGCGACGGCAACCGATGTCCAGCGAGCGCGTCCCTTCCAGCGCAAAAACCCCGCGCTCCGGCGCGTACACGCCCGTCGCGAGCTCCGTGGATCCACCGCCCGAATCCGCGACGATGATGCGCTCGTTGGCAAAGTCGTGCGCCACGCCAAAAAATGTCAGGCGCGCCTCGACCTCGCCCGGAATCACCTGCGGTTTGAGCCCCAACTCGCGCAGGCCGTCCAGCAGCAGCGCGGCATTGGACGCATCGCGCGCGGCACTCGTGCACGTGGTGCAGACGCACACGGCCCCAAAGGCACGGGCCTCGTCCACAAACATGCGGCACGCAGCAAGCACACGCTCGACAGCCGCCTCGCAAAAGCGGCCCGTCGCGTCCACGCCCTCGCCCAGGTCGGTAATCTCGGTATGCTTGGACGATTCCACGATCGCCCCGGCCTCGACCTGCGCCAGCACCAGTCGCGACGACACCGTTCCCAGGTCGATCGCGGCTACCTTATAGCGTTTGCAATTTGTCATTGCGGGCTCCCCTCCGGGCGCTATTTGCCGTTGGACACGACCGTCTGGCCCTCGACGCCGTTAAACCCAAACAGCATGTCGAGCGCCTGGATGTACCACGGCGCGTCCTTGCCGACTTCTTCGATTTCCTTGGCCACTTCGCTGGCCTTCTTGGCGTTTGAGGACTTTTTGCTCGACGACGAGTCCGAATCGTCGTCCAAGCCCAGCACGTCAATCTTCTTCTCGCCGGGCATCACCAGGCCCAGGTCCTCGGACGCCGCGTCCTTGATACCCTCCTCCGAGAGCAGCTTGTCGACGCTTTTTTGCAGCTCGTCGTTATATTGCTCGCGAATCTCGACCTGCTTGGCCAAGATATCGCTCGAACGCTTTGCCACGTACAGATCGCGCACGGGAAAATACAGGCTCACGAGCACCAGCGCCACCACGATACCGATAAACAACGGACGCAGAGAGCCATGCGTAAAGTCATAGATCGCCTTGACCACCGCGTTGTCGTTGGCGTAATGCATAAAGTCCGAGCCCGAAAGACGGCTCGAAGGTCTGCTCGATTTGTCGTGTGTCTGAGTCGAGGGACGCGATGCATGCGACGAACGTGCCGGGCGCACCGGTCCATCTGTCGAAGTATTCACTTGAGCATTGGGGCGCGAGGTACTTGTCGGGCGCTGCGCGGGGCGGTCGACGCCGGCGTAGGCGGACCCACCGAGCTGCACCGTGCGCGCACGGCGAGGCGACGGCTCGCGCGAACCGGCGGAATAGTACCTGTTGTCGTAAATCTGATCCATGTGCGCCTTGTGCGGTTGAGGTTTGTTTGCGCTAAGTCCTTTAGTTATAGCACGAGCGCCCGCACCGCCTTCGCCAGCCTTTGCTCGACATAAAAAAGGCGCTGAGCCATATGGCCCAGCGCCCAATGGCGGCCATCAGAAGTAGAGCGGAGCCGAGTCAACCCCCGCCCCCGCAACACCACTTGCCTTAGCGAATGTTGTAGAACGCGGCCTTACCGGCGTAGCGCGCGCTGCCCTCGAGCTCGTCCTCGATACGGATGAGCTGGTTGTACTTGGCGATACGGTCGCTGCGGCACGGGGCGCCCGACTTGATCTGGCCGGCGTTGACGCCCACGACCAGGTCGGCAATGGTAGAGTCCTCGGTCTCGCCGGAGCGGTGGCTCACGATGCAGGCGTAGCCGGCCTCCTTGGCGGTCTCGATGGCCTCGAGCGATTCGGTGAGCGTGCCGATCTGGTTGACCTTGACCAGGATCGCGTTGGCGGCGCCCAGCTCGATGCCCTTCTTGAGGCGCTCGGTGTTGGTGACGAACAGGTCGTCGCCCACCAGCTGCACCTTGTTGCCAATGCGGCGGGTAAGCTCGACCCAGCCGTCCCAGTCCTCCTCGGCCATGCCGTCCTCGATGGAGATGATGGGATAGGTGTCGACGAGCTTCTCCCAGTAATCGACCATCTGGGCGCTCGTGTACTCAACGCCCTCGCCCTTGAGCTCGTACATGCCGGTCTCGGCGTTGTAGAACTCGGTCGAGGCCGGGTCCATGGCGTACATGAAGTCGACGCCGGGCTTAAAGCCGGCCTTCTCCACGGCCTTGGTGATGTACTCGAACGGCTCGGCGTTGGTCTTGAGGTTGGGCGCGAAGCCGCCCTCGTCGCCCACGCCGCCGCCCAGGCCGGCCTCGTGCAGCACGCCCTTAAGGGTGTGGTAGACCTCGGCGCACCAGCGCAGGCCCTCGGCAAAGCTCGGGGCGCCCACCGGCATGATCATGAACTCCTGGAAGTCCACGTTGTTGTCGGCGTGCACGCCGCCGTTGAGGATGTTCATCATAGGCGTGGGCAGCAGATGGGCGTTGACACCGCCCAGGTACTGGTACAGCGACAGGCCCGCCGACTCGGCAGCGGCGCGGGCGACGGCCAGCGACACGCCCAGGATGGCGTTGGCGCCGAGTTTGGTCTTGTTGGGGGTACCGTCCGCGGCGATCAGCGCGGCATCGACGCCGCGCTGATCGAAGGCATCGAGGCCCACGACGGCATCGGCGCACTCGTTGTTGACGTGCTCGACGGCCTGCGAGACGCCCTTGCCCAGATAGCGGCCCTTGTCGCCATCGCGCAGCTCGCACGCCTCAAAGGCGCCGGTCGAAGCGCCCGAAGGCACCATTGCGCGGCCAAAGCTGCCGTCCTCGAGCACGACCTCGACCTCGACGGTGGGATTGCCGCGGCTGTCGAGCACCTCGCGACCGTAGACGTCCAAAATATCGCTCATGTTGTCTCCCTCTCACTTGGAAACGTAGTGGATGCAAGCGACCGGCTGACCGTGCACCGTCGGTGCGTCTCCGTAAGTTAGCCATGTCGCACTTTTTGCATTATGCCCTAAGTTAGCCGAGGGATACACTTGATTTTCGAAAAATTTAGCGGGAACGATGAGGCGCGTCAGCCCGTCGTTCCCGCAGCCTTACTCCTCAGCCTTTGCGGCATCCCACAGGTCGTTGAGGCCGTGGGTCGAAAGCTCGGCAAGATCCACGTGAGCACCGGCCGCCATCTGCTCCATCGCAGCCCAGCGACGGCGGAACTTGGCCGTGCTCGCGCGCAGGGCACTTTCGGCGTCAATCCCCTCTTTGCGCGCAACGTTGACTAGGGCAAAGAGCAGGTCGCCAAACTCCATCTCGCGCTCGGGCGAGCCGGGCGCCTCGGCCTCAAACTCGGCACGCTCCTCGGCGACCTCGTCCCACACATCCTGGACCGTCTCCCACTCAAAGCCCACGGCCGCCGCCTTGCGCGACACCTTCTGAGCTTGCATCAGCGCCGGCAGGTGCGTGGGCACGCCGTCGAGCAGGCCTTCGGGCGCAGCCTCGCCCGCCGCCACAGCCTTGTCCTTGGCAGCCTTCTCGGCAAGCTTGACCTCGTCCCAAATCTTGAGCACCTCGTCGGGGTTGTCGGCATCCGCATCGCCAAACACGTGCGGGTGGCGGCGAATGAGCTTGGCGTCAATATCGCGTGCCACGTCGGCCAGCGTAAACTCGCCGGCGTCCGCCGCAATCTGCGCATGCAGCACCACCTGCATGAGCACATCGCCCAGCTCCTCGCGCAGATGCGTGGCATCGTCGGCCTCGATGCAGTCGAGCGCCTCATAGGCCTCCTCGATCATGTTCTTGCCGATGCTCTGATGCGTCTGCTCGCGGTCCCACGGGCAACCATCGGGCTGACGCAGACGCCAGATGGTCTGCACCAGATGCTGCAGCTCGGCCGATGCGTCGACCAGCGTGGACAGATCGCGCGAGCCCTCGGCATTTTGCTGAGCCATGTGCTGCGCCATGGTTAGTCCTCCTCCAGGATCACGTGGCGGAACGCTCCGCCCTCGTAGATGCCGTAGCTGTGCGTGCCGTCCTTGGGGATGCTCACGCTGCCGGGGTTGAAGAGCCACAGGCCCGTGTGCGCCTCGCTCGCCTCGTTGACCTTGATGTGCGTGTGGCCGTAGACGAGCGCGGAGCCCTCGGGCAGCGTGGGCGCGTGGTCGACGCTGTTGTGCATGCCGGCGCCAAAGACGTGGCCGTGCGTCAGGAACAGCTCGCGGCCGGTCTCGTCGAACAGGGTGGCGTAATCGGCCATGACGGGGAAGTCGAGCACCATCTGGTCGACCTCGGCATCGCAGTTGCCGCGCACCGCGGTGATGCGGTCGGCCAGGGCGTTGAGCAGCGGAATTACGCGCTTAGGGGCGTAATCGCGTGGCAGGTCGTTGCGCGGGCCGTGGTAGAGCAGGTCGCCCAGCAGCACGATGCGGTCAGGGTTCTCGCGCTCGATGGCGGCGACGAGGCGCTCGGCCCAGTATGCCGAGCCGTGGATGTCGGAGGCGATGAGGTATTTCATGGGGGGTCCTTTCGGCGTGGGGTTGATGGGGGCTGAATACGGAGTCCAGCGGATGTGGAGCCCATCTACTGTGTTACTCAAATCGAAGCGCCGCACTCTGAGCCGCCTGCATCACGCGTTGGAGCGGCACGCCATGTTCGCGGGCAAGACGGGCGCAGTCTTCGTACTCGGGCGCCGCGCGCTCGCTGTCGTCGGGCAGGGTGGCCACCTTGACGGCTACCTCGCCCCAAGGCGTCGCCACCTGCTCAAAGCGACGTGGCAAGCAAACACGCTCCATGACCTGGCGACGAATGCCGTTGGTCGTGGTTTCCAAAAAGATAATCGTCTGCAGGCGGTCGATATCCTCGTGTGAGCAAATCACCTGCAGCTGCCATCCGGGGCGGCCCTTTTTGCAATAGAGGGGCAGCCAGTGTACCTCGCGGGCGCCCGCCTCGCGCAGGCGTTCGGCGGCGTAGGCGAGCACCTCGGGCGACGCGTCGTCAATATCGCACTCCAGCTTGACGATGGTTTCGGGCGCATCGGTCTCGCGGGACAGCGGAGATGTACTTCCACGTTGCATACGGTCCGGATCCTTTCCGCACGGGCTCGTTTTGTTCACCCAAACGCTAGCACATCGCGGACGACGCGGGGGCGGCATCCTCGGATGGACGCGACTTTTGCCCGTCCCCGCCCCCGCCCCCATCCAAACGTGTACGTCAGCCTCCAAACATGTCATTTTTTGTCGGTTTTGGAGGCTGACGTACACGTTTTGAGAGCGCAAGCGAGGCGCCACCGCACACCGTCCGCCCTTTCCGCTCGATTTCGACTCGCAGCATACCCGGCGCGTTGAGAGTCGCGCCGTTACAATGGAGCGGATTCGCCAAATGCAAAGGAGCCGCCATGTCCGCATGCCCGCTGGTCGATTGCCATACCCATACCTCGTTTTCGGACGGGCATGCCTCGTTTGAGGAGAACGTCCGCGCCGCTGCCGCCGCCGGATGTCAGGTCATGGTCTCGACCGACCACCTCACCTTGCCCGCCAGCATGGACGCCAACTGCGAGGTGCAGGTTGTCGAGGGCGGCTTGCCGGCGCATCGCCTGGCATTTGAGGACGCCTGCAAGCTTGCCGCGCAGATCGCGCCGGAGCTCGAGCTTATCTATGGCTTTGAATGCGATTGGTACGACGGCTGCGAGCCCTTGGTAGAGCGCTGGTCCCAGGGCGCCGTGGTGCGCTTGGGCAGCGTGCATTGGATTGGCGACCCGGGCGATATTGCGGCAGGTGCCGCGGGCACGGCAGGGACAGAGGGCGTCGCGCGCCCCGATACGCCTGATTCGCTCTGCGGCTGGATCGACGACGATACCAACCTGCATGTTTGGGAGAACTTAGGCGTGCGCGGCGTGTGGGAGCGCTACGTCGATGACTGGTGCCGCGCCTGCGAGAGCCCGCTCAACTTTGATGTGATGGCCCACCCCGACCTAGTCATGCGCTTTTCGAAGGAGGGCTTTGCGCCCGACTTTGACCCCGCGCCGTTTTGGCAGCAGATTGCCGAGTGCGCGCACGATACGGGTCGCCGCGTTGAGGTCTCGACGGCCGCACCGCGCAAGGGGCTCGACGACTACTATCCCGCGACCGGCCTTTTGCGCTGCTTCGCCCATGCCGAGGTGCCCATTACCTTTGGCTCGGATGCGCACCGCTCCTGCGATATTTGCTGGAACATCCGCGAGGCCCAGGCCCACGCCTACGACTGCGGTTATCGAACCTTCGACATTCCCCACCTCACCGGCGAATGGGAATCCACGCCCCTCGCCTAACTAGTCGTTTAAGAACGTCCCCAATGACTAGTGGCGGCGGGCATTGAGTTCGCCGGCCAGTTCGTCGAGGGTGATGCCATAACGCTCAAGGGTTACGAGCAGGTGGTAGACCAGGTCGCCGGCCTCGTAGCGGATGTGATCGTGGTCGTTATCCTTGCAGGCCATGATCACCTCGCTCGCCTCCTCGGCAAGCTTCTTGAGAAGCTCGTCCTCGACTTCGGTCAGCAGACGGGCGGTGTAGCTCTCCTGTGGCGACGCATCGCGACGACCGTGAATCACCTCGGCCAGTCCCGTCAGCGTCTCGCCGATATTTCCCGGCTGCACGTTAGCTGTTCTGACTCCCATGGTTATTTCCTCTCGTTACTGCAGCGTAAAGTAGGTACCGGTCTCATCGAACCGAGGCTTTGCGCCCTTTTTCTCAAAGAACTCGACGATGACGGCATGGGCCTCATCGAGCCTTTCCTTCTCGGCCTCGAGCCAAAACGACTGCGCCCCGCAGGCATCGGTCAGGTGCACGCGGCACGGCACGCCCGCGCGGAGGAGTTCGGCGTTGCAGTCGGCGACTTCGAACGGCGTCACGACCTTCATCGTGTTCCTCCCTTTACGCGTTTAAAGAAGCAGGTACGGTTGCCGGTGTGGCAGGCCGGACCCGGCGAGTCGACCTTGACCAGCAGCGTATCGCTATCGCAGTCGGCCCAGAGCTCCTTGACCTCCTGCATGTTGCCACTCGTCGCGCCCTTGTTCCAGAGCTCCTGACGGCTGCGACTCCAAAACCACGTGGTCCCGGTCTTGAGCGTCAGCCCCACCGATTCCTCGTTCATCCAAGCAACCATAAGCACCTCACCGGTGTCATACTGCTGAACCACGCAAGGAATCAGCCCGCGGGCGTCGTATTTAAGATCAGCCGCTTCTACTACCTCAGTCATCATTTCTCCCAAGTAACAAACGAAACCCCACAGGTCGGCGAGGGTTGTCCAGGTACCGCAGGTTGCCGCGAAAGAGGAGCGACGCGTACTTTGGTACGCGAGCGACGGTTTGAGCGGCAAGATGCGGTGCCTGGACAAGCCGCAGCGCTAGAAGTCCAACCTGACAGGGATGCCCTGCGACGCCATGTACTCCTTCACCTGGCGAATGCTGAAGGTTCCAAAGTGAAAGACGCTTGCTGCCAGCACGGCATCGGCTTCGCCCTCGATCACGCCCTCGGCGAAATGCTCGAGCGTGCCCACGCCGCCGCTCGCGATGACGGGGATTGGCACCGCGCGCGCCACGGCGCGGGTGAGCGCCAGGTCAAAGCCAGCCTTGGTGCCGTCGCGATCCATGCTGGTGAGCAAGATCTCGCCGGCACCGCGACGGGCCGCCTCCTCGGCCCACGCCACCGCATCGATACCCGTGGCGTTGCGGCCTCCTGCGGTAAAAACCTCCCACTTGTCGGCATTCGGCTGCCCAGGCAGGCCGACGCGCTTGGCATCGATCGCCACGACCACGGCTTGGCTGCCAAACGCCGCGGCAGCTTGGCTGATCAGCAACGGGTCGCGCACGGCGGCAGAGTTGAGCGATACCTTGTCGGCACCGGCCGCCACCATGGTTCGCATGCCCGCCAGGTCGCGGAAACCGCCGCCCACGGTATAGGGAATAGCGAGCTCCTCGGCCGCGTGCGCCGCCATCTCGATGGTCGTCGCGCGATTGTCGCTCGTCGCGGTAATGTCCAGGAAGACGACCTCGTCTGCACCCTCGCGGTCGTAGGCACGGGCAAGCTCCACCGGATCGCCCGCATCGCGCAGGCTCACAAAGTTGACGCCTTTGACCACACGGCCGTCCTTGACGTCTAGACAGGGAATCACGCGCTTGGTAAGCATGGGCTACTCCTCCCCTCGGGCGGCGGCCAACGCCTGTACCAGCGTAAAGTTGCCCTCGTAGAGCGCACGGCCGGTGATGGCACCTTCAATCGCGCCCTCGCCCACCGCGGCCAGCGCGCGGATGTCGTCGAGCGTCGAGATGCCGCCCGAAGCCACGACGGGAAATCCCGCGACCTCGGCCACATGGCGATACGCCGCCACATCGATGCCCGTCTGCATGCCATCGCGCGCGATGTCGGTATACACCAGATGCTTAAAGCCCAGCTCGCTGAGCTGCGCCACGGCGTCGTCGAGTGCCACGCCCGCGCCGTCGCGCCAGCCATTCACCTTGACCTGGCCGTCGCGCGCGGCAATATCTGCCACCAACAGCTCGCCAAAGCCTTGGGCTGCCACCTCGGCAAAACCCGGCTCGGTCACCAGCACGGTGCCCAGCGCAATGCGGCGTGCGCCGTAGCCTGCCAGCTCGTCGATGCGCGCGAGCGAGCGGACACCGCCGCCCACGTCCACGGACAGGCCGTCGACGCCGCAGATAGCCTTAATCGCCGCCGAGTTGGCAGCGCACGCGTCCTCGTCCTCGCCAAAGGCAGCGGACAGGTCGACGACATGCACCCAGTTCGCGCCCTGCTCGGCAAACGAGCGGGCGACGGCGACGGGGTCGTCGGAATATACCTTGCAGCGGCTGCGGTCGCCGCGCTCCAGGCGCACAACCTTGCCGCCGATCAGATCGATTGCGGGAAACAGGATCATCGGCCAACCTCCTCGACGATGTTGACGAAGTTCTTAAGAATGCGCTGTCCCAGGGCCGAGGATTTCTCGGGATGAAACTGGCAACCCCACACGTTGCCATGACGCGCGATGCACGGGAAGCTCCGCGTGTAGTGCGTGCGCGCCAAAACATCAGCGGCATCGGCGTCGTCGGCCACCGCGTAGCTGTGGGTGAAGTACATGTTGGCGCCCTCGGCAAAACCGACGAGCAACGGATCGGCCGCGCCGGCGGGCGTCATGTGCACCTGGTCCCAGCCCACGTGCGGCACCTTCAGGCGACTCGACTCCAGGCGCGTGCACGAACCGCGCATGATGCCCAGGCCATCGACCCAGGGGCCGCCAGACTGCTCAGGGGTGCTGCCGTCTGCAGCCATGCCCTCGTCCGCAGGCACGCCCTCGTTGCCGCGCTCAAAAAAGAGCTGAAGGCCCAGGCAGATGCCGAGCAGCGGAGTTCCGGCGGCGACGGCATCGAGCACGGCCGCCTCCTCGCCGCTCTGGCGTATAAAGGCGATCGCGTCATAGAACGCGCCCACGCCAGGAATGACCAGGCCGTCGGCGCGGCGGATCTGCTCCGGGTCGTCCGACGTGCAGGCAGCGGCACCGGCGCGCGCAAGCCCGCGCACGACGCTCGACAAGTTGCCCTTGTGGTAGTCGACCACCACGATCTTCGGTTCGCCCACGCGACCCCTCCTCCTCATCTTGTCCGAAAACCACCACAAAGGGGACAGACACCTTCGTGGTGGTTTCTGCCTTTGTAGCGGTTACAGTGAGCCCTTGGTGCTAGGGATGCCCTGCACGCGGGGATCGAGCTCGCAGGCGTGGCGCATCGTGCGGCCCACGGCCTTAAAGGCGGCCTCGATAATGTGATGCGAGTTACCGCCCGCCAGCTCGCGCACATGCAGCGTGAGCTTGGCGTCGCGCGCAAAGGCGTAGAAGAACTCGACGGCCAGCTCGGTATCAAAGCTGCCCACGCGCTCGGTGGGCACGGGCAGCTCGCAGTAGGCCTGCCCGCGGCCCGAAATATCAACAGCAGCCATCACAAGCGTCTCGTCCATGGCGATCGCCGCGTCGGCAAAGCGCGTAATGCCCGCCTTGTCGCCCAGCGCCTGACAAAACGCCTCGCCCAGCACAATACCCGTGTCCTCGACGGTGTGGTGCGCATCGATCTCCACGTCGCCCACCGCGTGCACCGTCAGATCGAACAGACCATGGCGGCCAAAGGCGTTGAGCATGTGGTCGAAAAACGGCACGCCGGTCGAGATATCGCACACACCGGATCCATCCAGGTCGAGCTTGACGACAATGTCGGTCTCGCCCGTCTTGCGGGTTACCTCGGCATAGCGGTCCATCTACATCTCCTCCTTCACCAGCGCGGCAAACGCGGCCAGCACCTCGTCGTTTTCCTGCGGGGTGCCCACGGTAATGCGCAGGCAGTCCGCGAGCCCCGGCGCGTAGCTAAAGTCGCGCACCAGAATCGAATACTCGTCGCGCAGACGCTCGCGCACGCGCGTGGCATGCGGCGTGCGCGCGAGCACAAAATTCGCCGCGCTCGGCCATACCTCCACGGGCAGGCCCTCGGCAGCCATTGCGCGTAGGGCGCACAGCTCGCGCTCGCGCTCGGATGCAACCTGCGCCACCACGGGCGCGTATGCATCGCGGGCACGCACGCAGGCAAGCGCTGCGGCCTGGCTCAGCACGTTGACCGAGTAGATCTGGCGAATCGCCGCGAACACGTCGATGACCTCGGACGCCGCGATCACATAGCCCAGGCGTGTGCCGGCGGCGCCAAACGCCTTGGACAGCGTATGCAGAATCACCAGGTTGGGATGCTCGGCGATAAGTCCCTGCGCCGTGGTGGCCGCGCCAAACGAATCGTCGGCAAACTCAACGTAGGCCTCGTCGACCATCACCATGCCGGGGCACGCATCGCACAGGGCAGCGACAAAGTCGAGCGGCGCCACATCGCCCGTGGGATTGTTGGGCGAGGTCACGATCGCCAGGTTGCACTCGGGTGCGGCCGCGAGCACAGCTGCCTGGTCGAGCTCAAAGGTCGCGGGGTCGCGCCACACGTCGCGCACCTCGGTCTGGCACAGCGACGCAAAGAACGCATACTCGCTAAAGCACGGCGGGCAGTTGAGCAGGGTCCGCCCCGCGCCGCCAAACGCCAGCAGGTAGTTATAGAGCAGTTCGTCGCCACCGTTGCCCACGCAGATATTCTCGCGCGTCACGCCATGCCAGGCGGCTAGCTCGTCGCGCAGGTCGTTAGACATGGGATCGGGATAGCGGTTGAGCGGCGTGGCAGCCAGGGCGGCGTCGACCGCCTCGCGCACGCCGGCCGGCACGGGATAGGTGTTCTCGTTGGCCGAAAGGTTGATGCGCGTGGGCGTAAAGTTGGGATCATAGGGCTCAATGCCTGCCAGATAGGGCTGGACGAGCTCCTTCATGCGCGGCGTGAGTTCGGCCATATTAGGCCTCCCCACCGGTCACACCGGCGCCATCCGCGCCCGCAGTCGCCGTCAGGTCCACGCCCTCGGCAACCGTCGCCACGGCGTCGCCCGGCCAGGCGACCTTGGTCAGGTCGGCCGCGGCCAGCGACTCGGCACTCACGGCATCCTCGCCCTGTTCCAGCACACGGCGACGAAGAGCGGCGGAAAGTGCGTGCGCCCATAGACCCTCGGCCTCGGCCAGACGCTGCGTAGCAGGAGCGTCGGAAAGCAGGCCTTCGGGCGTATAGCAAATGACGCTCGAGCGCTTAACGAACTCTTCCACCGAAAGCGGGTTGGAGAACAGGGCCGTGCCGCCGGTCGGCAGCGTGTGATTGGGGCCAGCGACGTAATCGCCGAGCGGCTCGGAGCTCCAAGCGCCCACAAAGATGGCGCCGGCGTTGCGAATACCGCCGAGCAGGCCCATCGCGTCCTTGCAGTGCAGCTCAAGGTGCTCGGGCGCCACGGTGTTCACGGCCTCGACGGCGGCAGCCATGTCGGCGGCAACCACGATGGTGCCCTCGTTATCGAGCGAGGCGCGCGTGATCTCGGCGCGCGGGGACTGCGCCACCAGGATGTCGATGCCGGCCTCGACCTCGCGCGCAAACTGCTCGTCGCAGGTCACCAGATAGCAGGCTGCCAGCGGATCGTGCTCGGCCTGGGCCATCAGGTCTGCCGCGACCACCATGGGCTTGGCCGTGGCATCGGCCAGCACGCAGACCTCGGACGGGCCGGCGACCATGTCGATGCCCACATCGCCCGAAACAATCTGCTTGGCCGCAGCGACAAAGGCGTTGCCCGGGCCGGTAATCTTGTCGACACGCGGAATGGTCTCGGTGCCGTACGCCAGCGCGGCCACGGCCTGGGCGCCGCCCACCATATAGATCTCGTCCACGCCGCCGAGCTTGGCCGCGGCAAGCGTGTAGGGGCTGATCAGGCCGTCCTTTTGCGGCGGGGTCACCATGACCACGCGCCTGACGCCGGCGACCTTGGCGGGAATGGCGTTCATGAGCACGGTGGAGGGATACTGCGCGCGACCGCCCGGCACGTAGATGCCGGCCGCCGCGAGCGGGGTCACCTTAACGCCGAGCATCGTGCCATCCGGGCGCGTGGTAAACCAGCTCTGCTCGACCTCGCGCTGGTGGAACTCGCGAATCTGACGCGCGGCCTTCTCGAGCGCGGCGACAAAGGCAGGGTCGAGGCCTTCGAGCGCGGCATCGATCTGCTCCTGCGGCAGACGAAAGCTCTGCAGCTCGACACCGTCAAAACGCTGGCAGTAATCGCGCACCGCGGCATCGCCGTTGGCGCGCACGTTGGCCACGATATCGCGGGCGGCGTCGACGATGTTTTGCGGCAGCACGCCCTTGCGGTTGAGCTGGTTGGTGACGAGGCGCTCACCGGGAGCAAGCTTGATGGTCTTCATATCGGAATCCCCTATCGGTCGAGGTTGCGTTCGAAAAACGAGAGGCCGGGCGGCGGCGCCAATCGACCCGCAGCCCGTACGTTGGGGCACCCGTGCGCGCTCGCGCTATTGTGCCGAGCCCGCGACGGGCTCAAAATGCTTGTCCTTCACGGCCGCGGCCAGGCGATCTGCCAGGTTGCGCACGCGCGGATCCAGGCGTGCGGCGCCCGGATTGACAAAGAAGCGGGCCGTGCAGTCCATAATGCGGCCGGTGATGACCAAGTCGTTGTCGCGCAGCGTGGCACCCGTGGCGGTAATGTCCACGATGCGATCGGTCATGCCGACGATGGGTCCCAGCTCGATGTTGCCGTGCAGCGAAACGATGTCGGCGTTCACACCGCGCTCGGCATACCAGGCACTCGCGATGCGCGGGTACTTGGTGGCCACGCGAAGCGATCCGCGACGGGCGTAGTTGCGCTCGGCCTGACCGGCGCGCCATGCGGGCTCCGCCTCAATAAAGGTGCACAGGCCGTAGCCCAAATCGACCAGCTGCAGCAAGTTGAGGTCGGCTTCGATGAGCGAGTCCCAGCCGCAGATGCCGCAGTCGGCACCACCGCAACCCACAAAGGCGGGTGCATCGCTGGGTCGCACGATGACAAACTCGATATCGCCGACCGCGCCCTCGCCGGCACGCGTGTCGCGACCGCGCACGATCAGGTGACGGCCGGGGTCGCGCAGCTCAGAGACGTCCAGACCCGCGGCCTCGAGCACGTCGAGCGTGTCGGCCTTAAGCGAGCCCTTGGGCACGGCGATGCGCAGCGGGCCCTCGGCGCCACGACCCACGGCGTGGTCGCCATCGGAAGCGGCATCCTCGGCCGAGGTGCGCGCGGCCTCCAGGCGCTCGAGCGAAAAGGCGAAGCCCGCCGCCGGCACCTCGATACCGGCGCCAAATGCGCCGGTAAAGATGGAGTCATAGCGTCCGCCCGAACCGACCGGATCGGGCAAGCCGCCGGCATAGGCCTTAAAGACCAGGCCCGTGTAGTAATCGAACGAGTTCATGATGGAGAAGTCGAACGACAGCACCTGGGCGTCCTCGGGTGCCAGGCCCTCGACCAGGGCACGCAGCTCGCGCGTCAGCGGCGCGACGATACCGGCGGCCTCCAGCAGCGCGTCCACGCGGTCGAGTACCTCGGCACCGCCGTGCAGACGCGGCAACTCGCTAATGGCGGCCTTGACGGCATCGGACTCGGCGCTTGCCGCCACGCGGGCATCGAGGCCCACAAAGTCGTTGGCGTGCACGCAGCGCAGGGCCTCGGCAGCCAGCTCACGATCCTCGCATACCGCGAGCAATTCCTTAAAAGGACGCACGCTGCCTGCGATGATGCGCGCATCGGGAAGTGCCAGCTCACGCACGGCCTCGGCGACCAGCGAGACAATCTCGACATCGCCCGCGGTATCGCCCGCACCGATAAGCTCAAAGCCCAGCTGTGTAAACTGGCGCGAGCCACCGGCGTTGCGCTGGCACTCGCGAACCACCGGCGCCTCATAGCGCAGGCGCAGGGGCAGGTCGGCCGCGCGCATGCGGGTCGAAACCAGGCGCACGATCGGTAGTGTGTTGTCGGGGCGGACCACCAACAGACGCCCGTCGTCGTCAAAGAGCTTAAACGGCGTGTCCGCGATGCGGCCGCCTTCCTCAAGCGAACCCTTGTCCTCGAGCAGCGGCGTCTCGACCGGAAGGTAATGATGCTCCCTGAAGCAGCCCTTCACCGTCAGCGCAATCTCCTCGCGCGCCTGAGCCTCCTCGGGCAATATGTCCCGGAATCCCCACGGTGTGGCCGTCATCTGGTGAGCCTCCTCATGCTGTGTTTCATATAGAGCAGAAGACCGGCATAGCTCCGCCGGTCTTCTGGGTACTTTAGCATACTAGAGTGCTTGCGGGGAGAATCGTCTCCCACGGCTCACAGCGTATTCATTTGGAAACATTGGAGCGGATTGCCCGCAGCCCGCCTCTACAGCGAAGGGCATCGACAGTCCATCCGAAAAAACGTCCGAGCTCCCGCTCGCTCAGCGGAAGAACATACGGACGAGGGCCGGGGAGGCATGCTTTGTTTTGAGAAGTGGGCTTCGCGAACTTCTCAAAACAAAGCATGCCTCCCCGGCCCCGGCAATGTAATATTGGCTGACCAAAGGAAGATGCGCAGCCCCAAGGCCGCAACAGCAAAGCCCCCATTACATAAAAAAATATCAGCCCCCGCATATCGAAACGGTCGAGAGGGCCTTGCCCGGCGGGGCGGCCTTGCTCCGGGAAGTTCGCGAAGCCCACTTCCCGGAGCAAGGCCGCCCCGCCGGGCAAGGCCCCAGCGCGAGACCGTCCCGGATGCCTACCCGCACAGTGTGGTTACGAGTGGGATGGTCAAAATGGAGCAGATGATCGACAAAAACGTGCACTGCATCATGGGGCGTGCGTCTTTACCGTATTGGAGGCAGTACAGCGTGCCGTTACTGCCCACGGGCATCGCCATCTCGAGCACGAGTGTCGTGATAAACATGGGCGTCATGCCTGGCCACACACGGGCTACGGCAAGACATGCCACCGGAACGATAACCAGACGGAACGCCACGGCGACATAGGCGCGCCAGTTGGTGAGCATTTCGAGCGGACGATACTTGGCGATAGACGAGCCCATGAGCAGCAACGCCGCCGGGGTGGTCATGGTGCCCACAATGGAGATTGAATCACCCAACACACCCCAATCGGTCCATCCCGTCAGCACGATCACGAGCACAACAAGGCTCGCGATAAGGCCGGGGTTTTTGCAACAAGCGGCAAGGTTTCGCAGTTGCTTCTTAAGACCGCTCCGTGCACCACTAAAGAGCATGACACCGACGGTGAACATAAATATGTTGAGGGGGATGAGCGCAATCGATGCATAGAGCAGTGCCTGTTTTCCAAGCACCGCCTGAATGACCGGAAACCCGATAAAGCCGGCATTGCCAAAGAGCACTGCAAAGCGATACGAGCACTCGGTTCCCTTGGGCACACGAAGGGCGGCGGCGACGGCAAACGCAATAACGATTGCCACCATATACATGACGACAGCGAGGCCCATAAGCGAAAACGTATCGGCAGCGCTCGGCAGCTGCACATCGTCACCCAACGCCGACGAAAGCACCAAGCACGGCAACGCCACCTGCAACAGCAGATGCGACAGCTCGCGCTCGAACTCCGCTTTCATAAACCCCAGCTTGGCGATACACCACCCCAACAAAATAGGCAGCGAAACCGTCAACATCTGAAGCGCCACACTCGTAAAGCTCATGCTTCCCCCTTATCTATTCCACGAGGGCCGGGGCGCCTGCTTTGTTTTGAGAAGTGGGCTTCGCGAACTTCTCAAAACAAAGCAGGCGCCCCGGCCCCGGCAATGCATTTCAGGCTGACCAAAGTTAGATATGCGGTCTCCGGGGCAGCATCAGCAAAGTCCCCATTACATAAAAAATATCAGCCCCCGCAGATCGAAACGGTCGAGAGGGCCTTGCCCGGCGGGGTGGCTTTGTCTGGGGAAGTTCGCGAAGCCCACTTCCCCAGACAAAGCCACCCCGCCGGGCAAGGCCCCAGCGCGAGACCGTCCCGGATGCCTACCTACTCGTTGTCGCCGGCAGTTAGCTGCGTTGCGGAGAGTGCGCCGTCGGCAGCGGTTGCAGCTGCTGCGTCGGGCCAGACCCAGTCGGTAAAGGCCGGGTGATCGTAGCCCTCATCGCACGCGAACTCGAAGGCCTCGGTGCGGAATGCCTCCCACTCATCAATCTGCTCGGCAAACTTATCGGCGTCGACCATGCGCAGCACGTCGGCGGCCAGTGCCCAGCGGTCCATGTTGTTCAGGCGCAGCATGTCGAACGGCGTTGTCGTGGAGCCTTTCTCCTCGTAGCCGTGGACGCGGAAGGCATCGTGGCCGGGGCGGTTCCAAATCAGACGGCGAATCGTGCCGGCATAGGCGTGGAACGCGAAGAGGACAGGCTTATCGCCGCAGCCGAACAGCTCAGCCCAGCGCTCGTCACTGAGAGCCTGGTCGTTCTCGCAGACGTTCTGAATCTTGAGCAGGTCGACCACGTTGACGAACCATACCTTGATGCCCAGCTCGCGCAGCATGTCGGTTGCAGCCAGGGCCTCAAGCGTCGGCACGTCACCGCAGGTGGCGACCACGACGTCGGCCTCGGCGAGCGAATCGGCGGTCGATGCCCACTCCCAGGTCGCAACGCCCTCGGCGAGCTCCGCCTTGGCCTCGTCGACCGTCTGGAAGGTCGGAGCAGGCTGCTTGCCGCAGAAGATGGCGTTGACGCAGTCAGTGGACTGGTAGACGCGCTCGGCCACGGCGAGAGCCATGTTGGCGTCGGCCGGATAGTAGGCGTTTACGATGTGCGTGTCGTTGGCCTTGTTGAGCAGCAGGTCGATAAAGCCGGGGTCCTGATGCGAGAAGCCATTGTGGTCCTGACGCCAGACGTGGCTCGACAGCAAAATGTTAAGGCCGCTGATGGGGGCACGCCACGGAATCTCGCGCTTGGTAGCCTCGAGCCACTTGCAGTGCTGGTTGACCATGGAGTCGACCACATGGACAAAGCTCTCGTAGGAGCTCCACACGCCGGAACGGCCAGTGAGCACGTAGGCCTCGAGGAAGCCCTCGCATTGGTGCTCGGACAGCTGCTCGACGACCTTACCGGAGCCTGCCAGCAGCTCGTCGTTGGCCTCGTCCTCGTAGAAGCCGGCGTCCCACTGCTTCTTGGTCACCTTGTAGGCAGCCTGCAGGCGGTTGGACGCGGTCTCGTCGGGACCAAAGATGCGGAAGTCATCCATGTTCTTGGCCAGAACGTCGGCAGTGTACTCACCAAAGACGCGGGCGGCCTCGGTGGAGCCCCAGCCATGACCCTTAGTTGCGACGGGGACCTCGTGGGCATGAATATCGGGCAGCTCGAGCTCGCGACGCACCTTACCGCCGTTCGCGTTGGGGTTGGCGCCGATGCGCAGCTCGCCGGTCGGCATAAAGGCCGTCACCTCGGGGCGCACCTGGCCCTCGGGCGTAAAGAGCTCCTCGGGCTTGTAGGAACGCAGCCACTCGCGCAGCACGCGGAAGTGCTCGTGGGTGTCCTTGGCACTCGCCAGCGGCACCTGATGCGCGCGCCAGGAGTCCTCGGTCTTCTTGCCGTCGATGTGCTTGGGGCAAGTCCAGCCCTTGGGCGTGCGGAACACGATCATGGGGTAGGCCGGGCGGACCACGGTCTCGCCTGAGGCGGCCTGGGCCTGTGCGACGGCCTTGATGTCGCAGATCTCGTCAAAGACCTGCTCAAACAGAGCAGCAAAACGCGCATGAATACTTGCGTGGCTCTCGTCGTCAAAGCCGGCGACAAAGAAGTGCGGCTTATAGCCCATGCCCTCAAAGAACTTAGTGAGCTCTTCGTCGGACACGCGGGCGAGGATGGTGGGGTTGGCGATCTTGTAGCCGTTGAGGTGCAGGATCGGCAGGACGATGCCGTCGGTTGCCGGGTTCACGAGCTTGTTGGATTGCCAAGAGGTCGCGAGCGGGCCGGTCTCGGACTCGCCGTCGCCCACCACGGCCACGGCCAACAGGCTCGGGTTGTCCATGACGGCACCGTAAGCGTGGCTGAGCGTGTAGCCGAGCTCGCCGCCCTCGTGGATGGAACCGGGCGTCTCGGGCGCAAAGTGGCTCGGGATGCCGCCGGGATAAGAGAACTGGCGGAAGAACTTCTGCAGGCCTGCCTCGTCATTGGTGATGTCGGGGCGAATCTCGCGGTAGGTGCCGTCGAGCAGCGACTGAGCAGTACCGGCGGGGCCACCGTGACCAGGGCCCATCAAGAAGATAGCATTCTGGTTGTGGTCGGCGATCAGACGGTTGACGTGACCGAACAGGAAGTTGATGCCGGGCGTGGTGCCCCAGTGGCCAACCAGGCGGTGCTTAACGTCCGGACGACCGAAGTCGCGCACCTCACCGGTTTTCTCGTCGACAAAGTCGGGGCGCATTAGCGGGTTAGAGCGAAGGTAGATCTGACCGACGGACAGATAGTTCGATGCGCGCCAATACAGGTCGACGCCCTCGAGCTCGGAAGCCGGCACCTCGTGGCCCAGCTTTTGCCACGGCGTCCCCAGTGTTTTAGCCATTGTTTATGTCCCTTCGCTGTGCGGTCGCCCTCCGATACGGCAACCTTTCGTTGGGACTAGTATATTTGCTAAAACGTTTTATCATGGTGAAAAAACGTTTTACCACCCTTATCAATCCCATCGATTAGCAAAACGCGACATTCACCTGCGGCATTGATTGTCACAGGTGCTCCACATTCGATCTCTGCAAATTGATAAACGTGTTTAGTTGTGTTTAGCAAGCTCGAGCACACTGCCCTTAACGATAAGCTCCGGCTCCAGAACGACCTCTTCGGCACGCCTGCCGCCCCTACCGGCAAGACGCTTGGACATGCAGCCAAAAGCATGCTCCGCAAGGACACCAGGGTCCTGCTCAATCGCGGTCAGCGCCGGCTCAAAGAGAACGTCGGCCGCCGAGTTGTCATAGCTCACCACCGAGATATCGCCCGGGATGCTCTTCCCCATCTCGTGCAAGCGCTTGAGCAAACCGAGGGCAATGTTATCCGAGCTTGCGAACACGGCAGTGGCGTCAGTTGCGAGCACCGCCTCCGAGGCCTCGTATGCGCTCGGAATGTAGTACTCGCTCTCAAACTCCAAACGTGCGTCGATCGGCAGGCCAACCTCACGCAGCGCGCGCTCATAGCCGGCAAGTCGCTTGCGACCCGTATTGGAACGGCGTGCGTTAACCAAGCAGGCGATGCGACGGTGACCTTGCTCGATCAGATAGCGGGTGGCCATGTAGCCGCCCATCTCGTGATCGAACATCACCTTGTCGCACTCGAGCCCCTCAATGGCACGGTCGACCATTACCGCCGGGATGGGCAGGTGGCTGACTTCTTCGCGCAGGGCGCGGTCGTCGGAGAACTCGTCACCCACCACCAGAAAGACGCCATCAACGCCGCGCGTCACCAGCTGGCGCAGCAGCTCCAGATCGTCATCGGCGCTTCCGCCCGAGCTGGTAATGAAGAGCGCATAGCCGTCCTCACGGCAGCGCTTTTCCAGGCTACCGGCGAGCGAGGCAAAAAAGCGGCTCTCGATGTTAGGGACGATAAGGCCCAGCGTGCGCGACTCGCGCATGACCAGGCTGCGCGCAATCTGGTTGGGAACATAGTGGTTGCGCGCCGCGACCTCTTTGATGAGCTTGCGGTTTTCTTCCGAGATGCGACAGGGCCGATTATTAAGAACAAGCGAGACCGACGAGGGGGAAAGCCCCACCTCCTGGGCGATCTGCTTGAGGGTGACTTTGTTGGCCATCTCGCTCCTTCCGGGTTTACGCGCAATCTCTTGAAAGTATAGCGACTACCCCTCTACCTCGGTGATAAACACTTTACCAATCCGGTGGACGGCTGTTTTATCGCCGCCAGCGCACCAAATCCGTCCGGGTGGGGTATATTGCAATCGATTGATGACAACGACCATCAAAAGGCGGATATTCGTATGCACGAGAACGACTTTTTTAACGAGGACCTGCTGTGCGCGCTCGCTGGCGTTGCCGGCGAGGACAACGTGCTGATGAGCGAGCCCATGCGCGAGCACACCACGTTTAAGATCGGCGGCCCGGCCGACGTCTTTGTCACGCCCGATACCGAGCAGGGCCTCGTCGCCACGCTCGATACCTGCTATCGCTGCGACCTGCCACTCACCATCGTGGGCAACGGCTCCGACTTGCTCGTCGGCGACAAGGGCATCCGCGGCGTCGTCGTAGCGCTGGGCGAGGGCCTCTCCGACATTACGGTCAACGGCACGCACGTCACGGCGGCAGCCGGCGCCTTGCTTTCCGATGTCGCCGCGGCGGCAGCCGAGGCCGGTCTCACCGGCATGGAGCCCATCTCGGGCATTCCCGGATCGGTCGGCGGCGCCTGCTACATGAACGCCGGTGCCTACGGTGCCTGCATGGCCGATGTGCTGGAGTCCGTGCGCGTCTACAAGCCCGCCCGCATGCTTGACGACGGTACCCGCGGCAGCGGCAACATCATCGAGTTCGATGTCGATGAGCTCAACCTGGGCTATCGCAAGAGCCGCATTGCCGACGACGGTTTCATCGTGCTTTCGGCCACTTTCAATCTCGCCCCGGGCAACGCCGCGATGATCAAGGCCGACATGGACGACTACCGCCAGCGCCGCGAGGACAAGCAGCCGCTCGACATGCCGAGTGCCGGCTCCACCTTCAAGCGCCCCGAGGGCCACTTTGCCGGCAAGCTCATCATGGACGCCGGCCTGCGAGGACACGCCATCGGCGGCGCACAGGTGAGCGAGAAGCACTGCGGCTTCATCGTCAACGCCGACCACGCCACCGCCGCCGATGTCGACGAACTCATCCGCCACATCCAAACAACCGTCAAAGACCAATTCGACGTAGACCTAGAACCCGAAGTCCACCGAGTAGGCGAATTTATATAAAAAAGAAGGCCCCAAAGGGGCCTTCACTTCCCTTAATTCAGACACCACTCTGGATTGTGGCACTCTGAATCCGAGTGGGCCCCGCGCCCGCAATATATTTGATTGATCGCGAGTTCCGCACGCAAAGAAGGCCACTTAATGTGGCCTTCGTCTTGCGCAGGACTGCCCGAGCAGGCAATCAAATATATTGCGGGCGCGGGGCCCAACCAGTCGAGGACTGCCCGAGCAGGCAACCTTATGCCTCTCGGACTGTCCCGGACCAAGCCGCAGTTACGACAGCGCGATACCGCCGAGCCAGCCCCAACGCACGCCAGAGCCAGTACCATAGAAGCTAATAAACGAATCGAGCGACTTAGACGTAATGGCGCCCTCGTTGCTCATAACGATGCCGCCGCCAACGTAGATACCCACATGACCGTAGATAAGGCCCGGAGCACCCGTGCCGCTGTGCGAGGAATCGGCCACGATCATGCCCACCTGCAGCGCCGAGCGGTCGGAGCTATAGCACCAGGCGTTGAACATGTCACACGCGTTGCCGCCAAAATAGCCCACGCCGGCATTGCGGAAGACGTTGGTAACCCAGGCAGCGCACCAGCCCTGGCCGGGAGAAGGCGTCGAGTAGCACGCATTGACGACGGCCTGCTGCTTGCCCGAACCGCCCGTCTGTTGCGGGGTGCCGCCGGCATACGAGCCGCCACCCGAGCTCGAGCCACCCGAAGAAGAGCCCGTGTTCGCAGAGGCCGCGGCTGCCGCAGCCGCCTTCCTAGCGGCCTCCTCAGCCTGGGCGGCAGCGAGGATCTCGGAATCGCGCTGAGCCATGAGCTCCTTGACGTCGTCGGAAAGACCGTTCAGCACGGTCTGGACTTCTTGTTGCTTGGCCTGCATATCCTGCATCTGAGCCGTCTGCTGGTCCTTGAGTTTCTCAAGGTCGGCCTTTTGTGCTTCGAGCTCGGTCTTCTGTGCGTCGAGCTCAGCCTGAATCGTCTGGATATCCTCGATGGCATCGCGGTCGCTCTTGTTGATCTTCTCAACGTAATGCGCGTTGGCGACGAGTTCCTCAAACGAGCCAGAGGCCAGCAGCAGCGACAGGATGTTCGTGCCGCCGGACTTGTAGCTGGCGGCCACGCGATCGGAAAGGTCGTTGCGCTTCTTCTTGAGCTCGGCCTTCTTTTCATCGATCTGGGCCTGCGTGTCGTCAATCTTGCCCTGGACATTCTCGATGTCGTTGAGGGTCTGGGCATTCTTGTTGGCCAGCGCCGCATACTCATTTGCGATGCTGTCGAGCTGGGCCTGAACCTCGTCGAGCTGGGCCTGGGCGGCATTCAGTTTATCGGTGGTTTCTTTGGAAGCCTCCGCCGCATGGGCGCGAGTGGGCAGGCCAAAAAGAACTGCCGCAGAAGCGGCGCCGAACAGGGCCTTAAGGGCAGTGCGGCGCGAGAGCTCCTGGGAAAGGATGGAATCGCTGTTTGGTGACATATGTACTCCGTTACATGCTTATTTATATGTCGCTCAACTCATACATATTAGCGTACATATGACGCGTCCCAACGATTTCCACGAACGGCAGGAAACTGCAAGGTCGGCGGCTCGTAAGCAATTGTCAAATTTGAGGTAACAATTGAGCAAGCTCTTATATGAGTACGTTAACATAATCCTCTGCTTTTCCTACAGTGCACCATTTGGGCGTCCCCGCCTGCGCTATACTCCCCTCTAGAAGTGTTCCTGATTCGATAGGAGACTACATGTCCAAAGCACTCGACCCCAAAGACACCTGCGTCCTCGTTACCGGTGGCGCCGGCTTTATCGGCTCGCACACCGTCGTTCAGCTGCTCGAGGGTGGCTACCAGGTCGTCATCGTCGATGATCTCTCCAACTCCAGCGCCGTCGCCGTCGACCGCGTCAAGACCATCGTGGGCGACGAGGCCGCCAAGAACCTCACCTTCTACGAGGCCAACGTGCTCGACCGCGATGCGATGAACAAGATCTTCGATACCCATCAGATCGACCGCGTCATCCACTTTGCCGGCTTTAAGGCCGTCGGCGAGTCGGTGAGCAAGCCCGTCGAGTACTACCACAACAACATCGAGAACACCCTGGTGCTCATCGACGTCATGCGCAACCATGGCTGCAAGTCCATCATCTTCTCGAGCTCCTCGACCGTCTACGGCGACCCGGACAACCCGCCCGTCACCGAGGAAGACCCCAAGAAGCCCGCAACCAACCCCTATGGCTGGACCAAGTGGATGATCGAGCAGATCCTTATGGACGTCCACACCGCCGACCCCGAGTGGGACGTCGTGCTGCTCCGTTACTTCAACCCCATCGGCGCTCATCCGTCGGGCCTGATCGGCGAGGACCCCAAGGGCATCCCCAACAACCTGGTGCCCTATGTCGCCCAGGTCGCCGTGGGCAAGCTCGAGGCCGTTCAGGTCTTTGGCAACGACTACCCCACCCCCGACGGCACCGGCGTGCGCGACTACATCCACGTGTGCGATCTGGCCTCTGGTCACGTTGCCGCCCTTAACTGGATGAACGGCAAGACCGGCGTCGAGATCTTTAACCTGGGCACCGGCACCGGCACCTCGGTACTCGAGGTCGTCGCCGCCTTCTCCAAAGCTTGTGGCAAGGAGCTGCCGTACGTGATCCGCGAGCGCCGCGCCGGCGACATCGCTGCCAACTGGTGCGATGCCTCCAAGGCCGAGCGCATGATGGGCTGGAAGGCCCAGTACGACATCGCGGACATGTGCCGCGATAGCTGGAACTGGCAGAGCCACAACCCCAACGGCTTCGCCGACGCCGAGTAGCAAAAACCTACATACCGTTCTTGCCCCGATCTCACGTTGCGAGGTCGGGGCTTTTTCATGGCATGTAGCCATTCGCCGAAAATCGACCAACTTTTTTATCTTGCCTGTACATGTTTAAACAACATGTTTTACAATAGGCGTATCGAATCAGAACATCGGAGGCGGACTGCATACCCATCGGCAGGCCGACCCCACAACAAGAAGGTTGGTGAGCGCATTCATGGAGCGTGCAAGCGGCGTCCTCATGCCCGTCTCATCTCTGCCCGGACCATACGGGATCGGCGGCTTTGGCTGGAATGCCTACGACTTCGTCGATTTTCTCGCCTCGTGCAAACAACATTACTGGCAGATTCTGCCCCTTACGACGACCAGCTATGGCGATTCGCCCTATCAGTCGTTCTCGGCCCGCGCAGGCAACCCCAACTTTATCGACTTTGCCGAGCTTATCGAGGCAGGGTATCTGGAGCAGCGCGATATCGATGGCGTGTATCTGGGATCCGACCCCAGCAATGTCGACTACGGTGCTATCTTTGGCGGCCGCCGTCAGATTCTCGACCGCGCCGCCGAGCGCTTTGCTGCCGACAAGCCGGCCGATTTCGATGACTTTATCCAGGCCAACGAGGACTGGCTCATCCCCTACTGTGAGTTCATGACCGTCAAAGAGGAGTGCGGTCTCAAGGCGTTTTGGGAGTGGCCCGCGGAGCTCCGCACCCGCGGCGAGGCTTCCGCCAAGGTCTGCGCCGACCATCCGGCGCGTATGCTCTACCACCAGATGACGCAGTACTTCTTCGATCGCCAGTGGAGCCGCCTCAAGGCCTATGCCAACGAGCGCGACATTCTCATCATCGGCGACCTGCCCATCTATGTCTCGCGTGACTCCGTCGAGATGTGGGCGACACCCGAGCTCTTTAAGATCGACGCCGCCGGCAATCCCGTGAGCGTCGCCGGCACGCCGCCCGACCAGTTCTCGGCCACCGGCCAGTACTGGGGCAACCCCATCTACGACTGGGACGCCATGGAGTCCGACGGCTTCTCCTGGTGGGAGGGCCGCATTCGCGCCGCCCTCGACATGTACGACGTCATCCGCCTGGATCACTTCCGCGGCTTCGAGGCCTATTGGGAGGTGCCGTTCTCCTCGCCCGATTCGTCCTACGGTTCGTGGACGCAGGGTCCCGGCCTCAAGTTCTTCAAGACGCTCGAGGAAAAGCTCGGCACGCTGCCCATCATCGCCGAGGACCTGGGTTTCCTCACCCCCGGTGTCATCGACATGCGCGACAACTCGGGTTTCCCCGGCATGAAGATCCTGCAGTTCGCCTTTGAGGGCACCAACTCGTACTACCTGCCGCATAACTACATCGCCAACACCGTCGCCTACGTGGGCACCCACGACAACGAGACGGCGCGCGGCTGGTTTGAGGGAACGGCCACCCCGCGTCAGCGCGAGCAGGCAGCCCTGTACACCC
Organism: uncultured Collinsella sp.; assembly: GCA_934668875.1. Classification (GTDB taxonomy): domain Bacteria; phylum Actinomycetota; class Coriobacteriia; order Coriobacteriales; family Coriobacteriaceae; genus Collinsella. Next base: position 130,301 of record CAKUON010000006.1, read on the forward strand.
ATCAGCAGGCCGGCGAACCCATGGCAGATGCACTCAATCGCACCATCGCCGCCAGCGTGAGCGACACGTGCATCTACACCATGCAGGACCTGCTTAACCTGGGCAATGAGGCGCGCATCAACACCCCTGCCACCCTAGGCGGCAACTGGACCTGGCGCATGCTCGACGGCGCCATCACCCGCGAGCTCGAGCACAAACTCACCGACTGGACCGAGACCTACTTCCGCATCCCGTCGGAAGCCGAAATCGAGCTTCCTCAATAGGAGCTACCGCGCCCGACCCCTCCCCACCGTGCGGACGCGCTTGCTTTTCCCGCGCGAGGCCACCCCAATCCCCTCGCGCGGGATTCTTTTGAATTTCTGACATGTAGTCAACTCACCACAGGAGGAAACATGCCCCGCATCAATCTCGCGGATCTTGCCGAGCAGTCCTTTGGAACTTCGCTCGAGCAACTCGATGACCGCCGCATTTACAAACTGCTGGTCAAGCTCGTGCAGGAGCGCTCTGCCGCCTGCCCGCTCAACAACGGCAAGAAAAAGCTCTATTACATTTCCGCCGAATTTTTGATCGGCAAGCTGCTCATCAACAACATGATCGACCTCGGCATCTACGACGAGGTTAAGGACCAGCTCACCGCCGCAGGCCACGACCTCAACAAGATCGAGGAGTTCGAGGTCGAGCCGTCGCTCGGCAACGGCGGCCTGGGCCGCCTGGCCGCGTGCTTCCTGGATTCCATCGCCACGCTGGGCTTGACCGGCGATGGCGTGGGCCTCAACTATCACTACGGTCTGTTCCGTCAGCGCTTTGTCGACAACCAGCAGAAGGCCGTCCCCGACGAGTGGCTCGGTGAGCAGGACATCCTAGTCGACGACGACCGCTCCTACACCGTCGAGTTCGGCGATTTTGCCGTCACCTCTAAGCTCGTCAACATCGACGTGCCCGGTTACGGCCAGCCCACCAAGAACCGTCTGCGCCTGTTCGACCTGGCGAGCGTCGACGACGGCCTGGTCCCCGGCAGCTCCATCGACTTCGACAAGACCGAGATCGCCAAGAACCTCACCTTGTTCCTCTACCCCGACGATTCCGACGAGCAGGGCCGCCTGCTTCGCATCTACCAGGAATACTTCATGGTGAGCAACGCCGCCCAGCTCCTGATCGACGAGGCCATCGAGCGCGGCAGCAACCTGCACGATCTGGCCGACTACGCCGTGGTCCAAATTAACGACACGCACCCCACCATGGTCATCCCCGAGCTCATTCGCTTGCTCACCACCGAGCATGGCATCGAGTTTGACGAGGCCGTGACCATCGTACGCTCCATGGTCGCCTACACTAACCACACGATTCTTGCCGAGGCGCTCGAGAAGTGGCCGCTCGCCAGCCTGCAGAAGGTCTCCCCCGCCATCGCCGACATTATCGTCAAGCTCGATGAGATCGCGAAGGCCGAGCACGATGACCCGCGCGTCGCCATCATCGACGAATACGACACCGTCCACATGGCCCACATGGACATCCACTTTGGCTTCTCCATCAACGGCGTAGCCGCCCTCCACACCAAGATCCTGGAGGACACCGAGCTTCATCCGTTCTACGAGATCTATCCCGAGAAGTTCTCCAACAAGACCAACGGCATCACCTTCCGCCGCTGGATCCATGGGGCCAACCCCGCGCTCGCCAGCCTGCTCGACGATGTGATCGGCACCGACTGGCGCAGCACCGGCGATCTGAGCAAACTCGCCAAGTTCGCCGACGACAAGGACGTTCTTGAGCGCCTGGCCGCCACCAAGGTCGAGGCCAAGGCCATCATGCGCCAGTTCATGGCGCTCGAGCAGGGCGTGACTATCCCGTCCAACGCCATCATCGATGTTCAGGTCAAGCGTATCCACGAGTACAAGCGCCAGCAGATGCTCGCGCTCTACATCATCTGGAAGTATCTCGACATCAAGAACGGCAATAAGCCTAAGCACCCCGTCACCATCATCTTTGGCGGCAAGGCGGCCCCTGCCTACACTATCGCGCAGGACATCATCCATCTGATCCTGACGCTGTCGCAGTGGATTGCAAACGACCCCGACGTGGCTCCCTACCTGCAGGTTGTCATGATCGAGAACTACAACGTCACCGCCGCCGAGCGCGTGATTCCCGCCGCCGACATCTCCGAGCAGATCAGCCTGGCCTCCAAGGAGGCGAGCGGCACCTCCAACATGAAGTTCATGCTCAACGGCGCCCTAACCCTGTGCACGCTCGACGGTGCCAACGTGGAGATTGCCGAGCTCGTGGGCGACGAGAACATCTATACCTTTGGTGCCTCGTCCAAACAGGTCGAGCAGCTCTACGCCGACGGCACCTATGACGCCGGTGTGCTCTACCGCAAGCCCGGCATTAAACTGCTGGTGGACTTCATCACCAACCCGGCCTTTATGGCGACCGGCAACGCCGAGCGCCTGCAGCGCCTGCACGACGACATTAAGGGCAAGGACTGGTTTATGGCCCTGCTCGACATTGAGGAGTACATCCAGACCAAGGAGCGCGTGCTGGCCGACTACGAGGACCAGGACGCTTGGATGCGCAAGGCGCTCATCAATATCGCCAACGCCGGCACCTTCTCGTCCGACCGTACGATCTCCCAGTACAACGACGAGATCTGGCACCTGAGCTAGCTCATTCCCCTTACCCATCCTCTTGAGAAACGGAGTCGTGGCAACACGGCTCCGTTTTTTGTGCCCACACGTTACCCTGTGACCCGACTCGGCCAAACGATCTCGATCTGTAACAGCTGCTCAACCAAAACGATCCCAGATGTTACAGGCCAAGACAAACGGACGGACAGTCCGACAACGTCTCAATCTGTAACATCTAGCCGGCAAAAATGGGTCTAACTGTTATAGATTGAGACAAACAGGTAGACGGCTCGACACTGTCTCGTTCTGTAACATCTAGACCCAATTCGACCCTCCACCTGTTATAGATTGAGACAAACCGTCAGACAGACAAACCCTCAAACCACCCCAACACAAAGAAAGGCTCCCCTCTCGCCCAGTGGACGGGAGGGGAGCCTTATATGTGACCACGGCAAAAGGATGGCAAAGCCGCAGTCGCCCAAAGGGAGGGCCTGGATGCACCGGGCCTAGATAAGGTTCTTGCCAGACACCTTATCGAAGAGATGGGTCGCGTTCTTCTCGAACTTGAACCAGATGGGGTCGCCCGCCTTGAGCGCACCCTTGGCCTCAAGGTCGACAACGGGAATGATCAGGACGAACTGGCCATCGGGAGCAGTCACGTGGACATGCTCGGTCGAACCCATGAGCTCGGTCACCTCGACGGTGCCCTGGAGCGCACCCTCCTCGCCCTTGTCGGCAAGCAGGATCTGCTCGGGGCGCACGCCGGCCGTAATCTCCTTCACGTCGCCGCCGTCCCAGTTGAGGGCAAGCTGAGCGCAAGTCTCGGGGGCGAGCGCCACGTTCATATCCTCGGTCTTGACGGTAAAGCCGTTGCCCGAGCGCACCAGCTGGGCATCGAAGAAGTTCATCTGCGGCACGCCGATAAAGCCGGCGACGAAGATGTTCGCGGGATGGTTGAAGACCTCCTGCGGGGTGGCGATCTGCTGGACGACGCCGTCCTTCATGACCACGATGCGATCGCCGAGGGTCATAGCCTCGGTCTGGTCGTGAGTAACGTAAATGAAAGTGCCCTTGATCTCGTGACGCAGCTTAATGAGCTCGGCACGCATCTGGTTACGAAGCTTGGCATCCAGGTTGGACAGCGGCTCGTCCATCAGGAAGACCTTGGGGTCACGCACGATGGCGCGGCCGATGGCGACGCGCTGGCGCTGGCCACCAGAGAGCGCCTTGGGCTTACGGTCGAGGTACTCGGTAATACCCAGGATCTCAGCAGCGGAGCGAACCTTACGGTCGATCTCGTCCTTGGGGACCTTCTTGAGCTCGAGCGTAAACGCCATGTTCTCGTACACCGTCATATTGGGGTACAGAGCATAGCTCTGGAACACCATGGCGATGTCGCGATCCTTGGGAGCGACGTCGTTGACGCGCTTGCCATCGATGAGCACATCGCCCGAGGTGATGTCCTCCAGGCCGGCGACCATGCGCATCGTCGTGGACTTACCGCAGCCAGAAGGGCCAACGAGGACGATGAACTCCTGGTCGTGAACGGTGAGGTTGAAGTCCTCTACAGCGAGCACACCGTCCTCGGTAACCTTGAGGTTGTGCTTCTTCTCCTCGGTCTTCTTCTTTTTGCCAAAGAAGCCCTTCTTTTTGGACTCGTTGTTGGGATACACCTTCTGAACATGTTTGAGAACGATCTCGGCCATGTCTCTACCTTTCGATACGCGGCACCACGCTGAGGGGCGCCGCAGATACTTGCAAAACAGTTACGGCATCAGCCCTTGACGGCACCTGCCACCACGCCGTCGATGATGTACTTCTGGCAGAAGATGTACATGATGACGATGGGGATAACGACCATCATGATGCAGGCCATCATGGGGCCGAGCTCAACATGGCCGTAGCCGCCACGGAAGTACTGGATCAAGATAGGAATGGTCTTGTACTTGGTGGAGTCGAGCGTAAGGTAGGGCAGCAGATAGTCGTTCCAGACCCACATGGTCTCGAGAATGCCAACCGAAAGATAGGTAGGCTTCATGATGGGAAGGACGATCTTAAAGAACACCTGGACCGGGTTGCAGCCGTCGATCATGGCCGCCTCTTCGATCTCGAGCGGGATGTTCTTGACAAAACCGGCGAACATGAAGACCGCCAGACCCGCGCCAAAGCCCAGGTAGATGAAGCAGATGTTGAACGGCGTGTTAAAGCCGATGCGGTCCGCGAGGTTGGACAGCGTGAACATGAGCATCTGGAAGGGCACGACCATCGAGAAGACGAACAGGTAATAGAAGAAGTTCGAGATCTTGCTGTTGACGCGCACCACGTACCAAGCGCACATGGAGCAGCACACCAAGATCAGCACGACCGACGTGACCGTGATGATGAGCGAGTACATAAATGCCGAGGCAAAGCCCTGCTCGTTAAGGGCATGCACGTAGTTTGCGAGGCCGTTGAACGTCTCGGGCGTGAGCAGATCGAACGCCGTGGTGGTGCTGATTGCGGTCGCTTTCTTAAAGGAATTGAGCGCAATCATGAACACGGGGTAGATCCATGCGAGCGACAGGATCGTAAAGAAGATCGAGAGCGCGCGGTTGATAGCCTTATCGCGTTTCATTACTGCTGCACCTCCTTGGACCTCGTGGCCTTAAGCTGGATCATAGAAATAGCGACAACCAGGATGCAGAAGATAACTGCCTTGGCCTGACCGATGCCCTGCCATGCGATGCCAGCACGCGAATAGAACGTGTTGTAGATGTTCAGGGCGAGCATCTCGGTGGAGTGCGCCGGGGCGCCACCGGTAAGGGCGAGGTTCTGGTCGAACAGCTTAAAGCCGTTGGTGATGGACAGGAACAGGCAGATGGTGATGGTCGGCATCAGGTTGGGGATCTTAACCTTCCAAAACGTCTGCCATGCCGTAGCGCCATCGACCTTGGCGGCCTCGATGTAGTCAGACGGAATGGACTGCAGACCGGCGATGTAGATGATCATCATGTAGCCGACCTGTTGCCACAGGGTCAGGATGATAAGGCCCCAGAAGCCAGCGGCGGAGTTGAGGGCGATAAGCTGGGCACCCACGTTGGAAAGCAGGCAGTTGATCAGAATCTGCCAAATGTAACCCAGCACAATGCCGCCAATCAGGTTAGGCATAAAGAAGATCGTACGGAAGATGTTGGTGCCCTTGAGCGCCTTGCGGGTGAGCGCCTGCGCAATGGCCAGCGCGATCACGTTGATGAGCACCGTCGACAGGAAGGCAAACGCCACGGTAAAGAAGAACGACGTGGAGAACTGCGGGTCGGTCAGTGCGCGCACGTAGTTCTCGATACCGACAAAGTGCGCGTTATTGATGGTAATAAACTGGCAGAACGAGAGATAGAAACCCTGGATAAAGGGAATCACGAACCCGATCATAAACGCCAGGCACGTGGGCAGCATAAAGAGCGGCCACCAGCGCTTGAGTGCTTTGCCCATAGAAGGGTCCTTTCAATATGCAGGGGGCGGGCAAACCTACGTCTGCCCGCCCCCTGTCGCTAATCAGATAGCTTGGGCAGCAACTGCTTACTCGGAAGCAGCCTTCTCGGTCTTCCAGCCATCGACGAAGGCGTTCTTGACGCCGTCCCACTTGGTGTTGTCGGCAGCATAAGCGATGAGAGCCTGCTTGAGGTTCTTCTTCCACTCCTCGGAGGGGATGTAAACGAAGTCCCAAGCGACGGTCTTCTTGCCGTCCTTGGCCATAGCAACGGCCTGCTGCGAGAAGACGTTGGTGGTCTCCTTAGCGCTCTTGAACGGGGCGGTCAGACCCATCTTGTCAGCGATGATGCTGGTGGCGGTGTCAGAAGTGACGCACCAATACATGAAGTCCTCGGTGGCCTTCTGGGCATCCTCAGAAGCCTGGGAGCTCACGCACCAGTAGTTCTCGCCGCCGGAGCACAGGCCCTGGTTCTCCTCGCCGTCGACGCCGATGTAGATCGGCAGCATGCCGAGCTGATCGTCGGTCATACCGGCCTTGGTGAGGTCGGCGTAGGCCCAAGAGCCGTTCTGGTAGAAGACGGCCTTGCCGGTTGCGAACTCGTTGGTGGCGTCGTCACCGGTCTTGGAGGCGAGCTGCGAAGGATCGCAGGTGGAGTCGGTGATGTACAGGTCGAAGATCTGCTTAAAGTTGTCGAGATACTCGCCCTTGATCTCGTCGTCCTCCTGGTTGTGCTCCTTCTCGAACTCGTAGTAGAGCGGGAGGTTGGCGAGGTGGGTGGTGTAGCGCCAGCTGGAGGAGTCATCCATGCCGGCGGAAGTGAAGGCACCGTCAACGCCGAGCTCGTCCTTGCGGGCCTGGATGTCATCGGCGCAAGCCTTCAGCTTGTCGAAGGAGTTGATGTCCTCGGCCTTGTAGCCAGCCTTCTCGAGGAGCTCCTTGTTGTAGATGATGCCGTAGCTCTCCTGAACCCAGTCGATACCCAGATCCTTGCCGTCGGACTGCAGAGCCAGGGAGTCGTCGATGAGCTCGCCGCGGAGCTTGGTGTCGGACAGATCGGCGCAGTAATCCTTCCAGTTCTTAAGACCGGTGGGGCCGTTGACCTGGAACAGCGTCGGAGCGGAGCTCTTGGACATCTCGGACTTGAGCTTCTCCTCGTAGGTGTTGGAAGCGGCGGTCACGATCTTGACCTCGACGCCCTTCTCCTCCTTGTACGCCTTGGCGATCTCCTTCCACTCCTTGTCGACCTCGGGCTTAAACTGGAGGAAGTAGACCTCGGCAGCGTCACCAGAAGCAGAGGAGCCAGAGCCGGCAGAACCACCGCAGCCCACGAGGCCCAGACCAAGAACCGCAGCCGCGGAACCAGCAAAGCCCAGGAACTGCCTTCTGCTCATTTCGTTCTTCATTACAATCCACCCTTTCACACCGTGGCGGCACCCTTTGCCGCCGCCTTCGGAGATTGGCTCGGGGACTTTGCCCCTTTTGCTAATTTGCACAATACGCTATTTGGCTAGTTGTTTGAACAAGTATTACTAGAGCGGTAGAAAAACTTCGGTGAACGGTAATTTCAACTTGATACTTGACAAGTTTTGTATAAACAATTATTTGTTATCGAATGCAGAGAAAACGCCCGGTCAAGCCGATGCATCGTCGGTTTGACCGGGCGTTTTCTCTTTGAGGGCATGAGTCTCGTCAGGCTGCGAGCTAGCCGGCTATCGCTTGGAGTTGACGCGGTAGTGGAAGATCTCAGGATGCGTGCGGGCATGCGTGACCTCGAACAAGATGCCGTCCGAGGTGTACGACTGGCTCTCCATGACGGCGACACAGTTGTATTTGCCAAGGTCCAAGTAGCTGCAGTCCTCATCGTTGGCGAGCTCGACACTCACCGTACGGCGGCTCGCCATCACTTTGATGCCGCGCTTGTGCTCCAGATAGTCGTAGATAGACTTCTCGGCGACCTCGGGCGTCAGGCCCTTGGCGATCGACTCCAAAAAGTAGCCGTGGTCCACCTGGCGAGCACTGCCGTTGAGGCTTCGGACACGCACTACACGAATCAGCTCCTCGCCCACCTTAAAGCCCAGGCGACGAGAAAGTTGCTCCGTGCAAATCAAATGTTCAAAAGACTTGACCTCGGTCGATGCAACGGCATTGTTGCGTTTTGCGAACTCGCCAAACGACTCAACCTCTTCGAGTGCGCCCAGCATGTCGGTTTCGCCCTTAAGCCAAATAACGCGCACGCCCTTGCCGTGTATGGGCTGCACAAACATCCCGTCGGCCAGCATACCCAAGGCGCGACGGACGGTATTGCGAGTACATCCGAACTCCGCGGTCAACTCAGCTTCGGTTGGCAGCATCTCCTGAAACGCATAGGTCCCATTAATGATGCGCGAGCGTATTTCTCGGTAGATTCCTTCGTATATCGCTTTTGGCATGACTTCACCTCTAATGAATATGTATGGCTAGGCACGATAGCATTTCTTTGGGTTGTTTAAACCGATTATCGGTAAAGCACGGATTATTTACCGTCGACGGTTCCCCCGAAACCCAACTCGGACCGAATCAAAACCGTCAATGCGGCAGGGAGCCAGTCCTCTACAATGAGTTCATTGCTTAAACGTTCTTGCTCGCACAGCATGTTGCATCCGGAAGGCATATTATGCTGCAGAAAATCCAACGTTTTGGCGGAGCCATGTTCGCGCCCGCCATGTTGTTTTCTATATCAGGCCTCATGGTCGGCATCTCCGCCCTCGCCACGACCGTAGACATCGTCGGTGACCTCGCCGTATACGGAACCCCTTGGTACGTTTTCTGGACCATCATCCAGCGCGGCTCGTGGACGGTCTTTAAACGTCTCCCGCTCCTTTTTGCCGTAGCGCTGCCTATCGGTCTTGCCCAAAAGCAACCGGCACGCTGCTGCCTCGAGGCGCTCGTGGCCTATTTTGCCTATTGCTTCTTTTTGAGCGAGATCATTAAGCTGAGCGGAGACAACCTTGGGCTTAAGTACCCATCATCTTTGACCCCCGCCAGCGGTATCACCGTCATCGACGGCATCAAGACGCTCGACACCGGCATTATCGGCCCGCTGGCGGTATCGGCAACCGTCGTCTCCATCCATGACCGCTTCTACGATGCCAAGGTTCCCGATTGGCTCGGCACCTTCTCGGGTTCCTCGCTGGTCTACCTCATCAGCTTTTTTGCCGTGTTTGCCCTTGCCGCCATCTCGGCCGCCATCGTGCCCTTCGCATACGCTGTAACCGAAACGCTGCGCCACGCACTTGCGGGCGTCGGCCCCTTCGGCGTGGGCATCTTTGTGTTTTTGGAGCGAGCACTCGAGCCCATGGGGCTGCACCACCTGCTCTATATGCCCATCTATTACGACAATCTGGTCATTCACGACGGTATTTACGCCACGTGGACCAACCTGCTCCCCATTCTCTCCCATAGCACGCGCCCTTTAAATGAACTTGCGCCCTGGGCAGGTTTTACCGCCACCGGCTGGGGCAAGCTCTTTGGCCTTCCCGCCATCGCGGCAGCATTCTATTTCACCGCCAAACCCGAACGCCGCGCCGGCCTTAAGGTCATCCTTATGCCCGCCATCGTCGCCTCGGTGGTCTGCGGTGTCACCGAGCCGCTCGAGTTTCTCTTTATGTTCACCTATCCTGGACTCTTTTTGCTCTACGCCGTCCTATCCTCCTGCCTTGCCATGACCATGAACTTCTTTGGCATCGTCGGCATCTTCTCGGGCGGTCTCATGGAAATGACGGCCTTCAACTTCATCCCACTCATGCGAATGCATGCCGGCTCCTACCTTTTGGCGCTCGGTATCGGTCTTGCCTTTAGCCTCATCTTTTTTGTTAGTTTTCGAACACTCATCTTGGTCTATGACCTTAAGACGCCGGGCCGCGAGGATCGTGTCTCCAACCGCGCGGCAATCAATCGTTTAACGGGAAGCGGCTTTGCCAAAGAGCAATCTCCCAATGACGAGGTCAGTATTCGATCCGATCAAGATCACGTCCTCGCTGAGCGGGTAATTCAGCTTTTAGGTGGCGTTGGCAATATCGTGGGCGCAACCAACTGCGCCACGCGCCTGCGCGTCGAGGTCGCAGACCCTTCCATCGTTGCAGATAACGCATCGTTTGTCGCGGTGGGCGCCAAGGGCCTCATCATTACGGGCAAGACCGCCCAGGTGATTATCGGCATCTCCGTTCCCCGCGTTAAAGAGCATTTTGACCAGATCATGGGCCTCGAGCCGGGATTTGTGCCCACCACCTTGGCCTCCCCTGCCGCCAGCGCAGCCCATAAGCGCGGCGATATCTGCTTCTTCGATATCGACGGCACGCTCGCCTGGCAAGATCCCAAACTCGCCCAAGAGCTCCCCGAGGATGAACGAGACCTCTCCCCCTATCCCAATGAAGCGGTCTCGCAAGCCATCCGTGATTTTGTCGCCAAGGGCAATATGGCGTTTATCTGCACAGGGCGCACGCTGAGCTGCATCCATCCAAAGCTGCTCGAGCTGCCCTGGACCGGCATCGTCTGCCTCGCGGGTGGCTATGTCGAACTTGAGGGACACGTGATTCGCGATTTGGCGATGACGCCCGGCATGCTGCAGCGCCTTGCTCCCATTCTTGAGCAATCGGACGAAGTGATTCGTTTTGAGGGACTCAATGGCGTCGTTCGCATGAGTGCCGATGCGCCCGACGCCCCCGGATACGCCCGCACCGTGGGCGATGCAATTACGCAGCTGCAACATTACAGCGCCTACAAGATCTTAATGTCCACGTCGCTTGCCAACCGCATCGCTCAGGATCAAGCGTTTGAGCCGCTGCTCTGCTTTAACGAGCTCGAGCTCGAAGTGACCGAGATTTCGCCTCGCGAATGCACCAAGCGCGAGGGTATCCAGTCCGTACTCGACGCTCTCGACCCCAACCATGGAATGGTGTATGGCATCGGTGATGCCAGCAATGACATCTCGCTGATGAACGCCGTCGATGTCGGTATCGCCATGGGCAACGCACCGGACTTCCTCAAGGAAAAGGCCGACTATGTCACCGACAGCATCGACCACGACGGCGTCGTCACCGCGCTCGAACACTTTGGGCTTATCTAGCCAAGCCCCTACCGCACTTGCGGCCGCATGGACCAATCGTCTTCAACCGCCGCGCTCGACGCCCTAATGTGGCAATATGTTGTCTGCATAATGCAACGATGCAACCTATCAAAGAATGCGAGAACCCGTGTCCAGTCCGTTTACCAGCTTTTTAGCCCAGCACTTTGACCAGATTAACGACTATCTGGCCACGTTCTTTGACGGACAGGCGACTTCCGCCGATATCGAGCGCTACCTGTATACCCCGCTCTCGGCATTTACGGCAAACGCTGGCAAGCGCCACCGCCCGCTCATCTGCATGCTCGCCGCCACCGCGGTAGGCGGCAGCTTTGAGAGCGCCCGCAGCGCCGCGGCGGCCATCGAGCACTTTCAGTCGGGCGCACTCATCCACGACGACATCGCCGACAACGGACAGCTGCGCCGCGGCAAGCCCTGCATGCACCTCACCGAGGGCACGGGCCTTGCCATCAATTGTGGCGACCTAGCGCTCACCATGGTCACCAAGACGGTTCTCGACGACCCCACACTCAACGCAGACGTGAAGCTTCGCGTGCTCCACGAGCTTACCGAGATGATCGTCCGTACCATCGAGGGCCAGGCGCTCGACCTGGGCTGGGTCCGCGACGGGCGCTTTGACATTTCGGTCGACGATTATCTGGACATGGCGACGCGCAAGACCGCGTACTACAGCGGAGCGACGCCGCTTGCCGCCGGAGCCATTATCGGCGGCGGCAGCGAAGAGCAGATTGAGGCACTGCGCGCCTTTGGGCTGCACACGGGCCTTGCCTTCCAGATTCAAGACGACCTGCTCAACTTGATCGGCACCAAGGAGGCCGCCAACAAGGACTTCCGCACCGACATCACCGAGGGTAAGCGCACGCTCGTTGCCGTGCACGCCCTGTCTGATGAGCGCTATCACGACGAGATTGAAGCGATCCTTTCCTCGGGCACCGAGGACCCCGCGCAACTCGCACGCGCCGTGGAGATCTTCCAGGAGTCCGGCTCTATCGATTACGCCCACACTTATGCGCTCGACCTGACCGCCAAGGCCAAAGCGGCCATCGAGGACGTTTCGCTCGACCCGCATGCACGTGAACTGTTCCTCTCCATGGCAGATTTCTTTGTGGAGCGCCTTAACTAGCGGGGGTTATAAAACCTGTCAGCAGCGTATTTGGGTACAACTTGCTACACTGTTGAGTGCATGTTTATGCATCCCTTTGCGTTGTCTATCCGACACACGCTCAAATAGTACGAATGGTACGCCGAAAGGGGTTCGTTCATGGAACCTATTACAACGGGCATGCAGGGAGCAGCCGTCGAGGACGTGCAATCCCGTCTCCTGCAGCTCGGCTACACTATCGATGCCGCCGAGGTCGCCGACAAGCGCTTTGGCACCACCACCGAGCAGGCTGTTAGCACCTTTAGGCTCGACAGCGGCCTTGCTGCCGGTCATGCCGTCGATATCCCCTGTTGGAGCGCCCTGGTCGACGCCTCGTATAAGCTGGGCGACCGCACTCTGTATCTGCGCATGCCCAATTTCCATGGCGCCGATGTGCAGGCCCTGCAGCGCGCTCTCAACGTTTTGGGCTTTGCCTGCGGCGAGGACGACGGCTACTTTGGTCCGCATACCGAGGCCGCCCTGCAGCAGTTCCAGGAAAATGTCGGCCTGTTTGCCGACGGCATGGCCTTCCAGGACACCTACGCCTACATCAACCGCCTGCACCATGTGTGGGAGGGCAAGCCCTCGGTCACCGAAGCCGAGTCCCGCATCGGTTTTGCTCGCGCCGCCAACGTGCTCGAGCGCTTCCAGATTGCCGTTATCGGCGAGGACCCCATCGCGCGCAGTGTTGCGTCGCGCATGTGGAATATCGCCACGGCAACGACCGACAACAGCGGCATGATGCTCTGCGACTCCGAGGTCCCAACCGACGTTGACCTGGTGCTCGAGATCGCAAGCGACGAGCTGCCCGCCGACGCCGCGCCACGCGCCACGATTGCCCTCGCCGAGTGCCACAACCTGGCCCAGCGCATCCGCACCGCCAATGTCGCCGCACAGCAGAAGCCGGCTCGCATTCGCATTGAGCTCACGGGCATGACGCGCTACAACGGCACCTTCACGGCCAGCGACGCGCAGACGCTCGCCGTACGCCTACTCGACGGCGTTTGCGATGCCCTCGCAGATTAGGTAAACTAGACGAGTTGCTTTTGGGCAACACCACACATTGGGACGTAGTTCAACGGTAGAACTCCGGTTTTTGGTGCCGGCTGTTGGGGGTTCGAATCCCTCCGTCCCAGCCATTAAAACTGAGCGCCCTAAGCCCATAACGGCCCAGGGCGCTTTCTTGTGGGCAAGCGGAGGAATTCGAACCCGCAAGGGTGCGGAGCTGAGGAAACGCGAAACGTTTTCCAGCGCAGCACGCAAGGAGCGAAGCGACGCAGCGGGGCGCGGCCGCCGACCAGGCGGACGCGGAATCCCTCCGTCCCACACCAGCCAAGAGCCCCTCACGTCAAGCAAATCGAGCCAACGCCGCCAAGCGGAGGGATCCGAACCCGCAAGGATGCGAAGCGACGCAGCGGCGCGCGGCCGCCGCAGGCAGACGCGGTGTCGGCACTTAGGGACGTTCCTAAAGTGCCGGCTCGGGACTATTTTCGAGGACCCTCCGAAGGACTGTGGCCAAAAAACGGCAAATATGAGTACTGTTACCGTTGTAGCTACATTATTTTCGTTAATAAAAGAAGATCTTAATGAGATTTATTCGCATCAAGGTCTTCCTTTAATGAACACTTGAGGAGATACGGCAGCTTATCTGCTCGATCGACACGTCAAATCACCTTAAATGTGGTCAAAATTACTGCTACTAAAAGAATATCAGTACTCATATTTGATGTTTTTTGGCCACGGCTCTTTATAGACACCCTACACAGCGACTGGGGTAGATTTTTTTGAGGCACGCCTATCGGCCCCGTTCCGAAAAGCGAGCCGCATGCAACAACCAAGCCACCGCCGGCCCCGGGAGAGCGGGGACACCGGCTTAGGTTTATCGCGAGTTCCGCACGCAAAGAAGGCCACGTGCCTTGATGTTTTGGACGTGACAGCGAGAGGGGTCCTGGTATGGCAAGGTGACGTGAAACAAGGCGGCGCCGACCTTCTGGTCGCGCCGCCGAAGTTGAACGTCAGATTGCCGTGCCAGGGCCCCTCGCAGCGTCAAGAAGTCCGCCGTTCGGTAGAACGGCGGACTTTAGTTGTTCAGCATGCGGTCGAAGCTTCCCGAGTCGCCATCCCGATAGTCGGCGGTCATCAGAATCTCCTGCGGAATGCGCCCGCCTTCACGTAGCACGTTGCGGAACTGCACACGCGTGACCATGGGCAGATCCTTGATCGTCGCCGCCAAGTTCTGCGGCACGCCCTGGTTGGCAGCCGCAGGCTCGCACTCTCCGCCGGCCTTCACGCGACGCTTGTGCTCGGCGAGCATGGCGCGGTACATGCCGGCATGCAGGCGAATCTCAACCACATTGGCATTGCGAGCCTGCTCGACGATGCGCGCGCCCTCGCGGTCGATATCGCCCACGTAGTAGACGTAGTTAAAGCGATAGCCGATCTCGGCCAGATAATCGTCCAGGGCATGCGAGACGCTCGCCTTGCATCCGCCGCCAAAAATCACGCCGCCCACCTTGATGCCAAAGAGCTTGGCGTGCTTGCGGCCACGCAGCAGCTTGACGATCTCGTCGTAGGTATCCAGGTTCTCAACCATAATGAACGGCTTGTCGGCGCCTAGCGTAAAGAAACCCGTAAAGTGCACGGGGCGGTTGGGGGCGACCTTAATCGCCTGCATGCTGATGCCCTTTTCGGTCATACGCCGAATTAGGCGCTCGCCGTGCTTGCCGTCAAAGGCCTTCTCATCGTTAAAAATCTGGTAGGCGCGCTGGCGACGCGAAGCAACCGGCGTATCGGCACCTCGGTTCTGCTCGATCCAAGCCTGGATGATTGCAATCTCCTCGGCAATCTTGCGGTTGGACATCTCGTTGTGCTGGGTGCGCTGCGGCGCCTTTTTGCCGTCCTTGCCCTCGACCTTAACAATTTGAGTCTGCTGCTCCTTGATCTTAGAGAGCGCCGTAGGCGTAGGGACAACTTTGAGCAGCTGCCTGCCCAAAACGCGGGCAAGGGCAAACGCCGATACCTCGCCGTGGACGGCCGACTCAGACCGCTGGGCAGCACTATCAGCCGCGGCAGGCTCAGCCTGTGCATGAGGCTTACGCTTGGAATCTGCCCGGGTATTACGTTCCTGCTTGGGCGCAGACGAGCGCTTTTGCGGACGATCGGACTTGGCCTCCTTCGCCGGCTGGCGCTTGACCTGATCCACCGGAGTCTCGGCCTTCTCATCTCTGTTTTGTGTCGCTGCCTTCTCGGCCGCGGCCTCGGCATTTGAGCCACGACCGCCGCGGTGACGACGACGGCGGGGCTTGCCTGAGGCGCTCTCCCCCGCCTGCTTATCAGCGGTCTGTTGAGCTTTGACCTCAGTGTCAGCCGCAGGCTGCGACTCGGAAGGTTGCTGCTCGCGAGTCGCCGGCTCAACGGTTTTCTCGGTTTGTTCGGCCTTCTCGGCCTGAGCGGTCGAAGCCGGCTCGCCCTTCTCCTGACGCTTTACGGGATACGCGCGTCCCGCAAAACCGCGGCCGGGACGACACGAACCCGGAGCCCTCTTGGCAGACTCCTCAACATCGTCTGCAACCTCGGAAGGCTCTTCAACCTCACGCGCGACATCCTGCTGCGCGGCCTTAAAGTGAGCACCGCGACGACGCTTGGGCTCTTGGGCCTCCACGGGCTTTTGCTCCTTCGCGGGCTTCTGCGACTCGGCAGCAACCTCGTTCTCAACAGCCTCGGCATCCGTCTCACCCTTTTGAGCAACGGCGCGACGGAAGCGCTCCTGCTGGGCGCGGCGCTGCGCATCGCGCTTGCCACCCCCGCCAAAACCGCCGCGTCCTGCCTTGGCCGTAAAGGCGCGCACGACGTTCTCATCGAGCAACTCATCGGTATCGACATGCTCACGCGGAACAACTTCTTCCACAGCAGGCACGTCAGCGGAATCCTCGACGACAAAATCTTCGACGGACTCGGCAGGCCGCTCCTGGGCATCGCGGATCTCGACATTGATGGTATAGAACGCCGGGCGTCCGTTAATGCCGCTACCCTCGATCTTGGTCACGATATTTGCCTCGATAAGCTCATCGCGCATCGCCTTGGTGTCGCATTCCTTATCGACGGAGCGGAAAATCTGCGCCAGCGCACTCGACTTAATCTTGAGCGCCTTGCGGCAAAGCAGATCGTAGGCAACCAGCTTGGCACGCTCAGCAGAAAGCGACGTTTGGCTGCTCAGGCGCTCAGC
This sequence comes from uncultured Collinsella sp., assembly GCA_934668875.1. Taxonomy (GTDB): domain Bacteria; phylum Actinomycetota; class Coriobacteriia; order Coriobacteriales; family Coriobacteriaceae; genus Collinsella. Next base: position 146,879 of record CAKUON010000006.1, read on the forward strand.
CAGAGCATCGACATTGTTTTGATTATCGGAATATACCGTCTTGGCCACGGGGCCCCTTTCATATGCACACATATACGTCCATATGGTACAACGCACGAGCCTATCCACGCAAAACATCTGCGAGAACGCCCTTGCACCACCTGTTCTCACAAGAAAAAAGACCGGGTCCGCTTGATTGCGGACCCGGTCTTTCCGAGTCAAATAGATGGGAGATTCAACCCGTCCGACCGACTAGGCCTTGGCGGCCTCGGCGTCGGCAGGAGCTTCAGCGGCAGCGGCGCGACCGTACTCGGCCTTGCCCATCTCGGACCACTCGGGCTCCTCGTCAGGCATGGAGCCGGCTTCCTTGCCGAAGAACTCCTTGAGGCAGTTGACGGCGACGATGAGGCCCAGGACCATCAGCAGGACGGCGAAAACGAGCTGCAGGCCCTTGGTGGCGGCGACTGAGACGGCGGCCGTGGTGGCGGTAGCCGGGATGGTGCCGAAGAAGCCGTAAGCCTGGACAGCGGTCATGCAGCCCATGGCGCTCTGGACCAGCGAGGTGAAGGTGCAGCAGAGCAGGAAGGCGACGGGCACGTAGAGCATCCAGCCCTTGCGGCCGGTGCACTTGCAGAACACGGCGAGGGTGATCATGGTCATACCGCCGAGCAGCTGGTTGGAAGCACCAAAGAGCGGCCAGATGTTGGCATAGCCACCAAAGGCAAGGGCGAGACCGGGAAGCAGGGTGACGACCGTGGCGAACCAGGGGTTGCCGAGGACCTTCATGTAGCCGGCCTTGGACTCGATGGCCAGGGCATCGTTGGTCTGGGCAAAGAACTCGGAGAACGAGGTGCGGGCGATGCGGGCGACGGCGTCGAGCGAGGTCAGGGCCAGAGCGGAAACGTTCATGGTCATGAAGACGGTTGCAAGCGTGCCGTTAACACCGAAGGCCTGCATACCGCGGGAAATGCCAGCGGCGAAGATCTGGAACGGGGTGGAAGCGACACCGGCGTTGAGGGCGCCGGTACCGGCGGTGTTCATGTCGGAGAACATGATGCCGGCGACGATGATGGCAAGGATGCCGACGAAGGACTCGACGATCATGGCGCCATAACCGACCTTGACGGCGTCCTGCTCCTTCTCGACCTGCTTAGAAGAGGTGCCGGAAGAAACGAGGCTGTGGAAACCGGAGAGAGCACCGCAGGCGACGGAAACGAACAGGACCGGGAACATCATGCCGGAGGCAGTGGAGAAGCCGGTGAAGACCGGAGCGGTGATGGTGGCCTGACCGTTGACGCCCAGGACGACGATGCCGAGGACAGCGCAAACGATCATGACGATCATCATGATGGAAGTGAGGTAGTCACGCGGGGTCTTGAGCATCTGGATGGGCATAGCGCCAGCGAAGACCAGGTAGACCATGACGACGGCGAACCACTGGAACTTATCCAGGTAGACCGGGAACTGCATACCGACGGCGAACATGAGAACCATGAGGACCACGCCGGTGACGAACTCGGCGGCACCGGTGAGGTTGAACTTCTTCTGGGCCCAACCAAAGGCGATAGCGACGAAGGTGAACAGGATGGAGATGGTGCCAGCGCAGCCAGCGGCATAGGACTTGGTGAAGTCGATGGCACCGGTAGCGGCGCCAGAAGCGTCAACGGCCGGAGTGAACATGAACGTCTTGCAGACCATGTCAGTGAAGGCGGCGATGACGATGATGCAGAACAGCCAGCAGAACAGCAGGAACAGGCGACGGCCGGTCTTGCCGATGTACTTCTCGATGAGCTGAGCGAGCGATTTGCCGTTGTTCTTCATCGAAGCGTACAGAGCACCAAAGTCGTGGACGGCGCCAAAGAAGATGCCGCCGACGAGGACCCAGAGCACGACGGGCACCCAGCCAAAGGCCATGGCGACGATCGTACCCGTGACAGGGCCAGCACCGCAGATCGAGCTGAACTGGTGCGAGAACGCGGTAAAAGCGGAGACGGGCGAGAAGCTCTTGCCGTCCTTCATGCGCTTGGCCGGCGTGAGGGCCTCTTTGTCAACGCCCCACTTGTTGGCCAGCCAGCGGCCGTAGCCCAGATAGCCGCAGGCGAGCACCGCCGCGGCCACAACCATGAGCAAAACTCCGTTCATTACATTTCCTCCTCTAAAAAGAACTTCCTAGACATAAAAAATGAGGGCCGTCGGTTGCGCTCGACGGCCCTCATCTTCATCAGCCGCCCGTTATCGTACGGGCTAGCTGTATGTGCTAACCCGCATCAGATAATTACTACGCTGATAATGTTTAGCTGATGCGTGAACATGTCTAAGAAATCCTCTTCAATCATGATGCGAACGATCCGTGCGTGTTCACATCCCCCAGTGGATGAAAAGCAGTATGAAACTTTAGTTACCTAAAGTCAACGCAAATTTGTAATGAATTTTCAACTTTTTTGAAATTCTCGGTATAAAACGCCACTGACCTCGGACTTTACCCGACAAAAGTTTTTGCATGAAAGATGCTCCTCGGGGGCGGGGCGGGCGCCTGCCGCCATATATGAACTTTCCTGCTCGGACAGTCCTGCTCACGACGGAGGCCACATTAAGTGGCCTCCTGTTCGTGCGGAACTCGCGATAAAGTTCATATATGGCGGCAGGCGCCCGCCCCGCCCCCGAGGAGCTCCCATCCCAAATGTGCGGAGCAAAGCTCCGCACACCAACTTTTTCTTTCAGCTAAAGAACGCCGGAAATTCGACGCTGGCTTGTTAACCTTGCTGGATGTTGTCGACGCCGATCCAGCCCAGAAGCCATATCGATGCAGAAAGGTCCCCGACCGGAGGGGCCGGATATAAGGTTTATCGCGAGTTCCGCACGCAAAGAAGGCCACTTAATGTGGCCTTCGTCTTGCGCAGGACTGTAGAGCAGGAAACCTTATATCCGGCCCCTCCGGTCGGGGACCGCACCTTTGCGACTACAGCGTCATGTTAGGATCGGCGTCGACATCGAACGGCGAGATTTCTCCTCGGTCGAATTTACGGCGGGCGACCTCCGCGATCATGGCTGCGTTATCGGTACAGGCAGACAAGGGCGGCACCGTTACGCGGATCCCCTGACGCCCAAGCTTCTTGATCATCATCTCGCGCAGATGCGGGTTGGCCGAGACGCCGCCACCGATGCAGTATTCCTTGCATCCGGTAGCGTGCAGTGCGTTTTTGGCCTTCTTGTACTGCACGTCAAAGACAGCTGCCTCAAACGAAGCCGCCAGATCGGGCAGGTGAATCGTGCGCCCGGCCTTGGTCTCCTGCTCGATGTAGAGCGTCACGGCCGTTTTAAGACCCGAAAGCGAGAAACGATAGTCTCCCCTGCTGTTAAGCGCACGGGGGAAGTCAATCGCGCGGGGATTGCCCGTCTCGGCCAGCTTGGAGATGATGGGGCCACCGGGATAGCCCAGACCCAACGCCTTGGCTACCTTGTCGAAGGCCTCGCCCACAGCATCGTCGAGTGTCTCACCAAGTACCTCGTAGTCGCCCCATGCCTTCACGTGCACGAGCATGGTATGACCGCCCGAGACGAGCGTGAAGATAAACGGCGGCCTGAGATCGGGCTGCGCCAGCAGATTGGCGAACAGATGGCCCTCCAGATGATTGACGCACACGAGCGGTTTACCGGCGGCATAGGCAAAGCCCTTGGCGAAGGCGACGCCCACTACCAGAGCACCCACCAGGCCCGGACCCTGTGTCACGCCAACAGCGGCGAGTTCGCTCGGCGCGATGGCTCCACCCTCAAGACCAAGCGATGCTGCGGCATCCTCGAGCGCCGCATCCACGACACTCACAATCACCTCAACGTGTTTGCGCGAGGCGATCTCGGGTACCACGCCGCCAAAGCGGGCGTGAAAATCAATCTGTGTCGACACCTGGTTGGCCAGCATATTGCCATCCGCATCGATAATCGCCACGGCCGTCTCGTCGCAGGAGCTCTCGATAGCGAGCACTAGGCGGCGGCGCTCAATTTCGGCACGGTCCCCCTTGGAGCGCCCAGGCGCAGGCAGCGGCCATACGCGCTGCTCTGCCGCCGTCGGCTCAGGCGAAGCATTGTCGACCGGAAGCACCAGGGGCAGCGGAGCCGTCATGACGATGGCGTCCTTGCCGGCACCATAGTAGCCACGGCGACGGCCAGCCTCGGTAAAGCCCAGAGCGTTATAAAGCGCGGTCGCTCCCTCGTTACCGTCCTCGACCTCGAGCGAAGCCGTAGTGCAGCCGAGCATCTGGGCATCATAGCTCACGTGCGACAGCAGCTTGCGGGCAATGCCCTCACGGCGATGCGCCGGGTCGACGGCGACATCCAGAATCTGCACATCGCCGTCCACGACCATACCGCCGGCAAGGCCCAGCAGTTTGCCGTCGTCGTGTGCCACCCACCAACTACGCGGCGTAGCGACGTCCTCGCCCAGTTCGGACAGGAACATGCCCGGCGTCCACGCCTCGTGTCCAGCACCTTCAAAGCAAGTAGCCTCCAGCGCGCTCGCGCCCTCGGCATCCGCCGCGCCCATGGGACGGAACTGCAGATGACGACCGGCGAGCTCATCGGCAACACCCGTAATTTCGCTCTGCGCACTCTCGGCAAGACCAAGACGCTTGCGCTCGTTTTCCTCGGCATCCGAAAGGCGCGTGTAAATCGGCAGGACGCGGGCCGGATCGCCGTCGCCCGCAGCGTGCGCGAGCAGCAAGCCCTCGCCCGAAGGCCACCACAGGTCGCGCTCCACGCAGCGGGCGGTCTCGTCCTCACCCAGCAGCTTGCCATAGCGCACAAGACCGTCACCGGTCAGTTGAACCTGGTCCCAGTCCGCTGCTTGGCGCCACTCATCGAGCGCCACGGCGGCCTTGACCACGTGCTCGCGCTCAAATTGACGCTCGGGACCCTCATCGACCAGCATATACAGCGCCGGATATACCTCACCGCGCATAGCATCGGCCAAGATACCAAGCTTGCCGCGCACACCAGCCTTCCACGCCGTCCAAGCGCAAGCGTCGAGCGTCGACACGCCCAGCAGCGGAACATTGGCACCACGCGCGAGGCCCTTGGCAGTGGAGATGCCGATGCGCACACCCGTAAACGACCCCGGGCCGCGGCCGACCACGTAGCAACCAACATCGCTGCGATCCAGACCGGCTTGACCCAGCACGCCATCAACGGTATTCACGAGCTCAACGTTGGCGTGACGGCGACACATGTGGTCGCCACTCACGAGCTTCGTCTCGCCCGTCTGCCCATCAATCCAGCTTGCCGCGCAGGCAAGCATGTCGGTCGAGGTATCGAGCGCCACCACCAGCGCGTTGTCGTTATGCAAGCTCATCTTGTACAGCCTTATCAATCAAATGGGAAAGCTCCATTGCGCGGTCACCGTGCGCCTTGAGCGTTATCGTTCGCACATCGCTGTCGCCCTCATCACGCTTGAACGTCACCGAAAGATACTCATCCGTCAGCTCGTCCTGGAATTGTTCGCCCCATTCCAGCAGGCAAGCACCCTCATAGCCCAGCACATCGAAAATGCCCGTATCCTCGAGCTCGTAGGCATGCTCCAGGCGGTATAGATCAAAGTGAAACAGCGGAATACGACCTTGATCGTGAACGGCCATGAGCGCAAACGTAGGGCTCGTAACCATATGCCCATCGCCCAACCCGCGCGAGACGCCCTTGGTAAAGTGAGTTTTGCCCACTCCCAGGCCACCGGTCAGGATGAGCACATCGCCGTCCTCAAGGCACGGTGCAATTAGCTCGCCAAAGTACTCCGTATCGGCAGCGCAAGTCGTTTTGTAAGTACCTACCCCCAGGCGCTCCAGGGACATATATGCTCCTTATTATTCCGAGGCGTCCTCTGGCGCGGGATGTCGCTCCAGATAGTCGCCCAGCATCTTAAAGTCTTCCTCCAGCAGCTCCTGCCACGCCGGATTGCGCAGCGCTGCTGCCGGATGGAACGTGGGCATTACCACAAAATGCCCCATCTGGTGGAACCTGCCGCGCAGCTTAGTAATGCCAATCTCGGTCTTTAGCACAAAGTGTGTCGCGGGGTTGCCGAGCGTCACAATAATATCGGGCCAGATGCTTCGAATCTGCTCACGCAAAAACGGCGAGCAAGCCAGCACTTCCTCGGGACGCGGATTGCGGTTTCCCGGCGGGCGGCACTTAAGCACGTTGGCAATGTAGACGTCTTCGCGTTTGAGCCCCGCCAGCGACAAAATGCCGTTGAGGTCCTCGCCTGCCGCCCCCACAAAGGGCTCGCCCTGCAAATCCTCATTGCGGCCCGGCGCCTCGCCAATAAACATCACGCGAGCGTGGGGGTTTCCCACGCCAAACACGATGTTATGGCGCGACTGGTAAAGCTGGCAAAGGTGACAATCGCCCAGAACGGCCTCGATCTCCTCGAGTGCGACCTCACGCGGCGCCTGATGGCTATGGCCGGGGATGTGCATGACGCCCATAGCGACTCCTACACGTAGACCTTGTCGAGACGCATACCAAAGCCGCAACCGACCTCGTAGTTAATCGTGCCGCGTAGGCGCGCCATCTCGTCCATGGTAATCTCGGCATCTCCATCGCGGCCGACAATGATCATCTCGTCACCATACTCGGCCTCGGGAATCTCATGCGCCGGGTTGGACTGAATGGCGACCATAAACTGGTCCATGCAGATATTGCCCACCTGACGCACACGCTCGCCGCGATACAGCACGTCCATACGATTGGAAAGCGTACGCGAAAGGCCATCGGCATAACCGATCGGCAGCGTGCAGATCTGAACGCGCGTACGCGGTACGCGGTAGGTAAAACCGTAGCCCACGCCCTCACCCATCGCAGGGTGTGCCACGCGCGTCACACGCGCATGGACGCTCATAACGGGATCAAGCTGCATCACGCGGCCACTCAGCTCGCACGGCTGCATGCCATACAAGCCAACGCCGGCGCGGATCATATCAAAATGCATCGAGGGGTCGAGCATCGAGGACGGCGTGTTGGCGCAGTGCACGATACCGCACTCAAAACCCGCATCCTTAATGGCCTGAACGGCCTCGGTAAAGCGCTGACATTGCAGCTTGTAGTCCCAGCCCGAAGGTTCATCGGCCGTGGCGAAGTGCGTAAATACGCCGTCGCACTGAATACCGCGATGGAAATTTATACCGCGGACAAAGTCGAGCACCTGCGTGTAGTGAACGCCGATACGATTCATGCCCGTCTCGATGGCGAGATGATACTTGCCCACTTTGCCCGCCGCGACGGCACATTCGCCATACGCAAGAGCAAAGTCAGACGTATAGACCGAGGGCATGATATCAAACTCGAGCAACGTCGGAATGGCCTCGATAGGCGGCTCGCTTAGGATGAGGATGGGTTTCGTAATCCCGCCCTGTCGGAGCTCAACACCCTCGTTAACCGTCGCCACGGCAAACATGTCGGCACCGGCCGAATACATGATCTTGGCGCACTCAACAGCTCCATGACCATAAGCATCGGCCTTGACCACGCAGCACAGGCGCTGACGTGGATTCAGTAAGTTCTTATAGGCCCTCGTGTTGCGACGGAGCGCCCCGCGGTCGATCTCGACCCAGGACCAGCGCGTCAAATCGGCTTTATTCATGATTAGTCATCCGACCCTTCGTCCATGATTCCCAGATCTTCGAGCGCATCCTTTGCCGCCAGTTCCATGGCAGGACCGATCAAGTCGATAAGATCGGTCGCGATGACGCTCTTCTCACCATACTCCGTCGCCGCGGCAAAACCGGCGTAGCTGTGAAGTGCGACGGCGTACGAATACAGCAACTCCCAACGATCCATCTCGTCGCGCATGGTGGCAAGCGTGCCGGCCAAAATACCCGCGAGAACATCACCCGAACCGGCAGTTGCCAGAGAAGCCGGACCCGAGAGCGGCAGCAGCACACGCTCAACGCCACAGATAGCCGTCGTCGGCCCCTTGGCAATGACCACCAGATTGTCGGAGCCTGCAGCCCAGACAACCTTCTGCGCGGCCGCAATCGCGGTACCAAGGTCGTTCACCTCGTCACCGGCAACCAGACGCGAAAGCTCACGATAGTGCGGTGTCATAACCAACGGCTGCTCGCGACGATACATCTCGGGGTTACTATCAATACCGTCAATGGCAATCTTAGCAAGGCAGTTGAGCGCATCGGCGTCCAAAATAAGCGGCACATCAAGCTCGAGCAAGCCCGAAACCACCTGCATAGCGCCGGCAGACGTCGTCATACCGGGACCGCACAGTACGCAGCTGTACTTCTTTGCAATCTCGCACACCGTCATGCGCGCAGCGGCGCCAAAGGAGCCGCGGGAATCAGACGGAATAGCAAAGACGGGAATCGAAGGAAGTGCCATGCGAATAAGATTGGCGCAGGCGTCAGGAGCCGCGACTGCCACGTAACCAGCACCCGCGCGAGCTGCAGACTTGGCCGCCATAATGGCAGCACCAGGATATTGCGCAGATCCGGCGACAATAAGCACAGAGCCACGGGAATACTTATCGATATTCGTAGGTAGTGGAGCAAAGTAATCAACTAAGTCACCGGGCTCGACAATCTCGGCGGTGTGGTCGACATCATCGATGACCTCGTCAAGACGGTCGTAAAGATTGCCGCAGATCAAATCGCCAGCATACTCAGGGCCATCAGCGCTATACAGACCAATCTTGGGCGCAATCATCGTCACCGTATGTTCGGCACGAATGCAGTCGTCATCAACAACGCCCGTCTCGGCATTCAGGCCCGAGGGGACATCAATGGATACGACACAATCGGCGCATTCATTGACCGTAGGAATCCAGATGGAGAACGGCGCACGCAGATTCCCGTGGAACCCGGTACCAAAAATGGCATCGACAACAACATCGGCCTTATCGATCAAAACCTCGAGTTCGTCACGCGAGGGACCGACGCAAACGTGCACATCGCGACCGGCAGTTCGACGAGCAACATGACGTGCCAGAGCAGCAGGAATCTCATCCGGCTCAACCGGAGAAACGATATCCACGTCCACACCCTTGTGGCTCAGGATATCGGCGGCAACCCAACCGTCGCCGCCATTATTACCAAAACCGACCAGAACGAGAACCCGATCGGGATTGAGCTTCAAGACCTCGTTGGCGGCAAACTCACCCGCCAGCTCCATAAGCTCGGCCTTCGAAGTCCCTTCGCGTTCGATGATATCCTCGAGACGAACGACTTCTTCGGTACTCAAAACCGGTTTCATCTATGCTCCTAGCGTATCTTGCGAAGCATCGCCCAGATGCTCCGTCAATGCTGAATTCTGCAGCCGCTCAAGCTCATCTAAAACAGAGCGAGCCTCTTTAAATGTCTGCGCAACGCGTTTCTTGTTGCTCACTTTTTCTTCCTTAGGCTTAGGTCGAGCATCCTCGGTGATTGCAATGGCATTAGCGACAGCCAAGTCACCCGTAAGGGTAATAGAAAGAGCGACCTCGACAACACCCAAATCCTGGGCGATTTCGAGAGCACGACCAGAAAGCAGAGCCTTCGGTTTGCCGAGTCTATCACGCGTTACCGAAACATCCTTGCGACCCACGCCTTGACTAAAACCCGTGCCGAGAGCTTTAAGTACCGCCTCGCGCGAAGCAAAGCGGCTGGCATAGTGAGCAGCGGGACGCGATGATGCATCACAATACGCACGCTCTTCTTCGGTAAACACACGCCGAGCAAACGATGGCGTCTTTTCAAGAATTGATTTCATGCGGGAAATCTCGACGATATCAACGCCGATACCAGCTTCAGCCATGTTCACCTCCATATCGCACAGACTAAGTTATTGTAGCCCGTTCACAGAAGAAGCGACAAACGAGGGTTATAAAACACAGCTACTATGTGAGACAAATTGCCCGAGATACAAAAAAGGGGAGGCCGCGAGGCCTCCCCCTTCTTCAGTTTCGCTGACGGCTCGGTGCCGTCCACCGGTCAGCGGCGCCCTGGCCTCCCACGGGCTGACCCCGCAGTACTCTCGGCGCGATGGGGCTTAGCTTCCGGGTTCGGAACGGGACCGGGCGTGCCCCCCATGCTCTGGC
>CAKUON010000007.1 GCA_934668875.1 uncultured Collinsella sp.
ATTGTTAGATTAAAAGTAACAGACCGGATGAAGATACGTGCGACGGGGGCGAGGCGAATGGCTGAGCGGTATCGATACGCGGGTTCAACGGTATCACATTGGCCACATAGATTTTTAACTTGCATTTCTACCCGCCCTTTTCGTAGAGTCGCCGATACGTGCTTAGCGCACCCTCGGCGCGTCCGGCAGGCTTTGCGAAATGGGATCCAGAAGACTTCGGCGCAGCATCATCTTGCGGAATGCTTCTAATGAGCCTCCCATCCTTCAAAAACAGAATCTCATCGCACAGCCTATCGACCGAATCCAAGATGTGGGATGACATGATGATGCACGTACCAGAATCGGCCAGCTTCCTGAGAATCTCGGAATGCAAGTCCACCCTGCTGGGGTCGAGCGCGTTCATGGGCTCATCTAATAGAAGGTACCGCGCGCCCGTCGCATACGCAATCGCCAGGGTAAGCTGCTGCTTCATGCCCTGGCTCAGAGTGCGGATCCTCATCTTCGCGAACTCGCCTATCTGCGTTTGTTCCACTATCTCTTCGATATCGCGAGCATGCGGCCACATATCGCAAACCATCTTGAGGTGATCTTCCGCACGCAATCCGGGATACAGCAGCGTCCCCTCACCAGGTGCATAGAAGATCATAGAACGGACCTCTCTCGCACCCGTACCCTGCACCTCATCCAGAACGATGCTCCCGTCCACGCGAGGACCCGGCAAACCTGCCATCGCACGCAGCAACGTCGTCTTTCCATGCCCGTTCGGAGCGACGAGACCGTAGACCGTACCCGGGGCAAACTCAGCGTTCACCGAATCTACGAGCACCTTCTTTCCATAAGAGATCGTCAGCGTTTGAAGGTCAATCATCGAGATCATCCCCTTTCGATCTTTGGAACACTCAGGCGCACCATCAACGGAGATACGGCGCCCAAGACCACCAGCAGAGCGCCCGATGCGCCGACGACCTCTCCAAAAGGCATCGCGTTCGTCCCTCGCCCAAGGAACCCAATCGTCCCCACCTGGGAAGCGGGATCAAACGAGGCGAATGGAGCCAGCAGCGCGACGCCCATGCCCACGCTTTCAACATGAGCGCTCAACGAACCCAACACCAAGAGAACCGCGCAAACCATTCCGGTGACAACGGGGTTGCGGCTAATCGCTGCTGTCAACGCAGCGACGACGGAAATCACGCCGTATGCCATGACCAGCAACGGAATACTGCACAACACCGCCTCCCCCACCATGGACGTTGTCGAAGCTCCCGCCCGAATGAGAGCGACGGGATACTCCGATCCACCCGCACCGTTCTTAATCACGGACACAACGACAGCGGGAACCATCGACACCAAAAGCAGCACCAAGCCAAGCAGGAGAGCCAGCGCAACAGCCGTCAGAAAACGCACATGCGCTGTTGCGGGGATCTGGAGAACCAGAAGGGAACGACACTGCAGGTGGGTGCACGCGAGCGATGTGACAACCACGGGCAACAGCAAAAATAAGGAGGGAAGCGCTGCCTGGAGATACGAAAGGAGGATTAATGGGGGCATCTTCGTACTTAACTCGTAAACCTTGGGGTCCGGCAAGCTCGCGATCGACTCAAGCAGAAGGGCGCGCGCCTCCGCACGAGAAGGAGTCTCCGGCTCGATTCCGATCGATTGCAGGAGAGTCGCATCTGCCGCGCCCAGCTCACCTCGAGCGCGCTCGTACGTCGCAAGGCTTCGAAACCCCTCCGCAGGCATAGGCGCGTACACGAAACCCGAAAGAGCATCCCGCATGTCTTCCAGGGCCGCTTTGCCCTCGACGTCCATATTCGCAGCGTTCTGCTCTAGATACCGATCTATTGAACGGAGCTCCCCATCCCTATACCGAACAGCGGAAACGTTATCAGCGTCAGGAAACATCTCGACCAGAGCCGGGGCCAGCATCGTCGTCGACATTGCAATCGCGCATACGGCGAGGGTAGGAGAACGCAGGAGCAGTTTCCCCATCGTTCTTACGTATGCAACGGCGGAGGCACAAGCGCTCGAACGAGTTGCCGTTCTCGATGCAGTGAAGGAACCTCTCTCAAGACAAATCGGGGATATCGGGCACGCGCAGCCGCTCTTTCCAGCAACGCAAAGCAGGCTAATTGCCAGCACCTCGATCCCGATTGCGCATACGAGGGCAATCGCGCCACGCTCGAAGCAAAGTCCAGGCAGATTCACTATCTGCGTTGTCGGGTACGGGCTATAGGCGCCGACGGTCAACTCAGTGTTCGCATACGTAAGGGGATTCAACAGGGCGAACTCACGTAAAGCGATGGATCTTCCGTAATACCCGGGAACCATCGTCACCCCCATCAGGGCACATACGAACACGATTCCAAGCGTAGGGTTATTGGCAATCTTCACGGCAAGGTGAACGACAAGCGAGATGAACGCTGCCACCAAGAATTGCAAGATGGCCGTCTGCGCGAACACCAGCCAAGCCGGTTTGATAACCGGAGTCGCATATTGAATGTAGCCTATCGGATAGAACGGCGAGCCCGGGCCATTCTTCACAAGCGCGGCGATTATCCCTGGAAGATTGATGGCGAGGACGGCAAGCATTGCAAAAACACTCGCCCATACGCTCGATGCAACAAGTCTACCCAGCTCGCCCATCGGTGCCTGGATGATGAGCTTTTCACGTTTGTTAAGACGCGCGGCAAGGAACGAGACGGCAACGGCCGTTGCGACCCATAGCAAGTACTCCTTCGATCCGTCATAATAGGTGTACTCTCCATCCGATATCTGCAGAAACGGAAGTAGGGGAGAGAGCGGTGCCAAGATAAGACGTCCCGCGGCAAGAGGGTACAGAAGCGCGGGCATGCTTGATGAAGAGGTATAGACACCGTCCTCCCCCGCATTCACAAGCGCATCCGCATAGGATGCTGACAATTCCTGCTCAACACGGGTTATTCCCGACTCGAGGTATTCGACCCGTCCGTCGATGCCAGCCGCGCTCCTGAAGACGGGCAGAGCACAAAGAACCATCAACGCAACAACGACAACACAGAGCGACCTGGAGGAGAGAAGCGACCTAAAGATCGCCTTCGAGATTTTGAGCATATTCATCGCCAACCTTAACCTCATCCAGTCGGAACAGAGGGGCCGAACAAAATGCTCGGCCCTTCCTCGCATCTAGTAGGTGCTATAGACAAATTGCCATTTATCAGTTGTGCCAAGAACACCACAGGAGCACATTGCAGCGAGGCGGGATTCCCTATGATGCGCGGATCGGCGATAGCCATTTCGGTAGGAGATCGTCTTGTAAGAGATGTTGAACATCGAGATGCTGTGCCCGCTTACGCCGCGAGGACAGCTGTAGCTCCAGTAGGTATCGACGACGTCGTCCGTATACCCGAGGGGCTCAACGAGGGCACACTGGCTGCTCTCCTGGGAAGGAGGCATCGGGGTATCCGCAAAAGCGGGGGCTCCCGGCAGCAACAGACAAAGAGCGAGGCCGAGGAAAACCAAGAGCTTACACGACTTAACAGTACTGAACATAATCCTCTCCAATCTAGAGGGGTTTCGGTTGCAGCATGCTCTGATTACTTGCCGGCAAAGTCAATTTAACATAAACTGTTAAAAAGTAACCTGAGTTTTTTAAATTCCTCGGAGGTTATTATGAGTTCCGACAATCGCACTCCCCGGCTTCATTCCTTCCGCATCGCATGTGCGATAGCCTCTGCGACCCTTTGCGCCACCGCCATCGCACAAGTGGCGTTCTCCTTAAAGCCAGCAATCGAAGTGCTCGACAACCCTGTAATTGCAGACTCCCCCGCGTATCCAGCCCTTGCGATCTCGACATTGGTCCCTGCCGTCATCGGTATCGCTACGACCATCCTCAGCGCCGTTCTCGTGTGGACGATCAAGAGCGGAGACCCCTTCAAGAAAGGGTCTGCGACATGCTTGAAGGTGCTCGGCATTCTCTTCGTTGTTCAAGCTGCCACCAGCCTCTACGCCGGCTCACTCAAAACCTCCGTTTCGATGTTTGGCGGCGAGGGGGCCGTCGGCGCCCAAGAGATCGCTTCATCATTCGATTGGACCTCTCTGGTTCTCGGCATCGTCCTGTTCATGCTTTCCCAGCTCTTCTTGTACGCCCGAGAGCTGTACCTCGACTCCGACGAGATTGCGTAAGGAAACGCCATGCCCGTAATTGTTCGCCTCGACAAGATCATGGCCGAGCGAAAGATTTCCTCGAACGAACTTGCCGAAAGGATTGGAACCACGCCCGTGAACCTGTCCCGTATTAAAAAAGGGCATATTCGCGGCATTCGCTTCAACACACTCGAGCAGCTATGCCTCGCCCTTCGTTGCCAACCCGGAGACCTTCTCGAAGTCATGAGCGAAGAGGATGCCCGAAAGGAGTTCGGACTCGATTGGTCCGCCGAGGATTAGAGGGCGGTCGTACTCGCCCTGCACACGGGGATGCGAATCGGCGAGGTCTGCGGCCTTCGGTGGTGCGATGTGGATTTCGAGACGGGCCTGATCTCGATCAGACACTCGGTGGCGTACGCGAAGGGAATGGGTTCGTTCATCAAGGACACCAAGACCCATGACGCCAGGGGTATCCCCATCGACCCGGTCGGCCTACTCCCCTTCCTGAAGGAGACCCACGAGATCGACTGCGGAAAGCTGCGCTTGCGCGGCCTTACCGGGGCGGTCGAGATCGGGGACTGCTACATCCTGTCGGAGCCGGGCGCGACCTTCGCGACGACAAGCTATATCCGCAGGGCGTTCAAGACGTTCTCGGAGACCAACGGCCTCATGGGCACGAACGACGAGCTGATCACGTTCCACGGCCTGCGCCACACCTTCGCGACGCAGTGGATCCGCCACGGCGGCGACATCAAGGCGCTCCAGTCGATCCTCGGGCACAAGGACGCCATGGTCACGCTCAACGTCTACGCCGACATCGAGCCGATGTCCAAGATCCAGAACATGTTGCGCGTGTCGCCGAGCCTGTGGCGCGGCTACCTCGGGCCGAGGGTCGATCCGAGTCCCATGTTCCAACAGAGGATCCAGGAGTCCATCGAGACGCTCCAGGCGTTCGGCTACGGCATCACCGAGCCGGACGACCGAAATATCGCCATACGCGACGTGAAGACGAACAGTTGGCTCTAGCTCACCGAGTACGCGGCAGTGCTGGGCCCATCCCAACTGAGGTCACGGTGGTCCGATAGGGGCGCCGCCCGCGGCATGCGCCGCGGAGCGGTATCCCCTACCGAAGGGCGGGGATGCCCTCCGCTTCCAGTTCGGAATCAGCCGTCGGAGGCGTTCGGCTGACTGCGGGAACGGCCTGTCCGCTCAATGTGTTCGGCTGAGATCGGAAATCAACCCAACACGAGCCGGACACGCGCCAGACGGCTCTTCCCCGTACGGCCTTCCCCCTTACGCTCATGTTGCAGGCATGTAACGCCGCAGCGAGCGCGCCTTTTTTGCGCCAGACAGGTACAATGATGAACACTGTACCGTAGCGGAGCGCCCCGCGCGCGCCGCAATCACGCGAAAGGGTTTCCCATGGCCGAGATCTCGTCCTCCCGTATCGTCATCACCGTCCTTGGCAAGAACCGCCCCGGCATCGTCGCCGGCGTCACCCGTGTCCTAGGCGAGGCCAACGTCGACATCCGCGACATCACGCAGTCCATTATCGAGGACATCTTCACCATGACCATGCTGGCCGATACCGCCGAGTCCAAGCTCGACTTCGCCGAGCTGCAGAAGGCGCTGGCCGAGGCCGGCGAGCTTTCGGGCGTCAACGTGTCCATCCAGCGCGAGGACGTCTTCAACTTTATGTACCGCCTGTAGCGAACAGGCCGTGCAGGAACAGGCCGGCGCATCTGCACTCAAGCACGCCGCCCCCACACGGCCCGGAGAGGAGCGCACATGGCCTACGACGCCAAGAAAATCTATTACCGCTTCGATGACCACTTGAGCCGACTAGTCCTGGATTACGAAGCAAGCCGCCAGATTTCGTCTGAGAGCGAAAGCCTCTACCACGGCCTGCCGACCAACCCTTATGACGAGGGCCTGTTTGTCGAGCACAATGTCAAGCGCGGTCTGCGCAATGCCGACGGCTCGGGCGTGGTCGCGGGCCTCACTCGTATCTCGGACGTGCACGGCTACAACAAGGTCGACGGAAAGGTCGTGCCCGATCAGGGCAAACTCACGCTTCGCGGCTACAGCATCGAGGATCTGGTCAACAATGCCCAGGCCGAGAATCGCTACGGCTACGAAGAAGTCGCCTATCTGCTTATCACGGGTTCGCTGCCCAACAAGGAAGAGCTCGACGGCTTTTGTGAGCGCCTGGGCGCCTTTAGACATCTGAGCGACGAGTACGTTAAAGAGTTCCCTATGACCACGGTGTCGTCGAGCATCATGAACGTGCTCCAGCGCGCCGTACTGTTGCTCTACGCCTTCGATGCCGAACCAGACGTGATCACGCCCGAGCACGAAATCGACGTCGCCATTTCCATGCTCGCACGTCTCCCGCGCATCGCCGCCTTCGCACACATGGCCTCGGTCGCCAAGCTTCGCGGCTCCGAGGTTCACGTGCCGCACCCCACGCCCGGTCTCTCCACCGCCGAGACCATCCTACAGGTCTTGCGCGGTGGCATGGCGTTCACCCGCGACGAAGCCATGCTGCTCGACGTGATGCTCATGCTGCATGCTGAGCACGGCGGCGGCAACAACTCCACATTTGCCTGCCGCGTGCTGTCCTCCTCGGCCACCGACCCGTATTCCGCCTATGCCGCGGCCATCGGCTCGCTCAAGGGTCCGCGCCACGGCGGCGCCAACGCCAAGGTCGTGTCCATGCACGAGGACATCCGTGCGCATGTCTCCAATTGGGAGGACGAGGACGAGGTCGCAACCTACCTGGGCAAGATCCTCGACAAGCAGGCCTTCGACGGCACGGGTCTCATCTACGGCATGGGCCACGCCGTCTACACGCTGAGCGACCCGCGTGCCGAGGTGTGCCGCCGTTACGCGCGCACGCTTGCCGCCAAGAAGGACTTGGGTGAGGAGTTCGCGCTCATCGAGCGCATCGAGCGCCTGGCCCCGCAGGTGATGCGCGACCACGGCATGACCAAGCCCATCTGCGCCAACATCGACCTGTACACGGGCTTTATCTACAAGATGCTCGGCGTGCCCGAGACGCTCTTTACGCCGCTGTTCGCCGTCGCCCGCATGGCCGGCTGGTCGGCGCACCGCATGGAGGAGCTCTTCTGCGCACATCGCATCATCCGCCCGGCATACCGTCCGGTGATCGAGCCGCTGGAGTACAAGCCGCTCGCCGATCGCTAGGACGCGGACCGTTATAGAACCCGAGCGTGGCCAGGGCAACACCGCCCTCGGCCACGCTTTTTATGCCAGTAGAAAGGGCTGCATCGAATGATTGTGTTTTCCGATATGGATGGAACGCTGCTGACGAGCGATAAGCAGATGAGCGACGCCACCTGGACGATGCTCGACGAGCTTGCGCGCCGCGGCATTGAATTTGTGCCCTGCACGGGACGTCCGCTGTCGGGCATCTTTGAGCCCATCCTCGCCCATCCCGCCGTGCACTATGCCGTCTGCGCCAATGGCGCCAGCGTCTGGCAGCTCGACGACGATGTGCCCACCGATGCCTCGCGCGCCACGCGCATATTGAGCCGTCCGCTCGATCGCGGCATTGCCCATCGCGTCCATCGCATCGCCGCCGGCCACGATGTGACCTTCGATATCTTCGCGGATGGGCAGTGCTTCCTCCCCCGCTCGCTCTATACGCGCCTGGACGAATTCTGCGGCGGCGACCCCCACATCGCGGCTTCGCTCAAGCGCACACGAACACCGATCGACATGGATATCGACAGCAAGATCGACGGGGTCGAGACGCTCGAACGCATCGCCATGTACTG
The DNA here is from genome assembly GCA_934668875.1 of uncultured Collinsella sp. GTDB lineage: Bacteria > Actinomycetota > Coriobacteriia > Coriobacteriales > Coriobacteriaceae > Collinsella. The sequence goes on from CAKUON010000007.1 coordinate 7,923, forward strand.
GCACGACCCGGCCGATCGCGACGCCATCGCGGCGGAGCTCGACGCGCTCGAAGGCATCGAGGTCACGCGTTCGTACGCCATGAATATCGAGGTCATGGGCGAGGGAGCCACCAAGGGAACGGCATTGGCTTGGCTATGTGGGCATCTGGGCGAGCCTCTCGCCGACGCCTGGGCGTTCGGCGACAACATCAACGACATTCCCATGCTGCAGGCAGCAGGCCACGGCATGGCTATGATCAACGCCGAACCCGAGGACCGCGAGGCGGCCGACGCCATCACCGAGTTCGACAACGACCACGACGGCGTCGCCCGCACCATCATGGCCGCCCTCGCCTAGTCATTGATAGTCATTGGGGACGTTCTTAAATGGCTAGTCGCTGGCGGCACTCATTTAAGTCTGTCCCCAATGAGTGGTTTCACTCACTTAAGTCTGTCCCCAACTGTCGGCGCATAAGGAATGTCCCTAACTACCGGTCTAGCAGAGGCTCTTCAGCACGCGGCGGAGCTCCTGCTGGACGGCGTGGTCGCGGTTACGGCCCACCACGCGATCGGCCACCGCCTTGAGCGCGGGGCGTGCATTTTCCATCGCGCAACCCGTGCCGACAAAGCGAATGATCTCGTAGTCGTTCATCGAGTCGCCAAACGCCATGACCTCGTCGCGTCCAATGCCGTAATGCTCCGCGAGCTGTGCGATGCCCGAGGCCTTCGACACGCCGGGCTGCATGGCATCGATCCACGCGTTGCCCGAAGGCGCAAAAGTGAAGAGCTGACCAAGTTCGCGCTGTAGCACGTAGGCGCTGTCCATAACGACACCGTCATCGCAAAAGATACTCGCCTTGATGATATTTACGCTGGGATCGGGCAGCTCCCAAATACGTTCGGCATTGGGAAGGTCCTTATCGACCTCACGCACGAACTTGCTCTCGTCATCGAGCAAGAAGGACTTGGTTCGGTCAAAAAGCGCAAGATGTAGATTGGGAAACGTCCTGACGGCCTGGGCGAGCTTTCGAATCGCCAGGTGCGAATACACCTCACGGTCTACCATCTTGCCGTCGGCGTAAACTTGGGCGCCATTGGCTGCGACAAAGTCCATCTTGTCGCAAACGGGCGCAAAAAACTCGCACAGTCGATCATAGCGACGACCTGACAATGCGGCAAAATGCACGCCATGCTCGCGTAGCGCCAGAATCAGTTCGTAGGTCTCGGGAGGCACCTGGCCGTTTTCGTCAAGCAGTGTGCCGTCCATATCGGATGCAATCAGTTTAAACATAGAAAAGCTCCCTTCGGGCTTGTTGGAATCGAACGCGTATCCGATTCCAACGTACCCAAAGGGAGCTCAAATAAGACCCCGCAGTCATAAACGTTACATGGACCTAGCAAATAGCGCACGCGCGCCAGAGGTCCCACGGTCGTGGCGTCAGGCGACACGCCAAAGAGTGTCGCAGGTGGCTAGTCGTTTAAGAACATCCCCGTTGACTAGTCGGCGTAGGTGAAGGTAGTGACGTCGAACATGCCCTCGGGGCGGATGCGGAGCGTCGGGATCACCGGCAGGGGCAGGAAGATGATGCCCATGATGGGGTCGAGTGGTGGCTCAATACCCATCGTGCGCGCCTTGGCCATAAAGTCGTCGTGCTGCGCCGCGACGTCTTCGGCAGTGCCTTCGCTCATCAGGCCGCCGAGCGCCAGCGGAATACGAGCCACGACCTCGCCGTTGCGCACCAGCACGTGACCGCCCTGGCCCACGGCCTCGACAGCAGCCATCATATCGGCGGCGTTGTCGCCCACCACGCACACGTTGTGCGAGTCGTGGCCGATTGTGGAGGCAATGGCGCCACCGGTGATGGTAAAGCCACGCACCCAGCCGCGACCGATATGCTTGCCGACCAGGCCCAGGCCAGCGGGGCCATCGCCGTCGGCGCCCTCGGCCTGCAGCGACACGCCGCGGCCATGGCGCTCAATCAGCATAATGCGACGCAGGCCCTCGGCGCTCTCGGGGCGAGCCATACCCGTGATGGCCTTACCCGGCACCACGTCAATCACGGCCTCGCCCGGCTTAAAGGCATAGTCGAATACGTCGGGCGAAAGCTTCGGCAGCTTAACGGAGGCGCGCAGCTCATCGGCAAGGGCCGTAACCTCGGCCATCTCGGGTGCAATCTCGCCCACAAAGGTGCCGTCCTGCGCCACCAGAGCACCGGCGGCATATACGCGATGCGGAGCCGTGGCAAACGTCAGGTCATTGAGCACCAGCAGGTCGGCACGTTTGCCCGGGGCAATCGCACCGCGTAGTTCGTGCGGGTCGCGGCAGCCGTGATCTAGCCCAAACGCCTCAGCCGTGGAAAGGGACGCCATAGAGATGGCGACCACCGGGTCGACGCCGGCCTCGATGGCCACGCGGCAGGCGTTGTCGATCATGCCGGTCGAAAGCGCGTCGGAGGGAGCGCGGTCGTCGGTCGCAAAGCAGCAGCGGCGGGCGCGGGCGGGGTTTTCCAGCAGCATCGGAGACAGGTTGGCCAGGTCATGGCTGCACGTGCCCTCACGCAGCATCACATACATGCCGCGGGACAGTTTATCGAGCGCCTCCTCGGGAATCGTCGACTCGTGGTCGGCGATAATGCCCGCTGCGGCATAGGCGTTGAGGTCCTTGCCGGCAACGAGCGGCGCGTGGCCGTCAACCTGCTTGGACGGCGTCTGGTTGGCAGCATCGATGCGAGCACAGGTCTCGGGGTCGGCCATAAAGACGCCCGGCAGGTTCATCATTTCGCCCAGACCAAAGACATCGCCTGGATGCTCGGCAAAAAACGCCTGCATATCGGCGGCGGTAATGACGGCACCGGCCTGCTCATCGGGCAGCGCGGGCACGCACGAAGGCATCATGTACTTGATGGAGATGGGTGCGCGGCGGCCGTCCTCGATCATAAAGCGCAAGCCGTCGAGACCGGCAACATTGGCAATCTCGTGGCTGTCGGCAATGGCGGTGGTAGTACCGCGCGTCGCGGCCATGCGAGCATACTCGGCGGGACGGATGTTCGAAGACTCGATATGCAAATGCCCGTCAATAAAACCGGGAGCGAGATAGCGACCCTGGCAGTCGATGACCTCAGTTGCCTCGTAGGTGCCAGCGGCATCGTCGCGACCATCGTAGAGCACGCCGACGATCACACCGTCCTTGACGGCAACGCTACCGGACGCCACACGCTGGCCATACACGTCGATGATCTGCGCATTGGTAAACAGCGTGTCGACGGGCACGCGGCCCTCGGCAGCGTCGATCACAGTCCTCATGACCTCAACGGACATACATACTCCTTTAACCGTAGAAAAAGCTACGGAGCGGACAGACCTTCACCGCAGCAAACCAATAGCCATTGTATGCCCAAAAGAAGGCCCCGCTAACACCCCTTCCGCTTAACGGCGCCGCCAACTTGGTGCAAAGTAACCTGACCCCATTGCACCAAACCATTGACAAGGAATGTCCCCAGGTGCCGGCACAAAAGGAACGTCCCCAAGTGCCCAAGACAACGCCGCAGGTGGAGGACGGACAGCGAGCGGGCTCCAGAGCGAACAAATTGGCATGAAAAGAGGACGGCATAGACCTTCTGGTCATGCCGCCCTCTTTGAATGACAAGTTGTCGCTCTGGAGCCCGCGCAGCGTCGAGTCGTTACGCGGTTTGGTAAAACCGCGTAACTAAATCAACTTGAAACCCTTGCGCTTGCCCACGGAGAGGGTGTCACCCAGCTTGAGGGCGCTCGGATCGATGTTGTAGCTCTTGGGAGCCACAGCCTTGCCGTTGATCTTGACGCCGCCGCCGTCGATGTCGCGGCGGGCCTGACCGGCGCTGGCCGAAAGACCCAAGTCCTTGAGCAGGCCGGCGAGGTAGATCTGGCCCTCGTCGTTAACAGTCAGCTCAACGTGCTTCTCGGGGAAGTCGGCGAGCTGGCCCTCCTTGAACACACGGTCGAACTCGGCCTGGGCCTCGTCGCCGGCGCCGGCGCCGTGGTAGGTATCGCACAGGTCGCGGCCCAGAGCGCGCTTGAGCTCGTAGGGGTCGGCAGAACCGTCGGCCAGGGCGGCGTCGATCTTGTCGACCTCGGCCGGGGCGAGCGAGCTGGCCAGACGATAGTACTTGCCGATCATCTCGTCGGGGATGGACATGGTCTTGCCGAACATATCCTTGGGAGCGTCGGTCAGGCCGATGTAGTTGCCATAGGACTTGGACATCTTGCGCACGCCGTCGGTGCCCTCGAGCAGCGGCATGGTGAGCGCAATCTGCGGCTCCATGCCCATCTTCTCCATGAGCTCGCGGCCGGCGAGCAGGTTGAAGAGCTGGTCGGTGCCGCCCATCTCCACGTCAGCCTTAATCATGACCGAATCGTATGCCTGCATCACGGGATACAGGAACTCGTGCAGGGCGATCGGCGTCTGGGACTGGTAGCGCTTGGTAAAGTCGTCGCGCTCGAGAATACGAGCGACGGTGAACTTGGAGCACACCTGCAGCAGACCGGCCAGATCCATCGACAAGATCCAGTCACCGTTGTGCACGATGGTGGTCTTCTCGGGATCCAGGATCTTCATGGCCTGGCTCACGTAGGTCTCGGCATTGGCCTCGATCTGCTCCTGCGAAAGCTGCGGGCGGGTGGAATTCTTGCCCGAGGGGTCGCCGATCAGCGCGGTGCCGTTGCCGATGATGAGGGTGACGTTGTGGCCCAGGTCCTGGAACTGACGCATCTTGCGCAGCGGCACGGCATGGCCCAGGTGCAGGTCGGGGCTGGTGGGGTCGACGCCGAGCTTGATGTTGAGGGGCTCGCCCTTCTCAAGCTTCTTGCGAAGGTCGGCCTCGGGAACGATCTGCGCGGCGCCCGAGGTGATGATACGCATTTGCTCGTCAACAGACAGCATTGGGTATCCTCCTTTTGCTATAGCACCCTCGCCGAAAACGGCGGTGCTGGAAGTCCATAAACTCTCTTATGATAACAAACTGACGCGACGCAGCACCTACGACAGGAAAATCCTCGTCCTGCCGCACGCGTCGATAACGACCGGCAAACGCGTGCCGTCACGTTCGACCAAAAAGCGCGCCTGCTGACGGCGCGAGCAGTCACGGCAACGAACCTGCCCCGTTGTATCCGTGGCGCAGGCGCCCTCGGCAGTCAGCAAGCAGTGCTCGCACACCATGAGCTCGGGACGGTCGGCATCGACAGGCCCCAAGACACCGGAACAAGCGGCAAGCCCGGCAACACGCTCCGCATCATTGCCGAGCAACTCGGCCGGCAAGTACACCCGCCCCGCCCCGAGTCCGCGCAGCCAGGTAAGCGTGACCCGATTCGCGCAGAACACCGGCGCCGCCACGTCAAACGTCACGCCCAGCTTGCAAGCGATCACTACCTGACCCAGGTTGCGGCAGACGACGCGCACGGCACGCTGCATCAGTGAGCGGGTCCGGTCAGCGTCACCCGTGCGGCACACCTCGTCAAGCACCACAACAGTGTCGGACAAATCGAGTTCTCCGCGCGGGTCGGCATCCATCAGCTGCCAGGCAAAAACCATGCGAGCGGGAACCGCGCGCTCCACCAACTCCGTCGACGCACCGCCATCCACCGCAACGTCCTCAAAGGGCAGCACCTCAACGGCGCGCGCAACGGGCGCAATCGCATCCGCCTCGGCCCGCATGCGCTCCAACACCGCCGCTGTCTGATCCAACACGCCGGCGCTGCGAATCAGGTATACCTCGCAGCCCGTGTCCACCTTACGCTTGCAATGCACGACGACGCGCTTCCCCGCTGCGGCATCCACCGGGCAGGGCACCTGCGGCCAGCGCTTGGGCACATCGGGACGCGCGTCGACGCCCGGATAGAACCGAATCTCGAGCGTGTCACCCGCCGCCACGGCGGCATCGAGTTCAACGGTCACCTCTTCGTGGCCCACAGCGACCAAGCGCCCCACGCGCACGCCCTGGTTAATTGCACGCTCAAAGCTCATCAGCTCGGCACCCGAACGCCCCCGCAGATACGCGTCGGTAAACCCACGGTTAAACGACCTTCCCAGCTCGCGCTCAAGCTCTTCCACGGCACCGGGGTCCCACGCGCCGTCGCGCAGCATATCGAGCGCCCGGCGCCAAACCCGCACCACGTTGAATACGTAATCGGGGTTCTTCATGCGCCCCTCGATCTTGAGCGACGCCACGCCGGCATCTACAAGCTCGGGCAGATGCGCAATACCCAGATAGTCGCGCGGACACAGCAGGCGATCCCCCTCGACGGCGACAACGCTCTGCCCCGCCTCGTCCACCAGGTCGTACGCCAGACGGCACGGCTGCGTGCAGTCGCCGCGCATCGCCGAGCGCCCACGCCGCAGGGCCGAGAACCCGCACGCCCCCGAATAGCCGATGCAAATCGCACCGTGGCAGAATACCTCGATGGGCACGCCCGTGGCACATAGCGCCGCAATCTCGTCGACCGCCAGCTCGCGTGCCGTCGTCACGCGCTCGACCCCCAGCTCATCGGCGGCAAGCCGCACGGCGCCTTCGCTATGAACGCCCGCCTGCGTGGACAGGTGAATCTCGACCCCGGGAATCGCCGTGCGCAGTACACAAGCCAGCCCGGCATCGGCGACAATCAGAGCATCGGCGCCCAGCTCCAGTGCATGAGCTCCCAACGCCACCGCGTCGGACAACTCATCGTCAAACACGAACACGTTGAGCGTCACGTACACACGCACGCCATGGGCATGCGCCACAGCACAGCCGCGCGCAAACTCGTCATCCGTAAAGCCGTGGGCGCTCACACGGGCGTTAAAGCCGCCCAACCCCGCATAGATGGCATCGGCACCCGCGGCGATGGCCGCAAGCATCTGGTCGAGCCCGCCCGCCGGCGCCAGCAGCTCGGGCAGCGCCGCACTGACAACATCCAATCCAGTCTTGTATTGTCCGTTCGGCCCCATCGCCCGAATCGTCATCGACAAACTCCTTACCAAGGTATGCATTCACTCTGAAAAATGCCGTCTTCCAGCATACACGAGGCCTCACGCGCCCCGTTTGGTTTATCGTGTAATAACTTATGTCCATCCTGCCCCGACGGCACATCCACCGTCCGGCACGACATACCTGGAGGTCAATATATGGGTCCTCGCCAACGACAGGGACACAGCCGTTCAAAGACGCACGCCCTGCCCATAATCCTGCTCTCGTTTTTGGGCTTTCTGCTGATTGCGGGCGTGGCGTTTGGCATCGGCATGGTCGGCAACGTCAACCGCTGGCTGTCCGATCTGCCCGACTACACCGACGCCAACGCGTATCTGGTGAGCGAGCCCACCGAGATCGTTGACTGCAACGGCAACAAGATAGCGAGCTTCTACACGCAAAACCGCAAGTCCATCACCAAGGACGAGGTCTCCCCCTACGTGCTGCAGGGCACCGTTGACGTCGAGGACGAGCGCTTCTACGAGCACGGCGGTATCGACCTGTGGGGTATCGCGCGTGCTGCGGTGGCAACCCTCGGCGGCGGGCACGAAGGCGCCTCGACTATCACCCAGCAGCTGGTGCGCAACACCATCCTGCAGGAGGAACAGTTCGACTCGACCATCGAGCGTAAGGTGCGCGAGGCCTACATCGCCATCAAGATGGAGGACATGTACTCCAAAGACGAGATCCTCATGATGTACCTCAACACCATCTATTACGGCCACGGCGCCTACGGCATCGAGGCCGCAGCCGAGACCTATCTGTCCAAGAGCGCCGCCGACCTCACCCTGAGCGAGGCCGCGCTGCTCATCGGCCTTCCCAACTCGCCTTCGCAGTACGACCCCACGGTCAACCCCGACCTGGCGCTGTCCCGTCGCAACAAGGTTCTCGACAACATGCTGCGCCTGGGCCACATCACGCAAGAGGAGCACGATGCCGCACAGGCCGAGCCCATCGCCCTCAATGTGACCGAAATCTCGGGCAGCGGCGTCGACGTATACTCGCAGCCCTACTTTGTCTCCTACGTCAAGCAGCTGCTGGAGCAGGAGTTCTCGACCGACGTGCTCTTTAAGGGCGGCCTGACCGTCAAGACCACCATCGACCCCACGATGCAGCAGGTGGCAGAGAATGCCGTCCGCGAGCAGCTCGACACGCTCTCGCTTGACGGCCTGGACATGGGCATGGTCGTCGTCGACCCCAAGACCGGCTACATCAAGTGCATGGTGGGCGGCTACGACTACAACGCCGACGAGAACCACGTAAACCATGCCACGGCCAAGCGTCCCGTCGGCTCCACCTTTAAGGCCTTTACGCTGGCAACTGCCATCCAAAACGGCATGAACCCCAACGTTACCCTCAACTGCAACTCGCCGCTCAAGGCCAAGGGCACCACGACCGAGGTCCAAAACTACGCCAACCAGAGCTATGGCAACATCACGCTTAAGCAGGCGACGGCATACTCCTCCAACACCGGCTACATCCAGGTGGCAGAAGCCGTCGGCAACAGCAAGATCATCTCGCTCGTCAAAAAGCTCGGCATCGACCCCGCCAAGGACAACATCGAGGACGTTCCCGTCATGACCCTCGGCACCGGCTCGATCTCGCCGCTCGAGATGGCCGCCGCCTACGCGACGTTTGCCAACGGCGGCTACTATCGCCAGCCGATCGCCATCACCGAGATTGACTCTCGTACCGGTTCGGTGCTGTACCAGCACACCGACAATCCCTCACAGGTGCTTACCGAGGGCGAGGCCGCCGCGGTCACCGATGTTCTGTCCGGCGTCATGAAGGGCAGCGGTACGGGTGCTGCCGGCGCCCTGAGTGTCAACCAGCCCTATGCCGGCAAGACGGGTACCACCGACAACACCACCAACCTGTGGTTCTGCGGCTATACCCCGCAGCTGGCGTGCGCCCTGTGGACCGGCTATTCCGCGGGCGAGATCCCCATCCAAAAGTACGGCACGGACCTGCTGGGCGACAGCACCAACCTGCCTGTCTTTAAGCGGTTTATGAACACCGTTCTGACCGGTACCGAGCGCGAGGAGTTTGCGACCGGAACGGCGCCCACCTACAAGAACAACAGCGTCTGGAAGTTCTACGGCACCAACAACACCAAGAAGTCGGAGAACGACGACAAGGACAAGGACGAAGAGGAAGAGGAAACCACCACAACGACTACCACGACGACCACGACCACCGAGACCACGGGCGGCGACACCACCGGCGGCACCGGTACGACCGGTGGCTCGACGGGCGGCTCCACTGGTGGTTCGACCGGCGGCGATGGCGGCACGCCTACGCCTACGCCCACGCCCACTCCCGACCCCTCGCCCACGCCTGACGATACGGTCGGCTAAGAAGTACGCGACTAAAGCCAACAAGGCCCCGAGCAGCTTATTGAACTGCTCGGGGCCTTTTAGTTTGAAGCGACCTGGTGGGCGGTCTTTATACCGGCAAACAAAAAGGGGTACCGACCAACGTCGATACCCCTTACAAGCCACTATGTCAGCGCACACAATGCCGAGCGCACGACCCGCACGCCTACTTGCGAGAATTGCTCAGCTTATTGATCAGCGCCTCGAGACGCTCGCCGTCCTCGGCCGTCTGGGCAATAACCAAAATCGTATCGTTGCCGGCAAGCGAGCCAAGCACATCGGGCAACTCTGCCGCATCAACGGCGGCGGCGATGCCGGAAGCCGTGCCAGGCTGAGCCTTGATCATAACCAGATTATCGGTACGCAGGACGCCCGTTACGAGCTCGGAAACCATACGCTGCAGGTGCAAGTCCTCTGCCAGAACATAGATGCCCTCGGGGAGCTTACGCAGCCCCATGTCGGCAATATCGCGAGAGACAGTCGCCTGCGTGCAATCAAAGCCCATAGCACGGAGCTCATCAACCAGCACGCGCTGCGTGCGGACATCCTTATTGCGCACAATATCTCTAATGGCATCCTGGCGCCCATTGCGTTTTTTAGCCATACAAACCCTCTCTCCAAAAGATGGCGGAGACAATCAATCAGTGATTGAATAGTTTAACGCTATTTGAAGGCTTTTGTGTATAAGAACGCATTTCGAAACAATTCTATGCAAGTTTGTTTCGTAATGAGCCGTTTAGGCGGTTTTTGCGCCCGTCCGGTTAAGAAAAGCTGCCAGATGCGTACACATCACGCAGCGCGCGGGCTTGGCGCTGGCGATCGGCCCAAACAACAGACCCAGTCCCCGATGGTTGTCCTTGAGCGCGGCGACCATCTGACGGGTTCTAGGCGCCTCGAGCATATCACGCATGCGGGCGGAACGCTCGATTGACGACACCCCATGCGGGCTCAGACACAAATTCTCGATGCAGGCGACCAGTCCGGCAAAGTAGAACTTTTGGCTTGCCAGCTTGAGCCGACCACCGCTATCTGCTTCCGAGAGTGAGTCCGCAAGCTCGTCGAGCGCTCGGGCGTCATCGGCTACCCTAGCATACATGGTGGAATCAAAGGCATCTGTAAGCTTAGGCGCCACCGCGTGGAAACAAGCGTCGCCGCAGCCGGAGACGCGCTGCGCCTGCGAGAGCGCATATGCCATAAACTCAACCGTACGGTACGCCTTGCCGTGTGACAGGCATGCCTCAAACAGCAGACGGCTATACATCACGCCAGAGGTCTGAACGACTAGGCCGCCTAAAATCAGCTGGGGCAGCCCGGCCACCATCGAAGATTTGCTATCAATGGAAATATGAGTAGCATCCAAGACGCGCGAATGGCGCTCTCGATGTGCATCATAGCGATCGAGCGACACCGTGGGGAACACTATGTCTGCCGCAGTATCGCACGCGATATCGACCATCTTGGAAAGGGATTGCGGAGCAAACCACTCATCGGCGTTCATGGCGATGATTTGAGAGCCGCGCGAGGCAGCAAAACCGGCACGAAGACACGCGCCGCGCTTCGCGTCCTCGACGTCAATCAAATCAATATGGATGTCCCTGTCGGCAGCAACTTGAAGCGAATGGCGCACACCGGGCGCAGCATCGCGGCAGACAACGACAATCTGCAAATCGTAGAGGTCTTGGTTCTGGATACTCTCGAGCGCACGCATCGCATAGCTGGGCGAACCTTCTACCACAAGGATCACCGAAAGTCGCGGATGCGAGCCACGTCGAACCAAATTATCCGTCCTCTCGACAGCAATGAATCAAACCGTGGTTCATGGTACACCCCGGCAATAAAAGCAATGAGACACCGGTTGTATTGCACGCCAAGAACAGATGTTGCACACGCGCAGCCCACAGATGACAGGTGTCGACGCACGACGCGTCGAGCCCTCCCCTAGTCGAGCACGACGAGCTCGGCGGGATCGTAATCGACACCCATAAACGTAAGACCGCAGGCAGGTGCCGTGGGGCCGGCGGCGGTACGATCACAGGCGTCAATAACCTCGCGCATCCACTCGGGATCGCGGCGATGCATGCCAATCTCGACGAGCGTGCCGACGATCGTACGGACCATCGAATGCAGAAACGCGTTGCCCTCGATCGTGAAGGTCAGGATATCCTCGCCAAAGGCGACTTCGTGGCCAAACTCGGCGCGTATCACGCAACGGTGCGTAGGCTTGCCAACGGCCGAGGCGACCTTGCAAAAGCTCTTGAAGTCCTGCTCACCCAAGAGCGCGGGGCAAGCGGCAGCCATAGCGTCGACATCCAGCGGATAGCGATGCCACCAAACCGCACCGCGCGAGAGCACGGGGCGCGCGTCACGATCGGCAATGCGATACGTATACGTACGGGAGCGCGCGTCAAAGCGGGCAGAAAAGCCCTTACGAGCCTTGTAGACCTCGTTTATGGCGATATCTTTGGGCAGGAGGGCATCCATAGCCCGCAGCCACCTACGGCGCGTCAGAGCAAGCTCAGCGTCCGTTACGGGTACGCTGATGTACTGAGCCACCGCATGTACGCCGGCATCGGTACGTCCCGCACACGTCAGGTCGATCGGGCGGCGCAACAGCGTCTCGATAGCGCGACGAAGCTCGCCCGCAACCGTCGTCTGTCCCGGCTGCTCGGCAAATCCGCTATAGGACGAGCCGTCATAGGCCACACGAAACACCAACGTGGCATCGAGCTCGGGAATCGAATTGAAATCAGACGGCGCGGTCATGGGCGCTCCCAACAAACAATCAACGGTATCGCGACAAAAAAAGAGGGGTACGCGAACGTACCCCTCGAATATAGCCTATGCAGACGGAATGTCTACTCAGCGGTCTCCTCAGCAGGAGCCTCCTCGACGGCCTCGACCTTCTTGGGAGCAGCGGCCTTCTTGGGGGCCGGAGCAGCCTTCTTGGCCTTAGGCGTGCAAGGCTCGGTGACGAGCTCCATGATAACGATGGGAGCGTTGTCGCCCTTACGGTTACCGAGCTTCATGATGCGGGTGTAACCGCCGTTGCGGTCCTGCCACATGCCCTGGGCAGCCTTGTCGAAGATCTCGGCAACGAGCTGCTTATCGCCGAGCTTGGCGATAGCCAGACGACGAGAGTGCAGGTCGCCCTTCTTGGCCCAAGTGATGATCGGGTCGACGACCGAACGCAGCGCCTTAGCGCGGGTCTCGGTGGTCTTGATGCGGTCGTTCTCGAAGAGGGCCTTAGCAAGGCTCTTCTTCATGGCCTTGGTGTGGCTCGCATCGGTGCCGAGCTTCAGGCCCTTCTTAACGTTGTGACGCATGGTCTAGTTTCTCCTCAAATATGCGAAGCATTAAGCCTTCAGGCTTAGGCCCATGGACTCAAGCTTGTCCTTCACTTCCTCGATCGACTTAACACCGAAGTTACGGATGTTGAGCAGATCGTTCTCCGAGAACTCAACGAGTTGACGAACCGAGTGAATGCTGGCGCGCTTAAGGCAGTTGTAGGAACGGACAGAAAGGTCCAGGTCCTCGATCTGCTTGTCCAGCTCGGCGTTGTCGTTGGTGACCTCGGGAGCGAAGATCGAAGCCTCCTCCTCGACCTCGGGGGTCTCGGCAAGGTTCATAAAGGCGGCCATATGCTGGTTGATGATATTGGCAGCCTGGACCACGGCGTCGCGCGGGGCGATGGAGCCGTTGGTCTCGATCTCGAGGACAAGGCGGTCGTAGTCGGTGTGCTGACCGACACGGCAAGCCTCAACGAGCTTGGCGCAACGGGAAACCGGCGAGTACAGCGAGTCGACGTGGATCACACCGATGGGATCGTTGTCACGCTTGTTGGCCTCGCCAGAAACATAGCCGCGGCCATAGCCGATGCGCATGCTCATGGTGAGATGGCCACCCTCGGTGAGCGTAGCGATGTGCTGCTCGGGGTTGACCAGCTCAAACTCGGACGGAATAAAGAAGTCCGCACCGGTGACCTCGCAGGGGCCGTCAACCGAGATGGTGGCGGTCGCCTCGTCGGTCGTGCCGAGAGCCCTGAAGACAAGACCCTTGACATTCAGGACGATGTCGGTGACATCCTCGACCATGTTAGGGATGGTCATGAACTCGTGCTGCGCACCATCGATCTGAATAGCCTCGACGGCGGCACCCTCGAGCGAGGACAGAAGAACGCGACGAAGGGAGTTACCCAGCGTATCGCCGTAACCACGCTCGAGCGGCTCGACGGAGACACGAGCAGACGTCTCGTTGATCTCTTCGACCTGAACCTGAGGCCTAATGAATTCTGACATGTATTACCTCCAGCCTCAGCAGCCCGGATGGACTACTTAGAGTAGAGCTCGACGATGAGCTGCTCGTTGATATCACCGCTGATCTGCTCACGCGTCGGCAGAGCGAGCACGTTACCAGACAGCTTCTCGATATCGACCTCGAGCCAGCCAGGGACCTCAAAGCGCTCGGAGGAAATCAGAGCCTCCTTGATGGGGAGGAGGTCACGGAACTTCTCGCCGACAGCGACGACGTCGCCGGCCTTGACGCGGTAGGACGGGATGTCCACGCGCTTACCGTTCACGGTGAAGTGACCGTGACGGACGGACTGACGAGCCTCTTTGCGGGTGCGGGCGAAGCCAAGACGGAAGACGACGTTGTCGAGGCGAGACTCAAGGATGATCATGAGGTTCTCACCGGTGACGCCGTTCATCTTGCGGGCCTTGTTGAAGTAGCCGTGGAACTGCTTCTCCAGAACGCCATAGATGAACTTGACCTTCTGCTTCTCGCGCAGCTGCATGCCGTACTCAGATTCCTTGCGACGGCGCTTGGGCTGACGGATAGATTCCTTCTTGCTGCTGTAACCGAGCTCAGCGGGATCGATCCCGAGCTGACGGCAGCGCTTAAGAACAGGAGTCCTGTCGATTGCCATATTGATACGATCCTTTCAGTTACACGCGGCGACGCTTCTTGGGGCGGCAGCCGTTGTGCGGGATGGGGGTCTTGTCCTGGATGCTCGAGACCTCGAGGCCAGCAGCCTGGAGGGAGCGGATGGCGGTCTCACGACCGGAGCCGGGGCCCTTGACGAAGACGGAAACCTTCTTCATACCGTGCTCCATGGCCTGCTTGGCAGCAGCCTCGGCAGCCATCTGGGCAGCGAACGGCGTGGACTTACGGGAGCCCTTGAAGCCCACCTGGCCAGCCGACTTCCAGGAAATGACGTTGCCCTGGGGATCGGTGATCGAAACGATCGTGTTGTTGAACGTAGAACGAATGTGAGCCTGGCCCACGGAAATGTTCTTACGGTCCGCGCGCTTCAGACGGGCAGCGCGAACGTTCTTCTTAGCAGTAGCCATCTATCTAGCGCTCCTTATTTCTTCTTCTTAGCACCGATCTGACGCTTCGGGCCCTTGCGGGTACGAGCGTTAGTGTGGGTGCGCTGGCCGCGGACCGGGAGGCCCTTGCGGTGACGAAGGCCGCGGTTGCAGCCGATGTCCATAAGGCGCTTGACGTTCTGGTTGCGCTCACGGCGGAGGTCGCCCTCAACCATGATCTGGTTCTTATCGATATAATCGCGGATGGCGTTAACCTCATCCTCGGTGAGGTCCTTAACGCGCGTATCCACGTTAACGTTGCACTCGACGCAGATCTTCGTCGCAGTGGTGCGGCCGATGCCGTAAATGTAGGTCAGACCGATCTCAACGCGCTTCTCACGCGGGAGGTCGACACCATTAATACGGGCCAACGTAGTCTCCTCTCTTAACCCTGACGCTGCTTATGACGGGGGTTCTCGCAAATGACGAGGACCTTGCCATGGCGCCTAATGATTTTGCACTTATCGCACATCTTCTTGACCGAAGGACGTACCTTCATCGTTCTTCCTTTCGGTAGCGCTCAAACTACTTCCCTACTATCTACTCGCCCAGCCGCAGGCGTTTAAAACTATGGCTGGTCTTCACACACAATCCGACCGTAGGTTGAGCTAAGCCTGCAGTCGGAAATGGAGTGCGTGTATGCGTGCCGCTATTTGTAGCGATAGGTGATGCGGCCGCGGGTCAGGTCGTACGGGGAAAGCTCCACGACAACCCTGTCACCGGGGAGAATACGGATGTAATTCATTCGGATCTTGCCGGAAATGTTGCACAGAACCGAATGACCGTTCTCGAGCTCGACCTTAAACATGGCGTTGGGCAGCGGTTCCTTTACCGTACCCTCGAGCTCAATTGCGTCTTCCTTCTTCACAAGCAATCATCTTTCTCTAGAAAACGACAGCGATTGAGTATTCTACAATACGTATCCACGCATCGTAATATCTTCGTAATGGCTCCACAACTAAGTGGAACTTGTTACATTTGAAATGTAAGTGCCGACGAATTAAAACGCGGCCTTTACATCTCGCCTCCTTGCAAGGAGCACCAAGACCCTTGGGCGTCGGTGGTGAGAATCACCGGACCGTCGTTGGTGATGGCGACGGTGTTCTCGTAGTGCGCGGCGGGCAAGTGATCGTTGGTCGTGACAATCCAACCATCGGAGCCCGTGCTCACATGATTAGAACCCATCGTTACCATCGGCTCGATGGCAATGACCATACCGGCCTGAAGGCGAACGCCCCTCCCCTTCTTTCCGTAATTCGGAACGTTGGGGTCCTCGTGCATCACGCGACCAATGCCGTGTCCCACGTAATCGCGAAGCACACCATAGCCGTGAGACTCGGCGAGGGACTGGACGGCATAGCCAATGTCCCCGATATGGTTACCGGGAACAGCCTGCTCGATGGCAGCCTTAAGGCAATCGCGCGTAACCTCGCACAGGGCCTTGGCCTCGGGCGTGGGGGTGCCGACGAAAAACGTCCAGGCGTTATCGCCGACCCAACCGTCAACAACGGCTCCGGTATCGACGGAGATGATATCGCCATCGCGCAGGATCATGTCGGGATTGGGAATACCGTGGACCACGGCATCGTTGATCGATGCGCAAATGGTCCCCGGGAACCCGCCGTAACCCTTAAAGGCCGGGGTGCCGCCATGCATGCGGATAATCTGCTCCGCGAGCTGATCGAGCTCAAAAGTCGAAACACCGGGGCGCACCATGGCTCCAACGTGGCGGAGCGCCATCTTAGATAGCGCTCCTGCCTTCTTCATCTGCTCGATTTGCGTTGCAGACTTAATCTTGATCATAGACCGAGAGCCTCTTTGACATCCCCGTACACGGTCTCGCGGGCCTGGTCACCGTTGACCGACTTGAGCAGACCCTGGCCACGATAGTAGTCGACGAGCGGGCTCGTGGACTTCTCGTAGACGTCGAGACGGTTCTTGATGGTCTCGGGCTTGTCATCGTCGCGCTGATACATCTCGCCGCCACACTTGGGACAGGTAGCATCGGCAGCAGTACCGGTGTAACCGCAGGCGCGGCAGGTGCGACGCGAAGACAGACGGTCGATGATGACCTCGGGGGCCACGTCGACCAGAAGGGCGCAGTCGATCTCGCGACCCAGAGCGGAGAGCTCAGAATCGAGCGTTACAGCCTGGGCGGTGTTGCGCGGGAAACCGTCGAGGATGAAACCCTGCTGGGCGTCATCGGCGGCAAGGCGCTCCTTGACAAGGTCGATCACGAGCTGGTCGGGAACGAGCTCGCCAGCGTCCATGTACTTCTTAGCCTGAATACCAAGCTCGGTGCCACCCTTGACGGCAGCACGCAACAGGTCGCCCGTGGAAATGTGAGCGACGCCAAACTCGGCGACGAGCTCCTGTGCGACGGTACCCTTACCGGCACCCGGAGCTCCGAGCAATACGAGGTTCATGAGCAATCCTCCTCTAGCCTATTTAAAGAATCCATCGTAATCATACATCTTGATCTGGCCTTCGAGCTTATCAACGGTGTCGAGCACGACGCCGACCATGATGAGGATGGACGTGCCGCCAAATGCCTGAATCAGCTGGTTACCCGTGAAGGAGAAGATGATCGAAGGCACGATGGCGATGAGCGCCAAAAAGACAGCGCTGGGAAGCGTGATCTTGTTGAGCGCGTTCTTGATGTAGGCCGCGGTAGCCCTACCCGGACGGACGCCCGGAATAAAGCCGCCCTGTTTCTTAAGGTTGTCGGCCGTGTCATCGGGGTTGAACACCATGGAGGTGTAGAAGTACGCGAAGAACACGATGAGGACAACGTTAAGCACCCAGTTGAGCCAACCGGTCGAAAGCGCAGAGGCAACTGCCTGGATCCAGCCGATGCCGGGGAAGAACACGGCAATCTGGGCCGGGAAGTACAGCAGTGCCGAAGCAAAGATGATCGGCACGACGCCCGCAGTGTTGACCTTGATGGGCAGGTAGGTGGTCTGACCACCCATCATGCGACGGCCCACGACGCGTTTGGCGTAGGAGACCGGAATGCGGCGCTGGCCGCGCTCAAGGAAAACAATCAGCGGGATGACCAGCAGGATAATGGCGCAGATGATCACCATAGTGATGATGCCACCGGCGTTGCCCTCGGTGCTGGAGAAGATCGCCTGCGGAAGACCGGCCATGATGTTCGCGAAGATGATCAGCGACATGCCATTGCCGATACCGCGCTGGGTGATGAGCTCACCAATCCACATAATCAGCATGGCGCCCGCGGTGAGCGTGCCGACGATCATGATGTCAAAGATGATCTCGGGAGCACCGGCACCGTTGAAACTGATACCGAAGCTCTTAAAGAGGAAGAGGTAACCCACGGAGTTGAGGATTGCCAGGGCCAAGGTGAGGTAACGCGAATACTGCGTGATCTTGGTCTGACCGACCTCGCCCTCGCGGGCAAGCTCATGCAGGGAAGGCACGACGGCCTGGAGCATCTGGAGGATAATCGAGCTCGTGATGTAGGGCATGATGCCCAGGGAGAACACCGAAACATAGCTCAACGCGCCACCAGAGAAAAGATTCAGGAGGGCCATAGCACCTGCGGCGACCGAGTTGTTCTCGGTCGAGAAAAGGCCCAGCATCCCCTGGAAGGGAATGCCGGGCACAGGAACGTGCGCACCAATGCGGTACACGACGAGCATAGCTATGGTAAAAAGAATCTTTTCGCGCAGTTCTTTGATGCGGAAAGCATTCTTAAGACCATTTAGCACGGCAGCTCGACCTTTCCGCCGGCGGCCTCGATCTTGGCCTGCGCAGAAGCGCTGACCTTGTCGACCTTGACCGTGAACTTCTTGGTGAGCTCACCATTGCCGAGCACCTTGACGGGCTCGAACTCGCTCTTGGTGATGCGAGCGGCCTTAAGAGCGGCACCGTCGATCACAGCGCCGTCCTCGAACTTACGCTCGAGACGCTCAACGTTAACGGCGGTGTACTCGATACGACGGGGGTTGCGGAAGCCCGGAAGCTTGGGCAGGCGCATAGCCAGCGGAGTCTGGCCACCCTCGAAGCCGGCACCCTTGGTGCCGCCAGAGCGAGAGCCCTGGCCCTTCTGGCCGCGGCCAGAAGTGGTGCCGTGACCCGAAGAATTGCCACGGCCGACGCGCTTGCGGTTCTTGGTGGAACCGGGCGCGGGAGTAAGATCGTGAAGCTGCATTTGCTACTCCTCTACAATCTCGACAAGGTGCTTGACCTTGAAGATCATGCCGCGGACGGACTCGTTGTCAGCAATCTCGCGAACCTCGCGGATCCTGTGGAGACCGAGGGCACGGACAGTACGGACCTGGTCCTGCTTGCAACCGTTGGTGCTGCGGACCTGCTTGATCTTGATGGTGTCAGCCATGCTTAGTTCTCCTTACCGACGAACATCTCGGAGACCGTCAGGCCACGGCGAGCCGCGACGTCCTCAGGGCTGGAGAGCTCCTTGAGGCCCTCGACGGCAGCCTTGATGATGTTGAGGCCGTTGTCGGTACCGAGGGACTTGGACAGGACGTTCTTGATGCCAGCAAGCTCGAAGAGGGGACGCACAGCGCCGCCGGCGATAACGCCGGTACCCTCGACAGCGGGCTTGATGATGATGCGGCCGGCACCAAAGTGGCCGAGAACCTCGTGCGGGATGGTGCCCTGCTCGGTCACCGGCACGTGGAACATGTTCTTCTTGGCATCGAGAGACGCCTTGGAGATGGCCAGGGGCACCTCAGCGGACTTGCCCATGCCAACGCCGACGTTGCCCTTGCCGTCGCCAACGACGACGAGAGCGACGAGGCTCATGCGACGACCACCCTTGACGGTCTTCGACACGCGGTTGATGTAAACGACGCGCTCCTCGAACTCGGAGGCCTCGCGCTGCTGCTTCTGATTACGAGCCATGTGCTACATACCTCCTAGAACTCGAGACCGGCGGCACGAGCACCG
Organism: uncultured Collinsella sp.; assembly: GCA_934668875.1. Lineage (GTDB taxonomy): Bacteria > Actinomycetota > Coriobacteriia > Coriobacteriales > Coriobacteriaceae > Collinsella. The sequence goes on from CAKUON010000007.1 coordinate 27,552, forward strand.
TCGGCGAGGGCCTTGACGCGGCCATGGTAGATACGGCCACCGCGATCGAAGGCGACCTTGGTGATGCCGGCCTCGATGGCGCGCTTGCCAACGAGCTGACCGACCTTCTCCGCAGCCTCCTTGTTCGAGGTGTGGGTGCCCTTGAACTCGGCCTCGAGGGTCGAGGCAGAGACGAGCGTCAGGCTGGAGCCCTTGCTGTCGTCGATGATCTGGGCATAGATGTTGGCGTTAGTACGGGTCACGCGAAGACGCGGACGCTCGGCGGTACCCGAGACCTTGCCGCGCACACGACGCTGACGACGCTTGAGGCCTTCCAGCTTCGCCTTATGCTTGTTCATACGTAAACTCCTAAAAAGGTTGATCTTGCCAGCACCTGACGGGGTGCTGGTCTTATGCGAGTGAGTCGGTTACGACTACTTGGCGGCCTTACCCAGCTTGCGGCGGATGTGCTCGCCAACGTAGTGGATACCCTTGCCCTTGTAAGGCTCGGGAGGACGATGGCCGCGGATCTCAGCGGCGATCTGACCGACCTGCTGCTTGTTGATACCCTTGACGTTCACGTGGGTGTTGTCGGGAACCTCGAAGGTGATGCCCTCGGGAGCCTCGACGATCACGGGGTGCGAGAAGCCCAGGGAGAACTCGAGGTTCTTGCCCTTCTGCTGCACGCGGTAACCGACGCCGGCGAGCTCGAGCTTCTTCTCGAAGCCCTCGGAAACGCCAACAACCATGTTGTGGATGAGGGCGCGGGTGAGGCCGTGGCGGGCACGGGTCTCACGCTCGTCGTCGGGACGGGAAACGGTGAGGACGTTGTCCTCGACGTTGATAGCGAGCTTCTCAAAGACATCGAGCTCGAGCTGGCCCTTGGGGCCCTTGACGACAACGTTGTTGCCGTTGACTGCCACTTCGACTCCGGCGGGAATCTGGACAGGCTTATTACCGATACGAGACACGGTGATCTCCTTTCCTTCTACCTACCGAGCGAATTACCAGACGTAAGCGATGATCTCGCCGCCGACGTTGTGCTTGCGAGCATCGCGGTCGGTCATGACGCCATGGCTGGTGGAAATAATGGCGGTACCAAGGCCACCGCGGACGCGGGGCATGTCGGCAACGCCGGTGTACTTACGCAGGCCCGGCTTGGAAATGCGGCGGATGCCGTTGATGACCTTAGCCTTCTTGGGACCATACTTAAGCGTGATGTGCAGAGTCTTCTGGGGAACGGTGTCCTCGACATCGTAGCCCTCGATGTAGCCCTCCTCGTGCAGAACACGAGCGATCTCGACGAGCTTCTTGCTGCTCGGCATGGAGACCGTGGCCTTGTTCACAGAGTTAGCGTTACGGATGCGCGTAAGCATATCTGCGATCGGGTCTGTAAGGTTCATACAGATTCTCCTTCGTTCTTGATGAACACGTGCTCTTGGTTCTTCGCCGCCCTTAACGGCAAAGCCTTTTTAGCGCGTTTTCCCTGTTCCAAACTGATGCTTGAAACGCTGGTAGTGACTTACCAGCTGGCCTTCTTAACGCCGGGAAGCTCGCCCTTGAGTGCAAGCTCGCGGAAGCAGACACGGCACAGGCCGAACTTGCGGTACACAGAGTGCGGACGGCCGCAGCGCTGGCAGCGCGTGTACTCACGAGTAGAGAACTTCTGCTTGCGATTGCACTTGACGATCATCGATGTCTTAGCCACTTATATCCTCCTCACATAGAGTATTGTTCGCCCCAAGCGCCGCCCCCTTGTGGGAACGGCGCTTATAGGGCAGGTGAACCTATTTCTTGAACGGGAAACCGAAGGCGTCCAGAAGGGCCTTGGCCTCCTCATCGGTGTTGGCGGTGGTCACGAAAGTGATGTCCATACCACGCTGGTGATCGACGGAGTCGAAGTCGATCTCGGGGAAGATGAGCTGCTCGGTGACGCCCATGGAGAAGTTACCACGGCCGTCGAAGCTCTTGGCGGAGATGCCGCGGAAGTCGCGGATACGGGGGATCGCGACGGAGGTCAGACGATCGAAGAACTCCCACATACGGTCGCCACGCAGGGTAACCTTGCAGCCGATCGGCATACCAGCGCGCAGGCGGAAGGTAGCGATGGACTTGCGGGCACGGGTGATCATCGGCTGCTGGCCGGTGATGGCGCGCAGGTCGCGCACGGCACCGTCGATGGCCTTGGAATCGGTAGCGGCCTCGCCGACACCCATGTTCACGACGATCTTCTCAAACTTGGGGATCATCATGACGTTCTCGTACTGGAACTTGTCCTGAAGCTGCTGCTTGACCTCGTTGTTGTACTTGGTCTTCAGACGCGGCACATACTTCTCTTCTGCCATTGTTCACTCCTTCTTGGGGTTTTAAGCACGGGGCGTGGCCACGATGGGTTGTCCTCGTGCCTCCTGGCTGCATCCGCGCCGCTCATGGCATTTCGCGGTTTGGACTCGACGCAGCAGGAGCCGACAAAACAATCGGTACTATACGCGCATTAGGGGAGTATTTCCAGAAAAACCTCGTCTGCCTGCACAACTCCACAACTCCCCCGCACATATTGATCCCTAGGGGGACGGAGGAAAATGGCAGTTGCGGTGAAATAGGGACTGTTTGACGGCTTAACTGGCCCAACAGTCCGTATTTCACCGCAACTTATTGATGGGGATGCGATTAGCGCTTGCGAGGGACGAGTTTGGTGCGACGCAGGTGGATCATCTCGGCGGCGATTGAGATGGCGATCTCCTCGGGGTCCTCGGCCTCGATGGCGACACCGATCGGCAGGTGCAGCTCGTCGATCTGCTCCTGCGTAAAGCCCTCCTGCTCCAGGCGGGCGCGCACAAAGGCCGTCTTACGGCGCGAACCCAAGCAGCCCAGATAGGCGGGCTTGGCGCGCATGGCCTGAATCACCACGTCGATATCGGACTTGTGACCCGCCGTGGCGACGACCACTAGGTCGCGCGGGCCGATGGGGCACTGCTTGCTCAGGTTCTTGTAGTCGACCAGACGACGGTCGTAGACACCGGGCACCCATTCGGGGGTCAGCGTGCCGGGGCGGTCGTCGCAAGCCACGACGGCAAAGCCCGCCGCCGTGAGCACCCGCGCCGTCGCAGCACCCACGTGGCCGCAGCCAAAGATATAGGTCAGGCCCTCGGGGCAGAGCGTCTCGATGTGCGCGGGAGGAATCTCGGAGGCGGCGTTGGTGTAGGTGACGTTGCTCCCCTCTTCCGCCAGCGAAAGCCCGGGGCAGCCCGCAATGGTGCGGCGCGATTCCTCGCCATGGTACTCGGCCACATCGCCCTCGAGCGCGCTCGCGATAAACGGCTCAAAGTCGATGACGAAGTCACCGATGCGCCGATAGGCCAAGACGTCGGCAACCGACTGGAACAACGGTGCCTGGGTCGCATCCAGATGCAGGTAGCACAGGCAGATGGCTCCGCCGCAGATCATGCCGGTATCGGAGTTCTCGCCGCCCATGGTGTAGCGGACCAGGCGCGAGCGACCCGCATCCAGCAGTACACGAGCCTCATCCAGTGCAAAGAGCTCAATCTTGCCGCCGCCGATGGTGCCCGCCTGGCCGCCGTCGGCAAAGACGGCCATCCATGCGCCCACACCGCGCGGCGATGACCCCGCCGTACCAGCCACGACCACGAGCTCGCACGTCTCGCCAGCACGCAGGGCAGCAAGTGCCGCATTCACCACATCGAGCTTTTCCATCGTCGTTTCCTATCCCCTAAAGACATCAGTGAGCATAGCGAGTGCCTCGAGCACGCCGCCGCCGACCGACGTCGCCTTGTCCGAAATATAGTTGATATAGCTGGCATCGCCGCGCGGATCGACATCGGCGCACTTAAAGCCCTCAGTCACCTGCACGCCGTTTGCCAAAAGCCCGCGCAGGCATCCATCGATCTGCGTGCACATGGGCGTATCGCCCGCATAGCCGATCACGTCGCCCGCGCTCACGATGTCGCCGATTGCGCGGTCGGACCGAAACACGCCGGCGGCGGGGCTGTGGATAACACGTTCCTTGCCATAGCCGGCGATAATGCCCGGCACGCCCGTGTTGGGCTGGGGCGAACCTTGGGTAATGACACGGCCGAGAAAATGCCCGCGCATGGTCTCGACCACGGCGTCGCAGTCAACCGGCGCGGTAAAGCCCGGCCCCACAGCGATGACGGCAGGCGCCATGTCGCGCGTGGTGCCCAAGTTGCGCTTAGCCAAAATCGCGTCGACCACAGCCGCGGGTTTAAGCTCATCGAGCATCTTGGCCTGAGTGTCCACCACAACGGCGACGTCTCCAGCCTCGGTAATCTCAAGCGCCTCAGCCGGCGTCTGTGCCAAGCGAGCGCGAATGCCTTCGACCTCGACCTCGCCCAGGCGAATGGCCTCGCAAAAACAGATCGTGCGGCGGATGCACGTGGGAACCGCGATATCGGCCATAACGACCGAAACGCCGGCGCGCACCAAGCGAGCGGCGACGCCCGTGGCGATATCGCCGGCGCCGCGAACATAAACGAGCATTCCCGGGGCACCTCCCTGTGCTACGGTTTGAGCAGAGCTAAAGCGGTTCGGCCGCTACTCTGATGATTATTTATTATCACAGTATTATACGGCGGTGAACAGATGGAAACGGTTAGCGGCAATCTTGCCTCTGCGCTCAGGATCGAGCCGGGCATTACCGCGATTATCGGCAGTGGCGGCAAGTCGACGCTGCTGAAGACGCTTGGTCTCGAGCTCATGCGCACCGGCGGCCGCGTGCTCCTCTGTACCACCACGCACATGTTTCCCGTCGCCGGCGTGCCATGGGACGGGTCGAGCCGTCGCCTGGACGCCGCGCCTTGGAAGCCGGGGACCCTACATGTTCCCGGCTGCACCTGCGAGGCATGCGCGGGACTTGTCCGCGGAAGTATCTGCCAGGCGGGTGTTTTGAACCCGGAGACAGGCAAGCTCTCCGCCCCCGCCGAGCCGCTCAACGAGCTGGCGCAGCGCTTTGACTATGTGTTGGCCGAGGCGGACGGCAGCAAGCGACTCCCGCTCAAGGCGCACGCCCCGTGGGAGCCGGTCGTTCCCGCCGGCACGGCCAACGTCATCTGGCTCGTCGGCGCCTCGGGGCTGGGCAAGCCCGTCGCCGAGGTTGTCCACCGCCCCGAGCTCTTCTGCGAGCGCTGCGGCTGCGAGCCCACCGACGCTGCCACCCCAGAGCGCGTCGCCCAGGTGCTCAATGCCGAGCTGCAGATGCTGAACCTCAACAATGCCCACATCATGCTCAACCAAGTCGACACGCTCAGCGACCCGGCTATGGCAGGCCGCTTTGAGACAGCCCTCGGCCGCCCCGTCGTCGCCACCAGCCTCAAGGGGTAGCTAATTTGGGACGGGGCTCTTTTAGCTACCCTGGCGGCCTTCCTGTTAGCGGGGAACGTAGCGGCCGGGTTGGGCTCCGGTGGGCTCGCCGTCGCGCGCGGCCAGCACGCCGTTCACAAACACAGCCTTGGCGCGGCCGTGCGCCTCAAAGCCCTCGAGCGGCGTGTAGTCCACGGCCTGGTGCTGCGTCGCCGCGCGAATCGTCCAGCGCGCCTGGGGATCCCACACGCACACATCGGCATCGGAGCCCTCGGCAAGACAGCCCTTGCGCGGATACATGCCGAAAACGCGCGCCGGGTTCTCGCTCATCAAGCGGCACAGATCCTCGGGGCCCAGCTGTCCCTCAAAGCTCGTGGCAATCGCGACGGGGCGATGCTCCACGCCGGGCCCGCCGTTGGGAATCGCGCGAAAATCGTCGCGCCCGCGGTCCTTTTGCCCGTGCAAGTTAAAGCTGCAGTGGTCGGTGGCGATGGTATCGATCTCGCCGGCCACAAGCGCCTCGCGCAGCGCGGCGCGGTCGCCAGCATGGCGCAGCGGCGGGCTCATCACATACTTGGCACCCGCAAAGCCGTCCTCGCCCTGCTCCAAGTAGCACGTATCGTCGAGCATCAGATACTGAGGGCAGGTCTCGACATAGATATTCTTCTGCCCGCGCGCCTTAGCGGCACGGATGGCCTCGAGCCCCAGCTTGGTCGAAAGGTGCACCACGTTGACCGGAGCATCCCCGGCCAAGTGCGCCAGATACAGCAGACGGCTCACTGCCTCGGCCTCGCACACATCCGGACGGCTGAGCGCATGGCCCTCGGGCCCGTGGATACCCTGCTCAAACACGCGCTTCTGCAGCTCATTCACCAGCGTACCGTTCTCGCAATGCACGCACAGTATGCCGCCAATACGCTTGAGCTCCTCCAGCACCTCGAGCGTCTCGGCATCGTCCAGGCGCAGATGATCGTAGGCAAAGTAGGTCTTGAACGACGATACGCCCGCCTCGCGCATGGCCGAGAGGTCGGCGCGGTTGCGCTCGTTCCACTCGGCGAGTGCCATATGAAAGGCGTAGTTGGCCGTGCAGGTTCCGTCGGCGCGGCGATGCCACTCGGCCAAGGCATCGGGCATGGTCACGCCGCGATCGGCCGTCGCGTAGTCCACGATGGTCGTCGTACCGCCGCAGGCAGCCGCACGCGTACCGGTCTCAAAGCTATCGGCCGTCCAATCCATGCCGGTCCAGCACTGCATGTGCGTGTGCCCATCGATAAAGCCCGGGAACACCCAGCAGCCCGCAGCATCCTCGACGGTATCGCCCTCGGCCGGCTCAATCGCCGCGGCAATCCGCACGATCTTATCGCCATCCATGGCAAGATCGGCGCGGCGAAGCCCCTGGGGCGTCACGAGCGCGCCGTTTTTGATGATGATCATAATTGCTCCTTATTGATTGATGCAGTTGGCCACGCGATCAAAATACGAGCAGGCGGCGATATGCTCCGTTATGCGTCGCTGTCCCTTGACGGTATCGACGTCCCACAGCTCGTAGGCACGCGCCTCGACCAGCACCACGTCGGTATGGTCCTTGAGGATCGAACCGCCGCCGTCCTTACCCTCAAGACACATAAGTGCATCGAACAGTTCCGCCGGAAAGAGCACCGGGCTCGAAGGCTCACCGTTGCACGCAAGACGCACCGGATGCTTGCGGCCACGCTCGTCAAATGCACGAACCATAGCCTCAAAAGAATCCGAACTCACGAGCGGCTGGTCGCCCGGCAAAAAGAGGCAACCTTTCCAGTTGCGTTCGACTCCCCACGAAAGGCCCGCACGGACGCTTTCGCTGCGCAGCCCGCCATCGTGCAGCACGCGCGGGCAATGCTTGTCCTCGCAAATCTGAGCGACCTCGGGCCAACGCGTCGAAACCACAACGTCAAAGCCCCGGGGAACCGAATCGATAGTCCGGGCAATCAGCGGCTTGCCATAGATATCGGCAAGCATCTTGTTAGAGCCAAACCGCTTGCCCTCGCCCGAAGCCATAATGACGCAACCAAGTTTCATGGCGATACCTCCCTGAAACCATCGTACCCATAACTCGCGTCGCGGGGCATCTACATCGAAAGCGCTTATCCCGCACGCCCACGATGCAAAAAGGGGCACCCCGCCGGTTGGCAGAGCGCCCCCTTTACATGGCTTACCTCAGCGCGGCTTTAGGCCTGGAACCAACGGGCGGTGTTGCGCTCGTCGAGGGCCTTGAGGGTAGCGGCGGGATCGGCAACCTTCTGCAGGAACATCATGGCTGCAATGGCGTACGGCTTGTAGCTGGCCTCCTTGTACATGCCCACGCGGTGCATGTCGAAGACGTCGGCGTTGACCTCGCCGTGCTCGCAAGAGACACCGGAGATGTCGGCAGGCAGCGGATGCATAAAGATGGTGTCCTGGCCGTTGGCGGTCTTCTCCATGAGCTCGGTCGTGGAGCACCAATCCTGATGCGTGGCGTTCTGAGCGAGCAGCTCCTTCTCGAGTGCAGCGATGCCGGCGTCGTCGCCCTCGGCGTACAGGTTGGTGCGCTTCTCCATGGCGGCAAACGGAGCCCAGCTCTTCGGGATCACGATGTCGGCGCCCTCGAAGGCCTCGGCCATGGTGTTGACCTGCTTAAAGGTGGTGCCGGACTCGGCGGCATAACCCTTGGCGCGCTCGACGACCTCGGGCATGAGGTCGTAGCCCTCGGGGTGGGCCAAGGTGACGTCCATGCCAAAACGGGGCAGCAGGCTGATCAGCGACTGCGGGCAGGACAGCGGCTTGCCGTAAGAGGGCGAGTAGGCCCAGGTGACGGCAACCTTCTTGCCCTTGAGGTTCTCAAGACCGCCAAACTCGTTGATGAGGTAGAGCATGTCGGCAGAGGACTGCGTGGGGTGATCGGAGTCGGACTGCAGGGAGATGAGCGTGGGACGGTGATCCAGAACGCCGTCCTCGTAGGCCTGCTGGACAGACTCGGAGACCTCGGCCATGTAGGCGTCGCCCTTGCCGATGTACATGTCGTCACGGATGCCGATGACGTCGGCCATGAAGGAGATCATGGTAGCGGTCTCGCGGACGGTCTCGCCGTGAGCGATCTGAGACTTCTTCTCGTCCAGGTCCTGCAGCTCAAGACCGAGCAGGTTGGCTGCCTTAGAGAAGGAGAAGCGCGTACGGGTGGAGTTGTCACGGAACAGGGAGACGGCCAGACCCGAATCGAAGATCTTGGACGAAACGTTGTTCTCGCGCAGCTCGCGCAGGGCGTCGGCGACGATGTAGAGCGCCTTGAGCTCATCGGTGGTCTTATCCCAGGTGTGCAGGAAGTCGCTGCCGTACATGCCCTTAAAATCGAGGCCGTTCAGCTGCTCGACGAGCTCGGTAAACTTGGCGTCCATGTAAATATCCTTTCCAAAGATGAAACGATTGCAATGAGTAGATGCGCTCCGGCATGCGCGTGTGGCTAGAACATGCCGAGCACTATGACGAGGACCCGCTACCGTTGAGGAAGCATGGGAGATAACGACTGCGGGCCCCAAGTCAACAGGGGGTGCCGGGGACACGAGCGGCCCCCGGCTCAACAAGATCAAGGAATGGGACTAATCGATCTTGTTGTTGGTCAGACCGGCGCGGAACACGGTGGCATCGCCATCGGCCTGGCTCGGATCGTAGAGGTTCAGGGCAGCCACATACATGGCAGCAGCGGTGACCAGGTCGTCCTTGTAGGTGACCTCGTTGGGAGCGTGAGCCTGAGACTCGGCACCCGGGCCAAAGCCGACGCAGGGGATGCCATAGCGGCCCTGGATGGAAACGCAGTTCGTGGAGAAGGTCCACTTGTCGCACAGCGGACGACCGGTGCGCTTGTCCATGCTGGGCTCGCAGCCGATGCGCTCGTCACCGAACATGGCCTTGTGGGCGTCGACGAGGGCCTTGACGTGCGGAGCGGTCTCCTTGTTGATCCACGTGGGGAAGTAAGCCTCGGTCTCGTAGACCTCGCCGGTCCAGGACGGACGGTCGTACATGTACATGGAAACCTTCACGTCGTCGCCGTACTTCTTGACGGCCGGCAGGTTGCGGATCTCGTCCAGGCAGGACTCCCAGGTCTCACCGGCGGTCATGCGACGGTCGATGGAGATGGCGCAGGAATCGGCCACGGCGCAGCGGCTGGGGCTGGTGTAGAAGATCTGGCTGACGGTGCAGGTGCCGCGACCCAGGAAGCGGGCATCCTCAAAGTGCTCGGGGTTGTACTTGGGGTCGAGCATCTTGACGAGGCCCTTGATGTCGGTCGACTCGTCGCAGCCGTTGTTGTTGAGGGCGCGGACGTCGGCGATGATGTCGGCCATCTTGTAGATGGCGTTGTCGCCGCGGTCGGGAGCGGAGCCGTGGCAGGAGGTGCCGTGAACGTCGACGCGGATCTCCATGCGGCCGCGGTGACCGCGATAGATGCCGCCGTCGGTGGGCTCGGTGGAAATGACGAACTCGGGCTTAATGCCGTCCTTGTTGTAGATGTACTGCCAGCACATGCCGTCGCAGTCCTCTTCCTGGACGGTGCCGACGACCATGATCTTATAGCCCTCGGGGATGAGGCCCATGTCCTTCATCATCTTGGCAGCGTAGGTAGCAGAAGCCATGCCGCCCTCCTGGTCGGAGCCGCCGCGGCCGTAGATGATCTCGTCGGTCTCGTAGCCCTCATAGGGATCGGCATCCCAGTTCTCGATGTTGCCGATGCCGACGGTGTCGATGTGAGAGTCGATGGCGATGATCTTGTCGCCCTCGCCCATAAAGCCCATAACGTTGCCCAGGCCGTCGACCTTGACCTCGTCATAGCCAAGGCTCTCCATCTCGGCCTTGATGCAAGCGACAACCTCGCCCTCCTCGCAGGACTCAGAGGGGTGCGAGATCATGGCGCGAAGAAAACGCGTCATATCAGCACGATGAGACTCAGCCGCAGCCTTAATGGCATCAAAATCGAGTTCTTTAGTCATAACAGTCAACCTTTCTACAAGGGTTTACCTACAGGTAGATATTTCAGATAGATCACTTGTGCCAAGCAGCGTGAGGTCGAGCACTCCACAAGCAAGTAACCATAGGAGGCGGACGGAGGACTTTGCTCCGTCGCGAGTTCCGCACGAGCCGGAGAGCACTTAATGTGCTCTCCGTGCGAGCAGGACTGTCCGAGCAGGGAGTAAAGTCCTCCGGCTGCCTCCGGACAGGTCAGTCTGCTAGCAGGTGGGGTACTCGCCCTCCCAGACGATGCGGCGATACTGGTCGGGGTCAGTATCGCCCTCGGTGGAGAAGCAGAGCACGGAGCTCGTCTTGTCCAGGCCGATGAGCTCCTTGAGCTCGGCGTACTCGGGATCGAGCATGAGGGTCTCGACCAGGCCGGTGGTCACAGCGCCGGACTCGCCGGAGATGACGCGCGGATCGCCCTTCTCGGGAGCGCCCAGGGTGCGCATGCCGCGAGCGGTGACCCAGTCGGGACAGGACACGAAGGCGGTGGTGTGGTTGCGCAGGATATCCCAGCCCAGGATGTTGGGCTCGCCGCAGCACAGACCGGCCATGATGGAGGGCATGTCGCCGTCCACGATGCGCGGGTCGCCGTCGCCGGCGGCAGCGCCCTTGTACAGGCAGGCGGCCGGAGCGCACTCGACCACGACAAAGGTCGGCGGGTTATCGGGATAGAGGTTGGTGAAGTAGCCCACCACGGCGCCGGCGAGCGAACCCACGCCAGCCTGGACAAAGACGTGCGTCGGGCGGTTGATGGCCATCTCGCGCAGCTGCTCGGCAGCCTCGGAAGCCATGGTGCCGTAGCCCTCCATGATCCAGGACGGGATCTTCTCGTAGCCTTCCCAGGCGGTGTCCTGGACGATGACGCCGCGCTCGCAGGCATCGGCCTCGGCGGCGGCCATGCGCACGCACTCGTCGTAGTTGACCTCTTCGATGGTCACCGTGGCGCCCTCGGCGGCGATGTTATCAAAGCGAGGCTTGGTGGAACCCTTGGGCATGTGCACGACGGCTTTCTGGCCCAGCTTGTTGGCAGCCCATGCCACGCCGCGGCCATGGTTGCCGTCGGTGGCGGTAAAGAAGGTGGCCTGGCCAAAGTCCTTGGCAAGCTGATCGGAGGTCAGGTAATCGAAGGTGCACTCGGCAACGTCCTTGCCGGTCTCGTCGGCAATGTAGTTGGCCATGGCAAACGAACCGCCCAGAACCTTAAAGGCGTTGAGACCAAAGCGATAGCTCTCGTCCTTAACGCACAAGTTGGACAGGCCCAGGCGCGCGGCCTGGCCATCCAGGCGGGCAAGCGGAGTGACGGTGTACTGGGGAAACGACTGGTGGAAGGCGCGGGCCTTCTTCACGTGGTCGAGGCTCATGATTCCCAAGTGCTTGTCATCGCTCTTGGGCATCGTGTTGCCCGCCCACTGGATCTTATCGGCCATACGGTGAACTCCTTAAGTTCTCTCTTGCCGGCCCCCGCATACGCGTCTCAGCCCATTCCCATTCATGCGACTGAACTTTTATGTGGATGCCAAACAAAAAGTTTGTTAGCACTGTTCTATCACACTTTTTGATTGGAAAACCTAACAAATTGTTTGTTGCCGTAATCGGTACCTTTTCGCCGCCGAACGGTCACATAACACAGCGACGCTTTCGTTATTTGCGAACAAGTGGGGTTTATGGCACAGTGAGCCCAAACTAATTTTTAGGAAGGCACCCATGACCCCCGCACAGATTGAGTTCTACAAGCGCCTTGCACACGGCCTGGCGCTCCAATTTGGCCCCAACTGCGAAATCGTCGTCCACGATCTGGAGACCGATGACGTGGACCACTCCATCGTAGTGATCGAAAACGGCCACGTCAGCGGGCGCAAACTGGGTGACGGCCCCAGCCATATTGTGCTTGAATCCATGCACGAGGGCACCGCCGACGTGCACGACCGCGAGCCGTACCTCACCAAAACCGCCGATGGCAAGCTGCTCAAGTCCTCGACCATCTTTATCCGCAACGACGAGGGCAAGCCCGTCGGCATTTTGGGCATTAACTTTGACATTACGCTTATGAAGGCTTTTGAGCGTTCGCTCGACGCCTTTACCGGCACCGGCGGCACGGGCTACACCGAGCCCGAGCCCATTACCAAGAACATCGGCGACCTGCTCGAGGATCTGCTGCGCGAGTGCGAGCAATACGTGGGCAAGCCCGCGGCGCTCATGACCAAAGACGAGCGCATTCGCGCCATTGGCTACCTCGACCGTCGCGGCGCCTTCCTCATTTCCAAGTCGAGCGAACGCGCCTGCGAGTTCTTTGGCATCTCCAAGTACAGCTTCTATAGCTACCTCAACGAGGCCAAGGCTGCGGCCAGCGACAAGTAGGCAGCCCGCCCACACCCCTCCCCTTTTGGGCGCGAGTTCTGGAATGCACGAATCCGAGACTCGGCTGCAAGGCAAGTTCCATATAATCGATGGGATAAACATTTCGAAAGGGTGGAACAGAATGGCGTTGAGCAAGGCATCGTGCACCGGTCGCGGAGTGACTCCGGCAATTGGTGGACATGTGCACCACATGTTCGATGGAGACGAAGACGATCTGTTTTCGCTGAGCCTTGATGACGTGATGAGTGACCGCCCTTGGACTGCCGACGAACTCATGGGCGGCGGCGCTCGCCCGTCAAGCCCCAATCCCGCACTTGCGCCTAAGCCCGCGGCTGCGCCGGCTCCTGCGCAGCCGCCTGTTTCGACGCCCGCGTCTACGCCCGCACCCATTTCGGCGCCCACGCCCACTCCCCGCCCCGCAAGCGACCCGTCCGAGACGGCGGCATTTCTCGCTGCGGCGACGCGGAGCAAATCGGCCGACAGCACCGTTATGTACAACGCCCAGCAGTTGCCCGTTCCTGCGGCACGCAAGCCTCCGGTCACAAGGCTCGATGAGCCCGTTGCCCATCAGGTTGCCTACGATTCCTGGGCTGCAGCCGATCTGGATGAGACCTCTACCGGCATGCCGGCGCTCGACGTTCCAGTTAACCCGCTTTTTGCCGCCAACACGAGCGCCGCGGACTATGAGGGCGGTGCGGCATATTCCGATTATTCCGATGGCTATGCTGGCACCGATCGCATCGAGACCGAGGATTATGGCACCGCATCGAGCGATTATCTCAACGATCCGTACGCTGCCACGCCTGCACCGGAATATGACCCGGAGGCCGCGTCCGCGCCGGCGTATACCAAAAGCACGGGCGAAGAGCGCTTCGCCGATTATTACGCCGAGGAAAAGGCGCTGCGTTTCTCGGAATTTCCGCAGGCAGTCAAGGTTGCCTTTATCGCCATTGTCATTGCCCTGCTCGGCGTCATTGCGTTTGAGGGATTCCGTCTGTTCTCCGGCCCCACCCAAGCGGAGTCGGAGACCCAGCAAAAAGAGGACGATAACAAGTATCTGGACATCAACACCCTCAAGGGCGACCCCAACGACGGAGACGATGAGTAGCGAGAGCTGAAGGCTGCCGCAGGATCCCGCATCCAGCACCGGCTTCTAAGTGCTGTCTTGTCATCCAGCTACACTTTTCCTGATAATTTGCCTATCGAATTTGACACTTTTCCGAAGTTCTAAGGTGCCTATTTCGACACTTTTCCGTACTTTTATAGGGGAGATTTCGACACTTTTTCGGATTTAAGCCTAGCGACAGCCGGCGAAATCAAGCGCCGCACACGCGTCATTTCGCAAGCGGCGCTTGATTTCTGTCCGTACACGTTGATAGACTCCATCGTGCCCGCAAGGAGCGGGCGCGTTTTATCCAGAGTCGGGGTAGAGAGTTGGCTCCACGATCCCGACGCCAACCGGCCAAGAGGCACGGTGGCCCTGCCAACATCGATGAAAGGAGTCCGTATGGACAATTTCTCCGTGCGCAGCGAGCGCAACTTCCACAACCTGGTCGTCAAATCGAATCACATGCATCTTCTGGATAAGCCAAATGGCTACGCCTCGGCCATGATCAAGAGCAGCCTCTCCCACCAGATGCGCTTTACGGTGCAGGTGCTCGAGGAAGAACTCTGCGCCGCCGGCAGCCCGCATGTGCTGCAGATCAAGCTACTCGGAGATGACTCGCGCGAGCCGTCTAGCTGGAAGCTCTTTGCCGACGGCGCGTGCGTTGCGGACGGCTCGGGCGCCTTTGCCCGCGAGTGCTTCTGCGAGGGAGCCGAGGTGTTCCTGGACCTGTGTCGAGATGCCGTACGCGCGGCCGAACTGCGTCAGTGGAGCCAAAGGGAGTACGAGCTGCTGAGTGCAGCGCGCGGGATTGCGGGGGCGTAGGCAGACAGACCAGACAGCTCGTCATACTGGTTGACGCTTCGATTCAAACAGCAGGGCGGAGTCGCGCTTACAGCGCTGCCATGCCAAACCGAATGGCGTTCTCAAAAGGCCTACCCCCTCCGCCTTCAGCTTCAGCAGCAGATCGCTCAGCTCGGGGCATTTGCTGGAGAGGCGCGTCTGGGCTCGCTCGCCCATCCCCCATCGCTGGCGGATCTCCTGGGCACGCGGGCTCACGCGGTAGTCCCCGTCCATCACCTGCCTGAGCAGCCTGGCGGTCACGCGCGCATCGACTAGAGCGCTGTGGGCGTGACCCGTTGACTCGTCGAACTTGATGCCAAACCACGTTGCCGCGTCACTCAAAGAGACGCACCCGTGGCTGCCCACGTCCATGATCGAGGTGTAAAACGCCTGCAGGTCGGCCCAGTCCGTAGGAAATGCGGCAAGGTCGACATGCTTTGCCTGGCACTCGGTCATAAGCTGTCGATGATCCGTCCCGCTCCAGCAAACTATCTGGGCGGAGTAGCGACCGACCCAATCGCCGAGCCTTTTGATCACCACGTAGAGCGGATCGACCATCGCGGTGTCCACGGCCGATATCCCTGTGAGCTCGCGGACGGGGAGCGCAACGCCCTCGGTAAATTCCGTCTGCACAAACTGCGAGAACTCGCCCATAACGTTGCCGTGGTAATCGAGCTTGACGGCGCCGACCTCGATAATCTCATTGCACAGTCCACGGCGCTGACGCTGCTTTGGCACCGGCGCAAACTCAAAGTCCAGCACGATCTGGCGCGCAAAGTTCGTCGTATCGGCAGCCGAGACACCCGGCATCTTTTCAGCTGACACGGTTAGGGCCTTTCTCCGTTGCCTGCCGCTCGTTTCTCGAACGGCTTCGTCGCAGTAAGCGTAACCGCCTGTGCAGACACAAACACAGGGTGGCCCCTCACATCTCGGCAAACGAGATCAGCTTGACGTCTCCCCTACTCTCCGCGGCATCCCGACATCCCTGCGTAAAGCCGCTTTTTGAGAAAAGCGCATAGCTTTTTCGTTGCCGTCTAAAGAGCTCGCTTCGATGAACGAGCTTTTGCAGCACGTCTTCGCCCGCCGGTTCATTGCGCCATTTGCACTCCGCAAACAGTGCAGTGCCCTCGCCATCGTCAACAATCAAGTCGATTTCTTCCTGCGTATGCGTGCGATTATCCGTCCCCCACCAGCGCCCGACGCTCGCCGGAACCACATCGAGCTGGCCCGCGCGCGCGAGTTCGTACACGTATTGTTTGCATATAAGCTCAAAGACCGTACCCATGTAATCCGATATGTGCGGCTCAATGCGCTTATACGCCATCTCGGCCATATCGTTTTGAATCAGCCCGATGTTCTGCGGAACAAACTTGTACCAGAACCTAAACATCTGGTCGCTCAGTAGATACACGGCCCGCTTATTGCTCGTCTCGTTTAGGGGCAGCTCGCGCTCGACAATCCCAAGCGACGCCAGCTTATCCACATAGCTCTTTACGTTGCTCGCGGGGATTCCCGTAGAGCTCGCAATCTCCGAGATCTTCGAGCGCCCCTGAGCAATTGCTTGCACGATCGCATCATATTGCTCGGGATTGCGGCACTCTTGCATTAGCAGGTTACTCGGCTCCTCAAAGAGATAGCCCGTAGGAGTAAGAAAAAGACGTTTGATGTTGTCCTTGAGCGGTGCGGCAGGATCGACTTTCTCGATATATGCGGGAATGCCGCCCGTCATGCCATAGCAAACCGCAGCGTCTTCGCAACTCATGCTCTGCCACAGGCCGAGGGTCGTCGTAAAATCGAGCGGCATGATCTTAAACTGGGCCGTACGCCTACCGTATAGTGGGCTCTCGTAGCCCAACACCTGTTCCTCCATAAACGAAAGAGACGAGCCGCATAGAATCAGCATGAGCCTGGTCTCTTTGTACAGGTGATCAATCTTGTCTTGCAGCAACGAACTGATCTCGGGATTCGATTGGGCGAGATAGGGATACTCGTCAATCACGACAATCAAACGTTCCGTGCGAGCCATGGTGGCCAATGCATCGAACGCCTCGTCAAAGCTACGAAACGACACGCCTGCAGCACCAACCGAGCCTGCAAGTATCGCCTGGCTAAAGCCGTGCAGGTTTGCCTCTGCATTGGTGCGACGAGCTTGAAAGTAAATAGCCTTCTTGCCTTGGATGAACTCCGTGATAAGGCGCGTTTTACCCACGCGACGACGGCCGTAAATCACAGGCATTTCAAATGAGCCCGTGCCATACAGTCGATTGAGCTCGGACATTTCCGCTGTTCTTCCGATAAACATAGGGCCATCCTTCCTTTACGTTATAGCTAGCTATATTATACCTTCCTATAATATAGCTAGCTATAACGTAATTCGACGACCGACGCACACAAAAGGGGGCAGTACACCACCGCACGTGGACCGCTCCGGAAACTGCACCCCATTCTGAGCGCCAATTCCGGGACGCAGTTTCCGCTTCAAAGAAAAAGCCCCAGCTCGCGATGGAGCCGGGGCCAAAGGCACAGCATATACAGTTGATGCTGAGCGCGGACGACCCGTCAGCAATGCCGTCCGCGCTCTACCCTAGCCGCGGTGACGGGCGCGGCTGTACGGGGTATCCACCATGGGCAGATCCGGGCGCAGCTTGCCGTCAAACGCGCGGTAGGCATTCTGCACGGCAGGTGCCGTGGGGATCGTGGCGATCTCGCCGATGCCCTTGCCGCCGTATGCCACGGGCAGCAGCTCGTCCTTCTCAACGTAGATGGCGTGGATATCCGGAATCTCGGGCGCACGGAACAGCCCGAGCGTGCCGTACCTGGCCTGGGGCACGCAGTCCTTGAGCGGCCAGTCCTCGGTAAGCGCGTAGCCCATGCCCATGAGCACGCCGCCTTCGATCTGACCCTGGATCGAGATGGGGTTGACCACCTTGCCCGAATCGTGCGCGGCATAGACCTCGCTCACGCGACCGTTGTCGTCCAGGATGACCACATGCGTGGCAAAGCCGTAGCAGATATGGCTCTTGGGGTTGGGCACGTCCGCGCCAAGCTTGTCGGTCGGCTCCAAGTACACGTAGCTAAACTCGCAGCCCTCGAGCGCCTTGATGGCAGCCGCGGGGTCCTGAGGATGCATGCCCTGGCCGGCGACGAGTTCCTGCGAGCGCAGCTGATAGGCGCGACCGTCGTCGTACTCGATCTTGACGCCGTCGCCATGGGCGGCAACCGGGGCAGCAGGCGCGGGCTTGCCGGCCTCGACACCAAACATGGCGTCGCGCAGCAAGAAGGCGGCACCGCGCACGGCCTCGCCGGTCACGACCGTCTGACGCGAGCCGGACGTGGTACCGGAGTCGGGGGCGTTCTCGGTCGAGCACTCGCCGTTGGCAATGCAGCGAAGCGGCAGACCGCAGGCCTCGGCAACGTCCTGCAAAAAGACGGTGTTGCAGCCCTGGCCGATGTCGGACGTGGCGGCATAGACCACAGCACGGCCGCCCTCGACGCGAATCTTGCAGCGACCGGCATCGGGCAGGCCAACGCCCACGCCGGCGTTCTTCATAGCGCAGGCAATGCCGGCGTGGCCGGGATGCGCATAGTAGGCATCCTTGACCTCGAGCAGCGTCTCCTTCAGCGCCGTGGAGCAGTCGGCAATCTGGCCGTTGGGCAAAACCTCGCCCGGCTCGATGGCGTTGCGGTAGCGGATCTCCCACGGATCCAGGCCGACCTTCTCGGCCAGCAGGTCGATCAGGCTCTCGAGCGCAAACTCGGACTGGCAAACGCCAAAGCCGCGGTACGCACCGGCGGGCGGGTTGTTGGTGTAGTAGCCAAAACCTCGGATGTCGGTGTTCTGGTACTTGTAGGGGCCGACGGCATGCGTGCAGGCGCGCTCGAGCACCGGGCCGCACAGCGACGCGTAGGCGCCGGTGTCAAAGTTGATCTCGCAGTCCAGGCCGGTGAAGTTGCCCTCGGCGTCGCAGCCCAGCGTAAAGGTGCCGTCCATGGCATGGCGCTTGGGGTGGAACGCGAGCGACTCGGCACGCGTGAGCTTGCACTTCACGGGACGCTGGAGCTTATAGGCAGCAAGCGCGGCCAGATGCTGGACGGACACGTCCTCCTTGCCGCCAAAGCCGCCACCCACGAGCATGGTCTCGACGACTACGCGCTCGGGCTCGTTGTCCCACCCAAACATATGGGCGCACTCTTTGCGTGTGTCGTAGGCACCCTGGTCGGTCGACTGCACCTTGACGCCGTTCTTATACGGGAAGGCCACGGCGCATTCGGGCTCCAAGAAGGCATGTTCGGTAAAGGGCGTGGTAAAGCGCTGCGTCACGGTGAATGCGCTCTCGGCCAGCGCCTTGGCGGCGTCGCCGCGCGTCACGTGGCGGCTCTGGCACACGTTGTCCTTGAGCTCCACCGTGTTGCCAAAGGCAAAGAAGCTGTCGTGCAGGCGCGGGGCATCGGCGGCCCTGGCCTCAACGATGTTACGCACGGGCTCCAGCGGCTCGTACTCGATCTTGACGAGCTTCTTGGCCTTCTCGAGCGTCGCCTCGTCCTCGGCAACCACCAGCACGATGGCATCGCCCACGCAGCGGGTGATATCGCCCTGGGCGATCATAACGTCCCAGTCCTGGATAAGGTGGCCGACCTGGTTGACCGGCACGTCCTCGGCGCGCAGGATGCCCACCACGCCGGGCAGGGCCTCGGCCTTGGAAGTGTCGATGGAGAGCACGCGGGCGCGCGGATACTTGGAACGCACCGCGCTGGCATAGGTCAGGCCCGGCTGATCGAGCTCGTCGATGTCGTCGGGATACTTTCCCTCACCGAGTACCTTCTTGCGCACGTCGATACGGAAGGCGCGCTTGCCCACGCCGTAGTCGTCGCCGCGCTCCAGGTCCTCATCGATCTGCTTTTCGCCGCGGAGCACCGCAGCGGCCAGCGAAATGCCCTCGATGATCTTCTTGTAGCCGGTGCAGCGGCACACGTTGCCGCGGATGGCGTACTTGATCTGCTCCTCGGTGGGCTCGGGGTCCTCGGCGATAAGCGCCGCACCCGCCATGACCATGCCGGGGATGCAAAAGCCGCACTGCACGGCGCCCACGGCGCCAAAGGCGTACACAAAGGCCTCGCGCACGTCCTGGGGCAGGCCCTCGACGGTCACGATGTCGCGGCCGGCGGCAAGGGCGGTAGTCAGCACGCATGCCTTCACGGCCGCACCGTCCACATGAATGGTGCAGGTGCCGCAGGCGCCCTCGGAGCAGCCGTCCTTGGCGGAGTGGATGTTCAGGTCGTCGCGCAGGTAGCGCAGCAGCGGCTTGTTTTCCGTCGTCGTGCGCTCCACGCCGTTAACGGTAAAAGTGAATTCCTGTGCCATGGTGATTCCCTTCTACACGCCGGCGGCGATGCCGGTGCGGTCGTGAATGGCGCCATGCGGGCATACGACGGCGCACATGCCGCACGACAGGCAGTCCGCACCGTCGATATGGGCACAGTTGTCCTCGATGCGGATAGCGCCGGCGGGGCACTTTTTAGCGCACATGCCGCAACCGATGCAGCTCGTGTCGCAGATCTTGCGGGCAATGGCGCCCTTATCGGTGTTGTTGCAGCGCACCAGAATGTTCTGATAGCCGGGAACGAAGGCAATCACGCGCTGCGGGCACGCCATGCCGCACAGGCCACAGCCCGTGCACTTTGAGCGATCCACGCGGGCGATGCCATCGACCAGCGCAATGGCGCCGTGGGGGCAGGCAGTGACGCAGGCGCCACAGCCAATGCAGCCTTCGCTGCAGCGGGCGTCGCCGCCTGCGGAAGCGCAGCCGCTTCCGCAGGCAACGTAGGCCACGTTATGTTGAATGGATTTGGCCATAAGGGGTCCCTTATTTCTTAAGAAGATACGAATAGCTGTCGCGCACGGCCCTGATGGTCAGGCGGACGGCCTCGGGAAGACCGGTGTTGACGGCATCGACCGAGACGGTGCGGACCGTGCCGGCGACGCGGACCTTAAAGTGGTCCTCGTCCACGGCCAGGAAGCCCTCGTTCTCGGAGTTCTCCATGTCCTGCTCGCTCCAGAACAGGGTGAGCTTGTCCTTGTAGGGACGACCCTCCTGGTAGGGGCAGAACACGGCGCAGTTGCCGCACTCGTTGCACATGCCGTCAACATGGACGACCTGATGCTTGGCCAGGCCCGGCACCTTAATTGCCACGTTGGCGCGGTTGGGGCACACGTCGCAGCAGACCTCGCACACCGAGCCGCAGCCCAGGCAGCGGGTCTTGGTGCAGTTGCGCTTGTCGCGGCACAGCGACCCCTTGCGCTCGTAGCAGGTCTCCTCGCGACCGACCTGCTCGTTGCAGTCGGCGTACTTGTTAAAGTCCACGCCGGCGATGGCGCGGGCGACCTCGGCGGCATCGGCAATAGCCTCGACCACGGTGGCGGGACCGCGGCGGCAGTCACCGGCAGCCCAGACGCCCTCGACGCCGGTGGAGGTGGCGGCAAGGCGACCGCGATGGTCGTGCTCGACGCCCGCGGCATCGTACAGGCTAGCATCGATACCCTCGCCCACGGCGCAGATCACCGTGGTGGCGGAAAGCTCAACGGTCTCGCCCGTGGCGACGGGGCTGCGACGGCCGCTTGCATCCGGCTCGCCAAGCTCCATGACATCGCAGGTCAGCACGGCGCCGTTGAGTGCCTTGGGCGCCAGCAGCTCGCAGAACTCAACGCCGTCGGCAAGAGCAAGATCGAGCTCTTCCTCGTCGGCGGGCATCTGCTTCTTGGTGCGGCGATACACCAAGCGCACGTTCTTCACGCCAGCCAGGCGCTTGGCCACGCGGGCCGCGTCCATGGCGGTATTGCCGGCGCCAATGACCACGACATCCTCGCCCAGCTCGAGTTTCTCGCCCTTCTTGGCGGCCTCGAGGAACTCCAGCACGTCGAGCTCGGCGCCCTCGCCCAGGCCCGCAGAGCCGGGCATCCAGGCACCGGTTGCCACGACCACGTCGGTGAAGCCCTGGGCCTTGAGCTCGTCAATGGACTCCACGCGGGCGTTGAGCTGCACCTTGGCACCAAAGGCCAGGCAAAGCTCGGCATCGTGAGAGATATCGTCGCTGGCGATACGGAACTCGGGGATGACGTGACGGACCACGCCGCCGAGCGAATCGCGGGCCTCAAAGATGGTGACGGGCACGCCGGCACGTGTCAGGAAGAACGCCGTCGCCAGGCCGGCCGGGCCGCCGCCGATAACGGCAACGTTGCGCTCGCCGTCGTTGGCAATGGCCTGGGCGCGCAGCTTGGGCAGCACGGCGGTCATGGCCTCGCGGGCGGCCTTGAGCTTGCTGGCGCGGATCTGGGCGCCCTCGGGCTCGTAGAATGCACGCTCGCAGGCACGGCCGCAGGGATGCGGGCAGATGGTACCGGTAATGAACGGCAGGGCGTTGCGCTCGATGATGATGTTGAGCGCGTCCTCGTAGCGGCCCTCGTCAACAGCCGCCAGATAGGCAGGGATATCCTGCTGGATGGGGCAGCTCGTACGGCACGGCGTGGTAAAGCAGTCGGAAAGCGGGCTCTTGCCGGCGACCTTGCGGTCGGGCAGCGGGCGCAGCGGCTTCTTGTAGAGCGGGTTGGTGAGCGAGTCGGTCTGGATCGCAGTCACGGCCTCGAGAGAGACGCCCGCGAACGGTTTGCCGTCCAGGTCGGTAAACTCGCCGGCCATCTGGCTAAAGCGCTCGTATCCACCGGGCTTGAGCACGTCGGTCGCCAGGGTAACGGGCCAAATGCCGGCGTCATACAGGGCGCGGATGTTGTAGACCGTGGCACCGCCGGAGTAGCTGATGCGCAGCTTGCCATCGAACTGCTCGGTGATGCGGCGGGCGGCCTCGATGGTCAGCGAGAACAGCGAACGGCCGGACATGTACATCTCGGTGGAGGGTAGCTCGTTCCTCGTCACGTCGACGGGGAAGGTGTTGGTCAGCTTAACGCCAAACTCCAGACCGCGCTCGGCACACAGGGCAATCAGGCGCTCAAACATAGGCACGGCGTCGACCCACTGCAGGTCCTCGCGGAAGTGCGTGTCATCAAAGACAATGTAGTCAAAGCCCAGCTCGTTGAGGCGCTGACGGGCAAACTCGTAGCCCAGCAGCGTGGGGTTGCACTTGATGTAGGTGTTGAGACCCTTCTCGGTGATGAGGTAGGTCGCGATGCGCTCGATCTCGGCCGGCGGGCAGCCATGCAGGGTGGACTCGGTGATGGAGTTGGAGACGCGTGCCGGAATGGACTCGACAAACGCGGCGTCGACATGCTCGAACTTGTCCAGGTTGGCAAGGGCCCACTCGCGGCACTCGTTCCAGACCTCGGAGCCGCTGGCGTCCTTCATGCCCTCAATGTAGGCGTCGACCTTGGGGCTCTTGATGCCCTCCAGGTCATAGCCCACCGACATGTTGAAGACAAAGCCGTCCGGGCTGCCCAGGCCGTACTCGCGAGCGATGAGGTGGCAGGCGAACCATGCCTTCACGTACTCGGCATATGCCTGCGGAACCTCGAGCTCGGTCGACCACTCGCAGTTGTAGCACTCGTCCTGCGCCACGATGCAGGGCTTGTTGACGCAGCTGGAAAGCTCCTCGCCGTCCATAACCTGGACGGTCTTGAGCTCAAAGAAGCGCGCGCCCGCCACGTAGGAGGCAATGATGTTCTGGGCAAGCTGCGTGTTGGGACCGGCGGCCGGGCCAAACGGAGTCTCGATGCGCTCGTCAAAAATGGGAAGCGCACCCTCCTGGTTGGTCGTGACCACCTTGCGCACGCCAAAGACGGCGCCCTGGGTCTTGCGCTCCTCGATGATCCAGTTCATCAGCTGCGAAAACGGGATCGGCCTCATGATGTCGCTCATAATGAGCTCCTCTCTGTAACGCCCGACGAGACCGCGCGGCGGGCGAAATACGGTGTAGCGCTAGCACAGCGCCGGCGACCCCGCGGAGGCCGCCTATACGCGCGCCGAATGTGGCGAAACATCCGACGCGCGCGAATCTCCAATTGGATTAATACACGCGATCGTTGAGCGTGCTCCAGAGCTTCTTGGACTCAGCCATGGTCCACGCGTTGATCTTTTCCTCATCAATCCCAACGAACTCACGATCCTTGTACAGGACGCGGCCGTTGATGATGGTGGTGCGGCAGTTTTTGCCCATCATGCCAAAGAGCATGTGACCGTCGATGTTCTCCTCGCTCAGCGGCGTAAAGGGCTTGTAGTCCATGACGATAACGTCGGCGGCAGCGCCGGCCTCGAGCACGCCGAGCTTGCGATCGAAGTACTTGCTCGCCATCTTGGCGTTGTTCTCGAACAGCATGGTCATGGCCTCGCACCAGCCCACGTTGGGCATGGCGGCGTTGTGGCGCTGGATGATCAGGAAGACCTTGAGGCTCTCGAGCATGTCGTGGGTGTAGGCGTCGGTGCCCATGCACACGGGGATGCCGCGGCGGAAGAACTCAAGCACGGGGGCGCAGCCCACGGCGTTGCCCATATTGGATTCGGGGTTGTTGACGAGCCAGGTGCCGGACTCCTTGACGATGTCCATCTCGGCGGGCGTCACGTGGATGCAGTGGCCCAGCATGGTGTCGGGACCCAGCAGGTCGTGCTGCAGCAGGCGCTCGACGGGGCTGATGCCGCCGCGGTTGAGGCGGGAGTCCCACACGTCGTTCATGCCCTCGCACACGTGGATGTGGAAGCCGGTCAGGCCGTTGTTGGCCTCGGCCATCTTATCCATGGTCTCGTCCGACAGCGTAAAGGTGGCATGTCCGCCAAACATGGCGGCGATCATGTGGTTGTCGTTATCGCGACGCTCCTTGGCGGCCCACTGGGCAAATTCGGCGTTCTCGGCAATGGCCTGGTCGCATTTTTCCTGGCCGCGGCGATCGGAGACCTCGTAGCACAGGCACGAACGCATGCCCAGCTCCTGAGCTGCATCCTTAATGGTAAAGAGGCTTCCCGGGATCTCGCAGAAGCTCGCATGGTGATCGAAGATCGTGGTGACGCCATCGCGGATGGAGTCAAGAATCGTGGCATAGGCGCTGGCCTTGGTGCCGTCGAGCGTCAGGTTATCGTCGATCTTCCACCACTGCTGCTCAAGATTCTCCAGGAAGTTGGTGGGGTTGCAGCCCTTAATGGCAAGGCCGCGGGCCAGACCCGAGTAGATGTGGGTGTGGCAGTTGATGAGTCCGGGCATGATGAGGTTGCACTGGGCGTCGACGTACTCGGCATCCGGGTACTTGGCCTTGAGCTCGCACTCGGGGCCCACTTCGACGATCGTATCTCCGTCAATGGCGACCGCACCGTTTGGAATGAACGGGGTCTGAGCGTTGCGGGTAAAAACGGAACCGTTAGCGACCAGAAGCATGGATGCTCCCTTCAACATCAGGGGCGGGGTTTGACACCTCTGACATGGCGGAGTGCGAAGCGCCGGCCTACACCGGAAACGGGCCCTCTCCCGTCAACGCTTCACCAAAGGGACAAACCCTTTGAAGTGCGGCTTGGCGCCGCATGACGTCGGCGGACGAGGCGATGCGTCCGCCGACGAATAGCACCGAATTGGTTACTTCTTGCTCTCGGGCAAGACCAGATCCACGGCAGCGTCCTTGGCGGCATCGATGTGCTGAGCCACGACCGGCGTCTGCGGAAGAATCAGGTTAAGGACAATGGCCATGATGGCGGTGGGGGTCACGGCGTTGGAGCCGATGACGGTGGATACCCAGGTGGGCATACCCTCGCCGGCAAGGCAACCACTGGCCATCCAGATACCCAGGCCAAAGACGACGGAGGTACCGACGATGGTGGTGGTGCGCTGCGTGAGGCCCTCGCGGGTGAACATGCGCACGCCGTTCATGGTGATGGTGCCAAAGACGCCGACGGTCGCGCCGCCGATGACGGGCTGCGGGATGGCGGAGAGCACGGCGGAGAGCTGCGGGAACAGACCGGCGATGGCAAAGACGGCCGCGATGATCACAAAGACCCACTTGTTGACGACCTTGTTGGAGCAGATGATGCCCACGTTCTGGCCAAGGGCGCTGGTGGGAAGACCGCCCAGCAGGCCGCCGACCATAGAGGTGAGGCCCTGGGACACGATAGCGCCGGAGAGCTCGCGCTCGGTGGGCATACGGTCGATGGAACCCAGGCAGGCGGCGGAAACGTCACCGATAACCTGGATGGCGACCATGGGGAACACGACGGCGAGGGTAATGCAGACCTCGGGATCAAACTCGAGCGCGTAGGGCATGAGCTTGGGAAGGGCGAAGACCTGAGCGGTGGCGACGCTGGAGAAGTCGATCATGCCAAAGGGGATGGAGACGATCATGCCAACGATCATGCCAAAGAACACGGATCCCAGCTTGAGCGTGCCCTTGCCAAAGTTGGCGAGCGCAAAGACCACGGCAAAGGTGATAAGGGCGACGCACCAGGCCTGCGGGGTGCCCCACAGCGGCGTGCCCATACCGCCGGCCATATACTTGACGGCCGTGGGATACAGCGAAACGCCGATGGAGAAGATGACCGTACCGGTCACGACGGGCGGGAACAGCCACTTAATCTTGCTGTAGGCCAAACCAAAGAGGACCGCGACGGCACCGCCGACAATCTCGCCGCCCAGCAGCGCGCCAAAGCTAAAGCCCGAGGCACCCATGGCCTGCAGGGCCGGCAGGAACGCGAACGAAACGCCCATGACGATGGGCAGGCCGCCGCCGATGCGACGGAAGGGAGCAAAGGCCTGAAGGGCCGTGTCGATTGCCGAAAGAATGAGAGCGACCTGGATGATGTCGGTGCTCTGCTGGCTATTAAAGCCGTAGACGCCGGCCATGATGACCGCCGGGGTAATGATGCCGGCAAACGATGCCAGTACGTGCTGAAGGGCACACGGGATCATTTCCTTAACGGGAGGCATGCCTTCGCGAGTGAACAGGGCTTCAGTGCCGTTCGTAACCGTCTCCTGGGTCATTTGACCACCAATCCTCGAAGTAGTTGTTTTCGCATCTAACGCTCTATTGTGACGCAGTGCGGGGTTGAGGTTGTGCCTTCATTGCATATCGTATTAAAGATGATTCCCATTCTCAATAATAATTTTTTGTTATCAGACTATTCTTCAGCTGAAATACCGCATTTCCGCAGGTCAGGAAAGTGTCTGGTCAAAATAACATCTAACTTTTCTTTTGGTCAACCGTTTACCGCTAAATTCCTACCGTTCGTCTGCATTACGCAATGTACCTGCGGATATACGAGATGATGGGCAACGTGTTACCATGAGAAAAAATTGTTATGAACATTTCCGATTTCACCCAAAGGAGTTGCCCGTGAACGAGACCGTACGTCGCTTTTTGCCGATGGTCGATTTCCTGGAGCAGATACTCGGCAAAAACAGCGAAATCGTGCTGCACGATTTCTCGGATCCCGACCACGCCATCGTCGATATTCGCAACGGCATCGTGAGCGGCCGCAAGGTCGGCGGTCCCGCCACCGATCTGGCACTCAAGATCATGCACGACGCCAAGTATCGCGACCTGCCGTTTATTACGGGCTACGAGGGCCGCGGCGCCGGCGGCAAGACGCTGGAGTCCGCGACGTTCTTTATCCGCGAGGATAACGAGATCGTCGGTATGCTCTGCGTCAACACCGACCTCTCGACCGTGCGCTCCATCAACACCATGGCGCAGCAGCTCATGGCGTGCTTCGACGCAGCGCCGACGCGCACGGAGCCCGCCCCTATCGAGGTCGAAAGCCTTTCGGAGTCCACCCAGGAGCTCATCGACCGCAGCATTGCCGAGTTGCTGAGCGCGCGCGGGCTGGATGTAGCGTCGCTTGGTCAGAGCGACCGCGTGGACGTCATTCGCCACCTCAACGGCAACGGGGTGTTCATGCTCAAGGGCGCCGTGGCCTGCGCTGCCACCGCGTTGGGCATCTCGGAGCCCAGCGTGTACCGCTACCTGCAAAAAGTCCGCAAGGAGGGCTAACGAGCAAAATGGAGCGCGACTCCACAAGCGATTCGTCACTTGACAAAAGACCCTGCAGCTCGCACGCGCTGCAGGGTCTTTTTGCATGTCATGTTTAGTTGTGGCCAACGCCTTAGAGGGCGGCGACAACCTCAATCTCGACCAGACCGCCGGCCGGAAGGGCGGCAACCTGGAAGGCGCTGCGCGCGGGGAACGGAGCCACGAACTTGGAGGCGTAGATCTCGTTCACGGCAGCGAAGTCGGCGATGTCGGCCAGGTAGACCGTGGTCTTGACGACATCGGCAAAGGTGGCGCCGGCAGCGGTCAGCAGGGCCTCGACGTTGGCGAGGGACTGCTTGGCCTGGGCCTCGACGCCCTCGGGCATCTTGCCGGTCGCGGGATCGATGCCCAGCTGGCCGGACAGGAACACCATGTTGCCGGTCTGGATACCAGGGGAATACGGGCCGATGGCTGCGGGTGCGTTATCGGAAGACACGACGGTCTTGCTCATGTTTTTCTCCTTACAAGTAAAAGGGAACGGGAGCGCGGCGTTCACACCGGGAGGCACAGTTCGGTCTGAACACCGCGCTTGATTGGGATAGTACTCAAGGTTTCCGCGCGATGCAAGATTATTATCACGTTGCGAGAATATTTTATCGCCCAACGGTTTCCCCGGACCGTTGAACGGTTCTCCACGGGGTCAGCCAGCCCAAGCTGCTGAAGACTTTATCCCGCTTGGAGCACGGGCATCGTCCATCGCGACGGCACCACTATACTTTTGAGTATCTGAGCATTTTGAAAGGCAGGATATGACCGCAACCGCCAGTCGAACCACCAACCGCAGACCCGAGCTTTTGGCGCCCGCCGGAGGGCCCGAGCCCTTTGCCGCCGCACTCGCCGCCGGGGCAGACGCCATCTACTGCGGCATGGGCAGCTTCAACGCACGCCGCAAGGCCACCAACTTTACCGACGAGGCCTTTGAGCAGGCCTGCCGCGCCGCGCACCTGGCCGGCTCGCGCGTCTACGTCACGGTCAACATCGTCATCAAGGAATCCGAGATGAGCGATGCGCTGCAGCTCATCCATCGCTGCTCCACGCTGGGCGCCGACGCCTTCATTATCCAGGACTGGGGCCTGTTCTTTGAGGTCAAGCGCACCATGCCCGGCATCGAGACGCATATCTCGACCCAGGCGAACATCCACGACGACCGCGGAACCCTTTGGTGCCGCGAGCAGGGCGCCGACCGCGTGACCCTCTCGCGCGAGCTTTCCATCGACGAGATTGCCGCCATTCACGATGCCGCGCCCGATGTGGACCTTGAGGTCTTTAGCCACGGCGCCATCTGCTTTTGCTACTCGGGCCTGTGCCTGCTTTCGAGCTTTGCCATGGCGGGGCGATCGGCCAACCGCGGCATGTGCGCCCAGCCCTGCCGCCTGCCCTACGAGCTGATCGACGAGAACGGTCGCGCGCTCTCCCCCGCCGGCCGCGAGCGCGCGCTATGCCCGCGTGACACCAACACCTCACAGCTTGTTCGCCGCCTGTATGACGCCGGCGCCGCGTCGCTCAAGCTCGAGGGCCGCATGAAGGCGCCCGATTACGTGTACTCCATCGTCGACGTGTATCGTCATCAGATTGATGACATGCTGGCCGGAACCACCGTTGCCAAGGACGAGATAGCCGCCCGCCAGCGCCAGCTCAAGCGCTGCTTTAATCGCGACTTTACGCACGCCTACCAGGATGGCACCTCGGGCGACGAGATGATGAGCTACGAGCGCTCCAACAACCGCGGCCAGATTGTGGGCACGGTGCTGGGCAGCCGTCTGGCCAACCGCGATGTACGCGGACTCAAGCCCGACGATCGCCGTCGCCGCGCCGCCATCGCCCGCATTGAGCTGTTTGAGCCCGTGGGCAAGGGCGACCTGCTGGAGCTTCGCCACGATAACGAATTTGACCAGTTCCTGACCACCATTGCCGCCGATGATGCCGCCGCGGGCGACATCATCGAATGCCGCGTGCCCCGCAGCATGCCCGAGGGTTGCCGCGTCCGCGTGATTCGCAGTCAGCGTGCCATCGACGCCGCCGGCGCCGCGCTCAAGCGCGATGTGCTGCACCGCCGCGCCGTAGACGTGTCCGTTGTGGCGCGTCTGGGCGAGCCGTTTGCCGTTACGCTCACCTGTTGCGACGATCCTTCGCTTACGGCCACGGCCACGGGCTTTACCGTCGAGGCTGCCAAGACCCGCGCCGTCGAGGCATCCGATCTGGTTGAGCACGTCGGGCGCATGGGCTCCTCTCCCTTTGAGGCCGCAAGCTTTGA
Source organism: uncultured Collinsella sp. (assembly GCA_934668875.1). Classification (GTDB taxonomy): domain Bacteria; phylum Actinomycetota; class Coriobacteriia; order Coriobacteriales; family Coriobacteriaceae; genus Collinsella. Next base: position 57,456 of record CAKUON010000007.1, read on the forward strand.
CGTTTCGCTCGACGCCGGCTGCGGTATGGGCTTTTCCGCCGTGCACAAGGTGCGCGCCGCCGCTTGTAAGGCGCTGGAAGAGGCCATTCTGACACCGTACGAGGAGCGCGCAAAAACGCTCGAGCTGCCGGCGATTGTAACCAGTGATTCCCGCCCCGCACCCGAGCACTACCGCGATGAGCCGCAGATTTGCGCCACCGTCACCTCGCTCGAGGCCGCCGAGGCCGCTCGCGCCGAGGGTGTAACGCGCATCTACATGACCACCAACGCGCTCGATGCGGCCGAGCTCTCCCCCGCCGATACGTTTGAGCAGGGCATTGTACCCGTGCTCGATGAGGTCTGCCGCGCCGTTGACCATGTCCGCGTTGACCCATGGGTTGTTGCCGGCGCCACGGTCGCTATTGGCAACATCTCTGAGCTTGCCCTGGCCGCCCAGGTTGGCGCCACGGCCGAGATTCGCTCTTGCCTGCCGGTACACAACATGCCCTGCATGGAGGCGCTTGCCGAGCGCGGAGCCGGTGCGTTTTGGCTCTCGCCCGAGATCACGCTCGACGAGATTGTCTCGCTCGGCGCCGCCGCGCCCGCGGCTCTAGGCATCACCGTCTTTGGCCGCCCGCGCGTCATGACAAGCGAGCATTGCATTCTGCAGGTTGCCAACGGCTGCATCCACGATTGTGCCAACTGCCGCTTGCGTGCCCGCAAGCTCTCGCTCAAGAATATCGACGGCAAGGTCATGCCCGTCCGCACCGACATCCACGGCCGCTCTCGCCTGTACGACGCCTACCCCATCGACCTCACGCCACAGGTTCCTCAGCTACTCGATGCCGGCGTGCGTCGTCTCATGGTGGACGGAACGCTGCTCGAGACGGATGAGGTGGGCCGTGCCGTCTCCCGCGTCCGTCGTGCCGTCGAAGCAGCGCAGGCCGGCCGCAAGCCCGCCGCCCGCCTACGCGGGGCGACCTCGGGCTGCATGTTTGTGGGAATCAGCTAACCGAAAGGCTTACACGTGAACGAAGAACCTCAAGTCCTCTATTGCGACGCCTGGCTCATGGCCATCGACAAGCCCGCCGGCATGATCGTCCACGGCGACGGCACCGGCGAGCGCACGCTCACCGACTACGCCAGCGACCTGCTGCTGGCGATGGGCGACGGCTTTGCCGCGACCGACATGCAACCGCTCAATCGCCTGGACCGCAACACCACCGGCGTGGTGCTGTTCTCGCTCGACAAGCAGACGCAGCCCGCCTTTGACCAGATGGTCATCGACCACGCTTTCGAAAAGCACTATCTGGCGCTCGCCGAGGGCAAAATCGACTGGAACGAGAAGCTCATCGACAAGCCTATCGCCCGCGACCGCCACGATAGCCGCAAGATGCGCGTTGGCGCCAGCGGCAAGCCATCTCAGACGCGCGTCAAGGTACTCAAGCGCCTTAAAAGCCGCCGCGGCCTGCCCACGCGCTCGTATATTGATGTCGAGCTACTCACCGGCCGCAAGCACCAGATCCGCGTACACCTGGCAAGCGAGCATCATCCCCTGGTTGGCGACGACCTGTACGGAACGCCGCGCCCCTGCGGCCTGATGCTCCACGCCCACAGCGTGTTCTTCACGCATCCCGTAACCGGCGAGCACATTCACATCGAAGCCCCTTGCCCCTGGGAGCCCTAAACCACCACAAAGGGGACAGGCACCTTTGTGGTGGTTTTGCCGCAACGGCTCAGCCGCGGTCCCAAAACGTCGCGATCTGTAACAGTTAGAACCCATTTTCCGGTCTATCTGTTACAGATCGAGACATTCGAATCCCCCTTAAGGGAAAATCTCAATCTGTAACAGTAACTCGGCAAAATCAGCCTCAGATGTTATAGATTTAGACAAACCACCAGCGTCGCCCCAAACAATCTCAATCTGTAACATCTAGTCTGCTTTTAACGGTCTGGTTGTTACAGATTTAGACAAACCGGCAGACAACGAAAGCGGCAACGCCCGTAATGGATGTTGCCGCTTTTCTATTGAGAAAACTAAATGGTTTTGGCCTTACTTCGCCCCGTTGCTAGACCGTTATGACGTTTTCCATCGCCTGGTACTTGGCGGGCACCTCGCCCGCGGTGATAATCGTTGCGTCGCGGAAGTCCGCAAACTTGACGGGCGCCACCATGCCAAATTTGCTGGCATCCGAGATTACGAAGCGTTTGGCCGTATGGCGCATCGAGATGCGCTTGACCTGTGCCTCCTCGATATCGGGCGTCGTAAAGCCCTGCTCGGCGGCAATGCCGTTAGAGCCCCAAAAGCCGCAGTTGAAGTTGTAGCGGTCTAAGGTTGCCAAGGCATCGGGGCCAACGAGCGCCTCGGTCTCGGGCTTGAGCTCGCCACCCAGCACCACGGTGCGCATGCCGCGCAGGGCGAGATGCTGGGCATGGAGCACGGAGTCGGTCACATAGGTGACGCCGTCAAGGCGCGGAAGATGCTCGATGAGCCTGAGCGTCGTCGAACCCGAATCGATGTACACAAAGCTCTCGGGCTCCACGAGCGCCGCGGCGCGAGCGCAGATGCGCTCCTTGTCGTCGTTATGGAGATCACTGCGCTCACTGATCGTTAAGTCGCGCGTCACGTGCGCGCGCTCAAGGCTTGTCGCGCCACCGTGCACCTTGGCGATGCGGTGCGCTCGGTCAAGTGTCTGCAGGTCGCGTCGAATGGTAGAAGCCGTCACACCCAGGGCATCGGCAAGCTCTGGCACCGTTACTGAGCCAGCCTGCTGCACCATCGAGACGATCGCATTGAGCCTATCTTCCGCGAGCATCGCTTACTCCTCCTCGGGGTAGACGACTCCCCAATCGGCGCGGAGCTTGGTCATAAGCTCCATAACATCAGAAGCATAATCCAGCAGCTCGCGCTTGGAGTCGTCGCCGGCAACGGCCTTCTCAAGATCGGCCATCTCATAGCAAAGGGCGTAAGCTTCGGTGCCGGCGTGGACCTCCTCGCGATGACCGTCCGCGGTCCACACGATCGTAGCGCGATCGGCGCGCGGATATTCGTTGACCTCGATATAGCAGTTGTCAAAGCTGATAACCGAGCGCTTGGGCTGCTTGGAGTGGAGCGTAAGGCTCACGACGCCCAGCTGCTGCTCGGCATTGCGGCAGACGATGCCGCCTGCAACATCGACGCCAGTCTCGCAGGTGTTGCCCAGCGAAACGACCTCGGCGGGCTGGCTCGCCATAAACAGGCGCATAACGGACAGTGCATACACGCCAATATCGAGCATGGCACCACCGGCAAGGTTGCGATTGTAGAAACGGTTGGTCAGGTCGCCGTACTCCTTGTAGCTACCAAAGTTGAGCTGAGCGAGGTTCATGCGGCCGAACTCGCCGGCATCCATGCGACGGCGCAACTCTTGATACAAGGGCATGTGGAGCACCGTGGTAGCGTCCATAAGGACCACGTTGTGCTCGGCGGCAATGGCACGGGCCTCATCGAGTTCAGCGGAATTGAGGGTAATGGCCTTTTCGCAGAGCACGTGCTTGCCGGCTGCCAGGGCAGCGCGCAGATAGGTGATATGAGTGTTGTGCGGGGTAGTGATGTAGACGGCGTCGATGTCAGGATCGGCGTAGAGGTCCTCAACCGTGTCGTAGACCTTCTCGATGCCATACTGATCGGCAAAAGCCTGAGCCTTGGACAGCGTGCGGTTGGCAACGCCCGCAAGCTTGCGGCCGGCAAGAGCAAGGGACTGAGCCATCTGGTTGGCGATAACGCCGCAACCGATCACGGCCCAACGGAGCTCGGGAGCCGTAAAAATATCGTCGGGGAACGGCTTGTCCTGGACCGAAGCGAACGCTGCTTTGGCGGCTGCCGCGGCGTCGAGCGGAGCCTGCTTGGAATCTGCCATCATGTGCCTCCTGTGTCATAGAACGTCTTGCATTTCGGATAGCTCTATATTCGCACAAACACGCGCGTCTGTGCGCGTTTTTGCGTATCTCACCGCTATAAGGTCATTTTGCCCCGTAAACGGCGCATCTATACGCATATTCACGCAATCCCACGCACTAAAATACGCACAAATGCGCACTGGTCATTGCTCAGAGACAGGGGCTTATGCTTAGAACTCAAAAGACAGGATGATCCGCTTAGCCTCGTCACTCATGCGCGCTGCAGCTCAAAGGACCGCCCCTAACTGCCAACAGTATGCCCACTCATTTATGTCTGTCCCCAATGAGTGTTCTCACTCATTTAAGTCTGTCCCCAATGAGTGCAATGAGTAGGGATAGAAAAAGGCCCGGGTGCCGTGGGGCATCCGGGCCTTTGCTAGCAACTTGATGTTGCGGGCAGCTTAGAACTTGTGGCCGCACTTCTTGCAGACGCGCAGCTTGTTCTTGCCGTCCTTCTCGTGACCGACGCGGGTAACCTTACCGCACTCGGGGCAAACGAGATTGACGTTGGAGGCATCGATGGGAGCCTCCTGCGAAACGATGCCGCCCTGCTGGTTGGCAGCGTTGGGCTTGACGGCCTTCTTGACGACCGAAACGCCCTCGACAACGACCTTGTTCTCGGCGGGGAGAGCACGCAGGATAACGCCCTGCTTGCCGCGATCCTTACCAGAGAGAACCTGGACCTTATCGCCCTTCTTGATATACATATATCTCCCCTAACTACAGGGTCTCGGGAGCGAGCGAGACGATCTTCATGTACTTCTTGTCACGAAGCTCGCGAGCGACGGGCCCGAAGATACGGGTGCCGACGGGCGAACCATCGTTGTTGATGACAACGCAGGCGTTCTCATCAAAGCGAATGTAGGAGCCATCCTTGCGGCGGATCTCCTTAACGGTGCGAACGACGACGCAACGGACAACGTCCTTCTTCTTGACGTTGGCGCCAGGGGTAGCCTCCTGGACAGCACCGATGAACACATCGCCGATGCCTGCATAACGACGCTTGGAACCGCCAAGCACCTTGATGCAGCGAATCTTGCGAGCGCCGGAGTTGTCGGCGACGTTCAGCATGGTTTGCATCTGAATCATGGTAGATGTTCCTCCGAACTAAGAACCGAAGAGAGGTGCGCAGCCTGTATACGGCCCGTGGTATGCAAGCCAGGCATACGCACATCTTCGGAAACGTACAAGTCGTAAGAGCGACTGCTTATTTAGCGCGCTCGACGACCTCGATGAGGCGCCAACGCTTCATCTTGGACATAGGACGGGTCTCCATAACGCGGACAGTGTCGCCCACGCCAGCCGTGCACTCCTCATCGTGAGCGTGCAGCTTCTTGGAGCTGGTCATCATCTTGCCGTACTTGGGGTGACGCTTGCGCTCGGTGATGGTGACAACGATGGTCTTGGCACCGGAGACGGAGGTAACGACACCCGTACGGACCTTACGCGAGTTACGCGAATCAGTCATGTTCTCTCCTTAGGTCCTACTCGGCGACAGCGGACTTCTCCGCTGCGATCTCGCGGGCGCGCTGCTCCGTGAGGACGCGAGCGATGTCCTTCTTCACGGTGTTGACGCGAGCGGTGTTGTCCAGCTGGCTGGTGGCCATCTGGAAACGAAGGTTAAAGAGCTCGGCGCGCATTTCCTTCAGCTTCTCAACGAGCTGAGCGTCCGAGAGCTCACGAATCTCTGCGGGCTTCATTAGTTCTCCTCCTTGGCGGCGGCGGCGTCCTCAGCAGCCCACTTGGCCTCGAGAGCGGCCTCCTCAGCCATCTCCTTCTCGATGCGCTGCTCAGCGTTCTTAGCAGCAACAATCTTGGTCTTGATGGGAAGCTTGTGCTGTGCAAGACGCAGAGCCTCGCGAGCGACCTCCTCGGGCACGCCCTTGACCTCGAACATGATGCGGCCGGGCTTGACGACGGCCACCCACTCCTCGGGGTTACCCTTACCAGAACCCATGCGAGTCTCGGCAGGCTTCTTGGTGATGGGCTTATCGGGGAAGATCGTGATGTAGACACGACCGCCACGCTTCATGTAGCGGGTCATGGCAATACGAGCGGCCTCGATCTGACGGTTGGTGATCCAATGGGCCTCGAGAGCCTGGATACCAAACTCGCCGAAATGCAGCTCGGTATTACCCTTGGCCTGGCCCTTCATGGAGCCACGCTGCACCTTGCGGTGAAGAATACGCTTAGGGGCAAGCACTACTGACCCCTCCTCTCGGAGTTACGACGACGAGGACGGGAAGAGCCCTCGAGTGCAGGGTTGGGAACAGGCTGGCCCGGGAGCTTCTCGCCCAGGTAGATCCAGACCTTCACGCCGCAAGCGCCCATGGTGGTGCTGGCGACAGCCGTGCCGTAGTCGATCTTGGCACGGAGGGTGTGCAGAGGCACGCGACCCTCGCGGTACCACTCACGACGGCCCATCTCGGCACCGCCAAGACGACCGGAGCACTGGATACGGATGCCCTTAGCGCCGGCCTTGCGGGCAGACTGGACAGCCTTGCGCATAGCGCGACGGAAGGCAACGCGGCCCTCGAGCTGCTCGGCGATAGACTGAGCAACGAGGTTGGCGTCGAGCTCGGGGCGCTTGATCTCGACAACGTCGACGGAGAGCTGGCCCTTGGAGACGCCAGCGACCTTCTCGAGCTCGGTGCGGAGGGTATCGATCTCGGCACCCTTCTTACCGATGACAACGCCGGGGCGAGCGGTGAGGATGATGACCTTCACCTTGTCGCCAGCGCGCTCGATCTCGACGCGGGAGACAGCTGCGCGGGAAAGACGCTTCTCGAGGTACTTGCGGATCTCGAGATCGTTACCGAGGGTCTTAGCGTAATCCTTCTCTGCGAACCAGCGGGAGCGCCAGTTCTCGGTGATGCCAAGACGGAAGCCGGTGGGGTAGACTTTCTGACCCATACAGCTTTACGCCTCCTTTCGAGGAGCAACGACGACGGTGATGTGGGAAGTACGCTTCAGAATGCGAGAAGCGGAACCCTTGGCGCGGGGACGGATGCGCTTAAGCGTCGGACCCTCGTCAACATAGGCAGCGGCGACAACCAGGTTGTCGGCACGCAGACCGTTGTTGTTCTCGGCGTTCGCAACGGCGGAACGGAGAACCTTCTCGACATCCACGGCGACGGCGCGGTCGCAGAAGTGGAGGATGTCGAAGGCCTGAGCGACAGGCTTGCGGCGGATCAGATCGACCACCAGGCGGGCCTTGCTGGGGGAAACACGCACGTACTTAGCGACGGCGCGAACCTCGGTGGCCTCAGTTTCAATAGACTTAGTTGCCATTTACGGTTAACCCCCTATTTGGCCTTGTGGCCACGGAACGTACGAGTCGGCGCGAACTCGCCGAGCTTGTGACCAACCATGGACTCGGTAACATACACGGGCACATGCTTGCGGCCGTCGTGGACGGCGATGGTGTGACCAACCATCTCGGGGAAGATGGTGGACGCGCGGGACCAGGTCTTCACGACGTCCTTCTTGCCAGCCTCGTTCATCGCGGTGATACGCGAGAGAAGGCGAGTCTCCACGAACGGGCCCTTTTTGAGACTTCTGCTCATAAGTGCTTTCTCCTAAAACTCGGTATCCGAAATTACTTCTTACGGCGACGAATGATGTGCTGGTTCGAGACCTTCTTCTTCTTGCGCGTACGAAGGCCCTTCGTCGGCTTACCCCAGGGGGTAACAGAGGGACGACCAGAGGTGTGGTTCTTGCCCTCGCCACCGCCGTGCGGGTGGTCGACAGGGTTCATGACGGTACCGCGGACGGTCGGGCGCACGTTCATGTGACGCTTACGGCCGGCCTTGCCGATGACGATGTTGGCGTGATCGGCGTTGCCGACCTCACCGACGGTGGCGCGGCAGGTAACGAGGATGCGGCGCATCTCGGAGGAAGGCATACGGACGATAGCGTACTTGCCCTCCTTACCCATCAGCTGGCAGGAGTTACCGGCGGAACGGGCGATAGCAGCGCCCTTGCCCGGCTGGAACTCGACGGCGTGGATGAGCGTACCAACGGGGATGTCGGCGAGGGGCAGAGCGTTGCCCGGCTTGATGTCGGCGTCAGAACCGGACATGATGGTCTGACCGACCTCGAGGCCCTTGGGGGCCAGGATGTAGCGCTTCTCACCGTCAGCGTAGTGCAGCAGAGCGATGCGAGCGGAACGGTTCGGATCGTACTCGATCGTGGCAACCTTGGCGGGCACGCCGTCCTTGTTGCGCTTGAAGTCGATCACGCGGTAACGACGCTTCACGCCGCCGCCCTGGTGGCGGGTGGTGATGCGGCCGTTGTTGTTACGACCGGCCTTCTTGGGCAGGGGCTCGAGAAGAGACTTCTCGGGCTTGGTGCAGGTGATCTCGGAGAAATCGGAGATCGTCTGCCAACGCCTACCAGCGGAGGTCGGCTTAAGGTGCTTTACAGCCATTACAATCCCTTTCAATAGGAATCCGTTAGCCATCGCAGACAGGGATTCGAGGTTCTGCCTCGGGTGCGATGACACCGGACGTATACACGGTTCCGGGCGTGTCCATTTAATACGCCCAAAACCTTGAGCTCTCGCCTCCCCTATTTGGGAGGCATGAGCTCACTCAACAGCAGCGAGTCTTAGGCCTGGTTGCCAAAGACCTCGATGGTGTCGCCCTCGGCCAGCGTGACGATGGCCTTCTTCCAAGAACGGGTCTTGCCGGCGACATAGCGCACGCGCTTGGTCTTGGGCTTGACCGTCAGGGTGTTCACGCGAACGACCTTGACGCCGAAGATCTCCTCGACAGCGTCCTTGATCTGATACTTGTTAGCATCCTTGGCGACCTCGAACGTGTACTTGTTCAGCTCCATGCCGGAGAAGGAACGCTCGGACACGATCGGACGGATGATGATCTCGTGGGCGGTCATTTATGCAAGCACCTCCCCGAAGTGAGCGGCGATGTCGGCGGGCATCAGCACGGCGTTGTTGTTGACGAGATCGTAGGTGTTGGCCTCGTCGGCAGTGATGATGAACGTCTTGGGAATGTTGCGGAACGACAGGTAGGCGTTGACGTCCTCATCGCGAACGATGATGGTCAGACGCTTACCCTCAAGGCCGAGAGCCTTGAGCATGGCGACGGCAGCCTTGGTGGAAGGCTTCTCGAAGCCGTAGTCGTCGACGAGCACGAGCTCGCCATCGGCCAGCTTGGCAGACAGCGCGGAGCGCATAGCCAGCTTGACCTCCTTGTTGTTCATACGCTTAGCGTAGGAACGGGGCTTGGGGGCGAAGACAACGCCACCGTGACGCCACTGGGCAGCACGGATGGAACCCTGGCGGGCACGGCCGGTGCCCTTCTGACGCCAAGGCTTCTTGCCGCCACCGGAAACCTCAGAGCGACCCTTAGCAGACTGGGTGCCCTGACGCCAAGAGGCCATCTGGCACTTGACGATGTGGTGCATAACGTGGATGTTCGGCTCGATGCCGTACACCTCAGCGGCGAGCTCGGCCTCGGCGACCTTCTTGCCCTCGCTGTTCTTTACTTCAAACTTTGCCATTTAAGTGTTCTCCTTGGTATGACGCTGGGCTAAATGGGCTGGGCCCTTAGGCCATACGGATGGCGACGAGACCATTCTTGGCACCCGGGACAGCGCCCTTGACCAAGATGAGGTTCTGCTCGGCATCGATGCGGACAACGGAAAGGTTCTTGACGGTAACGCGCTCGTTACCCATGTGACCGGCCATCTTGACGCCCTTGAGGACGCGCGCAGGATAGGCGCACTGACCGATAGAACCGGGGTGACGCTGGAAGTGAGAACCATGCGTCATAGGACCGCGGCGCTGACCCCAGCGCTTGATGCGACCCTGGAAGCCCTTACCCTTGGAGGTACCGATGACGTCGACCTTCTCGACATCAGCGAAATCAGCGACGGTGACGACCTCGCCGACCTTGTGCTCCTCGCCGTTCTCGACGCGGACCTCACGAAGGAAGCGGACAGGCTCGACGCCAGCCTTGGCGAAGTGACCAGCCATGGGCTTATTCACGTTCTTGGCCTTGATGTCGCCGAAACCGATCTGGACGGCGTCATAGCCGTCGGTTGCCTGAGTTTTAACCTGCGAGACAGCGCAGGGGCCAGCCTGGATGACCGTGACGGGAACGACGTTATCGTCCTCGTCCCAAACCTGGGTCATGCCAATCTTGCGGCCGAGAATCATGCTGATCAAGATATGATCCCAACTCTCGCGTGGTCTTGGGACAATGCGTACACCACCGAGCGTACGCCCCTAGAGGACCACTACTTACACGACGTGCTCCCCAGCCTTGTATTTCGCCCGGACTACCTGACAACCCTATTAAGCAGGCATTTTGTCCAGCCAGAATACTCCCCTGGTTACACACAGCTGTTTAGTATACACGGCTGCGGGCGTATCCATCGAGATTCATATTTCACTCACATTGTTTACGCAGGTAAAGTGCGTGGACGTCGCCTGGGCTTTGGCGGAGGGGCGGGCCCGAGACTAATTAAGGTTGCTGCTCTACAGTCCTGCTCACGACGGAGAGCACATTAAGTGCTCTCCTGTTCGTGCGGAACTCGCGACAACCTTAATTAGTCTCGGGCCCGCCCCTCCGCCAAAGCTCGGGGGACGACACGTTGATGTCTGCTAAACCTTGCTCGCTCAGCTAAATACTTTGTTGGGGATCTACGATTTGCTGGAGGGTGAACTTGCATTGGGGCGGTTTGCCCTCTTCATGCTTTTCCTCATCGAAATTGAAGATCATGATGGCGCAGTTGGGGAGTTTGGTTGGGAGTCTGAAGTCGGCTGGGGCGGCGGCTTTTATGAATTGACGGCTGGCGCTGCCGTGGCTTACTGCTAGGAGGGTTTTGGTGTCCTCGACGCTTATGAGATTGGTAAGGGTGTTTACCATGCGCGTTTGCAGGGCTTGGCTTCCCTCTCCCCCGAATGGAACCAAATCCTCGCCGGGTTCCCAGACGTCGGTGGGCAGGGCGTCGTGGGGGCCCTCTTCGAAGGTTCCGTAGCAGCGTTCGATGATGCCTTCGCAGGGTTCAACAGATGCGTTTTGGCCGAGCAGTTCGGTTGCGACGAGGCCTGCTGTGTCCATGGCTCGGCCTAAGGGTGAGGAGACCACTTTGTCCGGCACGACGTTGTGGGCTTTGAGCCATGCGGCTGCCATCCCTGCTTGTTGGCGGCCCAGGTCGGTGAGCGGTGAGTCGCAGCGGCCCTGGACGAGTTTTTTAACGTTGAATTCCGTCTGACCGTGGCGCAGTAGATACAGCTTCTTCATGCTCTCCCCTTCTGCATCAATAGCTTGAGCGATGCCACCCTATTCGTGAGTATGGCCTACGTAGTCTTCGTCGATCGTGATCTTTGCGAATGACTTGGGGTATTCGGATTCGACCTGTTTTGCCAGTGTTCGCTTTAGATCTTCGGCGCTCATTTGCAAATCGGAGGGACGTACGCAGTCAAAGATCACGTTGGTGTGCGTAGGACCCGGCACACAGCGTAGGTCGTGGATCGAGAGGCGGCTATCGACCTCTTGAGCCATAGCGTTGATGCGCAGACGCATGCTCGCCACCTTTGGATCGTCGGTCACGATGGGGTCGTAATGGAGCGTGACGATCATGCTGTCTTCGTTCCTAAATGCCTGCTCAATATTGTCGAGCGTGTCGTGACTTTCCAGCGGGCTGGCCTCGGCCGCCATTTCGGCGTGGGCGCTTGCGAACTTTCTGCCCGGACCGTAATCGTGAACCATGAGGTCATGAACGCCCAAAACGCCGGGGTAGCTCATGATCTTGTCTCGGATATGTTTGACCAGCTTGGGATCGGGCGCCTGGCCCAAAAGCGGGCTCACCGTATCCTGGATGAGCTCAAAACCACTCCAGCCGATATAGGCGCCAACGGCAAGGCCGACCCATGCGTCAAGATTGATATGCGTCACCTGGGAAACAATCGCGCACGCCAGCACGGCGCCCGTGGCTAGGACATCGTTTTTGGAATCCTGAGCGGTCGCATGCAACGTCTCGGACTCAATGCGGTCACCGAGCTTTTGGTTGAGGGCCGCCATCCACAGCTTTACAACCATCGAAAGTGCCAGGACTGCCACCAGGGCGAGCGAGAACTCGACAGGCTCCGGGTTGACGATACGCTCCACCGAGGACTTCACCAGTTCGATGCCAATAAGCAGCACGAGCGCCGCCACAACCAGACCCGAGAGATACTCGTAGCGGCCATGACCGTAAGGATGCTCGGGGTCTGCTGGCTTGCCCGCCAGCTTAAAGCCAAGCACGCTCACGATGTTCGAGCTAGCATCGGACAGATTATTCATGGCGTCCGCCACAATCGAAACCGATCCCGACAGCACGCCAATTACGCCCTTCGCAGCGCATAGTGCCACATTGGCGAGAATACACACCACGCCCGTCAACGTGCCCACGCGCGCACGGTCGCCCTGCGCACGCTTAACAATCCACTCGACCATCTACATCCGCCCCCACGGTACTACCTATATATCTATTGCTCAAACGGATTGTAGTGTAGCCACTTTGCCCCACAGATACAAAAAGGCCGCAACCCACACGGGCCACGACCTTGGAACATGACAAAGGAATCGTCCTTTGTCGCACAGGTTTATGCGCTTACTTCAGCAGCGCTCGCCACTGTTTCGGGCAAATCGGCTTCGTCTTCTACCGCCTGCCCCTTCGCCGGCACCACGCCAAAGCAGTAGCTCAGCGCCGCAGACACCGCAAATGCCACAACGCCGGCGGCGCAGCACCACAGCAGGTTCGAGATGCCGCCCGTGGCAAAGCCAATGACCATGAGGACATTCGTCATGCCGATGGTATAGGCCGTAACGTGGCCCGCGGCTGCAACAAGGCCTCCGACGGCGCCGCCAATGGCCATGCACGTCAGGCACCTGCCATATTTAAAGCCGCAACCGTACAGTGCCGGCTCGCTTACGCCACCAAGAACACCCGAGATTGAATAGCCCAGCATGAGCGCCTTCTCGTCCTTATCCGCAACGCGAAGCGACGCGCCAAAGGGCATGCCCCAAACGGCAAACGTTGCCATCGTCGCGGCGATCAGGATGCACGAATCCGTTCCCACACTCATAAACTGCGCATAGGCGAGCGATAGGACGACGTTGCTGACGCCCGCGATCTTTAGGAACTCCCAGCCCGCGGCAAGCCCCATGAGCGTGAGCAGCGACACGATGCCACCGGAATTGCCAAGCATAAACATAAGCTGGCCCAACAGCATGCCCAGATAGCTGCCCGCCGGCGCCGTGATACACAGCGAAACAGGAACCATAACGAGCATGGTTGCAAACGGAACGAACGAAAACGCCACGGCCTTGGGGATAACGCGCCGAAAGAAACACTCCACTCGCCATAGCACGGGCACCGAGATGAGAACCGGAATAACAGTCGTCGTGTAATCGTTGACCGGCGCGGGAAGCAACCCGTACACGGAAGTCATCGATGCCCCCGTCGTCGATACGGTATCGACAAGCCTGAGCAGATCGGGCGCAATCAATACGCCGCCCAACATCATGCCCAACTGCTCCGAGCAACCGAGCTGGCGGGCGGCGGCCCAGCCAAGATAAATGGGCAAAAAGTAGTAGCCGGCGTTATAGAGCCAACTGTAGAACAGGCGATAGATTTCGGAATCGGCAGACCACAGGCCCAGCATGCCTTCGCCCATAATGACGGCGACGGTGCGGAACAACGCCGCGCAGACAATAAACGGCAGCGCCGACATCATGCTTTTGGACAGATAGTCCACCACGGCCATGGCGTTTGATGAAGCCGTCGTTGTAAACGAGGTGTTAGAAACTTGTGGCATGGAACGCCTTTCCCAATGTGACATGCGGACTGTCCCTTTGTCACATCGTGCGGTACTGACCGATTGCGCGGTACTTTTCGTAGCGGAGGTTTGTGAGGGTCGCGTCGTCGAGCTGCTCAAGCGTATCGAAGGCATCAAATGCCGAGGACATGACGGCACCGGCGATCTCCTCATGCGACAGGCCCCTATCGTCAACAATGCCGTCGATAATGCCGAGTGCCAGCAGATCGGAAGCCGTGAGCTTAAGCGCCTCGGCGGCCTCATCCGCACGCTCGGTGTCCTTCCACAGGATCGACGCGCATGCCTCGGGGCTCACGACCGAATAGGCCGAGCTCGAGAGCATCAGGATGCGGTCGGCCACGGACAGCGCCAGCGCGCCACCAGAGCCACCCTCGCCTGTCACCACCGAGACAATCGGCGTCTTAAGGCCGCTCATCTCCATGAGATTCTGGGCAATCGCCTCGCCCTGACCGCGCTCCTCGGCGCCGATACCGCAGAACGCGCCCGAGGTATCGACCAGGCACAGGACCGGTCGTCCAAACTTCTCGGCCTGACGCATCAGGCGTCGTGCCTTGCGATAACCCTCGGGATGCGCCATACCAAAGTTGCGGCGCATGCGCTCTTTGGTCGTGGTGCCGCGCTCGATGGCGATAACCGTCACAAGGCGCCCGTCTTTCCAGCCAATGCCACCCACCACGGCGGCGTCGTCGCCAAAGTAGCGGTCGCCATGCAGCTCCACAAATCCGTCCAGCCCCAGCGAGATCATCTCGCCCGCCGTGGCACGATCCGCCGAGCGGGTCTGCTTGACGATCTCGAGCGCCGTTTTTGGCGCGGGCGTGCGCTTAAACAGATGTCCCAGCTTTTTGCCACGACGCCCCGTATGCACGATCTCGTGCGGTGCGCCCAGTCCAGGCGCGTGTCCTTCGTGCAGCGCCAACAGTTCGCCCACCGTGAGCGCGATCTCGCCACGCGGTACGACCGCATCGCAAAAGCCGTGCTCCAGCAAAAACTCAGAGCGTTGGAATCCCTTGGGCAGGCGTTTGTGCATGTTCTGCTCGATCACGCGCGGGCCGGCAAACGCCGTCAGGGCATCGGGCTCGGCTAGGATGATGTCGCCCTCCATGGCAAAGCTCGCAGTCACGCCACCGGTCGTGGGATCGGTGAGCACCGTGATGTACAGGCCGCCGGCCTCGCCATGACGTCTAACCGCCGCAGAGATCTTGGCCATCTGCATGAGCGAGGTCACGCCCTCTTGCATGCGGGCGCCGCCCGACACGGTAAAGCCGACGACCGGCAGTCCCAGCTCGGTTGCGCGCTCAAAGACGCGGCAAATCTTCTCGCCCACCACGGAACCCATCGAGCCCATCATAAAGTTGGCGTTCATAAAGAAGAGCGCCGTATCGCAGCCGCAGATTTTGCCCCTGCCGCACACAACGGCATCGCGCTCGCCCGAACGTTCGCACGCGCTCTTAAGCTTGTCGGCATAACCGGGAAACGAGAGGAAGTCCTCTGACGCCAGATTGGCATCCCATTCCTCAAAGGTACCCGCGTCGACCGTCATGCGCACGCGCGCGCGACCGCTCACGCGAAAGTGTTTGCCGCAACGAGGGCAGACCTCGAGGTTGTCGTGCAGGCGTGCCTCATCGATCACACGGCGGCACTCCGGGCACTTGACAAACACGTGGCGCGCGGGAAACTCGGCGCATGACTCGGTCATCGGCCCCTCAAGGACATTGACCGTCTTCGCTTTTCTATTCATCAGCATAGAGATGCCCCATCAGATCGGTGTGATACATGCCCGACAAGAACTCATCGTTTGCCAGCACGTCGAGCTGAAGCTCGCTGTTCTCGCTCACGCCTTCGATCACGAGCTCGCCCAGGGCCGAGCGCATCTTGCGAATGGCACCGTCGCGCGTAGGCGCGCACACGATGAGCTTACCGAGCATGGAGTCGTAGTACGGCGGAACGGCAGCACCGGTAAACATGGCCGAATCCCAGCGCACGCGCGGGCCACCCGGCACACGCAGCGTGGTGACTGTTCCGCACGACGGAAGGAAGTCCGGCGTCTCGGCATTGATGCGGCACTCCATGGCGTGGTTGCGGACCGGCACGTCCTCTTGCTCAAACGGCAGGGGCTGGCCGGCCGCCACGCGCAGCTGCCACTTAACCAGGTCGGTATCGGTCACAAACTCCGTGACCGGATGCTCCACCTGCAAGCGCGTGTTCATTTCCATAAAGTAGAAATTGCCGTCATCCGAGTACAGGAATTCGATGGTGCCGGCGCCCTCGTAGCCAACGGCTCGCGCCAAGTCGCGCGCGGCCTTATGCATGCGCGCACGAATGTCGTCGTGCCCGTCGAGGCACGGTGCAGGACTCTCCTCGATCAGCTTTTGGTTACGACGCTGCACCGAGCACTCGCGCTCGCCGAGCGAAAAGACATGGCCCTGTTTATCAGCCATAATCTGCACCTCGACATGGTGCGCCGGCGCTACGAACTTTTCCATATAACATTCGCCGTCGCCAAAAACGGCCTCGCCCTCGGCGCGTGCCTCAATAAAGGCCTTAGCCGCATCTTCCACGCGCTCGACCTTGCGAATGCCGCGACCGCCACCGCCGGCACGCGCCTTAATGAGCACGGGGCAGCCAATGCGCTCGGCCTCGGCCGTTGCCTCCTCGGGACTTTTGAGCAAATCGCAGCCCGGCACGATGGGCACGCCCGCCGCGGCAGCCGTTCGACGTGCGGCGTCCTTGTCGCCCATGCTGTCGATCACCTCGGCCGAAGGACCGACAAACGCCAAGCCATACTTGTCGCAGTCGCGCACGAAGCTCGCCTTCTCGGAAAAGAAGCCATAGCCGGGATGAATTGCCTTAGCTCCCGACTTTACGGCACAGGTGAGCACTGCATCGTCGTTGAGGTAGCTCTCGGCAAGACGCGGGCCGCCGATACAATACGCCTCGTCGGCAAGCTGCACGTGCAGCGCGTCCGCGTCGGCCGTGGAATAAACGGCGACGGTCTTGATGCCCATATCGCGGCACGCGCGGATAACACGGACCGCGACTTCGCCGCGGTTGGCGATGAGCACTTTGTCGAACATGAAGCCTTCCTTAACTTTCGTGCATGAGTGCAAAAGACATATCGGCGCGGCAGCAAACCTCACCGTTGACGCTCGCGGTACCCGTCGCAAAGCGGAACGGCCCGCGCGCACGCGTGATGGTGCACACCAGATCAACCGTGTCGCCCGGGCGAACCGGACGCTTAAAGCGCACCTTATCGAGGCTCGTATAGAACGGCGTCGCGCCGTGCGCCTCCTCATCGCCCATCAGCAGCACGCAGCAGTTCTGGGCGAGCATCTCGCACTGAATCACGCCGGGGACGACCGGGTTTCCCGGAAAATGCCCCTGCAAAAAGTACTCGTCGCCCGTAATCGTGATCTTGCCGTGAGCCTCATCGCCCACCAGCTCGGCTTCGTCGAGCAAAAGCATCGGCTCGCGATGCGGCAACAGCTTCTTGAGCTCTTCTTTATTCATGGATATCACCTATCCGATCCTCATGAGGCAGCTGCCAAACTCCACGAGGTCGCCGTCGGCCACGCAGATCTCGAGCACCTCGCCATCCGCCTCTGCCGTCACCTCGTTGAGAACCTTCATGGCCTCGATGATGCAGAGGGTCTCGCCGGCCTTGACCTTGGAGCCCACGCGCACAAACGGCTCGTCGCCCGGCGCCGGGGCAGCATAGAAAACGCCGACCATGGGAGCGGTTACCTCGGTGCCCTTGATCTCCGGTGCGGCGGCGGGCCCCTGCGCGGCGGGCTCCGGCGCGGCGGCAGGCGTGGCGACAGGAGCCACCGCCGGAGCGGTCACGGCACCCGGCATAGGCATGGGCACGGCAACCGGCCGCGCTGCACTCGCGCGCTCGAGTTCGACCGCGGTGCCATCGGGCTCCTCAACACGCACGCGCGTGAGGCCGCGGTCCTCCATCACATCGGCTATCTCGGCAAGTCTTTTGGAATCCATGCTCTAGCTCCTCGTATATCTACGCAGCGCGATGGCGGCGTTGTGCCCGCCAAAGCCCAGGTTGGTCGAAAGCGCCCAGGTGAGGTCGGCGCGAACCGCTCGATTAGGCGTATAGTCAAGATCGCAGGCGGGATCGGGCGTGTGGTAGTTAATGGTCGGGGGCACCACGCCCTGCTCGAGCGCCATGGCGCAGGCCATGACCTCGATGGCACCCGTGGCACCGATCATGTGCCCGGTCATCGACTTGGTTGACGAGACGTGCGCGGCGCGTGCCGCGTCCTCGCCGAGCGCACGCTTAATGCCCGCCGTCTCGGACGAATCGTTGAGTTTGGTCGAGGTGCCGTGGGCGTTGATGTAGAGGCCCTCGGAAGGCTTGACGTCGCCCTCGGCTACCGCCAGCGATATCGCACGGGCAATGCCGGCGGCATCGGGGTCGGGGCTCGTAATGTGATAGGCATCATCGGTGTTGCCGTAGCCCACGACCTCGGCATAAATGTGCGCACCGCGCGCCTGCGCATGCTCCATGCTCTCGAGTACCAGCACGCAGGCGCCCTCACCCATCACAAAGCCATCGCGGTCTGCGTCGAACGGGCGGCAGGCCGTCGCGGGATCGGGGTTGGTGGTCAATGCGCGGCAGGACGTAAAGCCTGCAACAGCATCGGGGATAATGGCCGCCTCGGCACCGCCCGCGAGGATCGCGTCGGCATAGCCGTGCTTGATGGCGCGGAACGCCTCGCCCACCGCATGGGCAGACGTCGCGCAAGCGGTCACGACGGGCAGGGTCGGTCCCTTTGCCTTGTGACGGATTGCGATATTGCCCGATGCCATGTTGGGGATCATCATCGCAATCATGTAAGGCGATGCGCGGCGGGGCCCACGGTCGGCGATCGTATGGACGTTGTCGACGAGCGTCTGCATGCCGCCCACGCCCGAGCCCACGTAGACGCCCAGGCGCTCACGATCGATGGCGCCTTCGACATCAAAGCCCGCATCGTGCATTGCCTCGTCCGAAGCCGCCATCGCAAACTGAACGCAGGGGTCCAGATGCTTGGCATCACGCTTGCCAAAGTACTCGTTGCCGTCAAAGCCCTTGACCTCGGCCGCCACCTTGACGGCAAACGCATCGGTATCGAAGTGCGTGATCGGGCCGATGCCGCACGTCCCGGCGCACATGGCCGCCCAGGTGGCAAGCGCAGTGTTGCCGAGCGGCGATACGGCACCTATGCCAGTGATTGCAACTCTCTGTTCCATCATGGTCTCCTCATCCAAGCCGTTCTTCGGCCCTGGTTTCTACATCGCCATTCCGCCGTCAACACGTACGACCTCGCCCGTAATGTAGGCAGCCGCATCGCTCGCCAAAAAGCGCACCACACCGGCCACTTCCTCGGGGCGCGCCATGCGCTTTAGGGGAATCTGCTCCTCGGTTGCCGCGCGAACCTTCTCCGAGAGCTTTGCCGTCATATCCGTCTCGACAAACCCGGGGGCGACAGCGTTCACTCGTACGCCGCGGGGCGCAAGCTCGCGCGCCACCGCCTTGGTCAGGCCGATCACGCCCGCCTTGGAGGCAGCGTAGTTGACTTGCCCGGCATTGCCCATCAGGCCCACGACCGAGCTCATGTTGACAACGCAGCCGCCGCGTTGACGCATAAAGGTCTTGGTGAGCGCGCGCGTCATATTGAATGTTCCCTTGAGATTGACATCGAGCACGCGATCGAAAGCATCGTCGCCCATACGCATGAGCAGGCCGTCGCGCGTGATGCCGGCGTTGTTGACGAGCGCCCAAATGGAGCCAAAGTCGTTGAGGACCGCTTCCACGCACGCGTTGGCGGCAGCGGGGTCGGCCACGTCGCATTGATATGCGCGTGCCGCGGCGCCAACCGCCTTGCAGGCTTTGCACGTCTCGCGCGCCGCATCGACGCTACCGGCATAGACGACGGCGATATCAAAGCCGTCCTCCGCCAGACCGACAGCGCAGGCGCGGCCGATACCCCGCGAGCCACCCGTAACCAGTGCCACGCGACGTGAGTCGTTGCGCTCGAGCGCGCCGTTGTTCAAGTTGCCCATGTCATTCCTTTCGGGTTACAGCCCTGTGGACTATGCGAGCTCGTCGGCAATAGCTGCGACCCGCTCGGCCGTTTCGCACGAATACACGCGAACGTCACTCAGCGTACGCTTGACCAGGCCCGACAGTGTTTTGCCGGGGCCGACCTCAATAAACGTGTCGATGCCCTGACCCTGCAGAGCATGCAGTGTGTCGACCCAGCGCACGGCATGACTCACCTGGTTGGCCAAGACATCCGATGCCGTCTGGGGGTCCGCCGGATAGGGCGCCGCCGTCATATTTGCCATAACCGGAATCAGCAGTGGGGACGGCGCGTGACTGGCCTCGATATATGCAGCAAGGCCACAGGTCGCCTCGGCCATATAGGGGCTATGGAATGCACCGGACACCGCGACCTTCATGGCCCGGCCACCAGCCTCTTTTACCAGGACGTCGAGGGCCTGCAACGCATCGGGCGCTCCGGCCACAACCGTCTGCTGCGGGCTGTTGTAGTTGACCGGCCAGCAGTCCTCGCCTGCCTGTTTTGCCAGGCCCTCGACCTGCGCCGCATCGAGTTTGATGACGGCGCGCATGCCGCCGGGGTGACGCTCGGCCGCCGTGGCCATCAATGCCGCGCGCTCACATACGAGCTCAAAACCCGCTCGCGTATCGAATGCCCCCGCAAAGGTGAGTGCAGCGACCTCGCCCAGCGAGAATCCCGCACAAGCGGCAGGCACCACGCCGCGCTCGCGCAGGGCGACGGCAACTGCCAAGTCGTGCACGAACACGCAAGGCTGCGTGTTCTCGGTCTGTGAGAGCTCCTCCTTTGAGGCGCTCCGGCACTGCTCGCTGGTCCCCGGGCGCACCTCGTCGGCAATGGCGAACACCTCGGCGGCCGCCGGCGATGCTTCGATGAGCTCGACGCCCATCGCGGGATGCTGGGCACCCTGGCCGGCAAACAGAAACGCTACGCTACCCATGCGGACGCACCCTTCAGGACGTGCTCGGCGCCATCGACCAGATCGTCGACGATTTCGCGTGCGCTCTGGCGTTCGTTGACCATGCCGGCAATCTGTCCGCACAAATACGAGCCCTCTTCGTAATTACCGTCCTTGGCGGCTTTACGAAGCGCGCCCGTGCCCATGGCCTCGAGCTCCTCGGGGCTTGCGCCCGCCGCCTCGTTCTTGGCATACGCGTTGGTGAAGGGGCTCTTGAGGGCGCGAACCGGATGTCCCGTCGAGCGACCGGTCGCACGAGTCGACGTGTCGCCCGCTTTGAGCACCAGCTCTTTGTACTGTTCGGATACGGTGCACTCGTTTGCGACCAGAAAGCGTGTTCCCACCTGGACGCCGGCGGCGCCGAGCATAAAGGCCGCCGCCACGCCGCGACCATCGGCGATGCCGCCAGCCGCAACCACGGGAATATCGGCCGCATCGACAACCTGCGGGACAAGCGCCATCGTCGAGGTCTCGCCAATATGGCCGCCTGATTCGGTGCCCTCGGCAACCACGGCAGTGGCTCCGCGACGCGCCACGAGACGAGCCAGCGCCACCGAGGCAACGACCGGGATGACCTTGATGCCTGCCTCGTTCCACGCCTTCATGTACTTGGTGGGATTGCCGGCGCCGGTCACCACAACGGGCACCTGCTCATCAATCACCACTTGTGCGACCTCGTCGACAAACGGGCTCATGAGCATAACGTTGACACCAAAGGGCTTATCCGTCTTGGCGCGCAGCTCGTGAATCTGATCGCGCAGCCAGTTTGCATCGGCATTCATGGCCGCGATAATGCCTAAGCCGCCCGCCTCGGACACGGCAGATGCCAGCGAGGCGTCGGCAATCCAGGCCATGCCACCCTGGAATACGGGCTTTTCGATGCCGAGCAGATCGCAGAGAGGAGACTTGAGCATCACTACTTCTCCAATGCCGCCTCGACCGTATCGACAAACTCGCCGACCGTCTTGGGGTTCTCCTCGGTATCGAGCTCAATGCCAAACTCGTCCTCGACGGCAACGAGGATCTCGACGGTACCCAGACTGTCGAGACCAATCTCCTCGAGCGTGGACTCGGGCTTCATCTCGACGTCGTCAAGGCCAGCGGTCTCGCGGATAACGTCGCAAACGCGCTCGAAGGTCTTCTGATCTGCCATGGTAGTTCTCCTTTGTTTGTGCCCTAGGGGCGTTTTTATTTCCTATGTGCGACTACTTCCAACGAAGCAGATAGCCACCTATATCCAGGCCGGCGCCAAATCCAACGAGGGCGATGGTGTCGCCCGCATTCAGTGCGTCGGTGCGTGCCAGCCGGTCAAGCGCAAAGGGAATGCAGGCGCTCGAAATGTTGCCGGTCTCGCGCAGCGTTCGAACCACGCGCTCGTCTGGCACGCCGAGGCGCTTGACCGCCTGACTCAGGATTCGTTCGTTAGCCTGATGGAATACAAAGTGGTCGATGTCCTCGACCGCGATGCTCGCGTCGCAGACGAGCTTGTTGACCGTGTCGCAGATGGCATTGACGCCGAACTTGAAGACGCGACGACCGTTCATGGACAGCACACTCTCGCTATCTGCGGAGACCTTAAACGGCGAGGTGCCGACCAGTCCGGGAACGCGCAATGTCTCGACGTCGGGCACCGTCGAAAGCTCAACAGCAAGGGGATTCTCTCCCCCAGCCTCTATGACCGCAGCGCCCGCGCCATCGCCAAAAAGCACGCACGTGGCACGGTCGGTCCAATCGAGCGCGCGCGTCATCTGCTCGGCGGCAACGACCAGCACGTGTTTGGCGCGACCGCGGGCGATATAGCCCTCGGCGACATCGAACGCAAATACGAAGCCGGCACAAGCCGCCGAAACGTCGAAAGCAGGACATGTGGCACCCAGGCGCTCAGCAACGGCGCACGCTTCGGCAGGAACGAGATGATCGCCCGTCGTCGTCGAACAGACGATAAGATCCAGCTGGCTCGCATCGATTCCGGACGTCTGGAGCGCTTGCTCGCTCGCTGCCACGGCAAGGTCGTCGAGCGACTCGGTGGTGCACACATGGCGGCTCTTGATGCCTGTGCGGGTAAAAATCCACTCATCCGAGGTATCGAGGAACTCGGACAGCCCGTCATTGGAAACACTGCGCTTGGGAAGCGCCGAGCCTGTTCCAAGAATCGTGAAACCCATCACTAACCTCCTTTGAGTTGTTGACGTGTTTACATCGACCAAGAGAGGATAGCGCATTCTTCGCTTTGTTGACGTGTTAACATTAAATTGTCCAAATGCGACAAAGGCTTCACATTGTGTCTATCTCTCGACACCATTCGCGTCATTCACTTATTCATTAAGGAGGTAGCAGCCGCTATGGATGCTCAATTAACGATAGTCGACGTAACCGGATCGACCAACGATGACCTGCTCGAGACAGGAAAACAGGGCGCGCCGCACGGCACGGGACTTGCCGCCCGCGCGCAAACGGCAGGACGCGGCCGACGCGGCCACAAGTGGGATTCAACCGCCGGCAACCTGTTGCTCTCGATTGTCCTACGTCCACGTGTTGATCCCGCCAAGTACTCTGGTCTTGCCGCCGTCAGCGGCTTAGCGGTGCTCGAGGCGCTCGAGGTGCAAGGTCTTACTAACGAGATCGGCCTCAAATGGCCCAACGACCTCGTCGCGCGAGGGCGCAAACTCGGCGGCATCTTGGTCGAGGCGGCTCGTGACAACGAAGGCAAGCCCTTCGCCGTCTGCGGCATTGGCTTCAACGTAAGCTACACGCCCCAAGAGGTGCCCGATGGCGGACTGCCGGCAATCGGCCTCTCAGACCTCAACGAGAATGTTCCCACCGTCGATGTGCTACTCGATGAGGTCTATCACGCGGTCGTGAACGCTGTAGACACATGGGCAGAACGCCTCAACGTCATGGAAGAAGACGCCGGTCCGATCGCACCCGTCCACGATGATTATGTCGCTCATCTCAATTGGATTGGGGAGCACGTTATCGCCCGCTCCCCCGCAGGAGACGAACTGGCGCGAGGCATCTTTAAAACCGTCGATACCTTTGGACGCACGTGTATCGAAACGGAAGACGGCTTGCGTTCCTTCCATTTTGAGGAGGCGTCATTGCGCCCATTGAGCGAATAGAGCGCCGCAGCCACCTACTCGGCAGCATTACCCGGCAGTCCAAACCATCATGCAAAACAAAAGGGCCCCGCTACCGTAACGGCAGCGGGGCCCTGTAAGCAACAAGCGATTTCGCTTAGAGCTTGATGTCGATGTCGACGCCAGCGGGGAGGTCGAGACGCATGAGCGAATCAACGGTGCCCGAGGTGGGGTCGAGAATGTCGATGAGGCGCTTGTGGGTGCGCATCTCGAACTGCTCACGGGAGTCCTTGTTCACGTGCGGCGAGCGGATAACCGTGTACAGGTTGCGCTCGGTGGGCAGGGGGACAGGACCGGAAACGCGAGCGCCGGTCTTCTGAGCGGTCTCGACGATGAGCTTCGCGGACTGATCGACGACCTCGTGATCATAGCCCTTGAGGCGAATGCGGATCTTCTGGGTAGCCAACTTAAACCTCCAAAGAGTGCGAGAGATGTTCTCGCGGATTACGTAACAGGGAGCTCGAACTTAGGCGTTCTTGCTCATGACCTCGTCCACGATGGACTTGGGCGCGGGCTCATAAGAGTCGAACTGCATCGTGTAGGATGCACGGCCCTGGGTCTGGGAGCGAAGGTCGGTAGCGTAACCGAACATCTCGCCCAGCGGCACCTTGGCACGGATGAGCTTGCTGTTCTTGCGATCCTCCATGCCCTCGATCTTGCCGCGGCGACCGGAGAGGTTGCCCATAACGTCGCCCATGTACTGCTCGGGGGTCTCGACCTCGACAGCCATGATCGGCTCGAGCAGCTGCGGATCGGACTTCTTGAGGGCGTCCTTGATAGCCATGGAACCGGCGATCTTAAAGGCGGCCTCGGAGGAGTCGACCTCGTGGTAAGAACCGTCGAACAGGGTGACCTTAACGTCGAGGACCGGGAAGCCGGCGATAACACCGGTGTTCAGGGCCTCCTGGATGCCCTTGTCGATAGACGGGATGTACTCCTTGGGCACGACGCCGCCGACGATAGCGTTGACGAACTCGTAGCCGAAGCCCTCCTCCATCTTCTCGAGCTTGATGACGGCGTGGCCGTACTGACCGCGACCGCCGGACTGACGGACGAACTTGCCCTCAGCCTTCTCGACGTCGTGACCAGCGGTCTCGCGGTAGGCAACCTGGGGCTTACCAACGTTAGCATCAACCTTGAACTCGCGGAGCAGACGGTCGACGATGATCTCGAGGTGCAGCTCGCCCATGCCGGCGATGATGGTCTGGCCGGTCTCGTGGTTGGTGGACACCTGGAAGGTCGGGTCCTCCTCGGCGAGCTTGGTCAGAGCCAGGGACATCTTGTCCTGCTCGGCCTTGGTCTTGGGCTCGATGGCAACGTCGATAACGGGCTTAGCGAACTCGATCTTCTCGAGGACGATCTCCTTGCCCTCGGCGCACAGGGTGTCACCGGTGGTGGAGTTCTTGAAGCCGACGCAAGCGACGATGTCGCCGGCGGCAGCGTCGTCACGGTCGATACGCTCGGCGGCGTTCATCTCGAGGATGCGGCCGAGGCGCTCGCGCTGACCGTTGGAAGCGTTGACAACGTAGGAGCCGGACTCGGCGCGGCCGGAGTAAACGCGGACGTAGGTGAGCTTACCGACGAACGGGTCGGTCATGATCTTGAAGACCAGACCGGAGAAGGGCTCGTCGAAGGAAGGATGACGCTGGATCTCCTCGCCGGTGTCCGGATCGGTACCGGTGACGGCCTCGACGTCGAGCGGGCTGGGCAGGTAGTCGACGACAGCGTCGAGCAGCTCCTGGACGCCCTTGTTCTTGTAGGCGGAGCCCACGAAGACGAGGTTGAGCTCGTTGGCCAGAACGCCCTTGCGCAGAGCAGCCTTGAGCTCCTCAACGGTGAAGTCCTCCTCCATGAGGATCTTCTCCATGAGCTCGTCATCAAAGCTGGCAGCGGCGTCGAGGAGCTCCTCGCGCTTGGTGGCAGCGATGTCGGCGAACTCAGCCGGGATCTCGTCCATCGGCTCGGGGTAGGTCATGCCCTTCTCGTCGGCCTTGAAGTCCCATGCAGTCATGGTGACCAGGTCGATGACGCCCCAGAAGTTGTCCTCGGCGCCCATCGGTACCTGAGCGGCCACGGCGTTAGCGTCGAGACGATCCTTCATGGTCTCGATAGCGTTGAAGAAGTCAGCGCCCACGCGGTCATACTTGTTGATGAAGGCGATGCGGGGGACGTTGAAGGTGGAAGCCTGACGCCAAACGGTCTCAGACTGGGGCTGAACGCCGGCAACGGCGTCGAAGACGGCGACAGCGCCATCGAGGACGCGCAGGCAGCGCTCGACCTCGGCGGTGAAGTCAACGTGGCCCGGGGTGTCGATGATCTGGATGCGGTAGTCCTTACCGTCCTTGTTCCAGAAGCACGTGGTAGCAGCGGAGGTAATGGTTACGCCGCGCTCCTGCTCCTGAACCATCCAGTCCATGGTGGCAGCGCCCTCATGGACCTCACCGATCTTGTGAGTCTTACCGGTGTAGTAAAGAATACGCTCGGTCGTGGTGGTCTTACCGGCATCGATGTGGGCCATGATGCCGATGTTACGGGTATCGGAAAGCTTGTACTTAGGCTTAGCCATGTTAGTTCCTTACCTTAACTTACCAACGATAGTGAGAGAACGCGCGGTTGGCCTCGGCCATCTTGAAGACGTCCTCACGCTTCTTGACGGAAGCGCCCAGGCCGTTGGAAGCGTCGAGAATCTCGTTGGCGAGACGCTCGGCCATGGTCTTCTCCTTGCGAGCGCGGGAGAAGTTGACGATCCAGCGGATACCCAGAGCGGTGGAACGACGGGAGTTGACCTCCATCGGGACCTGATAGGTAGCGCCACCGACACGCTTGGGCTTAACCTCGAGCGTGGGCTTGACGTTGTCCATAGCCTTCTTGAAGGTAGCGAGAGCGTCGCCACCCTCGGACTTCTCGGCAACGATCTCGAAAGCGGTGTAAACGATGCGCTCAGCGGTGGCCTTCTTGCCGTCAAGAAGGACCTTGTTGATGAGCTGAGTCACCAGGCGGTTGTTGTAAACGGCGTCAGGCTGAACCTCACGACGATTAGCTGCTGCACGACGCGGCATGTGAAATCTCCTTAAGTGTCTACCGTGCGGCGCTTAGGCGGCACACGGCGAAAGTATCAAAACGTTATCTGGCTTATTTGGCCTTGGGGCGCTTAGCACCGTACTTAGAACGGGCCTGCATACGGTTCTGGACCGGAGCAGCGTCGTAGGCGCCACGGATGACGTGATAACGGACACCAGGGAGGTCACGGACACGACCGCCGCGGACGAGCACGATGGAGTGCTCCTGCAGGTTGTGGCCCTCACCCGGGATGTAAGCAGTAACTTCGATGCCGTTGACAAGGCGAACACGGGCAACCTTACGAAGAGCCGAGTTAGGCTTCTTGGGGCTCGTGGTGAAGACGCGGGTGCACACGCCGCGCTTCTGGGAGTTGTGCTGCAGAGCAGCGTTCTTGGACTTCTTGGGCACGGAACGACGGCCCTGGCGAACCAGCTGGTTAATAGTAGGCAAAGCGTACTCCTTCTCGAATGATTCCAGCTTTCTGTAAAGTGCAACGGCTTGAATCGAGGGGTCAGCATCCCCCTACGAAACACGCAGTTCGATAGGATACGTGGCGTTAGCTGTGCCGTCAACAGACCACGCCGCCGGGCGTATCCCAAAATTGGCACATTTCCGCAAACCCTACACAAAAGGAATCCCCTCCTGTGCGCGGGGGCGGATTCCCGGACCGGGCGGCGCAGGGGTTAGGTTTGCTGCTCTACAGTCCTGGCTCGCACGGAGGCCACATTAAGTGGCCTCCGGCTCGTGCGGAACTCGCGACAAACTTAACCCCTGCGCCGCCCGGTCCGGGAATCCGACGTGCTCGTCGGGGCGACGTTCCCTGCAAAAAAGGGGCGAGTTTATTTTGGTCGGTTTTATCTGCGGAAACGTCGCGCTCCAGCGGTGATCCGCCCTCATCTGTCATAGGGAAATCGGCGGCGCTTTCGGAAGTATGCGGCAAATTCTGGACCTGCCGAGCACGCCGGGGTTTTGCGATAATAAACCCGCAGGTAGAGCGCTTGAGCATATGCGGTGTGGTCGGCCCATCGAGATTTTGCCGCATACTTCCGAAATTCAGGCGAATATCGCTCAAAATAACCGTCCATATAACGCAAAATAGGCCGCTTCCCCTAGTGGGAAGCGGCCTCAAGCCTTACGAGTAGACGATGGTAAAGGGTACTTCTGCTTCGGTCTCTCCTGTTGATGTGCACCTCGTTCCCTCAAGGGTTACCGATACAACCTGATCGACATTGATGAGCCTTGTCGGAACCCAGATGTTCTCTCCGCTATTGCGCGCCAAAGAAAAATATAAGTTGAACACCCCCGCGTCGTCATCTTCGATAATCTGCTCCGACCCATCCTTGTAGCTGACGGTCAGCTTATTATCAACTGCTTCGTAGCCCAGATCGTCGATGTGCGTCTGGATGGAAAACGGACTGATCTCGAGAGGCGAGTCATCGGAGCGGAGTTCTTTTGTATCGACGTGCGCTCCGACGTTAAACTCTGGCGTCGATACCTCGATCACCTTCGCATCCTCACCTTTGCCCTCTGTCCAGCTGATATTCCAGGTGACCGCATGTCGTAAATCTCGATCGCGATTCCAAGATGCAAAGTACATCGTGCCGTTAATGACCGTGTCGCTTGATGTGTCCTTATCAATGGTGCAGCGTGTATCAGCCCATTCCTCGCCGAAGTTCATGCTGGGCGTGCCGATGCCCTGTTCTTCTTCACCATAGAGAACAAGTTCGCCAGTCTCTGCTGCCGGCTTGTAGTAGTTAACACCATTTGGATTGGACAACGTAAACGTCACGGCACCGCAACCGTTTTTATCGATAGCCATATCATGAATGTCGAGTGTATAGCCGTTGCCCTCGACGGACAGATTGACCTTCTGTACTGAACCCTCCAAGCTTTGGGGCGCGGTGCCATCACCAAATTCTCTGGTGTAGGTATATTTAGTCCCCGACGAGCCGCCATTGGTCCAGGTAATGGAATCCCCGTTGCCGTGATTTCCCCAGGCCGAGGCAAAATAACTGGCATTGACAACGGCGTAGGCGACCCCTCCGGTCGCCAGCACTCCGGCAAGGCATCCGATCACGGCAACGTACAGAGGCTTCGCGTGACCCTTTCGGCGAAGCGGCTCACCAGCAGCGGCATAAAGAACACGGTCAGCAAGATCGCTATCGGCTTGGACGGACTCGAAGGCCTGCTTGATTTGGTTGGATTTCACGGTCGCCCTCCTCTAGGATGAACTTGAGCTTCGATCGACCGCGAGCTAAACGCGTTCGAACGGTCGCGGCTGGCACGTGCAGCAACTCGGCAATCTCTGAAGTCGAGAAGCCCAGATAGTAATAGAGCACGATGGGGATACGGAATCGTTCCGGAAGCCGCATGACATCTGACAGGACGGCCTTGGTCTCATCCTGCGCTGTCGAAAGCGACTTGGCCAGGTTCTCAATATCCTCCACACGCCTCCATGGCTTTCGAAAGAGAGATTTGCATTCATTGATCGTGACCCGGATAAGCCATCGACGAAGATGTTCCCAGCTTTCAAATTGCGCATCGCTTTTGAGTAACTTCAGAAAGACGTCTTGAGCGACATCGTCGGCGTCGGCGCGATCACGCAGGTACGTCAATGCGATCCGAAACACGACATCCCGGTGATCTTCGACCGCCTGTCTAAATGCTTGTTCTTCCATAATCACCTCCCGGTGACGTTATTGGTTCTCGATGAGGCCCTCACCATAGATACGCTTTGACCGAACAGAATGTTTCAAATTCAAGCAGGAAAAACCTACCAAAATTAATCCGTCCCTTTTTGGCAAGGGATCAACGGAACGCAACAGGTTGAGCATACGCAAGCGAGCGGCCCCCAGAGCGTACAAGGTGGCATGAAAAAGGCAGGGCATTGACCTTTTGGTCATGCCCTGCCTTTTGAATGACAGATTGTAGCTCTGGGGGCCGCGCAGCGACGGAGGTCACCGCCGTTCGTTAGAACGGCGGAACTAATTACTCCTCGTCGTTGTCCTTGGCCTCTTCGGCGTCGTCGGTGTCCACGAGCTGGTTGAGCAGCTCGTCGAGGGAAGCCATGTCCTCGTTGATGGCACCGTTGGCGGGAGCCTTCTTGTCGTCGATCGGGGCGCCCAGGAGCTCCTCGTCCTCGTCGGCGTGATGCGTCGGAGCAGCGGAGGTGCCCAGCAGGATGTCGTCCGGACCGTCGGGGCTAAAGACCATCTGCAGCAGCTGCGAGAGGTCTTCCTCGTCGGCAACGTCGTCGTTGTTCTCGAGGATGTAGAGCAGGTCGTGGGCCTCGAGGCCGTCACGGAGCTCCTCAATCGCCTTGGCACCGATGCCATCGATGCGCAGCAGATCCTCCTCGGACTTGCCGACCAGGTCGCCGACCGTCTCGATGCCGACCTCGCTGAACTTGTTGGTCCAGCGCTGCGACACGCCCAGGTCGTCGAACAGGTACAGGCGAGCCTTCTCGGCGGAGATGGTATGGCCGTTGCGGGTGAACGAACCGTCAGCACCACCGAACTCGTCGTAGCCGGCCCAGTCGAGCTGCTGCGGGAGCTGCTCGTCCAGGTCCTTGAGCTCCACAGGGGCCCACTCAGGCAGCGACTTGGCGTTGGGCGAAGCCGGGCCGTCGATGTCCACGTAGCCGTCGGCCGTGCGATACGTCAGCTTGGCGTTGGCATACGGCTTAAGGCCGGTACCAGCCGGGATCTTCTTACCGACGATGACGTTGGACTTAAGGTCGAGCAGGTGGTCGACCTTGCCCTCGATGGCAGCCTCGGTAAGGACGCCGGCGGTACGGATGAACGAAGCGCTCGACAGCCAGGAGTCGATGTTGGACGCGACCTTGAGCGTACCCAGGATGACGGGCTCGGCCACGGGAGCCTGACCGCCCAGACGGGCAACGCGCTCGACCTCGTCGGCGAACTCGTAGCGATCGACGTACTGACCAAGCAGGTACTTGGAGTCGCCGGGGTTGGTGATCTGAACGCGACGCAGCATCTGACGTGCGAGCACCTCGATGTGCTTGTCGTTCAGGTCGACGCCCTGGCTGGTGTAGACGTCCTTGACGCTCTCGACGAAGGTGTGCATCGTCGACTCGATGTCGGTCAGCTTGCGCAGGTTGCGGAAGTTGACGAAGCCCTTGGTGATCTGGTCGCCGGCGCGAACCTCGCAGCCGTCCTCGATCTCGGGCATGAAGCGCACCGAAGCGGGGACGCGACGCTCGTCGAGGACACGGGTGTGATCCTCGGAGTCGGTGAGCGTCAGCACGTACTCGGACTTCTCGGGCTTAATCGAGAGGTGACCGGAGTACGGAGCCAGCTCGGCCTCGCGACCCAGAATCTTCTCGTTGACGTTGCCGACGATATCGAACATACGGCTGACCGTAGGCAGACCCTGCGTAATATCGTCGACACCAGCGACGCCGCCGGAGTGAATGGTACGCATCGTAAGCTGCGTACCGGGCTCGCCGATGGACTGGGCGGCAATAATGCCGACCGCGGTACCGATGGCGACCGGACGACGGGTGGAAAGATCCCAGCCGTAGCACTTCTGGCACACGCCGTACTTGGAGCGGCAGGTGAGCAGTGCGCGAAGCTTGACCTTCTTGAGGCCCGCATCGACCATCTTCTGGATGTCGGCGACCTTCTCGATGTAGCCGTCCTGCTCAAAGAGCACGGTGCCATCGGGAGCCACGACGTCCTCAATGAAGCAACGGCCGACGAGGTCGGTGTTGAGGTCGGCGGTGCCGGGGATGATGAGGTTGTAGGTGACGCCCTCGTGCGTACCGCAGTCCTCCTCGCGGACGATGACGTCCTGGGCCACGTCGACCAGACGACGGGTCAGGTAACCAGAGTCCGAGGTGTGGGATGCGGTATCGACCAGGCCCTTACGGGCGCCGTAGGTCGAAATGAAGTACTCGAGCGGCAGCAGGCCCTCGCGGAAGTTCGCCTTAATGGGAAGGTCGATCGTCTCGCCGGACATGTCTGCCATCAGGCCACGCATGCCGCCGAGCTGACGCAGCTGGGTCTTAGAACCACGGGCGCCGGAGTCGGCCATCATGTAGAGCGGGTTCTCCTCGTCGAACAAGTCGAGCATGAGCGCTGCGACCTTGTCGGTACAAGCGGTCCACTCGTTAACGACTTCGATGTGGCGCTCCGTCTCGTTGATGAAGCCCTCCTCGAAGTACTCGTTGATCTGGTCGACGTTGGCCTGGGCGCGGTCCAGCAGCTCCTGCTTCTCGGCAGGGATGAGAGCGTCCCACACCGAGATGGTAAGGCCAGCGCGGGTAGCGTAGTGGAAGCCGGAGTACTTGATGGCGTCGAGGATCGGGCCGACCTTGGCCTCGGGGTAGCGATCGCAGCAGTCGGCAACCAGCTTGGCCACATCGCCCTTGACCATCTTGTAGTTCATGAACTCATAGTCTTCGGGCAGGCACTGGCGGTTGAAGATGATGCGGCCGATGGAGGTCTCGAAGCGCGCGGTCTTGTTGCCGGTGACGTCGTAGTCGACAAACTCGTTCTTGCCGTTCTTGACGCGGAAGATACGGGTGCCGTCCTCGTTGATGACATTGGCGTCGGCAGCGGACACGCGGACCTGAATCTTGGCCTGCATGTCGACCTCGGAGCGGCAGTCATAGGCGTGCAGCGCGTCGTCGAAGCTGGCGAACACGTGGTTCTCGCCCGGCAGACCGTCGCGGACCTGGGTGAGGTAGTACACACCGATGATCATGTCCTGCGAGGGGATGTTGACCGGCTTGCCGGATGCCGGCGAGCGCAGGTTGTTCGCAGAGAGCATGAGCACTCGGGCCTCGGCCTGAGCCTGGCTGGACAGCGGCACGTGGACAGACATCTGGTCGCCGTCGAAGTCGGCGTTGAAGGGCGAGCAGACCAGCGGGTGCAGGTGGATAGCCTTGCCCTCGACCAGCACCGGCTCAAAGGCCTGGATGGACAGACGGTGCAGGGTCGGTGCACGGTTGAGCAGCACGACGCGGCCGTCGATGACCTCTTCGAGGATATCCCACACAAAGGTGGCACCGCGGTCGATAGCGCGCTTGGCGCCCTTGATGTTCTCGACCTTGCCAAGCTCGACCAGGCGCTTCATGACGAAGGGCTTGAAGAGCTCCAGCGCCATGGTCTTGGGCAGACCGCACTGGTGCAACAGCAGCTTGGGGTCGGTAACGATTACCGAACGGCCGGAGTAGTCGACACGCTTACCCAGCAGGTTCTGACGGAAACGACCCTGCTTGCCCTTGAGGGCCTCGGCGAGCGACTTGAGCGGGCGACCGCCACGGCCAGAGACCGGGCGACCACGACGGCCGTTGTCGAACAGGGCGTCCACGGACTCCTGGAGCATGCGCTTCTCGTTGTTCACGATGATCGCAGGGGCGTCCAGGTCGAGTAGGCGCTTGAGTCGGTTGTTACGGTTGATTACGCGACGGTACAGGTCGTTGAGGTCGGACGCGGCGAAGCGGCCACCGTCGAGCTGGACCATCGGGCGCAGATCGGGCGGGATGACCGGGATGACGTCCAGGATCATGTTCGCGGGGCTGTTGCCGCCCTTCAGGAAGGCGTCAACGACCTCGAGGCGCTTGACGGCCTTCTCGCGCTTCTGCTTCTGGGAGTCCTCGTCGGCGATGATGGCCTTGAGCTTCTCGGCCTCGGAAGGAAGGTCGATAGCAGCGAGCAGGTCGCGAACGGCCTCGGCACCCATGCCACCCTTGAAGTACATGGAGTAGTAACGGGTCATCTCACGGAACAGCGGCTCA
The DNA here is from genome assembly GCA_934668875.1 of uncultured Collinsella sp. GTDB lineage: Bacteria > Actinomycetota > Coriobacteriia > Coriobacteriales > Coriobacteriaceae > Collinsella. Next base: position 91,216 of record CAKUON010000007.1, read on the forward strand.
TCGGAGATGAGGTCGCGCTCGGTGAGCTTCATGAAGGCGTTGAAGGCGTCCGTGCGGAGCTGCTTCTCGTCCTTGCACTCTTCCTCGATGTCGACGATGCCGGAGGCGATCTCCTCGGGGGTCAGCGGCTCCTCGTCGGAGAACTCGTCAAAGTTCTCGGGGTCGCCCTGCTCCTTGAGGGACTCGATCTGGCGGGCGCACTCGGCATCGATCTCTTCCAGATCGGCGGCGAGCTCCTCGCGCAGGTCGTCGGCGTCGGCCTCGCGAGCCTCATAGTCAACCTCGGTGATGATGTAGCTGGCAAAGTACAGAACCTTCTCGAGGTCCTTGGACTTGATGTCGAGCATACGGCTCATCGGGAAGCTCGTGGGGCTCTTGAAGTACCAGATGTGGGACACGGGAGCGGCGAGCTCGATGTGGCCCATGCGGTCGCGACGCACCTTGGCCGAGGTGACCTCGACGCCGCAGCGCTCGCAAACGATGCCCTTAAAGCGGATGCCCTTGTACTTGCCGCAGGAGCACTCCCAGTCCTTGGCGGGACCGAAGATCTTCTCGCAGAACAGGCCGTCCTTCTCGGGCTTGAGGGTACGGTAATTGATGGTCTCCGGCTTCTTGACCTCACCGTGCGACCAGGAACGGATCTGGTCGGCGGAGGCAAGGGAGATCTTTACCGAGTCAAAATCAGTAGCTTCGAAATCTGCCACAGTCAACTACTCCTTATCAGTGGTCGTGGCGGCGACAGCCTCGGGTGCCTCGGCGGTCTCGGCATCCTCGGCCTCGACGTCGGCGTCAACGCCGGCAAGCGCAGCCAGGTCGTCGAGAGCAGAGGTCTCCTCGGCGGTCACAGGGGCGGAGGCGTCCTCGTCGGCATCGTGCATGGGCTCGATGTCCAGTGCGAGGGAGCGGATCTCCTTAACGAGAACCTTGAAGGACTCGGGGATACCCGGGACCGGGACGTTCTCGCCCTTGACGATGGACTCGTAGGTCTTGACGCGGCCCACGGTATCGTCGGACTTGACGGTCAGGATCTCCTGCAGGACGTTGGAAGCACCGTAAGCGTACAGTGCCCAAACTTCCATCTCGCCGAAGCGCTGGCCGCCGAACTGGGCCTTGCCGCCCAGAGGCTGCTGGGTAACCAGGCTGTAAGGGCCGGTCGAACGGGCGTGGATCTTGTCGTCGACCATGTGGCCGAGCTTGAGGATGTAGGACGTACCCACGGTGATGGGCTCGCGGAACTCCTCGCCGGTGCGGCCGTCGAACAGACGGGTCTTGCCGCGCTCGTCAAGCTGGGTGACGAACTCGGGACGCATGTGATCGCCAAAGGCAGCGGTGGCCTTGTTGAGCATGTTCTTGTTGGCGCGACGGATGACCTCGGCGATCTCGTCCTCCTTGGCGCCGTCGAAGACGGGCGTCGCGGTGAAGAACGGACCGGGGATGTACTTGTCGGAGTCGGCCTGCTCGGTATCCCAACCGCAGGCGGCAGCCCAGCCAAGGTGGCACTCGAGCAGCTGGCCGACGTTCATACGCGAAGGAACGCCCAGCGGGTTGAGGATAACGTCGATCGGGGTACCGTCAGCCATGTAGGGCATGTCCTCGACCGGCAGAACGTTACAAATAACACCCTTGTTGCCGTGGCGGCCGGCGATCTTATCGCCCTGCTGGATCTTACGACGCTGGGCGACGTAGACGCGCACCTGCTCGTTGACGCCGGGGGCCAGGTCATCGCCGTTCTCGCGGCTAAAGCGGACGACGTCGATGACGCGGCCGTAAGCGCCGTGAGGCATCTTAAGGGAGGTGTCGCGGACATCGTGGGCCTTGGCACCGAAGATGGCGCGCAGCAGGCGCTCCTCGGCGGTCAGAGCGCTCTCGCCCTTAGGCGTGACCTTACCGACCAGGATGTCGCCAGGGCCGACCTCGGCGCCGATGCGGATGATGCCGTCCTCGTCGAGGTTGGCAAGCATGTCCTCGGAGAGGTTCGGAATCTCGCGGGTGATCTCCTCGGGACCGAGCTTGGTGTCGCGGGCGTCGATCTCGTGACGGGTGATGTTGATGGTCGTCAGCAGGTCCTCGGCCACCAAGCGCTCGGACACGACGATACCGTCCTCGTAGTTAAAGCCTTCCCACGGCATGTAGGCCACGGTGAGGTTCTGACCCAGTGCGAGCTCGCCATGATCGGTCGAAGGACCGTCAGCTAGGGGCTCGCCCTGCTCAACGGTGTCACCGACGCGCACGAGCGGACGGTGGTTGATGCAGGTGGACTGGTTGGAGCGCTGGTACTTGGCCAGGTGATACTCGTCCATGCCGCCGGCATGCTTGACGATGATCTTGGCGGCGTCGGCAAAGATGACCTCGCCGGCGTTCTTGGCCAAGGTGACCTCGCCGGAGTCCAGGGCGGCGCGACGCTCCATGCCGGTACCGACATAGGGAGCGGCGGGGTGAACCAGCGGCACGGCCTGACGCTGCATGTTAGCACCCATCAGCGTACGCTTGGCGTCGTCGTGCTCAAGGAACGGGATCAGCGTGGCTGCGACGGAGAGCATCTGACGCGGCGAGACGTCCATGTAGTCGACGTCCTCGACGGGCACGTCGGCGGGAGCGCCGAAGGAGCCGTCGAAGTCGCGGGTACGGGCGATCACGGTGTGCGGGCGGACGATCTTGCCCTCGGCATCGGTCGTGATGAACTCGTTGGTCTTGGGATCGAGCGGCGTGTTGGCCGGCGCGATGACGTGCTTCTCTTCCTCGTCAGCGGTCATCCAGTCGATCTGGTCGGTGGCAACGCCGTTCTCGACGCGACGGAACGGGGCCTCGATGAAGCCATACTCGTTGACACGGGCGTAGAGGGCGAGCGAGCCGATCAGGCCGATGTTGGGGCCTTCGGGGGTCTCGATCGGGCACATGCGGCTGTAGTGCGAGTTGTGAACGTCGCGGACGGCCGTCGGCACGTTGGTGCGGCGGCTGGAGCCGGACTTGTGGCCGGCAAGACCACCAGGGCCGAGTGCGTACAGACGGCGCTTGTGGGTCAGACCGGTCAGGGGGTTCGCCTGGTCCATGAACTGCGAGAGCTGCGAAGAACCGAAGAACTCCTTGATGGAGGCCACGATCGGGCGGATGTTGATGAGCGACTGCGGGGTGATCTCGTCGATGTCCTGGGAGCTCATGCGCTCACGGACGACGCGCTCCATACGGCTCATGCCGATACGGAACTGGTTGGCGACGAGCTCGCCGACGGTACGGATGCGGCGGTTGCCAAAGTGGTCGATGTCGTCGACCTTGAAGCCCTGCTCGCCGGCAGCGAGGGACAGCAGGTAGCGCAGCGTCGCGACGATATCCTCGTCGGTGAGCACCGTGACCTCTTCCTCGGTGGTGAGGTTGAGCTTCTTGTTGACCTTGTAACGACCGACGCGGGCCAGGTCGTAGCGCTGCGGGTTAAAGAGCAGACCCTCGAGCAGGCTGCGGGAAGCGTCCACGGTGGGAGGCTCGCCCGGGCGCAGACGACGGTAGATCTCGATGAGGGCGTCCTCGCGAGTGAGAGCGGTGTCGCGCTCCAGGGTACGCTTGATCACATCGGAGTTACCGAGCAGCTCGATGATGTCGTCGTTGGTGACGGCGATGCCAAGGGCGCGCAGGAACATCGTGGCGCTCTGCTTGCGCTTGCGGTCGATGGAGACCATGAGCTGGTCGCGCTTGTCGACCTCAAACTCAAGCCAGGCACCGCGGGACGGGATGATCTGGGCCTTGTAGATCTGCTTGCCCGAATCCATCTCGGAGCTGTAATACACGCCCGGGGAGCGGACGAGCTGCGAGACGACGATACGCTCGGTACCGTTGATGATGAAGGTGCCCTGATCGGTCATCATGGGGAAGTCGCCCATGAAGACGAGCTGCTCCTTGATCTCGCCGGTCTCCTTGTTGGTGAGACGGACGTCGGTCAGAAGCGGGGCCTGATAGGTCATGTCCTTCTCGCGGCACTCCTCGACGGTGTGCGCGGGGTCGCCGAACTGATGCTCGCCGAAGGTAACCTCGAGAACATGGTTCTGGCTCTGGATGGGGCTGGATTCCTTGAACGCCTCACGAAGGCCCTCGTCCTTAAAACGCTCAAAGGATTCCCTTTGAACAGAGATAAGGTTGGGGAGCTCCATGGCCTCCGGGATTTTCCCGAAGCTGACGCGCTTGCGCTCAGTGGCAGTGTATGCGTAGGTCACCAGGTTTTTCCTCCTTCACGGAAATGCTCGGTGGGTTGGCGAGGCATAGCTTCGCCAGTTATCGCAACCTAATAGTTTATCAGGTACCGACCGTTGGGCAAGAAAAGCCTTGACGCGATTGAGTTTTTGGAGTAGCAAAGTTTTTCGACAGAAAACACGCAGGTAGATGTATGTGTATCGAACATCTGTTCATATATTTTCTGTGAACAGAGAGCCGGCAATCGCAGCTCTTATAAAAAACGGGCGCGAACCGAGGTCCACGCCCGTAAATGTCGATGACCGAAGGCTTACTTGCGCATCAAGCCGCCGCGCTCGTCGATGGCGTCCCAGAAGGCATCGGCAAAGCGGGGGTCGCTTGCAGCCATGAGGGCGTTGGTGGCCATCCAGCCAGAGGGAGTGCCGGTGTCGTAGCCCGACAGCGGGTCGATGACGACGGCGTACATGGCTTCGCGGTCGAGCGAACGGGCCATGGCGTCGGTGAGTTGGATCTCGCCGCCCTTGCCGGCCTGCTGATCTGCCAGCAAGTCCATGACCAGCGGGCTCAGCAGATAACGGCCGACGATGTACAGGTTGGAGGGAGCTGCCTCGGGGGCAGGCTTCTCAACCAGACCGCCGATACGCCAGACAGCGCCCGGCTCGGCATCGGCAACATTCTCGAAGCCCTCGAGCGAGCCCACGCGGTCGCCGGCGATAACGCCGTAACGGCTGACTTCCTCGGGAGCGCACGCGGCGACAGCGATAACCGAAGCGCCACCGTGCTCCTTGGAGACGGCGAGCATCTTGTCGCAGATGTCACGGTTGGGCACAACGTAGTCGCCCAGAAGAACCAGGAAGTTCTCCCCTGCCACGGCGTCGGCGGCAGAGCGGATAGCATGGCCGAGGCCCTTGGGCTCGTACTGATAACGGAAATCGACCGGCATACCCCCAGCGTGGGCGACGGCATCGGCATAGGCGTTCTTGCCGCGCTCGCGCAGCAGGTTCTCGAGCGAGCGATCGGGCTGGAAGTAGCTCAGCAGCTCGGGCTTACCGGGAGAGGTAACGATGATGGCGTCGTCGACCTCCTCGGGGTCGAGTGCCTCCTCGACGACGTACTGGATGACCGGCTTGTCGAGCACCGGCAGCATCTCTTTAGGCGTGCACTTGGTGCCAGGCAGAAAACGCGTGCCAAGACCGGCGGCGGGGATGATTGCCTTCATGTTATTCAAAGATCCTTTCGCAGGCGCAAAAGCGCCCCATGCGTGCGGCACACAGCCGCAGACCAAATTGCGATACCCAAGCATCTTACCGCTGGAACTATATGTCGCTACAAGGCAGAGACAATTCTTCAGCAGGTCAACGCAAATTATTGCTCGAATGGTGCAATTTTATTGCCCAACGGCAGGACACCCGATACGACGCAAATCACAGAACATGACAGTTTGAGCAACCGATGCCGAGGGACCGAAAAACAAAAAAGACGGGGTTCGCAATGCGAACCCCGTCTGCAAAGAAATCTGGCGAGAAAGCCTGATTACTTGAGGGTGACAGCAGCGCCAGCAGCCTCGAGCTTCTCCTTGGCAGCCTCGGCGTCCTCCTTCTTGGCACCCTCGAGAACAGCCTTGGGAGCGCCCTCGACGACCTCCTTGGCCTCCTTCAGGCCAAGGTTGGTGAGCTCACGGACGGCCTTGATGACCTGGATCTTGTTGTCGCCGAAGCCCTCGAGCACGACGTCAAACTCGGTCTTCTCCTCGGCCTCAGCAGCGCCAGCAGCGGGAGCGGCGACAACAGCAGCAGGAGCAGCGGCGGAAACGCCGAAGGTGTCCTCGATAGCCTTGACGAGCTCGGAAGCCTCGAGAAGGGTCATTTCCTTAAGAGCATCGATGATCTCATCGGTGGTAAGCTTAGCCATTTCTAAGTCCTTTCGGTTTCCGTGCGGATGCACGGAGATCAGTTAAAACACGGCGCGAATGCGCCAGGGGTGCGGCGTTGCCGCCGCGGGTGAAAACAGCGACTAGGCTGCCTTCTGCTCGGAGACCTGCTGGATCGAACGAGCGAGACCAGAGGAAACGCCGTTGACGCAGACAGCGATGTCGCGAGCGAAACCGGAGATGAGGCCGGCGATCTGGCCGAGAAGCTGATCCTTGGTGGGCAGCTCGGCGATAGCCTTAACATCATCAGCGGAAACGGCCTTGCCGTCGGAGATACCGCCCTTGATCTCAAGGACGCCCTTGGACTTAGCGGAGAAGTCCTTAAGGGCCTTAGCGGCCTCGACCGGCTCGGTCTCGTAGAACACATAAGCAACGGGGCCGGCGAGGATCTCGTCGATCTCGGGCTGCTCCTGGTTCTTGAGAGCGATCTTGACCAGGTTGTTCTTGTAGACCTTCATCTCGGCGCCGCACTCGCGAAGCTGATGACGCAGCTCCTGAGCCTGCTTAACCGTCAGACCGTTGTAGTTGACGACGAACAGACCGGCGTTCTCGGCGATACGGGACTCGATCTCTGCAACCTTGTCGATCTTGTACTGCTGGGGCATGAATTACACCTCCTCGAATTCTTTCCGGGCACGGTCCGCCACAAGGACGTGACGGGGGCATGTCCAAAAAGAAAGCCCCCGCGCTGCATGAGCGACGGGGGCGAGAAGACATATCTACTCGACCACCTCGGCTGGCGGGATGTCCCATTAAGCTCGCGGGTAAGACCCGTTTGCGCCGGCTGTCTCTGGCAGCGGATTCGTGCGTGAACCGAAAGTATTATGGCGGGGACCCCGGCGTCGGTCAACGGGCACGAGGATTCGTACACAAACCCTGCATACGCTCCGGTCCGAGGGGCCGGGTTGAGATTTTCGCTCGGTCAAGTCCTGGCTCGCACGAAGAGCACATTAAGTGCTCTTCGGCTCGTGCGGAATCTACGAAAATCTCAACCCGGCCCCTCGGACCGGAGCTGCGGTAACTTTGCTGCGAATCCTCGTGTCCGTTGAGCGACGCGCCCCACGCATAACCCTTATGTCGGTGGGCTGATGCGTTGCATCCCTGATGACTACAGGGTTGAAACGAAGGTGGACAGGCGGCGGAGGCCTTCGTCTAGATCATGGTCGGAGACGCAGTAGCTTAGGCGGATGTGGCCTTCGGTGCCGAAGCAGTCGCCCGGGACTAGGGCTACGTTTGCCTCTTTGATGGCTTTGATGCAGAAGGCTTCGCTGGTTAGGCCGAACTTTTTGATGCTCGGGAAAGCGTAGAAGGCTCCTGCGGGCTCTACTGCGTCGAGGCCCATGGCGTCCAAGGCCGCGAGCACGCGCTTGCGACGGGCTCGGTAGACTTTGAGCATGGGGGTTGGGTCGACGGTCAGGGCTCGGGCCGCGGCGTCCATCTCGAAGGAGACGGCACTCGATACTAGGTATTGGTGAGCTTTTGCGATCTCGGCGATGACGGGTGCCGCTGCTGCGAGCCAGCCCAGGCGCCAGCCGGTCATAGCCCAGGGCTTGGAGAAGCTCTCGATGACAACCGTCTGCTCACGCAGCTCCGGGTGACGCTGGGCAAAGCGCTCGTAGCCATCCACATAAACCAGGCGGTTGTATACGTCGTCGCAGACCACGTAGATGCCCGCCTCCTCCGCCACGCGCGCCACGGCGTCGAGCGACGCCGTGTTGAGGATGCAACCCGTAGGATTGTTGGGCGAGCAGATGACGATGGCCTTGGTCGCCGGCGTCACGTAAGCACGAAGTGCGTCTTCGTCAATCTGGAATTGCGCAGGCTCCGTATCCAAAAAGACCGCCTTGGCGTGATTGGCCACGACGATGCTCTCGTACAGGCCAAAGGCCGGCGTGGGAATAATGACCTCGTCGCCTGGGTTGAGCATAGCCATGAATGCTGCCGACAGGGCCTCGGTCGCACCGTCGGTCAGGATGACCTCATCGGCGGAAAACGTAAGGCCCGCGTCCCCCATGTAGGCAGATAACGCCTCACGCAGGGCGGGGCGCCCGTTGTTGGGCGGATAGTGCGTGTCACCGCGGTCCAGTGCGGCGGTCACCTCGGCGCTAATCACATCGGGCGTGGGAAAATCGGGCTCGCCAAGCGCAAGCGCGATGCACCCCGGGTGCTGGGCGGCGAGCGCGTTGATTCGGCGGATACCGGAGGGCTTGAGCGTGGCAAGCGAGGTATTCATGGGCAGTCGCATGGCGTTCCTTTCGTAAGGGTTGCACTAGGATAGCGCGGCGGGGCGCCGCCAGACGGTGTAACCTAAACGGAAACGGACTGGAAAGGAGATGGCATGGAGGCGAACCAGCAGGCCAATAAGCCAAAAACGCTGCAGAAGATCGCATACGTCAGTATTCCCGATAGCACCGATCTTGAGTTTTTGCTCTGGGACCTTCAGGATGCCATCGCAGCCTACGCGCAGCTTTCCGGCACCGCACTCCCCCATCCAGTCGACTTGAAGGCGAATAGCGCCGATACTGCCGACGGCATCGTGCTCGCCGTTGAGGATACGCCCGTTGACGAGGCAGTGGCAGACATCGCCAAAGCGCTCGATCGCTTTGGCGATACGGGAACGCGCGTCTATGTCGTCGTTCAAGCCGCCTGCGAGCGAACCGAGGGGGCGTGCATGCTCATCGAGCGCTTGCGCCAAGCTTGCGAACTCCGTAGGCTAACGTGGTGCGGCGGCGTTATCGCCTGCACCGGCAGCGGCATCGCGGCGCTTCGCCATTCCCCGCGCATGGGACTCCTGCGTCGGCCTTTTTCCGAAGCGACGGATAAGCTGGTGGGCGCCGTGCGCATGGGGTGCTCGGTTGAACATGCGCAGCTGCTCGGCGGCGGAAATGCCAGTAGCGTCGACACCGACGGCATGGTGCACGTCAAGCCCGCCGTGCCCGCACCAATCTGGCGCGCCATCATCAAACGCCTCGGCGCCCATGCTCAATCAAATATCTAAATTAGAGAGCGGTCCAGTCAACGGCTTCGCGCCAGCGCTCAATAAGGCGCTCCAGGTGCCATGACTCGATTGTTCAAGGAAAAACATACTCAACCCCTATTGTACAAGGCAATGGTGGAGCGCACCTTTTCCCTTAAAACCCAGGGTTTCGAGCATGTGAAACCTTGAATTGCCCTATATATTTGTATAGGTAAAGAGGGTAAAGCTCTGTTCCTTAAACTTCACTTGTTCATGTCATCGCTACAAGCTGGAAGTTATTAAACAGCAATCATCGCCCCTACTGCGTTATAGATAATATGGAGCACAACTGAGCCCCATAAACAATTTGTTCTTTTATACACTGCATCACAAAAAAAGTGCAAAGCCAGAAGGGAGATCACATACTCTACCGGCAACACATCAAAATATAGCTTTCCAATAATTACCCATCTTACCGGGTAATGTATCGAAAGAAAAAGAACCGAATTGATAATACCAACTATCCACTGGTTTCTTATCAATCCTGACAATCTTGTTTGAATGTATCCCCTAAATATAATTTCTTCTTCGAGAGCAGCGAAGAAGAAAATGATCCAGTTTATCAATAAGGGCTCCATAAACGATATGGATTTCCCTTGTGCCTTAAACAGCACCGTTTGTATAGCAAGCAGAAAAATTCCACCAATAACACCTAGAATAATGCTGTTTTTTAGCTTATCGGTGTTAATTCCAACACTGTCTATTTTCTGTTTGTTGTAATGGAAAAAGCATGCGAAAAGTAAAATCAAGACAAGAGGAATCCAAACTTGTGACAGATTTAATATGAGCACGCTTGTATTTGTTGTATAAAGCCAGCCATGAAAAAATGCACTGCCCATTATGAGGCAATATACGGTAATTGCTTTTATACCATCTTTTTTTTCATACTCCAGTAGGTTGTTTTTATACTTTTCACTTGTCCACTCCATCGATACTTCTCCTCTCCACAAATTTCGATTTGTCAATTCTGCGATGGTCTTCAGCTTCAACTTCTCACTATCTGGACTGACCAGGCTTTCTATTTCATGCTCAAATACTCCGTTTTAAGGTTCGCCCTCGTTGGGCGGCACGGGCGCACCGAGGCACGCGGCCATCACGCGCCAAAAGCGGTTCTGGGGGTTACCGTAATAAAAGGCATTGGCGCGCGAAAGCACCGAAGGAAACGACCCGAGCACCAAAACGCGCGAACACTCGTCAAACACGGGCTCAAACCCATGCTCAATATGTTGATAGCCCTCGTCAGACGTTGCCATGGCCTAGGCCCTCAGCAGATAACGCACCTCGTAGGGCGCAAGCTCAAGGGAGCCCGCCAGCTCGACCGTGGGCACGCCGTCGCCAAGCAGGTCGACGAAGGAGCCGTTGAGTTCGCCGGCGGTGAAGGTATACCTCTCGTTCACGGCATTGACCGCCACGAGTACCGTCGCGTCGTCGCAGGCGCGCTCGAACAACAGCTGCTTGTTCTGGATCACCACGTTGCGATAGGCACCGTAGTTGAGAGCACGGGCAGCCGCGTCGTCGGCCGAGCGAAGGTGCGCAAGCTGCGTGATGAACGCCGTCAGCTCGTTGGGCGCAGGCTCATTGAGCGCAGGTCGCAGCGCCCAGTCGCCATCGGGGCCACCCTTTTCGCCGGCAATTCCCCACTCGCTGCCATAGTAGACGCACGGGATGCCCGGCATGCCAAAGAGCATGCCATAAGCGGGGCGCAGACAGGACTTGTCCGTCAGGATGCTCGCCAGGCGCGGCACATCGTGGTTGTCGACAAACGACAGCAGATGTTTGCCGCGGTAGATGCACCAAGGGTCGCCGCCAAACTGACGGTGCAGCGAATGGGCGATCTCGAACATGTTGACCGAGTTAAAGCTGGAGTACAGGCCCTTGTAGCACTCGTAGTTGGTGCAGGAGTCGAGCATCTCGTCGTTGACGATTTGGTTGTAGTCGCCGTGGAGCGTCTCGCCAATCAGCACAAAGTCGGGCTTGAGCTCACGGGTAAAAGTATGCAGGCGGCGCATAAAATCGCGATCGAGCATATAGGCAACGTCCAAGCGCAGGCCGTCGACGCCAAAGACCTCGGCCCAGCGACGCACGGACTCAAGCAGGTAATCGACCACGGCGGGGTTTTGTAGGTTGAGCTTCACGAGCTCAAAATGGCCCTCCCAGCCCTCATACCAAAAATCATCGCCGTAGCACGAGTCACCGTCAAAGCTGATATGGAACCAATCCTTGTAGGGCGAGTCCCACTTGCGCTCCTGAACATCGCGGAAGGCCCAAAAGCCGCGACCGACGTGGTTGAAGACGGCATCAAGCACCACGCGGATGCCATGGGCGTGCAGCGTCTCGCACACGGCGGCAAAGTCGGCATCCCCACCCAGGCGGCGGTCGATATGGCGCAGGCTGCGCGTATCGTAGCCGTGGCTATCAGACTCGAGCGGCGGGTTGATCAGCACAGCGCCAATACCGAGTTTTTGCAGGTAGTCGGCCCATTGGGCAATCTTCATGATGGGGGCATCGGGGTTAGGCGCGGCATTGGCAGCCTGGGCGAGCTCATCCTCGGCAACAGGCGCGGCGTTTTCGCGCGGGGCACCGCAAAAGCCCAGCGGATAGATCTGATAGAACGTCGTCTCGTATGCCCACATAGCAACCTCCCGGTAAGCTCAACACAACGACATCCATTGTATGCCCAGCAGGGTAGCTATTTTGGGACGGGGCTCTTTTAGCTACCCCAGCCCCTTTCTAAGTTGCGGTGAAATACGGACTGTTTGCCGTGTTTATTGGACCCAGCAGTCCGTATTCCACCGCAACTGATGAGGGGACGTGATTAGGCGACGAGCTTTGCGCGGCGTATGGCCGGAAATAGCACCGTGATGGCGAGGATGACGCCCACGACGGTAATCGCCCCGCCCGCGAAGCCGATCCAGGCGATACCGGGGCCCGAAACCACGGCGCCGCCGATCGCGGTGCCCGTGCCGATACCCAGATTGAACAGGCCCGAGAAGATCGACATGGCGACGGCCGACGAATCCGCCGGCGTGTACTTGATGAGCTCGGCCTGAAACGCCACGTTAAAGGCCGTGGAGCAGCAGCCCCATAGCGCGCAGACGGCAAGCACCGCCGCGAGCGACGATGTGGCCGGACCCATGAGCAGCAGAGCCACCGGCACGCCGGAAAGCGTGATCGCGAGAAACGGGAACCGGTGCCCGTCGAACAGGCGACCAAACAGCCAGCTGCCCACCAGACCAGAGCAGCCGAACGCCGTCAGCGTCATGGTAATAGCGCTTGCGTCGACGTGCGCAACCTGTGCCAGGAACGGCTCGATATAGCTGTAACCCGCATAATAGCCGGTTGCCATGAACACCGTGACCGCATAAAGCGCGATGAGGAACGGGTTCTTGAGCAGCTCGGGCAGTTGCTTAAGCGTAAAGCGCTCGCCCGCCGGCATGGCCGGGAACACGGCGGCCTGGTACACCACCGCAGCGGCAGAGAGGGCCCCGACCACGGCAAACGTCATACGCCAGCCCACGGCCAGGCCAATGGCGCGGCCGAGGGGCAGGCCAAAGATCTGCGCGATGGACGAGCCCGTGGCGATCATGCTGATGGCGAGCGCCCCGTGGCGCGTGTCAACCAGGCGCGACGCCATGATCGAGGCGACCGACCAGAACACGGCATGCGCGCAGGCGACCACCAGGCGTGCGCAGACCAAGATGGGGTAGGTCGGCGCCACGGCGGACAGGAACTGGCCCAGCGAGAACACGGCAAGCACGCCGAGCAGCATCCGCTTGAACTCAAAGCGCGAAGCGAACACCATGAGCGGCAACGACAGCAGCATGACGCCCCAGGCATAGACCGAGATCATGATGCCAGCTTGGGCCTCGGTGAGCGAAAACGATGCGGCGATGTCGGTCAGCAGGCCGATGGGCATGAACTCCGACGTGTTGAACACGAACGCGCAGCAGGTGAGCCCGATGAGCGGGAGCCACTGCTTGAGTGAGATGCCATCTTGTCTTGCCTGACTCATATATAACGTCTCCAATCATTTTGAGCGGAGGCGATTATATAGCAACGGCCCCGCATCCGTCAGCAACAGATGCGGGGCCGCAATCAACTCGATATGCAGAGGTTACGCCGTCAATAATAGTTAAGCCAACCCCAGCAATATACCCGCCGAATGCACGACAAATGCCACGATCCAGGCGACCGTCACTTGAAACGCGAACACGGCAACGGCATAGCGCGCACCCAGCTCGCTCTTGACGGCGCCGATGGCAGCCACGCAGGGCGGGTACAGCAACGTAAAGACCAGGAACACGTAGGCGGTAAACGGCGAAAACATGGTCGACAGTGCCGCGGGCGAGGTTGCACCCAAAAGCACGGTGAGGGTCGAGATGACACTCTCCTTGGCAATAAGTCCGGTGACGAGCGCCGTCGACGCACGCCAGTCGCCAAAGCCGAGCGGCGCCAGCAGCGGAGCGATAATGCTGCCCAGACCGGCAAGCAGACTCTGCGACTGATCGGCGACCACATTAAAGCGGATATCGAACGTCTGGAGGAACCAGATGACCACGGTAGCGGCAAAGATAATGGTAAAGGCCTTGGTAATAAAGTCCTTGGCCTTATCCCATGCCAGCATCACCGTCGTCTTGACGCTCGGCAGGCGGTAATTGGGAAGCTCCATGATAAACGGCACCGGGTCACCCTTAAATGCCGTGCGATTGAGCACCAAAGCCGCGATGCAACCGACCGCAATGCCAATCAGATAGAGCGAGACCATGGCGGGAACCGTCGCCTGCGGGAAAAACGCCCCACACAGCAGACCGTAGACCGGCAACTTGGCCGAACAGCTCATGAACGGCGTGAGCATGACCGTCATCTTGCGGTCGTGCTCGGATGGGAGCGTACGGGTCGACATGATAGCCGGCACGGTGCAGCCAAAACCGACGAGCATAGGCACGAAGCTGCGACCCGACAGGCCAAAGCGACGCAGCACTTTATCCATGACAAAGGCCACGCGCGCCATGTAGCCGGAGTCTTCCAGAATGGAGAGGAACAAAAAGAGCACGACGATAATCGGCAGGAAGGTTAGCACGCTGCCCACGCCCGTAAGCACACCGTCGACAGCCAGCGAGCGCACCACGTCGTTGGTGCCGAACGCCTTGAGGCCCGCATCGGCCGAGGCGATGATGGCAGCGATGCCGTCCTCCATAAGTCCCTGCAACGCCGCGCCGATCACGCCAAACGTCAGCCAAAAGACGAGACCCATGATCACCAGGAACGCCGGAATGGCCGTGTAGCGACCCGTCAGGATGCGGTCGATCTTGACGGAGCGCACGTGCTCGCGGCTCTCGTGCGGCTTGACGACGCAGCGCCCACACACGTCGCCGATAAAGCTAAAGCGCATATCGGCCAGCGCGGACAGGCGGTCAGTGTCGGCCTCGCCCTCCATCTGGGTAATGATGTGCTCGATAGCGTCGAGCTCGTTGCGATCCAGGTGAAGCGCCTCGGTCACCAGCTCGTCGCCCTCAACCAGTTTGGTCGCCGCAAAACGCACCGGAATGTGCGCCGTCGCAGCATGGTCCTCGATAAGGTTGGCGATGCCGTGAATGCAGCGATGCAGCGCGCCGCCGTCTGGACCATCGGGCGCGCAGAAGTCCAGGCGACCGGGGCGCTCGCGGAACCGCGCCACGTGCAAGGCATGATCCACCAACTCGCCAATACCCTCGTTGCGGGCAGCGCTAATGGGAACAACAGGCACGCCCAGCAGGCTCTCGAGCAGGTTGACGTCCACGGCGCCGCCGTTGGCCGTCACCTCGTCCATCATGTTGAGCGCGATGACCATGGGACGATCGAGCTCCATGAGCTGCAGCGTCAGGTACAGGTTACGCTCGATGTTGGTGGCGTCGATGATGTCGATGATGGCGTCCGGGCGCTCGTCGAGAATGAACTGACGGCTCACGACCTCTTCGCCCGTGTACGGCGACAACGAGTAAATACCGGGCAAGTCGGTAACGCTCGCCTCGGGGTGGTTACGGATAGTGCCGTCCTTGCGGTCGACCGTCACGCCGGGAAAGTTACCGACATGCTGGTTGGAGCCCGTCAGCTGGTTGAATAACGTGGTCTTGCCGCAGTTTTGGTTGCCGGCGAGGGCAAAGTGCAGCGGCGCGCCCTCGGGCACGGCCGTCTTTGCCGCACGGGGCGAATACGTCCCCTCGCCCAGGGCCGGATGCTCCGTCGTGCCGATTGCAGCGTTAGCGCGCGGACCCATGTCGGTATCGTGAATGCCCTCGAGCTCAATGCGGGCGGCATCGTCCTTACGTAGCGTCAGCTCATAGCCGCGCAGGCGAATCTCGAGCGGGTCGCCCATGGGGGCGTACTTCATCATGGTGACTTCGGTGCCCGGCGTTAGACCCATGTCCAAAATATGCTGTCGGAGTGCCTGATCGTCCGATGCCACCGATGCGACAACGGCGTCCTTTCCGATCTCGAGTGTATCGAGCTTCACGTCCGTGTTCCTCCCCCGGCGCCCACAGGGCGTTGCATTTTGTTTACCTTGGCTAACCGTTTGCCATGGCTAACCAATTGTAACCATGCATCATAGCGCGAACACGCAACGACGTTCAATCAACAGATTGGTGCAAGGGGGACGGATTACTTTGCGCCGAGCCCTTGAGAGCTAGGACGATGCCGATGTCTTGGGACCGACAGCAAAAGCCCGCCAGAGCGGCAAGTGGTTACGGCGTTTGGTAAAACGCCGTAACTAAAACCCGTGGCGCTCCAGGAAGCGGAAAGCCAGGCGGATCCAAGGGCGGACTGCCACCTGTTTGTCCTCGTTATCGACCGCGGTGTTGGCGTTGCCGAGCGAAAGCCCGTGACCACCTTGGTCAAAGACGTGCATCTCGCAAGCGACGCCCTCCTCGGCCATGCGCTGCGCAAACGGATAGACCTGCGCGATCGGCGCCGTCTTGTCGTCGGACACGCCCCACACAAAGGTCGGCGGCATCTGACGCGAAACATGCGTGGTGGGGCAGATATCGGCCAAATGCTCGTCAGTTGCCTCGCCACCCGTCACCATCGACAGGTAGTCGTTGAGCAGATCGCGCCCCGTCTTGCCGCCCGTCTTGGGCACACGCAAGTCAATGCGCGGATCGCGCGTCTGCATGTCGCGCACATAGGCAAAGTCGAGCAATGGATAGCCCAGCACCACGGCATCGGGACGAATGTCGTCCGGACGCGCCCCGGCAAGTGCCGCAAAGGGGCCGGTCTTCCACTGTGTTGCCAGCGAGGCGCAAATCATGCCGCCAGCAGAAAAGCCCACGACGCACACGCGCTTGGGATCGACATGCCACTCGTCGGCATTCGCACGCACCGTGGCGACCATCTTGGCGAGATCTGCCTGGGGGTGCGGAAAGCTCACGTCACCCGTAGAACTCGTGACATAGTTGAGCACAAAGGCCTGGTAACCGTGATCCAAAAACGCAAACGCCACGGGATCCTGCTCATGCGGAGCGATATGCGTAAACGCACCTCCGCCGCAGATAATCACGGCAGGGCGGCGGCCATTCGGTTTATCAGGCAGCGGCTCGGCACCCAAATACGTAAACGTCGCCGGATATTCCTCGGTCGGCTCCTCGCCCCACAGTGCATGGTTCTCGACAATCATATGTGCTCCCTTCGCGCAAATTAAGCGCCCTTGTTTTTCGCCTTCAAGCGTACCCCACTTGAACCCGTGACGCAGAAACACGCCAGCAATAAGTTTCCCTTCAACTGATATATCACATAATCCCAGCTCAGAGGTATCGCTGAGCAGCGTAGAATAGGGGGTGTTGACCAAGCCGCGAAACAGATATGAAACGTTTCCGGCAAACCAAACGCGCGATATGCGCCTATTTAAGTTGGAGGCAACTATGGGTCTGCTCGATTCGCTTAAGTCCACCTTCACCTCGACCGGCGAGGCGTCTGTTCCGCCCGCAGCAAGCTTCGCCACCCGCGAAGGCGTCATCTACGCTCCCGTCAACGGCGTGCTCGTCAATCTGAGTGAGGTTCCCGACGAGACCATCGCCTCGGGCATGCTCGGCCAGGGTTACGGCATCGAGCCCATTACCGGCACCATTTACGCCCCCGCCAACGGCCGTATCGGCGCCACCACCGTCACCAACCACTCCATCGGCATGATTACCGAGGACGGCCTGCGCGTGTTCATCCACGTCGGCCTGGGCACCGTGGAAATGAACGGCAAGGGTTTTGCCCGCTTTGTCGAGATGGGCGACACGGTCAAGGCAGGCCAGCCGCTCATCAGCTTCGACCGCGACGCTATCAAGGCCGCCGGTCACGAGGACATTGTGACCGTCATCATCTCTGAGCTCGACCGCCTCAAGAGCATCGACCACGTCGGCGAGTCTGGCACGCTTATCGGCGGCAACCCGCTCGTCAAGCTTGGCGATCCGCTGCTGGTTGCCAAGACCAAGTAGCCAGGCCCCGCGCCACACAGCCAAAAGGCACCTCGTCAAGCGCTCGCGACCATTTGGCCGCGGGCGCTTTTCGTTTGAAAAACCATCCCGCCAATGCCTTATCTGTATAGCCCAAATGAGCCGAGCTGCTAGAATATCGAACTGTATGGATAACTATCATTCAACCGTTATGGGAGGATACGTGAACCGCACCAAAATCGCGCAGCTCTATGCCGATGCCGAGTCGCTCGGCGGCCAGACCGTCACCGTCGCCGGCTGGGTCAAGTCCGTCCGCGACATGAAGAACTTTGGCTTTGTCACGCTCAACGACGGCAGCTGCTTCCGAGACTTGCAGGTCGTCATGAACCGCGAGGCACTCGACAACTACGACGAGATCGCCCATCAAAACGTCTCGGCCGCACTCATTTGCACCGGCACCGTCAAGCTGACCCCCGATGCGCCCCAGCCTTTCGAGCTTTCTGCCACTTCCATCGAGGTCGAGGGCGTCAGCGCCCCGGATTACCCGCTGCAAAAGAAGCGCGCAACCGTCGAGTTCCTGCGCACCCAGCAGCACCTGCGCCCGCGCACCAACCTGTTCCGCGCCGTGTTCCGCATCCGTTCTGTCGCGGCTGCCGCCATCCACCGCTTCTTCCAGGAGCGGGGCTTCGTCTACGTCAACACCCCCATCATCACCACGAGTGACTGCGAGGGCGCCGGCGAGATGTTCCGCGTGACCACGCTCGACCCCAAAAATCCGCCCCTCACCGAGTCCGGCGAGGTCGACTGGAGCCAGGACTTCTTTGGCAAGCACGCGAGCCTTACCGTATCCGGCCAGCTCAATGCCGAGAACTTTGCCATGGCCTTTGGCGACGTGTACACCTTTGGCCCCACCTTCCGCGCCGAAAACTCCAACACCACGCGCCACGCCGCCGAGTTTTGGATGATCGAGCCCGAGATGGCCTTTGCCGACCTTAACGACTACATGGATAACGCCGAGGCCATGCTCAAGTACGTCCTTAAGGACGTTATGGCCACCTGCCCCGACGAGCTCAACATGCTCAACAAGTTTGTGGACAAGGGCCTGATCGAGCGCCTGGACCACGTGGCAAACTCCGACTTTGCCCGCGTCACCTACACCGAGGCCGTCGAGATCCTGGAGCAGGCAGTCGCTGCTGGCCACCAGTTTGATTACCCCGTCAGCTGGGGCATCGACCTGCAGACCGAGCACGAGCGCTTCCTGACCGAGGAGCACTTTAAGCGCCCGACCTTCGTAACCGACTACCCGGCCGAGATCAAGGCGTTCTACATGCGCATGAACGAGGACGGCAAGACCGTCGCCGCCGCCGACTGCCTGGTTCCCGGTATCGGCGAGATTATCGGCGGCTCCCAGCGCGAGGAGCGCCTGGATCTGCTCGAGGCCCGCATCAAGGACCTGGGCATGAATCCCGAGCAGTACAAGTACTACCTTGACCTGCGCCGCTACGGTTCCTGCAAGCACGCCGGCTACGGTCTGGGCTTCGAGCGCTTGGTCATGTATCTGACCGGCGTGGGCAACATCCGCGACGTCCTGCCGCACCCGCGCACCGTGGGCAACGCCGACTTCTAATCGCCACAGCGCCACCAAACGCGTTCCAGTGCATCACGCCAGCGCCTCTCGGCAAGCCGAGGGGCGCTTTTTTCAACAGCATCCGTCGAGCTTTTGGCAAGTTTTTGGTCAGTTGGGCAGGGCTGTTGAAAACTCGACCCGCCGCTTGCCGACGGCTACCGACCGCCCAGAGCGTCCTGCACCCCTGGGAAAGCCCCGCGTCCTAGGCTCCATACCGTCGCCACCCAAAACGGAAAGGACGTGGGCGCCATGACCGAAACCGCTGTTGAAACTTACGAGACCACGACGAGGGGCGCCGCCTCGATGGCAGCCTATCGCGCCGTTCGCATCCTGCAACTATTAAGCGAAAACACCGGTGAGGACAAGGCCATGCTTTCCGATGAGTTGATCCGACGCCTCGCCCATCCCGACGACCCCGCCCGCATGCCCATCTCGGCGGCGCGGCGCAGCATCTACACCGCCATCTCCGCACTTCGCCATGCCGGATACGAAATTGAGTACAAGCGCGGCGTGGGGTATCGGCTCTTGACCCGTCCGCTCACCGACGAAGAGATCATCCGACTCCACGGCATGGTCATGCGCAACCGCTCTACGCCCATCGCCATTCGAAAAAGCATGGCGCAGCACTTGGTCGCCATGGCGAGCGCCGACGTTCGCGGCTACCTCGATGCACCCGAGCCTGCTCCAAGCGCAGGCGGCAAATCCACCAAGGCCACACGCACGCCCGTCAAGCGCATCGATGCCTGCGAGCTCATCGAGCAGGCCATCGACCACGGAACCACAGTGAGTTTTGATATTTCGAGTGTCACGGCACGCGGAGAGGTCGAAGTGGCACGGATGACACTCCGGCCCTTTGCCATCAAGCAACGAGACGGCATCTCGTATTTGCTGGGAACGGTCTATGACGCCCGAGGCGCCGACGACACGCTGCGCACCGTTGAGATCGGCCGCATGAGAAACGTCACCACACGTCTCCTCGATGGCAAGAAGCTCTTCGCCGCCCTGGACGAGGACGACGCCTCCTCCGCCGCATAAGACCCTCCGCCGCCCATTCGACTACCCGTACCGCCCATCCGATTCTGTATTAAAAAACCCGCCAGGCTGTTGTAAAAATGGACATCAGCGCTACTATAGTCCCACTTGCACTTTGTCCCAGTGCAGTGTTTCCAGCCATTTTTATACTGGGGGTAATGATATGAAGGACATCACCATCAGCCGCAGGAGCCTTCTGGTCTCCGCCGGCCTGCTCGCGCTCGCCCCGCTCGCCGGATGCGGCGGCAACTCTGGTTCCGGCTCTGCTGCCGCCGGTTCCGACTACACCATCGGCGTTCTGCAGCTCACCGAGCACTCCGCACTCGACGCCGCCAACGATGGCTTTGTCAAGGCCATCAAGGAGAGCGGCCTTAAGGTCAAGATCGACCAGAAGAACGCCCAGAACGACCAGTCCACGTGTAAGTCCATTGCCGACAAGTTTGTGGGCGACAACGTCAACCTGATTTATGCCATCGCCACGCCCGCCGCGCAGGCTGCCGCCGGCGCCACGGCCGATATCCCCATCGTGGGCTGTGCCATCACCGACTACGCCGCCTCCGGCCTGGTCCAGGACAACGACAAGCCCGGCACCAACGTCACGGGTGCTTCCGACCTCACCCCGGTCGCCGAGCAGCTCGAGATGATGCAGAAGGTCCTGCCCGACGTTAAAAAGGTCGGCCTGCTCTACTGCACCGCCGAGTCCAACTCCGACGTCCAGATCAAGGCCGCCAAGAAGGAGCTCGACAAGCTGGGCCTCGAGTACACTGACTTCACCGTCTCGAGCTCCAACGAGATTCAGTCCGTCGTCGAGTCTGCCGTGGGCAAGGTCGACGCGCTGTACTCCCCCACTGACAACACCATCGCCGCGGGCGCTTCGCAGGTCGGCCAGATCTGCAAGGAGAATAAGCTCCCCTTCGTGACCGGCGAGGAGGGTATGTGCATGGCCGGCGGCCTGTTCACCCTCTCCATCAACTATGAGGATCTGGGCCACGCTGCGGGCGAGATGGCCGTTAAGATTCTGAAGGGCGAAGCCAAGCCCGAGGATATGCCGATCAAGCACCTCTCGAGCAAGGACCTGGTCGTCGTCAAGAACGACGAGATGGCCGAGGCCCTAGGCATCGACCTTTCCGCTCTGGACGAGTAGCGCCATGCGCGGTAACGCGTCTAGGGCCCGCACGCGCGCCACAGCCGCGTTATTCAATATCTGAGTCCTTGGGGCGAACGCCAAAGACCGGCGTTCGCCCTGCTTGTTTCGGATGAGACAAAACATCCGTCCGCAACTCTTTTATGCATTGTTACCGCTATCATGGTGACTCACGTGTCCACCCTATCCTAGGAGGTATGAAGCATGCTCATTGCATTGCAGGGCGCCGTTTCGCAGGGCGTCCTCTGGGGCATTATGGTGCTTGGCGTGTTTATCACGTTCCGCCTGCTCGACATCCCCGATATGACCTGCGACGGCAGCTTTGCCCTCGGCGGCTGTGTCTGCGCCGTGCTCATCGTCAACAATAACGTCGACCCCTTGCTCGCCGTGCTGGCCGGCATGTGTGCCGGCGCCATCGCGGGCGCCGTCACGGGCATCTTGACCACCGTCTTTGAGATTCCCGCAATCCTCGCCGGAATCCTTACGCAGATCAGTCTGTGGTCCATCAACCTGCGCATCATGGGCAAGTCCAATACGCCCATCCTTGCCAAGGGCACTATCTTCTCATCCGTCAGCAACATGACGGGCCTGCCGCAGTCCACTGTTGCCATTATCCTAGGCATTGTGCTGGCCGTGGCCATCGTCGCCATCCTGTACTGGTTCTTTGGCACCGAGATCGGCTCGGCGCTGCGTGCCACCGGCAACAACGAGTACATGATCCGCGCCCTGGGCGTTAACACCAACACCACCAAAATGATCGCCCTCGTGCTCTCCAACGCCCTCATTGGCCTTTCGGGTGCGCTCATCTGCCAGAGCCAGAAGTATGCCGACATTGGCATGGGCACCGGCGCCATCGTTATCGGTCTTGCCGCCATCGTCATCGGCGAGGTGCTCGGTCGCCTGCTGCCCGGCGGCCTCACGCAGTTTAGCGTCCGTCTTGCCTCCGCCGTCTTTGGCTCCGTGGTGTACTTCCTTATCCGCGCCATCGTGCTGCAGCTGGGCATGGACGCCAACGACATGAAGCTGCTCTCCGCCGTGATCGTCGCCGTGGCCCTGTGCGTGCCCGTGGTTTGGGAGCGCTATAAGCTCCGCAGCTCCTACACGAAGGGAGATGAGGCAGATGCTTAAGCTCTCGCACGTCAAGAAGACCTTTAACAAGGGCACCGTCACCGAGAAGCGCGCGCTCACCGGCGTCGACCTCACCCTCAACGATGGCGACTTTGTAACCGTGATTGGCGGCAACGGCGCCGGCAAGTCCACGCTGCTCAATATGATCGCCGGCGTGTATCCGCTCGATTCGGGTGTTATTGAGCTCGACGGCACCGACATCTCGCGTCTGAGCGAGTCGCAACGCGCCAAGTACCTGGGCCGTGTGTTCCAGGATCCCATGCGCGGCACCGCAGCCGACATGCAAATTGCCGAGAACCTGGCCCTCGCCAAGCGCCGCGGCCAGCGTCGCGGCCTTTCATGGGGCGTCACCAAGGCCGAGAAGGACGAGTACGTTGAACTGCTCAAGCGCCTGGACCTCGGTCTGGACACGCGTCTCAACGCCAAGGTCGGCCTGCTCTCGGGCGGCCAGCGCCAGGCACTCACCCTGCTGATGGCCACGCTCACCAAGCCGCGCCTGCTGCTGCTCGACGAGCACACGGCGGCCCTCGACCCCAAGACGGCCTCTAAGGTGCTCAACCTGACCGAGGAGATCGTCGACGAGAACCGCCTGACCACGCTCATGGTCACGCACAACATGAACGACGCCATCCGTCTGGGTAATCGCCTGATCATGATGCACGAGGGCCATGTGATCTACGACGTGGCCGGCGACGAGAAGAAGTCGCTCACCGTGGCCGACCTGCTTCAGAAGTTTGAGGAGGTCTCGGGCGGCGAGCTCGCCAACGACCGCATGCTACTAAGCTAACGACTTAGAAAACCACCACAAAAGGGAAAGGCACCTTTGTGGTGGTTTTTGTTAAGGACTAAGGAGACTGCCATGAAAAGACTCCTCCCCCGCCTTGCGTTAACCGCCGCGCTGCTTGCCGGCGTGTTCACTGGCGCACCCAGCCTCGCTTTCGCGGGGAACCTGCCCGCCGCTATTGACGGCACCGTGACCGTCATGCACACCAACGACATCCACGGCAGCTACAAGTACAGCTACAACGAAAGCAAGGGCACCGGCACCGTCGGCTTTGACGGACTGGCGGTTCTCTATAGCGCCCAGGGCAACGCCCCCGATCTTTTGCTCGATGCGGGTGATACCTTCCACGGACAGTCCTTCGCCACCATGAGCGAGGGCAAGAGCATCGCCGAGCTCATGGACACCTTCTACGCCGATGGCTACGACGCGACCACGCCAGGCAACCACGACTGGAGCTATGGCGCGGACAAGCTTCGCACCATGACCGGCTCCAGCACCACCAGCACACCCTTCGCTATGCTTTGCGCGAATGCAACGTCCTCGAACGGCGTATGGAGCTCGAGCATCACGAAGACGCTCAACCGCACCTGGAGGGACAGTGAAGGTCACTCAACGTTCGCCTACCAGATCAAGGTCGGCGTCGTCGGAGCCATGGATGAGTCGCTAGGTTCCTCGCTGCGCGCGGACCTGGTCGCGGGCACCAGCTTCTCGAGTGCCGCGAACGCCATCAATGCCGAGGCAGAGCAGCTGCGCAAGGAGGGCTGCGATGTTGTTGTGTGTATCGCGCACACGCTCGACGCCAAGACCTTTGCCACGCGGCTCCGTGGCGTCGATGCCCTTATCGCAGGCCATGAGCACATCAACCTTAACGAGAAGGTGACGGGGGCCGACGGCAAGACAATCCACGTTGTCGAGGCGGGCAGCGCCTTTGCCGAGGTGGGGCTGCTCTCCATTCCGTACCAGTACGACACCAAGGGCACCGAAAGCACCGACGATGACACGGCGGCGGTATACGAAGACAAAAGCGACGAGAAGCTCTATACCGCCAAGGATGTAAACGTTCTTTTGACCGATCCCAACAAGGGCTCCACCTATCAGAGCATCCTTGATGAGGTCCACGGCAACAAGATCAAGCCGCTCGACGATGCCTTTAGCTCCGCATCGAGCGAGGTGCTCGGCACGAGCTCTACCAATTATTTCTACGGCGAGAACGCATCTGGCACGCACGGCTGGGAGATGGTGCGCACCACCGATTTCCGCCCCAGCAAGGAGGGCGACACCACCAAGGCCCAGACCATCGGACATGTGATCTGCGGCTCCTATCTTGACCTGACGGGCGCGGACCTTGCCATCGAGAACGCGGGCGGCATCCGCGGCGGCATCGCTGCGGGCGATGTGACCGCCGGCAACGTCATCGCTATCTCGCCCTACGGCAACACCGTGGAGACCTGGACCATGACCGGTGCGGACTTCCTGGCAGCGCTCGAGCACTCGCTGCAGATCAGCAATGATTGCAACGACAGCTACGAGCTTCAGCAGGCTTATGTGGCGGCCGGTCACACCGAGCAGGAGGCGCAAGACAAGTACAAGTGGCGCGACGATTCCGGTAGCGTCCTTTCCTTCGGTGGCATTAACGTAACGATCGACTGGACGCAGCCCGAAGGCAAGCGCATCGTGAGCGCCACACTCACCAAGGACGGCACGGCACTTGATCCCGCCAAGGACTATACCGTCGCCACTAACAACTACATCATCACCAACACGACTGACTTCCCCACCTTCGCAAACGCCACCAAGCACACCGAGTGGGGTACCTGCGAGGCGGCGATCAGAGCATTGATCGGGAAGAGCGACTGGGAGAGCAAGATGGCCTCGCTTGCGGGCACCATCAGCTTTGGCTCCGCTGCCGTGGACCCCACGCCCACACCGGCCCGGACGCCTGAGCCCTCGCCTAAGACGGACGCGACGACCACGAAGGTCATCACCAAGAAGACGACCGGCAAGCTCGCCGCAACGGGAGACCGCACGCTAGCCGTGATCGGCGCATGCCTCATCGGCGGCATCGTCATCATCATTCTCGGCATTATCTGGAAGCGTCGACGCTAAGCTACACCGCCGGGCCTCTCAGCCCCGCCCCGCAAACCTTATATCGAGCGCAGAAGCCCGTCCGAATTTGATCGGACGGGCTTCTTGGTGGGTATCATGGTTGGATGATCATGAGGAGGTTTACCTACATGGAATTGTTTGAGCCGATTCTTCATTTCTTTGAGCAGCGATGGGTCCACAACATCATCTGGGCCGGCATCTTGGCCATCGGCACCGCCGTTGCCGCCAAAATCGCGTCCAAGACCCTGCACCACCTGCTTAACCGCGACGATAACCCGCTCCCAGCATCGAGCATCTTCATCAACATCGCGCGCGCCGTCATCTGGATGATCGGCGGCAGCTTTATCCTCGACAACTGTTTTGGCATTAATGCAAACGCCCTCGTCGCCGCTCTTGGCGTCGGCGGCATCGCCATCTCGCTCGGCTTTCAGGACACGCTGTCGAACCTTATCGGCGGTATGCAGGTGACCTTTATGGGCATTATCAAACCCGGCGACAATATCGAGGTCGGCGGCGTGTCGGGCGTGGTCCAAGATATCACCTGGCGCCACACGACCATCGAGGACGCCTGCGGGCAGACCATCATTGTGCCCAACTCCAACATCTCCAAGAACACGCTCGTGCATCTGATGCCCTTTGGGCGCGTGGCCGTGCCCGTTGCCGTAAAGGACACGTCTAAGTGGGCTTCCCTTGACGCGCTGGCAGGCGAGCTCACGAGCGCAACCAAAACGGCCGTCTCGCCCATCTCTGGCTTTGACAAGGAGCCGTACGTGCTCTTTAGCGAGATCGGCGACTTTGGCATCAAGGGAAAAATCATCTTTATCGTCAGCGACGATAGCACCACTTTTACGGCAGCCGACGCCTGCATTCGTGCCATCGCCCCCATCATCGCCTAAACCACCACAAAGGGGACAGGCACCTTTGTGGTGGTTTCGCATCGTGGTACCATGGTTCATATCGTTGTTTAAACGACTAAGGGAGTAGACACCATGGAAGAGGCCTATCGTCAAGCACGCAAGCGCGGCGAGCAGGGGCGTCGACGCGCCATCAGCCAAAGCGAGCACCCATACCTTACGGACCTCGATAGCTTGGTTGCTCAGCTCCCCTTAGGTCAGCGAGAGAATGTCGGCCTAAGGGATATTCCGCTCGAAATGGTCGTCGGCACGGTTACTAAGGGCCGTCAGTCTGCCTTTTCGTGCAACTTTATGCCCCTGCTGCCGTTTAACACCGAGTTCGCCCGCAAGTGGTCCAACCTCTACGACATCCAGGTGACCGAGGGCTATCGCGACCCCATCATCGTCACCGAGTTCATGCATCGGTTTTACGTCCAAGAGGGCAACAAGCGCGTCAGTGTCCTCAAATTCCTGGACGCCCCGACGGTTTCGGCCAAGGTCACCCGCCTCTATCCCGGAAAATGGGATTCCGTCGAAAGCCGCCTCTATAGCGAGTTCTGCGCGTTTTGGCGCGTCTGCCCCCTATACGAGATCGAGTTCTCGCGTGAGGGAAGCTACGAAACGCTCGCCAAGATGCTCGGTCAGAACCTTATCGAAAAATGGCCGCAGAAAAAGGTCGACTACCTGCGCCATACCTTCCTGCTCTTTAAGCGCGCCTACCTGCGCGCCGGCGGCGACCATCTGGACATTACGCCCGCCGACGCTATGCTCGTTTACCTCAACGTGTACAACCAAGACCGCCTGCTGGACACACCGACGGACATCGTCGTAAACCGCCTGTGCAAGATTTGGCGCGAGTTGGTCATTGCCGGCAAAAGTGATGAGGAGAAGGTCGATCTTGTCGAGGCGCCGAGTGTCGATGAGGAAGAGGCGCCCGCCAAGTCCACCTCCGGCGTGCTCAACTTCTTTATGGGCAAGACCGTCTACTCGGCGGCCAACCCCCTGCGCATCGCCTTTATCCATGAGTTCCCCTGTGCGACGTCGAGCTGGGACAGCCTGCACGACCAAGGGCGTCAGTATCTCGATGAGCACTTTGGCGGTATCGTGCGCACCGAGGCGTTCGAGGACTGTCACAATCCGGACGTCTTCTACGCCGCCGTGGAAACGGCTGTCAAACACGGAGCTAACGTCATCTTCTCGACCTCGCACCGCCTGATGGAATACACGCTCAGAGCTGCCGTTGAGTATCCCCAAATTCGGTTCCTTAACTGCTCTATCGGCCTTCCCCACCAAAGCGTCCGTTCGTACTTTGGCAAGATGTACGAGGCCAAGTTCCTCCTGGGCGCCCTTGCCGCCAGCATGGCGGACAACCACCGCATCGGCTACCACGCGTCGGTCTTCGCCTCGGGCGCACTCAGCGAGATCAACGCCTTTGCGATTGGTGCCTCGCTGCTCGACCCCCGTGCGCAAATTATCCTGACCTGGGGCGATGTGCCCGCTGGAGGTCTCGCCGAGGCCATGTGTCGCGAGGGCGTGAGCGTCATGACCGGCGCTGACATGTCAAAGTCGCTCGTAGACCCTACGGCCTACGGACTCCACCGCCTGGTCGATGGCAAGGTCGTCGGCATCGCCATGCCGGTCTGGAACTGGGGCCGATACTACGAGCTTATCGTGCGAAGCCTGCTGCATGGCACCTGGGATGAGACCAGTGACGACAGCCAGGTTCGCGCCGTCAACTACTGGTATGGCATGAGCTCGGGCGTCATCGACATTCGCTACGCTCCGGGCCTGCCCTATCAGACGCGCAAACTGGTGCAGCTGCTCCGCAACGGCATTGTCGAGGGCTCCATCAACCCCTTTGGCGGCGAGCTCCACAGCCAGAACGGCGTGGTACAGATCGAAGGCTTTCCCCCACTGCCGAGCACGCAGATTGTCGAGATGAATTGGCTGGCGGACAACGTGGTGGGCACCATTCCGCAGCTCGACGATGAGCCGGGAGTTACCGCCCTATGAAAATCCTTGCCATAGCCGATACCGAAGAACGATGCCTATGGGAGTGCTTTCGCAAGGAACGCTTTGAGGGTGTCGACCTGATTCTGTCTGCCGGCGACCTGGACCCGGACTATCTTGAGTTTTTGGTTACGGTCATCAACAAACCACTCATCTACGTACGCGGCAATCACGATGACCGCTATGCACGTCATGCACCGGGTGGATGTATCTGCGTGGAAGACACCGTGTACACGTACCGAGGGATTCGCATTGCGGGCCTTGGCGGGTCCATGCGTTATCGCGACGGCGCCAACATGTACACCGAACGCGAGATGTCTAAGCGCATGCGTAAGCTGTCGCGTAAGGTTAGAATGGTCGGCGGGTGCGACATTCTGCTTACCCATGCACCCGCCGCCGGTATGGGTGATCTGGACGATCTGCCGCATCGAGGGTTTGAGTGCTTTAACACAGCGCTTGAGTCCTGGGGGGCCGACTACATGGTGCATGGACATGTACACCAAAGCTACGGTTACGATTTTCAGCGCGAGCGGCAGCATGTGTGTGGAACGACGATCATCAACGCCTGCGGCTATACGCAGTTTGAGCTCGACCAGACGCGCTACCCCATCCGTGGCTGGCAGGCAGCCTGGCTCAACTCGCAAACCATGCGCCGCGAGCTCAAGCGCCACGAGGCCATCGAGTCCTCAACCGCCAGAACACCCTGGTAGCCACCTCAAAGGGGACACTGTCCCCTTTGAGGTGGTTTTACCCCGAGATAGCAAGAAACCCGGTCCTGCGCGAGGCAGAACCGGGTTCCTTTAGCAATGCTTGCTTTGATCAGGCAGTAACGAGCAGTTACTCAGCCAGGAAGTCGCGCTGGACAGCGGGATCGACCTTGACGCCAGGGCCCATGGTGGAAGACACGGAGATGGACTTGACGTACTTGCCCTTAGCAGAAGAGGGCTTGACGCGCAGGATCTCGGTGTACAGGGCAGCGTAGTTCTCGACGAGCTGCTGCTCGGAGAAGGACTTCTTGCCCAGGGGCACGTGGCAGATGCCGTAGCGGTCGGCGCGGTACTCAACGCGGCCAGCCTTGAGCTCGGAGACCATCTTGGCGACGTCCATGGTCACGGTACCGAGCTTGGGGTTCGGCATGAGGCCACGGGGACCAAGGATCTTACCGATGCGGCCAACCTTGGCCATCATGTTCGGCGTAGCGATAGCAGCGTCGAAGTTGATCTCGCCCTTCTGGATCTGGGCGACGAGCTCGTCGGAACCGATGATGTCGGCGCCGGCAGCCTCGGCCTCGCGGGCCTTCTCGCCCTCGGCGAAGACGGCAACACGAACGGTCTTGCCGGTGCCGTGGGGCAGGGAGATGGAGCCACGGATGTTCTGGTCAGCCTTACGAGTATCGATGCCCAGACGGAAGTGGGCCTCGACAGTCTCGTCGAACTTGGCGGTGTCGAGCTCCTTGATGAGCTTGGCAGCCTGAAGGGGGGTGTAGAGCGTGGCGCGGTCGATCTTCTCGGCAGCGGCGTTATAGCTCTTACCATGCTTAGCCATGTGCATTACCTCCTGTGGTTAAACGGGCGTGAGCCCTCCCACATCGTATCGTGTGCCCTATTGCACACATTTAACGGGCGCCCCGGTCGGAGCACCCGTCATTACCTAAAGAAATCGCTACTCAGCGATGGTGACGCCCATGGAACGGGCGGTACCGGCGATGATCTTCTTGGCGGCGTCAATGTCGTTAGCATTGAGGTCCGGCATCTTGATCTCGGCGATCTTGGTGAGCTGCTCCTGGGAGAGCTGACCGACCTTGTCGGCCTGGGGCTTAGCGGAACCAGACTTGAGGTTCAGCTCCTTCTTGATGAGGTGAGCCGCCGGCGGGGTCTTGGTGATGAAGGAGAAGGACTTATCCTCGTAGACAGAGATCTCAACGGGGATGATGTCGCCCTTCTTGTCCTGCGTCTCGGCGTTAAAGGCCTGGCAGAACTGCATGATGTTCACGCCAGCAGCGCCCAGGGCGGGGCCGACGGGAGGAGCGGGGTTAGCGGCACCAGCGGGAATCTGGAGCTTAATGACGTTGGCAACCTTCTTCTCAGCCATGGTCATTCCTTTCGAATCACGAGTGTGAAGTACTTGCTATATCGTAAGCACGCACGTGTTAGAAGCACTCCTGAGATGAGCAGTCACAGAAGAAGCACGCTCGCGCGAACGGACGAAAACTTAAGCGATGACAGCGACCTGGTTAAAGTCGAGCTCGACCGGCGTCTCGCGGCCAAAGATCATCAGCGTGACCTTGAGCTTGCCAGCCTCGGTGTTAACCTCGGAGACCTTGCCATCAAAGTCGGTAAGCGGGCCATCGGTGACGCGGACGGACGTGCCGACCTGAATATCAACCGAGGTGCGCTTGGGCGAATCGCCCTTACCGGGACGACGAGTCATCTTGTTGTACTCGTCGCGGGAAAGCGGAGCGGGCTTGCCGTTGCCGCCCAGGAAACCGGTGACGCCAGGCGTGTTACGAACGCACGTCCAAGCATCGTCATCCATCTCCATGCGGACCAGGACATAACCCGGAAAAATCTTGGAATCCTTGGTCTCGCGCTTGCCACCCTCTTTAATCTCGGTGACGCGCTCCATAGGAATCTCGATATCAAAGATACGGTCCTGCATGCCCATGGTCTCGATGCGATGCTCGAGATCGGACTTAACGCGGTTCTCGTATCCAGAGTAAGTGTGAACGACGTACCAACGCTTAGACATGGTTTAGCCCCTCAATCCAGAGAACAGAGCAAGAGCCTCGCCAAAGCCAGCATCGAGCAGAGCGATGACGACGCCGACGACGATCAGAGAAGCGCAAACGACGACCGAGTAGTTCACGAGCTCCTTCTTATCGGGCCACGTGACACGCTTCATCTCGGACTTGACCGAAGCGAAATACTTCTTGGTGCGGGCGAAGAAACCAGGCTTCTCGTTCTTCTTGGACTTCGCAGCCTTCTCGTTCTTCTTGGCAACGGCCTTCTTGGCCTCAACCTTGGAGTTGGCGGCAGCGTTGTTGGCAGGTGCCGGCTGCTGAGCCTTCTTCTTGTTCTTCTTGTTGGCCATTTGGGTTACCTCCGCGCAATGCGCTTATACATGAGTAAACCGTAAGCCCCCAATTGGGAGCTTACGGAATAATGACTGGCACGCCAGGAAGGACTCGAACCCTCAACACTCGGTTTTGGAGACCGATGCTCTACCAATTGAACTACTGGCGTATATGACTAGAGACTAGCGAGTCTCTTTGTGCAGCGTGTGGTGACGGCACCAGGGGCAATACTTCTTGATCTCCATACGATCAGGCATGGTCGACTTGTTCTTGGTGGTCGTATAGTTGCGGCGCTTGCACTCAGTGCACGCAAGAGTAACTAGAGTACGCATGTATCCTGAACCTTTCATTTCCGCCCCGTACGGGCACGAGTTGTTACTTTATCAGCTCCACGTAAGTGCTGTCAATGAAAACCTCGAGTCAATTGGTTCTCGGTGGATCCATTCATATTTGTAACACATCAATGAAGCCATCGAGAGCTAATCGACGGTGCATCCAGGACCATTATCGATCCTCTCGACACCAGCAACGGCTCAATATCCATTGCAGAAAAGAACCCGGCACCCATATAAGTGCCGGGTTCTCTAAGTCAGCTATATCAAAGAGCTAATTTACTCAATGATCGTGGAGACGATGCCCGAACCGACGGTGTGGCCACCCTCGCGGATAGCGAAGCGCAGGCCCTCCTCCATGGCGATCGGGTGGATGAGGTCGCCCTCGATGGTGATGTGGTCACCAGGCATAGCCATCTCGGTGCCCTCGGGGAGCTTGACCGTACCGGTAACGTCGGTGGTACGGAAGTAGAACTGAGGACGATAACCATCGAAGAACGGGGTGTGACGGCCGCCCTCCTCCTTGGTCAGAACGTAGATCTCACCGGTGAACTTGGTGTGCGGGGTAACCGAACCGGGCTTGCAGAGAACCTGGCCGCGCTCGATGTCCTCGCGCTTGATGCCGCGGAGCAGCAGACCGACGTTGTCGCCAGCCTCGCAGAAGTCCATGGACTTACGGAACATCTCGATACCGGTAACAACGGTGTTCTGGGTATCCTTGATGCCGACGATCTCGACGGGCTCGTTGAGCTTGAGCTCACCGCGCTCGACACGGCCGGTAGCAACGGTACCACGGCCGGAGATGGTCATAACGTCCTCAACGGCCATCAGGAACGGGAGGTCGTTGTTACGAGCAGGCGTCGGGATGTACTCGTCGACAGCGTTCATGAGCTCACGAATGGCGTCCATCCACTTGGCGTCGCCCTCGAGAGCGCCCAGAGCGGAACCACGGATGACGGGGATGTCGTCGCCGGGGAAATCGTACTCGGAGAGGAGCTCACGGGTCTCCATCTCGACGAGGTCGATGAGCTCGTCATCGTCGACCATGTCGCACTTGTTCAGGAAGACGACGATGTAGGGAACGCCGACCTGACGGGCGAGCAGGATGTGCTCGCGGGTCTGAGCCATGGGGCCGTCGGTAGCGGCGATGACCAGGATAGCGCCGTCCATCTGAGCAGCACCGGAGATCATGTTCTTGACGTAGTCAGCGTGGCCCGGGCAGTCAACGTGAGCGTAGTGACGGGCAGCAGTCTCGTACTCGACGTGGGAGACGGAGATCGTAATGCCGCGCTCGCGCTCCTCGGGAGCCTTGTCGATGTTCTCGAACGCAGTGAAGTCAGCCTTGCAGCCCTCGGTCTCGGAGAGAACCTTGGTGATGGCAGCGGTCAGCGTGGTCTTGCCGTGGTCGACGTGACCAATGGTGCCGATGTTAACATGCGGCTTAGTGCGCTCAAACTTCTCTTTGGCCATAAAGCCCTCCTCTAAACAGGTCGTCCCCGGACGGGACTTTGCCTTTATACCATAGTGGCCTCTCAACATACTATTGAGAAGCCACCGTGTTACCTATGGTAGCGGTGACTGGATTCGAACCAGTGACGCCACGGGTATGAACCGTGTGCTCTAACCAACTGAGCTACACCGCCGGATGGAGCCTGCAACCAGACTTGAACTGGTGACCTCTTCGTTACCAACGAAGTGCTCTACCGACTGAGCTATACAGGCACTTGACGGGTGGGAGCTATAGGATTCGAACCTATGTAGGCAGAGCCAACGGGTTTACAGCCCGTCCCCATTAACCACTCGGGCAAACTCCCAATCGTTCAAGTATCCGCAGGTCCTTTGGTCTTTTGGACCGCCGCCCCCGCGAACGAAAAAGATAATACGATGCAACCTTGGGGGCTGTCAACGAAAACCTCTAGATACACGGTGCCGGGCGTATCTATATAGCTTTAACCTGCGGTTTTATTGAGTTTGGATATGAAGGACGGTGGATTTTGCTGCACTGGTGACATTTCCCGAGGGAACACTTTGGCGTAGTGGAGTACACCTTCAGGATCGAACTTCGATAACAGCCTATTTGCACCTATCATATAGGTCGAGATCGGGCTTCCGTGGCAGATTCGAGCGTGGATTTTCTTCCGTTTGAAATCGAGCGTGGATAATCTCCCACTTTTGACGTGTCCCAAGGCCAAAGTGGCAGATTATCCACGCTCATTCTCCAAGCGGGAGATTTTCCACGCTCGTGCGTCCGAATATCCACGCTCGATGACGATGACCAACCTCGCCCCGGCTTCTGTCTCGATCTGTAACAGTAAGAGGATTATTCCTCCCCTATCTGTTACTGATCGAGATGTTTCGCAGAGACCCCAGCTTACGTCTCATTCTGTAACAGTAAGAACGGTTTTCCGCCCCTTCGTGTAATAGATTGAGACATTTCTCAGCTAACCCGACTCTATATCTCAATCTGTAACAGCTGGACACTTTTTCGACCGCTCGCTGGTAACAATTAGAATAATGTTGAGCAATGAACGGTTGCAGAATCCTATGCCCGCATCTCGGCTCCGTTGTACAGCCCGCTGCCTTCAAACGAGCGCAGCAGGAGCTCGCGACGTCCATCGAGGTCCTTTAGCTCGCAGGGAAACACAAACAGCATCACGTTTTGATGGTACTTGTAATCGGCATAAACATCCGGATCGCCCAAGCGCGTGGGCGTGGAAACGATATCCTCCGACATGTGTTCGCTCGAACCAACGTAAATACCCAGGTAATCACTGTAATTCTTATCGTGATCGCCCTTTTGATACTTTGCGATAAGGTAGCAGCCAGGCATATCAAAGCCGTTAAACGCAGCATCGGAAGCCTTTTCCTGCTGGCAGACAAACTTGTGCAGGGGCATCACCGTCGACGCACTTTCGAAAATCGACTGCCTTGCGGCGCCGATCTTTTTGCGAGCCTCGGCGGCTTCTCTTGAGTCCTGGAACGCTTTCACAGCACCGCCCAGCGCGCCAACTGCCGCGCCAACGCCATCGGCCGCGACACCGAGCCCCATACCAATACCATCGGCAACGGTGCGTACGCCATTAGCGGCGCCATCAGCCGCACCCTTTACGGCACCACCGACGGCATCAACATCGACACCGAGTTGCTTTGCGCCCTCAATGACACCAGCTGCCGCGGCCAAAACCTCCGCCGCAAGATTCACTGTGTCTTTTACAGTTTTAAGGTTTACAACCATCCTAGAATTCCTTTCGCCATTTCCCTCAACCGAACCAATTCATGACTTCCAAGAAGCAAGAGGGGCTTAGCTCGGCATCTCACAACTATGTCTGACATCTCAAGCACCTAAATCAGCAGTCTAAATCCAAATGTACGCAACGTTCCAACAAGATAGCTATTAATCGGCGAGCGCTCTGAGTGGCCTGAGGTGTGTCCCACATTTATACTCACCTCCACTATTGCGCAACCAGATTGAAATGAGTAGATTACGCCATCGGACAGAGGGATTAGGCTGCAGTTTTATGCCCGCACGAGTTTCTATTCTTTTTGATAACGAGCAGTCCGCTCTCAAAAGAAGGGAATTCAAATGGGCAGCATGGAAGAACTCGAATTGACCCGACGTGGATTTACGGTTCTTGCCGCTTCGGCTTTCGGAGCATTCTTTATTAAGCCCGAATCAGCCGCCAATTCCCCTTGTGGCAAAACATACCTCGTAAGCGTTAAAACAATCGGATACGGCTATCTCTGGGAAAAGGAATTTGAAGACACCGATTGGATGGACGATCCAGACGAAGCAGAAATCCCGCGCGAAGCAATCAAGCCGGGAACCGTGCTCCACTTTAAACAAGGCCCCGATATACCAAAGGACGCAGCATGGCTCGACGTCGTGTCTGAAGACGGCGAGCAACTCTGCGACATCCCCTGGAATGCGACAGCGGAAGAAAAAGCAGCCGTCATGAGGATCGTCGATAAAATCAACGGCGGCCATAAAGTCTGGGCAGAAGTGAGCGATGCCGAACATTCTACGATTGACGCCGGTCCCGACAACGCACGCATTCATACAATTGAATTCGACGTGTTCTACCGGTAATTGCTGCGTGATGCCCGATGAAATCGGCACGATCCAAGCCGACAAGGAGAACCAGGTTCACTTTTTCGCCAGCTTAGTCTTACCATTCGTCCACCATGCCCATATGTGCAAGTAAACTCACTCGGTCACGCACTGTCCCGCCATCCCCATCGCATCCACCGTCATTTCGGGCGATCTCAGTTCAAGCGCGCAGCCATTCGACTGACGCCGCAGCAAGAGAGGAACCCGTTTACCGAATAGAAAGCCATGGCATCTGCGGAATAGTCAGAAAGCGCTAGCATTTTCATATCGGGAAAGGAGAGCACTCATTATGGACAAAAAGAAAAGGACAGCCATCGTCTCTGCCGTCGCGGCCTTAATCGTTGCTATCGGAGCGTACTGGTACGTCAATTACCAGATACCGCACAATGAGGCGGTCGAGGCCTTCAACACCGCTGCCGACGGACTTCAAAGCCGCAACGATGACTTAGACGCCGCAATCAAAGAGCTTCAGGAACTGAACAAATCGAAGGATAAGCCCTATGATTCGTCGACGTCTGATTCCGCGACCAATGCGGTAGCCCAAGCTCAGGCCGCCAAAGAAGATATCCCCGCAATGCCAGGTAATACCGACGAGATAAACGCTATGGCAAAGAAGATCGACAAGATGGGAAAATACGATTCCGTCATCGCCGATCTTTCCACCGCCAAATCCAACCTTCAAGACAGCATCGACCAGCTCAAGCAGGTGACCAACCCCTCAGAGCAATTCATCCTGCAACGGCTCACGGGCATTGCCAACATCACGGCACTGGAAGCTGTTTCGGAAGGCAACGATCCAAATAATAAGTTAGGCAAACAGGGCGGTTACACCGCATGCGTCTACTTTAATTCCGATTTGGTCGACTCTTCCGACGTGTATCTAAGCGGAGATTACACCCCCGTCGTGGACGGCGGATGCGATGCCGGCGGAGCCGTCGAGGTGTACGCAAACGTCAAAGACGCCAAAAAACGCGATGAGTACTTGAGCAGCTTTGACGGCAATTCGATTTTAGACCCCGGTTCGCACAAGGTTGTTGGCACCTGTGTGGTTCGCACTTCCTGCCATCTTGCCGCATCGCAGCAAAACAACATGACGAGCAACGTTGAACAGGCACTCATCAGGCTCGACAAGTAATTTTTTATCGCTCATATCAACTGGCGATAAAGGGGTGTAGATATGAGCGATAGATTTCCCGATGTTGATTGGTGATGCGATCGTTGCAACGCCCATCTCAGCAATCAGCCAGGTTTTGACGATCACAAGTACACGTGGATTTGCACTGAATGTGGTTACAAGAACAGTATCTCCGCAACCAACATTTATGAATCCGAAGAAGACTATCTGTTAAACCCAGGCGACGATCCCCTCCCCGATGACAATGGTTACAGTTACCACGTCGTAGGGGGTAGACGAGCAGGTCTGTTAGCCCCGCCCAAATGGGCGGGGCTTTTTCTCTAACATCAACCAGATTCCTTTGCGCAGCACCAGCCAAAATGGTTAGCCCCCTTGCTTTGTCTCAATCTGTAACAACTGGGCAGGTTTTTTCCTCCTAACTGTTACAGATCGAGACAAACCTGAAGCATGGTTGGCGCCAAACCCGCTGACTTATCGACAAAAAAGAAACGGGCCCTGTCCCACAAGGGAACAGAGCCCGAAACTCTCATGGAGCCAGTGACAGGAATCGAACCTGCAACCCACTGATTACAAATCAGTTGCGCTACCGTTGCGCCACACTGGCACACTTGGCGCTTTCGCGCGAAGCCAGTTAAGAATAAAGGAATTACGGACGGGGCGCAACAGACCCTTCGACCGACCACATCTCAAAACTATTCGCCAGAACGAATAGTTTTATCCATTCGCCAGAACCAAAAACTATTCGTTTTGGCGACGGCAACCCACAGCCCATTGATTACAAATCAACGGGCCGGCCAATTGGGAAACGGGTCTCTATGGATAATCCCCCTACCTCCCGCGCAGGGCCTTGAGCTTGGCCAGTGCCTCGGGGCTTAGACGGCTGCCCAGGGTCATCTTGATCTGGGGCGCCTCCTCGGCCTCGTGCACGTCGTTGTCGATCTGCTTGAGCTCGTCCACTAGCATGCGGCTCGAGATGCGCGTGACGCCCTTGCCCATGACGACGGCCTGGATGGTGCCATCGCTCGACACCACGGAGCACGCACGGCCTTCCTCGCGCGCTTCGATGCAGAGTTTCTGCACCACGGTGTCTGCGGAAACGCCCGTCGGCGAGAACTCGATGCGCACGCCGCGGGCCGGCAGGTTGGGGCGCTCGCTGGAGATGTTGCCTGCACCGTCAAAGACGATCACGGCCTCGTAACGTCCCTGGGCAAACGCCGCAACATCGTTGATGAGTGCGGTACGCGCCATATCGTGGACATCGCTGGAATATGGATCGTCAGAATGGTCGTACACGAGCTTTTCGTAGCGGGGCGTGCAGTGGATCACGTTGTAACCGTCGACCACCAGCAGTTCGGGCTTATTGGAGTGCACCGTCGAGACCGGATCGGCGATGGCCTGCGCAAACGCATTGCCGCCCACGCCATAGGTCGCGGCCGAAACAATCGGCTTGGCCGAGCCTTCGCCAAAGCGCTTGGCCTTGGACTTGGCGCGGTTCTTCTTGGACATGCGCTACTCCTCCCCCATGAGCTCGCCGGCATTGCGGCGCAGCCACTCAAAGCACAGCGCGGTGGTCGCCTGGGCCACGTTGAGACTCTCGGTCATGCCGCGCTGGGGAAGCTTGGTCAAGAAGTCGCATTTCTCGAGCACCAGGCGCGAGATGCCGTCGCCCTCGGAGCCCATAACGAGCGCCACGCGGCCCTCGAAGGGAGCATCCCAGCAGCTGCCCTCGGCATGCTCGGAAGCACCGCCCACCCAAAAGCCAGCGGCCTTGAGGTCGTCGAGCGCTCGAGCGATGTTGGGAACCTGTGCGATGGGCAGATGCATGACAGCACCAGCAGAGGTCTTGTAGCTGCCGACGGTCACACCGGCGGCGCGCTTGTTGGCGATGATGACGCCCGCCGCGCCCACGACCTCGGCGGAGCGCACGATCGCACCAAAGTTGCCATCGTCGGTCACATGGTCGAGCACGACGACGAGCGCCGGTCCGTCACCCGCGCGATCGAGGATATCGGCGACATCGGCATAGGGGAAATTCCCCACCTCGAGCGCAATGCCCTGGTGAGCGCCATGGCTCGACAGCGCATCGAGCTGCGCGCGCGGCACATACTTAATGCGGACACCCGCGGCGTTGAGGTCGTCGACCAGGCGCGACAAGGCGGCATCGCGCTCCCCGCCCTCGGCGATGAGCGCGCATTTGACGGGAAAGCCGGTACGCAGCGCCTCGGCAGCAGCACGGCGACCCTCGATGAACTCACCCTTGGGAGCCTGAACGCTGTCGCGATTACGGTCGCGCTGCGGACGCGCAGTCTGGGTGCGATCGCGCTGTTGGTCGCGGCCGTCACGCAGCGGACGGCCGGTACGCTGGTCGCGACGGCTGCCACCCTTGCCGGGGTTATTGGGACGAGACCCCCCTCGCTTGCGGTTATCAGCCATGTGAAAATCCTCGAGATATAGAAACGGAAATGGACGGGACGCCCTGGGACAGGTCCGAAAATCACGCCTTCGGCATTATTATCAGACCAGTCCCGAGGCGTCCCCACTCAGACGTGTGAACTCTAGAGAGTCTTAATACGGGTACCCGCGGCCGTATCTTCAATCGTCAGCCCGAGGTCCTTGAGCTGGTCGCGGATGGCGTCGGCCAGATCCCAGTTCTTGGCGGCGCGGGCCTCGGCGCGGGCCTCGAGAATCTTGGCAGCGGCCTCGTCCACGTCGTCGCCCGTGTAGGCGACCAGGCCGGCGGCAACGCCCAGCAGGCCCAGCGGCAGCTCGACCTTGGGCTCGGGAAGCTCAACGCCAAATGTGTCGAGCAGCTCAACCAGCGTATCGGCGGCAGCAAGCGCAGCGGCCTTGTCGGCAGCATCGCCGGCCTGCTCCAGGTACTGGTTGCACTCGGTCACAAAGCCAAAGACGGCACCCATGGCACCAGCGGTGTTAAAGTCGTCGTCCATGCACTCCTTAAA
Organism: uncultured Collinsella sp.; assembly: GCA_934668875.1. Classification (GTDB taxonomy): domain Bacteria; phylum Actinomycetota; class Coriobacteriia; order Coriobacteriales; family Coriobacteriaceae; genus Collinsella. The sequence continues at coordinate 131,090 of CAKUON010000007.1, forward strand.
GGTGGCACGGGTCTCGGCGGCCTTGGCGGCAAACGCCTCGGATGCTGCCTCATCGGCATCGGCCGTCGCATGGTTCGCGGCCCAGCGAAGGTTCTCGACCGTACCGGCGATACGCGTGAGCGAGTTCTCGGCACCCTCTAGGCGCTCCCAAGAAAAGTCGAGCGGCGAGCGATAGCTCGTCTGCAGCATCAGCAGGCGCAGGGCGGCAGCGGAGTGCTGTTCGAGGACCTCGGCCAGCGTAAAGAAGTTGCCGAGCGACTTGGACATCTTCTCGCCGTCTACCAGCAGCATGCCCGTGTGCATCCAGGTGTTGGAGAAGCCCTGGTGCCAGGCGCAGGTGGCCTGGGCGCACTCGTTCTCGTGATGCGGGAAGGCAAGGTCGGAGCCGCCGCCGTGAATGTCGATCGGAGTGCCCAAGTAGCGATGCACCATAGCGGCGCACTCGGTGTGCCAACCGGGACGGCCCTCGCCCCAGGGGCTCGGCCAGCTGGGCTCGCCGGCCTTGGCGGCCTTCCACAGGGCAAAGTCGAGCGGGTCGTTCTTGTCCTCGTTCTCCTCGATACGCGCGCCAACCATAAGGTCGTCGATGTTGCGGCCCGAGACCTGACCATAGTTGGGATCGCTGCGCACGGCAAAGTACACGTCGCCGTTATCGGCGGCGTAGGCATGGCCCTGCTCGATAAGCGTCTTGATCATAGCGATCATGGGGCCGATCTCCTTGGTGGCGCGGGGGCGCACATCGGGATCGAGCACGTTGGCGGCACGCATGACGCCGATGAACTTGTCGGAGAACTCCGTCGCGACCTCGGCGGCCGTGCGACCCTGCTCGTTGGCGCGCTTGATGATCTTGTCATCGACATCGGTGAGGTTCTGGGCGAACGTGACCTCGTAGCCGCTCGCGATGAGCCAGCGACGAATCACGTCAAAGCTGATGAACGTGCGGGCATTGCCGATGTGGATGTTGTCGTAGACCGTGGGGCCACACACGTACATGCGGACCTTGCCGGACTCGATGGGCTGGAACTCTTCCTTTTTATGGGTAGCGCTGTTGTAGATACGCATTCGTTACTCCTTAACGGTTTTCTGTAGCAGGCAGACGGCCCAGGCGCCAATTCCCTCGCCTTGGCCTTCCCAACCGAGCTTTTCGGTCGTGGTGGCGGCGACGCCCACGTTTTCCACGTCGACGCCCAGGGCATGGGCAAGGTTGGCGCGCATGGCATCGCGGTGCGGAGTGATCTTGGGTTGCTGACAGGCAATGGTGCAATCGGCATCGACAAACTCAAAGCCCAGCTCGCGCGCATAGTCCATCACGCGAGCGAGCAGCACCATCGAATCGGCACCCTCGTAGGCGGGATCGGTGTCGGGGAATAGCTTGCCGATGTCTCCCCCGCGGCAGGCGCCCAGAATGGCGTCGGCCAAGGCGTGCGCGAGCACATCGGCATCCGAGTGGCCCAGCAGGCCGCGCTCGTAGGGGATGTCGACCCCGCCGATGATACATCGACGCCCCTCCACCAAACGGTGGACGTCGTAGCCGTGGCCAATGCGCAGGTTACTGAACATGGGGAAGGTCCTCTCCCTCGGCCATGCGACCGAGCAGAATCGCGGTTACGGGACGCAGGTCCTCGGGCACCGTCACCTTAAGGTTATCGCGCGGGCTCTGGACACAGCGGACGCGCCCGCCCATGCGCTCGACCAGCGATGAATCGTCGGTACCGATAAAGCCCTCGGCGATAGCAGCGGCGTGAGCGCGCTTCATAGCGTCGACGCTAAAGATCTGCGGCGTCTGCGCGGCCCAATAGAGCTCGCGCGGCGGCGTCTCGACAATATTATCGCCGTCGACGATCTTGAGCGTGTCGATCGCGGGCTGACCGCACACGACACCGTCGAGCGAGCGGTCGCCCACAAGCACGTCGATCGCATGATCGATGGCCTCGGTCGTAATGAGCGGACGGGCGCCGTCGTGGATGGCGACATATTCGAAACCCGCCGGCACCGCATGCACGCCGGCACGGGTGGAATCCTGGCGGGTATCGCCGGCATCGGCAAAGCTGATGGGCGTGTCATAGTCAAACGGGTCGATGGCCAGGCGGCGCATCTCGGCACGGCGCTCGGAAGGACACACCACCACGATGTGGCCGACCTTGTCGCTACGATCGAACGCACGGATGGACCAGCTCATGAGCGGACGGCCCGCCACGTTAACGAGCTGCTTGCCGCCGGGATTTCCAAAGCGCTGGCCGCTGCCGCCGGCAACGACCACGGCACATACGGGCGCCATTATGCGTTCCCCTGTTTGGTGCCCTTCATGCGGTACAGGGAGTCCGCAAGAATGGCAGGGTTGTTAACGCCAAAGTCGCCCAGGCGCTCCGGATCCTCGCTGATGTCGTCCATGAGCTCCTGCAGTGAGCCGTACTCGTCGACGATCTTCTCGGCCACGCCGTCGCGCACGACGGACACGCGAGAAAGCGTGCGCAAGCCCAGCGGCGTCATGACGGAGTCCTCGTCCAGGTCGTCGTAACCCAGAACCGCCGCCACATGCTGTGGGTCGGACAGGTCCTTGGGCGTCATACGGGCAAGCTCAGCGCGAATCTTCTCGGCGTTTGCCTCGGAGGAATCACTTGCATAGTCGCGGATCATCAGGTCGTACTCGGTATCCATGCTGGAGCCGGCGAGCTGCTCGAGCTGCATCTGCACGAGCTTGCCCTGGTTGCCCAGCTTGACAATGCAATCCTTAAGCTCAGTCTTTGCCTGCTGCATGATCTCGAAACTCGAGAAAATGCCGGTGATGTCGGCGAGCGTAACGTAGTCGTCGAGCTCAAGGGCCGTCAGGCGCAGCAAGGAGCGGTCGAGCGACTGACGGGTGGTCTGGAGCGTGGCGACGAGCTGGTTGACCGAGCTCATGATGGTGGTGACGGGCTGGATCTCGTAGCTCTTACCGTGGACGTACACGTTGACGACGGCACGACGGGCCGAGACCGAGATCACGATGGCGTCGGTGAGCACCGACATGCGAGCGGCGGTACGGTGACGCATGCCCGTCTCACTCGTGGCGAGCGAGGGATCGGGATTGAGGTGGAAGTTGGCGCGCAGGATCTGGGTGAGGTCGCCATCGATGACGATGGCGCCGTCCATCTTGGAAAGCTCGAACAGGCGGTTCGAGGTAAACGAAATGTTGAGCGGGAAGCCGTCGTTACCAGCAGCGAGCACGTTTTCGGTGTCGCCGACGCAGATAAGGGCGCCCAGGTGACCAGCAATGATCATGTCGAGGGCGGTGCGGATCGGCTGGCCAGGTGCCGTCAGGCGAATAGCCTGTTCCATACGCTTTTGCAGCTCGTTCTTATCCAAGGCATCGCTCCCATCGTATACGCTCCATAAACGTCAATAAGTTTCTCACGGTTTGCCCCTGTGACGCCTGCAAAATCCGATGCTTACAGAATGAGCGAACACAGCTGAGAGCCCCAATCCAAATGAGCTGCTTATGTGGTAGCATCGGGATTCGCATAAATGAGGGAGTAGTCGCGTGATCGGGTTCGCCTCCGGTGGCGCGGCAAGTCAACACACTGGCCGATGTGGCCTGGCTTGCCTTAATGAACGAGACTCGTGGCTGTGCGCGCAACGCGTACGCCACGGGTCTTTTTTGTTACTCCCCCAAGAGGTACACGCGGGCCCGCCCGCAGAGAGGGAGCCAGACTATGGGACTCGCAGAGCTCGTGCTGCTCGCCGTTGGCCTTTCGATGGATGCCTTTGCCGTATCCATCTGCAAGGGACTTGGCATGAAGAAGATCAACCTTAAAGTCGCCGTGGTGCTCGGCCTGTTCTTTGGCGGCTTTCAGGCCGGCATGCCCGTAATCGGATGGGCGCTTGGCAGTCAATTCATGGGCATCATCGGACCCATCGACCATTGGATCGCCTTTATCCTTTTGGCCTTTATCGGCGGCAAAATGCTGTGGGAAGCCTTTACCGAGGACGAGAATGAAGGCGACGGCAAGGATGCCGAAAAGATTGACCTGGGCGAGTACCTGATCCTCGCCATTGCCACCTCAATCGACGCCCTAGCGGTGGGCATCTCATTTGCCGCGCTCTCGGTCGACATCGTGCCCGCCGTATCGCTCATCGGCGTCACGACGTTTGTCTTTTCCGTTGCCGGCGTGGCAATTGGCCACACCTTTGGCGCGCGCTACGAAAAACCTGCCACCATCGTGGGCGGCATCGTGCTCATCCTCATCGGGCTTAAGATCTTGCTTGAGCATCTGGGGATTCTCGCACTGTAACGAATAACGGCCGCCCGGCATTACGCCAGGCGGCCGTTTTCATAGCCAGCCGTTTTAGAGCGGCTTAACCAAGGCGACCTTTACGCAGCGAGGCGCTTGAGGACGTCGATGAGCAGCTCGTAGAAGCGCTCGGCAGAAGCGAGCTCCATGCTCTCGTCCGGGGTGTGGACATCGGAGAGCGTCGGGCCCACGGCGATGGCGTCCAGGCCGTGCAGGGCCTCGGCAAACAGGCCGCACTCAAGGCCGGCGTGAATGGACTCGATGCGCAGATCGGAGCCAAAGAGCTCGCGATAGCTCTCGACAAAGACGTCGCGGACCGGCGAATGCTCGGCATAGCTCCAGCCGGGATACTCGAACTCGAACTTGGCGTCGAAGCCCAAGACATCGGCCAGCGTCTGGAGGCGGTCCTTGAACTCGTTCTGCAGCGAGGTGATCGAGGAGCGCGGGGACAGCATGATCTTGACCTCGTTATCGGAGGTGGCGACCACGCCGATGTTGGAGGAAACCTCAACGGAGCCGTCGGTGGCGACGTTGCGGCGGATCACACCATTGGGGGCAAGACGCAGAGCGCGAATGAGGGCAAGTGCGGACTTCTGGTCCATGGCCTCGACCTCGGCGTCGTCGGCAATCTCGACGGTGCAGGTAAAGCCGGGGTCGAAGACCTCGAGCTCGGCAGTGACGTCGGCGATGATGCCACGGGCGATCTCGGCCGCGGCCTCGGCGGCAGCATGGTCGGCATAGACCAGAACGGCCTTGCACTCACGGTTGATGGCGTTGTCCTTAGTGCCGCCGTTAAAGCTGACGATGGCGGGCTCGCCGGCAACCATCAGGCGGTCGATGATGCGGGCCATGATGAGGTTGCCGTTGCCGCGCTCCAGGTTGATATCGTTGCCGGAATGACCACCCAGTAGGCCGGAGATGTCGAGCGTGAGGGTGCTACCGGTCTTGTGCTCGCGCGCGATGGGGCAAGTGTAGGTAACGACGACGCCGCCGGCGCAGCTGACGGTGGCAACGCCCTCTTCCTCGGAGTCAAGGTTAATCATGGTGCGGGCGCTAATCTGGGACTTGTCGAGCGTCTCGGCGCCGACCAGGCCAGTCTCCTCGTCGGTGGTGAATACGCACTCGAGGGCGGGGTGAACGATCGAATCGTCGTTGAGCACAGTAAGCATCAGAGCGACAGCAATGCCGTTGTCGGCGCCCAGGGTGGTGCCGTTAGCGGTGAGGACGCCGTCCTTGACGACCAGGTCGATACCATCGGTCGTAAAGTCGTGCTCAACAGAGCCCAACTTGTCGCACACCATATCGATATGGCCCTGCAACATCACGGCCGGGGCGTTCTCGGCACCGGCAGAAGCGGGCTTGCGAATGATGACGTTGTAGACCTCGTCCTGGTACACATCGAGGCCGTGCTCCTTGGCAAACGCAACCAAGAAATCGCTGATGCCCTTCTCGTTGCCAGACCCACGGGGGATCGCGCTGACCTCCTCAAAGAAATGGAACAGCTGGGCGGGCTCGTAGCCGGTGATCTTGTAATCCATGGTGCCTCCTTGGCGCAACTGGTTAGACAGTAAGACATGCGACTTGTATATTCCCAGACTTTGCGTGCATAAACCAGTCGAAAACGCCGAGCGCTCTCGCATCATCGGCTAACGGTGGAGCGCATAGCGTAACGATCACAACTTCGCAGCTCTACAAATCGAGGCGCCCTTGCCAGAGCGCCTCGATTGCGCGAATCAAATTGCCGCCACGCCCTACAGCGCGCCGGAACCGGCTTGCATCATGCCGCCGGGGCCCGAGGTCACGCCGCCGCTCACGGGCGCAGCGTTGCCAGTGTGCGGTGCCGCCGGGGCGGTATCACCACCGAGCGTGCCCGCCGGACGCGGTGCCGGGATCTCGCCCGTGCCGTGGCTAAAGACAAACTTGCCATCGGCCACGTCGCACAGAACGGTATCGCCCTCGCCCCACTCACCGGCCAGAAGCTCCTCGGACAGCGGGTCCTCGATGAGCTTTTGAATAGCACGGCGCAGCGGACGCGCACCGTTGGTGAGGTCGGTACCCTCGGCCACGATCTTGTCATAGGCCGCATCGGTGAGCTTGATGTTCATGCCGTTGGCAATCAAACGCTGACGCAGGTCGTCCACCAGCAGGTGCGCGATCTTGGTGAGATTCTCGCCCGAGAGCTTCTGGAACACCACGATGTCGTCGATGCGGTTGAGCAGCTCGGGGCGGAACAGGCGCTTGAGCTCGCCCATCGCGCGGCCGCGGATCTCACTCGACGTGAGACCCTGCTCGCCGGTGGTGCCAAAGCCAACGCTTGCATCCTGCGCAATCTCGCGGGCGCCCACGTTGGACGTCATGATGATCACGGTGTTGCGGAAGTCGACCGTCTTGCCCTGGCTATCGGTCAGACGACCCTCCTCTAGCACCTGCAGCAGGATGTTGAAGATATCGGGGTGCGCCTTCTCGATCTCGTCGAACAGCACGACCGAGTACGGGTGGCGACGAACGGCCTTGGTGAGCTGACCGCCCTCGTCGTGACCGACGTAACCCGGAGGGCTACCGATGAGCTTGGAAACCTCGAACTCGCTACCGAACTCGGACATGTCGAAGCTGATGAGTGCGTCCTTGCTGCCAAAGAGGTACTCGGCAAGCGTCTTGGCGAGCTCGGTCTTACCCGTGCCGGTGGGACCCAGGAAGATAAAGCTGCCGCCGGGGCGACGCGGGTCCTTGAGCGGCGAGCGGCTGCGGCGCACGGCCTTGGCGACGGCCTCGACTGCCTCATCCTGACCGATGATGCGCGTCTTGAGCACGCTTTCGGCCTGCAGCAGGCGACGGCTCTCGCTCTCGGTAAGCGAGGACACCGGCACGCCCGAAGTCACGGACACGATATCGGCGATCTGACTCACATCGATGGTGAGCGGGCTGGCGTCGAGCTCGGCAGTCCAGGCAGCCTTGGCCTCGGCGAGTTCAATCTCGGCAGCCTTCTGCTGCTCGGTGATCTCGGCGGCCTTGTTCATGTCGTCGCTCTCGGTGGCCTCCTGCGCGGCAGCCTTGAGCTCCTCGATGCGATGCTCGGCCTCGCGCACCGGCTCGGGCGCGCGATTCGCGGCGATGCGAGCGCGAGCACCGGCCTCGTCGATGAGGTCGATGGCCTTATCGGGCAGGAAGCGATCCTGGATGTAGCGGTTGGAGAGGTTCGCGGCGGCCTCGATGGCACCCTGTGTATAGCGCACGTGGTGGTGCTCCTCGTAGCGCGGCTTGAGCGCGGTCAGGATCTTGACCGTATCCTCGACGCTCGGCTCCTCGACATCGATGGTCTGGAAGCGGCGCTCGAAGGCCGGGTCCTTGGTGAGGTACTTGCGGAACTCCTCGGCCGTGGTGGCACCGATAATCTGGAAGGCGCCGCGCGCGAGCACCGGCTTGAGCATGGAGCTCGCGTCGATGGAGCCCTCGGCGGAACCGGCACCGATGATGGTGTGCATCTCATCGATAAACAGGATGACGTCGTCGGCCTCGGTTGCCTCCTGGATCACGTTCTTGAGGCGCTCCTCGAACTCACCGCGATACTTGGCGCCCGCAACGAGACCCGGCAGGTCGAGCGTCCAGATATTCTGGTTCATGAGGTTCTCGGGCACGTTGCCGGCAGCGATCTGCTGGGCCAGACCCTCGACAATGGCCGTCTTACCCACGCCAGGGTCGCCCAGGATGAGCGGGTTGTTCTTGGTGCGACGCGAAAGAATTTCCATCATACGCTGAACTTCCTTTTCGCGGCCGATCACCGGATCGAGTTCGCCGTCGCGCGCCTTCTGCGTAAGGTTGGTCGCGAACTGCTTAAGTGTATCGGTACCGCTCCCCTTTTGCTGGGAGGCATCCGAGCCGCTAAAGAACGGCAGGCCCGTACCGGGACGACCAGCACCGGCGCCAGCGAGCGGACGCTTCTTATCCTGGTCCTTGGCGGTGAGTTTCTCGATAGCCTTTTTGATGGAGGCGGACGACACACCCAGGCGCATGAGGATGTCCATGGCCATGCCGTTGCCCTCTTCGACGATGCCGATCAGCAAGTGCTCAGTCGACACGTAGGTCTGGTTGTTCTCACGCGCCACGCGGAATGAACGCTCCATCACGCTAATGACGAGCGGCGTAAAGGCGAGCTTGGCCGCCTCGGTCTCCTCACTGGGCTCGGGAACCGTGGTCTGGACCTCTTTGAGAGTATCCATGATGTCATCGTAGGAGATGTCGAGCGAACGCAGTGCCTCGGCGGCAATGCCCTCGTCCTCCTTGGCAAGCGCGAGCAGCAGGTGCTCGGTGCCCACCTTATTTGAGTGAAGATCGAGCGCTTCTTGCTTGGCCATGGACATGACTTTGCGCGCGCGATCGGTAAAACGGTCTAACATGCTAGTTCCTCTTAGACGAGCTAGTTTTTTTCAAACGCAAAGCGCCGCCCCGCGGCAGCGCTTTGGTCTCTTTACCCATATGGAGTATATGTTAACCGTTGGGACCTTTCCCGCCCGTAGCCGCGCGACAACGTCTACAAAAAAGGAATTGCTCGGGTCCGTTTGGCGGTTTGGTTTTGAGCTGCTGTCTAGCAGGCGGGCTCGGCGTCCATGCTCTCGGCAACTTCATTGACGGCATCGGCAACGGGAGCGCCCGGCATGCGCACGAGCTCCATGTGCGGCTCGGCAAAGACCGTGCCCATGGGGAAGGCGCGGCGGAAGACAAAGCGAGCAACCGGACCGGCCACCAGCAGGTTCCAAGGTAGAGCCATGATAAAGTTGCGCGGAATGTTAACGAGCCACATCGTCGGCAGCAGCTGCAGGTTGGCGAGCGGGCCGCCGGGCATGTGGAACAGGCCCTCGCACGCACCGTAGAGCGACATGATGATGACCATAGGAATGACCATGCAGGAGCTGACGGCGAGCGTCATGGCAATCGGCGAGCTCTTGCCTGGCGTGACCAGGAATTTAAAGGCGAAACCCTTGGCGAGCGGGCTGGCGACAAACCAGTCGCAGCACATGGCAAAAACGTAGGCAACGGGGAAGCCGAGCCACGCGGCGGCAACAACCTCGCCGTTGATGGCCCCATGCTGCAGGGCAACGTTGTAGATGCTCATCCAGAGCACCATGCAAAAGCACATGATAAAGGTGAACAGCAGGCTCTCTCGTTTGTTGATAGGCATAAAGGGCAAAATCCTTTCTGTGTTACGCCGCGGCACCACGCAACAAAAACGGGCGGGCAAGATGGAGCTGTTGGGACTTCATCTCGCCCGCCCGTGATACGTGCGTCTGCGACTACTTATGTGGTGGAACCAGCCTAGCACGAAAACCCCGCGCTTCGTAAGCGTTGAGTTTATGGAGATGCAGGGCACCAATAATCCCCCGACCCCATAAGTTGCGGTGGAATACGGACTGTTTTGACCCTTTATGCAGTAATCCAGTCCCTATTTCACCGCAACTCATTTGGTGCAAAGCAACCTGTCCCCCTTGCACCAATTAGCTGGTGTGGCGCCAGCGGGGGTCGGTGAGCGTACGCGCCACACCCAGGCCAACGGGCAAAAACGCCACGATGAGCACTGCACGCACAAACCAGCCGAGCATATTGACCGTGTCGAAGGTGCACATGTAATACATCGAGCGATAGAGATACAGACCGGGCACCATAATGACAATCGATGGCACCGTGAGGGCGATACGTGGATAGGTGAGCTTGATTTCGGCTAAGCTCGCGAGCAGACCCGATACCAGCGCGCCGATAAACGCCGCCGCCTCGGGAGGCATGCCAGCGCTCAAGCCCAGAAAGGGAAGCAGCATCGGCACATCGACGAGCGTAAGGCGCAAGGTATTAGACACGGCGCCGATGAGCCCTGCCGCCGCCGCCATCTTTACCGGACTGTTGAACATAACCGAGAAGCCAAATACACCGACGAAGCTCATCACCACACGCAAGAGTGTAAGAGCCAACGGTGAGAGCCCGAGCGGGGCAAAGCCATCCGGCGCCAGCCCCACACACTCGGCAACCATCCAGCCTACGAGGGTCGCCATCACAATAATCGACACAGCATACGAAAGACGCTCAATGCCGCTTCGCATATCGAGCTTAGCGATGTCGAGGCCTGCCGTAATGAGGGGAAAGCCGGGAATCACAAAGAGCATGGCGCCGATATAGCCTTCTTGGTGCGACATTGCCCCCGGAATGACCTGGCCAAGGCCGATCAATGCCAGCAGATACGAAACGCAAGCGAGCGCAACGCCGATCGTCAGCGCGCTAAACTGGCCAAGGCCTTGCTTGAGAATATGGGAGCGAGCGAAGTTGCCGACACCAGCGCCCACAAATGCACAAGCCATCTCGATAGGGCCGCCGCCGAGCAAAAAGACAAAGGCGCCACAAGCACAGGCCGCCGCAAGGCCCTGTTGCCAGGGAGTGTAATCGGGTTTTGAACTCTCAACGGTCTTGAGCATCTCGTGGTACTCATGCACGGTAAACCGGCGCCCGTAAACCTCGATTTCCTTTAAGAAGCTCTCCATCATCCAAATGCGATGGGTATTGACTCCCGTTGTGGGTAGGCTGACGACCTCGTTAAAGCAGTGGCCGCCTTCGATGCAGGTGCACTCAAACGACAGGAGACTCAGGTCGACGTGAATCGTGACGCCGAGTACGGCAGCAACACGATTCATGGTATCGCGCACGCGCCAGGCACCTGTTCCACTTGCCAGCATAAGCATGCCGGTGCGGCAGATGATGGATGATTTATCGGTGAGCGGCGCATCGACGGCAAGCTCATCGCCTGCCGTCACGATCTGGCGCCAGTCGGTTTTCATATGGAGGGCGCCGGCACGAACACCGTGGTGCATGGGGACTCTTGAGAGCAACGAATCATGGTGCGAAGGCTGTGGGGGTTCCGTCGATTCGACCTCGTCCTCGTCGGGCCCTTCATCAACAAGGTCGAAAGCATCGAGCGCCGCCGGCTCGCGACGATCGGTCAATTCCTCGTCCTCATCATCAAAATAGTTGAACTGATCGAGCATGTCCTCTTCGATTGCACGATCGCTCGCGTCGTCCATATAGACGCTCCCTTCCTGCCGACTAACCCCCATCCTAGGCAGCGACGGCTAAAGGAAACATAAAAGAGACGGCTGTCATGCGAGCCATGTGCGCAATATCCGTTGGGCAATCGTTTAAGAACGTCCCCAATGACTACAAGGAGTGTCCCCAAGTGCCGGCACAAAAGGAACGTCCCTAAGTGCCAGCCACCTAAGTGTCAACCAAGGCAACGCCGATGCCTTGGTAACGACAGCGAAAGCCCGCCAGAGCGAGCAAGGTCCTTTTGGGGCGAGATGACACCATAGGTTGAGTATAAGTCAGCGAGCGGGCCGCATTTGAGGCAAGGTGACGTGAAACGAAAGGGCGCTGACCTTCTGGTCGCGCCCTTGAAGTTGAACGTCAGATTGTCCAAATGCGGCCCGCGCAGCGTCGGCCGGTCCGCCGTTCGGTAGAACGGCGGAACCAATTAGTACATCTTTGCGCCGGCAGGGATGGAAGCGTCGAGCTGGATCAGGTTGAGACGCTCCTCGCCCCCCTCCTCGTGGATGGCGCTGATGAGCATGCCGCAGCTGGGGATGCCCATCATCTTGCGCGGAGGCAGGTTGGTGATGGCGAGCAGGGTCTTGCCGACCAGGTCCTCGGGCTCATAGTAATCGTGAATGCCGGAGAGGATGGTGCGGTCGGTGCCGGTGCCGTCGTCGAGCGTGAAGTTCAGCAGCTTCTTGGACTTCTTGACGGCCTCACACGCCTTGACCTTCACGGCACGGAAGTCGCTCTTGGAGAAGGTATCGAAGTCGACAAACTCCTCGAACAGCGGCTCAACGGCGATCTTGGAGTAATCGAGCGTAGGCTTGAGCGACTTAACGAAGGGGCTCGCGGCGTTGCCGGCCTCGGCGGCCTTGGCGGCAGCGGCACCGGACTGGAAGCCCTTCTCGGGCTTCATGTGCGGGAACAGCAGCACGTCGCGGATGGAGGCCTGGTTGGTAAGCAGCATGACCACGCGGTCGATACCGATGCCGATGCCGCCCGCGGGAGGCATACCGTACTCGAGGGCGCGCACGTAATCCTCGTCGTACTCCATGGCCTCGTCGTCGCCGCCAGCCTTCTCGGCCATCTGAGCGGCAAAGCGCTCGGCCTGGTCGACCGGGTCGTTGAGCTCGGAGAACGCGTTGGCGTACTCGTGGCCGGCGATAACCAGCTCAAAGCGGTGCGTCAGGCGCGGGTCGTCCTCAAAGCGCTTGGCAAGCGGGCTGACCTCGATGGGGTAATCGCACACGAACGTGGGGTTGACGATGGTGTCCTCGCCCAGCTCATCGTAGATCTCGGCGATAATCTTGCCGGCGGTCCACTCGGGCTTAATCTCCAGGCCCTTCTCACGCGCGGCAGCAGCAAGCTCCTCGACCGGCGTGTCGATGGTGACCTGCTTGCCGAGCACGTCGGAGACGATGTCGGTCATGGGACGGCTGGCCCACTCACCAGAAAGGTCGATGGTCTGGCCCTGGTACTCGATGACCTCGGGGTTGCCGATGGCCTTGTTAGCCGCCTTAATGACACCCTGGGCGAGCGCCTTCATACCCTCGAGGTCGGAGAAGGCACGGTAGGCCTCCATCGTGGTGAACTCGGGGTTGTGGGTAAGGTCCATGCCCTCGTTACGGAAGATACGGCCGATCTCGAACACGCGCTCAAAACCGCCGACGATGCAGCGCTTGAGGTGCAGCTCGGTAGCAATACGCAGGTAGCACTCCTGATCGAGCGCGTTGAAGTGCGTGATGAACGGCTTGGCGGTAGCGCCGCCCTGGATGGTCTGCAGGATGGGGGTTTCGACCTCCATGTAGCCGTCGGACTCCATAAAGCGACGGAAGGTGGAAAGAATCTGCGAACGCTTACGGAAGGTCTCGCGAACGTCGTCGTTGGCGATCAGGTCGACATAGCGCTGACGATAGCGGGTCTCCTTGTCGGAAAGACCGTGGAACTTCTCGGGCAGCGGACGAACGGCCTTGGCAAGCAGGGTCGCGCTCTTAGGGGCAACGGAAAGCTGGCCGCGCTGGGTGCGCACAACCACGCCGGTCACACCCAGGATGTCGCCCAGGTCGAGGGACTTGAGCGTATTCCAGGTAGCCTCGTCCATGTCGTTGATGCGGCAGAACAGCTGAATCTCGGCAGTCGCATCGCGCACGACGATGAACATGATCTTGCCCTGACCGCGCTTGGCGACCACACGGCCGGCGATCTTCACGACGTCCTCGGTGTCCTCGCCATCGGCGAGCTCGGCGTACTTAGCCTCGATATCGGCAACGTAGTCCTCAAGCTCAGAGTGCTCGGGATAGGGGTTCTGGCCCGCCTCGAACAGGGCGGCGCGCTTGGCCAGGCGGGTGGCGCGCTCGTCGTTGAGCGTCGATGCCTGATCGGCGGCGTTCTGGTTCTCTGCCATAAGTTAGCTCCTCAAACTAAAACGCTCCCCAGGATTCGGTCCCAGGGAGCGAAAACATACCTTTACGCGGGACCGTGGTCTAGCGTGCGATCTTGGCGATGGTGTAGACGCGAGTCTTGCCGGAAGGCGTAACGACCTCGACGGAGTCGCCCTCGCCGTGACCGATGATGGCGTGACCGACCGGAGACTCGTTGGAAATCTTGTGCTCGAGCGAGTTGGTCTCGGTGGTACCGACGAGTGTGACTTCCATGACCTCACCGTTGGGATCAATCAGAGAAACGGTGGAACCGATGGAGACGGTCAGATCGCCCGTGGTGGCAGCAACCTGAGCGTTGGCGAGGATGGCCTGGATCTCGGCAATACGAGCGGCGTTCTGGGCCTGCTTGTCCTTAGCGGCATCGTACTCGGAGTTCTCCGAAAGGTCGCCGAACGCGCGGGCTTCCTTGATGTCCTCGACGATCTCCTTGGCGTAATCGCCCTCACGCCAAGCGAGCTCCTCGACGAGCTTCTGGCGGCCCTCAGCGGTCAGTACGATCTGGCTTGCGTCCATACGGATATCTCCCCAACTCTGATCAAACAATCAACTGTCAACAAAACGAAAAAGACCGGCTAGCCTGCGGGCAAGCCGGTCAGGTGCTCACCCCAAAGGGATGGGACTACTCTGCGTCCGCGTCGCTGTCCTCTGCCTGCTTCTTCTTGGCAGCAGCGAGCTTGGCCTCGAGCTCAGCGATCTCCTTGTCCTCCTCGGACTGCTCGACCACGACCTCCTCGGCCTGCTTGGTCTCGGCCTTATCGTCGCCCTCCATACCCTCGCGGATATTCTTGACGGTAGAGCCGAGAGACTTGCCGAGCTTCGGCAGGTTCTTGGGCCCGAAGATAATCAGGACAACGACGAGAATAATGATGAGCTCAGGAGCCCTCAGTCCAAACATGTAGACCTCCACAATACAGCGAGACAAGCTCGAATGAGTATACCGCGGGTATCGCGGTATCACAACAATAGCTAAAAAAAGGGACCGCAAGAAGCGGTCCCTCCTCATGCTCTGGTCGGGTTGACTGGATTTGAACCAGCGACCCCTGCGTCCCGAACGCAGTGCTCTACCAAACTGAGCCACAACCCGTTAGCTCGACTATAGTAACAAAGATTTCCATCGTGTGCTAGAGAAATTTTTACTTCTTTGGCACTTCGATGCGAACCGTGTTGGGAATGAGCTCCGTCGCGCAGGACCACCAGCCGTTTTGCTGGGCAGCGTCGGCAAGCCTTTCGGCCGTGGCGGCGGTGTCGCAAATGGCAAACGAGCAGGCGCCCGATCCGCACACATCTACAGCAACGGTGCCGTCTTGTTTACGCAGCCAATCGAGAACCGTTTGAATCTGCGGCTCCATCTGTGCGGAAATGACACCCAGGTTGTTATGGATGAGCGCATATGCCGTCTCGGCATCACCAGCACGCAAGGCAGAAGCTATCGCGCCGGGCTTGTCTGCAGGCACCGGGGCCTCGTCAAAACGTCGATAGGCTTCAATTGTCGAAACGCTTGCCTCGCGCGGCTTGACCAACACGACGGGCGTTGCGGGCAGCGCGGGATACTCAGTTGCTAGCACATCTCCCCCGCCTACGTAGAACGCAGGGCTCGCGTGCAAAAAGAAGGGAACGTCGGCGCCAATACCGCGCGCGATGTTGTCCAGCGCGGGATCGGTGCGATCAATTCCCCAGAGCTCCGCCAAGGCAACAATGACTGCGGCCGCATCCGTCGAGGGACCGCCCAAGCCGGCGCACAATGGAATGCGCTTCTCAATCGTCACGCAGATGTTTGCCTCGCGACCATAATGCTCGGCCATAGCAACCGCAGCCCGATACGCCGTATTCTTTTGCATGGGAAAATCTGATGCCGGAACCGTCTGGACGGTCAACGCCTGTACCGGCGTAACCGTCACGGTATCGGAAAGACCGACGGCTGCCATCAGGGAATCGACCTTATGGTAGCCGCGGTCGTCACGCTCGGTATGAACCCCCAGATAGAGGTTGATCTTTGCCGGCGCGGAAAGGGTGAGGGACCGATCGGTCACCGCTAGTGCTCCTCGAGCTGGTTGCCGAGCGGGGTAAAGATATGCTCGCCGCTCTCGGGGTCAAACAGTTCGACCTGCCCGGTGAGGACATCGATATACTGGTAGGACTGACGCGACTTGCGGCCGCGGCGCTCGTCGACCTCGACGATAAAGACGGCGGGGTGGACGCTCTTGATGGTGCCCATGCGCTCGACGACGCGGGTGCGGCCCATGTTGGCCTTCACCTTGACGCGATCGCCCACCATATCGGTCAGCTTCTCGTGGATGTCGTCGACGTGATTGACTTCCATCTCTTCCATGAACAGGGCCTCCAGAAGGTACAATTCAAAAAGGGGATAATACCCCTAAGATAGACAAAACTCTAATACTATAGCACCCTGTTACAAACACGCGCAAGTAGCTAATTTGGCCCTTGATTATCAACTTCATCCGAACGCTTCCCACATTCATCCGTACATGTACGGATGAATGTGGGAACCCGATACCCTGAGGGCCGGACCGGCCGGCCCCGGGAGATCGGAGGACGGCATGTCCGGAAAGAGGAAGAAGGGTTCCGGGAAGGCGGCCCCGAGGGCCTACGGCAGGCTCACGAGGCACGAGCGGGACACGGTCCAGAGGATGCTGGAGCGCAGGGCCTCGTGCAGGGAGATCGCGAGGGAGCTGGGCAGGTCGCCCTCGACGGTGAGCGCCGAGGTGGCGTCGCACAGGTTCGT
>CAKUON010000008.1 GCA_934668875.1 uncultured Collinsella sp.
CCGGTTCTCAAGGTGCACGCCCCGCGGCTGATCCGGTCCGACCGGGCCGCGCGGCAAGGAGATATATTGCCAGACCGCGAAGGCATGTGGGACGTCAATTCCACTCTTCACAAGTCCTACACAACATATCGCTTTCTATAGCTAATAGAAAGACTGGTGCGGATCTTCCGCACGTATCAGATGATGACCCTTTGGTTCAGGAATATATAGAGATCGGTCACCTGTAAGTGTCTATCTACCCGCGCTTTTAGCAATGTAAACCGCGCTTCAGATAAAAAGAGGGAGCGCCGCGCACAACGCGACACTCCCCTAGCGATTCAAGAGAATCTATTAGGCCTCGAGAGCCTTCTTGGCGATGGTAGCCAGCTCGTTGAAGGACTCGATGTCCTCGTAAGCCATCTGAGCCAGGACCTTGCGGTCGAGCTCGATGCCGGCAACCTTCAGGCCGTGCATGAACTGAGAGTAAGAAATATCGTTCAGGCGAGCAGCAGCGTTGATACGAGTGATCCAGAGAGAACGAATCTCGCGCTTCTTGTTGCGGCGATCACGATACTGATACTGCAGGGAATGCTGGACCTGCTCTTTAGCATGCTTGTAAGTACGCGAAGCGGCACCGTAGTAACCCTTCGCACGGTGCATAACGGTACGGCGCTTCTTCTTGGCGGCAACAGCGCGCTTAATACGTGCCATGTTCTATCAACTCCTAGATGGTAAAACGAAAACGGGAACGCGAACTTAGGCGAGACGCGACTTGATGACCTTGCGGTCGGCAGCGGCGATCTCGGTCTCCTGACGGAAGCCACGCTTACGCTTGGTGGACTTCTTGCTCAGGATGTGGCTCTTGAAAGCCTTGGCGCGCATAAGCTTGCCGGTACCAGTCTTGCGGAAACGCTTCTTGGTGCCGCTGTGGGACTTCATCTTAGGCATGAAATACTCCTTAATCGGTTACAGAACACTAGTTACTTGGTATCGCTTGCCGCTTTATCCTCATCGAAGGCGCCCTTAATCGGGGCGAGCAGCATAAGCATGTTACGGCCTTCCATCTTAGGCTTGGACTCGACCGTAGCGTAAGGCTTGAGATCCTCGGCGAGACGCTCGAGAACGTTAAGACCCTGCTCCGGGTGAGCCATCTCACGGCCGCGGAACATGATGGTGATCTTAACGCGTGCGCCCTTCTTGAGGAAACGCAGAACGTGGCCCTTCTTGGTCTCGTAGTCGCCAACGTCAATCTTGGGTCGGAACTTCATTTCCTTAACCTCGACCTTGGACTGGTTCTTACGAGCAGCCTTGGCCTTCATGGCCTGCTGGTACTTGAACTTACCGTAGTCCATGACCTTGCAGACCGGCGGCTCCGCGTTGGGAGCGATCTCGACCAGGTCGAGACCCTGATCGTCGGCGACGCGCTGAGCATCGCGGATGGCGAACAGGCCGAGCTGAGAGCCATCGACGCCAATCAAACGGCACGAGGATGCAGTGATCTCGTCGTTGATGCGGGTGTCATCAGACTTAGCTATTTTCCCTACCTCCATTCATAAAAAAATAACCCGGCGCTTCTCAGCAACCAGGTCGTACACATAGACATCCTCGATATGAGGAAGAGAATCTAGGTTGTATGACCAGTCAGCTGCTCATTGGCGCCAAAAGGTGGGAACCCTCAGGTTCCTCTTTAGGGCATTGCGGGAACAACGCCTTGCGAATAATAACACGTACAGCACGTTATCACATTACGTACACGAAAAAGGGGGCCGCAACCCCCCTTGAATGCTCGCTTGCATGAATGGTGCCCGAGGCGAGACTCGAAGGGCCTTCGCTTCGCGAAGCCCCGGGCTTCGGGCGCATAGCGCCCTCGCCACGCTCCGCTACAAACAGGCCACAGGCCTGTTTGCTTAACGCTCCACGCGCTCACGCGAGTTCGGCACGAAAAAGGGGGCCTTGACCCCCTTGAACGCTCACTTGCATGTATGGTGCCCGAGGCGAGACTCGAACTCGCACGTTGTTGCCAACGGTGGATTTTGAGTCCACTGCGTCTGCCAATTCCGCCACTCGGGCACGCAATGCGTGAGTTAGTTTATCACAGCTTTCTACCGATTAGTCCGAAAATGGAACTTCGAGCATTTCGATGAGTTCGACCGTGCGGAGCATCTCGCGCCGACGGCATCCGCGACCGTCAACCGAAGCCTCACCCATCTGGTTATCGTAAGGGTCCTCGCGCATGCCATCGAAAGAGGGCTCAAACTCGGCCTGGAACCGATTGTTTGCCACCATGCGCCATGGATCGAGGTTGCCAAAGTAGTGACGGCGGCGCCACTCCTCCCCCATCCTGCGCGCCGAAGAGCCAAACGATACGTCGGCGTTGAGCCAACCGGTCTGCGGCGTATAGAACTCTGCCCAATCGTGCGGCCCGACCGAATCGGGTGCAACATACAGGCCGCTCTGCCAACGGGCGGGCACGCCGGCGATGCGACACATGGTGATAAACGTGAGTGCCATAACACCGCAATCGCCGCGGAGCGAATGCGCACAGTCGTCGGCAATAGATCCCAAAAGCAGATACGGCGGCTGATAGCGATAGTCGATATGCTGCGTCAGGTAATCATAGATGGCACGGGCGCGATCGAGCGGATCCTCGAGCCCGTCAATGACACGGGCTGTCAGCTGCTGTAGATACGGCGTGAATGCAATGTGCGGACGGTCCTCGGAAATATCCCCGGGCAGAGGCGCGTCCATACGCGGGTGAACCGGAAGTGTGCCACCGTAGACATCACAATAAGCAGCATCGATGTGATAACGATAGGTCACCGAAAAAAAGTGCTCACTCGAAGAAGACCACGAGGCGGTACGCGCCGAAGCATTCGCGGGGGCAACAGCACCCTCCGGCGTCATATCGAGAACCTCGATATGAGACTGTTGACGACAGGCGGCGGCAACGGGTAGCCACGCGCGAACAGTCTCTCCATCTAGAGCGCCGGGGACAGACACGGACGCTTTAAGCGTAATGACGCGAGCCAATCCGTTTTGTGACTCCATCTCCTTGAGCATCTCGTTGCGCAGTGCTATTCCGTCCGTAGAATCGGGCCGCATGCCGGGAACCTCTTTGGGATATACGCGAAGCGAATCGAGGAAGTTGTCGAGAACGAACAGTTCGCCATCGATAAAGCGCCAGTCAATACGCTTACGATTAATCAGGTCATCAAACCGCTCTTCGGTAAACTCTGGCCACTCCTCGCGAATCATCGCAATAGCTTGGTCGCGCGACACCGAAAAATGAAGCGGCGTCTCGAGCATGCGATACCGCTCGGCACGAACACAAGCAGCCAGCGAAGGCTCGGGGTTCTGCTCCAAAAGGCGATCGCAGGCAGCAACAGCCTGCGTCAAATACCCGGCATCCTTAAGACGAAGAATCTCGGGCGGCAGTCCAACATCGAGATGACGAAAGTCATCACAGCAAACATCAACAGAGCAACCAACAGGACCCTCGTCAATAACCTTCCCATCCGAAGGCAGTACATTAATAACAGCCATACCAAAACTCCAAGTCACTAGAACGCTTGAAGCCCATTGTAGCGAGATAAAAAGAAAGCCCCAACAAGGGAGCCATCAACACCGCTGAACGGTAGTCAAATAAATAATTCAGCCTCGTAACCCTGCGGCGTTAAACGAAGGAAGCCCCGTCCCCCGGAACTGTTTCCTTGGTGCGACTTCTGGCAAAGCCAGTAGCCATCTTAATTCAGCCCAGTAACCCTGTAGCGAGTTAACGAAGGAGGCCCCGTTTCCCCGGAGCTGATTCCGTCGCGCGACTTCTGGCGAAGCCAGGTGAGCGCGAGGGAAACAGCGTAGGGGAAACGGGGCCTCCGGCGGGAAGTTAAACCGCTACTTACGCCTTGTTGACGGAGCCAAACTCCTCCATGAGCTCCTTGGTGCGGGCAACGATGTTGTCACGACCAGGCTTGAGGAGCTTGCGGGGGTCAAAGCCCTTGCCCTGCTGATCCTTGCCAGCCTCGATGTACTCGCGGACGCCCTTGGCGAAGACGAGCTGCAGATCGGTGTTGACGTTGATCTTGGAGATGCCCAGGGAGATGGCCTTCTTGATCTGATCCTCGGGGATGCCGGTGCCACCGTGCAGGACGAGGGGCAGGTCGCCGGTCTGGGCCTTGATCTCGCCCAGGCGCTCGAAGGAAAGGCCAGCCCAGTCGGCGGGGTACACGCCATGGATGTTGCCGATACCGCAGGCGAGGAAGTCGACGCCCAGGTCAGCGATCTGCTTGCACTCAGCAGGATCAGCGAGCTCGCCGCTGGAGGTCACGCCGTCCTCGGTGCCGCCGATGCCGCCGACCTCGGCCTCGATGGACATGCCCTTGGAGTGGGCAAGCTCAACGAGCTCCTTGGTGCGGTCGAGGTTAAGCTGGAAGGTCTCCTCGTGAGAGCCGTCATACATGATGGACGTGAAGCCGGCCTCGATGCACTTAAAGCAGTCCTCGTAAGAACCGTGATCGAGGTGAAGGGCGACGGGAACGGTAACACCCGTGGCCTCGACGGCAGCCTTGACCATGTCGGCGCAGACCTTGAAACCGCCCATCCACTTAGCGGCACCAGCGGTGCACTGAAGGATCAGCGGAGACTTGGCCTCCTCGGCGGCCTGGAGAATAGCCAGGGTCCACTCGAGGTTGTTGGTGTTGAAGGCACCGAGACCGTACTTGCCGGCCTCGGCCTTCTTGAGCATGTCTGCTGCGTTGACGAGCATAAAAGAAACCTCCTGTAAGGTTGCTCCGATAACGCCTGAGATTTTACCACGGCGCACCCGAGCATAAACGTTCGTTTGTTCACGAATATCGTCCAAACAGACTTTTTTGACCGTTTGCCCTACGGAATCGACCCGTTGGGGAAAATAGCTTGACGTTTGGACGCTTCTCGTGCTTCAAAAGCCGACTATTAAGCTAAATCTGCATGAAAGGGTTCTGCATGAGCTCGCGTGCCATGGTGGTCGAATCGCCATGGCCGGTTAGGCAAACGGTATCGGGCGGGAGAAGCCGGGCGAGCTTGGAGAGCGAGCGCAGAATTGCCGCCTCGTCTCCTCCAGAAAGATCGGTACGGCCGTGCCCACCCGGAAACAGGGTGTCGCCCACAAAGGCAATGCTCCCCTGCTCGGTGGCAGCAAACAAGACGATCCCGCCCGGCGTATGCCCTGGCGTCTCGATTACCTGCAGGTAGATATCGCCCACCTCGATAGCATCTCCCTCGGCGAGCAGGCGCGTCGGCTCCCCGGGGTCAGGCGTCTCAATGCCCCACATAGCTCGCTGTTCCTCGATGTTCGCATGCGGCACCGCCACATCCTTAGCACACAGCTCATACTGGCAGCCCTCGCCAACGGTGGTTCGCACGCCTGCAACACCACCAACATGATCGGCATGGCCATGAGTGCATACGGCGCCAAACACGCGTACGCCGGGATGCTCGGCTCGGATATGCTCCATCAAGCGCTCTCCTTCCCATGCGGGGTCGATAATCACGCACTCATTGTCCGAAATAACAGCATAGCTATTGGTCTGAATGGGACCGTTTACGAGCGTCTCGATCTCGACCGATCCCTTGGGAGTTAAATCCAAGGACACAGCACTCATGTCCCTCTCCTCTCTATAGAACTCGAGGCATCAAACGATGCCTCGAGTGTAGCGAATATCGATAATGTGACACGTTCGTCGCGACTAAACGCGGCGCTTAAGCTGGGCTCCACCCTCACCGGGCATCAGGCGGCGCGCGTCGTAGACCGAGTCAACGCTGCTGATGGAGGCCAGCAGCGGATCCAGACCACTCGCGTCCGAGATCTCGACCATAAAGCGCAGGGTTGCAATACCCTCGCGGTTGGTCGACGTGGCGGCAGAAAGGATATTGCCGCCCGCATCGCCAATGGCGATGGTGACGTCCTTGAGCAGACCCATGCGGTCCAGGCACTCGACCACGATCTCGACCTGGAAGAGGGTGTCGGCAGCGCCGTCCCACTCCACTTCGATCATGCGCTCGGGATGCTCCATAAGACCCTTGACGTTGGGACAGTTGGCGCGATGCACCGAAACGCCACGACCGCGCGTGATGAAGCCGACGATGTCGTCGCCCGTCACGGGGTTGCAGCAATGAGCCAGACGGACCAGTAGGCCGCTGTTGCTCTCGCCCTTGACGATAATGCCGTTACTGGCGCTCTTGCCGCGCTTTTGCGGCTTGCGGTTGGAGCCGCGGGCGGGCTGTTTCACGACCTCGGCGATGGCCTCGACCTTGGTGAGCCGCTCCTCGGGCTTGGGGTCCAAGATCTGCTCGACCTTGTTGCCCACGGCACGCGGGGCGACCTTACCGGCACCCACGGCCGCAAACAGATCCTCGAGTTGCTTGAAGTTAAACTGCTCCGCCACGGCGTTGAGCGCACGCGTCGAACGCGGCGTAGAAATGCCATAGCCACGCTTACGCAGGTCCTTGGCCAGCATATCGCGACCAGCAGCAGCGTCGTCGTCCTTGGTCGCAGCGGCAAAATAGCGGCGGATCTTTGACTTGGCGGAAGGTGTCTTAACGATCTTGAGCCAATCACGCGACGGCTTGGAACTCTTGTTAGTCAGAATCTCGACACGGTCACCCGTCTTAATCTCGTGCGTGAGCGGAGCCACCGCACCGTTGATTTTGGCGCCGACGCAATGGTTTCCCACCTCGGTGTGAACGGCGTAGGCAAAGTCGAGCGGCGTGGAGCCGGCACGAAGCGCCATGACCTCGCCCTTGGGCGTAAAGACAAAGATCTCCTGATCGAAGAGGTCGACCTTCAGCGAATGCAGGTATTCCTTGGCGTCGGTAATCTCATCAGACGCAGCCCAATCGAGCGAATGTTTGAGCCAGTTAATCTGGTCGTCCAGACGCTGGGCATCATTGGTCTTAGACGCAGACGATCCGCCCGACTTCTTATATAGCCAGTGGGCGGCAATGCCGTACTCGGCCTGCTCATGCATCTCGTAGGTTCGAATCTGAATCTCGAGCGGGCGAGCCGTGGGGCCGATGACCGTCGTGTGGAGCGACTGGTAGTTATTGACCTTGGGCATGGCGATATAGTCTTTAAAGCGACCGGGCATGGGGTGCCACAGCGTGTGCACCGCGCCGAGCGTGGAGTAGCAATCGCGCACCGAATGCGTGATGACGCGCAGTGCCACCAGGTCGTAGATCTCGGAGAATTCCTTGCCCTTGCGCTTCATCTTTTGGTAGATGGACCAATAGTGCTTGGAACGGCCGTTGATCTGGAAGTCTTCCAGGCCAATGCGGTTGAGCTCGTCGGTGAGCGTCTTGATGGTCTCGGCCAGATAGCGCTCGCGAACCTCGCGCGACTCCGCCACCATGCGCGCGATGCGCTGGTAGGCGTCGGGCTCCAGATAGAAGAAGGACAGGTCCTCGAGCTCCCACTTAATGGAACTCATACCCAGACGATCGGCTAGGGGCGCATACACGTCCATGGTCTCGCGCGCCTTAAACAGGCGACGATCCTCGCGCAGGGCCGCCAGCGTACGCATGTTATGCAGGCGGTCGGCAAGTTTGACGATGATAACGCGGATGTCCTTGGACATGGCGAGGAACATCTTGCGCAGCGTGAGCGCCTGCTTCTCGTCCATGCTGTCGACTTCGATGTTGGTGAGCTTGGTCACGCCGTCGACAAGCTCGGCCACCGTATCGCCAAACAGGCCCGAGACATCAGCAAGCGAGGTCTCGGTATCCTCGACGGTATCATGCAGCAGCGCGGCGCACACCACATCGCAGTCCATCTTGAGGTCTGCCAGAATGATGGCCACCTCGACGGGATGGTTGATGTACATCTCACCCGAGCGACGCTTTTGGTTGCAGTGCTTCTCGGCGGCAAAGCAGTAGGCCTGCTCCACCTTAGAGAAGTCGTCCTCATTCATATATTTGAGGCACAGACGCTCCAGCTTGTCGTAGCTGTCCGCCATAATCTCGGGCGGCAGCTCATCGGCATGCTTATAGTGCTCCATCTCCGAGAACGGCTGGAGGGTGGAATCATGGGCGGTACGGGCTGCGGCATCCATCGAGGTCCCCTTCCCCTAGGCCCGCGGTACGATCGGGCGGTTAACTTTGGCTAGCATATCAGAAGCGCACGAATCGAGCGCCCAGCTCCGGAAAGCCGAGAACTCCATGCGCGAGCGCAAGCCTTCCAAATAGCGGATTGACCTGCTCAATTGCACGCGGCCGGGGTTTTCGGCCATCGCGATGCGGCGCGTGTCGTCAAACCCCGAAACGCGGCAGAAACCAAGCTCTTCGAAGATTCCCAGACCACTTTCCACCGAGCGCTCGTCAACCGGCGTGCGAGCATCGATGGCAAGGCACATCTGCGCGATGTCGATATCGCTCGCACTAAACGAGTCGTCCCCGGTCTTGCCGCGGTTGGAACGCCACATAGTCTGCAGCGCGCGATAGAGCGTGACGAGCTCATCGCGCTCGGGCGCATAGCAGTCGAGCAGGCGCTCGTTAATGCGGGCGTCGCGCGACGAATAGAGCAGATGGATCACGGCGGGCTGCCCATCGCGGCCGGCACGACCACTCATCTGGTTGAACTCGATAGCGCCAAACGGCATGTGGTAGAGCACGACATGGCGGATATCGGGCAGGTTCACGCCCTCGCCAAAGGCAGAGGTCGAAACGATGCAGCTAAGGCTTCCGTCTCGGAACGCCTCCTCCACACGGCGGCGATCGGAGCGCGCAAGCCCCGCGTTATAGAACGCAATGCGGGTCGCGCAATCGGGCACGCGCTTGCGCAGCGTCTTGGCAAGCGCCACGGACTGGTCGCGCGAGTTGACGTAGATGACGGTCTTCTCCCCCGTCGCCACGATGGACACCAGGCGGTTCTCGCGGCTCGCAAGATCGCGGTCGTCCTCGAGCTGCAGGTTCTCGCGCACCGTCTCGTCGACCACCGTGCGGGTAATCGGCAGCACGCGGGCGAGCTCGGCCACGACCGGAGCCGTCGCGGTGGCCGTCGCGGCCATAACGACCGGGTCGCCCAGGGCCTTGAGGATATCGGGCATGTCAAGATAGGCACTGCGGTCGCCGCCCTTGGCAAGACCGGCGTGATGTGCCTCATCGATAACGACAAAACCGATGCGGCCCGAACGCGCAAAGCGGTCGCGGTGAATGGACAGGAACTCGGGCGTCGTGAGCACGATGCCGGTGCGGCCCGAAGCCAAGCCGGCGAACACGTCATCGCGCGCGGCCTCCACGGTCTCGCCGGTCAGGACGCCGACGCCAATGCCGAGCGCGGCCATCGTCGACGAGAGATGGTATGCCTGGTCGGCAACGAGCGCGCGCAGCGGATAGACAAAGATGCTCGCCCGCCCGCGAAGAACCGCCTCGCGCGCGGCATGCACGTGGAAGATGAGGGACTTGCCGCGTCCCGTTCCCATGACGGCAAGAACACTCTGATGATCGGCCAGGGCATCGAGTGCCTCGACCTGCGCACGGTGCGGCTGGCTCGAGCCAATGAAGCTATGGATAAGCGAGCGCGTGAGCTCGGTGTAGGAAAGCTGGGCGAGCGTTTGGCGCTTACGAGACTCCAAGCGCAGACCAGAGTCTGCAGGCTCCACGCCACGGCGAAGTTCGCATGCCGGGTCGTCAACGCTGGGCGCCGTGGTGTCGCGGACTAGGACATCCTTGATCATGAGCTTGGGCTTTACGCGGCCCTGCCAATGCTCGGCCACAGCCTCGAACACCAAGTCGACCGCGCTATCGCAATTGATGAGCTTATCAATCTGCGGCACGCGGAACATGATGGCCGGCACGCTCGCAGCACCATCCGTCGCCACAAAGCGCATGTGCTCGCCGGTTTTGCCCACCACGGCGCGGTCGCACATCGTCACACCCTCGGCGGCCAACAGAGGCACTTTGTTGCCCTGGCCAAACGGCTCAAGGCGAGAAATCTGCTCGATGGTCTCGATATTCAGTTCGGAAAGGTCGACAGTAGCGGCAACCTCGTCGGTGTCTTCAAAGTCCTCGGCAGGAAGCTCGGACAGCACGGCGGAAAGACGGCGGCGGAACTCATCGAGCTTGGATGCCTCGATAGTCACGCCCACGGCGCCCGCATGCCCGCCGCGACGAATCAGCAGGTCGGAGCAGCGCTCGACGGCGTCGAACAGGTTGACCTTGCCCACCGAGCGACCCGAACCGCGCGCGATACCGTCCTCGATCGAGAACAGCAACGCCGGCACGTGATAGCGGTTGGTCAGACGGCTTGCCACGATGCCCTTGACGCCCTCGTGCCAGCCCTCGCCGCCCACGACGATTGCGCGGCCGCCGTCATAGGTCTCCTCGACCTTTGCCATGGCATCGCGTGTGAGTTCCGCCTCTATCTCGCGGCGTTGACGGTTGATCTCCTCAAGCTCGGCCGCCAGCGCGCTTGCCTCGATGGGATCGCGGGCAAGCAGCAGGTCGAGCGCCAGCTTGGGATCGGCCATACGACCGGCGGCGTTCAGGCGGGGAATGAGCGAAAACGACAGGCCATCGGCTGTAATGCTGGAAAGGTCGGCCTTGGCGAGCGTGGCGAGCGCAATATAACCGGGACGGGCGGTCACGCGCATCTGCTGGATGCCCTCGGCGACCAGCGCTCGGTTCTCGGGCGTCAGAGGCATCATGTCGGACACGGTACCAAGCGCCGCAACCTCGATCAGCGAACGCCAATACGACGGCTTGCCCAGGCGCTCGCCCAGGACCTGAACCAGCTTGAGCGCCACACCGGCACCGGCAAGCTCGCGCGAGGGGCCCTCGTCCTCGAGCTTGGGGTCGGTCAGGGGCACACCCCGCGGCACCTGGTCGGACGGCTCGTGATGGTCCGTGACCACCAAATCGATCCCCAGGCTCTCCAGATAGGAAACCTCTTCCTTGGCGGCGATGCCGTTGTCGACGGTCACAATCAGCTGGGGATGAGCGAGCTCATTAACGCGATCAAGCGCCGCACGCGACAAGCCATAGCCCTCGTCAAAGCGATGCGGAATAAACGGCGTGACATCGGCGCCAAACGTGCGCAGCGCCTCGGTCAGCAGACAGGTCGACGTAATGCCGTCGACATCAAAATCGCCGAAGACGGCGATGTGCTCGTGGTTGCGAATAGCACGCTCAACGCGGTCGGCAACGACCGACATACCCGGAATAATGAGCGGGTCGGCCCAGTCGCGGTCGAGCGAAGGCGTCAAAAACAGCTGGCCCTCCTCGATGGAGCCAATGCCGTGCGCGACCATGATGCGCGCCACCAACCCGGGAATGCCCAGACCGGCCGAAAGCTCTTTTTCAAGCTCGGGATTTTGCTGGGCGACCGCCCAGCGATGCGTCGTCTTAAGCGATGACATAGGCGCCCACCCCCGATAGGGGCAGGTCGCCGCGATACCTCTCACGGTTCATAGCGATGAGTCCTCTGTGTATGCCCGCTTCGGCAGGCAGATCTGTTGAACGGATTTATTATACCGTGCAGCACGGACGCAAAACGCCGCGGTACGCCCCGGTTTCGGCAAACGAAGGCGGTAAAATCCTCGAAATAATCGAGCGTTTCTACCGCACGAACGTATGCAAGCGTCTAGCATATCCATTCAAATGCATTTATGGGCAAAGGGAGTCACAGGGCTATATGAAGCAATGGGTTGGACTGGGCAAGTTTCTCGCGGGTCACATGCAGATCATCGTCCCGATTTGCGTGGCGCTCGGTGTGCTCTTTCCCCAGCAGATCGGCGTGCTCAAGCCCATCGTGCCCACCCTGTTTGCCTTTATGACGTTTCAGGGAGCACTGAGCAACACCTTCCATCAGGTGGCCGAGGTATTCCGTCGTCCGCTACACCTGATTCTGGCGCTGTTGGTCTCGGCAGTGCTCATCCCCATCGCCGCCTATGCCATGGGATCGTTGTTCTTTGGTTCCAACCCCAACCTTGTCTGCGGCATCGTGCTCGAATATAGCGTGCCCGTAGCCGTCACCGCCTTTATGTGGATCAGCATGTTCGGCGGCAACGGCCCGCTCGCGCTCACCATTATCCTGACGTCCTCGGTCATCTCGCCTGTGACGATTCCGCTCACGCTCAAGCTCCTGCTGGGCGCCACCGTTTCGATCGATGTGCCGAGCATGATGCAGAACATGGCCTTTATGATCGCCATCCCCGCCGTGCTCGGTATCGTCATCAACGAGCTCACGCGCGGCTGGGGTCACGAGAAGCTCTCCCCCGCGCTCTCGCCCGCCTGCAAGTTCATGATGATGGGTGTCATCGCGTCCAACTCCACCGCCATGAGCGAGTACGTGCTGCACATGAATGTTGAGCGCTTGGAAGTCGCCCTCTTTATCCTGGTGTTCGCCATCAGCGGCTTTATCATCGGCATCTTGGTCGCCCGCGCCCTGCACCTGCCGTATGGCGAGACGACCGCTATGTGCTTTACTTGCGGTATGCGCAATATCTCTTCGGGCGCTGTCATCGCCACGCAATATTTTCCCGGCGAGGTCGTGTTCCCCGTCATGTGCGGCACACTGTTTCAGCAGGTGCTGGCCTCGATTATCGGACATCTCTTTGAGCGCCTAACCGGCGAGGAGCGCGCCAAACAGCGCAAGCGTGTCGAGGCCGGCCGCGACGCAATGGCACGCTAGGCCATCCGCATCGCGCGGACGCTCGCTTTGCTACGCGAGCGCTTCCAGATGCGCGCGCAGGCGCTCCGCATCGATATCGAGCGTGGTCTCGGCATTGACCTGGGCCAGACGATAGCCCACAAAGTAGGGCGATACCACCCAACGCGGAAGTGCCTTGGCGATGGTTCGGCCGTCCATGTGGTAGAAGAACAAGTTGTACGACTCCGCGCGACCGCCGTGGTGCTCGTGAAGGATATAGCGTAGGGCCACTTGAATCGCATCGGCGAATAGATCGGCCTCGGCTTGGTCGTGCGCGTCATCGCTGGCGGCGATTCCCTGTGGGGCCGAGACGTTGACCTCAAAGAATCCCATGATCGGCTCGGTCGAGATATTGACCGCGACCCTTCCCCGCCGCCAAACATCGATGCCTTCAAAGTTGGCTGAGGTCAGTGCCGCGTAGCCGTCCTCCTGCTCCAAGCCCACAATCTGCATGTGTGGATGCGCCAAGCTTCCGCCCGAAAGCGGGCCCTTGTTCTTGTACATGAGCACACTGCGGTACTGTTGGGAATCGATCATCTGCTGCCAACAGCTCAGGGCAAACCGCATCACATGATGCAGCTCGTCCGGCGCATAGGTCACCAGGTCGGCGTCATGGTCGGCAGATTCGATAAGCACGGTTTGGCGGGTGGCACGCAAGGTCTTGAACTTATTCTCGAGCCAGATGCAGTCACCATCGCGCTGGATGATGTTGGCGAGCCCCTCCGTGTCGCAAAAGGGGCACGCGGTGCCGGGGCGGCGGTTGTCGTCGGGCTTGCCGCTCGCCTGCTGAACATCGAATACCAGTGCCACGGGCTATACCTCCAGCGGCACGATCTTGGTGCCATGGAGCTCGGTTGCGCCCAGTGCCGTCGCGACCACATCGCGATTTGCCGTGGTAATGCCACCGCCGGGAAGGATGGTCAGGCGATCGCCCGCATACTCGATTAAACGAGCCAGGTGATCGAAGTTGCCCTCGATCGGCGTGCCGGCCGCGCCGCCGTGCGTCAGAATGCGTGTAATGCCGCAGTCGGCAAGCGTGTCGATTGCATCGAGCTGAGCCTCGGTCGAGAGCTGGTCAAATGCCATATGGAAGGTGATATCGATAGGTTCGCGCTTGCACTCCTCGGCCGCACAGCCCGCCGCCATCACGAGAGCACCGAGGGTGAGCTCGTCGAGCGCCCAGCCGCCGGCGCAGGGCTTGCAGCATCCAAAGACCAGGCCGTCAACGCCGGCACTCACGGCAAGACCCAGGTCCATCTCCATCATGCGCAGCTCGTCCTGGTTGTAATGAAAGTCGCCACCACGCGGGCGAATCATGCACATCACCCGTGCATCGTGCTCGTGAGCATAGTTGGTCGTAGCGCTGATAACGCCGGCCGAAGGCGTAGTGCCACCAACGGCAAGGTTGTCGCACAGCTCGATACGCCTTGCACCGGCATCGATAGCCGCCGGCACCCGCTCAAAGTTCTCGGCACAAAACTCGTACAACATAGATAGACCCCCAGAAGACATTTCGATTTCCACACGGCATTGTCGCACGTTAAATAGCAACCCGCACGATGGAGCAAAACCTTGACAAGGAGTGTCCCAAAGTGCCGGCACATAAGGAACGTCCCCAGGTGCCACCTTGAGCGATGGGTACTCATTTAAGTACGTCCCCAATGAGTACCCGCAGGGGACAGACAGACCGGACTCCCTATACGACAACTGTTGACATCATATACTATGTGTCATATAGTAGGTGTTACACAGTATACTACGAAAGGAGGTGTGCGGATGGAGGCACAGATGAAGCGCGGCTTCCTCGAGGCCTGCGTGCTCGCGGCCATCTCGGGCGAGGAATCCTACGGCTATCAGATCGTGAAGGACGTGCCCGCGAGTATGGGGCTCACGGAATCCACGCTCTATCCGTTGCTCAAGCGCCTGGAGAAGGCGGGCTGCATCACCGCGCGCTCCGCCGAGCACAACGGGCGGCTGCGGAGGTACTACCGCATCACGGACGCCGGGCGCGAGCGTATCGCCGAGTTCCTCGCCGAATGGCCATCCGTGCAGGAGATCTACCGTTACGTGGAGGGGGCGCACCATGACGCGCGATGAGTTCTTGAACCGGCTGGGCGAGCTTCTGGCCTGCCTGCCGGCAGATCAGGTAAAGGAAACGCAGGAGTTCTACGCGGAGGCCATCGCCGACCGTATGGAGGACGGCATGACGGAGGCCGAGGCTGTGGCCGCCATGGGCACGCCCGGTGAGGTCGCCGAGGCAACGCTCGACGAACTGCCCGCCGTGCCGCGCGCGATCGCGAGGACCAAGCGCAAGAGCACGGCACTTCTATGGGCGCTCGCCATCGTGGGCTCTCCGGTATGGATTCCGCTGCTGCTCGCGTTCGTCGCCGTTGCCGCTGCAGTCTACATCTGTATTTGGGTTCTTGCGCTCTGCGTGTGGATCGTGGCCGCGGCATTCGGGGGCGCGGGCCTGGTAGGGCTCCTGTTCGCCGTGGACGGCATCATTATCGGGCATGTTCCGTACGTTTTGGCCTCGATGGGAATGGGATTCGCTTCCATCGGTGTGGCGCTCCTCACGGGAGCCGGCGCCTGGACGGCGTCCAGGCAGATCGCGCGCCTCTCTGCCCTTTGGGCGAAGAAAGCCGTTTCGCCCTTCTGGAAAGATCGAGGCAATAAGAGCCGCATGGGCGCTGAAGCGGCGCCGCTCACGGCATAGGAAGGAGTGCAAACATGTCCAGCGTAAAAAAGATTTACCTTGCCGTAGCGGGTGGGCTTGTTGCCACGGGGCTCGTCCTGGCTGCTATCGGATTTGTGGCCTCCGGCTTTAACCTCGCTGTGTTCAACACGCAGATCGACCTGCGCGATGACACCATCATTCTGGGTGGTGTTGAAATAGACGACCCGACAGGGCTTCCACTCATCGAGCAGCTTGCCGAGGTCGGCGAGATCCATATTGGATCTGCAACGACTGGTTCGTCTTCTCCTCGCAAATGATCGAGCTCGTAGCAGCCGTCCCCCCCCTTCGGGCGCACCACGACGGGCATGAGCACGCCGCGCTCGGAGCCTTTTTGCGAGACCTTCCGTCACGCTCTTCCTGCGTGGTGAACCGGTCATCGACCGACGAGAGGCTGATGGGAATCTCTCGACTTCGGGCCAATCCCGCTCACCAATCTGGTCTTCCTTCGTGATGCGCACATAAGCGAGCAGACACCGCGCAGAGCTTCAGCGCGGCCGCACTTCCACGTCTATGACGGAGGTGCCCGGCGGCGTCTTGGCGATCCCCTTGTTTGCAGGCGTTAGCGCGTGGGGATCGCCCGCTCGGGGGCCGAGGCCGCCGAGGACGGCGGCGAACCTCGCGGTGTCATTCGACATCGCGAGGTTCCCGGACCATGACCACCTGGCCTCGTACCGCGGCATAGCCCCAAGGGTGAGGAGCTTCGGCACGTCGATCAGGGCGCCCGCGCAGCGTCGGCCGGTCCGCCGTTCGGCAGAACGGCGGAAGTCCCTAGCCTCCGAGGTAGGCCTTGCGAACGTTATCGTCGTGCAGGAGCTCTTGGCCGGTGCCGGTCATGGTGATCTTGCCGGTCTCGAGCACGTAGCCGCGCGTAGCGATCGAAAGCGCCATCTGCGCGTTCTGCTCGACCAGAAGCACCGTGGTGCCGGCCTTGTGCAGGTCCTCGACAATCTGGAAGATCTGCTCGATCAGAATCGGCGCCAGACCCATGGAGGGCTCGTCGAGCATGAGCAGCTTGGGGTTGCTCATGAGGGCGCGGCCCATAACGAGCATCTGCTGCTCGCCGCCCGAAAGGGTGCCGGCGACCTGGCGACGACGCTCCTTAAGGCGCGGGAACTGCTCGTATACGCGCTCAAGACCCGGAGCAACCGTGGACTTGGGCTGCGTGTAGGCGCCCATCTCCAAGTTCTCCTCGACCGTCATCTGCAAAAAGGCGCGACGGCCCTCGGGAACCTGAGCCAGACCCTTGCCCACCAGCTTGTCGGCGGGCGTATGGGTAATGTCCTCGCCCATAAACTTGATGGAACCGGTCTTGGAGCGCAGCAGGCCCGAGACGGTCTTAAGCGTCGTGGACTTGCCGGCGCCGTTGGCACCGATCAGGGCCACAATCTCGCCCTCGTTGACGTTAAAGGAGATGTCCTTGATGGCGTGGATGGCGCCGTACCAGACGTTGATGTTGTAGACGGAAAGCATCGGCTCTGCCATTTAGTTCTCCCCCTTATCCTGCTTGCCCAGATACGCCTCGATAACGGCGTCGTTGTTCTGGATCTCCTCGGCCGTGCCCTTGGCGATGACCTTGCCAAAGTTAAGCACGCAGATGCCCTCGCAGATGTTCATGACGAGCGACATGTCGTGCTCGATGAGCATGATGGCGATGCCGAAGGTGTCGCGGATCTTGACGATGTTCGCCATGAGCTCCGCGGTCTCGGACGGGTTCATGCCGGCAGCAGGCTCGTCGAGCAGCAGCAGTTTGGGATTGGTGGCAAGCGCGCGGACGATCTCCAGACGACGCTGGGCGCCATAAGGCAGCGAGCCGGCCTGCTCGTTTGCCAGGTGCTCCATATCAAAAATGGACAGCAGCTCCATGGCGCGCTCGTGGGCGGCCTTCTCGTGCTTCCAATACGTCGGCAGGCGCAGCACGCCCTCAAAACCGGAGTAGCGCTCCTGGTTGTGCAGACCGACCTTGACGTTATCCTCCACCGTCATGGTGTTGAACAGGCGGATGTTCTGGAAGGTACGGGCGATACCCATGCGGTTGACCTGGTAGACGGACTTGCCCGAGGTGTCCTCGCCATCGAGCAGGATGGTGCCGTGCGTGGGCTGATACACCTTGGTGAGCAGATTGAAGACCG
The DNA here is from genome assembly GCA_934668875.1 of uncultured Collinsella sp. GTDB lineage: Bacteria > Actinomycetota > Coriobacteriia > Coriobacteriales > Coriobacteriaceae > Collinsella. The sequence goes on from CAKUON010000008.1 coordinate 17,525, forward strand.
TGGTCTTACCGGCGCCGTTGGGGCCGATCAGACCGGCGATCTCGGTCTTGCCGATCGTAAGGCTAAAGTCGTCGACCGCCTTAAGGCCACCAAACTCAATGCCCAGGTGGATGCACTCGAGTGCCGGGCGCTCGCCCAGGTCGCGGTCGGGAACGATGGCGCCAGACGGATACGGGACCATCTTGCCCTTGTTGAACTCAAACTTACTGGGCATCGGCTGCCACCTCCTTCTTGGGAGTAAAGCGATCCTTAATGCGTGCGAAGAACGCCTTGATCTGCGGGTTATTAGTGCAGACCATGACCAAAATCAGAACGATGGCGTAGATGAGCATGCGGTAGTCCGAGAACTGGCGGAGCAGCTCGGGGAGCACCGTGAGCAGCGCCGCGGCGATAACGGAGCCGCGCATGTTGCCCAGACCGCCCAGGACCACGAACACCAGAATGAGGATCGACGTGTTGAAGTCGAACTTGGTGGCGGAGAGCTGCGAGAAGTTACCGCCGAAGAGGGCTCCGGCAGCACCGGCGAGAGCAGCGGAAACGACAAAGGCGATCATACGGTACCGGGTAACAGAGATGCCCACGGACTCGGCAGCGATCTTGTTATCGCGCACGGCCATAATGGCACGGCCGGTACGGCTGCGAACCAGGTTGAGCACGATTACGAGTGCGACCATGACCAGAATGGCACCGGCGAGGAAGGTCGAGTACGTCGACACGCCCGAGGCGCCCTGGGCGCCCTTGATGATGGCGGTGCCGTCCTCGAGCAGGTGCAGGTCGTCGATCGTGGAGTTGCCCGTGATGTTAAAGATCACGTGCAGGCCACGGGAATCGACGCCCACAATGAGGCAGGTGACGATCTCTTTGATGATCTCGCCAAAGGCCAGGGTAACGATAGCCAGATAGTCGCCGCTCAGGCGAAGGACCGGGATGCCGATCAAGAAGCCCAGGATGGCGGCAGCAATAGCGCCGACCACGATGCTGATGATAAGACGCACCGGATCGGAGGGAACGGCGCTCTCGAGGGCGACCGCAGTGACGATGCCCGTGTAGGCTCCGACGCTCATAAAGCCCGCGTGGCCCAGCGACAAGTCGCCCGCGATGCCGACGACGAGATTAAGCGAGAGAGCCATGACGATGTAGGCCGTAATGGGAACCAACTGACCGGCGATCATGCGCGGGATCATATGGTTGGACTGCATAAAGAACACGATGGCGAAGGCCACGATGCACATGGCGTACGTGACAAAGTCGTGACGCGTCTGCTTGTCTTTAAGAAACTTCATAACGCTCACCTACACCTTCTCGGGGACGTACTTGCCCAAGAGGCCGGCAGGCTTGACGAGCAGGACGATGATCAAAACACCAAAGACGATGGAGTTGGCAAGGCTCGTGGAAATGTAGGCCTGCGCCATCGCCTCGATGATGCCGATGAGGATACCGCCGACAAAGGCGCCCGGGATGGAGCCGATGCCACCGAAGACGGCGGCGTCGAAGGCCTTGATGCCAGGCATGGCACCCGTCGTGGGCTGCAGCACAGGCGAATAGGAGCACAGCAGCACGCCGGCGATGGCGGCAAGGGCGGAGCCGATGGCGAACGTCATCGAGATGGTGCGGTTGACGTTGATGCCCATGAGCTGAGCGGCGGCCTTGTCCTCGGACACGGCGCGCATGGCCTTACCCATCTTGGTCTTGCCCGTAAAGAACACCAAACCGGCCATGATAACCAGACAGGCGACGATGGTGACGAGCGAGACGGCGCTCACGTTGTACTTGGCCAAGAACTCCGGCACCGGGAAAGTGACGAGCGAAGTAAAGTTCTTGGGCGTGGCGCCCCACAGGAGCTGCGCGGCGTTCTGCAGGAAGTAGGACACACCGATGGCCGTGATCAGGACGGCCAGCGGGCCCGCCTGGCGCAGCGGCTTGTAGGCCAGGCCCTCGATGAGAACACCGAGAACCGTGCAGACCACACAAGACAGAATGACCGATGCCCAGCCGGGAAGGCCGAGATACGACGTGGCGCAGAACGAGACATAGGCACCGACCATGATGACGTCGCCGTGAGCGAAGTTCAGCATCTTGGCGATACCGTAGACCATGGTGTAGCCCAACGCGATGATGGCGTAGACGCTGCCCATGGACAGGCCGTTGACCAGGTATTGGATAAAGACCGTCATGTTCCACATCCCCCTTTCGAATAGGTTTCCAGTTACTGTATGAAACAGGGACGTTACACTGTCCCTAGATACCAAGCAAGCAGGGAAGGCCAAAACCTCCCCTGCTTGGGATCAAAACCGCTCTATGTAAGGCGGCCTATTAGGCCTGTACGTACTTGCCGTCGGTGATGACGTACGCCGTCGGGTCCTTCTGGACCTGGCCCTTGTCGTTCCAGGAAAGCTTGCCGGTCAGACCGTCAACGGTGATCTTGAGCATAGCCTCGGGCAGCTTCTCGGCGACCTCGGTGGGGTCGGCGTCGACACCCAGACCGGCCTCCTTGAGAGCCTCGACCACAGCATGCACGCCGTCGTACGCGTCGGCGGCAAACTGGTCGGGGGTATCGCCGTACTTATCCTTGTAAGCGTTGACGAAGTCGGCGTTCTTCTCGTCGTCGGCGGAGAACGGGGTCATGAGCAGCAGCCCCTCGGCAAGGGAGGTGTCGAAGCCCTCCACGCCCAAGATGCCGTCCATGCCGTCGCAGCCCATCATCTTGACGTCGTAGCCCATGTCCTTAGCGTTCTTGAGCAGGACGGACGCCGGCGTGTAGTAGATCGGCGCGAAGATCATGGTGGCGCCGGCCTGCTTGGCCTTGGTCAGCTGGTTGGTAAAGCTCGTGGAGGAGTCGTCCTTAAAGGTCTCCTCGTCGACGATCTCGAGCTTGGACTCAGCGGCCTGGGCCTTAAAGGCATCGGCAATACCCGAAGAATAGGCATCGCCAGAGTTATAGAACAGAACGAACTTCTCGTCCGCATACTTCTCGGCCAGGAACTTGGCAGCGTTGACGCCCTGGTTGGGGTCGGTAAAGCAAACCTGGAAGACGCAATCCTTGCCCTTGGTGACGTCCTCGGAAGACGCGGACGGGGTGATCATGAACGTCTCGGGGTCCTTGCCGCACTCGGCTGCAACGGCAACCGATGCGCCCGTGGTGGTCGGGCCGACGAGGGCCTGCATACCCCAGTCCAGAAGATTATTAAAGGCGTTGACGGCCTTCTCGCCGTCGGCCTGATCGTCCTCGGCCTTGCTGGCAAGCGGAAGCTCCTTGGTCGAGAAATCCTTGCAGCCAAGCTCAACGGCCTGAGTAACGGACTTGCCATAGGAGGCATTTGCACCGGTCAGCGGGCCGATGGTACCGATCTTAAACGAAGCGTCGCTCGAAGCGGAACCGCTATCGCCGCCGTTGGAGGAGCAGCCAGCTAGAATAGACATCGCCCCCAGACCTGCTGCGCTCGCGATAACGCTCCTGCGATTCATAACAGGGTTCAATGACTTACCGGTGAGGCTCGACATGCGGCTCTCCTCTCAAATCTCGTCGGGTTTCGGTTACCCGACAGGCCATCCTTCGCCGTGTTCGGCGTTCGCAAAATAGTAGACGCTTTAGTTAAGAAAAGTGGCGATTATTTCAACTTTTCTTTCGGTTTGTCTTTTTATCCATATTTCTGCGTATTTTTACCGCTTTATGCAGGTCCGCCACTTTATTGTGTAAAAGTAATGTTTCCATTCTGTTACAAGCGTCCCTGCCCTGATTAAAACAGCCTCACCGACCGCGTTTTGTACGCACCTATGCGGCGATGTACTTGCCGTCCTGAATCACATAGGCCGTAGCGGGCTTTTCAACCTGGCCCTTGTCGTTCCACGTCAGCTCGCCCGTCAGGCCCTCGATCTTGATCTTGCGCATGGCCTTGGCAAGGTCGCCGGCAATGTCGGCGCCGTCGGCCGTAATGTCGATGTCTGCCCTATCGATTGCCTCGACAATCGCGTGGACGCAGTCATAGGCATCGGCGGCAAACTGGTTGGGCGTCTCGTCGTAGGCATCCTTGTAGGCCTTGACGAAGTCGGCGTTCTTCTCGTCGTCGGCAGAGAACGGGGTCATGAGCAGCACGCCCTCGGCAAGGGAGGTATCGAAGCCCTCAACGGAGAGCAGACCGTCCATGCCGTCGGTGCCCATGAGGGTCATGTCGTAGCCCATGTCCTTGGCGTTCTTGAGCAGGACGGACGCCGGCGTGTAATAGATCGGGGCAAAGATAAGCGTGGCGCCGGCCTCCTTGGCCTTGGTGAGCTGGTTGGTAAAGCTCGTGGAAGAGTCGTCCTTAAAGGTCTCGGTATCGACGATGTCGAGCTTGGATGCCTTGGCCTGCTCGGCAAAGGCGTCGGCAACGCCCGAGCTGTACGTATCGCCGGAGTTATAGAACAGGGCGATCTTGGCGTCCGCATACTTCTCGGCCAAGAACTTCGCGGCGCTGGCGCCCATGGTGGGATCGGTGAAGCAAACCTGAAAGACCGTGGTCTTATCCTTGGTCACGTCGAGCGACGAGGCCGAGGGCGTGACCATGAGCATATCGTCGGCAATCTCGCCCGAGACGGCGACGGCAGCACCGGTGGTGACGGGGCCGACGAGCGCCTGCATGCCCCAGTCGCACAACGTATTGAAGGCGTTGATGGCCTTCTCGCCGTCGGCGACATCGTCCTCGGACTTAAGCGAGAGCTTGAGGTCCTTGGTCGAGAAATCCTTGGCGGCAAGCTTGGCACCCTTCTCGGCCGAGACGCCATAGGTTGCCGCGGCGCCGGTCAGAGGGCCGATGACACCGATCTTGAAGGTCTTGCCGTCATCGGCGGAGCCGCCATCCGAGCCACCCGACGAACAACCGGCAAGCGCGACGGTGCTACCGAGCGCGGCGGCGCCGGCGAGGAAGTTCCTACGGCTGAGTGTGCTGTTGATGTTGAACATGGTGTCCCCCTTTTTCGCTGGCCGCGGTGCGGCCGTCTTGCGGTACAGGGCAAACCTTATGGTGCAAACGTTGACAGTTTGTTACGGAGTTCCGTTTGTAGCGAGCATGTTTCCAATGTTTCCGCAGCGTTTCGGGGGTGCCGTTTTGTGCGACTCCTGTTGCCTGGCGAGCACGCGCCCGCACTTCACGCTAGAATGCACTCAACCTTTAAGCGGTTAATCCATCCATAAGATGCACGAAGGAGCTATCTATGAGCGAATCCCTGCGCACCGTGAACGTCGGTCTGATCGGTCTGGGAACCGTCGGCGGCGGCGTGGCCCGTCTGATTAAGAGCCACCACGATGAGTACCTGGCAGCCTACGGCATCGACCTTAAGCTGACCCGCGCCTGCGCGCTTGCCTGGGAGCAGGCCGAGGCAGCCGGTATTGAGCGCGAGGCCTTTACGAGTGACTGGCACGATGTCGTCACCGACCCCGCCGTCGACATCGTCGTCGAGCTGATCGGCGGCGAGCACCCCGCGACCGAGATCTTCACCACCGCCTTCGAGAACGGCAAGCACGTCGTCTCTGCCAACAAGGCCCTGCTGGGCCGTCACGTCGAGACGCTCGCCGAGAAGGCGCGCGCGTGCGGCGTGCAGATTAAGTGCGAGGCCAGCTGCGGCGGCGGCATCCCCATCGTGAGTACGCTCGAGCACGACCTGGTTGGCAACAAGATCCTGACCATCGCCGGCATTCTCAACGGCACCACCAACTATATCCTGTCGCGCATGGACGCCGAGGGCGCCGATTACGCCGACGTGCTCGCCGACGCCCAGGCCAAGGGCTATGCCGAGGCCGACCCGTCCGCCGACGTCGACGGCTTCGACGCCGCCAGCAAGACGGCAATCCTCGCCTCCATCGGCTTTGGCACCCGTGTGACCACCGACGATGTGTACCAGCAGGGTATCCGTACCATCGGCGCCGAGGACATCGCCCAGGCCCGCGAGCTCGGCTACACCATTAAGCTGCTGGGCATCGCCCGCAACACCGACGCCGGCGTCGACGTCCGCGTGCACCCCACGCTGATCCCTGCCGACCACATGCTTGCCAAGGTAAACGGCGCCATGAACGCTGTCTACGTGGTAGGCGACGCCGTGGGCGAGACCATGTTCTACGGTGCCGGCGCAGGCTCCTTCCCCACCGCGAGCGCCGTCGTGGGCGATATCCTGTCGCTCTCCGAGCAGATCAGCCGCGGCGTGGCCCCGCTGCCCGAGATTGAGCCCTATGGTCACAACCTCGCCTTTAAGCCCATGGACGAGCTCCAGACCAAGTACTACGTGCGCCTGAAGGTTGCCGACCGCGTTGGAGCCCTGTCCGAGACGGTCGACATCTTTGCCAAGCACAACATCTCGATCTCGCTCATCAACCAGGTCGAGGATGGCAAGTCGGGCGTCACCGACACCTGCTCGGTCATCTTCCTGACGCACCGCGCGCTCGAGAAGGACGTCCAGGCTGCCGCCGCCGAGCTTGCAGGCGTCGACTGCGTGGCCGAGGTCGCCAACGTCCTGCGCATCGAGGACGTCGAGGCCTGGACCGAAGGCGTTATGGCCAACTAGTTCGGTCTTCGGTATACGACATATATGTTGAGGGGCTCCCGTCCGATCTTGGACGGGAGCTTTTTGTTTGCGCGCTCGGGGCGCATCGACGTGGCTTACGTTTGAACAACTTGACCGTTCATTGACAACCGGGGGTACCGTTCACCGATAAGCGAATGTGCTCGTTTTGGGCCGCCACTATGCTGTGCTGCGTATGTCCACACACCCGAAGAATGGAGGCACCATGTTGCTCGAGGGTAAGAAAGCAATCATCACTGGAGGCACGCGCGGTATCGGCTATGCCATCGCCTGCCGTTTTATTGAGGAAGGCGCTGCCGTCACCGTCTTTGGCTCTCGCCAGGAGACCGCCGACGCCGCTGTTGAGAAGCTGACCGCAGCCTATCCCGAGGCCAAGATCTGGGGCCGCTCCTGCGACCTCACCTCGCTCGAGGCAGTGACCGAGGCCTTTACCCAGGCCGCCAATGACATGGGCGGTCTCGACACGGTCGTCAACAATGCCGGCATCTCCCAGCGCTCGCCCCTTTTGGACTATACGGCCGAGGAGTTCGCCAAGGTCATGGACCTCAACGTCGTCGCTGTCTTCAACGGCCATCAGGCTGCTGCCAAGATCATGACCGGAGCTGGTCATGGCGGCACCATCACCACCACGAGCTCGATGGTCGCCAAGTACGGCCAGCCCTCCGGCGTCGGCTATCCCACGTCCAAGTTCGCCGTCAACGGCATGGTCCAGTCGCTCTCGCGCGAGCTCGCCCCCATGGGCATTCGCGTCAATGCCGTCGCCCCCGGCGTGACCAAGACCGACATGGTTGCCAACCTGCCCGAAGAGGTCATCAAGCCCATCGTTGCCACCATTCCGCTCGGCCGCATGGGCGAGCCCGAGGACGTCGCCAACGCCTTCGTCTTCCTGGCAAGCGATATGGCGGCCTACGTTACGGGCGCCATCCTCCCCGTCGACGGAGCTGCCCGCTCCTAAAGGGCAGCGGGCTTCGGCCTCGTCCTTCAACAGAGCTCTACGCAAAAGGCGCGCTGCCTGCGATCGATGCAGGCAGCGCGCCTTCCTTAATTTGGACGGAAACCGTATCCCGGTATTCCTTGCTACCTGTCGTCGTCGTCCTCGGCTTCTTCTCTTGCGTAGAGTTCAAGCATGCGACGGCGGTATTCGTGCACGGCGAGCTTGGCGCGCTCAAGGCGACGGCGCTCGCGCGGGGTGAGCTTGGACGGGTCGATCTCGTCGCCATAGGTCTTCTCGGCCAGCAAATGGGCAGCGTCAACAATACGGGCATCGATGCGCTCGCTCGCCGCTTCGGCCGAGAGGCGGTCGGCAATGGAATCAATCGTAGGCATGCCGTCGAGAGTGCGCCCGTGACCATGCGAGGTCAGCAGTTCGTGTTCGCGTGCGAGCAGGCTCGCCAGGTCGTGATGGGCGCGCAGAATATCGAACGCATCGGAAGGATGCTCGGCAACTTCTGCCACGGCGGCAACCGGCGCGGCATCGACCACACGGTAGAAGAGCTGCGCGAGTAGCGGCATCAAAAACACCGTGATGGCACCGGCGGCAACCATGACCGAGGCAATGTCTTGCGACAGCGCGCCGGCGTTGACGGCAACGCTCGTCACGGCAACGATGATCGGCAGCGCCGTGGTGCAGTACAGGGCAACGGTAATGCGGCCATACGCCGAGACATCGCGCGTCTCGGGGCAGATGCTCATAGAGACAAGAATGGGCACGGCGCGGATGATGAGCAGCGCCACGATAAAGCCCACGAGCAACCCGGGGCGCGATGCGACGGCCGTCAGGTCGATCTTTGCGCCCGACACGGTAAAGAATACGGGGATCAAAAAGCCGTAGGCCAGGCCATCGAGCTTGGTCTCGAGCGTGTGATTGCCCTCGGGGATGATATAGCGCAGGACAAAGCCAGCGGCAAAGGAGCCCAACACGATGTCGAGATCGAAGATGGCCGAGAACGCCACGAGCGTGACCAAGATGAGCACCGTCAGACGAACGAAGGTCTGCGAGGTGGTATCGGCGCGCTCCTCGACAAACGCAAAGAAACGGCTGCCGACGCGCTTGGAGCGGCTCGGAACCACGGCCAGCAACACGCACACCACCGCAAACAGACCCAAGATCACGAGCGTTTGGATGCCGGTGCGGGCAGAGAGCAGCACCGACATAGCGAGCACGGGGCCAAGTTCGCCCCAGGTGCCGTACGCGAGAATCGAATCGCCCACACGCGTGCCGGTGAGCGAGCGCTCGCGCATGATGGGCACGAGCGTGCCGAGCGCCGTTGAAGTGAGCGCGAGTGTCACGGCGATACCGTCGAAATGGCTGACCGAGAACCATGGCGTGAAGCGCACGGCAAGCCAGGCGATGCCAAACGTGACGACCCACGTCGCCATGCCGTAGCGCCCCTCGACGCCCGTAATGTTCTTGGGGTCGATCTCAAAGCCGGCGAGCAGGAACAAAAAGGCCAAGCCGAGCTCGGACACGAGCGAGACCTCGGCGTCCACATGGATGACGCCGAGCATATGCGGGCCTAGTACCGCGCCGAACACGAGCAAAAAGACCGTCTCGGGAACGGGCTTTCCGGGAATCGCCGAGGCGATAAAGGGACTCGCAAAGGCCACGAGCGCAATGATGGCGAGTGAAACGAATGCCATGTGATGCCTTTCTCTTGTTTGCGCTTCACTGTAGCACCCTCGCCGTCCTCAACGCGTCGCGAGCTGTCGTATCATAGTGAGGTTTACAAACATGTGGCTCAAGGCGACCGCGAGGCTTGCCCCGCAAACCGACCGCTGCCGCATACCGTACCGTACGCCCAACCGATCAGGAAGGCAGGAACCAATGGTCTCTCGTATCTACGTGGAGAAGAAACCCGGGTTCGACGTCGAGGCTCAGCAGCTCAAGGGCGAGCTGACCGAGATTCTCGGCATTCAGGGCATCGAGGCTCTGAGGATCATCAACCGCTACGACGTCGAGGGCATCGACGAGGAGCTCTTCCGCTCCTGCGTGCCGACCGTCTTTAGCGAGCCCCAGGTCGATGTGACCTATGACGAGCTCCCCGCAAGCGATGGCGCCGTCTTTGCCGTCGAATTCCTGCCCGGCCAGTTTGACCAGCGCGCCGACTCCGCCAGCGAGTGCGTGCAGCTCATCAGCCAGGGCGAGCGCCCCGCCGTGCGCTCCGCCAAGGTCTATATGATCTCGGGCGATTTGGACGAGGCTGCCATCGAGGCCATCAAGCACTACGTGGTGAACCCCGTCGAGGCCCGCATCGCCTCGCTCGATCTGCCCGAGACGCTGCACATGGAGACCCCCGAGCCCCAGCCCGTCGAGGTGCTCGACGGCTTCCGCGAGCTCGATGAGGCCGGCCTCGCCGCCTTTATCACCGAGCGCGGCCTTGCCATGGACGAGGCGGACATCGCCTTCTGCCAGCAGTACTTCCGCGATGAGGATCGCGACCCCACCATCACCGAGATTCGCGTGATCGACACCTACTGGTCCGACCACTGCCGCCACACCACCTTCGGCACCGTCCTGGACGACGTGACGATCGACGACGCCGTGGTGCAGCAGGCTTTCGACCGCTACATGGAGATGCGCCACGAGCTCGGTCGCGACGCCAAGCCCGTCTGCCTTATGGACATGGGCACCATCGGCGCCAAGTACCTTAAGAAGACCGGTGTCATGACCGATGTCGACGAGTCCGAGGAGATCAACGCCTGCACCGTCAAGGTGAAGGTCGATGTCGACGGCGAGGAGCAGGACTGGCTGTTCCTGTTTAAGAACGAGACCCATAACCACCCGACCGAGATCGAGCCCTTCGGCGGTGCCGCCACCTGCGTGGGCGGCGCCATCCGCGACCCGCTCTCGGGCCGCAGCTACGTATACCAGGCCATGCGCGTCACCGGCGCCGGCGACCCCACCGTCCCCGTGTCCGAGACGCTCGAGGGCAAGCTGCCGCAGCGCAAGCTCGTGACCACCGCTGCCGCCGGCTACTCCAGCTACGGCAACCAGATCGGCCTTGCCACCGGCCAGGTCAACGAGCTCTATCACCCCGGCTACGTGGCCAAGCGCATGGAGGTCGGCGCCGTCGTGGGTGCTACCCCGGCCAACCACGTGCGCCGCGAGTGCCCCGCCCCCACCGACAAGATCATCCTGCTGGGCGGCCGTACCGGCCGTGACGGCATCGGTGGCGCCACCGGTTCCTCCAAGACCCAGAACACCGAGTCCATCGAGACCTCGGGCGCCGAGGTCCAGAAGGGCAACGCCCCGGTCGAGCGCAAGCTGCAGCGTCTGTTCCGCCGCGGCGATGCCTGCCGTCTGATCAAGCGCTGCAACGACTTTGGTGCCGGCGGCGTCTCGGTCGCCGTAGGCGAGCTTGCCGACGGCCTGTATGTCGACCTGGACACCGTGACCAAGAAGTACGATGGCCTGGACGGCACCGAGCTCGCCATCTCCGAGTCCCAGGAGCGCATGGCTTGCGCCGTCGCCGACGGTGACGTCGAGGAGTTCATGGGCTACGCCGCCGAGGAGAACCTCGAGGCGACCGTTATCGCCGAGGTTACCGCCGAGCCGCGCATGCGCATGGCATGGAACGGCGTCGCCATCGTCGACCTGTCCCGCGAGTTCCTCAACTCCAACGGAGCGCCCAAGCACCAGGTCGCCCACGTCTGCGCACGCAGCGTTTGGCAGCCCAGCTGGGCCGGTACCACGCTTGCCGAACGCATGACCTCGCTCGTCACCGACCTCAACGTCGCCTCCAACAAGGGCCTTTCCGAACGCTTCGACTCCACCATCGGCGCCGCGACCGTGCTCATGCCCTTTGGCGGCAAGACGCAGCTCACCCCAAGCTCGGCCATGGTCGCCAAGTTCCCCGTGGACGGCGAGACCACCACGGCAAGCGCTATGGCATGGGGCTTCAACCCCTACCTGATGCAGGCCGACCAGTTTGCAGGCGCTTACCTGTCCGTGGTCGAGTCCATCGCCAAGCTCGTAGCCGCCGGCTTTGAGCACAAGCGCGCCTACCTCTCCTTCCAGGAGTACTTCGAGCGCCTGCGCACCGAGGCCGAGCGTTGGGGCAAGCCCATGGCGGCCGTCCTAGGCGCCCTTATGGCCCAGGTCGACCTGGGTGCCGGCGCCATCGGCGGCAAGGACTCCATGAGCGGCTCGTTTGAGGACGAGGCCGGCGAGCTCAACGTTCCGCCGACCCTGATCAGCTTCGCTGTCGCCGTGGGCCGCGCGGCGCGCGCTGTCTCCCCCGAGTTCAAGGGCCTCACACACCGCGTCGTCCGTATCGCCCCCGCCACCTATGGTGAGGACTACCGCCCCGATGCCCAGCAGCTGCTCGCCGCGTTTGACGCCGTCGAGGCGCTCACCGCTACCGGCGACGCCCTGGCCATCTCCACGCCCGGCTACGGCTGCGGCGCCGAGAGCCTCTTTAAGATGTGCGTCGGTAACCAGATCGGTATCGAGCTTGCCGAGGATGTGGACGTGGAGAGCCTCTTCACCCCGCTCTACGGTAGCTTTATCGTCGAGCTCGCCGAGGATGCCGAGCTGCCCGAGGTCGCCGACGGCGTTGTCGTCGAGCCCCTGGGCACCACCGTCGAGGGCTATGTCATCGACACCGGCTCCGAGGTCATCGAGCTCGCCGAGCTCCAGGAGGCCTGGGAGAGCGGTATCGAGGGCGTCTTTGCCTACCGCAGCGCCGGCGAGACTGCCGAGGTCGAGACCATCGACTTCCGCGCCAAGGATATCCATGTGTACGGTGGCGCCAAGATCGCCCGCCCGCGCGTGGTCATCCCCGTGTTCCCTGGCAACAACTGCGAGTACGACAGCGCCCGTGCATTCCGCGCCGCCGGTGCCGAGGCCGACACCTTCGTGATCAACAACCTCACGCCCGAGGCCGTCGCCGAGAGCACCCATGAGCTTGCCCGCCGCATCCGCCAAAGCCAGATCGTCATGATCCCCGGCGGCTTCTCGGGCGGCGACGAGCCCGACGGCTCCGCCAAGTTCATCACGGCGTTCTTCCGCGCTCCCGAGGTCACCGAGGCCGTCCGCGACTTGCTCAAGGCCCGCGATGGCCTGATGCTGGGCATCTGCAACGGCTTCCAGGCCCTGATCAAGCTCGGTCTGGTGCCCTACGGTGACATCGTCGACGCCACGCCCGATGCGCCCACGCTGACGTTCAACACCATCGGCCGCCACCAGAGCCGTCTGGTGCGCACCCGCATCTCGTCCAACCTGTCCCCGTGGCTGTCGCAGTGCAGCCTCGACGACCCCTACACCGTCGCCATCAGCCACGGCGAGGGCCGCTTTGTCGCCAACGACGAGGTGCTCGCGCAGCTCATCGCCAACGGTCAGGTCGCCACGCAGTACGTGGGCGAGGACGGCAAGCCGAGCATGGATCTTTCCGTCAACCCCAACGGCTCGGCGCTCGCCATCGAGGGCATCACGAGTCCCGACGGCCGTGTCCTAGGCAAGATGGGCCACGCCGAGCGTCGCGGCGACAACCTGTACCGCAACGTGCCCGAGCATGTCCCCGGCGATAAGTTCATGCCGATCTTTGAGAGCGGCGTAGCCTACTTCGCCTAAACCTTTCCCTTCGGGTACAATCCCATCGGGTAACAACACCCGCCACCGGCACTCCCGGTGGCGGGTTCTTTTTTGCTTCGCGCATGTAGGAAGGACACCATGGAAAGCCGCAAGCCATATCTCGCCACCCTGCCCGGACTCATCCTGGGCTGCCTCGTATGCTGCGCGCTCTGGGGGTCGGCTTTTCCCTGCATCAAGATCGGCTACGCGCTCTTTGGCATCCCGGCACACGATAGCGCCTCGCAGCTGTTCTTCGCGGGCCTGCGCTTCACCCTTGCCGGCGCGCTGGTCATTGTTGGCATGAGCGCGGTCCAACGCCGTCCGCTCGTTCCGCAGACGCGCGACATCAAACCTATCTTCACGCTGTCGCTCTTCCAGACCATCGGCCAGTACTTCTTTTTCTACCTCGGTCTCTCCCGTGCAAGCGCCATGTCGAGCTCCATCATCGAGGCCAGCGCTAATTTCTTGGCCATCCTCTTTGCCGCCCTGGCATTCCGCACCGAAAAGCTCGATGCGGCCAAGGTGCTCGGCTGCGTGTTGGGCTTCGCCGGCGTCGCACTCGTTAACCTTTCAGGCACGGACGGCACCTTTGGCTTTACGCTCGACGGCGAGGGCTTTATCCTGGCCTCCACCGTCGCGGGCGCCCTTTCGACCTGCCTGATCGGCATCTTCTCGCGCGAGCACGACGGCGTCTTGCTTGCCGGCTGGCAGTTCTTGGTCGGCGGCCTCGTCCTCACCGCTATCGGCTTTTTGATGGGCGGCGTGCTCTCCCCCACGGCAATCGCCCCCGCCATCGCGCTCATCGTCTATATGGCGCTTATCTCCGCGGTCGCCTACTCGCTGTGGTCGCGCCTACTTGCCGTCAACCCCGTCAGCCGCGTCTCGGTCTTTGGGTTTATGAACCCGGTCTTTGGCGTGCTGTTGAGCGCGCTGCTGCTCGGCGAGGGCGCCGGCACGAGCCCCGTTACCGTCATCGTTGCCCTGCTGTTGGTCTGCGGCGGCATCATCATCGTCAACAAACCCAAAAAAGCATAGTGAACTGCCCTTATTTAGCAGAGGGGATTCACATACTTTAGTTTAATGGAGTACATCGGTAAACTGAGGGCCGCCACGCACGCAAACGTGCGCCCCTTTTTTCTAGCGTATCTGAACGCCGGCTTTCTTTTTCTCGGCCTTGACGCGGTAGAGCTCCGCATCGGCAGCACGAAGTAAGTCTTGCCAAGTATCGACACTATCGCCGACCCGCGCGTAACCGATAGACATCCGCAATGCATACGGCACCTCGGCACGAGCGAGCTCGTCGTCAATCGCCGAACACAGGTCTATGATGTCCTGTACCGCCACTGCCTTTTGGAGCACCACGAACTCATCGCCGCCATAACGTGCGATAAAGCCACCAGACGCCGAGCAGACCTCTTTGAGCGTAGCAGATACGACCTGGAGGGCATGGTCGCCCTCCACATGTCCATAGTGATCGTTAATCTGCTTAAAGCCGTCGGCGTCCATCATAAGCAGATACACATCTTCGGCCTGTTCCACATTTGAGAACAGCGACAGCATATAGGTCTCAAAACGGTTGCGATTGTTAAGGCCAGTCAACGGGTCGGTCGAGATCAGCTGCTCCTGGTAGATGATGTAGAGTAGCAATATGCTAATCATTATGCCGACACAAAGGCCGGGCACCGATAATACAACCTGAAAGGTACCGCCCACCAGGGCCGGAATGGCGAAAAATGCCAAGGTTCGATAGATGGCCTTCGTTTGCAGGCTTTCGACTTTTCGAGCCTGAATAAAGGCATGCAAGGACGTATATATGACGTAGCAGTAGCTAACGATAGGCTGAATCATATAAAGCGCTCCGCGACGATATACGCCCTGCGCATCGATATAGAACATAGTGTGCGTCCAGTAGCTGGTAAATGCCAACACGACCACCAATGCGGTTGGCAACGTTAAAAGTACCACCCTATAGGGCGTGGTCAGGAGCCGCGAGCCCTGCATCGTCTCGGAATAGAAAAACCAAATGAGGCACGCGATGGCGAACAGCGAAAACGAAACCGCGTTGGAAATCCAGTTGGCCGTGATGCCTACAGGAGTGCTCACGCCGTCCGAGAGCGTCCAGATCATATCGAAGAAAATGTAGGCAGCAGACGTGTAGCCCAGCATGCTAAACAAAAGCTGCTGGGTGCTCGAGAACAGGGAGCGACGGCTTCGTACGGCAAGCCCGATAAGAATAATCATGCACAGCAGGAATATCTCGATCTTGAGTGCCTTAACCACTAGACGCCATCCCTTCAATATCCAAGTGGTCAGAATCGCCCAATTCGAATCTGGGCAATAAACACCCCTTACTCCGTAGGGGTAAAGGGAATAATAGCAGAGCGCCCGAACGTTACTGCAAGACAGCTCTCGTTCGGGCGCCCATACGGCGCGAATTGCACACGCCGGCTTGATTGACTCGCGTCGACGATTACTCGCCGTCGATGTCGGTCGCGACGGCTTCCTCAATAGCCTCGACGCCTTCGACCGACAGATCCTCTTCGCCGTGGCAGAACTTCTTATCGACCCAGCCAGTCAGAATCGGGGCCATGATTGCCGTGATGATGACGGCGGTGGCGATCTGCGCATACGCGGTGGGCGCAAGCTCGGCATAGCGCGGCGCGACCTCAGCAAGAGCAACCGGCGTGGTCATAGCCGTACCGGCGATGGTGGAGCAAGCAACGGCGGCCTTGCCGTTGCCGCCGCACAAGCGCTCGAAGGCAAAGGTGATGGGGCCAACGATAAAGAGGGTGATGAGGCCCAGCAGAATGCCCGAGATGCCGCCGGTGATGAAGCTCGAAAGGCTCATGGACGCACCAAGCTGAAATCCGATGACGGCAATCGCTGGATTGGCACCGGGAACCAGCAGGTTTTTGATAAACGGGAACAGGTTGCCCAGAACCATGCCGATAACGAGTGGCAAGATGGAGCCGATAATGGTGCCAATGGGAATGTTGGCGAGGCCGGAAACACCGAGGATGATCATCGTGACGGCGGGGCCGGCCGTAAAGAACAGGATGCCCACGGCGCCCTGCTCAGACTCATCACCGAACTCGCCCATGATGCCCGTATAGAGCGCCATGTTGCAAAACGTGATGCCGCCGATGATAGACACGGAGCTCAGACCCAGGAAGTTGTCGTTAAAGAAATATGCCACGCCCAGGCCGAGAGCCGCTGCGACGACCAGCTTGGGAATCAGCACGACGATGCCGGTCTTGATAGCGCCCGGCGTGGACTTAAAGCTGATGCCGGCGCCCACAAACAGCAGGATCGCGGCGACGATGGTATTGGAGCCACCGCGGCAGGCAGCCGTAAAGAATCCGCCGATCTCAAAAACCTGCGGGCAGAAGGTGTTGAGTAAAAGACCGACGATCATCGGATAAATCATGATGTCGCCCGGGATGCGCGGGACCTTGAATTTCTTTTGCTCGTTGGCGGTTGCTTCCTGTGCCATGAAACCCCCATTTCCGCTGACGGGGTACAAAAGCCCACGTCACGCTTTGCTACAGTAAAGTTTGACCATGGTACCAGAAGAAATAGACCAGCTCGGTGAGAAATTCGATTCGTTGGACAGGGGCGCTAAACGTGTCCCGCTCTTATATGAGGCTCAAAACGATATAGAACACGATGCCCGAAACACAGCACCACAGCATCGATTTTGTCTTGATTGCCACCGCCACGACGCCGGCAGCCGCAATCCAGGGAACCAAGGCAGGCCAGGGTCCCGCGTCGAACGCGCCGGGGCTCACCAAGTCGTTGGCGACCAGCGCGGCAAAGGCAGCGGGCGGGATATAACCCAGGGCCTCGGTAATGCGGGGCGACAGCGTTCTCCCGCGCAAGGCAAACGCCGGCGCGATGCGAAAGAACGCGATAGCAGCCCACGACGACAGCCACAAAACCAAGAACTCGTTAACGGGCATCGCGGGCACCTCTTCCGTCTAACACAGCATCGCACGCCAGCGCAATGGCAATGCCGACCACGACGCTTGCCGGCACGGCAATATTCGTGAGGCCCAAGAACTTGCATACGACGACGGACACCGCGCCCGAAACCGCCGCGACAACGTTGCCGCGCGACAGCCGCTGCGAAAAGAGTAGACAGATAAAGAGCGACGTGCAGACGAAACTCGCAATAGCGGTGGGAGCATCGACAACGGCACCGACGATGGCACCCATCGTGCACGAAGCGTCCCATGTCGCGATGAGGATCACGTTGAGCACGAAGGATTCGCGCGGGCCCCAATCCTCCCCCTCAACCAGCTTGACAAGCGAGATGCCGTATGCCTCCTCGGTGAGCGTCGCGGCAACAGCCAGCGTCTGACGCTTCGAGGCGCCCGCCAGATGGGGTGCGATCGATGCCGAATAAAGAGCGAAGCGCGAGGAGATGGCGGCGACGCTCGCGATAATCGAAGGTGCCGGTACGCCCGCCAGCCAAAGATTGCAGATCATAAACTGGCCGCTGCCCGTCACAAACGTGCTGCTCAGAGCAAAGACCATCCAGGGCTCCATTCCCGTCTGCCCCATGATCATTCCGCACGGCGCGCCTATCGCAACATAGGTAAGCATCACCGGCCAGACGGTTTTAAAGATCCTAAGGACCATGCCACTCCCATTCTGGTAAGTCATCTGCAGCGCGCCTCGCAACGCAGCAGAAGTATCAACCGGTGGCAATAAAGTTCGCCTACAATTGCCACCGGATCGAACAACGCAAACTTTTTAGGAAGTCATTATGACAGCTATCGATCGAGGCCGGGCGACCGCGGCCTTCAAACGCTATACCGATGCTTACGACGCCACCAACCCGCGCATCGCACTCAAAATCGAGCACACCTATCACGTGGCGGAAGCGTGCGATGCCGTGGCGCGCGAGCAGAACTGGTCGACAGAGGATATTGACCTGGCCTGGCTTTGTGGCCTGCTGCACGATATGGGCCGCTTTGAGCAGCTGCGACGCTGGGACACCTTTAAAGATGCCGAGAGCATGAGCCATGCGGCGCTGGGCGTCGAGGTCCTCTTTGGCGAGAATCCCGCCGATGCACCCGCCGCAACAAGCATCCGCGACTTTATTGACGGTCCGGTGGAAGACGAACTCATCCGCGCGAGCATCACCTATCACAGCGACTTTCGCCTACCCAAGGAGCTCGACGAGCGCACGCGGCGCTTCTGTGATATCGTGCGCGACGGCGATAAGGTCGACATTATGCGCACCATCGCCGACAGCACCGTCGATACCGTCCTCAAAGTTGATGAGGATACGTTTCTTGCCAGCCACTTCTCGTCGCCGACACTCGCCGCCTTTGACGAGCATCGCTGCGTTGCACGCGATGAGCGCAACGAGCCCGCAGACTTCCTGGTAGGGCTCATCTGCTTTATGTTTGAGCTCGTCTATCCGGCAAGCCGTGCTCTGGCGCGTAAGCAGGGCGATATCTACCGCCTGCTCGACGCGCCCTTTGGCATTACGCGGCCCTTCACCGATCCCGCCGCGCAAGCGACCTGGGAGCGCCTAAAGAGCGAGATGCGCGACTGGCTGGCGCGTGTCTAGCGCTCAAGCTGGGCCAGCAGCTCCTCGACGACCTCGACGGCGTCGCCGACAACCTTGTACTGGGCGGCGCCAAAGATAGGGGCATCCGGGTCCTCGTTGATGGCGATAATGCGCTCTGCCCCACCGATGCCGGCAAGATGTTGGATGGCGCCCGAGACACCGATACTCACGAGAAGCTTGGGCGAAACGGATACGCCCGTCTGGCCAATCTGATGGCGGTACTCCAACCAGCCGGCCTCCACGACAGGGCGCGTGCAGCCAAGCTCGGCGCCCAGAGCCTCGGCGAGCCTTCGCATCAGCGGCAAGTTTTTCTTGGAGCCAATGCCGCGGCCCACCACGACGAGGCGCTCGGCATCGGCAATCGAGGCCTGCTGCCCCCACTCCTCAGCGGGAATCGAGATCTCGACGCGGGCTTTAACATCTTCTGCAAGCGCTACCTGGGCGATCGCGCCGGAACGACCGTAGTCGAAGTCGGGCGCCTTAAAGATGCCGGGGCGCACCGTTGCCATCTGCGGGCGGTGGTTGGGACAAACGATGGTGGCCATCAGGTTGCCGCCAAACGCCGGGCGCGTCTGCTGCAGCAGCCCCGTCTCCGTATCCATCGAAAGCACGGTGCAGTCGGCCGTAAGGCCCGTCTGCAAGCGCACGGCAACGCCAGGCGCCAGTTCGCGGCCAAAGGCGGTCGCACCGTACAGAATAGCCTCGGGCTTGCGCTCGGCCACCAAATCGCAGATCAGGCGGGCGTAGACCTCCGCATCGTTTTGGCGCAGGCGCTCGTCGCGACAGACCATAACTTCATCAGCACCGGCGCAAACCAAATGCTCAAGCTCCTCGAACGAGCTCTCGGGGCTCATGCCGACCAGCGCCACCAGACGGCAGCCACGGGCATCGGCAAGCTCGCGGCCCTTGCCCATGAGCTCGTAGGCAACGGGAGCCACCGTATCGTGCTCATCGGTCTGCACGTATACCCAAATGTCTCGAAATGCATCAAGGTCCGCCGCGCCGGCTGCCTCGTCACGCTCGATCGAGATGGCGTTAACGGGACAGGCATCGACGCACCCGCCGCACAGAACGCAGTCGTCGGTCACGCGGGCACAGCGGTTGGGGCGCTCGCCTTCCACCACAATGCCGCCCGAGGCGCAGGCGCGAACGCAGCGACCGCAGCCGATACAGGCTTCGCTATCGATAATCAGTCCGCTCATCTATGCCATCCCCTCGATAATCTTGGCAAGTTTTGCCGCCTGCTCGGACGCCGTTCCCTCAACAGCCTCACACGTTTGGTCGCGGTCAGGCACAAACGAGCGGACGACCTGCGTCGGCGATCCGGCAAGGCCACAACGCAAGGGATCGGCGTTCACGTCGGCAGCACTGACCACGCGCACGTCCGCCTCCTCGGCCGCACGAATACCGGCGATGCTCGGCATGCGCAGCTGACCGATCTCTTTGGCGGTCGTCATCGCACACGGCATCTCAAGATAGACCGTCTCTTCACCGGCATCGCATCCGTGAACGAGCGCCAGCGAACCGCACGTCGTGAAGCCCGCGCTCTGCACGCAGCTCACATCGGTCACGCAAGGAATCTCGAAGGCTCCGGCAAGCTCGGGGCCGATCTGGGCCGTATCGCCGTCCACCGCCATCTTGCCGCAGATAAGCAGATCGAAGTCCTCGTCGAGCGCCTCAATACCGCATTTGAGGGCATACGTGGTCGCCAGGGTATCGGCACCTGCAAAGGCGCGATCGGTTAGCAGCAGCGCGTCGTCGGCGCCACGTGCGATGCAGTCGCGCAGCAGCGATTCGGTCGCGGGAATACCCATCGACACCACCGTCACGCGTACATCCATGCCAAAGCCGATAAAGTCGTCTTTAAGTGCCAGCGCGCACTCCAGAGCGCTCGCGTCAAAGGGATTGATGACTGCCTGCTTGCCATCGCGAACGATGGTATTGGTCTTGGGGTCCATCTTAACCTCGGTGCTACCCGGCACCGCCTTGACGCACACCACCATATGGAAATCGCTCATCTTCACGCGCCTCCTTTCTGGACGAGTTCATCCAAGAGCTTCTCCGAGAACAGGTTGCCGCGACCCAGCTGCCCGGCAGGGTCGAGTTGGAGCTTGAGACGGGCCGACTCGACCATGGCCTCGTGGCCATACATCGTCTCCAAAAAACCCGCCTTGATCTTGCCGACGCCGTGCTCGGCGGAGACGGCGCCACCCATGGCCGTGACCTCGGAAGCCCACTGGGCAAACAACTCGCCGCCGCGGCGGTAATCCCGCGCATCGCGCGGCAGAATGTTCACATGCAGATGGTTGTTGCCGATATGGCCCCAGGCGGCAGACTCGAGCCCGCTTTCGGCCAACGTGTGGCGATAGAGCGCGACAACGTCGGCCAGACGTGCGTTGGGCACCGACATGTCCGATCCCAGCTTGGTGATGGTGGGGTCGGTGCGGCGACGCTCGTCGATAAGCATATTGACGCTCTCTGGCACCGCATGACGGAAGAATCGCTGGCATTCGCGATCGACCTCGGTGCGCGCGACCCAGGTCGCATCGTCACGACCGCCCGCAAGCTCCAGCACCCATCCCAGGTGATACAGTTCCTCAGTCGCCTGCTTCTCGTCATCGCAATCGAGCTCCACGTAGACGCAGACCTTGGCCTCTTTGTCGAGCGCCGGAAGCGAGGCAAACGCCGTCGACTGCTCGCGCTGACGGCGCAGAATATCCAAGGCGCCGGCATCGAAGTACTCGATCGCCGCGGCATGGCTGAGCACCGGACGCGCGGCATCGGTAAAGGCCACGGCCTTGTCCTCGCTGTCAAAGAAGCAGCTAACACCCCACACGACCGCAGGAGCCGACTGCAGGGCGATCTCGAGCTCGGTGATAATGCCGAGCGTGCCGCACGCTCCGATAAACAGGTCGATGGCATCCATATCGTCCGCGACAAAGTAGCCCGAAGCGTTTTTGGTCTGGGGCATCGTGTAGCCGGGAAGGTCGAGCTCGAGCGTGCGGCTTTCCGCTGTAACAAGTGAGAGATGGCGGCCCTGTGCGAAGGTCTCACCTCGACGGAGCGAAAGCAGATCACCATCGGTCAGCGCGACATGAAGGCCGGTAATATGCGGACGCATGGGGCCGTAGGCGTAGCTGCGCGCACCGGAGGCATTGCACGCCGCCATACCGCCCAAACAGGCAGATGCCTCGGTGGGATCGGTGGGAAAGAACTGCTCGGGGGCCGCTTGGAACGCTTCGTACGCCTTAAGCGATGCCTGATCCCAGCCTGCCGTCGGCAGCGCCTTTTTGCCCAGCTGCTTACGCAGCTCCGATAGCACGACGCCCGGCTCCACGCGAAGCAGGAACCGCCCCTCGTCGTCGCGGCGAAGACCAAGATAGCGGTTCATGCGCGAGGTATTGAGAATATGCCCGCCATGCGGCACGGCACCGGCAGCAAGGCCCGTTCTGGCACCCTGGACGGTCACCGGGACGCAATCGGCATGGAGCTGACGCAGGATAGCGCGTACCTCGTCTTCTGATGTCGGAAACGAGATGCTCGAGGCCTCGCCCGACGAGCGAGACTCGTCGCGACCGTATTCCTCGAACTCATCGGTGAAGGGTTTGATGGTTGCAGACATGCAGAACTCCCCTTTAGCTAACTACAGTGTTTGCAGGGAGATGTTACCGCATCGTTTCGTTGACGTGTTCGAGACCGTCTCCATAATTGAGGATTTTTACGTCCGTGCAATTCGGCGAGCGGCTGCTAGATCTCGGCAGGCGATGTTTTTGACACATATCGCTTCGCCGCCAACGATCGCGAAATTGGCACTCGAAAAATGTTGAAGTATTTTTTACCACCTGCTACCTGCGGCGATGCAAATCCGTCAAGCATTTGGTCAGCTTTTGGTCAAGTAGCGGCTGATACGGTCGGCATCGACAGCCAAACCGATAGAAGTTTTGGCCCCAGAAGCAGGGAGGTTCCCATGGCATATTACTGGCCCCAGTACGGCGTCGCCATCGAAGTCGACGACGATCCCCATCTCCTGCCTTTCGAAGAAGAGGCATTCCCCGACACGACGGTCTACCACGTCACTACCGATGTGATCTGCGACCCCGAGTCGTTCTCGGCGCTCGCCCACCACATCGCACGCATCCACGACATCGAGCTCCCTCCCGACTTCGATGAGCTTGTCTACTCGCGCCGCCTGATGCTTCATATGCTCTTTGGAGCGGACCCGTCCACGTTCGCACGCGTCTACACCACCAAGGACGCCGCATGAGCGCGAAGAAGTTGCCCCAACTCGCGAGTCAGAGGCATCGCAAGAAACTCATCGCTGTCTGTTTGGCTATCGTCTGTGCCCTCGTCGCCGTAGGCTTGTACGCCTGGCAGTCGCAGCCCGTACCCGAAGCGGGCGCCTCGGTTACAACGGCCGAGGGCAAATCGCGCCAAGAGATCCAAGATGAGCTCGACGCCATCGTCCGCGACAACATGATGACGATCTCGGTCGCGCCGGTCGCCCAGTTGCAGGAAGGCGGCAAGTTGCGCGTCAACGTGCAAAACGTCCAGGACAACAAGTTTCCCCAGCGATTCCGCGTCATTCAAAACGACGAGACCATTTATGAGTCCGGCATCGTCGAAACCGGCAAGACGGTCGAGACGTGTCCCGCCGGCGACATCGAGGAAGGCGAGGCGTATATCGAAATCCAGGCACTCGACGCCAAGACCCATGACAACCACGGCAATCCGACGCGCGTCAAGGTCCGGGTGGAACAGGCCGAGAACTAACCCCTAACGCCCGCTGATCATTGCGCGCGGCCACCAACACTCGTCCAATCATCGCGGGGACGGCCCGCGGCGAATAGAAAGGAACGACCATGGACATCACCAGAAACATGAACGGAGCCAGAGCGCTTGTCGTGGGCGCAGGGCTCGCGCTCGCGCTCGCAATGGGCGCCTCCCCGACGCCAGCCATGGCAGCCGGGCGTGTTGGAAGCACGAAGGTAATGGTCAGGACCGAGATCGACAACGTTAATTTCAAAGTTCCGACGGTTATTCCGTTCGTCGCCAAGGCCGACGGCACGCTTCAGGGCCCCTCAGAAGATGCAACCACCATCGACAACCTTTCGGCCTACGGCATCCATGTCACCAACATGAAGATCGACGCCATGAACACCTGGACCATTGCCGCCGACGCAAAGACCGGAACTGCACAGAATTCCATTGACTTTAAGGTCGGCCCCGAAGACGCACTCCAGGACGCCAGCGCCGCAACGCAGGGAACAGGAATCGATCTTTCCAAGAACGCAACCTTTGATATGGGCTATCAGGGTATTGCCGGCGGTTCGGACAAGATCAAGCTTAAGACGAGCGGAAATGTCGCCCGCGTCACGCGCGACATCTTCCATATAACCGGCGAAGGCGATCAGGTTGCAACGATCACCTGGACGGTCGAGCCCGGTGCGCACACGGCATAAGGCGATCGCATCTGTCGCCATCGTCGGCATCTTGGCGCTCGCGCCGGCAGCAGCCTTTGCCCAACAAGAGCAGGCGCAGGCCGCCACGCAAGTGACCGTCGACCTCTCGGGGCTCGACCATGGCGACCGCCAGGAACCATTGGCGCAAACGGGCGACGAAAAGCAGCTCTTGGCAGCAAGCGTCGCCGTGGCAGGCGCGGGGGCAGCCGGACTCGGCCTGCGCATCAAACGCAGCCAGTAGCCAGACACAGACAGGCCACACATAATTTGGTAAGGAGACCCCATGGCATCGAAGAACCTTTTGCCCGTCGTCGCACTCTGCGGCGCGCTCGCAACCGGAACGCCTGTCGCCGCTTGGGCGACCCCCGTCATGGCGGACTCCTTGCCGGTAGCCCTAAGCCCCGCACCAGACCCGTCGAGCACCATCATGTGCAAGCGATTTTCGCTCAAGCAGGCCACGATCCTGACCTCGGGATGCCTTCGCCGGAATACGGACGCCTCGATAGTCGTGGATATCGAGCGCTCGAATAAGGAAAACGAATCCCAGGCAGGCTGTGCCGTCTGCACATGGCATTCGGTTGCGCTTGACGCAGATGACGATCCATGCGATTTGGAGCTGCGCATCGACATCGCTTCGATCGATGACTCGGCGAACGGAGCGAAGGTCGTCTTCGACGCTACGTTTTTCGAGAAAGGAGGAGGTGTATGTCTGGGCTGCGCCGCCGCGAATGCAGACGATGCGCAGCCCACCCTCTCATTCACGGCATCGTTGCGGCTGACCAAGGCCGGCACCGATGCCATCGCGGCGGGAGAAGCGTCCCTGCTGTTCTACGCCGTCAGCACCGAAGACACAGACATTCATTTCGAGAAGTCAACCGGGGCACTCAGCCTTACGCAAGGGACGAAAGCAGGCCCCATTGAGATTGATGCCCACGCGCTAGGCAGGCAATGCATTCTCGCCGACCCGGCGCTTCTCGAAATGGAGTGGAACGGATCCGGGGCCGTCGGGATTGCCCCCTCCGCGCTTGGAGCCAAGACGCTTCCCTCAAACGAAGGACCCAGCAACGCAACCATAAAAGAAGAGGGCGCAGACAAAGAAGCGGGTGCGGGGGACACGCCATCGCTGGCAAACAGCGTCCCAGCTTCTTTCGAAGCACCGGACGAAACCGTTGCCGATCCAAACGATTCCGAGCTTGCGGACAGCCTAGGGCTTGCTGGTCCTCAAGAAGTCGATGAGGGCAACTGCTGCGTGCTTGCCGCGCTCGACCACACAGAGACTATCGACGCCGCGAACATCGAAGTTGCCGCCGCCAATCAGCCCGTCCGCAAGTCGGCCATCATCGCATTTCCCGAGTCCGTCGAGGTCGTCTTTTTGCCATCGGGCGAGGTTGTGGCCCCGACACTGCTCACCTTGCTGGGTGCTAAGAATACTCGAAACGAAATTAAAAAGATCACGGTTGTCGACCCTGCAACTACCGCCAAGCTGCGTCTATACGCCGTTGCCCCAGACGGAAGCAAGACCCTGGAATTCGATGGCGACACGCTCCTGGCCTGGCGGCGTCTGGACATTATGCAAGACGTCTCGTATCAGATCGAACTCGAAGGGTTTGATCGAGCCCGCGATGCCGATATCATCGCCGCGGCTATTGAATCCCCACAGCGACTAATGACACTGCGCTTTGACTACTATCCCTATGTCCCGACAACCACCTGAGGCTTAAATGCTGCGCGTCGTTTCTAATACCACTTATATAACGTATTAGATGAGTCGCGATGTGCCTCGCATTCCGTTCTGCTACGATTGCCACGTTGGCATCAATACGGGAGGGCTCATGCCGGGCTTGGGAACAATCATCAACGTTGTGCTTTTGATTGCGGGCGGTCTTTTGGGATTAGCGGGCGGTCGCTTTATCACACCGCGCATCCAAGACACGCTCATGAAAGCATCGGGGCTGTGCGTCCTGTTTATCGGCTTGGGCGGCACCATGCAAAAGATGCTCGTCATCGACGGCGGCGTCCTGTCGACCACCGGCACCACCATGTTGATCGTCTCATTTGCGCTCGGCTCGCTTATCGGCGAGGCCATCAACCTGGAGGCCGCCATCGAAAACCTCGGCGAATGGCTCAAGCGCAAAACCGGGAGCGAGGGAGACAACGAGTTCACCAACGCCTTTGTCTCGGCATCGCTCACCGTGTGCATCGGCGCCATGGCCATTGTGGGATCGATTCAGGACGGTCTGCTCGGCGATTGGTCCACGCTCGCCCTGAAGGGTGCACTGGACTGCATCATCGTCTGCACCATGACGGCCTCGCTCGGACGCGGCTGCATCTTCTCGGCCCTGCCCGTTGCCGTGTTCCAGGGAACGATCACGCTGTTTGCCGGCGCGCTCTCCCCCATTATGACCACCGCAGCCCTCGACAGCCTCTCACTCGTGGGGTCCATGCTCATCTTCTGCGTCGGCGTCAACCTTATCCGACCTCAGACCTTCCGCACGGCCAACATGCTCCCCGCCGTCGTCATAGCCGTCATCTACGCCCTCCTGTTCTAAGTCTATCTACATAGCGGCATCTCGAACATCTGTTTGATGCTGTGCTATGATATGAGGTCACCGACACCGTATAGGGAGAGGAGAGGGCGGTGGCCGACCAGGACGTCAAGATGCTCATCGAGCGCATTATGGCCGAGGCCCGGACCCATCAGTCCGCCCGCTTCTCAAACAAAATCTATGCTGACGAGCCGATTCTTAAGACCGGCCGTCAGATGCAGAACTTCCTCCCCGACCAGTACCGCAAGATGCGCGAGATATCGCGCTGGCAGGATGATCCCAAGGGCGGCGCGGGGCGTTGGCTATCGGAGGCGGAGCTCTTTTACCGTCAGGGCCTGCTGATGGCCGACTTCGAGGACGATTGCCCCTACAACGGCACCTTTAAGTCGTACTTTCCCACCTACAACGCCATGAGTGACCGGCAGCTGCGTGGCTACTTTACCTGGCGCGCCCAAGTGCGTCGCGGCAACATCGAGGAGACATCGACCTCGTTTGCTTTTCTGTATCTTTACGAATTGATCTGCGGCATTGGCGTCGACGACCCGCTCGATGGCTTTGACAAGATCAAGGGCTTTTGGGATGCCTATCGCGCCTTTGAGCCCGGTATCGACCGGTTCGCACGCGTATGGCTGCAGGACTACGCCGTATTCCACGGACTCGATCCCAAGCTGCTACACGACTCTAAAACCGTTGCATTCGACAACGCCCTCATCGAGCTGCGCCGTGCCGTGCGAGACCTTGTACCCGCGTCGGCGCCGTCGGACCAGGCCCCCAAGCGTCGCAAAACTTCCGAGCCCACGATCCCCCTTCCGCCCAACGAGGCGCGCGAGGAGCGACTCATGGCCGCCATCAATGCACTCTCCACGTACAACCTGAATAACTCAAGGCTCGACCGTTCCCACCATCGCGACCTTCGCCACGTGGCATGCGCCGTATATGTCCGCATGGCGCGCTACTATGACACGCATCGAAAGACCGGCATCGTAGCGAGCTTGTTTGGGGAGGAGACGGCCATGCCCTACACCATGTTTGCCTCGGCCGTGTTCTTTGCGCCCGAGCGCCACGAGGACTGCGAATATCGCTTGGACCCCATCCATATCTATCGTTGCCAAAACGGCTTTTGGGAGTGCATGCGCATCCACGGCAGCAGGCAGAAGAGCAGCAAGCTCGGCGAGATGATGCGCGCCTGCGATCAGCACTTGCGCCTGGCGCTAGATCCCGCCCATCCCCTTAAGGAAGAAAAGGTCCCCAAATATCTGGCCAAGATCATCGACGATGAGATTGTGGCATGGCTTTCGTGGGATGCCGCGCACCAGCCCGTCAAGATCGATATCGACCTGAGCCAGCTGGGACACATCCGAAGCGCCGCTGCACAGACGCGCGAGGCGCTTTTGATCGACGAGGAACGCGAGGACGACGCGCTTGAGGATGCCGAGGCGGCAGGCCCTGGGAAGCCAGAAGCCAGACCCATGACCGAGGCGATTGTCGAGCCGGTCGCGGCGCCCATGGAACAGGACGAGGCCGACGAGCCGACCATCCCCACCGAGCAGTTTGGCGTCGTAGCCCCGCTCCTCGCGCCAGCACCAACACCCGCGACGGCCGCGCCCGCCGACATCACGTCCGCACTCGCCCCCGCCGCAGAAGATTATCTTCGTGCGCTGCTCGAGCAAAACGCGGCGCAGGCGGCATCGGCGGTGGAGAAGTCGGAGCAGAGCGAAGATATGCTCGTCGACAGCATCAACGAGACCCTCTTTGACCTGGTGGGCGACACCGTTATTGAATTTGGCGCGGCAGGGCCGCAGATTATCGAGGACTACGAAGCAGACGTGAGAGGATACCTAGACCATGAGTGATACCGCATCCGCAGCGCCCCGCGTGCCCAAGCGCGTCGCCGCCGTCATTCTCAACTCGCTCAAGGGCGGCGTCGTCCCGCGCATCGGCCTTCCCTACATTACCGTGGGGCGCGAGGTCGAGATTCGTGCCCTGCTCACCGATCTGAGCCTTATCGCCGATGGCGGCGCAAGTTTTCGCTTCCTGGTCGGTCGCTACGGCGCCGGCAAGAGCTTTTTGCTCCAAACCATCCGCACACACGCCATGGGTGAGGGCTTTGTGGTTGCCGATGCCGACCTTTCTCCCGAGCGCCGTCTGCAGGGCGGACAGGGCCAAGGCCTTGCCACCTATCGCGAACTCATCCGCAATATATCGACCAAGACGCGCCCCGAGGGCGGCGCGCTCAATCTGATTTTGGACCGCTGGGTCGCCTCGTGCGCCGACGCCGACGAATCCACCGTCAATGCCCAGCTTGCCCCGCTCGAGGAGATGGTCCATGGCTTTGACTTTGCCCGCATGCTCCGTCGCTATCGCACGGCCGTCGCAGAGGGAGACGAAGAGGCCATGAGCCGCGTGACCAAGTGGATCCGCGGTGAGTACCGCACCAAAAGCGAGGCACGCGCCGAGCTGGGTTCCTCCACCATCATCAGTGACGACGACTGGTACGACTACATCAAACTCATCGCGCGTTTTTTGGTCTGCAGCGGTTACAAGGGCATGCTGGTGCTCATCGACGAACTTGTAAACCTGTACAAGATTCCCAACGCCATCACGCGCCAGTACAACTACGAGAAGATCCTGACCATGTACAACGACACGCTGCAAGGCAAGGCGCAGTACTTGGGCATGATTATGGGCGGCACGCCGACCTCTATCGAGGACCGCCGCCGCGGCGTGTTTTCCTACGAGGCCCTGCGTAGCCGACTCGCCCAGGGCCGATTTGCGCGCGAGGACCTCAAGGACATGCTCGCGCCCATTATTCGTCTGCAGCCGCTCATCTACGAGGAGCTGCTGGTCTTGATTGAAAAGCTCATGCAAATCCATGCCGGCTACTTTGGCTGGACGCCCACGCTTACCGAGAACGACTTGGTTGACTTCCTTAAGATTGAGTTTGGTCGCGTGGGAGCCGATACACACCTGACGCCCCGTGAGGTCATCCGCGACTTTATCGAGCTGCTCGACATTCTGTGTCAAAACCCCGACGCCGACGTGGCCGAGCTACTGCAAAGCGTCGGCGGCGATGCGCTGGCACCGACAGCCGCAACAGACAGCACCGGCGCCGCAGGCGACAACCGCAACTTCGCCGAATTCACCATCTAACCTACCAAAAAAGGACAGGTTTATTTTGGCAGGTTTTATCTGGGCAAACGTTGAAGCAGTAATGCAGCAAGCCGTTGCCAGCCGCGTTGAGAGATTCGTTGTTGAAAGGAGGACCCGTGAACGCCTTTGACCGCTACGCCCCGTTTATCCAAGACTTCATCTACTCCCACGATTGGGAGAGCTTGCGCTCTATCCAGGTTGCGGCGGCAGATGCCATCTTCAACACACAGGACAATGTGCTCCTGACGGCATCCACGGCTTCCGGCAAAACCGAGGCAGCCTTCTTTCCCATCCTGACCGAGTTTTGGGAGAACCCGCCCGCAAGCGTGGGCGCCCTCTACATTGGCCCCCTCAAGGCGCTCATCAACGACCAATTCGTCCGCCTCAACGACCTGTGCGAAGAAGCCGATATCCCCGTCTGGCACTGGCATGGCGATGTCTCGCAATCACACAAGGCCAAACTCATCAAAAAGCCGAGTGGCATCTTACAGATTACGCCCGAATCACTCGAGGCGCTCCTAATCCACAAGCACATGGCAATCCCGCGCATGTTTTGCGACCTGCGCTATGTCGTCATCGACGAGGTCCACTCGCTCATGCGCGGCGACCGCGGTGGGCAGACGTTCTGCCTTATCGAGCGCCTTTCGCGCATGGCAGGCGTGCAGCCCCGCCGCATTGGCCTTTCGGCCACCATCGGCGACCCCGGGCACACGGGCGCCTTTCTCTCGCAGGGAACGGGGCGCGACTGCGTTATCCCCCGCTTTGAGGAACCGCGCCGCGTGTGGCGCATCTCCATGGAGCACTTCTACAACTCGGGCCCCCAGGCGCAGCAACGAGGATTCGTAGGCACAGGTCCACAAGAAGCCGAGGTGCTTGCTTGCGAGCGTATTGAGACGGCGGCGCCCGCGGCGCTGCCTGCATCCGGACAAGACATGTGCCACAGCGGACAGCTTGCACAGGAAGAACGCCGTCAACGTCGCGAGCAGGCGCGGGGCAAGGCCGCTCCCAAAGACCGTCGCACTTCCTCGGCCCCCGAGGGCGAAGTCGACATCCCACGAGCGACCGAGCAGGCGCTGCTCAACCCCACCGATACCGCGCCCGACAACGCCGATCCCGGCATGGGCTATATCTTTGAACATACCCGCGGCCGCAAGTGCCTGGTCTTTGCCAACTCGCGCGAGGAGGCAGAGGCCGTGTGCTCCATGCTGCGCAGCTACTGTGAGAGCCGGCACGAGCCCGACCGCTTCCTGATTCACCACGGCAACCTCTCGGCATCGCTGCGCGAGACCGCCGAGGAGCTCATGCGCGACGAGGAACAGGCACAGACAACCGTCACCACCTCCACGCTGGAGCTCGGTATTGATATCGGCCGTCTGGAGCGCGCGTTTCAGATCGACGCACCGTTTACCGTCAGCTCCTTTTTACAGCGCATGGGGCGTACAGGCCGCCGCGATCTTCCGCCCGATATGTGGTTCGTCATGCGCGAGGAAGAGCCCGAGCCACGCACGATGATGCCCGAGACCATTCCCTGGAAGCTCCTGCAGGGCATCGCGCTCGTGCAACTCTATCGTGAGGAAAAGTGGGTCGAGCCGCCCGAGCTCGATCGACTCCCCTACAGCTTGCTCTATCACCAGACCATGTCGACGCTTGCCAGCACCGGCGAGCTCACGCCGGCCGAACTTGCCCAGCGCGTGCTCACGCTCAGCTATTTCCATCGCGTCTCGGCCGACGATTACCGCGTGCTGCTGCGCCACCTCATTAAGATCGACCATATCCAGGTCACCGAGGGCGGCGGACTCATCGTGGGCCTCGCGGGCGAGCGCATCATCAACAACTTTAAGTTCTACGCCGTGTTCCAGGAGAACGAGGAGTTTACCGTCCGCAGCGAATCGGCCGAGCTGGGCACGATCGTCAACCCGCCACCACCCGGCGAGCGCATCGCCATCGCAGGGCACTGCTGGATCGTCGAAGAAGTGGACTGGAAGCGTCACACCGTCTTTGCCACGCAGGTCAAGGGCCGTGTGCCGGCCTACTTTGGCGACTGCCCTGGCGACATTAACACACATGTGCTCGAGCGCATGTGCCAGGCGCTCAACGAGCATGCGGCATATCCGTATCTCATGGGCAACGCACGGGCACGCCTTGCGCAGGCCCGTCATACGGCCGAGATTTCGGGCGCGGGAACTAAACCGCTCATTAACCTGGGCGGTGACACCTGGGTGCTCTTCCCGTGGCTGGGCAGCTATGCCTTCTTGGCACTCGAACGCATGCTCAAGATTAAATGCGCCGCAGAGCTGGGCCTTCGAGGGCTCGATCCGTCGCGCCCGTACTTTATGCAGTTTAAGATGAAGGCCGACGAGGAGACGTTCTTTGAGGTGCTCGCTGCCGAGGCCGAGAAAGACTTCGATCCTATCGAGCTCGTCTATCCCGGCGAGGTGCCCTACTTTGATCGTTACGATGAGTACGTTCCCGAGGAACTCGTGCGCAAAGGCTTCGCCGAAGGCGTCCTCGACATCGAAGGCATGAAGCAACGCGTCCTCAGCTGGCGCGACCACGCCTAAGACCTGTCTTTTTGGGACTGGGCTCAATGAGCTAGTCGTGGAGCGGAATGCCGAGGAAATCTGTGTCGAAGGGCACGGCTTCGGTGAAGGTATAGTCACCGTCGCTGGCGATGAGCAGATAGTTCTCCTCGCCGCCAAACTCTGTATCGCCACAGGGAATCACCCAAGCGTGGTCGAACACCTCGAGCGCCGTGGCGGCACAATCGCGCAGGAACGACACATCACTTCCCTCGTTCGCGCTCACGATATTAGCTACATAGATGCCGCCCGGGTTCAAGCTGCCCCGGGCGAAACGGAGCGCCTCAACGGTCGCCAGCTCGCGCACGGGTTCGGCGCCGCCAAAGCAATCGCTCACAACCACGTCGTAGCGACGATGTCCCACGCTCGTCACACCCAGGTACGAACGCGCCTCGGCGGTAATCACCCGTAGGCGATCGCCAACCGTGCGCTCCAGCTCGTCCAAGTAGAACCAACGACGCGCCAGACGCGTAATCTCGGCATCGTACTCGATGACGTCCATGCGCAAGCCTTCATGCGACATCAGCGCAAATTTGGGATAGGCAAACCCGCCACCGCCCAGCATGAGCATGCGGTCGATACCATGCCCGTAAGTATCGCGCATGGCGTCCTCGGCCTCGAACACATCGTCAAATGCGCGATAGTACGCAAAGGCCGGCTCAGCCCAGCGATCGCCAACATAGCTCGCGCTTTGGTAGACGCCTCCCTGCACGAGCACACGGACCTCGGCACCGCTCTCATCGTGCACACGCTTCTCGCGCGCCAACCCGTTGCGGGTCCGTGCGACCTGCAGACAGGCAGCACGAACAGCGACGGCAGCCGCACCCAGCGCCGCAGCTCCCAGGGCAACGCCGGCAACGACGCCGGCGGAAACACTCGGCTTGTTCATCTAGAGCTCCTTCTGCAGATAAAGGTCACGGTCGCAAAAACCCAGGTGGCGGTAGTACTCGCGCGTGCCAATCGCGCTAATCACATTGATGCGCGTATAGCCCGCATCCCGAGCAATCTGGCACGCACGTTCCACGAGCAAACGCCCCAGACCGTGATGCTGAGCCGCCTGGCCCTGATCGCCCACGCGCGCCGCCATACCATACACGTGCACCTCGCGAATCATCGCCTCGTCCGGCAACGTCGGCAGCTCGTCCGCATGAGCGGAAACAAACGCGCGATCGGGCAGCGACAGGCGCAAAAAGCCGGCGATCTTGCCCTCGAGCGTCACCCACTGCAAAAAGCGCTCGCTCGTCACCGGCGTCTCGTAAGCAACCTCATCAAGAGAGAGTTCATCCAAATCGGCGCCCGCGGTGCTGATCTCGCGATAGCGAATCTCACGCACCTTTGCGCCCTCGCCACGGGCTGCCAAGCGATTCTCGACGAGCTGACGCAGGTTGGGCTTCTTATTGCCCACCATGATGTCGTCCGAGCTAAAGTCGCGAATCATACGGCTGATGCGGCAGAACGCCGGCGTCACCACGATGTCATCGGCTAACACATCAAGCAGTTCTTCCTCGGTATAGGGGCGCCACTCGCCGCGCTCGTAGCAGCCCACCAGACGCGAGCCCTCGATGAGCGCACACGGGTAGACCTTGACCTCGTCGGGCATAAAGGCCCCTTCGGTCATAAAGCGCTCGTAGTCGCGCTTGTCCCCCTCGGGCGTGGCGCCCAACAAATTGAGCATAAAGTGCGCATGGATCTTAAAGCCAAACAGGCGCGCAAGCGAAAACGCACGCTCAATCTGAGCCACCGAAATGCGACGCTCGTTGATATCGAGCAGGTGCTGGTCAAGGCTTTGGATGCCCATCTGAATCTTGGTGCAGCCCAAACGACGGATAAGCGTGAGCGCCTGTGGCGTCACGGCGTCGGGACGAGTCTCGATAACGAGCCCCACCACGCGATGCTTCGCCGTCTCGTTGATGCGCTGCTGACGCTCAAGTTCCTCCATCGTGGCCGTCTGCCACTCGGCGACCTCGCCCCACGGCGTGCCGGGGCCGTACAGCCGACGCACCGCGCGGTTATAGCCGCCCACGGCAGCATCAACACGCTCCTGTTCGCCGGCAACACCGCTCGCAAGCTCAACCTCATCGGTCGCAATACCGGCAGCCCGATAGCGTTCGCGTCGCTCCGCTACCACCGGCGGCAGGGCATCGGCGGGAGCGTCATCGAGCAGACGCCCCGCCTCGGCACGGCTGATACCCGGACGCGCCAGCATGGGGTTAGCCGCCACGCCGGCCACGGCATCGTCATTGAGTGCGCGGAAGAGCTCCGACATAAACCATGTCTGATAGCCTTCCGAATAGTCGCTCCAGGTACCGCCAAGCACAATGAGCTCAATCTTATCGGTCGCATGCCCCATCTGCGAAAGCGCCGTCAGACGAGCACTCACCTGCAAATAGGGATCGAAGCAATTTTGCTCCGCACGGGCGCACGCCGGCTCGGCGTGCAGATAGCTCTTGGGCATGCGCAGATCGTTGGGGCAAAACAGACAATCGCCCGAGCACGGCCACGGCTTGGTGATGACGGTAATGGTCGCCACGCCCGAAGCCGTGCGACGCGGCTTCATGCGCAGCACCTGCAGCAGTTGACGCTCTAGCTCAGCGTCGACATTCCATGCCGTCCAGCGAGTCGGCTCCTCGCGCTTCACCCGCTGATAGAACGGCAGCAGACGGCGCTTGGCCAGGTCACGTTTGTCGGCACCCTCGCGGCGCGCCTCGGCATGTATCAGTTTGACGAGCGCCTTGTCGTCTACGGTCTCGCCGCGACGCAGGGCCTCGAGTATGTTCAAGATAATCTGTTCCATGCCCCCATTGTAAAGGCAAAGGCGCCGGAGCCGACCACGGCTCCGGCGCCTCCATCAAAGAGTGCGTCTGCGCTTTTGCCTCTAGACCTTCATCCGCCCCATTACTCCGAGTCAAACGACATATCGCCCGCACCGACCTCAAAACGATACGCGGCGGATTTGTCACCGTTATCGAACTCAAGATTCGAAACCATCTCACCGTCATAGCCATCCGGAAGGAAGTCGCTCTCGAAGTCGCCACAACCCAAGGTGAGGCTCGCCTTAAAGCCCGTAGAGTTCGGAACCGTTATCTCCGCATCGCCCGAACCCACGGTAACGTCCATCGACTTCGCAGGGGCCTGATTCAGGTCAAACGTCACGTCGCCCAAACCAACCTCGGCACTCAGAGTGTCGGTTACGGCGCCGGTAAACTCAACGTCGCCCGAACCAAGCGTCACATCCAGATCGCGGCATGCAATGCCCGTAAACGTCAAGTCGCCCGATTCAACGCTTGCCGTAATGCCGACCATGTTCTCGGCAACTTCGCGCGGAAGCTCAATGGTGACCGTACGGTTAATCGCGCGCTCGTCGTCGCAATCGTACTGGCTGATTTTAAGCGTAGAGCCCTTGACCTCTGCAAGGTTCCGGGTTGCCGCATCTGAAGCAGATGCCCCCTTCGCAACGCGACCACTCTCGATGACACGCACCGGCCCACCGGAGACGTGCTTGATCTCGACCGTGCTCGATGTCACATCCAAATCAAGGGACTGGAATGAGTCAGCATCAAAGGTCTCACTCGAAAGCTTCTGAGGCTGAGCAGAATAGTTGCCGCTATCCCGACCAGGCCAATCGAGCGTAGCGGTGCCGAAATCCCACGGTCCCTCAAAATGAATCAAAGTCCTCGAAATGCCGAATACAAGCCCGATGATGAGCACAAACGCTCCGATGCCGACGCCCAGACGCAGCTTGGATTCATGCGAAAGCTTCATCATTCGTCACCCTCTTTGGCACACGGCTCAGCGGTGGCCGCGGTAGCCACGTCAGCATCAGGTTCCGCAGAAGTATCCTTCCCCTGGGCCTTGACCGCCACCGACACCGGACCAACCTGAATATCCCCGCGTGCCCAATCGCCATCGAGCGCACGCGCCACCCAGTGATAGATGGGAATCGTAAAGAAGATCAGTGCGGGAAAGGGGCTGGCACCAACCAGGAACATCAGTAAAAAGAACAGTAGCCAGCACACGGCCCAATACGGGAACGACTGGAAGGGTCCCTTCACCGGAGTCACGCTGGTCGCACCGGCACCCGTCACCTGAGCCGTCGCCGCATTAGCTGCCTGAGCGCTCCAGCTTGCCGCCTGGGCCGCCTTGGCCGCGGCGTCACTCGCCTGCGTTGCCGCCTCGGTAGCCCGCGCTGCGGCCTCGTGGGTGCGGGCGCGCTCTGCCGCCTCGGCCTCGCGCTGGCGGGCACGGTCCTCGTTCTCAAACTCGATGTCGTCCTCGATCTCATCACTCGGATTGAGCAACTCGTCCAAGCTCACGCCATAGAGCTTGGCGAGCGAGATCAGGTTCTCGGTATCGGGCGAGCTCTCCGCGCGTTCCCATTTGCTGACCGCCTGGCGCGACAGCCCCAGCTTTCTCGCCAGCCCTTCTTGGCTAAAGCCCTTACTGCGACGAAGGTCGGCGAGCCGCTGCGCAGTTTCTACATTCATGGTTCCTCCTATGCTTTTGCCAGCCGTGCCGCCGGACCGTTTTGTTCTTAAGGCGCCTTGCACAGTTAAAAATCTATCCGCCACCGCCAAAAACATGCCACCTATTCTAGTGAGATTTTTGACAACCGGCGGTTGCGGGCGCATATGAGCTGCGGAAATGTGTCTAAACAGAGCAATGATCCGCCGCTTGGTTGTCCCCGTTGCGGCGTTAACGGTAGTATGGTCGTACTGTTTATTCCGCACCGCCAACGGAGGGAGTCCCGCGCCGTGAACCGCGATTTCGCCTCATCGCTCATCCAGCTCAACAATACGTTCTATCGCGAGCACTCCGCCTCCTTTTCCGATACGCGCCAGGCCCCGTGGCCCGGCTGGGTGCGCACTATGGACATCGCGCTCGAGCAGCTCGATGTGGCCACCATCGAGCATCCCGTCCGTGTCTTCGACCTTGCCTGCGGCAATATGCGCTTCGAGAACTTTGCCGCCGGCGGCACGCTGGCTGCCAAGGGCGTCGACGGCGCGAGCCCCTCGGCAGATGCCAACTGCCCCTTCGAGTTCTATGGTGTCGACTCATGCCAGGACCTGGCCATCGATGCCCGCGGTCACGCCCTGCGCATCCCCAACCTGCACTTCCAGGAGCTCGATGTGCTCGATGCCCTCATGAAGCTCAACCCCGCCGAGACACCCGACGTGCTTTTCGACGCCCCGCTCGCCGACATCTCGGTCTGCTTTGGCTTTATGCACCACGTGCCATCGTGCGAGTACCGCGTACGCGTGCTCGACGCCCTGGTGCGTCAGACGCGCCCGGGCGGCATCATCGCCATCAGCTTTTGGGAGTTTATGAACGACGAGCGCATGGCGCGCAAGGCCGTTCGAGCCGAAGCCCGCGCCGAGCTCACCCCGCCGTTTGAGAGTTACGATTCAGCGCAGTTTGAAGCCGGCGACCACCTCATTGGCTGGCAAAACGACCGCCACGCCTACCGCTATTGTCATCACTTTGACGATCAACAGATTACCGACCTGGTGCGCGGCGTTCGAACGTTCTACAAGAGCGGCGAGGTCCCCGTGCGCGAGCTTGAGCGCTTCCATGCCGACGGTCGCAGCGGCGATCTCAACCGTTATGTGATTCTCAAGCGCCTGTAGGCATCGACGACTCGCCGCTGAGCCGCTTCGAAAATTTCGGGCAAGTTATGCCCACCCTTTTTCAACCCATTGACGGAACGCGCAGCTATGCGTTCCATACTTATGACCTAGGAGCCTCATGGGAGCCGTCCACGTTCGTACGCCTAAGAACTTTGTGCTCGAGGAGCGCCTGGAGCGCTACGCCGATGCGCTTGAGACGAAACCCGAGGCCTATGCCGGAGATTGGCGCAAGGTCTGTGCACCCGCAGGCAGCAAGCCCTTCGAGCGCCTTCACCTGGATCTTGGCTGCGGCAAGGGAACGTACCTTGTAGAGCGCGCGGCCCACGAGCCAAACACGCTCTTTATCGGCATGGACCAGGAGCCCATCTGCATCGCCTATGCCGCCCAGAAGATTTGCGAGCAGGAGCTGCCCAATGCGATTGTGCTGCCCCGAGGCGCCGCATCGCTGCCGCGGCTGTTTGCCGCAGGCGAGCTCGATGCCATCTCCATCAACTTTCCCACGCCGCAGCCCAAGGCCAAGTACGCCAAAAAGCGCCTTGTCCATGTCGACCATCTGATGCTCTATCGTCCGCTCTTTGCTGCCGGCGCCACCGTCACGCTGCGCACCGATAGCAAGCCGCTGCGCGACTACGCCCTGGGGCAGTTTGCCGCGGCCGGTTACGGCACGCTCTGGGTAAGCGATGACGTGCGCCGCGACCATCCCGAGCATCCCGAGACCGAGTACGAATGCCGCACGCGCGAGATGGGTGCCGTCGTCTACGGCATCTGCGCCACACCCGACGCGAAGCCTACCGAAGAGCAGCTCGCGGCGGGCCGGGCGCAGGAGCAGAGCCTCGCCTGCTATCTGCCCGACGACCTCGATAAGCTCACCTACGTGCCCCTTGGCATGGAAGAAGCCGTCGAGAACTTTAAGAACCGCGCCCGCAAGGGCAAGAAGCGTTTACCGCAGGAGTCCTAGAGGCCTCTGATGGTCGCGGCGTCGGCAAACAAGCGCAAATAGCTGCCAGCGAACGACCCTCAAATCTAAGTGAGTAGACTTTTTTGCAATAGCCAAGCACAACCCACATAGCGAAAAATAAAACCGCAGGTAGAGCCCTTGCGCAAAAGCCGTGTGCTCGCGATATTGCAAAAAGTCTACTCACTTAGCTGGCAGCTGCGCCAAAGGGCTGGGCAGAACGCCCATTTCCTGCATTTTCTCGCGCGCTGGCGCCCCACGCCGCCGCTACGCCATAATGGATGGCGGACAAACGCGAGAGAAAGCAAACCACATGGCACAGACCACGACAGATACTTCCGTCAGCACCGTTTCCGGCGCCGGCGCCGCCAGCTCGTTCTCGGGCGGCACGGGCACCGAGGCCGAGTTCGGCTCGCTCGGTGCGCTCTCCCCCACCTGGTGGGAGCCCGAGGACGGCAGCGAGCCCGAACCATGGCTCACGCCCGATCAGGCCTTCGAGCGCTTCTTTGAATGGACGAGCGACCGCGGCATTTCGCTGTGGGATCACCAAGAAGAAGCCCTCATGGACCTAGCCGCCGGTGACCATGTCATTTTGGGCACGCCGACCGGCTCGGGTAAGTCGCTTGTCGCGTTGGGCATGCTCTTTATGGGCATGGCGCAAGGCAAGCGCTGCTATTACACCGCCCCCATCAAAGCTCTAGTCAGCGAGAAGTTTTTTGACCTGGTGCAGGTGCTCGGCCGCGATAACGTCGGTATGATCACCGGCGACACGCATATCAACACCAAGGCGCCCGTCATCTGCTGCACGGCCGAGATCCTTGCCAACGACGCGCTGCGCGAGGGCGAAGATGCCGACGTTGGCTGCGTCGCCATGGACGAGTTCCACTACTTTGCCGACCCCGACCGCGGCTGGGCATGGCAGGTACCGCTGCTCACCCTGCCCCACACACAATTCATGCTCATGAGCGCCACGCTCGGCGATGTCACCGCTATCGCCGCCTCACTCGAGGAGCACACCGGCGCCACCTGCGACCTGGTCGTCGACGCCCCGCGCCCCGTGCCGCTGAGCTACGACTACGTGACGACCTCGCTCGAGGGCACCGTCGAGCTCGCCATGCGCCGCGGCGAGGCTCCGCTCTACATCGTGCACTTTAGCCAGGACGCCGCGCTTGCGACGGCACAGTCGCTCGCCAACTTTGGCATTGCCAGCAAGGAGCAGCGCGAGGCTATTAAGGAGGCGGCCAAGGGCACGAGTTTCTCAACCGCCTTCGGCAAGATTCTCAAGCGTCTGCTTGGCTGCGGCGTCGGCGTACACCACGCCGGCATGCTGCCGCGCTATCGTCTGCTGGTCGAACGCCTGGCGCAGCAAGGCTTGCTGCCCGTCATCTGCGGCACCGATACGCTCGGCGTCGGCATCAACGTGCCCATCCACACCGTGGTGCTCACCGCGCTCACCAAGTTCGACGGTTACAAGATGCGTCGCCTGCGCGCCCGTGAGTTCCACCAGATCGCCGGTCGCGCCGGTCGCTCGGGCTTTGACACCGAGGGTATGGTCATCGCCGAGGCGCCGGAGCACGAGATCGAGAACGCCAAGCTCATGGCCAAGGCGGGCGACGACCCCAAAAAGCTCCGCAAGATTAAAAAGAAGAAGGCCCCCGAGGGCTTTGTCACCTGGAACAAGCAGACCTTTGAGCGCCTGATCGAGACGCAGCCCGAGACGCTCAAACCGCGCCTGCGCATCACGCACTCCATGGTGATTAGCGTGGTCGAGCAGGGTGGCGACGCTCGCGCCCGCGTGCATGACCTCATCGAGACAAGTCTGCAGACCCCCGAAGAAAAGGCCAAGCTCGAGGTTCGTGCCGACGAGATCTTCGCCACGCTCATCGACTCCGGCGTCGTCGTGCGCACCGAGGTGCCGCCCGCACCCGACGCTCCGGCTGACGCCGCGCCCGACATCGACTACGCGCTGACGGTCGACCTGCCCGAAGACTTTGCGCTCGATCAGCCGCTATCGCCGTTCCTTCTCGCCGCGCTGGAGCTGCTCGACCCCGAGAGCGAGACCTACACCATGGACCTCATCTCGATGGTTGAGGCTACACTCGAGGACCCCAAGCAGGTGCTGCGCGCGCAGGAGCGTGCTGCGCGCGACCGTGCCATGGCTGAGATGAAGGCTGACGGCATCGAGTACGAGGAGCGCCTGGAGCGCATCCAAGATGTCACCTACGAAAAGCCGCTTGAAGAACTGCTCGATGCCGCCTTTGATAAGTACTGCCAAGAAGTGCCCTGGGCCAACGACTACCAGCTCTCGCCCAAGAGCGTCCTGCGCGACATGCTGGAGAGCGCGAGCGACTTTAAGGGCTATATTCAAAAGCTCGGCATCGCCCGCTCCGAGGGCATCCTGCTGCGCTACCTTGCCGAAGCCTACCGCTCGCTCGATCGCACCGTGCCCATCGAGAAGCGCGACGAGCGCTTGCGCGACATTATCTCGTGGCTGGGCTTTGTGGTGCGCTCGGTGGACTCGAGCCTGGTGGACGAGTGGGAGAACGCCGGCAACCCGGCCGCACTCGACGCCGCGCCGCCTCAGGGTATCGACGAGGTTGTGGCAGACCGCCGCGGCTGCACCCTGCTGGTGCGCAATGCGCTCTTCCGCCGCGTGACCCTTGCAGCCCGCGAGCACGTCCGCGACCTGGGCGAGCTCGATGAGGACTGGGGCATGAGCGAGGTCCGCTGGCAAAAGGCGCTCGACGCCTATCACGAGCAGCACGAGGAAATCCTCACCAACGGCGACGCCCGCAGCTCGGCGATGTTTACCATCGACGAGAGCGACGAGAAAACCGACCACGTGTGGCACGTGCACCAAATCTTTGCCGACGAGGATGGCGACCACGACTTTGGCATCATGGGCGATGTCGATCTGGACGCCACGCAAGACGGCGGCGAGGTCATCTTCACCCACTACCGCGTCGGCTTTATCGAAGACCTGCTCGAAGACTAGCCGGGCGCAATGGAACGAAACGAAGCGGGGCCGCTGGCAACATCGCCAGCGGCCCCGCTTTTTGCACTATATTCTATGCCCTACTCGGCATCCTCGACCTCATAGGCATCAGCCTCAGCAGGCTCATCGCCCACATCTGCTGCAGCCTCGCGTGCCTCGTCAAACGCCGCCTTCATGGTCTTGTTGCCCCAGGTAAGCTTACGAATCGTAAGCTCATCGGCCTTGTTGTGGGCAAGGCGCAGGTTCTCGGTACTGCGGCGCAGGTCGTCCTTGGTCTTCTCGAGCTGCTTGATGGCGGCATCGATCTCCTTGATCGCCGATTCGAACTGTTTGCTCGCCAGGTTGTAGTTGCGCGAGAAGCCATCCTTGAACTTTTCCATCTTGGCTTCGAAGTTCGTGACGTCGATGTTCTGCTGTTTGTACTCCGCCAGCTCCTGCTTATAACGCAGCGAGCCCATGGCAGCGTTGCGCAGCAGCGTGATCATGGGAATGAAGAATTGCGGGCGGATCACATACATCTTCTCGTAGCGATAGCTCACGTCCACGATGCCGGCGTTATAGAGCTCGCTCTCGGGCTCGAGCAGGGTGCAGAGCACCGCATACTCGCAGCCTTTCTGGCGGCGATCGTGGTCGAGTTTCTTAAAGAAGTCCTCGTTCTTGTGCTTGGTCGCGGTTTCGTCGTTCTCGTTTTTCATCTCGAACATAATCGAAATGACCTCGTTGCCGCTCGCATCGCACTCGCGGAAGATAAAGTCGCCCTTGGTGCCCTCGGACGCATCGTTATCTTTCTCGAAGTACGCGTTAGGAAACGCCGTCATACGCAGACGGTTAAACTCGGTCTCGCAGTGCTGTTCGAGCGACTCGCCCACCATCTTGGTGGACAGGCGGACCTTCATGTCCTTAAGGCGCTCGATCTCTTCATCCTTGTAGCGAATCAGGTCATCGCTCGCGCGCTTGGCCTGCGCAAGCTCGAGCTCGTGGGCCGCCTTGGCCTGCTCCTCGCGAGAATCGCGCACCGCAAGCTCGCTCGTGAGCTTCGCGCGCGCCTCATCGCGCTCACGCTCCGCCGCGGCAACCGCCTCCGACAGGTTCATTTTTGCCGTCAGCTCCTGCTCACGCAGCTGGGCGCGCAGACCCTCTGCCTCCTGCTCAGACTGAGCCTTTGCGGCGGAAAACTTCTCCTGCGCCTTCGCTCGATAGTCAGCAAGCGT
The DNA here is from genome assembly GCA_934668875.1 of uncultured Collinsella sp. GTDB lineage: Bacteria > Actinomycetota > Coriobacteriia > Coriobacteriales > Coriobacteriaceae > Collinsella. The sequence continues at coordinate 60,748 of CAKUON010000008.1, forward strand.
GCGCTCGGCCTCGTTGTGAGCGGCATCGAGCTCACGCTGCGACTCGGCTGCGGCAGCGGCAAGCGCCATCTCCCGTGCCTTGTCCGCCGCGGCAAGCCTGGCCTGCAGCTCGGCAATCTGGGCATCACGTGCGGCTAAATCGTTTTGAGCGGCGTTGCGCGCCGCCGACTCGGCAAGCTTGGCCTCGTCATCCTTGCGTCCCAGCTGCGCACGCAAGTTGTCGATTTCACGTTGGAGCTCGGCGTTCTCCTTTTGAGCGCCGGCACGTGCCTCAACCGCCGCGCGCTGGCTTGCGCTCTCACGCTCTGCGGCGGCGCCCTCGAGCTTGGCACGCAGCTCGGCAAGCTCCGCATCGCGCTTGGCGAGCTCTTGCGCCAGCTGCTGGGCTGCAGCATTCTTCTGCTCGACAAGCTGAGCGTCGCGCTGAGACTCTGCCTTTTGCAAGGCAGCCGTCGAGCGCGAGCGCTCGATCTCCAGTGCCTGCTCGCCCTCGCGCTGAACTGCCCTCACGCGCTCATCTAGGTCGCGTGAAAACTCGGCGTCGCGCACCTGCTTGACGATGTCCGCATAGCCGGACGCATCGACCTTAAAGACTTCGCCGCAATGCGGGCACTTGATCTCGTTCATAGCAGCTCCTCGATGGACGCAAATTTTAACCGCCTACACTCTACCGCGCCATGCGGACAAAAAAGGCACCGCCGCCAGAATGGCAACGGCGCCAAAACCACCACAAAGGTGCCTGTCCCCATTGTGGTGGTTTGGGAGCTTTACAGGTCGCGGTAGTCAATCAGGCGCAGGTCGTCCTGAGCCTCGAGCCACACCCGCAGCTCGGGGTCGATCAGCGCATCGACCTCCTTGGTACGATTAGTCGTAAGCGAGCTGCTCTCGAGGATAAAGCGATCGAGATAACCCGGATGGCACACGAAGACGACCGTCTCGCCATCGTCCATCTCGCGAACCGTCTGCATAATCGAGTCCTTGGGCTCGTAGCCCGGCTCCATCGAATGCATCACCATGCGCAGATCGGTGTCTCCGCAGTGCACCACGGCCGTGGGGTCAAAGCTCGCCTTTTGCTCCTTAAGGCCCAGCTCCTGCGCCACCGCCGAGATCGCTCGATTGAGGTTTTTGCTCATAACGGCGTGGGCCTCAAAGTAATCGGGCTCGCGACCCACGATCTCGACAAAGCGGTCATGCTGCGCACGAATTTCAATGCAGGCCTCGTCGAAGTCAATCAGTTCCTCGCCACGCTTAAAGTGCTCGCGGAAGGTACGGCTGCTATGGAACTCGCCGTTGCCGTCGAGCAGACTCGGGATGAGCGCCGGGTCGGCACACGGCTTTCCCAGGCACACATTGGTATGCTGGCCCACCGCAATGCCGGAATCCGCTACGAGCGACCAACCACGCTCGGCCTCGAGCATATTGGGCATCAGGCCCACCGAACGCACCAGGCCCTCGTTAACACTACGGGCAATCCCCAGGTCAACGGCGTACGAATAACCGATATCGTCGGCACGAATGAGCAGTTGCTTCATAACGACTCCAATCTAAGGAAAAAACACCACAAAGGTGCCTGTCCCCTTTGTGGTGGTTTGAGAGTTACAGTCCAAAGAAGTCCAGGATCTGGTCTCGGCTTACGGGCTTGTAGTCGTTGGCGTCGAGACCAACATCGTAGCGATAAATAGGGCGCTCGCGGTCTCGGTTGCGCGTGTTGGTGCGGTCTCCTCTACTGTGAATGTGACCGTGCAGCATGATGGCGCCGCGCGCTTTACCGTTCCAGCTGAGCATGGGGTAATGGCTCAGAACCAGACGATGTCCCTTGGCATAACCGGGAGCAATCTCCAGGTAATCGCGCACATCATCCCAAATTTGCGGAGCGTCCGAATCTTCCCAATCACCATCATGGTTGCCGCGGATGAGCGTCACGTTTTGGCATTCGATGCGTTCGCGCAGGCGCACCGCCTCCGCCATGGGCAGGCGATACGTAAAATCACCCAGGATATAGAGGCGATCGCCCGCAGCCACGCACTCGTTGATGGCGTCAATAACCTTGCGGTTCATCTCCTCGACTGAGGCAAACGGCCGATCCATATCGTGCAGGATATTCGTATCGCCCAGGTGCAGGTCGGCGGTAAACCACATCATCGTCTGTGTCCTCATTTCGCAACGCGTCTAACACGTGCCTAGTATACAGACGCTTTGGCGTAGCGGTTACCCAAAGAGCCCGCCAAACAATCCACGGCGGCGCTTGTCATTCTTTTTCGATACGTCGACTTGCGCGTTCTTATCCTTCCGCTTTTTGCGATCCTGCTCCAGCTCGTCGTCATCGAGCAGCAGATCCCACTCAAATGGATCATCCGTCAGATCGAACAGGTCGTCGTCATCAAACATAGCAAGCCCTTCCAGAAGCCGGAATGTCCGGCGTTTGACCTTACCGAGAAGTCTAAAGGCACGTGCGGACACAAATTCACCCACCCGGGCCTTTTCGACCGTTCATCGCAACGATTGCATGACAGAGCGCTTGCAGATAAGATAGGGGCACGGATGGCACCCGTTGCAGCGGGTCTTGCCAACTCCAGTACACGTTTTCATCGTGAGAAGTGGCCGTCTTCGCTTACGCGGGGGCGGCCACTTTTTTCCTTATCTTCTATCTCATTCTAATGCACAAACATGCGCACGAACTTGTGCTTCCAGCTTGCGTAGGGCGCGTAGCGGAACGGTACATCCAGCCATGTTGCCTTGTTCACGATGCTCTTCTTGTGACTAAACGCATCGAAGCTCTCGCGGCCATGGTACTGCCCCATGCCGCTCGCGCCCATGCCGCCAAAGCCCATATGGCTCGTAGCCAGATGCATGATCGTATCGTTAACGCAGCCGCCGCCAAAGGGCACGTAGCGCACAAAGCGCTGCTGCACCGCGCGATCCCGACTAAAGATATACAGGGCCAGCGGCGTCGGACGATCCGTGATAAACGTCTCGGCCTCGTCCAGACTCTCAAACGTCAGCACCGGCAAGATGGGACCGAAGATCTCCTCCTGCATCACGGCGTCATCGGGCGTCACGCCGTCCAGGATCGTCGGCTCAATCTTGAGCGAGGCCTCGCGCGCAGCACCTCCCAGCACAACCTTGTCGGGGTCGATCAGCCCACGCACGCGCGCAAAATGCTTGGCGTTGACGATATGGCCGTAGTCCTCGTTGTCGAGCGGGTGCTCGCCAAACATGTGGCAGACTTCCTCCTTGATGAGCTCTAGCAGCTCGTCGTGCACGCGAGCATCCACCAGCAGGTAGTCGGGCGCCACACAGGTCTGGCCCACGTTGAGCCACTTACCAAAGGCGATACGGCGTGCTGCCACCTTCAAGTTTGCGGAAGCATCCACGATACAGGGGCTCTTGCCTCCCAGCTCAAGCGTCACGGGCGTGAGGTTTTTGCTCGCGCGCTCCATGACAAGCTTGCCGACCGGAACGCTGCCAGTAAAGAAGATTTTGTCCCAACACTCATCGAGCAGCGCCTCGTTCTCGGCACGACCGCCCTCGACGACCGTCACCAGGCGCGGATCGAACGCTTCCTCGCAAATCTGCCTGAGCACCGCGCTCGAAGCCGGCGCATAGGCGCTCGGCTTGATAACCACGGTGTTGCCCGCGGCAAGGGCACCGGCAAGCGGTTCGAGCGTCAGCAAAAACGGATAGTTCCAAGGCGCCATGATCAACGTCACGCCATAGGGAACCGGCTGCGTCTTACACACGCTAATGGCATTGGCGAGGTCACATGGACGCAGGTGTGCACGGCTCCATCGGGCCACATGCGCAATCTGATGGCGAATCTCGGAAAGCGATGTGCCGATCTCGCACATGTACGCCTCGTCATGCGACTTGCCCAAATCGGTCTTGAGCGCATGGGCGATATCGTCCTCGTGTGCCCGAACCGCATCGCGCAGGCGCATGAGCGCGCGACGGCGAGCATCGACATCAAACGTGGCATGCGTCTTAAAATAGACGCGCTGGCTGCTAACGATGCGCGCGATTTCCTCGGTGTTCATGGACCCTCCTAGTTCTCGTCCTCAAACATACCACCCGCGACGACCTCGTACATATGCTCGAGCTCCACACGGTCCATCAAAAGCGGGACAGGATACAGCGGATTGGCCTCGGCATCGGCATGGGCGGCCATTTGCGGAATATCGGAGCGGCGAATACCCGAGACGTATTTAGGAATTCCCAAGGCATCGTTCATGCGATCGACCCAATCGATAAAGGCCTCGGCAGCCAAGCCGTCCTGCGCGTTAGCCGGCGCAATGCCCGCCATGCGAGCAAGATCGGCAAGCTTGGGAGCGGCAGCTTCGCCATAAGCGCGAAGCACGTGCGGCAGGATAACGGCGTTGGCCAAACCGTGCGGAATGCCGTATCGGCCACCCAAGCTATGTGCGATGGCATGCACGTATCCGACATAGGAGCGCGTAAATGCGACGCCCGCCTTATACGCCGCCGAAAGCATATTGCGACGCGCACGCATGTTGTCGCCATGCTCATAGGCCTCGAGCAAATTGTCGTGGATGAGCTGAACCGCTTGGCGCGCCATCTTGCGCGTGTAGGGCGTGGTGCTACGGCCGATAAAAGCCTCGACGGCATGCGTCAGAGCATCCATACCCGTCTGCCCCGTAATGGACGCCGGCAGCCCACGCGTAAACTCGGGGTCGTGCACCGCAAAGCGCGGAATGAGCACAAAGTCATTGATGGGGTACTTATAGTGCGTCTCGTCGTCGGTAATCACCGCCGCGAGCGTGACTTCGCTTCCCGTACCGGCGGTAGTGGGAACCGCGATAAGCAACGGCAGGAGACGGTGAACACGCAACAGGCCGCGCATCTTGTTGATGGGTTTGTTTGGCTGCGCAATGCGCGCGCCCACGCCCTTGGCGCAGTCCATGGCCGAACCGCCACCAAAGCCGATAATGGCCTGGCAGTCGTTCTCGCGATACAGCGCCGCCGCTTCCTCCACATTCGAGACCGTGGGGTTCGCACGCGTTTCGGCATAGACCGTAACGCCAATCCCCTTGGACGCGAGCGCGCGCTCGAGCGGCGCCGTAAGCCCCAGACGAGCAATGCCATGATCCGTCACGATAAGGACCTGCTGTATCGAGCGCTTTTGGAACACCGCGGGCACATCCTCGGCATGCTCCAAAATGCGCGGCTCGGTATAGGGCAGAATCGGCAATGCGATGCGAAAAACCGTCTGATATGTTCGGCACCAGGCACGACGGGCTAGATGCATAAAGGAAACTCCTTCATTTGTTGATGGGTCAACATTTGCTCGACCGATTGTACTCATCGTGGGACGCAGGCAGCACGGTAATCGTTAATCAATCAACATCTTCATATTGTTCGGAGCTTCCCGGCGTCATCCGGTGTTAGTCTTTCAGAGTCCATTGGATTCACGTCCGCCGCAAAGGAGGCGCAAAGGTGCATGACATCTGGAACCCCTGGCATGGCTGCACGCGCGTCAGCGAGGGATGCGACAACTGCTTCATGTATTACATGGACGGGCAACGCGGTATCGACCCCTCCGTGATTAGAAAAAGCAAGTCGGGCTTCACCTATCCCCTCCAACGCCGACGAGACGGCAGCTACAAAGTTCGCGCCGGCGAGCTTATCCGCATCTGCATGACAAGCGACTTCCTGTTGCCCGAAGCCGATCCCTGGCGACCAGAGGTATGGGATATCATCCGCCAGAGACCCGACGTAAAGTTCTTCATTCTGACCAAACGTCCCGAGCGCTTTTGCGACTGTCTGCCCAGCGACTGGGGCGATGGCTGGCAAAACGTCATGCTCAACGTAACCTGCGAAAACCAGCGCAGGGCAAATGAGCGGATTCCCCTCCTGCTCGCCACGCCGGCCGCACACCGCGGCATCATGTGTGCGCCGTTCATCGGAAGCGTATCGGTCGAGAAAGCCGCCCCCGGTAGCCTTGGAAAACCCGATGGAATCGAGCAGGTCATCGCAGGCGGAGAAAACTACGCGGGAGCGCGTCCCTGCCATTACGAATGGGTGCGCCAGCTGCATGCCGAATGCGTAGCGGCAAATGCGACGTTCGCTTTCATCGAAACCGGAAGCACCTTCGTTAAGGACGGGCGAACATATCACCTTCGTGGCAAAAATCTGCAAAGCGAGCAGGCATGGAAATCAGGCCTCCAGCGCCGCGGCCGCCAAATCGAATGGGACCTAAGGGACCCGCTCGGCCTGGAAATCCCCAGCTCGGAGCTTTGGAATCCACCGCATTTTGAGTGGTGTGAAACCTGCGGAAGCAAGTTCATCTGCAACGGCTGCGTCCGCTGCGGACTATGTGGACGCTGTTAGACGGCAGCGTCAAAATTGTTTTATTAAAAATCATTCCTAATAGGCTTCACATTTGGTCGCATTTATGGATAATAGAACTCGTCAAGACGCACGTCCGGAGAGGGCCCTTACGGGACCGGACAAGCGCCCCATCGCCATCGATCGAAAGGATCGAATCATGAAGTTTGTTTGCCCCGTTTGCGGTTATGTGGAAGAGTTCGACGGCGACCAGCTGCCCGAGGACTTCAAGTGCCCCCAGTGCGGCGTCCCCGGTTCTCGTTTCCTGAAGCAGGAGGAGGGCCAGCTCGAGTGGGCTGCCGAGCACGTCGTGGGCGTCGCCAAGATGGAGGGCGTCTCCGAGGACATCGTTGCCGACCTGCGCGCCAACTTTGAGGGCGAGTGCTCCGAGGTCGGTATGTACCTGGCCATGGCTCGTGTCGCTCATCGCGAGGGCTATCCCGAGATTGGCCTGTACTGGGAGAAGGCTGCCTACGAGGAGGCCGAGCATGCCGCCAAGTTCGCTGAGCTGCTGGGCGAGGTCGTGACCGACTCCACCAAGAAGAACCTCGAGATGCGCGTTGAGGCCGAGAACGGCGCTACCGCCGGCAAGACCGACCTCGCCAAGCGCGCCAAGGCCGCTGGCCTCGATGCCATCCACGACACCGTGCACGAGATGGCTCGCGACGAGGCTCGCCACGGCAAGGCTTTCGCCGGCCTGCTCAAGCGCTACTTCGGCTAAGATAGCTGCCTGAGACATAACCTCTAGCTCAATGAGGCCCGGACCGCATGGTTCGGGCCTTTTCGTGTCTCGAGGACTCGTTAACGCCCTGAAATAGGACCGCCTTAGGCATTTGCATCTCGTCAAAAACTAAGTGAGTAGACTTTTTGGAACTTGCCGAGCACACCATCCATATTGCTTTATAAAGCCGCAGGTAAATGACTTGTTGCAAAACAGCCTGGTCGCCAAAGTGCCAAAAGTCTACTCACTTAGAACCGCAGCCGTCCACGATCGAGCTGTTTTGTGTCTAACGGGCATCTTTCCGTCAATTACTCCCAATTTTGTCCAGTCAACGAATAGTTCAGACCGAAGTAATGTCTCAGCCCTTTGCTCATCTGAGCTTTTATCACGATATTCAGCATCGAGCATCCTGCATACGGCCTTAACAATCGCGCGGAATCTACCCTCATCGGATATCTGTCTGTGTGTCAGGAGAAGTACATCGTAGCCCATGGCCTGAAGGGCTGTCATGCGGTCAGCGTCACGCAAGCCATCCCCTGCGCGTCCGTGCGAGGCCTTCCCCTGACATTCAATGGCCACCTGTCGCCTGCCGTCCGGCGAAGAAAGAAGTAGGTCGATATATACACGGGACTTTCCCACAATCGCTCGAGCACTTGTGCTTAGCGTCACTTCGACATTGAGCTCTATGCCGCAGAACCCTTCGCCTCCCAGGGCTCGCGGCAGTCCAAGCAACAAATACGCCTCGACCTCAAAAGGCGACGCGGCACCCAATGGAACGAGTTGCGATACCGCCATAAATCTATTGCCGTAACGCATCCCGCAAACATCTGAACAAAAACGGTCAAGGTCTTCGCCCAAAACCAAAGCGTCTCGACGCCATAAATTTGAAGCGGTGCCGTCTTCGGACGGGCAGCGCACCCAACCAACCGTTGTCGAAATCGCGCCCGAATCAATTGCGCGCGTAAGCTCCGCCTCAAGCGCCGCCGGCAGAGCGCACACCGCAAACAAGCCACACATCTCCGCCAATACCAAAAGAAGCTGGAGATCCGTCAGATGCCGCAACATGATGAATGCCGTCAGTAGAGGAGACGTAATCAAAAATCCATGCTCCGTTTCCAGCACGGATTCCCTGGGGAGCTCACCGAGGAACAGCCGCTGCCTAATGCTGACAGGACAAGTCCGCTTGTTTCTCGTCCGAACCAATGTATACAACGGAAAGCCGAGCGCAACCGCAGCCGTCGGGTTACGGGCGAGATCATATCGCTGCCGGTCTTCTTCCGGCCGTGGAAGCGGCGGGCACAAAGCGCGGACCTGAGGGGGCAAACGCCAGTACCTAAAAGCCGATATGTCACAAAGTAGATCCTTCATAAGCACAGGAAAACACGAATTTCAACCCAATCGGTCTCGCATTGGCGCGAACGCACCAAAAAATGGCGTCGAACGGACTGCTAAGTTTTCAACAGCCCTCCCCAACTGACCAAAAGCTTGCCGAGAACTGGACGAAGCCCTGTTGAAAACTCCTTTTATTTCTCACGCCGAAGCTTTGCGCGGCAAGTGAGTAGACTATTTGGAACACCCCGAACAGACCAGTCATTCTGCTTCTCAAAACCACAGGTAGATAGCTTGTTACAAAACTGCCTGGTCGCCAAAGTGCCACAAGTCTACTCACTTAGGTTGCAGAGCGCCCCGTTAGCTGCAATTCCAAGGTATTAAGCACTTTCGGGCTCAGATCGTCATACTGGACAAGAATTTGAGTTGAGTTTTCAGGGACAGATGCACCATCGGTGCACCAAAAACAGTCACTGATATCGATAAAAGGGATACTCGAGTGCATGAGGGCCCGTGCAAAAGAGCTTCCGCCCGCTTCGCACTCCGCAACCACGGTGCAGTAAAGGCCCGCGTCTGCATGCTCGATCGACACCTCCCCTGCCGGAAACGTCTTGCGCACAATTGCCGCCAAACCATCACGCGCCTCACGAGCACGAACGCGCACGCGGTTCACATGGCGCTCGTAATCGCCCGATTCGAGCAAGCGCGCCAACGCAACCTGATCCACAGAGCTGACCGACGAGGCATAAAAACCCAGCTCACGCCTGAATCGTTCCATGAGCTCATCGGGCAGGACCATGTATGCTAGGCGCAGGGCCGATGACAGGCTCTTAGAAAAGGTATTGGTGTAGATGACCGATTGGGCAGCATCGATCGATGCGAGCGCGGGGATCGGCTTGCCAGCAAGGCGAAACTCACAATCAAAGTCGTCTTCGATGAGATACCGACCTGGCCGCTCGGCGGCCCAGCTCAGCAACGCATAGCGACGTGCAATGCTCGTCACAAGACCGGTCGGATACTGATGAGACGGCATCAGGTGAAGGACATCGGTCCCGGTTTTCTGCAGCGCGCTCAAGTCCACGCCCTCAGCATCCAACGGGACATGCCGCACTTCGCAACCCATGGCCTGATAGATGCGCGTCAAGCGCAAATAGCCTGGATCCTCGACGGCATACACCTTGTCCGCGCCAAGCAACTGAACCAACATGGTATCGAGCAGCTGGGCGCCCGCACCGATAACGATATTGTCGGGATTGACATTCATGCCCCTTGTCCCGCGCAGATGGTGCGCAATCGCACGTCGCAGTCGAGCGGTGCCCTGCGCCGGTGCGGGCGAAAAGATTTCACGCTCGTCTTCGGACATCAGCGTCGCCCGTAGTGCGCTTTGCCAAAGCCGCGCCGCCTCCAAAGCGGAAGGAGAAAGTGCGTCGAATCGCTCGATCTGTCCGTTGACATCATGCGCGCTGGGGCCCACAGAGACGGCATCTCGGTCGATGCCCTCCGCAGCCGAAGCCAAAACCGGTGCATCCGGAAGCTCGCAGGCGTAGTAGCCACGACGCGGCATTGAACAAATATAGCCCTCGGCAAGTAACTGGCTATATGCATTCTCGATGGTAATGACACTGATACCCAGATGACTCGCAAAGGCGCGCTTAGACGGCAGATGCTCCCCTGCCGCAATGCGCCCGGCAACAATATCATCGCGAATTTGCTGGTAAACATACTCATAAAGCGATGCTTCGCCGCGATTTTCCAAATTGTAGTCAAGCATGGGTCTATCACCTGACCTTATCGAATCATTCAATCTGGCATTAGTCTGACCTTGTTATTATCTAGAAAACTGAGTATTTCGCCATACCCAGCTCCCCGATAGGATGTTCCGTCAAGCAATGTACATGCCAACCAAGGGAGCAACCATGGCAGAACAGACCAGCAAGGCCAATCGCGTCAAACTCAATCGCGAGCTCGCGCAGATGCTCAAGGGCGGCGTCATCATGGACGTCACCACGCCCGAGCAGGCACGCATCGCCGAGGAGGCGGGCGCCTGCGCCGTCATGGCGCTCGAGCGCATCCCGGCCGACATCCGCGCCGCAGGCGGCGTCTCGCGCATGAGTGATCCCAAGATGATCAAGGGCATCCAAAAAGCTGTCTCCATCCCCGTTATGGCCAAGTGCCGCATCGGCCACATTGTCGAGGCGCAGATCCTGCAGGCCATCGAAATCGACTACATCGACGAATCCGAGGTCCTCTCCCCCGCCGATGATGTCTATCACATCGACAAGACCCAGTTTGACGTGCCGTTTGTCTGCGGCGCCCGCGATCTGGGCGAGGCGTTGCGCCGTGTTGCTGAGGGCGCCACGATGATTCGTACCAAGGGCGAGCCGGGCACGGGCGACGTCGTTCAGGCCGTGCGCCATATGCGCAAGATCCAAAAGCAGATCCGCGACGTTGTTGCCCTGCGCGACGACGAGCTTTTTGAGGCAGCCAAGCAGCTGCAGGTTCCGGTCGAGCTGGTGCGCGAGGTCCATGCCACGGGCAAGCTCCCCGTCGTAAACTTTGCCGCCGGCGGAGTCGCGACCCCCGCCGATGCCGCGCTGATGATGCAGCTGGGCGCCGAGGGCGTCTTTGTTGGCTCGGGCATCTTTAAGAGCGGCGACCCCACCAAGCGCGCCGCCGCCATCGTCAAGGCCGTGGCAAACTTCACCGACGCGAAGCTCATCGCCGAGCTTTCGGAGGACCTGGGCGAGGCCATGGTCGGCATCAACGCCGACGAAATCGAGATCATCATGGAGGAGCGCGGGCGCTAGTCCAGCAGAAAGGATCGCACATGAGCGATTATGCAGACCAAACGGTCGCCGTGCTGGCGGTCCAAGGCGCCTTTGCCGAGCATGAGGCGAGGCTGCGCGAGCTGGGCGCTCACTGTATTGAGCTGAGGCAGGCGGCAGACCTGAAGCAGAATTTTGACCGCCTGGTGCTTCCCGGCGGCGAGTCTACCGTTCAAGGCAAGCTGCTTGATGAGTTGGGCATGCTCGACGAGCTTCACACCCGCATTGCTGAGGGCATGCCCGTACTGGGCACCTGCGCCGGTTTGATTCTGCTGGCCCAAGACCTTGCCACCCATGACGATAAGGGCACGCCACGTCTTGCAACCATGGATGTACTTGTCGAGCGCAATGCATACGGCCGACAGCTCGGAAGCTTTCGAACCAAGGGGCAGGTAGCCGGCATCGACGGTGAACTGCCGCTGACGTTTATCCGTGCGCCCCGCATCGTCGAGGTCCACGGTGACGCCAAGGCCTTAGCGGAAGTCGACGGCCGCATCGTCGCCGCCCGTCAGGGCAACCAGCTCGGCGTAACCTTCCACCCCGAGCTCGACGAAGACACCCGCCTCCACGAACTGTTCCTGCAAATGTAGGCAGAATATAAACGAGCGTGGATTTTCGGACATACAACAAATGAGAGTGGATAATCTCCCACTTTGAGCCAACATTCAGGCCAAAACCGGGAGATTATCCACTCTCATTCTGACTAGTCATTAAAGAACGTCCCCAATGACTACCTTGGACCGTGACAACGCCGCAGGTAGAGAACGGACAGCGAGCGCCCGCCAGAGCGAACAAATTGGCATGAAAAGAGGACGGCATAGACCTTCTGGTCATGCCGTCCTCTTTGAATGACAAGTTGTCGCTCTGGTGGGCGCGCAGCGTCAACTGGTTACGCGGTTTGGTAAAACCGCGTAACTAATTAGAAGCGGTTGCCGCGGAAGCCGCCACCGTTGCGGCCGCCACGATCGCCACCGCGACCGCCGCGGTCGTTGCCACGGTTGCCGCCGAAGCCGCCACGGTTGCCACCGCGGTCGCCATAGCCGCCACGGTTGCCGCCGAAGCCACCGCGACCGCCACGGTCGCCGCCACGGTCACCAAAGCCGCCACGGCCGCCGCGATCGCCACCGCGACCGCCACGGTCGCCGCCACGGCCACCGCGATCGCCAAAGCCGCCGCGACCGCCACGGTCGCCGCCACGGCCACCGCGCTCGTCACGGCCGCCGCGAGGACCGCGGTCCTCGTCCAGGCCCATGGCGACGAGCGGAGCGATAACCTTATCGAGAGCGGCCATCAGCTCGGTGGCCTCCTCGTAAGAAAGCTCGGGCAGGAGCTTCTCCTTCTTGTTGGCAAGCTCGACCAGGCCCTCAGCGGCATCCTCGGCAGCGAAGACAACGATCTTGCGCATATCGCCCTCGGCGTCGTCGATGCGGCCGACCAGATCGGCAGCCTCGGCCTCGGCCATCAGGCCATCGAGCTCACGAAGGCGCATGCCCAGCAGGTCGGACATTTCCTTCTGCTCCATCTTGGGCTTGAGGTCAAGAAGCTTGATGGCGCGCTCGATGTTCGCCATGCGCTCGGCCTTGGCCTCCTCCTCCTTGGAAATAGCAAAGCGACGGCTGCGCAGCAGGCGGGCGGCCTTCTGCATCTTGTCCATCAGCTCTTCGTCATCGTAATCAGCGGCGGCCTCGACAACCTCGGCCTCCTCGGCAGAAACCTCGTCAGCAGCCTCAACCTCAGCAGCTTCGGTCTCCACGGTCTCGACTGCCTCGACCTCGGCAGCCATGGTCTCGTTCTCGGTCTCGTTCATAATCTCTTCGTTCTCAGACATGAGACTCCTTCTTGGCCCTCTCGGGCATCATCGCCCCATTCGCGGGGCCCGTCGCGCACTCTTTGCGCTTTATACATTCATGCCTCTCGGCAAAACGTCCATTAGTTTATGGTGTCGCCATCCAATCTAGCTGCAGAATCTATGTGCACACATTAATGCGACATGTGCGACTCGCGGCGAGCGTACACCAGCGACACCGCGAACCCGACAACGGCAATCACGGCCGCCACGCGCACGGCGGCTGCAAATCCTATCGCCTGGGCAACGTCCGACGCAACGCCCGCGGCGCCAGCAGCCACCGCAGAACTCGAAAGCAGGCCGATAAACAGCGACGGACCAAACGACGCGGCAATCATGTTCCACGTGTTAAGCAATGCCGTTCCGTGAGGATGCTCAGCGGCGGGAAGCGTCTCCAAACCGGCGGTCTGCAAGGGGCTCAGTACCAAACCGACGCCGGCATACACCACAACGGTCAGCAGCACGACAACGCCGATGTTCATGCTTGCCGCGGTCATCGAGATTGCCGTCTGCCCCACAGCGTTCAGGGCAAAGCCGACCGGCAGCAGCGGCCACGCACCACGGGCATCCATCACGCGTCCGCCCACAATCGAGGTCACGGCGTTGCAGGCGATCGCCGGCAAAATGAGCAAACCCGCGACAAGTGCGGTCATGCCGTATGCGCCCTCAAAATAGAGCGGCAACAAAACGCTCATCGAGAACGTCGTCATCATCGACACCACCACAAGCAGGCATGCAGGCCAAAAACGAACGCTCGCCATGGGACGCACGTTAAGCACCGGATGCTCGAGCTTGAGCTGACGAACCGCAAACAGGCCGAACACCACAACAGCGGCGAAAAGTGTCACGATACCGGCCATCACATTGGTCGAGAACTCGCCTACGGAATACACGAACGCCGTAATGCCGGCGGCGAGCAAAACAACCGACGGAATATCGAGCGTGGCGTTCGAACACTCTCCGACATTCCGAACGAGCTTTGCTGCCGCCACAGCGACCACGATGCCGCCCACCAGTGGGACCACGAACACCGCTCTCCAGCCAAACAACGTGCACATAAGACCACTAATCACGGGCCCAAACGCCGGCCCTAGCGTAATGCAGGCACCGCCCAGGCTCAGATACAGACCGAGCTTCTCGCGCGGAGCGCAAGATAGCACTACATTCATCATGAGCGGAAACAAGATGCCCGATCCCGCAGCCTGCAAAATACGACTTGGCAGCAAAACAGTAAACGACAGGGCGACCAGGCACAGGACTTCTCCGGCGACCGTGCATCCGCATGCGAAAAACAGCAGCTTGCGCGTCGAGAAACGACCGGAAAGAAAGGCCATGATGGCCGTAAAGATCGACGTCACGATCATGTAGCCCGAAACAAGCCACTGCGCCGTGGTGGCACTCACCGAAAAGGCCGCCATGATGTCGTGCAACGCCACGTTAATGATGTTCTCGTTAAAGGCGGCAACAAAGGCTGCGATATACATTACGGCGAGAAACGCCGAAGTGGCCGATGGCGTTGTCTGAACTTGTTGCTGAGATTTGCTTCCCATGCATTTCCTTCCTCTTGGAACGACAGTCACATCGCCCCAGAGGAACAGTCCAGGGCGAGAATGAGCCCTAGACTTACGCCAGACGCCGCACGCGACGAATCTGGCAACATGGTCCAACGTCGAAAGATTGTAACGCGGACGCGCAGCTTTCCTTCCGCGCTATTATTAAAAGTCCACGAAAGCATGAGACATGAGGAGCCCGCCATGATCAAACCCATCATGAAATCCGAGTTCTTTTTGCGCCTGCCTTCCGAAGACGCGGGCCCCGATGACGCCGTGACCGGGCAGGACCTCCTGGATACGCTCCATGAGCATGAGCACGAGTGCGTGGGCCTCGCCGCCAATATGATTGGCGTGCGCAAACGCATCATCTGCGTAAGGGACGGCAACAGGGCGCTCCTGATGTACAACCCTCAAATTCTTGAGCAGGTCAATGCCTATCAGACAAGCGAGGGATGCCTTTCTCTGGTCGGAGAGCGTCCCTGCACTCGCTATCGCCGTATTAAAGTGGAGTATCTGGACGAGAACTTCGTCCGCCGCATCAAAAACTTCTCGGGCTACACCGCCGAAATCATCCAACACGAAATCGACCACTGCCAGGGCACCGTTATATAAGTTCCGCCGGTCAAGCATTTCCCACGCCCCGCAGGTCCACAAAATAGCTCCCCGCAGCCAAGCAACTGCAGGGAGCTTTTTATCGTACGGAGCTTCTACCCCCTACGACTGACGATAATGATCGAAGAAGTCGGCTAAGTCTTCGAGGGACTCTTTGAGCACTTCCATGCGCGGCAGGTACACGATACGGAAGTGGTCGGGCTCAGCCCAGTTAAAGCCGCCGCCGCGCGTGATCAGGATCTTCTTCTCGTGCAGCAGGTCAAGGGCGAACTGCTCGTCATCGGTGATGTTGAACTTCTTCACATCCATCTTGGGGAAGATGTAGAACGCCGCGCGCGGCTTGACCACCGAGATACCATCGATCTTGTTAAGCGCCTCATACACAAAGTTGCGCTGCTCGTAGACACGGCCGCCGGGACGGACGTAGTCGTTAACGGACTGATGGCCACCGAGTGCCGTCTGAACGATCGACTGAGCCGGCACGTTGGAGCACAGGCGCATGTTGGAGAGCATGTTGATGCCCATGATGAAGTCGCTCATGCAGCGTTGGTTGCCCGAAAGCACCATCCAGCCAATACGATAGCCCGCGATCATGTGCGACTTGGAAAGGCCGCTAAAGGTGACGCAGGGCAGGTCGGGAGCGAGCGAGGCAATCGAGACGTGCTCGTAGCCGTCCATGCACAGGCGGTCGTAAATCTCATCGGCAAAAATCATGAGCTGGTGCCTGCGCGCGATCTCAACGATGCCCTCGAGCACCTCGCGCGGATAGACCGAGCCCGTGGGGTTGTTGGGGTTGATGATGACGAGGGCCTTGGTCGCGCTCGTGATCTTGGACTCCATATCCTCCAGATCGGGATACCAATCCGCTTGCTCATCACACAGATAGTGAACGGGATGACCGCCGGCAAGGGTTGCGCACGCCGTCCAGAGCGGATAGTCGGGGCTGGGGATCAGAATCTCGTCGCCATTGTCGAGCAGCGCGTTCATCGAAAGCTGAATGAGTTCGGACACGCCGTTGCCCGTGTAGATGTGCTCCATCTGAACATTGGGCAGGCCCTTGATCTGCGAGTACTGCATGATTGCCTTGCGCGCAGAGAACAGGCCGCGCGAGTTGGAATAGCCTTCGCAGTCGGGCAGCTGCTGACGCATGTCCTTAATGACCTCATCGGGCGTGCGGAAACCAAAAGGGGCGGGGTTGCCGATATTGAGCTTGAGGATGCGCTCGCCCTCGTCCTCCATACGGGCGGCCTCATCGACGACGGGACCGCGCACGTCATACAGGACGTTATCGAGCTTGGTGGATTTAGAAAAAGTACGCATGGTGGTGCTCCTTGCAATTTGAGCCGTTGGGCTAGGTTCGAATTTGGCAGCGGTATGGGACGAGGACGTCTCGCCCTGATCGGCGTCACCGGCAAGCAGCCAGGTAACATCGACCTCCAAAATACGAGCGAGCAGTTCTGCCACATCGCGCCGTGGAATCGTCTTGCCGCTCACATATTGGCTCATCTGACTCTTGCCGAGTTTTTTGCCGAGCATCTCCGATGCGCGGATTACGTCCGACTGGCGAACGTCGCGATCGGACATAGTCTGTCGCAGGCGATCGCTAAACGTCTCTTGGGCCACAGGAACCTCCTTGCTGGCAAAGTTCAATTTATAGAACACGAATTGAACCAAGGTTCAATTTAGCAAGCAGTATAGCGCCGTACCTCATTCGAAAGTTCAATTTCATAAGAAAACGTACCGAACTCCGAGATTAATCCCAAAGCGACAACGGTGTGCGCTCATTTAGAGGTATTCAAGGAATCGAGCGGCGGCAAGTGAAACATCGGCCGTTCGATATATGGCGTTGATCTGCCGATGGGGATGTCCTTCGAGCGAACGAATGGAGACATTGAACTGGCAGCGGCGCAAGATGAGCGCCGGAAGGACGCTCACGCCCAGGCCGTCCTCGACCATGGCCATAATCGCATAGTCATCCCAGGTCGACAGCTTTGAGCGCACGGTCAGCCCCGCCCGACGGAACAGCGGCGTAATCTCGTCATCGGTGCCGCGTTCCAGCAGAATAAACTGCTCGTTTGCCAAATCGGCAAGAGAGACGACCTCCGCCGTGGCAAGCAACGAATCTGCCGGCACCACTGCCATCAGCTCATCACGCACCAAAGACCGCGACGTCATGCCATTTTCTCGGGGCTCATGCGGGATAAAGCCCAGATCGCAGCGCCCCTCTGCCACCCATTGTTCAATCTCTGAATAGTCGCCCATCAGCAACTCGTAATCAATGTCTGGATAATCGGCACGAAAACGAGCAATCACCGGCGGCAGCACGTGGGTCGCCACGCTCGAAAACGTACCGATGCAGATTTTGCCGCGCATGAGCCCACGCATCTCATCCACCCGTCGCTGCAAGCGAACGAATTCCTCGCAGAGCGCCTCGACAGCCGGCATGACCTGCCGCCCGTCAGCAGAAAGAGCCACGCCCTCGCGACTGCGGTCGAGCACTTTAAAGCCCCAGTCGGCCTCGAGATCGGCCACCATACGGCTCACGCCCGACTGCGAATAGCTCAGGCGCTCGGCGGCGCGCGTAAAACTGCCGGCGCGCACGGTCTCGAGCAGCACCTGCATCTTTTGAATATTCGTTTCCACGGCACCCCTCCACCTTTGCATGAGTCTTTGTCATGTTATCCATGCATTATATTCGCTTTTCTTCTAAAGCGAGTTCACCCATAGTGAACATGCTCGGATATAGAGGGGATGTCAGTGCATGAACAACGGACTGTTTACGTACTTAGCAGCATTGCTATTGTTTGGCTCCAACGGCATCATCGCCGCTGCCATCGCGCTGCCGAGCTCCGATATCGTGCTACTACGCACGTTTTTGGGCGCACTCTCGCTTGTCACCATCCTCGCCATCACCCAACGCCATAAGTTGCAGGCGCCATCTCGCCCCCGCGAAGCCGCAGCCCTCCTCCTCTCGGGAGCCGCGCTGGGCGCCAGCTGGATTTTTCTGTTCCGCGCCTACCAGACGATCGGCGTCGGCGTATCCTCGCTGCTGTACTACTGCGGTCCCATCATTGTCATGGCGCTGTCCCCACTCATCTTTGGCGAAAAGCTGACCGGCGGCAAAATCGCCGGCTTCATCGCCGTTGCTTGCGGTGCTTTTCTCATTGCAGCGCAAGGTCTAGGCGGCAATATGCCCATTGCTGGTATCGCTTGCGGAATCGCCTCGGCATTTTGCTATGCGCTGATGGTCATCGCTAGCAAGGGTGCGCCACACATCGAAGGCCTCGAAAACTCCACGCTCCAGGTGAGCGCCGCCTTTGTGACCGCGCTGGTCCTTACGCTCATCACGCAGGGCGCTCCCTCGTTCTTCTCCCCTGGCATCGCGGTAAGCATCGATTGGCGCGCCGTCGCCATGCTCGGCGTCGTCAACACCGGCATAGGTTGCTTGCTCTACTTTAGCGCCGTCGCCAAGCTGCCCGTGCAGACCGTCGCGGTCGTTGGCTACCTCGAGCCGCTTTCGGCCGTCGTGTTCTCCGCCGTCCTTTTAGGCGAAGCCATAACACCGGTCCGCCTGATGGGCGCCGCACTTATCATCGGCGGCGCGCTCTTTTGCGAACTCGCCGGCAAACGCGCAAACGCCAAGGCCGACATCGCCCAAGCAGCACGTGCTTAAAAGCCCCTCTTTAGCTCAAAGCAGGGGCGCGTCCGCGGTTATCACATTGCAGCAAACCACACAGCCGGAAGTGCTCCTGCTTTGAAATGCTATCTGCGCAAACAACTGCTCCCCAGATGGGGATTATTGTCTAAAACACCCCAATGTGCCAAACTGCTCTTATATGTATAAAGATGGCATAAAGGTCTGCCGCTCTTTGCAGAGGCCAGATGTCTAAGGGAGTCCACGTGGCACACAACAAGCTGGAGGCAAGCCTCCAAGACCAGCATGTGCAGGGCGGGCATGGCGCCATCCCCCTCTCCGCTGGCATGCTGCTCGTAACGCTCGGCGTCGTCTATGGCGACATCGGCACGAGCCCCATGTACACCATGAAATCAATCGTCGCTAACAACGGCGGCATCGGCACTGTCAGCGAGGACATGATCCTGGGCGCGCTTTCGCTCGTCATCTGGACCATGACGCTCGTGACCACGGTCAAGTACGTGCTGATCGCCATGAAGGCCGATAACCATAACGAGGGCGGCATCTTCGCCCTGTTCAGCCTCGTACGCAAGGTGGCACCATGGCTGATTCTACCCGCCATGATCGGCGGCGCGGCGCTGCTCGCCGACGGCATCCTCACCCCCGCCGTCACGGTTACCACGGCCATCGAGGGCTTGCGCACCATCGAGTGGGGCCATGCGCTTTTGGGTGACGGCCAGACCAACGTCATCATCATCACCATCATCATTATCTGCGGGCTGTTTGCCATGCAGCGCGCCGGCACCTCGTCAATCGGCAAGCTGTTCGGCCCGCTCATGACGCTGTGGTTCTTGTTCCTGGCAGGCGCCGGTCTGTTCAACATGCTCGGCAACCTGTCCATCTTGCGCGCGCTCAACCCCATCCGCGGCATCATGTTCCTGTTCTCGCCCATCAACCATTCGGGCATCATGGTGCTCGGCTTTGTCTTCCTGTCGACAACCGGTGCCGAGGCGCTCTACTCGGACATGGGCCACGTGGGCAAGGCAAACATCTATGCATCCTGGCCGTTTGTTAAGGCGGCCCTCATCCTTAACTATCTGGGTCAGGGAGCCTGGCTGCTCGCCAATAACTCCAACCCCCAAATGCTCGCGATGGATATCGTCAACCCGTTCTATATGATGCTCCCCGAGCCCCTGCGCCCCTTTGCCATCGTGCTTTCGGCCGTAGCGGCCATCATCGCCTCGCAGGCGCTCATCACCGGCTCGTTCTCGCTGGTATCCGAGGCAACCCGTCTCAACCTTATGCCGCATCTGCGCATCCACTACCCCAGCGACACCAAGGGCCAGCTCTATATTCCGCTCGTCAACAACATCATGTGGGTCGGCTGCATCTTCATTGTGCTGCTGTTCCAGAACTCCGAGCGCATGGAAAGCGCCTATGGCCTCGCCATTACCGTGACCATGCTCATGACCACGACGCTTTTGACGAGCTATATCGCCGGCATCCTCAAGCACAAGCTGGGTGCCTGTGTCTTCGCCCTGCTCTTCGGTGCCATTGAGCTGTGCTTCTTCGCCTCGTGCCTTACCATGTTCTTTGACGGCGGTTATGTGATGATCTTCCTGGCCTCGCTGCTGTTTGGCCTTATGTATGTGTGGCGCCGCGGCACCGCCATCGAGCGCACGCAGACGATCCTGCTGCCGGTCTCCAAGTACATCGATCAGCTCAACCGCTTGCGCAACGACGAGACCTACCCCGTGCTCGCCGACAACCTGGTGTTCCTCACCAACAGTCCCGACCCGCTCACGCTCGACCGCGACGTGCTCTATTCCATCTTGGACAAACATCCCAAGCGCGCCAAGGCATACTGGTTCATTAACGTGCATGTCACCGATGAGCCCTATACGCACGAATATTCCGTCGAGACCTTTGGCACGGACTTTTTGTTCCGCGTGCGCTTGGACCTGGGCTTTAAGGTCAACCAGCGCGTTAATGCCTACCTGCGCCAAATCGTTGGCGACCTGATGGCATCGGGCGAGCTGCCGCCGCAGCATCACACCTACTCCATCTACGAGACGCGCGGAAACGTGGGCGACTTCCGTTTTTGCATGCTGCGCAAGATGCTTGCCCCCGAAACGGACATCAACCGCAACGACCACCGCGTGATGGCCATCAAGTACGCCGTCCGCCGCGCCTGCGGAAGCCCGGCGCGCTGGTACGGTCTTGAGAACTCGGCCATCATCATCGAGTACGTACCCCTCTTTGCCCGCATGCGTCCGGCAGTCAAGCTTGTACGCACCCAGGTGCCGCTCGAGGTTCAGATCGAGGAAGCTGAGGAAATGGAAGTCGACATCTTCTCGGACGACCTGGTCAACGGCAACGAGGCCGGTAGGAATATGAACGTCGATCCCACTGAGCTGCTCGAGAGCGTCGCCGATACGCCCGAGCAGCAACAGCTCGACGGCCTCGAGAGTGAACAACTCAACGACGCCAACTTCTAGCGACGTCACGAATCGACGACAGCGGCCCTGCATCTCACGGGAGACGCAGGGCCGCTTTGCGCTGCAGTAAAGCTAACGGCTACGAACGACGCGGCTCGGGAACCACGAGCCTATCGGGGCTCGCGCCCTCGGCATCCATCAGGCTCACGTAGCGAATCGACGGATCCCCATACATCGCGTAGTAATAATTGCCCGTGCGCGCGCTAAAGCATCCGGTATAGATAGTCTTCTCGAACTTGCCATCGCCCATCCTGGACGCTCCCTCAATCATCACCACGCCCTCGAGCGAGCGGAACATGCGGACGACGTTTTCGGTCTCGCTCTCCTTTTGCGGGTAATTGGCATTGAGGTACGCCGCCTTTACAAAACGGCTCGGCGAATAGCAATCACCCGGAATACCGCGCATGCCGGCACCTGCGCCATAGGGCTTGAGCTCGGCGCCACGCCATGTCGCCGTCTGCGGAAAATCGCTTGTGGCAGTGATATAGGTGCGCAGGTTTTCCATGTGCCACGGGAAGGTCGGCTGGTTGGCAAGGGTGTCGACCGGATCGTCGTATACATGCAGGCCGTCAGCCATCATCTCGACCACGATGCTACGCTGGCTGTCGCCGATAATCCAATGGAGCAGCGACACGCCCAGCCCCTCTCCTGCAGATTTGGCGACAATCACCGTATCGCGCAGCGCAGCCTCGACCTCGTCGACCGTCGAGAACGTCGCTGCCACCCACAGGGGAAACTCATAGGCCGCGATATTGGTCTTGCCGTCGACAGGGTCCTCGGCATACTCGGCATAACCCGGGAAATTGAGACCCGCCACGGCGAGGCCCGCATCGTTACCGCAATCGAAAAACATGGGATAGTTCTTGTAATCGATGCACATACCGATCACCGCGTGTGCCGCTGTCGCGTCGTCGATAAACGAATACGGAATGTGAAACCCGCGCGGCATCACGCGAACCTGTTGGCCGTAGTCAAAGCTCCAGTCGAGGTTGCGGCCCAGATACATGTGGCCAGAATTATCGGTAAATCGAATGCTCGTGCACATAGCGCCTCCCAGCTTTACGTTCTTGCTAAGGTTATTGTCACCAAACAAAAAGGCGCTAAACACAAAAGCCCGGACATGACAACAATGTCACGCCCGGGACAAAAGAGACGAAGTGCGGTGCTGTAGTCACCCTAGACAAGTTTACCTTGGCAGTGATCGATCATATGCTGGATCATCTGTGCCTCAAAGCCCGCGTAGTCGCGGCGGCACTCCTTCATCTTGCCGTCGACGATCTGGTCAAAGGCAACCTTGCACTTGATATAGCGCGTGGACTTGGTGACCTCCTCGTGCGTCAGGCAGCTCTCCTCCATCTTACTGGCGCCCAGGCCAAACACCAGACGGGGGTTGTAGAGCACGTGGGGCTCGCCGGCATCGTCCAGGTAGACGCAGACCTTCTTGGTGACGCCGATCTGGTTGGCGGCCAAGCAGCCGGCATCATCGAGCGACTTGATGGTATCGATCAGATCCTGAGCGACCGACTCGTCCTCGACAGTCGCAACCTCGCAACGCTGGGACAGGATGGCCTCGTCGTGGCAAAGTTCTTTAATCATACGTTCCTCCATAGGGGTCGTTGTAACCGCTTAAGTATACGGTACCCACACATTTTCATGCGAAAAATACCGTCCGTCTGCTACAAAGCGCCGAACATCAACATGCGAGGAACAACAGCTTCGCAAAGGGGCTATAGTGGGAGAGTTCGTGTCAATCGGCCTAAACTCGGGGCCGAACAAGGAAAGGGTATGCATGGACGAACTATTTCACGTCAGCGAGCGCAAGTCCACAATCGGGACCGAACTCCGCGCTGGACTGACAACATTCCTGGCGATGGCCTACATCATCGCCGTCAACCCCGCGGTGCTCTCGGGCGCTGGCATCGATGCGGGAGCGCTCGCCTGCGCCACCTGCCTGGGCGCTGGCATCATGACCATCTGCATGGGCATCTTCGCTAACCGCCCGCTCGCCTGCGCGTCGGGCCTGGGCATCAACGCCATGATCGCGGGTATCACCACCACTATGTGCGGGGGTGACTGGCATGTGGCCATGAGCGTTATCTTCCTCGAGGGTGTCGTCATTCTGTTGCTCGTCCTTTGCGGCCTGCGCGAGGCCATTATGGATGCCATCCCCGTGGTCCTGCGCCACGCCATCTCGGTGGGCCTGGGCCTGTTCATCGCCATGATCGGCCTGTGCGACGCCGGCATCATCACCGCTGGCGCCGGTACGCTCGTCGGCCTGGGCGACATCACCTCCCCCACCTTTATCGTCGGCATCATTTCCATCATCGTGACGGTTGCCCTGGCCTCCCGCAACGTGCCGGGCTCGCTGCTCATCGGCATCATCGTCGCCGTTATCGCCGGTATCCCGCTGGGCGTCACCCACGCCCCCGAGGGTCTCATCGCCCCGCTTAACTTCTCGACCTTTGGCGCTCCGTTTGCCAGCACCGCCGACGGTAGCCTTGCCATCGTGAAGGTTCTGACCGACCCGATGCTGCTCGTCGTTGCCTTCTCGCTGCTCATGAGCGACTTCTTTGACACCATGGGCACCGCGATGGCCGTCGCCAAGCAGGGCGAGTTCTTGACCGAGGACGGCAATGTCGAGGACATCCGTCCCATCCTGGTCGTCGACTCCGTGGCCGCTGCTGCCGGTGGCTTTATGGGCGTCTCCTCCATCACCACCTTCGTCGAGTCCACCTCTGGCGCTGCCGACGGTGGCCGCACGGGCCTCACCTCCGTCACCACCGGCGTGCTGTTCATTCTCGCCGCGTTCTTCTCCCCCATCGTCACCATCGTTTCCAGCGCCGCCACCTGCGGTGCTCTGGTCTACGTCGGTTACCTCATGATGAGCGAGGCCTCCGAGATCGACTGGTCCGATGTCTCGCAGGGTTTCCCGGCGTTCATGATTGTCGCCGGCGTGCCCTTCACCTACTCCATCTCTGCCGGCATCGGTCTGGGCTTTATCGCCTACGTGATCGTCGCGCTCGTTAAGGGCGAGGCCTCCAAGATCAAACCGCTCATGTGGATCGCAGCCCTTGCCTTCCTCGTCTACTTCTTTGTAGCGTAATGGCAAAGCTGCCAAAGCAGAACACCAAAGCGCGGAGTCGCATCGAGCGGCTCCGCGCTTTTCTTTTAAAGCCAGGCAACGCACGGACGCGCGATATATTGCTTCCCGAGTTTTGGACATTTTGCCCTCCAAACGGCACTACCGACGGCTACATCCTGCAGATATGCTGGATATAACCGCATAGGCCCTATGAGAACGGGAGCAACCGTGGCAGCCTTGTTCACGACCCCCAAACGCAATGACACTACCGCCGGAACCCATGTTGCCGAACCCGACGTTCGCCGTCGCATAGGACTCGCGCACGGCAGCTGGCGCCGCGTGACGCGCCGCATCGTCGTGGGAGCCGTATGCGCGCTCACGGTAAGCTCGCTGCTCATGCCGAGCGTCTCGCTCGCAGCGGAATGGGTCAAGGTCGGCGGCAACAAGTACAACACCGCGGCGAGCGACGAAGCCGGTACCT
Organism: uncultured Collinsella sp.; assembly: GCA_934668875.1. Classification (GTDB taxonomy): domain Bacteria; phylum Actinomycetota; class Coriobacteriia; order Coriobacteriales; family Coriobacteriaceae; genus Collinsella. The sequence goes on from CAKUON010000008.1 coordinate 85,671, forward strand.
GGTCGTGGGACGGCGCCGACGACTTGAAGCTCAACAACTATAACGGCGGCGAGATCCAGGCCGCAGGCAAGCTCAACGTGAATTACTCGGGAACCAACATCGTCACTGCCGAATGGATCGAAAGCATCAACGTTTCTCATGGCACTAACGAGAATGCCGAGCTCAATATCCAAGGCGACGAGGGCGGCACGCTCAGTGTGACATCTACTGAGGACGCTATCCTCTCCACGGGTAATATCAACATCGACGGAGCCGGATCCGTCAACGCCACGAGCACTGGGTTTGATGCCATCAATGCCGGGGGTGATCTCGCTATCAAAGGTTCGGGCAACGTCAACGCCACGGGTGCATCGGATGGCATCAGGGCAAACGGCAATATCACGATTGACGACAGCGGAGCCGTCACCGCCAGGGCTACCAAGGACAAGGGCATTGGAACCGACAAGAACCTCACCATCAAGGGTGGCGGGACGGTCGAGGCAAGCTCAGCCGATGGTGAGGCCCTTTGGAGCGGCGGCAATATCAACATCTCGGACGGCAGCCAGGTCAAGGCAAGCTCCGAGAAAGACGCTGCCGTCGAGGCCAAGGGCAGCCTCGCAGCCACAAACGCCTCCCTCAACGTAAACGGTGTTGAATATGGCGCCTATGCCCACAAGGGCATCACCCTCGATCATGCAAACGTGACGGTCCGTGCAAGTAAAGGCAGATACGGTGGCGCCAACGCCCTCTTCACCTACCAGGACGACATCGTCGTCAAGAACGGCTCCACCGTGGACGCGTTTGCGGAAGGCGAGGTTTCGGCTGCATTCTCCACCAGAAACGATCGACCCAACGAGAAGGGCGGCCACATCTACATCAGCGACTCCGTTGTCAAGGCCATAGCCCGCTATGTCGAGAACGGCGACGGCCCCATCCCCTACAGCGAAAACCAAGATGGCGAGACGAGGCGCGAACCCCAAGGCGAGAACATCGGCATCATCGCCCAGACCAGCGAGGGCGTCACACCCGCAGTCATCTCGATCATCCGCAGCAAGGTAACGGCCGAAGGAGATACAGCGGCAATCTTTGCCCGTGCCATGAGCGCTGACGGCAAGACAATCGGCACCATCAAGATTGAGAACGCCGCCATCCAGACGCCCGAAGGCGGCAAGGTCATTGACTATCGCAAGCTCCGTGACGGCATCTACGAGGCAGGCCAAGCCATCGGCACGGGCGACGCCACGGTCGACTCCCTCTATATCAAAGCAGTCGCCAAAAGCACGACCACCGCACCTCCCGAGGTAGCCAAGCCGGAAGACCCCAAGCCCGACGAGACCAAGCCCGCAGAAAGCAAGCCCGCGGAGTCCAAGCAGAACCCCAAGCCTGAGGGCTCAAAGCCGACCAAGGCCGTTGCGGCTTCAACCACGAAAGCCAAGACTACCGGCGTGCTCGCGGCAACCGGCGACACCTCGGGTGCGGCCATCGTGGCAACCGTCCTTGCGGGAACAGCCGCTATCGCCGCAGGCACCATGGTGAGCCGCAAGCGCTCATAGACAGCTTTGACCTTTAACGCACGGGACGGCACCCACAGAAGTGCTAGCCTGCACACCGTTTAGCAACGCCACCGCCAAGCTCCCCTCCGGCGGTGGCGTTTTTCATTTGCGCCCGCGCGGCGCACGCGAATGTTCTTGATGCTGTCCAACCGGCATACGCTGGCGTGCGACAATTGAGGCTGCCGATATCACAACACTGAGAGAAGCCCGTCATGGAAGCGCATCAAAAGCAGATAACCGTTTATTCGAATCATACGGAAAGCGCGCCTGTCATCTACCTTCCTGTGGTCGTGGGCGACGGCAGCGAGGTTTATGAGTGTTGCCGAGAGCTCGACTGTCCGCCATTCACCCTCGTCACCATTGGCGGGCTCGATTGGAATCGCGAGCTGAGCCCCTGGGCATGCGACGGGACCGTACGCGATGCCGAGCCTTTCGGCGGCCAAGCTGCCGATTTTCTTGATGAGCTGCTGAATCAGACAATCCCCCAGGTCGAGTCGTCGCTTCCTCAGCCGCCCACCTGGCGCGGCATTGCCGGTTACTCGCTCGCGGGCCTCTTCGCACTCTGGTCCCTCTGGCAAACCGACGCCTTTGACCGCGCCGCGAGCGCATCGGGGTCGCTATGGTTTCCCGACTTTGTCGACCGTGCCAGCACGGCCCCTTTTGCCGGCAGCCCGCAAGCCGTCTATCTGTCGCTCGGCAAAAAAGAGACCAAGACGCCCAACCGCATGATGCGGCATGTGCTCAACGACACGCGCGCGACGGAAGCGTTGCTCATCGAGCGCGGCATTCCAACAACGATGGAGCTCAACCCCGGCAATCACTTTGCCCAAACCGACTTGCGCATGGCCCGCGGCATCCACTGGATACTGACGCATTAAAAATGGCGCCCACGCGTGCATACGCATGGGCGCCATTTATTTTGTTTTAGCTGAACGCAGCTGCTACTCAGTAGCCTCCTCGAGCTCGGAGACATCAAACTCAAAGTCATTACCCGGCAGAATCGCATTGAGCACAATGCCCACCAGCGAACCCACGGCAAGGCCCGAGAGCGAAATGGTCACGCCGCCCAGCTCCAACACGATAGCTCCGGCAGTGCTGTACGCAATGCCGAGTGAAAGCACCAGCACCAGGGCGGCCACCAGCACGTTGCGGTTGTTCTGGAAATCGACCTGGTTCTCGATGAGGTTGCGGACGCCCACGGCGCTGATCATGCCATAGAGCACGAGAGACACGCCGCCGATCACACACGCCGGCATGGCCGCAATGACAGCCGCGAACTTGGGGCAGAACGAGAGCACAATGGCACAACATGCGGCAATGCGAATCACGCGCGGGTCAAACACACGCGTTAGGGCAAGCACACCGGTGTTCTCGCCATAGGTGGTGTTAGCCGGAGCGCCAAAGAGCGATGCGAGAATGGTCGCCAGGCCGTCGCCGAGCAGCGTGCGATGCAGGCCAGGATCGGCGATGTAGTTGCGCTCGCAGGTAGAGCCGATAGCCGAGATGTCGCCAATATGCTCGATCATGGTCGCGAAGGCCAGCGGCATGATGGTGATGATGGCCGTCGTGGCAAGACCGCTATCGAACTGCGGACCAAAGAGCGCAAACACGGTGTTGTCCCATACAATGGGCAGGCCGACCCACGGAGCGGCCGCAACGCCCGAAAAATCAACTTCGCCCAGTGCTGCCGCAACGGCATAGCTCACCACGACACCCAGCAAAATCGGCACGATCTTGACCATGCCGCGCCCCCAGATGTTGCAGATCACGATGACGGCCACAGCAACCACAGCGACAAGCCAGTTGGTCTGGCAGTTGGCGATGGCAGAGCTCGCCAAGATCAAGCCGATGGAAATAACGATGGGGCCAGTCACCACCGGCGGAAAGAAGCGCATGACGCGCTTGGCACCAAATGCGCGGAACAGCGCCGCCAGCACCGGATAGAGCAGGCCGGCGCAGGCTACGCCCAGGCAGGCGTAAGGTAAAAGCTCCGTCTCGCCGTTGGGCGCAATCGCCGCATAGCCTGCGATAAAGGCAAACGATGAACCCAGGAACGCGGGCACCTTGCCACGCGACAGGAAGTGAAAAAGCAGCGTGCCCAGGCCAGCAAACAAAAGCGTTGCCGAAACTGAAAGACCGGTAAGCACGGGAACCAGAACGGTGGCACCAAACATGGCGAACAGATGCTGCAGGCCGAGCAAGAACATGCGCGGGCGGCCGAGCGACGATGCATCGTAGATGGCATCGGTGACGGCGGGCGTCGAAGACTGGGACATGGAAGTCCTTTCGAATGGAAGGGCGATCAGGCATATCGGATAACCTGCCCGAACGATACGATCCGAACCATTGTACGTGATACTCAATGCCTCGCACGCGCCGTCACCTGCGAACGGTAGCGTTACTTCCAGACGCGCTCGGCAATACGCCTGACCAGCGCAATCTTTGCCCACTGCTCGTCCTCGGTCAGCTTATTGCCAATCTCGCAGCTGGCAAAGCCACACTGCGGAGACAGATACAGGTTCTCGAGCGGCACGTACTTTGCCGCCTCGCGGATGCGCTCGACGATAACATCCTCGTTCTCGAGCTCTGCCGCCTTGGTGGTCACCAAGCCCAGCACGACCTTCTTGCCGGGAGCAACGTACTTGAGCGGCTCAAAACCGCCGGCGCGCGGCGTATCGAACTCCAGATAGAACGCGTCGACGTCCTCGTTGGCGAACAAGTACGGCGCGATGGGGTCATAGCCACCCTCGAAGGCGTAGGTAGAGTGATAGTTGCCGCGGCACACATGCGTGTTGATGACCAGATCGTCGGGCTTGCCCGCGATGGCGGCATTGTTGAGCGCCACGCCCAGCTCGCTCACCTTTTGCAGGTCAACCGGGTTCATGCCGGTCTTGGACACAAAGTCGGCATCGCAATAGATGCCCCAGGTGCAGTCATCAAATTGGATGTTGCGGCAGCCCGCGGCATACAGGTCGGCAATCACCGTGCGATAAGCGGCGGCAATGGCGTCGGCAAGCTCCTCATCGGTCTTATAGACGGTGCGCAGGCCCTCCAGCTGACCATCGCAACGATCGAGCGTGACCTCGGAGAAGGTCTGGATCGGCGCCGGGATGGTCTGACGCGTGACCTGGCCCTCGTCCTCGAGCGCCTTGACAAACTTAAAGTGTGCAACGAACGGATGGTTCTCGCCGCTGATGGGACCGGTCACCACAGCGGTATCGGCCGTGGTCTCCTCGTCGTGGAACATATAGCCGGTGCGCGAGGTGCGGCGCTCGATGCCGTTGAGTCCCCACATAAAATCGAGGTGCCAGTAGCTGCGGCGGAATTCGCCGTCCGTGATCACTTGCAGGCCGGCAGCCTTCTGCTTGGCCACCAAGTCGCGAATGGCCTCGTCCTCGACGGCCTTAAGGCCGGCGTCGTCGAGCGTACCTGCGGCATGGGCGGCACGGGCGTCCTTTACGGTCTGCGGGCGCAGAAAGCTGCCGACAATATCGGCGCGAAACGGCGCGTTCAGTGTGGTCGAAGTGCTCATAAGGTATCTCCCTTTGTCTTGGTTGCTTTATCCAGACAGAGTATGAGCGTCCGCATCGCTATCGTAAAATATGCTTTTATAACTGTTTGATATAGGAATTATTTATATTTACAAACAGCAAGAGACGCACGCAGCATATCGCGCCGATGTGGCTAGATATGCTGACGGATTGCGTCGATATAGGCCCGGCCGTAGCGGGTGAGCGTCGTGTTCTTGCGCGTGATAATGCCGATCTCCATATACTCGTCCACATCGAGCGGAATCGAAATAATGCCGGGACCGTTGAGCTCATGGCTGATCACGCCCGAGCATACTGTATAGCCGTTAAGGCCCATGGCCAGGTTGAACAGCGTCGCGCGGTCGCGCACGCGGATGTTCTTGCGGCGTTCAAACGTCGAGGTCAGCTCCTCGGAATAATAGAACGAGTTATAGCTTCCCTGCTCATAGGACAGGAACGGGTAATCTTCCAGATCCTCGAGCGTTACGCGAGAGCGGCCCGCCAGCGGATGCTCGGCACACACGAAAACGTGCGGCGCGGCGCAGAAGAGCCCTTCGAATACGAGCTCGTTGGCCGCCAGCATGCGCTCGATAACCTCGCGATTGTGCTCGGACAGGTACAGGATGCCCAGCTCGCTTTTCATGTGCGCAACGTCTTCGATAATCTCGTGGGTCTGCTCCTCGCGCAGGGTAAAATCGTAGCGCGCGGCATCGAACTCGCGGATCACGTCGACAAACGCATTGACGGCAAAGGAATAATGCTGGCAGCTCACGCTAAAATGCGGCACCTGCTCGGACGCACCTTTATATTTGTCCTCGAGCAGATCGGCCTGATCGAGCACCTGGCGCGCGTAGCCCAAAAAGGTCTCGCCCTCCTCGGACACGATAACGCCCTTGTTGGTGCGCTCAAAGATGTGCACGCCCATCTCGTTTTCGAGCTCGCGGATCGATGCAGTGATCGAAGGCTGCGACACAAAGAGCCGACGCGAGGCCTCGGTGATGCTGCCGCATTCGGCAACCTTAACGACATACCTGAGCTGCTGGAGCTTCATAGTGGCCTCCCTAGGCGTTCGCGACGCGCGGACCCGCCGCATCTGCCTGGCGCATAAACGGCGGCATCTCCCCCGTCGCGGCGCAGGCGGCAATCTGGTGCAGAGCCTTGGCAACTGCATCGTCCGCCGCGGCGCCGATATGCCAGCGCGCCGCAGCCGTGACGGCCTCGTTGGCGTTGGCGACTGCAACGGAGTTGGGGACGGCATCAATCATGGGCAGGTCGTTATCGGAGTCGCCGAACACGGCCACCTCGTCGGGCGTAAGGCCCAGAGCGCGCGCCAGTTCCAGCGCCGCGCAGCCCTTGTCCCAACCGGCCGGAAGAATGTCGAACAGGCGCACGCGATTGTTGGGGAACACAAGCGAGAGCTCTGGCACCTCGGCAGCAACGCGCTCACGTAGCTCGGCGAGCTCCTCACGCGAGCGGGCGCTCCAGATGTTCGCCTTGTAAATTGGAGCGTTGTCGATCGACGGACGGCACGGGGCCTCTTCGCCTTTGAGCCACGCGTTGCCGCCCGACTCCATGGCACGGCGCACGCGCTCGGGATCGCGCGTCACGCAATAGGCATCGTTGTCCCAAAAGTCATCACCCAGGCTGTAGACCTTTAGATACGTATCATCGGTCTCTTGCTCAAGGTAGTCGGCCAGGCGCATCAGGGCGTCGTTGTCGGTTGCGCGCGATGCGACCACCTCGCCGTCGACAAACATCACCTGTCCGTTGCAGAAGGCACCGGTCGAAAAGCACTCGGAGCGATTGCGGAACATCCAGCCCATCGCGGACGGCTGACGGCCCGAAACCGGGCCAAAGTGCAGGCCCGCTGTCTGCATGGCATGAATGCCCTCGATGGCGTAGTCGCTGGCGCCGTCATGCCCAGCCGGAATCAGCGTATCGTCCATATCGGTCAGCACAAGTTTGATCATAAGGTCTCCTCGGTCATTCTTAATCCCATCTATTGTACCGACCTGCCAAAAAGGGACAGGTTTATTTTGGCAGGTTTTATCTGGGAAAATGCAGCGCCCCCGTTGCCACCTGCCAAAATAAATCTGTCCCTTTTTGGCAGGTGCGTTAGTATAGGGAGCAACAGATTCGATGCGGGAGTGCCGGCGGTGCAAGCCACAAGGCTGAGAGGGCATAGGGCCCAATCCTTTGAACCTGTCAGTTAATGCTGGCGTAGGGAGCATGCCGCCTTTACAGGGGCGCTGTCTATGCACAGCGCCCCTTTTCTATGCCAAGGAGGCATGTGCAGTGATTGATTCGGAACAGCTTAAACAACGTGTAGTCAAGGCCGTGGACGAGATTCGCGCCACCAACCCAATGGCGGGCTCCATCACCAACACGGTGACGATTGACTTTGTCGCCAACGCGCAGCTCGCCGTGGGCGGCTCGGCCGCCATGGTCTATCTGCCCGACGAGGGCGAGGCGCTCGTTGCCGGCGGCGGCGCCATCTATCTCAACATGGGCACGCTCTTCCCCATCTACGAACAGACGATTCCCCGCGCGGCCAAGGCGGCACACGACGCCGGCAAGCCCTGGGTGCTCGATCCGGTGGGTCTGGGCATCGGTAGCCTGCGCACCCAGCTGGTAAACGAGCTCAAGCAGTACAAGCCCGCCATCGTGCGCGGCAACGCCTCCGAGATCATCGCGCTTGCCGGCCTGTGGGGTCTTGAGGGCGAGGCAGCCGATCTGAGCCGCGTGCGCGGTGTCGATACCACCGACACGGTCGATGCCGCCCGCGATGCCGCCGTGGCGCTCGCCCGCTACACCGGCGGCGCCGTAGTGGTCTCGGGCGAAGTCGACCTGATCACCGACGGCACGACCGTGGCTAAGTCCCACGGCGGCAGCCCGCTCATGTCCAAGATCACCGGCTGCGGCTGCTCGCAGGGCGGCGTGCTGGCCGTGTACGCCTGCGCTGCCGACCCGTTTACGGCAGCCATCTGCGGCACCGCCGTCTACAACGTCGCCGGCACGCGTGCCGCCGCTGTCGCCGATGCCCCGGCGAGCTTTAAGGTCGCCTTTATCGACGAGCTCTACCGCGCGACCGCCCAAGACATCGCCGATAACCGACTCGAGCTCGAGGAGGCATAAGTCATGTCCGAGCCCGAAACCAATGCCGGCATGAACACGCTCGTCGCCGTGGCCATCGCCCCGTGCGGCACCGGCGATGAGCTGTCTGCCGAGGTCGCCGAGGTCGTGCGCGTCATTCGCGAGAGCGGCCTTCCCAACCGCACCACCTCGATGTTCACCGAGATCGAGGGCGACTGGGACGAGGTCATGCAGGTCGTGCGCGACGCGACCTTTGTGTTGGCGAGCAAGGGCATCCGCACCGAAGTCGTGCTCAAGGCAGATATTCGACCCGGATTTACCGACACCATGACCGGCAAACTCGAGCGCATGGAAGCGCAGATCAAAAAGCAGGAGGAAGCACGATGAGCATCCGCGATAACCTTGATATCTCGGCCTATCTGGTACTCGGCCCCGAAAACACGCTCGGGCGCCCCGTGGGCGATGTGGTGGCCCAGGCACTCGACGCCGGCTTTACCTGCATTCAGGTGCGCTCCAAGGTGGCAAGTGCCCGCGAGATCATCGCGCTGACGGGCGATGCCGCGCAGGCTATCGCACAGGCCGGCAAGACCGGTCAGGTCGCCTTGTTGATTGACGACCGTCTTGACTGCGTACTCGCCGCGCGCGAGCAGGGCATCGCTGTCGACGGTGTGCACGTGGGCCAGAGCGATATTCCCGTCGAGGTCTGTCGCAAGCTGTTGGGCCCCGATGCCATCGTGGGCCTTTCGGCCCGCTGCGAGGAAATGCTCGAGTACGTCAAAACCGCCGACATGAGCCTGGTCGACTACCTGGGCATCGGCCCGCTCCACGAGACCGAGACCAAGCGCGATTGCGGACGCGCGGCCGATGGCTCCATCATCACCAAGAGCTTTGAGGACCTGGCCGCACTCCACGCGGCAAGCCCCGTACCCATCGTGGTGGGCGGCGGCGTCAAGACGGCCGACCTGCCGCAGCTCAAGGCCACCGGCGTCGATGGCTTCTTTGTGGTGAGCGCCGTCTGCAGTGCCGACGACCCCCACGCCGCAGCTAAGGAGCTCGTCGACACCTGGCAGCAGGCATAGGCATAGGCCAAGCAGCTGATTCGCAACCTCATATCTTCAATAGCGGAAAGCGCATCCCGGTTCGCACGTCCATTCCGGGATGCGCTTTCCGCATGCGACTCTTACTCCGCCAGATACGCTTCCAGCGCGGGCAAGGTCGCCTCCGCATCGTGGCGGCCGACCTGGTAGATGCGCTCGAGCTCATCCGGTTCGCGGCACAGCGACGGCACCTTCACCGACTCGCTCGGCCGCACCACAAAGACCTCGCCGGCAGCCTCGCGACGTGCCAGGTCATCGAGCGTGGCATTGTAGACCTCATGCCGATGCTCAAGCGCTGCAACAAACTCCGGGTAGTGACGGAACACGCGACGCAGCATGGGCATCACGCTGTTAGGCTGCTTCACAAAGCCCGCCGGCTGCGTGAGCACCACGATATTGCGGTCATACCCCTGCGCAAACAGCCATGCGCTGGGGATAGAATCAGCCACGCCACCATCCAGATACTTATGCCCGCCAATAGCAACGGGACGCGTCGCCACAGGAATAGCAGACGACGCCCGGATCCACTCGATATCGCGCTCGTCGCCATACGGCAAATCGTGATAGACAGCCTTGCCCGTCTCGATATCGGTACACACGCACGTAAATCGCATGGGGCAGGCGCGATACGCTTCCAAGTCGATGGGATCGCGCTCGATAGGCACCTCATGATAGGCAAAATCGGCATTGAACATGTCACCGGTTCGCAGCCAGCTTGTCACGCTCGCATAGCGCTTGTCGGCACAATAGGCCTTGTTGTAGCGAATGGCGCGCCCAATCTGCCGCGATTTAAAGTTGTAGCCAAACGCCGCGCCCGCCGAGACACCCACCATATGGTCGCAGGTCAAACCGTGCTCCATCCAAACGTCGAGCACGCCCGCCGTATACATACCGCGGTAGCCGCCTCCCTCGAGCGCAAGCCCCACCGTGCGCGTCGTATCCGGCTGTGCCATGTGACCATCTCCGTTCCTGCGTTTTAAAACGGGACAAGTATACCCGTCAACATATATCGACTCAGTCGCATTTTCATCGAACATCGCATTGTCGCGCTACCGCTTGGCGAATAGTAGCCGCCAACAGCATGGACACCCATATATAATTGCGTACTGTTGTTTACGCTACTCAGCAGTTATCAACAGCGAACATTAGCCGGCAAAGTAACTCAACAACGCAGCAAGGCGGGGGCCTGGATACACGCAAGGCGCCGAGCAACGACGCGTGTACACTACGAGCTCGCCCGACGCCATCCGCCCCGACCTCAGAAAGCCGCTTACAACATGGACACCGTCAGCAATTACACCGAAACGCTCGAAAAGACCGTCCGTGACCTTCTCGAGCGTCAGGATGATCTGATTAGGACGGCCTTTACCGACCAGCTCACCGGACTTGGCAACCGCGGCGGCTTTACCCGTTCCCTAGAGGAAATCTGGGAGCAGGAACTGCCCGTGACCATGGCGTTTATCGACATCGATAACCTTAAGCACTGCAACGACGTCTTCGGGCATGACAAGGGCAACCGCTATATCTTGCAGGTAAGCCTCTATCTCAAGCTGTATATGAAGGTGGACGAGGCGGCGTTTCGCATAGGCGGCGACGAGTTTGCCATCCTGTCTACGATTGCGACCGAGGACGACCTCGCCGAGCGCCTGGAACACTGCCGAACGGTCCTACTCAAAAACAACGATTCCGAGATGCCTCACTCGTTTAGCTACGGAGTGTCGCACGCCGACCCCGCCCTGGGTGAAGTCTCCAATCGCATGACACTCGATGCCGACCATCGCATGTACGACTACAAGCTACGCCATGCCATGCATCTTGATCGACGCAATATCGCGCAAGTCCACACCGACGACTTCGAAATAAGCGATCGCGTTTTTGACGCCTTTTCGATGCTCAACGAAGGCCGTTATTGCTTTATCGAGAACTTGGACAAACATCGCACCCTTTGGTCACAAGGTGCCCTGCGCGATCTCGGTCTTCCTTCTGAGCATGTAGACAACTGCCACGATTACTGGAAAACGCGCGTCCACCCCGATGACCTTGAGGCCTACATCAACGACATCGACCAAATCTATAATGGCTCCAAACACCGCCGCGTCATGCAGTACCGCATGCGCAATGCCGCGGGCGACTACGTCCTCTGCCGCGCTCGCGGGTTTCGCATCGACGGTGACGGAAATACCCCCTCGCTCTATGTCGGCGAACTTGTTAACCACTCACTCGCCGAGACCGTCGACGCCGCCACGGGCCTCGGAACGCAGCGTATGCTGATCAACGCTATCGATGCCTGCCGTCGCGACCGTTGCGAGACGGGGCTTATAGCGGTCCGCGTTTGTGGCACGGCAAAGTTCAACGAGCTCTACGGGGCCGAGGCTGTCGACAACATGCTCGCCGAATACGCAGGTCGCATGTTATCGATCACCCGCGGCAGAAGTCGCGTCTTCCGCTCGCGAAACGCCCAATTCGTCGTGCTCAGCAACGATCTGGACCACGAGGCATTCGAGCAACTGACCCATCATCTTAAAGAGGCCGTTTTCGCTCCTGTTCGAATCGCGAACGACACCATTACCCCCGTCTGTCTTGTCGTCCCGGCCTTTTACGAGCGCTTAATCAATCAAGCGACCGCTGTTTTAGGCGAACTCGACCGTCGTCTTCGCGCCGCCGGCGGGCTTGCCCCCAACGACAGCCTCCCCATACCCGAGATTGAGCGTAAAAGCGCCGTCGCCGAACGCATCGATACGCTCACGGGCCTCTATCGACCCAGCGAGTTTATGCGGCGTGCCAACGCATTTCTGAGGACAGGGCGCGACGGCGCTTGGTGTATCGCCACCGTCGACATGGGTCATATGCGACTGTTTAACGAATGGCACGGACAGGCCGAGGGCGACCGCGTGCTCGCCGATGTGGGCACGGTCCTCAAAGACATCGAGAATGCCGAGATGGGCGTCGCAGGATACTGGGGCCAAGACGACTTTTGCATTCTCATCCCCTTTGAGCACGACACCGTCCATCAAATCTATAACCGCGTTCGCGCCGCCGTGGCCAAGCATGATGACGGCGTGGGTTTCTGGCCGTCCATGGGCGTTTGCCCCATCGACCCCAACGAGGAAATCACCATCGACGCGCAGGCCAAGGCCATGTTTACCAATCGGCGCGCAAAAAACGACTTTAAGGAGCGCGTCGCCATTTTCCGCCCCGAGGAGTACGAGCGCGAAACCGCGTTCCACCGCACGCTGACCGAATTCCAGTATGCGTTCTCAAACGGCCGCATTACCTACTACCTGCAGCCCCAGGTCGACATGGAAACTGGCGAGATCGTTGGCGCCGAGGCGCTCACGCGCTGGATTGGCAAGGACGGTTCCCTCATTTCGCCTGTAACGTTTATCCCCGCACTCGAGGAAAGCGGCTTTGTAGTGACGCTCGACAAGTACATTTGGCAGGGCGTCGCCTCGTGGCTGCGCGAGCGCATCGACCGGGGGCTTCGCGTGGTTCCGATCTCGCTCAATGTGTCGCGCGTGGATATCCTTGCCTGCGACGTTGCCGAACATATGGGAGCACTTGCCGCCCAATACAACCTACCGCCCGAACTCATGCGCATCGAGATCACCGAGACAGCCTATACGGGAGAATCCGAGGCCGTGGATAAACTGACTGCCGACCTGCACACCCGCGGCTTCTCAACCTATATGGACGACTTTGGCACCGGCCAGTCCACGCTCGCGATGCTCAAGAACGTCAACGTCGACGTTATCAAGCTCGACCGCACGTTTGTTCCCGCCGACGGAGATCAAGGCCGCAGCGCGCAAATCATTACATCAATGCTCGATATGGCGCAGTCGCTCCATCTGCCCGTTGTGGTCGAAGGCGTCGAGACAAATGAGCAGGCGAACATGCTACGACAGATGGGCGCCCGCTACGCTCAGGGCTTCCTCTACTACCGCCCCATGCCGGCGAATGATTTTGAGGCATTGCTCGATGGTGGCAATAACAACTGATACGCTCGCGCGCAAAACGCCACCGTCGAAGGGAGCATTTGTCTCCATTAGCTAACTTATATCCCCAATTCAAACCGAATTGGGGATATGATACAAACCGTTGTTCTGCCCAAGGAGGTTATTCATCATGAACGAGTCATACCGCTTGGGCGAGCAATCGATTATTGCCTATCTTCAGCGACTTGCGAATGGTGTCTCGACCGCCGAACTCGATGTTTCCGCGCTGCCTGCTGAGCTACGCGCCGTTGGTGAGCAACTGCAAAAGACGCATGCCATCCTGCAACAAGAGCGCCAGCTGCTTGAGTGCAACGCCTATATCGATCCGCTCACCAACTTGGGCAACCGCGGCGGACTCGACCGTCACGTCGAGCAGCTCTGGCGCAAAGGCGACCCCTTCACCTGCGCCTATATTGACATCGACCATCTCAAGCATTGCAATGATAAGTTTGGCCACGCCGAAGGCAATCGCTATATTCTGAGCATCTGCCGTACGCTCTCCGAAACCATAGAACACGATGAGATGCTGTTCCGTATCGGTGGAGACGAGTTTGTACTCGTGTCCCCCACGGCAAGCGAAGCTGAGCTCGAGCAGCGTATGGAACAGGCCCGTGCCGATCTAATCGAAGCAACCTCCGGCGGCAAAGCGCCCATGATCGCTAGCTTTAGCTTTGGCTGCTCGCGCGTCGACCCGCTTGCCGGCGACACGCGTCGCCAGATGACGATGGATGCCGACCGCAAGATGTATCGTTATAAGCTTATGCATCGTGTGCAGCAGCCGAAAGACAATGGCGCGCCGCAACACCCAATTGCCGAGCAGCTTCCGTGCAACGACCGGGTGTTCCAAGCGATCTCCATGAGCTCCGAGACGCGCTATCCGTTCATCATCAATCTCGATACGGGCGAATCGCAATGGTCGGTTAATGCCGTACGCGATTTTGACTTGCCCTCCCAGCATCCCTACAACTCACTCGACTTGTGGCTTGCCCGCGTTCACCCCGAGGACCGCGACAACGTACGCGCCGAGCTCGATATGGTGATAAACGGTACGTGGCACTTCCACTACATGCAGTATCGCGTGATGGATGCCACCGAAGCATACGTGCTTTGCGACTGCACGGGCTACCGCTTGGACGGCACCGATACCGAGCCCAACATGTACGTGGGCATGATTATCAACCGCAGCTTGGCAGATACGACCGATTCCGTGACCGGCACGGGCGACATCCACGCCCTGGTCAACGCCATTGGCGAAATGCGTCGCGTCGCGCGCAAGGCGGGCTTGGTCGCCATTAAAATCGACGATATCGCTCAGGTCAATGCCCGCTTTGGATTCGATGCAGGCGACCGCGTGCTCGCCGAAAGCGCCGCCTGCCTCATGGATTGTTCGCGCGGCAAGGGCCGCCTGTTCCGCTCAACAGGACCGACATTCGTGGCGCTTTTCGACGACCTTGATCCCGAAGAGACCAACGCGATTGCAGAGGAGATCGAGCGGTTCCTGGGTTCGCCTGTGCTCATCGGATCACTTGAATACCAGCCGCCCATTCGCGTGGCTACGCTTCATCTGGACGCCGTCGACCGACAGCCCGTTTCCATTTTGAATGAACTCAAAGCGCTGCTTAAAGAGGCGCCGCAAGTACCGGGCACCAAGCTGGACTAGCACCACGGGGCGCGATGTGAAACACAAACCGTTTCGCACCGCGCCCCACGCCATCTGCCCTCTCGTGCGATAATCCTCCGCAGAAGTCACCAAAAGCAGAGGGAGTTTGTGATGAAGGTTCTTTTAGTCAATGGCAGCCCCAAGGCAAACGGCAACACCGCCCGCGCACTCGCCGAGGTCGCCGAGCAACTCAACGCCGAGGGCATTGATACCGAGGTGTTTCAGCTGGGCGCCAAGCCCATCCGCGATTGCATCGGTTGCGGCCAGTGCGGCAAGCTTGGCGGTCGATGCACCTTTGATGACGACGTGGTGAACGAGCTCATTGCCGCCGCCGAGCAGGCCGACGGCTTTGTCTTTGGCTCCCCCGTCTACTACGCACACCCCAGCGGCCGCATCCTCTCGGCCCTCGACCGCGCGTTTTATGCTGGCAGCAAGGCCTTTGCGCACAAGCCGGGCGCCGCTGTCGCCGTTGCCCGCCGCGGCGGCACGTCGACCACGTTCGATGTACTCAACAAGTACTTCACCATCAACCAGATGCCCGTGGTCGCCTCCACGTACTGGAACAACGTCTTTGGCGCCATGCCGGGCGAGGCTGCCCAGGACGCCGAGGGCCTTGCTACCATGCGAAACATCGGTAAAAACATGGCATGGCTCCTGCGTTGCATCGAGGCAGGACAGGCCACCGGCATCGAAGCCCCCGAAGCCGATCGCGCCCGCACCAACTTCATTCGATAAGTCCAGCGGTGGTCACCTCGAAGTTCTATCAATGTCAGCGAAAAGCCAGCTGATGAGGCAAGGTGCCTTGAAAGAGGAGGGCGCTGGGCTTTTGCCCGCGCCCGACGATTGAAAGGCAGATTGCCCATCAGATGGCTTTGCAGCGTCGAGGTGACCGCCGTTCGTTAGAACGGCGGAACATAGATATGAACGTGCAAATTTTTGGCACCAAGAAGTCCTTCGACACCAAGAAGGCGCAGCGTTATTTTAAGGAGCGCCGCATTAAGGTGCAGTTTATTGACCTTAAGGAAAAGGAGATGAGCAAAGGCGAGCTCACGAGCGTGATGCAGGCGGTTGGCGGCATCGACAAGCTGCTCAATCCCAAGGCCAAGGACGAGGAGACGCTCGCGCTCATCCAGCACCTCACCCCTAGCCAGCGCTTCGGCAAGTTGCTCGAGAACCAGCAGGTTCTAGCCGAGCCCATCGTGCGCAACGGCAAAAAGGCTACCGTCGGTTATTGCCCCGATGTATGGGGAGCCTGGGAGTAGCCTGTGTTATTTGCCGGCGCGTGGGTATAAGAGCAGGCGTTTGGCATAAGATTCAACTGTAAGCCATGTCTAACAAAGGAGGGCACATGCCCAACAAACCCGTGAAGATTATCATGCTTACCGGATACCTCGGTGCCGGCAAGACCACGCTGCTCAACCACATCCTCGCTAACGACGGCGGCATCCGCGCCGCCGTGATCGTCAACGATATCGGCGAGATCAACGTTGACGCCAGCCTCATCGCCGACGGCGGCCTTTCCGAGACCGACGACCTCATCCCGCTCACCAACGGCTGCATCTGCTGCACGCTTTCGGATGACCTTGCCAACCAGCTGCAGGGCATCGCCGATTCGGGCAACTTCGATTACATCATCATCGAGGCCTCGGGTATTTGCGAGCCCATCCCCATCGCCTACACCATCTCGAGCTTCTGCGACGA
This sequence comes from uncultured Collinsella sp., assembly GCA_934668875.1. Lineage (GTDB taxonomy): Bacteria > Actinomycetota > Coriobacteriia > Coriobacteriales > Coriobacteriaceae > Collinsella. Next base: position 102,276 of record CAKUON010000008.1, read on the forward strand.
GGCCAAGGTGGGCGGCGAGCCCAAGCTTGCGCTCGACAACATCGTGGCTGTGGTCGACTGCGCCCGCATGTACGACGAGTTCAACGGCGGCCGCGACCTGCTGGCAGAGGATATCGACGAGGACGACATCGAAAGCCTGCTCATCCAGCAGATCGAGTTCTGCTCCACGCTGATCCTCAACAAGACCGATACCGTGACGCCTGAGCAGATCGCCGAGCTCAAGGCCATCGTGCGCAGCCTGCAGAAGGACGCCGTGATCGTCGAGGCCCAAAACGGCGAGGTCCCCATGGAGGAACTGCTCGATACCGACCGCTTCGACTTTATGCGCGCCTACAACTCCGCCGCCTGGATCGAGGCCATGGAGCACCCCGAGGAGCACGACGACCCCGAGGTGCTCGAATACGACATCGAGACCTTTGTGTACTCGCGCCGCAAGCCGTTTGACCTGCAGAAGTTCACCGATTTTGTTGAGCAAGAGTGGCCCGACGAGGTCATCCGCGTCAAGGGCCCGCTGTGGCAGGCCAGCAATCCGGACATGTGCTACATGTTTGAGCAGGCCGGCCACCAGATGCGCCTGATGGAGAACGGTCTGTTCGTTGACTCCGCGCCCGAGGGCGAGAAGCAGAAGATCATCGACGAGAACCCCGAGATCATGCAGATTTGGGACGACGAGACGGGCGACCGCATGACGAGCCTGTGCATCATCGGCCGTCACATGGACAAGGATGCGCTCATCGCCTCCCTCGATGCCTGCCTGACCGACTGGCACCGCGCCTAGGTTTATCCAAGCGGGCATTTTTCCGCCTACGTAACCGCCAAACCACCACGAAGGTGCCTGTCCCCTTCGTGGTGGTTTTTCGTTCTGAGCCAAGGAGATTCATGTTCAACATTGTGCTGTATGCGCCCGAGATTCCGGCCAATACGGGCAATATCGGCCGTACCTGCGTGGTCACCGGCGCCCGCCTACATCTGGTGGAGCCGCTGGGCTTTTCGCTCGATGACAAGACGGTACGTCGCGCCGGCCTGGGCTACTGGCAAAACTTGGACGTGACGACCTATGTCGGCTGGAAGGATTTCCTTGTGCGCAACGACCTCTCCCCTGCCGACGAGCGCCTACATCTGCTGACCAAAAAGGCACGCCGCACCTATGCGCAAAGTACCTACCGCGACGGCGACTACTTGGTCTTTGGCAGCGAGAGCTCGGGCATTCCCGAGCCGCTGCTTGCCGCGGCGCCCGAGCGCTGCGAGCGCATCCCCATGCTGCGCGATTGCGACTCACTCGATAACGCCGAGGCTTGGGAAGCCCACGAGGAATCGCTGGGACATACTGAGGACAGCCACGAGGCCATCCTTCAACAGGATATCTGCGGCAACTTCGTCGACCCGGACGACTACCGCATCAGCGCACTCAACCTCTCCAACAGCGCTGCTATCGTCCTCTACGAGGCCATGCGCCAAACAGGCTTTCCGGGAATGTGACCAAGGAACTGTCCCTTTGTCACATTCGGTTAGAGGTAGCGACCGGTGATGCTCTTGGAGCAGGCCGCGATGTCGCCCGGCGTACCGGCGCAGACGATTTGCCCGCCCGCGTCGCCACCGCCCGGGCCCATGTCGATCACGTAATCGGCGTTACGGATAAGATCGAGGTCGTGCTCGATCACGACAACTGTGGCGCCCTTGGCAACGAGGCCGTCAAATACACTCAGCAACACCTGAACATCGAGCGGATGCAGGCCAATCGTGGGCTCGTCGAACAAGAATACGGCATCATCCTGCACACGGCCCATCTCGCTCGCGAGCTTAAGACGCTGCGCCTCGCCGCCCGAAAGCGCCGGCGTGGGCTCACCGAGCGTGAGATAGCCCAAGCCCAGGTCGTGCAAGGTCTGCAAGCGAGTCTGGACTTTCTTGAGCCCCACCGTGGCATCGAGCGCTTCGTCCACACTCATGTCCATGAGCTGCGGCAACGTCAGCAAGCTCCCGTCCTTGCCCTCGCGATGGATATGCGAAGCCGCGTCTGCATAGCGTGAGCCGCGACATGCCGGGCAGACGATCTCGACGTCGGGCAAAAACTGCACGTCGAGCGATATCGAGCCCGTGCCATCGCACGTAGAGCAGCGCAGAGTGCCAGTGTTGTAGCTAAAGGCGCCCGCCTTGTAGCCGGCTGCCTTGGCCTCGGGCGTACGGGCGAAGGCGCGACGTAGCTCATCATGGATGTCGGCATAGGTTGCCACCGTCGAGCGCACGTTGGCGCCGATGGGCGTAGCGTCAATCAGGTTGGCGCGGGCAATGCCCTCGGCATCGACCCAACGCACATGTTTTGGCAGGCGCTCGCCGGCCGCCTGCGCCTTAAGCGCCGGGATGAGCGTCTCAAGCACCAACGTCGTCTTACCCGAACCCGAAACGCCCGTCACCGCGACCAAGCGACCGCGCGGGATATCGACTTCGAGCGGTTTGACGGTATGGATGGTATCGGTCGCCATGCGGATATGGCCCTGGTCGAACATTTCGTCGTCAGCCACCTGCGGCCGCAAGCGCTTGGGGTCTGCGCGCAAAAACGGTGCGATGCGGCTGCCCTGCGATTGCTCGACCTCATCCACCGTACCGGCGGCGATCACATTACCGCCGCCCGCTCCGGCAACGGGGCCCATCTCGACCAGATAGTCGGCTTCCGCCAGTACGCGCGTATCGTGGTCGACAACGACCACGGTGTTGCCGTCATCCACCAGATCGCGCATTACACCCACCAAGCCGTCGACATTGGCAGGATGCAAGCCGATCGAGGGCTCGTCCAGCACATAGAGCACACCTGTCGACCGGTTGCGCACCACGCGGGCGAGTTGCACGCGCTGGCGCTCACCTGTGGAGAGCGTGGCGCCGGCGCGATCGAGCGAAAGGTAATCGAGACCCAGATCGACCAGACGACGGGCCGTGCTCAAAAACGAATCGCAGATATCCGTCGCCATGGGCCGCATCTCGGTCGGCAAGGACGCGGGCACGCCGCGCACCCACTCAATCGCCTCGCCCAGCGTCATGGCCGCCGCCTGTGCCAGATTGATACCGCGCACCTGGGGCTGGCGCGCAGCCTCGGAAAGACGCGTGCCGCCGCAATCGCGGCATGGCCCCTCGCGCAAAAAGCGTGCAACGCGTTTGAGGCCCTTGTCGTCCTTAACCTTGGCGAGCGCATTCTCAACGGTATAGACGGCGTTGTAATAGGTGAAGTCGAGCGGCGTGGCGCCCTCGCCGTTTTTGGGAACGTAGAGAATGTGCTTCTTAACCGCCGGGCCATGGAACACGATATCGCGCTCGGCGGGCGTGAGCTGGTTAAACGGCACATCGGTGCGCACGCCCATCTCGCCGGCCACCTGTTTCATCAGATCCCACATGAGCGTGCCCCAGGGAAGCACCGCGCCCTCGTTGATGGTCTTCGACTCGTCGGGCACCAGGCTCGCCTCGTCCACCTCGCGCATGACACCGGTACCGCCGCAGGTAGGGCACGCACCGCCGCTATTGAAAGCCAAATCCTCGGCACTCGGCGCGTAGAACTCGCGGCCGCATGTCGGACACGTGAGCGACAGGCCTGCAGCCACGTTAAGGCTCGGCTCCACGCGCGCCCCGCAATGCGGGCACACGTGATGGGCGCAACGGCTAAAGAGCAGACGCAGGCTATTGTTGAGCTCGGTCATGGTGCCAAAGGTCGAGCGCACGCCTGGCACACTGGGGCGCTGATGCAACGCAAGCGCCGCCGGCACGTGCAGCACCTCGTCCACCTGGGCATGTTCTGCCTGCGTTAGGCGACGGCGGGTATAGGTGCTAAGCGCCTCCAGGTAGCGGCGCGAGCCCTCGGCATAAAGAACCCCCAGCGCCAGCGAGCTCTTACCCGAGCCCGACACGCCGGCAATACCCACGAGCTTTCCCAGCGGAATATCGATATCGATGTCCTTAAGGTTATGGACACGCGCGCCGCGCACTTCGATAGCACTTGGTTGTTGCGACACCGTCATCGCTCCCCTTCAGCCCGCCCGCACCAGTCTTCGCGGGTCAAATACGTAAAGTACTCGGTACGTACATCGTCCATAAGCTCGCAGGGCACGTCGCATTCAACGTGATGGGGCGCAAACCCACATTTTTGCTGCACGCGCAACGACTTATTGTTGCCCTCGTAGTATCCGCACCAAAGCGCCTTGCAGCCAAGCGTTTCGAACGCATAGCGCTGTATAGCTCGCACCGCTTCGGGAGCAAAGCCTCGACCCCAGTACGGCTTGGCGATCCAATACCCCACCTCGAACTCGAGTCCAGCCCTTTGACCGTTCGACTCGCAGCGAGACGGCATGAGCCCGATGCTGCCCACGGGCTCGTCTGTCGCAGCCAGGCAAACGGCAAAGGTGTGGGGCGCGGAAAAGACCGTCCGAATGATCTCTCTACTTTCTTCGATGCTTTGATGGGGCGGCCAGCCTGCAGCCGGCCCAACGTCCGGATCGCTCGCATATGCAAACAGGCTCGCCGCATCTGTCTCGCGCCACAGACGAAGCGTCAAGCGCTCAGTATGAATCGCCATGTTTTAACCTCTCAGTATCAATGTGACAAATGGACTGTCCCTTTGTCACATCACTCATGCCACAGGACGCGGTCGCGGATGTACTCACCCAGCATGGGCACAGTAAAGCGGACGAGACCGTATCCGGCCGCCTCGATGACGCGCTCGCGAATCAGGCTTGCGCGGTACTTGCTCGCCCAACTCTGGGTTCGGTCGCAGCGCTCGATGATATCCGCCATGCGTGTCGGCTTGTTCTCGTCAACCGCCATCGCCTCGATAAACAGACGCTGCGGGCTGCGGAGCCCGTAATACAGCGGTGCGTCGACCGCTTCGTAGAACTCGGAGATGGCATCCGTGTGGCCAGCCTCGACATCGCGCCCTTCGATGGCCTGCGAACCACGCCGGGTAGCAGACCGCCACATGTAATAGCCCACCAGCTGGACCATATAGGGATGTCCCATGCTCTTGTGCGCCGCAAGGTCCGCCGTCTCCGCATCAACGTTAAGGCCGGCATCCTGAACCGTCTGGATAAACGCATCGCGTACCTTAGGCAAAGAGATCACCCCCAGCGTACGCTGCTGAGCACGGCGTAAAAACGTCACGCTCGGCTCTTCGAGCAGGTCGTCCACCATACTGGGCAGGCCGGCAAACACCAAGGCAAGACCGCGTTGCTCGCTATCGGGCAGGCCCGTGGCATCTTGGTCTCCCAGCACCTGCTGATAGAGAACGGCCAAGGCAGCCAACTCCTCGATAGATGCCGACTGCGCTTCGTCAATCGCAAACAGGATGCCTTTTCCCGACCCAAGCTTTTTGAGGCGTTCGTTGACCAACCCGCGCAGCGTTTCGCCCTTTGCACGCGCCGCCTCGACCGACATCCGGCCAAACGACGGGCCGAATTCCATAGATGTCACGACGGGCTTATTCGAGCGAAGCGCGTCGGCCAAGCGGTCGCATAAGCCAAGCGAGGCGGAATCGGAGACAACCGCCCATCCGCGCTCATTGGCTAGACGTTGCAGTTCCCGCAGGAGAACCGTCTTGCCGCAGCCGCGGTTTCCCGTAATGAGCATGAGCCTGCCCGGCGCTCCGGCGCCGTTATCGAGCCCTTCCTCGAAATCTTCGATGACCGACTCGCGACCGATGAGTATCGGGGGCCGCTTGCCTGCCGTTGGCTTAAAGGGATTTGGATTCATGTCGGCCTCCTCTGATTGGCAAACCCTAGTAATAGTTATACCAACTTATACCGAGTTATACCAATAGCATGTGACAAAGGGGCTGTCCCTTTGTCACATGTGGCCGAAAAACTCGGCGTCTGCTGCTCGCCAGGGGCGGAAGGTGGTGGGGTCGACCTTTACGTGGGCTGCGGCGGGTACGTCGTACCATTTGACCGTGTAGCCGGCGCCGTGGGCGCAAAAGACCGAGTCGGGCGTGTTGGGCAGATCGGCCTCGGGCTCATAGGCGGCCGCCTCGATTACGCGCTCGGTATCATGACAGGCCGCATAACCGGCGAACTCCAGGTACAGATGCCCGCGACCGCTCGTGTAGGCAGCCACCTCCAGCGCATAATCCTGCACCTCGGATGCCGGAACGCAACCCACAAGCTTCGCCCGGTCTCCCACCATCGTCGGCGGCTCGTACTCGGCACTCATGCGCGTGGCATCCGAGAGCGCCCGGCCCACGCACTCCCCCGGCACCTCGAGCTCAAAGTGGTACCACGGCTCCAACAGCACGGCTGCGCCTGCCTCGCGCGCCTGCATCAAGCCCTGGCGAATCGCGCGGTACGTGGCCTGGCGAAAATCTCCGCCCTCGGTGTGTTTGGCATGCGCGCGGCCGCCCGTGAGCGTAATGCGCACATCGGTGATGAGCGAGCCGGTCAGCACGCCCAGGTGATCGCGCTCCATGGCGTTGGTGAGTGCCAAACGCTGCCAGTTAAGATCGAGCTCGTCGGTCGAGGTCACGGTGCCAAACTGCACGCCCGAACCCTCTGGCAACGGCTCCAGGCTCAAATGTACCTCGGCATAGTGGCGCAGTGGCTCAAAGTGGCCCACACCCTCGACCGGCTGCGAGATAGTCTCCTTATAGAGAATGCCGCCGGGCTCGAACTCGACCGCAAGGCCAAAACGATCGGCCAGCACGCGCTGCACGACCTCGAGCTGCACGGCACCCATCAACTGCAGGTGAATCTGCTCAAGATGCGTATTCCAGCTTACGCCGAGCATGGGATCTTCGTCCGCCAACTCAGTCAATGCTTTGAACACCGTATGGACGTCGTGTTCGCCCGGCAGCACCGTATAGGTGAGAACTGGCGCAATGACGGGCGCATCGCCCGCGGGCTCCGCGCCCAGGGCGTCCCCTGGGCGAACGTGCGCAAGGCCCGTCACGGCGCAGATACCGCCAGCGGCAACTTCCTGGGCAAGCTCGTATTTCTCGCCGTTATAGATGCGCACTTGATCGACCTTCTGCTCCCATGCCTCGGCACCGGAACGTCCGTCAATCATCTGCCTGGCGTGCAGCGTGCCGCCGGTCACTTTAACCCAAGCCAAACGCTCGCCGCGATCTCCGCGGCTGACACGATAGACGCGCGCGGCAAACTCCGGGAGCCATGCCTGTTCGCGCATCAGCACGCATATGCCATCCAGCAGCTCGTCCACGCCTCGGTCCTTGAGCGCCGAGCCGGCAAAACAGGGAAAGAGCTTGCGCTCGGCAACCATGCGCGACAGCGTTGCGACAGAAAGCTCGCCCGCTTCAAAAAACTCCTCGAGCGCCGCCTCGTCCAACGCGGCAGCGTCCTCCTGAACGGCACCGCCCGCCAGCAGTTCGCTGGCATCCAGGCAGCCTTCGGAAAGACGCTGCCCAAGCTGTCCCAGCAAAACATCACGGCCGGGATTCTCCAAATCGATCTTGTTGATATAGATAAACGTCGGGATGTCATAGCGCGCAAGCAGGCGCCACAGGGTTTCGGTGTGCCCCTGCATGCTATCGTTGGCGCCCACAACCAAAATCGCATAGTCGAGCGCGCGCAGCGTGCGCTCCGCCTCGGCCGAAAAATCGACATGACCTGGTGCATCCACGAGCATGACATGGGTATCGCCATGCTCGAGCACGGCCTGCGACGAGAAGATCGTAATGCCGCGCTCGCGCTCGATCGCGTTAGTGTCCAGGTGCGAATCGCCATCGTCCACGCGGCCGCGCTTGCGAATGCGACCCGCGTTGAACAGCATGGCCTCGGCCAGCGTGGTCTTGCCGGCATCGACATGCGCCAAGATTCCAACGACCGCTTGCTTCGTCATGGCTCTCCTCTTATTGCAAGCCCATCGCACGCGGCAACGGGCATCCTCGTTCCACACTGGATGATACAATTTACGGGCCGGCGGGCGAAGCGGGCCCTATCCCCCGACCGAGCTCATCGCCCCGCGTTGCCGCGCGGCGATTTTCGTAGGTTCGCGCCTTGCGAAAGCCGGCACCTCCCCTTTTTGTCTGTCCGGGCTCATCTGGGGCAGTAACAACGCGAGCCCCACAACTGCGAGGAGCCACCATGAAGGCATTGCTCAACGAGTTCAAGGAATTCATCAATCGCGGCAACGTGATGGACATGGCTGTCGGCGTGATTATCGGCGGCGCTTTCACCGCCATCGTGACCTCGCTTACCGACAACATCATCAACCCGCTTATCTCCGTGATTGCCGGCGGCAGCGCCACCGAGATCTCAGGGCTGGTGGTGCCGGGCACCAATATCGACTTTGGCGCGTTCATCGGCGCGTGCATCAACTTTTTGATTGTGGCGGCGATCGTCTTTGCCATCGTCAAGGCTTTCAACAAAGCACAGGAGATTGGCGACAGGCTTGCCGGCGCCGCCGCCGAGGAAGCCGCGCCGGCGCCCGTCTGCCCGTATTGCCTGGAGGAGGTCCACGAGGGCGCGACCAAGTGTTGTCACTGCGGAAGTGAGCTGCCCAAGAAGTAGCCGCGAAGGCGCAACGCCCCGAGCGGCGAATGCCCCAGACGACGCGTTTTACCAAAAATGGCCCCACCCGGGGCCATTTTCATTTAGATGGAGTGTTGACACGCGTCCCCGCTCTTACGCCTCGCGCAGCCAATCGAACGCGACACGCGCCGTACCGTCCGACACATATACGATACCGGCGCGCTTAAACCCGGCCTTGGCGATGGCGCCCTGCATGGGCAAGTTGTCCTCGTGCGTGTCGATACGCAGATGGTCGGCGCGTTCCTTGGCAAAGGCAAACATCGCTGCCGCGATACCGTGCACGGTGCCGTCGGATGCCACGCGATGCAGCACGGCATACGGAATTTCGCTGCGCCATTGACCGTCCTCGATCACATCATAGGAACTGTCCGGACCCGGCAAAAAGGCGAACGTCGCCACCACGCGACCGTCCTCCTCACATACATAGCTACCGCCCGCAGCGATATCGCTTTTGAGCTGCTCGGCCGAGGGCGTGCCTACCGGCCACTGCGTAGCATTGCCATGCTCGCGCATAAAAGCGCGGGCGACGTCGTAGATAGCCATGACGGCGGGAATGTCGGTATCGAGGGTTTTTCTGATCATCGCGCGGCGACCTCACGTTTATTGGTATCACTTTGATTGAGCAATGATACCAGCGTTTAGAGAGGGGCGCGAAGCGGATGGGAAGCAAAAAGCGTGCCGCCTGGTCAAAGGCCAAAAGCGAGTTTTTGGGCGCTGCCGCCGGCGGCGATATGAGCGACCTGTTTGCGCGCGAAGGCGATCGTCGCGACGCCCTGGATGCCGAGCGCGACGAGGCCTGGCGCTACAAGTCGTGCGAGCGCAAGAACCGCTACGACACGCGCGTCGAGGCCGAAGCCGTTATGGCCGATTGCGAGAATCGTGGGCGCCGCGGTTTAGCCTGCTATAAATGCGAGTACTGCGGCGGCTGGCACTTGACGTCGCATCCTTGGAAATAGATCGCGCTGCGCCCTCGCGTTGAGCGCTACTCGGCAGATGACGGACGCGGCGGCACCAAAACGTCGTAGCGAACGGCCTTACCCGCTAGTTGATAGCTCGGCTTCATACCGGCAAGCAACGGGCCCTTCACCGGTCGTTTAATAACGACTTTACGCGGATGCACGGCAAGTGCGGCCTCGACCAACGTCTCCTCGTCGGCGCACGGCTGCTCCAAATGATGCAGCAACTGAAACTTCTTTTTGACCGCCGCGCTCTTGGTGCGCTCGGGAAACATGGGGTCTAGATATACCACATCGGGTGCGGCGAGCTCGCCTTGCTCAATCGAAGCGGCGGTCTGGTGAAGACCGGCAATGCTGTCCTCGCCCGCGTGCAGGCGCATGCGCGCCACGGCATCCGCAAGCGCAGGATCATCTGCCGCGCGGTCCAAGGCATCCTGGAGCAGCGCCGCGATTACACGGTCCTGCTCATACAAATCGACCGCAAAGCCCGCGGCGGCCAACAGCAGCGAATCCTCGCCAAAACCTGCCGTCGCATCGATTGCCCACGGATGTTCAATACCTTTCGTGCGTGCGGCCTTCACCAGCAACTCCTGCTGCAGGCGGCCCTGCTTGAGTCGCGGAAGCATGCGGGTAAAATCGGCGCGCAGCTCCATCGTGCCATCGGTGAGCGTGAGGCCCTCGGGTGTCCTGGTTAACTCAAGCCCTGCCGCCTGCGCAACAGAAAAGGGATCGACGACGCCCATGGGCACTCCTTAGCAAACAAAACGAATACGTGGGCGCCATTCATGTCGGCACCCAACCGTCCGTTATTGTCCCACATGCGACATAGTCCACAGCATTCCAATGCAAAGCACCGCCATCAATCCCGTGCACACGGCAGCGATCACAGAATCACTCATACGCCTTCCCAACGACCGTGGCTCGCGCGTCTGCTCTACTCCGTACATCATGGCTCCTCCTTCGGTCCAGCCCTTACCATGGCCCCATCATCGCAGCGCCGCGCATACGCTGCCATCGATTTGGCTTACGCCCAGCTTTCCTTTTTGAAAGGTTGGTGGCGCCGGCAAGAAGCGCTTTCAAACGCACGCATCGCCCCGTTGAACTACAATGTGCTTCACCATATGTGCAGCACATGGGGCGCGCCAGATTAACCGCGCCCGCATCGAAAGGACGTACCATGAGCGCCGCTCGCAAGACACTCAAAATCCTTGCCCTGATCTATTTTGTTCTGGGCATCGCCAGCCTCGTTATCGGAATCGCCGGCATCGCGACCGGCAAGCTCGAATCCACCTATGGACCGAACGCCATGCTTGCCGCCGTCATCATTATCGCCAAGGGCCTTGTCGACCTTGCCGCAGGTGTCGCGGGCATTAAGGGTGCCAACAAACCTTCGCAGGTGGACGGCGCGTTTAAACTTGGTATCGTTGCCGCGGTCGCCACGCTTGCCCAGGCGGTGCTCACGCTTCCCGCACTCGGCGGCGACGCCATCAACTATGGCGCCTTTGTCATCGTGGTGTACGACCTGTTCTTTGTTCAGCAGGCACACGCCGTTAAGGCCGAGAACAAGGATCGCCTGTAGGCACCAGTTCTCATATCCCTTACAACAAGCAACAAGAAGGGCCGATCGCGCAGCAACGCGGTCGGCCCTTTACGTTTGCCCGGATAAAACCTGTCAAAATAAACCTGTCCCTTTTTGGCAGTTAGTGGCGGTACTCGGCGATGATGAAGTCGATGTCCGTTTGGAGGGTATCGAGGTTTGCCAGGCGCTCTTTGTCCGCCGGACGCGTGCGGTAGTAGTACGGCGTCATCTGGAATACGGCCTCGATGTCCGCCTGCGTCTGGAGGGTGATCGACGCCGTCACGCGCTGTGTGCCTACGAGCTCAAGCTCGGCGGTATGCGGCAGTTTTTCGTCGTTGAGGTACGGAGTGTCGTAGAGCACTTCCTTGAGCCCAAAGAGATGGCGCGCACCCGGGATCACGGTGTAGAGCGAGCCCTCGGGCGCCAGCACGCGGGCAAACTCGCGCTCGTTAAAGGGAGCAAAAAGCTCGGTCACCATGTCGAACGAGCCATCCGCCACGGGGATGTCCTTCATGTTGGCGACGAAATACGTCGCGCCGCCTCGCTTGGCAGCCAGGCGCACCATTTCCTTGCCCAGGTCAAACCCGTAGGCATCAACGTTCGGCACCGAGCCCATGGCACTTGTGTAGTAGCCCTCGCCACAGCAGATGTCGAGCAAGTTCAGCGACTTGCCCGTAGACGCCCCGCGCTCAGCCGCTCGATCGCGCACCAACTCGACCATCGCATCGCGCAACGGCGCATAGTAGTCGCGATTCAGAAAGTCACGACGGCTGCGCGCCTGCGACTTGGGATCGCCCATGGAGTCGCCGCTCTTGGACGAGCGCAACAGGTACAGGTAGCCCTCGCGCGCACGGTCAAATCGGTGTCCGCCCGCGCATGCAGCACCGCGCTCGTCGTCCACCAACGGTTCATGGCAAACGGGACACAACAACATGGCAACTCCTTAGCGCGAACAACACAACGCCCACCATTGTCGCACGCCTTCCCCACCTAGTCATAGAAGAGACAAGGAGTGTCCCCAACTGCCAGCAGAAAAGGAACGTCCCTAAGTGCCGGCTGGCTGCATTAGGAGTATCATCGTCTGCGCAAATAAGCACGGAAAAGCATATTAGAGATTGAGAGCGTATGGCAGACACCGCATCTAAGCACATTGACATGACCACCGGCTCGCTGTGGCGCAATATTCCCCTGTTCGCCTTCCCCGTGGCCGCCACGAGCATCTTGGAGCAGCTGTCGAACCTCATCGCCACGGTCATCATCGGTAACTTCTCGGGCGACCAGGGAACCCTCGCCATGGCGGCGGTCGGCTCCAATGTTCCGCTTACCAGTCTTATGCTCAACCTGTTTATCGGCATGTCGCTTGGCTCCAACGTGGTCATCGCCAACGCCATCGGCCGCAACGACCAGGACATGGTCAAACGCGCCGTCCATACCTCGATTCTTATGGCACTTGTGGGCTTTGTCGTCATCGCACTGGGCGAGATCTTTGCCGAGCCCATGCTCGCTGCGCTCAACGTGCCTGCCGAGACCATGCCGCTCGCTTCGCTCTACCTGCGCGTCTTTTTGCTCAGCATGCCCTCGATCTTGCTCTACAACTTTGAGGCCGCGATCTTCCGCTCCGTCGGCATCACCCGCATGCCGCTGCAGGCACTTGCCGTGTCCACCGTCCTTAACATTGGCCTGGACCTCATCTTTGTCCCCGTACTCCACTGGGGCGTCGCGGGCGTCGCCATCGCCACCGCCATCGCCTACACCGTCAGCGCCGCTACGCTCTTTATCCGCCTGCTCAAGACCGACTCCGTCGTTCGCGTCACCCCACGCGACCTTGCCATCGACCCCGTCGCCCTCAAGCGCATCGTCAAGATCGGCCTGCCCGCCGGCATCCAAAGCGCCGTCTTTGCCGTCGCCAACATCATCATCCAGTCCGCCATCAACAGCTTGGGCACCGAGGTCATGGCGGCATCGAGCGCCGCCATGAGCCTGGAGTACGTGTGCTACAACCTGCTCAACAGCTTTAGCCAGGCTTGCACCACCTTTGTGGGGCAAAACCACGGCGCTCGCCAGATCGACCGTTGCACCAAGACCCTTAAGGTCTGCCTGGTCGAAGGTGGCATCGTCGCGCTCACTACCATCGTTATCATCGTCGGTCTGGGGCGCGAGATCCTAGCGCTGTTTAATAGCGACCCCAACATCGTCTCGATCGGCTATATCCGCGTGTGCTCGATCTTCCCGGCATACGCCTTTAGCATGTTTTACGAAAACATGTCCGGCTACCTGCGCGGCTTTGGCATCTCGCTCATGCCCGCCCTCATCACCATGATCTGCGTCTGCGGCATTCGCTTCTATTGGGTATTCTGCGTGTTCCCGCACTTCCGTACCTTTGCGAACATCATGATGGTCTATCCCATCAGCCTGGGCACCACAGCGTTCTTTATGGTCGTGGCGGTCTTGCTCTGCCACCCGGCACGCACCTATCGTGTCACCCAAGCTAATGCGACAGCCCGCTAAACACCGCACTCAACGTCACGCCAGTCATTAATTGACAATATGCGAGCTCATATAGTCGATAAAACGCCTCGTGGCGATAGGCATGGTGTCCCAGCTGCGCCAAGCTGCCACCACGTCGCGCGAGGGAGCATGCACGATGGGACGCACGCGAATATCGGCCCGCATGCCCTCGACGGTACGGCGATACAGCACACTTACGCCTAGGCCCTCCTCCACCATCGCCATGATGGTGTAGTCGTCGGTGACCTCACTCGTCACGTGCGGCGACAGCCCGTGCGCCGCGAATGCATCGAGCACCAGGCTCTGCTCTCCCTCATCCAGCAGCACAAATGGCTCGGACGCCAGGTCGGCGAGCGTTACCTTTTCCTTTGCCTCCAGCGGATGCGCTGCCGGCAACAGCGCAACCAACTCGTCGTGATAGACCACGCGCTTCTCGAGCCCCGCGGTAAATCCGCGTGCCGTAAAGCAAAAGTCAACCACGCCATCGTGCACCCACTGGGCGTTGCGCGTGTAATCGCCCTGCTTGAGGGTAAAGTGCACGCCCGGATGCAGAGCCCCAAAGTCGCGAATCACGCGCGGCAATACGGTGCGGCTCACGTTAGTAAACGTCGCGATTCGAATATCAGTCGAGGAGAGTCCCAGCAACTCCTGACGCTTGCCCTCAAGCTCGGCCTCGGCAGTCACAATCTGGCGCAGATACGGCAGATATTGTTTACCGTCGCGCGTAAGCGAAACGCCCTGCTTACCGCGCTCGATAAGCGTGGTACCCAGCTCGCGCTCGAGTGCCTTGACGGCCTGGCTCACCGCACTTTGCGTATAGCCCAGCTCGTCCGCCGCGCCCTTAAGACTGCCGCGATCGACCACCATACAAACAATCTGATACCGCGATGCCATCGTGCCTCCACATCGATGTAGCTATAAAACGTTTTGCCAGGGCTTTTTCTGCCAACATTAGTATTTCTTAATCATACTGAAGATACATTCGCTTTACTACATCCACATCTGGGAGCAGAATCCTTTTTACGAAACCGTTCTGTAACAAAAGGAGTCCCATGGATCGCAAAAAAGCAATCGCGCTCTCATTTTCCGTTCCCGTCGCATGGGGCTTTTCGTACCCCCTCATGAAGATTGGCATGGACAGCATGAACGCCACGAGTATCGTCGCGCTACGCTGTATCATCGCCTTTGCGGCCTGCCTGCTGCTCTTCCACAAGCGCGCTTTCCGCATCAATCGCGACCTTATGGTCCGCGCCGCCATCATCGGCGCCATTATGGCAACCGAGCTCACCTGCATGTGCCTGGGCTCCAGCCTCACCTCCGCCTCCACCGCCGGCTTTTTGCAGAGCCTGACGGTCGTGATCGTGCCGTTTGCCAACGCCGCCCTGCTGCGTCGCGCCCCCGAGCGCAAGGTGCTCGTCGGCACCGCCATCGTCACCTGCGGTATGTTGCTGCTCTCGGGCGCCGACTTTACCAGCCTGAATCCCGGTGCGATCATTATGCTGCTCTCGGCCTTTGTCTATGCCGGCCACATCATTGTGGCGAAGCGCTTTGTCGAAGATGTCGACCCGCTGGCTTTGGGCGTTTGGCAGCTGGGCTTTGGCGGCCTGTTCTCGGGCATCGCCGCGTTCGTCTTTGGCGGTTTCACGCTTCCCGGCACGCCGGGCGAGGTCGTAGTCGTCGTTGCCCTCGCACTCATCTGCTCTGCCTATGGCTTTATCACCCAGACGCTCGTGCAGCCCCACGTGCCCGCCGAGACCACCGGCTTTGCCTTCTCGCTGGAGCCGGTCTGCTCCGCCGTCTTCTCGTTCTTCCTGGTCGGCGAGGTCCTGAGCCCCATCGCCTTCTTTGGCGCCGCCCTCATCCTCACCGGCGTGATGGTGGCAACCGTCGAGCTCCCGTGCCTTCGCTCGCAAGGACACGCTCACATGGCAGGAGCGCCCGAGCGCGTCTCGTAGACCCCACTCTTCATGCAGCCGCGGCATAAAGGCAACCGGTGCACCTTTACAATAGATGCCAACAGAGCATCTGCCGTAAAGGAGCCCCATGGACACCGCAACTCGCGACCGCAACATAGCAACTTGGTTGGGCGATGCGCCGCAGCCGGTACGTGACACAACGAACCAGCTGCTCGAGCGCATCGCCCTTTTACGTGCCGAGCAAACCATCTACCCGGCACAAGACGACATCCTCAATGCCCTCGCCTATACGCCGGCCAACCAGGTCAAGGTTGTCATCTTGGGTCAAGACCCCTATCACGGACCCAACCAGGCCATGGGGCTGTCGTTCTCGGTCCCCGCGTCGCAAACCAAGTTGCCGCCGAGCCTGCGCAACATCTATAAGGAACTCAACGCCGATCTGGGTTGCCCCATTCCCGCCACGGGAGACCTAACCCCATGGGCACAACAGGGCGTCCTGCTCCTCAACACGACGCTCACCGTGCGCGAGCATGCCGCCAACTCGCACGCCAAGCTGGGCTGGAGCACCCTGACCGATTACGTCATCGAGCGCTGCTGTCAGCTGCCCCAGCCGGTCGTCTTTTTGGCATGGGGTCGCTTTGCCCAGCAGATGGTCGAGGGCAAGCTCGCCGCGACCGGCGCGGGAAAGGCAACCGGCAAGTTCTGTCTGGCCTCTACGCACCCCTCGCCGCTTTCGGCCAACCGTGCCACGGCAGAACTCCCCGCTTTTATGGGGTCGCGTCCCTTCTCGGCAGCCAATCGGCTACTCGAACAGCGCGGCTCGGCCCCCGTCAACTGGACTTGCCTCGGCTAAAAATCGATACATCAAAAACGCGCCCGACGGCTTTCCATCGGGCGCGTTTCCTATTCGGGCCAAATAAATTGTGTGCGGCCGGCCTCGCCGCCATCGATCAGCAGGCTCTGCCCGGTCATAAAACGGTTGGTCACGCCCACAAAGTAGATCCACTCGGCGATCTCTTGGGCGGTGGCCCAGCGTTTAAGCGGCGTGAGCTCCATAATCTGGTTCCACAGGCGTTCGTCTTCCATCACGCAACGGTTGAGCGGCGTGATAACGCCGCCCGGGTCCACACTGTTGGCGATGGCCTGCGGCGCCAGGCGGTTTGCAAGGTTCTTGGTGTAGGCGATAACGCCACCCTTGCTGGCAGCATAGGCGGGAAACTCCGATCCCGTATGTCCGCTCGCCGACCCCACATTGACCACGGATTGGATAGCAGGCGCTGGCTTGGCGGCAAGCCCCTCTCCCACAAAGGCGTAGCGCTCGGTCACGTTGATGGTGCCACGCAGGTTGGCGGCAATGTCATCGGCCGAATCCTGTACACCGGCAACGTTCACGATTACCTGAGGCTCAAGGTCGCCTGGAAACGAGTTAGGCTCGCGGACATCAACGATCAGATGGCGGTAGCGCTCGTGTTCGATCGCCGCCGGCAGCAGATCAAAGCCCACGACCTCGTGACCCTCGTCCAAAAAGCGCTGCACACACGCGGTTCCGATACCGCCCGAGGCGCCCGTGATCAAAACCCGCATACTTGCTCCTTAGGCGGTCGCGTGGCGCTCGAGGTACTCGGAGCCCACATTCTCACGCTCCCAGCCGCGCACGACCTTGTAGCCCACGGGGCTCAGGAAGACCTCGCACAGCAGCTCGGCAACAGCGCCGGTCAGCGAGCACATAAGGACTTGCACCCAGGTCCAACCAAAGAACGTGTGGCTTACCACAATGGCAAAGACCAAGTTGTCGATAAACTGGCCAACACCCGTGGACACATAGGAGCGGAAGGCGAAGCTCGCAAAGTTATTCTTTTTGAGCATGCGGCCGAGCGACTGGTTGAGCGTGGAGTTAACCACGGCAGAAACGAGCATTGCCAGCGAAGAGCCCAGCACCACGTACCAGGTGCCGCCGATGGTAGCGTTGAGCGCGGTGTTGACCTCGATCATGCCCGTGTCGTAGTAGGCGCCCCACATGCCGGGCGTGAGCGAGCATGCCCAAAAGCACAGGCTCACGGCCAGGTTGACCAGCAGCGCGAGGATAGAGATTTTGATGGATGCCTTGGCGCCAAAGCGCTTGCAGATCATGTCCTGGCACAAAAACGAAACCCAGCTCACCACAAAGCCGCAATCGAGTGCCAGATACGGCAGGCTGATAAGCTCTTTGTTGGCCAGCAGGTTCATCATGATGACGCTCACGAAAAACAGCGAAACCGTTGCCGCGGGAATGCTCCGCAACAGGACCTTGTAGTCCTCCATGACCTTCTTGATCATTATGTACTCCTTTGGTTTTAGGTTTAACGAGCAGGATATCGGACCCGAACTGCTCGGACGCCCCGGTCTTGAAACGACGGTGGGTATGATAGCCGCTTATACGGCATCAGGCAAGTAAACGGCGCGGCAGCCCCGCAGGGCCACCGCGCCGATGCGCTAAAAGGCCACGTTGCCAAACTCCGACAGGATAAGGTCGGGGTTGTGGTCAGTTGCCCAATCCACGTTCCACGGGCTCGTGAACAGCAGCAGCTTACCGCCGCGCATGTCCTCGACGCGCAGGGTGTCGCGCGTGAGCGAAAGAGCCGGAATGTCAATGGTATCGGGGTCGTTCTGAATCCAGCGAATGTCCGTATAGGGCAGCGGCTGGCGACGAACCTCAACACGATATTCGGCCTTGAGGCGGCGCTCGAGCACCTCAAACTGCAGCACGCCGACCACGCCCACGATGACGCTCTCCATACCGGCACCCAGCTCGCGGAAGATCTGGATGGCACCCTCCTGGGCAAGCTCCTCCATGCCCTTCACAAACTGCTTGCGCTTGAGCGTATCAACCTGCGTAATGCGGGCGAACATCTCGGGGGCAAACGTCGGGATCTGCGGATACTGCACATGGCGCTTGCCAGAGCACACGGTGTCACCGATGCTAAAGATACCCGGATCGAACAGGCCCACGATATCGCCCGCGTATGCCTCGTCCACGATGGCGCGGTCATCGGCCATCATCGACGTGCCCGTGGCAAGCTTAAGCTTGCGGTTGCCCTGCACGTGGAAGGCGTCCATGCCGCGCTCGAACTTGCCCGAGCAAATGCGCACAAAAGCGATGCGGTCGCGGTGGTTCTTGTCCATGTTGGCCTGGATCTTAAACACAAAGCCGCTAAAGTCATCGCGGCAGGGATCGACCGGCTCACTGGTGAGCGTATCGGTATAGGCGCGCGGCGTCGGGGCCAGACGCAGGAACTCCTTGAGGAAGGGCTCCACGCCAAAGTTGGTGAGCGCCGAGCCAAAGAACGCCGGGCTCAGCTTGCCGCAGGCCACGGCATCCAGATCGAGCTCGTCGCCGGCGCCATCGAGCAGCTCGATGTCGTCCATCAGGTTCTTGTGGTTCTCCTCGCCGATGAGCTCATCCATGGAAGGATCGCCCAGCTCGGCCTCGACCTCGGCAACCTTTTTGGTGGCGTTGGCGTGGCCGTCACCCTCAAAGGCGATGACGCGACGGGTCTGGCGGTCGAACACGCCGCGGAAGTTACGGCCGCTGCCGATGGGCCAGTTCATGGGATACGTATTGATACCCAGAACGTTCTCGATCTCTTCCATGAGCTCAAACGGATCGCGAGCCTCGTGGTCGAGCTTGTTCACAAAGGTGAAGATGGGAATGTGGCGCAGCGTACAGACCTTAAAGAGCTTTTTGGTCTGGGCCTCGACGCCCTTAGCGCCGTCGATGACCATGACTGCGGCGTCGGCGGCCATAAGGGTACGGTAGGTATCCTCCGAGAAGTCCTGGTGGCCGGGGGTATCGAGGATGTTGACGCAGGCGCCATTATAGGTGAACTGCAGCACCGAGGAGGTAACGGAAATGCCGCGCTCCTTCTCGATGTCCATCCAGTCCGAGACGGCGTGCTTGGCCGAGCTCTTGCCCTTGACCGAGCCGGCAGTCTGGATGCTGCCGGTATAGAGCAGCAGCTTCTCGGTAAGCGTGGTCTTACCGGCGTCCGGGTGGCTGATGATCGCGAATGTGCGGCGCGACGAGATTTCATCCGACAGGCTTGCCATGCGGATCCTTTCTTGCATTGAGTGCATTACGTCGATGTAACCGCCCTATTGTAGCCGCGAAATCCCGATCTAGGGCGCCTATCAGGACAAATTCATCAGTCAGGGCCCGGGCAGCCGGCCCAATCCGAATTTATCTCTTGCGTAACTGTGCATAGTGTATATATACTGTGCTTACCGGTTATATACACGTGTAGCCCATCAGCTAAGGAGCCGCTGTGGACATCATCCTATCCAATTCGAGCGACAAGCCCATCTACGAGCAGATATCCTCGCAGGTCAAAGCTCAGATACTCTCGGGGACACTCGCTGCGGGAGCCAAACTCCCCAGCATCCGTGCGCTTGCCAGCGACCTGGGTGTGAGCGTCATCACCACCAAGCGCGCCTACGCCGACCTGGAGCAACTTGGGTTTATCTGCACCGTGCAAGGCAAAGGCTGCTTTGTCGCCGAGGGCAACCAAGAGCTCTTGCGCGAAAACCAGCTCTGCCATGTCGAAGAGCTGCTTGCGCAGGCAACGACACAGGCAGAAGCCCTGGGCGTCACGCGCGAGAAACTGCACGAAATGCTCGACCTTGTTGCCCCCGAAACCATGCAGTAGCCATCTGCAAGAAAGGCTATACCATGCAAAACTTGCTAGAACTCAAAGGTGCCTCACGCCGTGTAAGCGACCGCTTTTCGCTGCGCAACGTCACGTTTGCCGTGGAGCCCGGCCAGATTGTTGGCTTTGTGGGCGCAAACGGCGCCGGAAAGACAACGACCATCCGCGCCGCACTCGGGCTCATAAAGCTCGATTCCGGCGAGGTATATCTGTTTGGACAGCGCTGCGATGCCAATGCGCCCGATGAACAGCAACGTCGCACGCGCTCTCGCATCGGACTCGTGCTGGACACGTGCCCCTTCCCCACCACGCTCAAGGTGGCCGAGGTCGAGGCGCTCGTAGGCTCAGCGTACCCCACCTGGAACCATGACACGTTCACCGGCCTCAACGATCGATTTGGCCTCGACCCCAAGGCAAAGGTCAAAGACCTCTCCCGCGGCATGGGCATGAAGCTGCAGCTCGCGTGTGCGCTCAGCCACAAGGCCGAGCTGCTCATTCTGGACGAAGCCACGGCTGGCCTCGATCCCATGGCACGCGAGGAACTGCTCGACGAGCTGCTCGCCTTTGTTGCCGACGGACAGCACGGCATATTGTTCTCGAGCCACATTACATCCGATCTTGAACGTGCCGCCGACCGTGTTGTCTGCATCGATAACGGCTCGATCGTGTTCGATATGCCGCGCGAGGACATTACCGACCGCGCCGGCATTGCCCACTGCACCCAGGCGCAAGCTGTCGAGCTAATGGCTTGCGTCGAAGGCGCCCGCGCCACCCGTCATGCCTACAGCGTTGACGTGCTGGTCCCCAATCGCCGCGAAGCGCTCGAGGCCTTTCCCGAGATTCCCTGCGACCGGATTTCCATCGATGACTATCTGCGCCTTACGCTGAAAGGAGCCTCCAAATGAAACGCGCTTTTAAGTCCGAAACCGCCATCGCACGCTCGTTTCTCCCGAGCATCGCCGGCGTCGGCCTGTTCATATTCGTCGTGCTGACCCTTGCCAACGCGACAGACGGCGATTCCGGCATGAGCGCCGGCACCTGCGCGGTCAGCGCCATGTCACCCATCATTATCATGAACTCGCTGGCTGGCTACGATAACCAAAACGGTTGGGAGCGCTATCGGGCAACGCTGCCGTTTTCGCGCAAGGACATCATCTGCGCACGCTACCTGTGCATTATTGCCTTCTCGGCCGTCATGGCCTGCGCGGCTACGCTTCTGAACATCCTCGCCCTTCCGTTCTTTGATCACATGGGCATCCCTTCGACAAGCCAGACGGTCTTTGAAATCGCAACCGCCTCGGCGGCATCGATGCTCATCTCCCTCATGATGGTGTTTTTGGCGCAGCCGATATTCTTCCGATTTGGACACAT
This sequence comes from uncultured Collinsella sp., assembly GCA_934668875.1. Classification (GTDB taxonomy): domain Bacteria; phylum Actinomycetota; class Coriobacteriia; order Coriobacteriales; family Coriobacteriaceae; genus Collinsella. Next base: position 123,801 of record CAKUON010000008.1, read on the forward strand.
GGAGGCGCTGCGCCTTTCCGTCGGCCTGTTTGCCCTGCTTGGCTGTGGCACCATGGCAATGCTGAGCTCCTCCAACCCCATCAGAAACTGGCTCATGTCATTTGCCGGGGCGAATCCCAATCCCGCCGTCATCGGATGTCTGTGCGCCGGCATAGCCGTTCTAGCATTGGTCCTTTTCGCAATCAGCGTCACCGTTAGCACCAAGGTCTACCAAGCACGCGACCTGTAGCCATGAGCGGTATCATCGGACGTGCGCTGTAGATTTGGCGCAGTCGTTCTTGGGGAGGCATTTCACCCATGTCGTGGGTCGCTGCAGCGCTTGCATCGGCTTTCTTTGCCGGCATCACATCTATCCTGGCCAAATGCGGCATTAAACATACCGATTCCGATGTCGCGACCGCCATCCGCACCTGCATGGTGCTCGTATTTGCCTGGGGAATGGCGGGCGTTTCTGGATCCATCGGAACCATTGGCAGCATCGCGGCCAAGTCTTGGCTGTTCCTCGTCCTCTCGGGACTTGCCACCGGCGTTTCATGGATCTGCTACTTTAAGGCGCTCAGCATTGGAGACGTCAATAAAGTTGTACCGGTCGACAAGATGAGCACCGTGCTCGCCACGCTCTTCGCTATCGCGCTCTTTGGCGAGACAAGCAGTCTGGCCGTAAAGCTTGTCGGGACGGCCGTAATCACCCTCGGCACGTTTTTGATGATCGAGAAGAAGCAATCCACTGGCGTGGGTCAGAAGCAAGATCGGACTTGGCTCGTCTACGCCGTCGGCGCGGCCGTGTTCGCGGCACTCACATCCATCCTTGCCAAGGTTGGCATCGAAGGAGTCGAATCCAATCTGGCCACGGCAATCCGCACCTGCGTAGTACTAGCCATGGCATGGGCAATCGTTGCCGCCAAGGGAAAGCTGGGGCAGGTAGCGCACGTTGAACGGCGTGAACTAACATTTCTCGCAGCATCGGGCATTGCGACCGGTGCATCGTGGCTACTCTATTACTACGCCATTGCCGCCGGGCAGGTGAGCATCGTGGTGCAGATCGACAAGCTATCGATTGTCGTATCGGTGCTGTTCGCACGCCTTGCCTTCAACGAAAAGCTGTCGCGCCGAAGCGCCGCCGGCCTTTTTCTCATCGTTCTGGGCACTGCCGCACTCGCAATTTGGAAGTAAGGCGCAGCGAACGCGAGCCTCGGCGCACTCGTGGCCACAATCGGTCGCCAGCAAATACGAATATATGACAAATGACATGTCCCCGGCCCGTACGCAACGTTTTACAATGGAGGCGTCACGGGCCTTGGCCCAATTTCGATCATCCAAGGGGATGTCTTTTTGGTCATTGTTCTTTAGGGAACGGTCAATCGCATAGAACCGTGAAAACGGCCGCCTAACGGCCGTGGTTTATTGCGCCGTTCCGCCTCCGTCATCTGCCAATTTGCACCTGATAGGAAAGAACAATGCAATCCCAGGAATCTCAATCCTTCCCAAAAGCCAGCAGCTTCGATACGGCACTCGTGCGCTCTAAGATTATGGGGCTGAACCCCCTCAAACTCTGCGAAGAGCTGCTTCGCGATGCGCGCATTCCCCGCGGCGCCCGCGTCTGTGATCTTGGGTCGGGCACCGGCATCACCAGCGCCCTGCTTGCTCGCGAATATGGGTTTGACACCTACGCCGTCGACCTGTGGAGCGACCCCGAGGAAAATCGCGCGTTCTTCGATTCGCTCGACATCTCGCGCGACACGATTCACCCCGTACAGGCAGACGCCTCACAGGGATTGCCGTTTGAGCACGACTTTTTTGATGCGGTCGTGAGCATCGACTCGTACAACTACTACGGTCGCGACCCACATTATCTGGGCGAACGCTTGCTTCCCTACGTTAAGCGCGGGGGCATGCTTTGCCTGAGCATCCCCGGCATGGCCCGCGACTGCCACGAGAACCTGCCTGACTGTCTGCTCGCATCTTGGACGCCCGAGCAGCTCGATTACATGCACGACATAGCCTGGTGGCGCGCCATGATCGAGCCGACCCCCGGCGTCGAGATTGTCTCGATGCAACCCATGCTCTGCACCAACGAGGCATGGGCAGACTGGCTCGCCTGCGACAATGAGTACGCCGCGGGCGACCGCGCTGCCGTTGAAGCGGGCGCCCTCGAGTATCTCAACACCATAGCAATCGTGCTGAGGAAGCTCTAAATAACAGCCGCGCGAGGCCGTAGACATACGGCCTCGCGCGGCTTCTTTCAAAACGGATTATGAATCAGCCCAAAACGGGCCGCCCGCTACTTGCGCAGCGGCTTGGGTAGTGGAATTCCGGCGGCGATAACCGCGGCGATGATCATAGCGACGATGCCCTTGAGCGGGAAGCACATGAGCAGCAGGCCCACGACCATAACGGGCTGGCGCATGACGGCACCCATTGTCGAGGCAGTGCAGACGGCTACGCAAAAGACCGGATCGGCACCCGTGAGCAGCGCGAAACCGTAGCCGAGGCTCACGCCCGAAAAGATTACGGGGAAGAAATGGCCGCCGCGCCAGCCCAGGTTGATAAGGGCGGGCGTCAGCATAGCCTTGACCAGGCCGGTCGCGATAAGGACGCCGGCGGGGATGGTGAGGTAGGTTTCCATGAGGACATCTGCCTGCGTCTCGCCGGCAAACATGGTGTAGGGCAGAACCGTGCCACAAGCCGCAAGCACCAGACCGGCCAGCATGGCCTTGGCGACGGGGCGCTCCCCTATGGCATGGGCCAGCGCCTCGCTTGCATGCTCCGAGACAAAGAACAGCCAGCCGCAGACCGTGCCGACCAACGTCAGAGGAATGAGCCACGTCAGTTCCAAGCTGCCCACCTCGGCAGCCTCAAACCTCGGCATGCCCATGCCGCCGCCCATAAGCTGACCGAGCAACAGGTAGGTGCCCAAGCCGCCCGCAATCGCGATACCGTAGACCACGGTCTTCTGTGCCTTGGGGAGCTTGATGGTGATTTCGTCAGACGCGGAGTCTTCATCGCCGTCGGCGCTACCGGCGAGCGGCGCCACAAAGCCAAAGACGGGTGCGGTAAAGAGCGCCGTCAGGGCAGCCTGGGTGCCCAGCAGCGTAAGCTCCCTAAACTCGGCGCCAAAGCGACGCATGCGGTCGCCGACCCAACTGCAAAGGCCCGCGATAACGCCGGTCAGACCGGCCTCGGGACCAATGCTTCCGCCAAACAGCAGCGGCAGCAGTGCCGCGATCGACAGCTTGCCCAGATTGTCATACGGATAGCGCCCGTCTTGTTTGACCTTGGCCATCACCTGGTTGAGGTCGTCGGTCTTGGTGCCGGTCAGCTTTTCGTACAGCCCGATGAGCAGGCCGCCCAACAGGCAGACGAAAAACGGGTACGGCAGACAACCGAAGGGACCGCTGGCAAGCTCGGGCGAAGCAGCACCCAGCATATGCGGGACCTCGGTCCAAAAGAAGTCGATACCATGCTCCATCGCAAAGAAGAACAGCCAGACCGCAGCGCCGGCGAGCGCGCCAGTCAAGGCTACGCTGATAAGGAACAGCGCACGGTTTTTAGGCTTGGCAAGGTTATCCATCGGGTCCTCCCGTGGTCAAAATCGACAAAGATACGTTTTATTGTAGAGCGAGCGCTGCCAAGACGAGCCAACCATCTGCACCCCAAACGGCACCATTGGGCGCAATGCGCGCCCAATCTAGAACTTAGCCGTTGATGATCGAGGCAATCTCGTGCAAATCTTCGGCAAAGTAAATCCCCCGCTGGCGCTGCGGACTCGATAGCCCCTTTTCAATCATGTGGCCGAGCAGGGCCTTCAGGTCGTTGTAGTAGCCGTCCAGGTTGTACAGGATGCACGGTGCGCCGAGATGCCCCAGCGACACCGCGGACATGACCTCGGCAATCTCCTCGAGCGTACCCGTGCCGCCGGGAAAGGCAATAAACGCGTCGCCGAGCTCGATCATCTTAGCCTTGCGCTCGGCCATATCGCTCGTCACGATGAGGTCGTCGATACCGTCGTGCTGGAACTCGGCCTCGATAAAAAAGCTCGGCTCCACGCCCGTCACACGACCGCCGGCATCGAGCACGCTATCGGCAAGCGCGCCCATCAGGCCCGACTTGGATCCGCCGTATACCAGCGCGTGGCCGTTGGCACCAATCCACGTGCCGAGCTGCTGCACCGCGGGCAAAAACGCCGGATCGTTGCCGACGCTCGCACCTAGGTACACCGTGATGTTCATATGCAATCCCCCTTGCTGCGCGATGCGTTTGCCCTAACGCTGTCGACGGCGGTACTCACGTACGCGACGCGACAGGTCGGCGAGCTCATCGCGGTCGAGCTCTTCCAAATGCTCCAAGTCGTCCATAAAGCGCGCCATGGTGTCCTTTTGGCGCATCTTGATGAGCGTGTTGCAGTAGCTCACCGCAACGCCCGTGAGCATAGCGATATAGAAGATGCTAATGACGCTCAAGACGACCGTGATGACGCGGGCGACCGGTGTCTCGGCCGGAATATCACCAAAGCCGATGGTCGATACCGTCTCAAAGCTAAACCAGAGCCCATCACCAAAGGTGAGGGTCGTGGGCTCGGACAGCCAGACAGCCGTTGAGCAGAGCAGATAGAAGACGAGAAACAGGCCCGTAATGCGCACAAAACCGGCCTGACGCAACACATCGGCAAGCGTCCTCAGCTTTTTCATCGCGACCCCTTCCGCGAGTAATCAATCACATTCGCTCGGTATTGTCCCACGCCTCCCCTGCAAACGGAACTAGTCATCGGGGACGTTCTTGAATGACTAGTCGTTTAAGAACGTCCCAGGCGACTACATCTGCCGGATGAAAGCGGCCAGCCGTTTAACGGCATGCGGGTCAAACGTGGCGGCTGAGCTGGTATCCTTATGCGGTAATGCCTCGATTCGTTAGGATTGCTTGTGAAGCCTTTCGCCGTCCTTCGTTCAACTATGTGCCGCGCCCTCGCCATCGTGTTCGCCGCACTCACCGTGCTGAACGCCATCGCGCCTACTCCGGCTTTTGCCGATGACTCTGATCAGCAGGTCAAAACGGTACGCGTTGGCTGGCTCGTCAGCAGCGAGGGTTTCCAGGAAGGCACGCCGGGCGAACGCCTTTCGGGCTGGGGTTACGAATACCTCCAAACCCTCTCGTACTACACCCCCGGATGGAAATACGAATATGTCTCCGGTACGTTCACCGAGCTCATGGACAAGCTCGAGGCGGGCGAGATCGACCTCATGCCCAATATCTCCTACTCCGAGGAACGCGCCCAAAAGCTGCTTTTCTCATCGAACCCCGAGGGCACCGAGCGCTACTACATCTATGCCAGGCCCGACCGAGACGACTTGGCCACGGGCGACCTCCAGGCGCTCCAGGGCCTCACCATTGGCTGCAATCCCGGCGTTATGCAGACCTTCGTCGGCCAGCAGTGGCTTGCCGACGAAGGCATTACCTGCACCTATAAAGAAATAGCCAGTGGCGGCGGCCTCTTCGATGCGTTGGCAAACGGCGAGGTCGACGCCATCATCATGAACGACACAATCTCGTCGCCCAACGCCTCCCCCATGTTCTACGTAGGCTCAAGCGACTACTATTTCGCCGTCCCCAAAAGCCGCCCCGACCTTATGGACGATATCAATGCCGCCATGGCGGCAATCGCCCGATTCAACCCCCGCTACAATGACGAGGTCAAAGCAAATTACTCGGCCCAAAACAGCGGGTCATCATCACTTGACGGCGCCGAGGCCTCCTGGCTCAAAGCAAACGGCAACACCATCACGCTCGGCTATCTTACAAACCAGCTCCCCTACTGCACGCAAAATGACGATGGCGAAATGGAGGGGTCGTTTGCCTCGCTCGCGACGACGTTGCACGACAAGTTTGGCATTAACGTTAAAACAGTCGCCATCGCAGACACCAAACAAATGATCAAAGCCCTTTCAGAAGGCACCATCGATGTCGCCCTGCCATTCTTTCGTGACTACTGGCTCGCCGAACAGGTGGGGGTCATCCAGTCAAACTCGACGGGAACGGTCTCCCTGACCGCTATCCACAGCAGCAACGACCTGAGCAAGGACCTCAAGAACATCGCTTGCACAAAGAGCGCTATCGTCAACCGCTTTGAGCTCGAGAGCCTGTTCCCCGACGCGACGGTAACCGAGTACCCAAGCGGCAGCGAGATGCTCAAAGCCCTCAATAAAGGAGAGGCCAGTTGCATCATCGTCCCCAGTACGCGCCTGGAAACCATCCGCGACACCTACGACATCGAGGATTTCGAAACGCAGGAACTCACCAACACAGCAGAACTATCGTGCTTGATCTCGCGCGGCAATCCCCAACTCCTAGGAATCATTAATAAGGGTATCGTCAATGCCGGCGAATCGCTCTCCGCGAACAGTTATTCCCCCACATCGTATTCGGCTCAAGAATCCGATACACTTCGATTCCTCTACCGCAACCGCACCGCCATTGCCACCGTTATCATCTGCATTTTGCTGACCGGCATCGCTATCCTTGTCTGGTCGCTTCAACGCGCGCGGATAGAGCGGCAGAAAGCCGACGCCGCCAACGCCGCCAAGACCGCGTTCCTCACGCGCATGAGCCACGACATCCGAACACCGCTCAACGGCATCTTGGGCCTTATTGAGATTGAGGAATTGAAAGAGGGCGATATAAAGGTCGCTCGCGAAAGCCGCGCCAAGGCGCGTGTCGCTGCCAACCACCTGCTCTCGCTCATTAACGACATCCTCGAGATGGGCAAAATCGAGGAGCGCAAAGTGACACTCGAGCACGAATCGTTCAACCTCAAGGAGCTCTGTGACGATGCCTTGGTGCTGTGCAAACTCCGCGCATCGGACCGTGGCATTACGCTGCTCAACGCCAGCGAGCCCTATGCCGTCGACCAGAGCATGATCGGCAGCCCCACCCATATCCGCCGAATTATCATCAACCTGCTCGACAACAGCATCAAATACAACAAGCATGGCGGCACCGTCACCTTCTCTTCCACCGTCAAACCGCTCAACGACGCACGTGCGCTCTTTTGCTTCACCATCGAAGACACCGGCATTGGCATGACGTCTGAGTTTTTGAAGCACATTTACGAGCCGTTTGCCCAAGAGGGCGACGACGCCCGCAGCAAATTCCAGGGAACCGGCATGGGCATGCCCATTGTCAAATCACTTATCGACATGATGGGCGGCACCATCGAGATTTCAAGCGAACTCGGCGTGGGCAGCACGTTCACTGTCCAGATTCCGCTCGATATCGACAAGAACCCTCGGGCCCACATAAAGCCAGTCGAGGCAATGCCCAACTGCCCGATTGCCGGCATGAACGTCCTGCTCGCCGAAGACAACGACCTGAATGCCGAAATTGCCCAGGCGTTGCTTGAATCCGAGGACGTTGTGGTGACCCGCGCGGCCAACGGCAACGAGGTTGTCGACCTGTACCTGTCGCACCCCGCCGGCAGCTTCGACGCCATCCTCATGGACATCATGATGCCCGGTATGGACGGTTATGAGGCAACGCGCGTGATTCGTCTGAGCGGCAAGCCCGACGCCGCCGACATCCCCATCATCGCGCTGACCGCCAACGCTTTTGCCGAGGACGCCAAGGCCGCACGTGACGCCGGCATGAACGCCCATCTGCCCAAGCCGCTCGATTTTGAAAAGCTCAAAAACATTCTCGCCCGCATCAAGCAGCACGGCCCCAGTTCGCTATAGTCTCTCCCCAAGAACCATGCCCGATTGGAAAGGAATCCCGCGATGTTTAGGCCCCTACGCCGAAAGAAACGTGCCATCACCGACGAGACGGCGCGTGAGCTGCTCGCCACCTGCAAGCGCGGCGTCTTTGCCGTCAACGGCGACGATGGCTACCCGTACGCCATTCCCGTCAACTACTTCTTTGACGCTGAGCACGACAAGATTTACTTCCACGGCGCCAAGGCGGGCCACAAGGTCGACGCTCTCAAGCGTGACGACAAGGTCTGTTTTACCGTCTACGGCAACGACTGGTACAAGGACGACGATTGGGCGCCCTACGTGCAGAGCACCGTTGTCTTTGGCCGTTGCCGCCTAGCGAATGACACCCCTGCATTTATCGAGGACAAGGTCCGCGAGCTCGCGCTCAAGTACTACCCCACCGCCGAAGAGGTCGAGGAGGAAATCGCCAAGGACATCAAGGGCGTTCAGCTGTACGAAATTACGATTGAGCACCTTTGCGGCAAGCAGATTCACGAAAAGTAGGGGTCTGGGATCAGACCCCCGCATAACAATCAAGCCAGAAGACCCCGCGCATGTCGTTCGTTCGTTACGGCTTGCTATGCATTAAAAACGTAGCGATTCAGGCGTTCGCACGCCTCCTGCACGCGCGAAAGCGGCAGGGCCAGGTTCACGCGAATGTGGCAAGGCCCGTGGAACGGACGGCCGTCTTGATAGCCCACGCCCACGCGCGCGCCCTCGTCGAGCAGCCACTGAACGTCGCGACCGTGTGCGCGGCACCACTCCGTGCAGTCCAGGAACGCCATGTACGTGCCCTGCGGACGCGAATAGGCCACGCCCTTAAAATGCTCGTCCACGTAATCGCAGAAGTAGTCAACGTTGCCCTTGATGACCTCGTTGAGCTCGTCCACCCACTCGTAGCCCTGCGGCTGGTAGGCGCCGATGAGCGCATGCATCGAGAGGACGTTCATCTCGTTGTAATGGGTCTTGTTGGACACGGCGCACACGCGGTCGCGCAGCGTCTCGTTGTAGATGATGTGATAGCTGCCGACTAGGCCCGCGAGGTTGAAGGTCTTGCTGGGCGCATAAAGGGCGACCGTGCGCATGCGGGCGTCCTCGCTCACCGACTGCGTCGGGATGTGCTTGTGCCCAGGACGGATGATGTCGGACCAGATCTCGTCCGAGATCACCACGCAATCGTGCTGGCGATAGATGTCCATGGCGCGCTCGATCTCGTCGCGTTCCCACACGCGGCCGCAGGGATTATGCGGCGAGCAGAAAACGGCAGCATGGATGTGGTTTTGTGCGAGCTTGCGCTCCATGTCCTCAAAGTCCATGCGCCATACGCCATGGTCATCGAGCTTAAGCGGGCTGCACACAATGCGATAGCCCGCTGCCTCGATGGACTTGGTAAAACCGATGTAGGTGGGGCTATGGACCAGCACCGCGTCGCCGGGCTGGACGTACGCGCGCAGCGTCGACACGACGCCGCCCAGCACGCCGTTCTCGTAGCCGATATGCTTGGGAAGTAGGCCCTCAACGCCGTTACGGCGGCTCTGCCACTCGATGATGCGGTCGAAGTACTCGGCGCGCGGATCAAAGTAGCCAAACATAGGGTGCTGGGCACGCTGAATGATGTGCTCCTGAACCGTCGGCACCGTAGCAAAGTTCATATCCGCCACCCACATCGGGATGCGGTCGAAGCCCTCATCGGGTGCGTTTGGCGCCATACCGGGGATCTCGCCCCAGGAGTCAACGGCGATGGCATCCATACCGTGGCGGTCGATAAGCGAGGTGAAGTCGTATTTCATGCTGGGCTCCCGTGCAAAGTGGATTGGTTCGGTAGGCGTTATTGTCCACCAGGATGGACGGCTTTGGCACGGGTTTTGGGGTTGAATTTGACTGATGAGGGCGGGCGGCCAGCTAGTCCTGAGCTTCGGTGACGGCCGTTACGGTCAGCTGTGTCCCATCGACCGTAAACGCAATATTAAGCCCGGCGTAAGCCAGGTGGTAAACGCGATCGGGCTCGTGCTTGCTTCCAGCACGGCGCGGATCTTGGCGAAGGACCTCGATCAGACCGGGCAGTTTTGTGGACGGGACCTTGTCTTGCAGCGTTTGCGGGAATTCGACGTTGAGCTCTTGCCACGGGCTGTCCTCGATCCAGCCGCCCGTCGCGTCGGAGTGGCAGTCCGCGAACGGAATGTAGGGTTTGATGTCGTAGATGGGCGTGCCGTCGCGCAGGTCGGCGCCCAACACATAAATGATGGGACCGTTATCGGTGAGCTCAACACGGTCAAGCTTTACGCAGGTGAGGCCGATATGATTGGGGCGAAACGGACTACGCGTGGCAAACACGCCCACGCGCTCGGCACCACCCAAGCGCGGCGGACGCACGGTCTTTGACCACCTAGCATTGGTACCGGCCTTGTCCCGCATCTTGACATCGGCAGCAATATCCTCTGCCGTGCCGCCGGGCGTTCCATTTTCAAAACGCCAAAGCAGCCATAAGTGCGAGAAAGACTCGAGTCCCGCAACCGCGGCGTTAGAGGCAAACTCCGGCTCAAAGACAATGCGCCCCTGTAGATGAGGCGCCAAAAAGCTGTTGCGCGGAATGCCGAACTTCTGCGGCAGATCGGTATGTATGTGTGCGATAGGTTCCATGCCGGTCATTGTACGGCATGGGCGCACGAGGCGCTGCGCACAATCCCCCACCGCGGTCGCCGAACGTGCAACCAACGGTTGCTTGGAAGGGTGCCTACCGCCGCGTATGCTTAAGCCATCAACCAGCAGAGAGGAGCCGTCATGGCCTTTGCAGAAAAACTCATCGCCGTCCGTCGCGCCAACAATCTCACCCAAGAGCAGCTCGCCGCCAAGCTCTATGTAACGCGCCAAGCCGTCAGCCGCTGGGAGCGCGGCGAGGTCACGCCGGGCATCGATATGATGAAGCTCATTGCCGCCGTAACCGGAGAGCCACTGTCTCACCTGCTCGAAATGCCCGAACACTACTGCGAGAGCTGCGGCATGCTGCTCACGCCCGATGACTGCGGCACCGACGCTACGGGCGCCACGACCGATCATTACTGCAAATGGTGCTACGACCACGGCAAGTACACCTACGAGACCACCATGGAGGCAATGATCGAGGATTGTGCCCCGCGCCTGGCACAAAACACCGGCATGTCGCTCGACGAAGCCGTCTCGCTCATGGGCGCCGTCCTGCCGCAACTGGAGCGCTGGCGCACCGTTCAGGAAAACGAGGAGCGCTACGGTGCCGAGGCCCGGGCGCGCTATGGCGACGAAGCCGTCGATGCGGCAAACGAAGCGCTGCTAGACATGGACCCTCAGACATGGAACGACATGAAGGAGCTTGAACGTGCCATTTTGGGCCAGCTCTCGATTGCCATGGGCGATGGCGAACCGGAAGGCAGCGAGGCTCGCAAGCTCGTCGCAATGCATCGCCGCTGGATAGCTCTCAACTGGAGCAGTGAGCCCCAGGACGAGGCATATCTGGGGCTCGCCCACGGTTACCTCGCCGACCAGCGCTTCGTAGACTACTACGACAAGCCATGCGGCACCGGGGCCACGGCGTTTCTGGTTCAGGCAATCGAGTCGTCGCTGACTCGTGCTTAGACTGCAACGGCTTTGGGTATCTCAATCAAAACCCAACCGATTGGAGACCTATGGCTACTCATCACGAACTCGTGTTGTACGTTATGACCGGATGCCCGTATTGCATTAAGGTGAAGCGCTTCCTGGCGGACAATGGCGTGACCATCCCCGAGCGCAACATCTCGACCGACCCCGATGCCGAGCAGACGCTCATCGCCGTCGGAGGAAAGCGCCAGGTTCCCTGTCTGTTCATCGACGGCAAGCCGCTCTACGAGTCGAGCGACATCATCGCATGGGTGCAGGAGAACCTGCTCTAACACGCGCGTCGCGGCCGGGACGCCCCAACCCATACGACCCAAACATGTACACCAGCATCCAAAGTCGACATTTTTCGACATCTTTGGATGCTGGTGTACAACTTTTAGGTAGTCATGGACGCTCTTAACCGGCTAATTGTTTGAGGCGACCTTTGGATTATGACTGTTTGATGCCTCAGGAAAAAGTTTCCGAGGGGGCTGTGGTCAAAAAAGGGCAAATATGAGTACTGCTACCTGTTTAGTAGCAGCAATTTTGATCATTTCAGGAACTATTCAACGTCCCATGCGGTCGCGCGCGCAGACGTGGTGTAAGAGCGTCCTGAGGTCCGTCGCTGCAAATCCCGATGTTACTCCTTCTTGAGGCCGTGCTTCTCGACTATCTCGTCCACTATCTCCCTGGCGCGCCGCCCGAGCGCGCGGCGCCTCCCCTCCGTCGGGGC
>CAKUON010000009.1 GCA_934668875.1 uncultured Collinsella sp.
TTCCGGTGAGGAAGTTTTTTCAGGTGAAGAAACTTCAGGTGAAAAAACTTCACGTGAAACTTTTGCAGGTGAGGAAGAATCTTCACGTGAAGAAATTTCAGGTGAGGAAGTATTTTCACGTGAAATATTTTCCGGTGAGGAAGTTTTTTCAGGTGAAGAAACTTCAGGTGAAAAAACTTCACGTGAAACTTTTGCAGGTGAGGAAGTATTTTCACGTGAAATAATTTCCGGTGAAACTCGAGGGGCAGTCCTTCCGGCGTCCGGATGGTCCGCCTGCCAAGCCTCCCTAGCGCGGGCAATTGGATCTGTGGCCGCAACAAGGGATCTTCCAACGGTGTTCATGCCGTGGACATGGGATCCTTGCTCAACGATAAGGCCCATCTCGAGAAGGGAGGCGATGGTCGTGCGGGCAGTGCGCTCGCTCGTGCCGGACCAGTCCGCGAGAACGGCGGCTCCAAAATCGTAGCAGCCCTTATCTACCGTGCAGGAGTAGATCAGGGCATAAGCCACGAGCTGTGCGGGCCTAAGGCCCAAATAGCGCATGAAGCCGTGTATGGCGAACGAAGGACCGTAGCCTTCGGTCTCTGTCTCGAGAATCATCGACACTATGCGGCCTTTCTCCTTTGCAGCGCCTGGACCGCCAGGGAGAACAACGCCTCTTCGTTGAAGACGCTGCACTCCCCCGCCGCCCGTGCGGATTCGATTTCACTTATCAGGGATTCGCGTCCATAAACGGACAGCATGAAGTTGACGAGCTCGCCGGAACGGAACTGACCACCGCCAACAGACAGGGGAACAGCGAGATCGAAATAGGCAACAAGAGGCTGACCCATGGCGTCGGTAGCCTCCAATGCGACCGCAACCCTTCCGGCGCCAGCCTTGAAGACAGCCACTGGAGCTTGAAGGAGCTCGGGGACCGACGCAAGTAGCGAGGGTTCGATACCGTGCCTGTGCGAGCGATTGGAGATTGTCGTCTCCCGTACGATATGCCGCACGGTATGGCAGATGGGCAGGTTGGGAATCCCCGCCGTCAAAAGCGCCTTCGGCGTTTCGGGAAGGACCGGCACAGGAGCCTGCCGGTTATAGCCCCGGCCCCTCGCCTTTGCAATTTCAGCGAATCCAGTCCACATTCGGCATGAATTTGCGTATTCGGCTAGATCTTGATTGTTTAGACCCTCTACAGCGATGGTAGAATCAACTTGACCGACGAGGGCGCGATACCGTCCTATGTCGTCGAGATCGTGTTGACGCTGTTCACCTTTCCACATCCGTGAACTCCCTTCTTCTACGGTCTCACGTTTCGGGTGCGGCTGGGGCTCTTCCTTAATTTCCCAGTCGCACTTTTTTTTCTGACACCCTAAATTGAATAGCTTTCAAGAACGATGTGGGGCCCATCATGCGGCCCCCTTACGGCCGTCGCGGGCCATGCGCTTTGACATGCTCTCTTGCAGGGACTGCAGAGAGGCATATTCCTCGTACGGCATATCGGGGCTCGACTCCTTAATGAAAGGCGTCCTGCGCATATAGGCGTCGAGGTCGTCAATGTTGATGTAGATGGTCCGCGAACCGCCACGGTTGAACGCGCCGTAGACGGCGGGGATCTCGCCAGATTCAATGAGCCCCTGCACCGCATCGACATGGCGATGGATGTATTTGGCTGCCGCGGATTTGGAAAGCCATTTGCTACTCGCCCACGGCTCCAACCTTTCTTTGCCACTCATTACGCAACCTCGTCCTTCTGAGGAAGACGATCATCAGTCTCGCCAAGCAGGTACTGGATGGAGCATCCGAACAATTGCGACATCTTCTCGAGCTGGTCGTAAGTTGCCGACTTCGGATCTCGCTCGATTCGCACGATGATGCTTCTGCTGACGCCGATTTTGTCGCCAAGATCGGTTTGCGAAAGGCGAAGCCTCACTCGTTCCGCTCCGATACAATTCGGCATAAAACCCTCCTTAGGTAATACAGATTGTTGTACCTAGTTAGATACTACAACATCTTGAAGTACTGTACAACAAATTGTCGTACCTAAAGTCAAGGTGCTCAAAGAAAGGAGCACCCATGGGCAACAATCTGAAAACAATTCGATCCAATAGCGGAAAGACTCAAAAACAGGTAGCGGAAGAGCTCGGTATTTCGCTACCTGCTTACAGAACGTATGAACAAGGGACGAGGCGTCTCACAGATGAGCTTTTGCTCCAGCTCTCGATATATTTCTCTGTATCAGTTGATTCAATTCTTGGATCTAAATTCTCGGCATCGCTTTCTTCCCCCTCATTTCTCGAAGACTCCGAAATGCGTTCAATAGTTAATGCCGCGGTCTCCGAAATGAATAAAGAAGACAGGCAACAGTTTAGAAAGCTGCTGGAGAGCTATATGGCTCTTAGTTCAGCTGGAAGAAAGCAGCTTGCAGATAGCGCAGACACTATGAACCGCTCTGGAAAATACAAGAGGTTTGGCGATATTGCAAAAAGCAACACCCCGGCTAGTACTCAGCGTAGAGCCAAGACGGCCTAAACAATCGGACGGGCCTTTTATTACTAGAGTTATTTATCCAGACTGGAAAACAATTCGGGGTAGTCATAATGCCTAAAAACAAAATCGGACAAATTGAGAAAATAGGCGTCGATACCGACGGCTTAGAGATATTCAGGGTTAGAGTCGAGGCCGGCACACGGGAAAAGCGTGTCACAAAAAGGGCAACAATTCATGGAACAATGAGGGATGCCCAGGCCGCAGCTTCTATGCTCTATGTCGAATTGACTTCCAGCCTTTCCGAACGCGATATTCCTGAGATTACGCTGAATCAGTATTTTTATGGCAGGTTTATCCCGGCCCTCGAAAAAGAAGGCAAGACCAATAGCACTATCGACGGATATGTTAAAAACTACCGGAAATGGATTTCCCCAAATCATGGCGAACGAGTCCTCTTGAATCTCGATGAGATTAACGTTCGAAATCTCATCGAGCAGTCGGGAACTCCGAGAAACACGCTACGGACGTACAGGGCGATCTTAAACAGGGCCAAATCGGATGGATTCATGCGCCACAAAATGGATCTAACGGGTCTCGACGCCAAGGCAAAGAAAAAGAAGCGCCCCGCACCATGGTCGCCAATGGAACTGAAGCAGGCTGCCGACGCACTAGCTGATGATGAGATGGCATACCTGACCCTACTGGTCGGAAGCGCGGGGCTTCGCAAGGAAGAAAACCTGGCCATAACGCCAGCTGACGTTCAGGTATTGAAAATGCCGACTTCCCAAGGCGTGAAAAAGTATGTTCTCCTGAATGTTCATGCGGCCTACACGGATGAAGACGGACTTAAGGTAACCAAAACGGAAGAGTCTAAAAGGCACGCTTTGGTTCTTCCAGAGTTTACTGACAGGTTTCTTTCGGCTCTCGAGGCCACGAAGCCGTCAATCGAGCAGGTTGAAGGCTGCTGGCTCATCAGACACAAGACATGCTGGCATAAGTCCAGAAAAGCAAAATATAGGATTGAAACCGTTATGGGGAATCGAAAAGATGCCCAAGCGGTTGCTAATCAATTGGCGGCAGAGACGGCAGCAAAGTATAAATTGGGTTCAACCCCAAAAGTGAGAGAAATTGCAGATGGGATTTGGACCGTAAATGTCTTCAACGGATACGTCGACACCATGGAGAGGACTATCAAGCCGGAGGCGTTCATCGGAACAGAGCAGGACGCAGTGAGACACGCTTTGGAGCAGTGGAGCAGCCGGCGAATTCTTCCGTGCGCCGGTGAAACGCTTCGCGGCCACTGGGAAACCGCGCTGAAGAAACACGGACTGAGGTTTATCCCAGTGAACAACCTCAGGCACACCTCCGAGACGCTCATGGCCGCCAGCGGAGTTTCGACCCCGACGATTTCAAGCATGCACGGTCATACACAGTTTAAGACGGATTTCCAGCACTATATCGATCTCAACGTTGAGGCGATTCTCGATGCTGCCGATAAGGTCGATGCCTTCATGGCGTCAGACATGGCAAGCGGAGGCTTCACGCTTGAATCGCTTGTTGAGAAAACTGACTTATAGAAGATTTTCAAGAACCAAGCTCGGACGAACTCGTTGTTAGCCATTCAAGGCCTCGCCTAAGGCAATGAGAGACGATATGGGGCGGCGAATCAATTACCTCGAGTATTGATGAGTCTCAAGCTCTAAGATGGCCCTAAAACGCGTCCAGACGCCCGATCTGGACGCGCCGCATATTCGAGATGATCGATTCACCGCATTTTCAAACTATTTTGGTGGGAGCAGACGCGCTGGCACGTCGTTTATAAAGCCCATTTTTAAGACCTTTGATACAGAAGAAGAACGTATCTATACACAAATCAGTGGTGGATAGTGGTGGATAGCCAGAAGAAACCAGTGGATTCTAGAAGGAATAGCCAATAGTAAAGCGGTTCCCCCGATTGACTGTATATCAGGGAAACCGCTGGTAGATAGTGGTGGGCCCTCCGGGATTCGAACCCAGAACCCAGGGATTATGAGTCCCCTGCGCTAACCGTTGCGCCAAGAGCCCTTATAAAGTGGCGCTTGCAGTTGGGGTGGCAGAACAGCCTCCAACGCTTTGAACCACGATGTGAAATACTACCATGCGCGCGGCACCCGTTCAACGCACGATCTTGTCGACCAGGAGGATCATGGTGCCGCCTTTGACCTTGTGTGCCTATATGAAAAAAGGCCCCAACTTGCGTTGGAGCCTCATTCAATGCTCGGGTGGAGACGAGGGGGATCGAACCCCTGACCTCTTGACTGCCAGTCAAGCGCTCTCCCAGCTGAGCTACGCCCCCGTGCGAAAAAGTACTATACGGGAACTCGGGCGGCGATGCAAGGACATTTTTGGAAAAACTTTCCGGGGGCGCGGGCGCCGGAGTTCCGCGGGGTCGCGACGGCGGAGACCAGCGCCCGCGGGGCCGATGCGGGCGCGCGTCCAGGGCGTCTGGGCCCCTCGATGCCCGAGTAAGCCCGCGGGGCGCGCCCCGCGGGCGGCGCTGCCGCCCGCCTATCAGGCTCCACTCCGGTCGCCCCCCGGGATCCCCGCCACGAAACCGGCCCATCTACTACGTTTGGCCGGCATCCCCCGACCATGGCGTCTCGGGCAAAAATAAAACCGCAGGTAGACGGCCTGCGGTTTTCGCGAAATACGGGGTATGGTCGAGGGGCCGGGGTTAAACGTAGTAGATGGGCCGGTTTCGTGGCGGCGGCATCGCAGGCGGCCGACCGAGGGCGCCCGGAAATGAGCAGGGCACCCGTCTAACGACCGATTTCCAGCCAGTTGCACAGTACGTTGGCTCGTAACTCCATTTCCGTCGTCTTTTGCGCCTTAGTTTTGAACCTATAGCGTAATTCCAAGCGCGAGCAAAGACTTCTCACGATCGCATCAAGCTGCTCGGCATCGTTAAGCATGTCGTGCGTAACCAGGAAGACGTCATACCCCATACTTTGCAGCGCTGTCATGCGTTTGGCATCGTGGTCGAGCACGGCGCCTGATCCGTGGATGACCTCCCCCTGAATCTCCACGATGCCTGCTTTCATTATGGTTGGATTTACGATCACGATATCCCCGTAGCAAACTCCTTGCCCTGCAATGCTCTGCGCCGATGCGGTAAGCGGCGTAAGGTCGTTAACGTAAACGCTTCGAAAGCCGGCACCGCCGCGAGAGCGAGGAAGCGATAGCAATAAAATTCCTGCAACTTCAAGCGGAGAAGCTGCTATACCTGTCACCAGCTGCGCGGCGTTGTAAAACTTTGTACCCCACTTTCGTCTTTTCATTTTACTGGCGTACTCATGAAGCTCGTGTAATTCGATGAGCGGCTTCCTCATCCAGAGCGAAGTACCCTTTAGCCTTGTGACCTCCTTCGTTTTCTTTTGTCCGTTGGGC
This sequence comes from uncultured Collinsella sp., assembly GCA_934668875.1. Classification (GTDB taxonomy): domain Bacteria; phylum Actinomycetota; class Coriobacteriia; order Coriobacteriales; family Coriobacteriaceae; genus Collinsella. Next base: position 5,902 of record CAKUON010000009.1, read on the forward strand.
TCCTTCGTATTTACCTGTTCCTTGACTTTTATGCGCGCATAAACGCGTTTCCATTGTGGTTCGTCTTGGCTTTCATCGAGGTCAAAGAGGGATTCGGTGGTTGCATTCTCGGCAGCCTCATTGGCTTTGTCTAGTTCCGCTTCTACTGCTACCGTGGGCTCAAAGACTGAGAACCATCCGCAGAATTCGTACATGGCAAGGACAAGATCGGTTGGAGATACAAAGCGCGCCATGGTAAATAGCGTCGCAAGTGGATTGGTAACCCTAAAGCTCATCGCGGTTTCCAGCGTGCTATCTACCTCCGAAGCATCATCACAGTGGATTGTTGTCCGTAATCCCGAATGGTAATTAACACCACCGGGCACTGTTGTGGTAATAATCGGGGTCTTGAGGATGTCGACTACAAAGGGTGATTGAGATAGGGCTCGCCAGCCGTCTTCTGGGCTTGGCAGTCTCGGGTAGAGGTCGCGCACCTGCGGTGGGCAGCGCCAGTAACGGAATGCGGTGTTTGCGCAGACGATTTCTTCCATTTGCGTCTCCCCTGGTATCGGCCATAGGCCGTGCGGATTGTGGACATCGCCGATTATCTACTGGGGCATCATGCGGGTAAGTACCGGAAGCTGGCCAAACGCTGACCAAAAGCTTGACGAGTTCTGCCGAAATACCGTCGTGTGATAGAAATCCGCTGGAAGACGCTCTGGGCATGCGGTCCCTGTCTCCACATTTGCGCTCGAATCACATGGGGAGTTCAATGAAAATACGGATGTGTTTTATACAAAACATGCAATGGCGTCAGCAAAAAGGGCGCGATAAAAAAAAGACGCCTTATACAACTTCGATTCGATTTTGGTGTCACCCTTGGTGTCAAAAAGAAAAAGGCCAGAGGCTTAACACCTCTGACCTGCGCTTTTGATGGTGGGCGATACAAGATTCGAACTTGTGACCCCATCCGTGTGAAGGATATGCTCTACCCCTGAGCCAATCGCCCGTCGCCTTTCGGCAAAAGAGATACTATCATAGCCGCGCGTGGTTTACCAAGAACTTTTTGCCCTCGATTTTAAATTCGTGAGTGCTAGCCAAACCAAAGCAACCAAAGCAATAGGTAAAACCGCAGCTAAACCACCATTTACCGCTTAATCCACGAAGTCTCGGGGCGGCAAATCAGTCGCGCGTTGTTGTAGGCCATGTCGAGCGTGAGGCAGGTACGCGCTGCGTAGAAACCGTCCTCGCGCTGGATGGTCAGCGCCAGCTCGGGCTTGTCGCCGGTCAGGCACAGCGGCAAGAGCAGCTGGATCCGGCCGCCGTAGAACTGCGGCACGGCGAGCGTGTAATTGGCGGCGGCGCGTCGGGCGGCCTCGACGACGGCGCCCTCAAAGGCGCGGCGCAGCAGCAGCGAGTTGCCCTCCCCCATCAGGCTGGCGGGAATACGCGTGAGGTTCTCCTCATCGCCCAGAATGTGGTCGATGTTGGAGCGGATGGGCAGGCGATAGTCAAAGACCAGCTCGGAGGGGTCCTCGGCAAAGCGCACGCGGCACGGCAGGTACTCAAACGAGACCAGCATGGGGTCGCTCTCCTTAAAGAAGCCCTTCAAAAACCAGCGCTGACGCGCGTCGGGCTTGGTGTTGGGCTCAAACAGTCCGTAGATGGTCTCGTAGCGACGCGTGTACAGGCCGGTGTTGAACAGGCAGCGGTCGTCGTCGAACACCAGCGGCAGGTTGGACGGCGCAGTCTTGTCCACGTCGCGCTCGGTCAAAAACACCGCGCGGCTAAACGAGAACGACAGATAGTTTTTGAGGATGCGGTTACTGGGACCCCAGTCCTCGGGGTCGGCTAGATCGACCAGGCGGTCGTAGCAGGGCTCGGGGCAAAACGCGAAGTCGTACACATTGCTGCACAGGGTGCTAGGGAGTTCCATGTGGCGTCCATTCCATTCAATAACCTGCATGCGGATGCTTAGATTCTATACGAGCGACAGATCGCCCGTGCCCACAACGCAACCGCAGCGCAGCTCGTCGGCGAGTTCTTCTCGCGTGCGGTTTCCGGAAACAAGGTCCTGGATCCATGCAAAGTACTGGTTGTCTTTGGGCTCGGGGCTGTCAGACAGCACGTCCAGTGCCGTCATCTAGCTGAACATAGCTCCAAAGCATTGCTACCTCGTTTACAACTTTTTGAGTTAAAAGCCTGCCCCTAACGCGGGATGAATCGCATTAGTTACCCGATCCAAATACGTCATCTACAAGATCAGGCAAGTCTGTCCATACTTGATAGGCGACAACGTTGTCAGGATTCATTTCTCTTGCACGACGTTTATTATCCGTATTGTGCTTTGCGGCATTGGTCAAAGCCTGGCCCTTGTTGCCGTCAATCATTTCGAGATTTACCGACTTGAACTTTGACGCGGAGTACCTGTTGGGGTCAGTAGATTTTAGAACGCCAAGGTCTCGCGCTCTTTTCTCACATTGAGGCGTCGATGCAAAAGTCTCCGGGCATGGTGACACGTGATCGATGAGCCACACTTCAAAGCATGGATTGGAGATCGCGAACCTAACTCCTTTTGTCTTTGCTTCTCGTTCTGCTGCGGCTAGGTTTCTGAACTCATCTGAATCAACAACGATCCATGCAGAACTCAATGCTTCGATTTCGCCTGCTTTAACAGCCTTTATATCATTCTCAAGCTCTCGCGACAGCTGCTTGGCCACCTTCAAGGGGTCTCCGTCAATATGCCGATACCGCACGCTTCCGCGAACGTCCATTTCATTAATTAGGAAGTTGAAGTATTCGGTTTCGGTCACCTTGCCATTAGACACAACTAGATGACGCTTTCGTTTGGCTCTCGTTTGCTTTTTACGGCCGCGAGCAAGCCCTCTCCTTTCTGTCTTAGCCATTTACGTCAGTGCCTTCCTTCATAAGCTGAGCCACAAGTTGATGGAAGCTCGGATTTGGCAAGGGCACGTAGACCCCGTTCAAATAATTGCGCCCCAGATTTTCATTTGCGCGGGGGGAATACTCCATTGCCGCAATTAGCTGAGAAGTTCCCTCAAAATCTTTTTCTACAAACCAGACTTGATCTCGCTCAAGCACTTCTTCCATTGGGCTCGTTCGCGTCATCAGGGTAACATCATGAGTAGAAAAGATAAGTTGTGCGCCCTTAGGATTGGTGTCAGGATCAGAAAAAAGTGAAACGAAGTCGCGTAGGAGCGTAGGATGTAGGCTCGAATCTAGCTCATCAATGAGAGCTAGACTTCCGCTGCTTAGTGAGTTTACAGCCACGAAGAAGAAAGCTAGAGCTGCTTTCGTCCCTTCAGATTCCTGATTTGAACTGAACCAAAGCCCATCTCCAGCCCCTTTATGATGAAAGAACAGGTCGTAAGAAAAAGACCATTTAAAATCTTCTTCAATTAAATTTCGTGCTTCTTCTGGAATGTCTTTAAGGTCAACGAATGATTCCTTTAAACCAAAGACGCTTTCAGCTTGGCGAACATCGATATCGTCAATTCCGATATCAGCAAACTTAATAAGCTGAGATAATATCCGGGCCCGCGCATCACCCTTAATGAATAACTTTTTAATTGCCGTCAGCTCGTTGGTATATCGCGTTGCATCATAAAGTTTTATTTCGTGAGCAAGCGATTCAAATGCCGGTTGGACAACAGTGCTGCCGGCCGTTGCCGCGGCAGATAAAAAGAGAGAGTTTTTACGTGTAATATCCCACAGTTGTTTTTTTGCGCCCGTAAAGGAGCTTCCGAATTTAATGGATTGCTCTCCATTTGCTAAAGAGCGATCATACAGAAGGGACGGTTGCTTTGATCGATAGACGACGAGATTTTCGTATGTAACTTCATTTTTATTTAGACCAAACGAGAACTCATATTTTTCGTTACCGGAAGTAAAGTCGATTGAAAACTCGGTGTCGCCATCGATGGAATTGGAATCGAGCAAAAAGGGAACGACTCGAATTCGCGTATGTGCATCGCCCGATGCGAAGCCTGTGCGAACAAAATACGAGACAAAGTTAAGCGCATCAATGAAGTTTGATTTTCCAGAAGCATTAGCACCATATACCGCAGCGACGCGCACGGGGCCAAACTCTTTTTTACTGGAAATTGGTTCGAACGAAAACTGCTGTGCATCTCGAAAACTGAGGTAATTCTTAAAAGAAAAATTGAGGATCATCTTTAGAATCCTTCTCGCAAAAGTCGATTTTTCACAGACATCCTTAAATTACAAGAACAATTATATAGTTTTAAAACCGATATTTGTTAGCTTTGAACAAATATCGGTTTTAAATCGAGAGTTTAAACAGTGGACCCTTTAATTACATATAACATAATTATTGATGCATGCTTCTCTACACTGCTTTTAAGAGCAATCCTTCAGTGACGGTGTCTTTTAATCTCACTCACTATGCCGGCACATCTCTTCTCAATGCTGTCGGGAAAGAGCGAAGCTTCGGTAATGCCAAGTTTGCTCAACTCGTCTAATATTGATGCTTTCCTATCAGATGGCACTATGCAACGACCAGCTATTACGGGACTGTCTTTGGGCAGTGGACTTATCAAGTCATCAAATGACAAACTTTGATCTTTCTCACGAATGTCATTTGGGAAAAGGATATATTGGCCAGACTGAGCGGCCTGTCTATCAAGATATCTAGTTCCGTAGACAAATAATGTGTCTTCGCAGCACTCCTTAAACCATTTTGCCTGATCAGTTGGTTCAGGGTAAATTGAAAGCACTAGATCACGTTGATAGTCAAAGTATGGTCTTGATATTGCAAGCGAGGCAAAACGAGACAGAATCTTTGAGTTCATAAACAGATGCCAAGAGTCCGCAATTGCTTGGCAGATGGGATATTCCCGCTTATCTCCTCCCGGTCGTCTAAAGATAAATACTTCGCCCGCGTCATCAGGATTGCTGCAGGCAAAATAGAGAGCGGCAAGCGCGTTTGAAGTGACATCTAATAGTCTGGTAGGGACTCCGTAGTGCTGGAGGCAGGCTAAAAGATCAATCGGAAGCAAATCTCGCTTGAAGATATTTGGCATTATGCGGCAGGCAGTTTCAATAATGTCCGCCTCGTGCGTAAGACTGCCTATGATAGGGGAAATGGTGTCCGATCCCAGTTCACGCCGATCGCTGTCTCTTCCGATTGACGGAACAAGATCAAACTTAGTGGATCCTTGTCCTCTGAAAACAAATGTAGATTCATATGTTCTGGCGTCACCATTTATTGTTGGTGAAATTCCGTTGATGTATTTGATATACGAGGCTACATCATCAACCTCAACTTCAGTTTCATTAGACATATATCAATCCTTTAGTGGAACAAGAAGCTTAATAAACGGCAGCATTTGGATTGCAATTATCTTATCGCTCTGGCAGATGGGGTGTAAGGCTCAACATCGGTAGCAGATCGAGAGGTTGTCGAGCTGAACAAAATAGTGCCGTCGCAGCGATAGCTGATACGGCACCAATCTCTAAGAAATTGATTTAGTAGAAGGTTAAATACTTCTGCAATAGCTGCATTAACCACTCCCCTGGTCTCGCTTACACTGGGCCCTAGCAGCGATATGCGGCAGCCAGGAGCAATGTCCCCAGCAGGAAAAGCGCCACAGAGGCGACGACCCAGTTGTTGTCGCCGGTCTTGGGGAGTGCCGCAGTTGTTGCGGTGGCAGCCTTGGGCTTGGCCGTCTTAGCGACCTTGGTCTTGGTTACTGTCGTTGCTGTCTTGGTTGGCGCTGCCGCGGGTTTCGGCGAGGGATTTGCCGTGGGCCCTGTGGTGGGCTCTCCTGCAGTTGGGTTAGCATCGGCGGGAGACTTGTTCGCGTTATCGTCCGGCATCTCGTCCTTGTCAGTCTCCCCCGTCGGAGGCGTAGCGCCCTCGGGTTCAACCACCACATGCGTTGCCACCGCACCGGAGGCATCCACCACGCCACCAGCACCAAAGGCCCCACCGGCAGGCGTTACAAACCGCGCGGACACAAGCGACCCACCCAAGCACCCAACGCCGCCGTCGGCGCCGGTCGCATCGAGCCACGAGGCGTCGACGGAAAGCCGACAGCCGACCGCGCCCTCGTCAACACCCGCGTCCTGCAGATACACACCATAAGCGTTCACACCCGCTCCGGACCCGGCGCCCGCGGCGATAACGCGCCCGCCACCGCACACGGCCATGTCGCCAGCGATAACGCCGGCAACAACCTCGTCAGCAATATCTGCCCCGTCCGCCCGGGCATCGACGGTGCAGCCGTCCACCATGAGCGCCTGCGACACGTGGATCCCGCACTGCGAGCCCGTCGCCGTCAGGGTCCCGGCGCCGCGAAGCGTCAGGCTGCCCCACACCTCCATGCCGCACAGCGTGATGTCCGCATCGGGCGCATGCGACTCCGTCACGGAGTTCTGCCCGGCAAGCGTCACCACCAGGTCGCCGTCGGCGCCGATGGCCTCGCCCGCGTAGCCGTCAAGCTCCAGGTGGTCGGCATCGGTCCAGGCCCAGCCGGGACCCGACACGCCCGGCTCGTAGTACGTCGCGCCCGCGATGATCAGGCTCTCCGCGCCCGCGGCATAAGAAGGCCCGCCCAGCAAAACGCATAGGCAGGCCATGGCAACGATCGCAATGTGATGACGGCTGGTGTGGGACTCTGCAGCAAACAAACGATGTGCCTCACGGACGTAATAGCGAGGCAGCACGCGGGAAACGGCGGAGGATATGTCGGCGACTGTAATCATGCGCCGGTTTTACCTTGCCATGTGCATGAAAGACAATTGCCCCTCGCTGGTACGGGTGCTGGAAGGGAGAAAAACCGAAAGTATGCGGCAAATCTCGGACTTGTTGACCACACGGAATTGCGACAACGCAACTACCTGCAGTTTCTTTGTCTCAAAACGGTGGTGTGGTCAGGGGTTCCGGAATTTGCCGCATACTTCCGTTCGGCGATTGCGGAAGTGCGGGAAAAACCGAGATTTGCTGACCAGACTACGGTTTTACGCCTTCGCGACCTGCGGTTTTGTTGCCGAAAATAAGGTTGTGCTCGGAGGTTTTCGGTTTTTCCCCGCACTTCCGCTTGTCGGGCATTTCGGGAGCAATTTGCGATGCTGAGGAACAATGTTCCCGGCAGGAACAGCGTAAAGAATACGGCGATTCTGTTGCTATCGACGGTTTCGGGAAGTTCGGATGGGGCACAGTTGCCCCTTCATGAAAGACATTAAGAGCTCTCCAGGAGCCTTAGAGCATTAGGCAAGGCAGCGATTGTCGATTGCACGACCTGGTCGATTGTTGCGACGTCATCGTTGTCCAGGCTTTCATTAGGCGCGAGAATTGACTCCGGAGTAATAAAGGGACTATCGGAACAGCTCATCATGGCTGCCTGTGCGTTCAAAGAAAGCTACCTCTTCGTTTGATGACCATATGACAAGCCAGTCACCAGAGTTTGCTACGTGACATTCGTTTCGTCCGGCCCAGTTGCCGCTTAGTCGGTGCATATTATGACGTCGCTTTAATATATCCATTGACTCGGGCGTATTCTGTAGCACCAAGTCAATTAGCTTTTGAAGCTCAGATAGATCCCATTTACGGCGCTTAGCTTTTTTCTTTAAATCGCGTGAAAAGGCTGCAGAGAACTCTGCGGTCAACATGCTCATTGTGCCATCGCCGCAGCGATAAGATCGGCACCATTGTTAAAACGTCCTTTTTTGCCAGATGCAAGAAAAGCGTCTCCCTCGCGAATGGCCTCAAGGCTTTCGGCATTGGGCTCCTCAGGGGCAAAAGTCAACGGAATGCGATGAGTGTTAACCATTTGCTTGAAGAACGCGCGCGTCACGGACGACAAATCAAGTCCATAGTAATCAGCCACTTCTGCCGCCTCGCGTTTGAGGTCGTCGTCAACCCTGATGGTTAATGTTGAGCTTGCCATTTTTAGACCTTCCAATCGTGTGAGTGCAACCTTAGTATAACGCACATACACTAGTAGATTATGTAATTACAATCAATTAACTACCTATTAGTGGTATGGCGCGTCATACATTACATGCACGAATAAGGCAACGCTCCCTTGCCGAAAGCGTTGCCTTTAAGGCTTCTATAGAGCATATGTATTGCGGCTAGGAATGCTGTGCGCCTCAACAGCTACATGCGAAGCTCAGGAGCACTGTCCCCAGCAGGAGGATTGCCACGGAGACGGCGATCCAGTTGTAATCACCAGTTTTGGGGAGTGTCGCTGTTGTCGCGACCGCGGCTTTGGGCTTGGAGGGCGTGGACACTGTGGTCTTAGTCACCGTCGTCTTGGTCGTCGTGGTTGTCTTGGGGGTCGTGGCCGCGGGCTTTACCGTGGGATTTGCCGTGGGCCCCGTGGTGGGCTTTCCGGCAGCGGGGCTAGCGTCGGCAGAAGACTTGCCCGCCTCGCTACCAGACATGTCGCGCCCGTCGGTCTTCCCCGTCGGCGCCGTGGCGCCCTCTGGCTCAATAACCACATGCGCGGCCACGGCCCCGGCAGCGTCCACCACGCAACCAGCACCAAAAGCCCCACCTGCAGGCGTCACAAACCGTGCGGACACAAGCGACCCGTCCGTGCACGCAACGCCGCCGTCGGCGCCGGTCGCATCGAGCCACGAGGCATCGACGGAAAGCCGACAGCCGGCCGAACCATCGCCAAGGCCCGCGTCCTGCAGATACACGCCGTAGGCGCACACGCCCGCTCCAGACCCGGCGCCCGTGGCGACGACGCGTCCGCCGCCACGCACGGTCATGTCGCCGGCGATCACGCCGGCGACCGCCTCATCCGTAATATCGGCTCCGTCCGCCCGGGCATCGACGGTGCAGCCGTCCACCACGAGCGCCTGCGAAGCGTGGATCCCGCACTGCGAGCCCGTCGTCGTCAGGGTCCCGGTACCGCGAAGCGTCAGGTTGCCCCACACCTCCATGCCGCACAGCGTGATGTCCGCATCGGGCGCATGCGACTCCGTCACGGAGTTTTGCCCGGCAAGCGTCAGCACCAGGTCGCCGTCGGCGCCAATGGCCTCGCCCGCGTAGCCGTTAAGCTCCAGGTGGTCGGCATCGGTCCAGGCCCAGCCAGGGCCCGACACGCCCGGCTCGCAGTACGTCGCGCCCGCGATGATGAGGCTCTCCGCGCCCGCGGCATAAGAAGGCCCGCCCAGCAAAACGCATAGGCAGGCCATGGCAACAATCGCAATATAATGACGGCTGGTGTAGGACTCGGCAGCAAACATACCCGCTCCGATCTTCGCAGAGCCAATAGAATGTGCACCAGAAAATGCCCTGGTAGCAGCAGCTATTAGTTTAGCGAGATCAAGGCATGAACAAACAAAATACCCCTGAACAGTGTCGATAATTAGGTGTAAATCGTTTTGCCAGTCGGTGAAAGGAGGAATTCGTATTGGGCGCGAGCACGTGAACCACCACGTGCTCGTATGTTGCCTTTATGTGTTGCCGACTCTCTCAAGACCAACTTGTGCAGATCTCTCGTGGAGAATATGTCGGAAACGTCAGAGAGCTCGCCATTCCTCTAATGAGTCTTGATCGCATTTCTCATCAATTTATATAAGATGATGAGAGTAGGTTGACCCTCAGAACGTGCTCCTTTTTAATTCGCTAAATTAGTCTCCCGAAAGCCGTTTAACCATGAATTGCATTTTACGGCTTTTAATAATTACCTTGAAAAAGGAATGAACCGACTCGTCATCATTAATCCAGTAATTAGGCGTTCCAGTGTAAAAATCAAGAAAACGCTCGAGGTCATCTCCGACTTCGTAACAAATATTTTTATCGGGTTCTACGCGTACCGGATAAACGGGGCCAACATCTGCCGTAAACACACGGAATTTGTATTCATCACCGTAGATGTCAAAAGCATATTTATTAGTATCGTATAGGGAGTTGGCATCCTTTTGTGAGAGCTGTTCCTTCTCAGCTTTTGTATTTTGTAAAGCTGATTTTAAAGTCTGGGCATATTCTTCTGAGATTAGCAGCGGCGAAGACTCGGTGATTTTAATTCGAGTAAATCTAGCATGCACCTTATTACTTGAGGCGGATTCCAAATCTCGTGCATATGAATCAATGATTGATATGAACGAGTCGGTAGTATTGATCTCGTTGCTAGTGAATAAATCTTCCCATAAATTCTCTGTACCCATGATCTATTCTCCAATCGCGATAAATAAAGGCAAATGGTCGCTTAAGGCTTTATTTGGTGAGTTATTGGCAATAAGAGATGTGTTACCAATGGAGCGAAGATAACGGTAGCGGAGTATTTTTCTGGACAAATCGGGGCTTACGATGGCCTGATCGTAGCAATGCCAATAGTACGTGTCGGCACCGTTCGACCGATAAAATGATCCGCAGTTATCATTCGCTTCGGAAATAAACTCAATTGTAGGGTTATACATAAAAGGAAATTGGTGAAACGAGTACGTCTTCGTTTTTAGGCGGCATGCGACTTCCGAATATAGCGTTGCATTAAAGCTGGTCGCTTTAATCATTTCGTGATCGAAGGGCGATGCGTTGAAATCACCAATTATCACATTGGAGGCATGAGCGAAGCGCGAGGCCCTTTCGTTTAGTTCTTCCATAATTTCACGGGCCGCTAATTCTCGACCACTGCCGTTTGGATCAGTTGATCTGTCAGGTAAATGAACCCCAACTATATTAATTAATGACGACCCGAGAGAAAAAGTGCCAACTGAATAACGTTGCGCATCCATGAACTCGAAGGCTTTGGTGTTTGATTTTACTAAAAAGCGCACTTTACCAGGAAATTCAGGAAATCCTAAAAGCCTATAATTGCCGTCTAGTTTAATTTGAAGTGATGTGAAGTCCATTTCTGAAGCTTCTGCAAAAATTGCCACATCTACATTTTCCGTAATAATAAAACTAACAATAAGATCAGAAAGATCATGTTTGTTTATATTCCAAAAGAAAAATTTCATCGTGTAGGCAATCTTTAAAAATGAACAACATTGCTAGTATTAATTCAATAATACTAGTTTATATTGAGACAATCAGCTCTATTAAAGTCAAACGTTAAATTACGAACTGCCTTATGACACTTTGTGAGATGTTCAACGCTGCATACAATGAGAATTGCGTTATTGGGGTCATTGATCGCAGCAGAATACCCGATTGATTTGAAAGTCGTTCCGCATCGTAGCTTATGCTGTTAGTTGATTGGTTATATGGGCTGTTTAGGGGATAGTGCCCTAATTGATATCTTTTCTTTTAAACGACGTGGATAGCATCATCAGAAGAACGTCGTTGACCATTCGTCCCCTGAAGTTGCAAAGCGCGGTAAATGAAATCATGCTTAGCAGTTTCATGCCCTGCTCATCGATCCGTCCTTTTTCAGGAGGGCAGTAGATGATCAATCCGCACTGGGGCTTTTTACCTCGGACAACAGCATTGAGTTCTTCGTTGCTTAGATATCCATGAACAATAATCATTAAAAGCGCTGATTGAGCTTCACCAAGGTGTTTGTTGGTGACATGCTGAATATTCCTCGTTTTAATAAGGCCGGAATTGACCAAATCTTTTCGAATGTCATTAAAATCATCAAGTTCTGCGATAATGGCGATTTTCTTTGCGTATAACGCTAGCCCGAATCTGATCAGGGCTTGAGTAACGCCAGCAAAAGATCCCGCGACAACTACCAACAGTGCGATGAACCCAAATACAGAGCAGATAGCACTTATGCAGTCACTGGCGATATAAAAGTTTTGTAGTAGCTGTAGTATTATTTCCAACAATTTATCCATATCAATTTTCTACTCCACATTAATGAAAAACGGACGGGTCCATCGTACGCAATAGCCTTTACGCACAACAAAGCACTGCACGATATGTTTTCCGGTATAGGCTGTTTCTTCTCGTCTTGAAGTTTTCCCTTCGTTGGGAGCTTCAAAGCCCCCACGTTGACAGCATCGCATAGCCTCTTCACCGGTATTGGTGATCTGCCATCTTACACGCCCGTCTTTAATTGGGCTGTATGTGACTTTATATATCACTGAGGACCCTTTCGGAACCGCCGGCCCATCATTTGGAAGATTGAGTTGTTTGCCCGAAGGAAGAGTGGCAGTTGCAGTGATGGTTGCATTTGGTTTTTGAGATTGCAAGGGATACTTCAGCTTTTGTCTATGGGTAACGGACAACGCGCGTTCCTGTGCAATTCGCCTCGTTCCAGCTGCGTAAGATCTCGATTCATTCCCTGCTGGGAAATTAATGCCAAGAATGGTTCTCCAAATATCGTTGCCAGTGCCTTTTTCTGCAAGAAGATCAAGTTGTTCGATCAGTTTATTTGAAAACTCAAGGAAGTCGTTGAGTTTGTACTTTTCCGCTAGGTTATTTTCGCAAAATGCGGGATCTTCGATAAATGGAGTGTTGCCAGAACTTAAATCCTCTGAGTAGGCTTCTGACAAATTGGCCATTGTTTGCATTACACGCTCTTCAATCGTGAGGTGCGGTTCTGGTAAATTATCAGCAATCATTTTCTCAAGAGTAATTCCCTTTGGATATTTGACATTCGATGGACAGTTTTCTCTTCGCCACCATTTAAAAATTTTCACCAAAGGCTTATATGCATTTTCATACCCTTGATTAACTTCTGTTGTCCAAGAAATATGTTTCTTCGGATCAGTTCGCTTCCAAGTGCCTTCCTTGGATGATCCAATATTAAGAAAACCGTTTTCATCTCTGACCAAGGGCACAACATCAAGATGGAAACTTGCCATATCAATACCGACAGAATGATTTTGAATAGTCGTATTTTGGTAAGAGCTGCGTAGTTTGAGGGCCTTTTCAAGCTCATTCAATACAAAAGACGGAGAATCGTTTGTTGAACGACTTGTTTCGATGACAACGTCAATATCGCAGCAATCTGAATTCTTTTTTGGGCGAATGAACGTTTGCTTAGCGTAAGATCCCGACAAATAGCTGCGAATATAAATATGTTTATAGCTCTCACAATTTTTCAAGTGATTCCTAAGATTCTGGTGAAGTCTGCTTGCTTCCTTGATAGTTGATTTACTTGGGTTGATATCTTTTAGAAAAGACTTGAAGTCGGTATCGTTTGCCACAATTCTCCAATTCAAACGTATGTTCTATTATAAGTAATAATATTCGAGCAGATGAATTTTTGTGACATTAATCTAAATATTGCTTCGAATATTAGGTGATAGTTTCTGCCAGGGTGTATTTGGTTTTCCATTTATGAAATCGACCCCTGAGGATCTGTTTTTGTTCCTCAAGGGTCGATCTTAATTGATATATCAGTTTTGAAGACAGTCGATAATTCGGAGACCGGAAGGTCCCCGAAGATCGTGTCGAAAATGTGAGTCTGAATCTAAATCAAATTATGTAGTCATCATGACCCTAGCAAAGGGTCCTTCATTTGTTTTGTTTAGCCATATATCAAATAGCGAAGACACATTCAAGTGCCTACTGGTAGGTTTACGTTAGATCGCAAGTTGTCGTAGTCAATTTTTGGACCAACCTAAGTCAAAACTCATGGAGAGAGTTTACGTGGAAGTAGCTAAATTTCGGCTTTCCGTTATTCGCAAGTTGCTGCTTGCGTTGTAATTAAATCAATGAAAGATAAGCATGCAATTGAGATACTGACCGCTATCATCCAGACGAATGATAGTTACCACTCCCCCATGCTTCAGATTACGGCATGAATAATGCGCCGAGTGTATATCTAAGCGCGGCTATCTCGCTACGCCTTCACCACAGGTGTCGCTCCCGAGCTTGATAGGCGACAGTTCGATGTGGTCTTTACTTGCGTCGAATTGGCCCAGCAGGTCAGCTATGGCGGCGGACACACTATCATCGATGTAAAGACCGCATTTGCCTCCACGCTCAGCTGCTCGCGCGAACTCCACGAGCTCGTTGCGAATTCCCTCGCCGTCAAGCTGGAAGAAATACCGCTTGTTTTGAGAAGAATCCTCTTTGCGTACCTCGAAGTAGTCTGTTTTCCACCAGGGAGCAGGTACGTAAATGTAGCCATCCGTGCCGGAAACCACAAGCGACCCCTCAGATTTAGCCGCCTTGCCGAAAACCGCCTCGCCGTAGCCATCCTCGAACGCCAACCGGATCTCACCAAACACGTCAAAGCCTGCGTGACCTTCAAGGTCGGCCCTTACAAAATCGGCTGATCTATAATCAGTTCCGAGTAGCTGCAAGATGGGCAGCAACGCTGCTGGACCCCAGGCTTTGGAGCTCGACCACTTGCCCTCAACGCTCGAGATGTCCTCACTGCCTAGATCAACAAGGCTGGTGCATACAGCGCGCACCGACAGAACTCGTCCAATGTGACCACTCTTGGCGAGCAGAAGCAGTCGATGGTAGGCTGTTGAATACGCCGTCTTGACCGCGTCGGCCAAAACGAGGCCCTTTGAGCGTGCGAGCGCCTGCAACTCCTGGCACGTCTCACGCGTTGAGACAATGGGGCTCTCACATAGAACATGTTTGCCCGCCTCAAGTGCTCGCTTAATCTGTCCATAGTGCTGATTAGGATGCGATGCAAGGTAGATTGCGTCGCATCGACCGACTATCTCATCGAAATCATAAACCTGTTCGACTAAGCCACAGCCTGCGAGGCTTTCATCACTGTCGAGCATCGCGCAGGTGGGGTCAACGCCATTCACGAAGGCACTTTCACGCAGATACTTCTCCACTAGCACACGTTTACCCATGTACCCCATTCGTAGATGTCCACTTTCAGCGCGAAGCTCGGTGCTCGAGACACCTTGAGTACGATCAAGATAGACTACATCGCAGTATTCCTTGAGATAGTCGAACTTACCGACCCAGTCAGAGCCTACGGTGAAGACATCAATTCCCATACGCCTGATATCGTCGATCTTCTGGCCTTCGTACTCCTCAACGATCACCTCGTCGGCGATTCCGAGTTCCTGAACGGCACGCATGCGCTCGTTAAGAGTTTGAGACACATTTATCTTTCCGCGCACTTTATCGAAGCCATCGGCGGTCACGCCGACGACCAGGTAGTCACCGAGCGCCTTTGCGCGCTCGAGCAGGCGGACGTGGCCCCGGTGCAAGAGGTCGTACGTACCGTATGTAATTACTTTCCTCATGGGACCTCATCTCCTCCCTTGCTCTGTCAGCTGTCTTTTGTGCCGCATTTCCTGCTCGCTTTGTTCGCCTTCGCACAGACCTGTTTGTTTGTGCCCCATAGGTATTTTGAGACCAGTAGTTTCAGCGTTGGCTTCTTCGCCCACTTGCGCGTGAACTCACGCCAGCCCATCGAACGCAGGTCGTTCATGCATTCTTCCCTGCGGGGGTTTGCGCCGGTCGGCTTCCTCATGGGCCCTTGGTAGCGAACCACGTCGACCATATCAAGTTCTCTAGACTCTATTAAAGGCATGGCAGCCTCGAAGGCGGTGAGTCCTTTCTCTGTGTTGCATACAGCAAGGGACGCACCCCTGTCGTCGTTATAGAGGTCGGGGCAGTATAAATGCACGCCCCAAAGGTCCCCGAGAGTGATATCGGCAACACGTTCAGGGCGCGCAAACGGACACTCAGCACACGAAGGACGAGACACGAGGTGCTGGAGCCATATGCTCCAAAAAGGATTAAACCAGCGGTCGACAACACGGCGCTTACTAGTTTTGCCTTCGATGGACGTTGCCTGGTAATCCCAGCCGGCAACGGCGAAGCTCATTCCCTCTAAATCCCACCTATTACTACTGCTACAGGCGGAGTTCCACTTGTCTCGATATCTCATTGACTCAATAGGTTGCCCCTTGAACCATTTATCCGAGACGTAGGAGAGCTGCTTCTCGATAAGTCGCGGTGTCGGTACGCCCTCGCAAACAACCTCCACCGTAAGCAACAAAGGTGAGTCCGCGAGCCTACCCAAACTGCCGTAGAGACCGTCGATTTGGCACGGTGTGCCCGAAAAGAGAACACGGTTTCCCGTTTTGAGAAGATCACGAACACGTGAGTAGGCGTCTCCGATCTCACTTTGTACATACTTGGAGCCTCGGAAGGCAACAAGCCCTTCGACGCTGGACACAGAAGCATGGCGCGCCTTATAGACTTCGCTCGACTCCACGCCGAAAACAAATCCGTCATTCTCGAGGAACGCAGTCGCGATAGCAGTGAAGGCACCGCCACTCGTGCTTTCAGCGAGAAGTTCCGCGTCTTTAATGGAACCGCCAAAGCCGCGCTGGGCATCCGCGGCGTGGAAACGCTCAGAAGACAGCGAGCAGACCGCCTCACAGCGTCCGCATCCGATACAGACATTCTTGTCAACGACAGGATAGCGAAAACCTTCTCTGTCCTCGCACATAGCCACAGCTTCGACAGGACAAACGGAGGCGCATGCCTCGCAGCCACAGCAGTCTGCCTTGCGCCCGGTCTTGAGAAAGCACGCCCGAAGATCCGTCTCGGCTGTTTCTACAGGCATTCCGCCCCCAAGAGTCGAAGACCCCCGCGCAGGTAGCCGAGGCTCGACTCGCGCAGCCCGGCCAATCGAGACTCCATGTCGTTGAAGCTCATCTCCAGTGGCACGTCTTCGTCGCCTGACACCATTGCTCGATTGGAAAGACCCAGCCACGCGAGCAGCTGTGAAATCTTCGTATCAGCCTGCTCGCGCGAGAACACCGAAAACGGCGTGTGCATCTGAGCGGCGAAGATAAGCCCGTGGAACGAGTTGGTGACGACGTAACGCGCCTCCTTGGTGAGCGCTAGGAACTCTTCGACTCCGGCGTCATAGCGCATCACGTGCCCGCGCTCTGTGTTGATCGCACGCAGACTGATGTCAACGACCTTGCAACCCAGCCTTTCCGCCACGCGGTCGGCATAGGCCTCCATCGCGGGATTGTAGCGGCGCGAGTAGAGAAGGACATAGGGCTCATTCATCTGCGGTTCGCCCACTATAGGCGCGTAGTCTGCGCCCGTGAGCAAAAGCGTCGGATCGAGTACGCGCGTAACGGGAACGTCGACGTTAGCCCGGATCCATTCAAAATCAGCGCCACCCTCGCGGACACCGAGAGCCTTGAAGTTCGCGAGACGCTCTTTGAGCGTCTTGCTCTCATCTACGGTCCAGTCGACGTCGCCGAAGCTTGCCGCATAGCTGATCGATCGGTTGCGCATTGCGGGGAAGTTGGCGAAGTAACCGTCGTCGAATCCGTCGAACTCGCGGATGCAGAAAATGGTGTCACTACCACAGACATAGCCATCTAGGCCCTCAGCGGCAAAGGAATCGTCGAAATTAGACGATGTGTATGAGCCCTCAGAAAGGTTGCACTCCTCATGATAGAAGCGATCGAACTTGACGTAGTTCTCACGAATGGCGGGCATCGTAAGCTCTACCATGCGCCTTGACTCTACATCAGCATCCCACATGCGCTTTGCGGGGTTAAGCGGGTCGTTATCCCTCAGGCAGTCAGGACAGTAGTCCAATACAATAGCCTCGACTTCAGACGGAGCGAGCTCGGAAATGGCGCGCCTTAACGCGTATGTCTGCAGTGCGGATCCATAGTTGGTAAAGTTACCGTACAGGTTGTACGAAACAGTAGCGAACTTTCTCATTCGTCCTCCTTAGAACAGACCCTCTGCCGACATTGCACCCAGAGCGTCGATGAGTTTACGGTTGTCTTCGGCGGTGATTGCACCGATATGACCAATGCGGAACACTTCATCAGCCAGCGAGCCGCCATTGGGACACAGCCACATGCCGTACGCGGTTTTAGCACGCTCAATAATTGCCTTTGCGTTGCGTGCAGGGCAACGCAGCGCCGTCACTGCGTTGGAGGGTTTCTCCGGAACCATCTGGAGCGCCGTGTTCTCCAGGGCGCTGCGCACGGCTTCGGCGCGCCCTGCGATCTCCGCTCGCTCTGCATCGATGCCGCGATCTTCGATTGCCTTCAGGCGCGAGTTGATCTCAAATAACGTTGTTACCGCAGGCGTCCATGGTGTCTGGCCGCGCTCGCCGTTGCGCAGGGCCTCCTTTAGACTTAGGTAGGAGCAAAGCTCAGGGTTGTCCGCTACCCTCTTCTGCGCGCGTGGCGACAGCGCCATGAGCGAAATACCCGGATGGCACGAGAGGGCCTTTTGCGACCCAGTCAGCACCACGTCTGCGCCGAGGGAAGTCATGTCTATCTCCTCGGCGATGAACGCGCTCACGGCGTCGACGATCAGGGCCATCCCGCGTTCGCGGCAAAAGTCGGACAGGAGGCTCATATCGTACAACAGTCCTGATGAGGTCTCATGCATGTTCACGAGCAGCGCACCGCAGCTGAGATCCACTGCGTCCTCGAGGTTTTTCCGCGCTATCTGGTGTCCAAACTCAAGTTTGATCTCGTCGACTGCGTGCCCGTGCAGTTGGCATAAGTCGACGAACCTCTGCCCGAAACTGCCGCCATTGACCACTGCAACTCGTTCAGCGGGCGCTAAGACGCTCATCACAGCAGCCTCCATGGCGCCTGTGCCAGAAGCCGTTAGAAACACGCATCGTGAATCCTTGGGTGCGGACAACAAGCCCAACATAATGCGCTCGTTCTCTAGCATTACCTGAGAGAACTCTGGCGTACGGAAATAGGGTGCGCTCTTGGCTGAAACTTCCAGCACCTCGCTGGGACTCATAACCGGACCAACGGTGAAGTTAAGCATCTGTATTCTCCTTTGTGTCTTCGTTCACGCACCATGCCTTCAGGCAGTGCGTCTGTCTTTTGTCCTCCGGCGGCAGCTGCATGTAATCCCCGTAGCACTTGGTCAGGTATTCGTCCCAGCAGCCCATAGCGGGGAGCATGTGCTCCTCGAACTCAACCTCGACCATGTCCTCGTAGCCTTCCTTGGGAAGCGACCACCCGTGTTTGGCCAGTCCGAGTACGCTGCTGACGCGGCAAGCCGCGTCATAACCAGGCTCGGTTGCAACGCGCTCAGCCATTGCCATCATCTTCGTCTTTGCGTGCTCCGGATTAAGAAGCGCTTTGGCTGCGTTCTTTATGAAGCGTTTTCCCATTGAGTCCGAATTATGATTGGCGCTCGACCAAACGCTTGCACGCGAGGCCTTGTTCATGCGGACTTGCATGCGCTCAACCTCGCTCTCGTCAGAAGAAACGCCATCCATAACGAAAACATCTATCCAGAGCATTTGATCCATTACCCCTTCATAGGTAGGCTCTTGAGCTCTAATACTTTCGGTGCAGAACTTGCGCCAGGGGTAAACAAACGGGCTATTCTCGGGGCCAACGAGCCTGAGTCCAGCCGGCAACTCGCCAGCAAGCGTTGCAAGACGATCGTAATCGGGGCGCGGCATACAGACGTCGATATCGTCATCCCAGGGGATGAATCCCTTGTGGCGAATAGCGCCAAGCAAAGTGCCGGCCGTAAGCGAGTATCGAAGGCCGTGTTCGGAGCAAAAGGCATCAAACGCTTCAAGAAGCTCCAGCTCCTTCTGGTGTAGCTCTTCGATAGAGAGTGGGGTGATGTTACACATGCAACTTTCCCTTCCTTAAACATTCAATCAGCGCAAACCCCCTGGTTCCAAGTAGCGCGACCTCGGCTATGCAGCGGATTACGCAGATCGCGAGCAAAGATGACCTGCCGAGAAGCGCCATCGCGAGGAGCAGAGCAGCGTTAATAACACCGGAAGCAACAGTCGAGGCGGTGAGTTCGTTGACCTTACCCAAAGCGCCGAGTACCGGCCAGCCAATCAAGATCGAATAGAAAGAGAGCGGCAGGACAGGGCTGAGGGCAACCATGACCCAAGAACCCGCAACGTAGCCCTGTCCGCCAAGTAGAAAAAAAACCTGCGGGGACAGTAGGCAATACGCAACGGTGCCGACCAGTAGGGCGGGAGCTGCCATAATCGCCATCTTCCTAACAGCGCCCAGATCCCGATGCGCCACAACATGGGGATACAGACTGCTTGATATCGGAGAATAGAGCGCTTGAACCGCGCTCACGGTTGTGAGGGCGAGCGACCAGTACGCGATTTCCGTCGGGTCGGTGAGCACGATTCCCACGACGAAAGTGGTGAACCCCGAGACAAGGGTGGTGCCGATGTTCGACACGCAATACACGGCAGATCTCTTTAGCTCAGCCAAGGCGTTTCGGAAGCCACCGAAGGAAACCCGCACGCCGTAGCGGGTTCGAACGGTCATGAAGCTCCAGATAAGCGCTACTAAGCCGCCCAGGGTATCCGCAACTGCGACGAGCAGAAGATCCTGCGGTCCATGGACCACCAGAAGAGTCAGGCCGACCGTGATCACCTTTGCCGCAAAGAAACGCGTGGTGAGCGGCTCCATGTCCTCAAAACCTTGAAACATGAAATCCGGTAGCAAGGCCCTGAGCACGGTGGAGACATAGGCAATCAGTACATACCCCATATTGTCCCAGAGCAGTGGGATGAACTGGGCGACGACCACGACGACCGCGCACAGGCCGGCGGCGAGGAGAAGACGAGCGAGCTCTATGGAGCCGAGCAGGCGTGAAAGGACCTCGCAGTTGTCCCTCAGGTCGACGACTTGCTTTGTTCCGGAAAGCATGAAACCGAAGTCGGCGAGCGTCTGGACGATTCCCATGAACGACAACACGTAGGCATAGACGGCGTAGCCACCCGTGCCCAGCACGCGCGTGAGGTACGGCACGAGGATGAGGGGGAAGACGTACTTAAGTACTTGTAATCCGTACTGCCAAATTATGTTTTTGGCGAGTGTGTTACTGCTTTTCAATATCTATATCAACCCAAACAAATTTCAGTTTTCGTTTCTATTCGAGCTAAAGCGCAAGGCAATAAAGAGCGGGTGCCTGAGCCCTTAAAGCGAAAGCGACGCCAGCCGCCAGAGGACGCTATCGACTTCCAAAAGAACTTTCTCGGGATGGCCCATTTTTTCGAGGAACGACTTGCACTTTCCCCCGGCGACCTATTCGCCTTCATCAACTCGGTAGCCAAAGCAAAAACGCAGCGAGATTCCCCGTCAACGAGCGCGACCGTGAGGTTTGCAAACAAGAGGCCGAGCTGATAGAGGGTCTGGTCATACATCCTCTGGTGAAAAGGAAAGCCCAACGTCCGGCGCGAAGCAAGCATGGCTTCGATCGTGAAGTACCTGTCTACAGACCTCTTGCTCGACGGGCTGTTCGAGGTTAACAAGTCAACTTGCTTTCGGTATGAGTAGTCCAATTCGCTGATGGTCGCCGCCTGAACCTCAGCACAATCCTTTATGCCTGCACAGTGTCCTCAAACCACACATCTTTGAGGAACTCTAGGCTTTGCCGCGTCTCGCGATCGAAGATCCTTCCCCATGCAACGCCGCTTGAGTGTTTCGTCCCCACAGAAATGACCCGCCCGAGCTCGCCGATATAGCGGGGAATAATCACGGTGATGTCGACCAAAGGTGTTGCAGGTCATAAGTCGTGGAGCTCGGGCGAGGAACGTTATGTGGTGGCCGAAACCCGGGTAAGCGCTCCCTGGCCATTCAGATTCAGGAGGTCCATCCGAAGCCCCTCGCGTGCGGTACGCGAGGGGCTTCGGATGGACCGAATGCTTGGCGATCCTCCCGAGATTGTTCAACACTAGTCCCATTTAACAATCCTCATGAATCTAAACAAGCTGCCAGAAAAAGGAAAAAGGAACGACACCGTGCCATTGCGGCCGGTAGACCATAATTACTACAAAGAACACGGCCGTAACTGCGCATATGCCGTAAACGAGGAGGAACTTGAGCTTCGTATCGATCTTTCGGAATCGCAGCGCCACGTATAAGGCAAGGAAAAACGAGGTAAACGTCGTCAGCCTCTGGAAGATGTTCACGAAGCAAGCGAGGAACTGGAAGACGGCCTGGAGCATGGATCCATGTAAAAGAACCCTCTCCTCCCTGTCGTCATCAGAAGCCTCCACCCCAAACAAATGGGAAACGACAATCAGTAAAGCGTCCATGGCGGTCATGATCGGCGCCGCGAGCGCATTCCCCCCTGACCACGAGGACATGCTATACGTCGAGTACTTGTCGAAGTTCTTCTCAACGAAGCTCCACACGAAATCAGGGGAAAGGGCCAAAGCCAACGCGACGACGCCATAACCCAGCATGACTTTCTTTGTCGGTGCGAGCGCCGAGAGCGGAATGAGCGCGAGCATGACGATGGCGGTCGAGTGAAACAGGGAGCCGAAAATGACCGCCGCAGCGAAACGGATCCTCTTCCCGGACTCCAGCCAAGGTATCGCCGCGATGATGATTGCGGCGGCGATACCTTGGCGCATGAGGTTCATAAAGGAGGCGTACGTCAGAAGTGTCACATAGAGGAAGAGTGCGAGCACGGGATTGCAGTCCGACTTATAGACCACATACCCGACGCAGGCGGTCATGACCGCACTGGTGAAGAGAAGAAGGAGCTGCGGATTGGGGCTGACCACGTTCAAGGCCCGGAGGAGGTACAGGAACCCGGTTTCATACCAGGAGTGTGCCATCCACGCCGTCAGGTAAGCGTTCCAGTACTGGAGCGTATCCACTCCGACCGCGTAGCTTCTCAGGCCGGAGAGCGCGAACAAGACCAGGCAGGCCAAGATGATAAAGCATCGTCTCTCAGCATCCCCGCGCGACACGCCCGTGATTACACCGAGAACGAGAATCACGACTATTTCCATCAGATAAATCGTCATGCGCGCCCAATCACCTTTAGATAATCGGTTCGAATCGACTTAGCGATCGAGGGCCACGAAAACAACTCCGCAACGCGACATGAGGCCAGGGCCATCTCCGCATAGGCCTCAGCAGAGCTGGCGGCGACGACGATGGCTTCCCGCACGGATTCGGGAGAAAGGTCGCAGACCCATCCGGCTCCCTCGGCGAGGATGACGTCGGACATGTTGGTACCCGGGGTGACCACGCACGGCAACCCGTAGGCGCACGCCTCGAGCAGGCCCATCGGCATCCCCTCGTAGCGTGATGTGAGGAGAAAGATGTCCGCGGCGCGCAGAACCGCATCCTTCTCATCCCCGTATACAGGGCCGCGAACGGCAACGACGTCTGAAAGCCCCGCGGCCTGTAGCTTTTTCTCCATCTCGTTTGAGAAGCCGTTGACGGAGTTGCCGTAAATCGAGAGATGGAAGCGCGGTGAATCCGCGCAAGCATTCAACGGAGTAAGCGCTTCGAGGAGGACGTCCAACCCCTTTTGATAGGGCTCCACTCTGCCAACGAACACAATTTCAGGCACGTCGCCATGCCACGACTCCCGATGAGGGCGCTCCTTGGGCACCTCTATGCCGTTCGGCTCGATGAAGCTGTTCCGGTTCCATTTCTCGCCGGACTCATCGCGTTCCTTCTCGGTAAGGTAGTGGATCGCAGCGGCGCCTTGAGCGAAACGGTTGTAGAAAACGGCGTTGCAGATTCGTTTCTTAAAGGTTTTCTTCCCCTGGTCTCCGCTCGTGAGGGCGCAGTGCGGCTCAATCACATATGGTATACCCGAAGACAGCACGCCCAAGAGGGTCGCGTTGGGATGAAACGCATAAAAGCCCTCAAAAACGATTAGGTCAGGGCGCCAGATTCGACTTGTGAAATCTTCAATGTCGAAAGCAAAGTCGTTAGGGTTCCTGTAGAAGGGAAGGCCCCTCCATTCTACGCGCTCGACAGGTCTCATGTTATACCAGACAACCTCTTCGAGTTCGGATAAGGCCCCGATCAGTGCAGGCACACAGTACGTAGGGCCCGCGAAGCCCTCAAACTCAAGGTTCGAGAGAAATAGAATCCTCATTCAGCCTCAATCCTAAATTCTTTTAAGCACCGCGTGCGTCAGCTGCCAGAACAGACAATACGCGGAATAGACTGGGTTTATCTTCTCCACTTTTCGGTAGGCGTTCCACGTGCGGGAAACTGCACGGAATTTATTAGCGGAGCGGGAGCCGCCATGTTTCCTGTTCTTTGCAAGCACCTCGTCGAGGCCGCCGGCTGGAACGCCGCTCTTGAGGACCTGGAGCCAGACGACCATGTCTTCAGGGAAATCGAACGAATCCCCGAAATCGGGACAAACGAGAAGACTCAGGGGTATTTTCGAGAGGTCGAACGCGATGGTATGGCTGCAGGTCACGGTGTTCTTGAGAAAACTGTCGTAGTCGATGCTCTTGGGTACGTGTACGTAATTCCTATGCTGTCCGTCAGACTCAATGGTCTCGTACGATGTGAAGCACATCCCCAGACCACAATCCCGCATGTACGCAAGCTGGTGATCAAGTTTATCCGGAAGCCATGCGTCATCGGCGTCCATGAACGCGACGAAATCGCCGGAAACGTGTTCAATACCGGTATTGCGCGACTTAGCCGCACCAACGTTGTGCTCGTTGGGATGAACCGAGATTCGACGATCCTTGTTCTCGTATTCCTTCGCAAGTCGAAGAGATGCGTCCGAAGAACAATCTTCGACCACGATGAGCTCCCAGTTCTTATAGGACTGAGAAAGAACGGAGTCGAAGGTCTCGACAAGATACGGCTCAGCATTGTAGAGGGGCATAATGATGGAAACCAGGGGAGAATCGGTCATACGTTACTTCCCCCTCCTCATCGCCTTGAACGTTTTTACGAACACGCGGGTATCCAACCCGAGCGACTGATGGCGCACATAAAAGAGCTCACGAGCTTGCCTCTGACCACTTCTCCACGTGGATTCGTTGCGGTCAGTCGCAGCCCACCAACCGGTGATGCCAGGCTTACATGCGAGCACCTCATCGCGTGCATCGCCGTATTCATACGTTTCCTCAAGTGTTACGGGACGAGGGCCAATGACGGATAAATCACCCGAGAGAACGTTAATGAATTGAGGAAGTTCGTCCAACGAAGTGCGGCGAAGAAAGCGGCCTACACGCGTGATTCGGGGATCATCGTCAACCTTCTGTTCGCGCTGCCATTGCGCCAGTTGATCGGGAGTCATGTATTTCTCAGGGTGCTCGTGAGCGTCAGAGACCATGGTGCGGAGTTTGAAGATATAGATAGGCTTTCCACCCTTACCAACTCGCTTTTGACGGAAGAACGGCTTTCCGGGAGAGTCAATCTCAATGGCGACGCATGCAGCTACAACGGGGACGGCCAACACCGCGCAGACCGCAGCAGAAAAAACGATGTCGAAAGCTCGCTTGAAGGCAAAATAGGCAGGCCCACCTTTCTTGGGGGCGGCAGCCTTGGGATCTGCGGCGGGAGCCCTATAGCTTCCCGGCGCCACGAAATCTTGCGCTGGTGCAGGGTTCTCGACGGTAAGTGGAAATTCCGTCGCCATATGAGTCTGAGAGGGTTCCTGCCGATCCATGGCTTGATAAATCAGTGCCGTACCAACGGGCGCATCCGTTTCACTTTCTGTATTATCCAACACGTTCTCTTCCAACATTTCGTCCCCGGGTCGGGGATCCTTCCTGTCCTTAGAAGCAATCGCAAGCAGCTAGGCGGTTGCCTTATTGAGGTTGCGCATGACGCGCTGCTCGTTTGAAAGCACAGCAAGGCCAACGCGGGTGGTTACGCATCGGCCGCACAGGTTGAGCTCCAGATAAGCAGTGCATTTACGTCTATTAATGGTTTTGATGAGGCCTTCGTGGCCCAGCAGCGGACCAGCCGTCACTACGACCTGGTCACCGTCTTTAAGGGCCTCGCTCATGGGCACTACGCGGTCTCCCCTATGCGTAAAGCCGCCAATAAGCTGGACCTCTTCTTTTGCCAACGGCACAAACTGACCGTCCTGGGAAAGCACCCGGGCAAAGTCGTCCATGCGCAGCAGATACTGTTGCACGGTGCGGGGATCTGCCGTGTCGCAGATAAGATAACCGGGAAAGAGCGGTTTGGTCGTATTAACCCATTCACCGTGAACTTTGATCTCGGTTTGATATTGGGAATAAAAGAGCTCTTGCATGGCACCAGCCGGCACCATGCGCTCGATTCGCTCGCGCATTATGTCTTCGTGACCGTTAATGACCTGGATCACATACCACACGAGCACCACCCCCTTGCTGTCTTACGTGTGGCTCACGGGGTTTGGATATGGCTTCGCCAGGGCGCTTGTGCGCGAAGGCGCTCCATATTCAAACCCTGAGCCCAGTCAGACAAGCACGTGGCTCTGCCCCACCGTGAACGGTATGTACAAATGCAGTTGCTAGAGACGCGGACGTGTATCGCAAAATGACCGCATCCCCAGCTGGCTGCGTGCGAACCAGTCAAGCGGGTACAAAACTGGACCGCACGCAAACAGCTGAAGGACTGCCGTGGTTTGCCGTAACAACTTATTGCACCTTCTAATGCGAACTTATAAATAGCCGCAAAAACAAGTGCAAAACGTGCATGGCAATCGATATTGGAGCTCGTGGTTTTTCTAACACCGCCGTTACGGCCGGATGCTGATCGACCCTGCGCTTTATGGCTTGCTGGAGCCGCGAGCACAGTTGAACTCATGTAACGTTAGGTATCCTAGCACAAGCTGTTAGTGAAACTGATTTGGGCTGCGTTTGACAACATATCGTTCATTTGACGTGCTTAAGGGGGTTGTTTTTGGATGTTGTTCACGTCGGCGCAGGTTATTGGGGTGCAAGCGGTGATTAGAGACGTTCATGAAGCCCGAATTGACCAGCGAGGCGTGCTGGTAATCGCGTTCGTCTAACAAACTATGTACAGACATGGGAAATTAATTGTGCAACTTTTTGTTGACGTAGGTGGGGTTTGCAGCGCGTGGTGTTTTGGCATGAAAAAAGGCCTTCGGAATTCCGAAGGCCTTTGCATTCACGATGGTGGAGACGAGGGGGATCGAACCCCTGACCTCTTGACTGCCAGTCAAGCGCTCTCCCAGCTGAGCTACGCCCCCGTGACGAGGTGATACTATAGGGGAAGATGACGCGGCGTGCAAGGACTTTTTAAGTCAAATTCTAAATGCCTATTGATATAGGTAAGCGATGGCGATTCCGGTGTGGACTTGGATCGTGGTTGTTGACCTGACGACGTTGCTGATGCCCGTGTCGGCCAACAGGCCCAGGGGGCTGTGGTCTAGCTCCCATTCTAAGCCGTGTTCGCTTACCTCGGTGTTGGGGGCAATAGCGATGATGGAGAACGTCTTGCCCTCGGCGCCCTCAATGGTCCAGGATTCGCCTGCGCGAAGGATGCGGGAGACTACCTTGTCCTCGGCAATCCAGACTGGGGCGTCATCGTAGCCTGCGAGTAGACCCAGTACGGAAAGCGCCATATCCGGACGGCCGCCCGTAGCGCAGGTCGCAACCACTTCGGCACCCGGCCAGCGGCGCCGGACGGAATCGAGCGCCAGTGCCAGATCGGTGTAGTCCTTGTATGGGTCGTGGCGTTCAACCTCAAAGGCTTCGGCGGCATCGACCAACGCGCGACCGGCATCGCTCACCGTATCGGCATCCCCTACATATACGTCGCAGCCCAGTCCCGCGCCCAGCAGCGCGTCGAGCCCGCGGTCCACGGCAACAATGTGGCCGCACTCCCCCGCTAGCTGACGTAGCAGATCCGCGCTCGCCACCACGGGCGAACCACAGACCACTAATACCTTACAAACCACAGCCCTCGCCTATCCCTCAAACGCAAGCACGCGGGCCAGATCCAGCTCTTCATAACTGTCGATAAAGATGTCGCAGTTACCACGTACCTCATCGCGTTCCATGCGGCCGTGCGGGTCATAGATGCCCACGCGCTTAAAGCCAGCGACCCCAGAGCTCTTTAGGCCAAAGACGGCGTCCTCAAACACCCAATCGCGCTCAAACTTGCATCCGTGGCGCTCTTCTAGGCGGCGCAGCGCCAGCTCGTATACGTCAGGGAACTGCTTGGAGCGTCCTGCCTCGCCCGTCGTGGTCACAAACTCCATGTAGGCATCGAGCCCGGCACCAGCGAGCGCGGACTGTACCAGCTCGGCCGGCGTGGACGTAGCCACACACATGGCAATGCCCGCCGCCTTCGCCTGCTCCAAAAATGCCAGGAGCCCCTCGCGCGGTGGCACCTTGGAGTAGCCATCGATCAGGATGTCGCTCAGCTCGCGATAGAGCTCCTCGCCATTCGCGCCAATGCCCCACGTGTCGTGGTAGGCCTGGCACTCGTCCTCGAGCGACAAATGCTCAAACTGGGCAAAATCGTCGACCGTCACGTCAACTCCATGGCGGTGCAATAACTCGGGCTGGGCACAGGCCCAAACGGGGGTGCTATTAACCAGTGTGCCGTCGCAATCGAAAATAAAAGCTACCTTGGGAGCGGCGGTATGGGACATAAACGAACCTTTCGATGTCAAATGGTAAACATCCTGCTAAAAACGTTTTACCAAACGTCAGCCTAACAATTTTGAAACCCTAATTGGTAAAACTGTCAAGAGTTTTACCACGGCAATTCTGCCAGTGGTCTAAACATGGCGCTTACCGATTAAACGCTGCCCCAAAACCACTTTCCTCCATAAAAGTAATGTACAGGTGTTATGGTAGTTTCTGCCGAAAGTTCCACCCAGCACGCGAGGTGGAACGAATCATAGAACTATCGCCGTCCCTTCGATTCGTGCAGCCCTGGACCTTTCGCATTTAGTCACCAAGGCAACACGCTGCCGCGTCATGATGGGATCAAACGTGAGCGATACAAAGCTAAAGCCAGTAACCAAAAAGCCCGCAACCCGCAAGCCGGCTCCGCACGCACCGGAGCTCTCTAAGGACGATGTCTATCTGTTTGGCATCGGAATGTGGGAGCGCAGCTGGGAAAAGATGGGCGCGCACCCCGATACGCAGAACCGTACGCGCGGCTGGCGTTTTTGCGTTTGGGCGCCCGATGTAAAGAGCGTCCACGTCATTGGTGAATTTAACGACTGGGATGAGGAAGCCAACCCGCTGGTGCCCGTGC
This sequence comes from uncultured Collinsella sp., assembly GCA_934668875.1. Classification (GTDB taxonomy): domain Bacteria; phylum Actinomycetota; class Coriobacteriia; order Coriobacteriales; family Coriobacteriaceae; genus Collinsella. Next base: position 34,723 of record CAKUON010000009.1, read on the forward strand.
ATACGAGCGCTATCTGGGAAGGCTTTATTCCTGGCGCCGAGCAGGGACAGCTCTATAAATATCTCATCGAGACAAACGAGGGCGAAAAGCTCTATAAGGCCGATCCGTACGCCTTTAAGGCCGAGTGCCCTCCGGGTACGGCCAGCGTGCTGTGGACCCTCGATGGCTACAAGTGGAACGACACCACGTGGCTCAAGCGCCGTGCCGGCCACAACCACATGTCGCAGCCGCTCAACATCTACGAGGTGCATATTGGCTCGTGGAAGCGCCACGGCGATGCGCCGCAGGGCGAGCCGGACGAGTACGGCAACTACCCCGGCCCCATGGATCCCTTCCCCGCGCAGCGCGGCGAGTTCTACACCTACGACGATCTGTCGGTGGAGCTCGTGGACTACGTGCGCGACATGGGCTATACGCACATTGAGGTCATGCCGCTCATGGAGCATCCCTTCGATGGCTCCTGGGGCTACCAGACGACCGGCTACTATGCCGCCACGTCGCGCTATGGCGACCCGCAGCAGCTCATGCACTTTATCGATGCGTGCCACGAGGCGGGCATCGGCGTGATCATGGACTGGGTGCCCGGTGGTTTTTGCGCTGACTCCCACGGCCTTGCCACCTTTAACGGCCATATGCTGTTTGAGCACGAGATTCACCCCAACTGGGGCACGCACAAGTTCGACTTCGCCCGCGGCGAGGTCCGCTCCTTCTTGGTCTCCAACGTGCTGTACTGGCTCGAGAACTTCCACGTGGACGGCATCCGCATGGACGGCGTGTCCAGCATGCTGTACCTCAACTTTGGCATCGACGATCCCGGCCAAAAGAAGTTCAACAAGTACGGAACCGAGGAGGACCTGGACGCCAGTGCGTTTATCCGTCAGGTCAACTGCGCTGTAGAGGCGCACTATCCCGACGTGATGATGATGGCCGAGGAGTCCACCGCGTGGCCGCTCGTGACCTATCCGCCGCAGGACGGTGGCCTGGGCTTCCACTACAAGTGGGACATGGGCTGGATGAACGACACCCTGCACTACATGCAGACCGATTTTCCGTGGCGCCCCGGCAACCACGGGCTGCTCACGTTCTCCATCATGTACGCCTTTACCGAGAACTTCATTTGCCCCTTAAGCCACGACGAGGTCGTGCACGGCAAGTGCTCGCTCATCGGCCGCATGCCGGGCGACTGGTGGCGCCAGTTTGCCGGCCTGCGCACGCTGGCCTTCTACCAGATGACGCACCCCGGTGCCAAGCTCAACTTTATGGGCAACGAGATTGGCCAGTTTATCGAGTGGCGCTATTACGAGTCCATCCAGTGGTTCCTGACCGAGGAGTACGAGACCCACAAGCATCATCAGGCGTTTATTAAGGCGCTCAACCACCTGTACACCGCCGAGCCCGCCCTGTACGAGCGCGGCTACACCGACGACGGGTTTACCTGGATCGACGCGGACAACTCCAAGCAGTCCATCGTGAGCTTTGTGCGCCAGGGCGAGGACGTCGACGAAGACCTGGTGATCCTGATCAACTTTGACCCGGCGAGCTACGAGAGCTTCCGCGTGGGCGTGCCGCGCGAGGGTGACTGGGAGGTCATCTTCGACTCCGACCGTCCCGAGTTTGGCGGCAGCGGCTATGCCGGCGAGGAGCCCTACACGTGCTCGAGCGAGCCCTATCCCTGGAACGGGCAGATGGACTCCATTGAGATCAAGGTACCCGGCCTGGCAGGCGTGGTGCTTAAGCGCCGCGGTCCCAGCAGCTATAAGCCGCCGGTGGTTGAGGCGCCCAAGGCAACCACGCGTAAGCGCACGTCCTCGGTGAAGCCCAAGACTGCTGCGGCCAAGAAGGCTCCGGCTAAGTCGAAGGCTACGACGACCAAGACCAAAGCTGCTGCGAAGCCCGCTGCCAAGGCCACCACGGCTAAAAAGCCGGCTGCCAAAAAGGCAACTACCAAGGCCAAGTCAGCTTCTGTTAAGTCGACCGCCAAGGAAGCGTAACAAAGCCGTTACCACTGTAATCACCCGCCCCGCCGGGGCGTAGGATAAAAGTCATAACCGTTCCGGGAGATGTCCCCGGGGGAAAGGAACGTATGAATAAGATCTTCGACAACAAGCAAGAGTTCACCGAGCTCTACCGCGACGCCGTCATGAGCATCAGCGGCAAGAGCGTCGAGGCCGCCAGCGACCTCGACCGCTTTAACGCCCTGGCCAAGCTCGTGGCCGAGAAGGCCCGCACCGTCGCCACCAAGAGCGACGCCCGTGCGACCGCCGAGGGCAAGAAGCGCGTGTACTACTTCTCGATCGAGTTTTTGATCGGCCGCCTGCTCGACAACTACCTGCTCAACTTTGGCGTGCGCGACATGGTCGCCGAGGCGCTCGACGACATGGGCTTCGACCTGTCCGTCATCGAGAACCAGGAGCCCGATCCGGCTCTGGGCAACGGTGGCCTGGGCCGTCTGGCCGCGTGCTTCCTGGATTCCATGGCAGCCGAGGGCGTTGCCGGCTACGGCAACGGTATGCGCTACCGCTACGGTCTGTTTAAGCAGGAGATCGTCAACGGCAGCCAGGTCGAGACCACCGACGAGTGGCTCACCCACGGCTATCCCTGGGAGGTTCGTCGTCAGGACAAGGCCGTGACCATCAAGTTTGGTGGCCATGTTGAGGGCTTTGAAGAGGACGGCCGCACGTTCTACCGCACGGTGGACACGCAGGACATCCTGGCCGTCCCTTATGACATCCCCGTCGTTGGCTATGCCGGCGAGACCGTCAACAAGCTGCGCGTCTGGGCCGCCGAGCCGGTCGAGGAGCACTTTGACCTTGAGGCCTTCAACCGCGGCGACTACGCCCTGGCCGACGCCGAGCGCGCCGAGGCCGAGGCCATCAGCGCCATCCTCTACCCCAACGACGCCGGTGAGCACGGCCGTCTGCTGCGCCTGAAGCAGGAATACCTGTTTGTATCGGCCGGCATCTACAGCCTGCTCGACACCTTTGAGAAGGAGCACGGCGAGAACTGGGAGCTGCTGCCGCAGTTTGTGGCCATCCATACCAACGACACGCACCCCGCCATGTGCGGCCCCGAGCTCATGCGTATCCTCATCGACGAGAAGAAGCTCGAGTGGGATGACGCCTGGAACATCGTGACGCAGGTCGTGAGCTACACCAACCACACCATCCTGCCCGAGGCTCTGGAGAAGTGGCCCATCGGCACGTTCTCCAAGCTCCTCCCCCGCGTGTACCAGATCATCGACGAGATCAGCCGTCGTTGGCACGAGTCGTTTGACACCACGCAGGAGGGCTGGCAGGAGCGCCTGCGCCAGACCGCCATCCTGTGGGACGGCGAGATTCGCATGGCCAACCTGTCCGTGATCTGCAGCCACAGCGTCAACGGCGTGGCCAAGATCCACTCCGACATCATCAAGAACATCGTGCTCAAGGACTTCTACGCCCTCACGCCCGAGAAGTTCAACAACAAGACCAACGGCATCTCGCACCGTCGCTTCTTTGCCGAGGCCAACCCCACCTACGCCAAGCTCGTGACCGAGGCCATTGGCGACGGCTGGCTCAAGGACGCCTTTGAGCTCGAGAAACTCAAGGAGTTCCAGAACGACACCGAGTTCCTAAAGGCCGTGGGCGCCTCCAAGCGCGCCAACAAGGAGCGTCTGGCCGCCTACGTTAAGGCCGAGACCGGTCTGGTTATCGATCCCAACACCGTCTTCGATGTTCAGGTGAAGCGCTTCCACGCCTACAAGCGCCAGCTCATGAACATCATGAAGGTGATGGATATCTACAACCGTCGCATCGCCGATCCCAACTTCCACGTGACGCCGACGACGTTCATCTTTAGCGGTAAGGCCGCCTCGAGCTACACCTTCGCCAAGGAGACCATCCGCCTCATCAACTCTGTCGCCGAGGTCGTCAACAACGACCCGCGCGTGAACGAGGTCATGAAGGTCTGCTTTATCCCCAACTTCCGCGTGAGCAACGCCCAGCTCATCTACCCCGCCGCCGAGATCTCTGAGCAGATCTCCACGGCTGGCAAGGAGGCCTCGGGCACGTCCAACATGAAGCTCATGATGAACGGCGCCATTACGCTGGGCACCCTCGACGGCGCCAACATCGAGATCGCCGACCTGGCCGGCCGTGAGAACGAGGCCATCTTTGGCCTGACCGCTCCCGAGGTCGAGCAGCTCTGGGCATCCAACAGCTACTTTGCGTGGGATACCCTCAACGGCGACCGCGAGCGTCTGGGCCGCGTGATGGACGAGCTCAAGGACAACACCTTTGCGGGCCTTTCGGGCAACTTCGAGAGCATCTACAACGAGCTCATGAACAACAACGACCCCGACCTGGTCATGGCCGATTTCCGCAGCTACGTCGACGCCTGGGAGAAGCTCACGGGCAGCTACGGCGACCAGGAGACCTGGAACCGCAAGGCGCTGCTCAACACCGCCTCCTCGGGTTGGTTCTCGAGCGACCGCACCATTCGCGAGTACCGCGACGAGATCTGGCACGCGTAAAGGCGCGCGAGCTCCCTTTGCAGCACGGCATTATTCGACGGGCGCGACCGAGCGCCGCGCCCGTCGCTAATGGGTTTAGGAACATCGATGACAGAAGGAGAAATCGATGAGTAAGAAAGAATGCATCGCGATGCTCCTCGCAGGAGGACAGGGTAGCCGATTGGGGGCACTCACCCAAAAGATCGCCAAGCCGGCGGTTAGCTTTGGTGGCAAGTTCCGCATTATCGACTTTTCGCTCTCCAACTGCTCCAACTCGGGCATCGACACGGTGGGCGTTCTGACGCAGTATCGTCCCTACCTGCTGCATGCCTACGTGGGCTCCGGCGAGGCGTGGGATCTGGACAGCCGCGACGGCGGCGTGTCGATCCTGCCGCCGTACGAGACGCAGACCGGCGGGGCCTGGTATGCGGGCACGGCCGACGCCATTACGCAGAACCTCGACTACATCAAGGCCAACGACCCCAAGTACGTCCTGATTCTTTCCGGCGACCACCTGTATCGCATGGACTACCGCAAGATGCTCAAGACGCACATTGAGAACAATGCCGATCTTACGGTGAGCGTTATGCCCGTGCCGTGGGAGGAGGCCAGCCGCTTTGGCATCCTGACCACCGACCCCGAGGACGGCCGCATCACCAAGTTCACCGAGAAGCCCGAGAAGCCCGATTCGAACCTCGCGTCCATGGGCATCTACATCTTTTCGGCCGACGTGCTGATCGAGGCCCTCGAGGAGGATGCTCTGGACCAGCGCTCGAGCCACGACTTTGGTAAGGACATCATCCCCAAGCTGCTCGGCGAGGACAAGCGCCTGTACAGCTACGAGTTCCACGGCTTCTGGAAGGACGTCGGCACCATCGCCAGCTTCCATGAGACCTCGATGGACCTGCTGGGCAACAACCCCGAGTTCGATCTGTTTGACAAGAACTTCCCCATCATGTCCAACATCACCACGCGTCCGCCGCACTACATTGGACCGGACGGCCGCCTGGACGACTGCCTGGTCTCCAACGGCTGCAAGATTTACGGCACCGCTCGCCACTCGATCCTTTCGACCGATGTCATCATCGAGGAGCGTGCCGTGGTCGAGGACTCCGTGCTGCTGCCGGGCGCGCACGTTAAGAGCGGCGCGCACATCTGCCGCGCTATTTTGGGCGAGAACTCCACGGTCGAAGAGGGCGTGAAGCTCGGCTCTGTCGATACCACCAAGGATACGGCCGTCGTTGGAAATGACGTCGTTATCGGGAAGGGGGAATGATCCGATGATCAATCGCAAGGCCATCGGTTATATCACCGCTAACTACTCTTCGACCTACGGCAGCGTGCTGCTCAAGGACCGCCCCATCGCGTCCGTTCCGTTTTTGGGCCGCTACCGCCTGATCGACTTCCCGCTGTCCAACATGATGAATGCCGGCATTAAGACCGTCGGCGTCGTCATGCCGGGCAACTACCGCTCGCTGATCGATCATGTGGGCTCGGGCAAGGACTGGGGCCTGGACCGCAAGAAGGGCGGCCTGTTCATGGTCCCCGGCAACGCGTATGGCACCACCAAGGGCGGCATGCGCTTCCTGCTGCGCGACATCATCTCCAACAAGACGCTGTTCCAGCGCTCGGACAAGCCCTACGTTGTGATGATGGGCACCAACATCATCTTCAACATGGACCTCAACACCATCATCGAGGCGCACGAGAACTCCGGCGCCCAGATGACCGTCGTGTACTGCAAGGCCACGCGCAACGTTGAGGACGAAACCAAGCTCGAGATTAACGAGAACGGCCGCCTGACGGGCGTGAGCGCCGGCGTCGTGTACGGCGACAACGCCTCCATGGACTGCTGCATCGTCAACCGCGAGACGCTGCTCGAGATCATCGATCACTACCAGGCTGCCGACTATCTGGACCTGCTCGAGGCACTCCAGGGCGACTTTGGCAACATCGACGTGTGCAGCTACGAGTACAAGGGCGAGGTCGTGGGCGTGTTTAGCGAGAAGTCGCTGTATCGCCGCAGCATGGACCTGCTCGACCAGACCGTGGCCGACCAGCTCTTCGATCCCGAGCGCCCGATCCTGACCAAGGCTCACGACGTGCCGCCTTCGCGCTACGCAACCGGCAGCCACGCGTGCAACTCGATCATCTCGGCCGGCTGCATCATCAAGGGCACCGTGCGTAACTCTATCCTGTCGCGCGGCGTTGTGGTTGAGGAAGGCGCCTCGGTGACCAACTCGATCATCAACCAGAGCTGCATCATCAAGAGCGGCGCCCGCGTCGAGAACGCCATCCTGGACAAGAACAACGTGGTGCCTACCAACACCGAGCTTCGCGGCACGCCCGAGAACATCCTGGTGCTGGGCAAGGCTCCGTTAACTTCCGACACCACCGTCGTACGTTAACGTTGGCACCGCATAATCGCACGTAAACTGAAGAATAGCCGCCCGGTTTGTACCTGGCGGCTATTCTCGAATTGCAACATGGGAGACAATATGGCAGAAACCAGCAAAAAGATGCAGATCGTGTTTGCCTCGGCCGAGTGCGCACCGTTTGTGAAGACCGGTGGCCTGGGTGACGTGGCAGGCTCGCTACCTGCGGCGCTTGTGCGCGCCGGCGCCGAAGTTATCGTGATGGTGCCCAAGTACGCCACCATCAAGGACGAGTACAAGGCGCAGATGGAGCACTTTGCCGACTTCTACGTGAGCCTGGGCTGGCGCAACGAGTACTGCGGGCTCGAGAAGCTCGAGCACGACGGCGTCACCTATATGTTTATCGACAACGAGCGCTACTTTGCGCGCGACTATCCGTACGGCTTCTTTGACGACGGCGAGCGCTTTGCGTTCTTCTCCAAGGCCATCACCGAGAGCCTGCAGCACCTGCCGGCCGGCTTTGAGTGCGACATCCTGCACTGCAACGACTGGCAGACGGCACTGGCACCAGTGTTTTTGCGCGAGTTCTACCAGGGCCTGCCGCTGTACGACCGCGTGAAGACCGTGTTCTCGATCCACAACGTGGCGTTCCAGGGCCAGTTTAGCGACACCGTGATGGAGGACATCCTGGGTGTTGCGCATATTCCGGCGGCCGCCTCGCAGCTGCGTTGCGACGCCTGCAGCATCAACTACATGCTGGGCGCGCTGCGCTATGCCGACGCCATCACCACGGTGAGCCCCACCTATGCCAGCGAGATCCAGACGCCCGAGTTTGGCGAGGGCCTGGACGGCGTGCTGCGCGAGCGTTCTTACGCGCTGCAGGGCATTTTGAATGGCATCGACGTGGCGGGCTTTGACCCGGCGACCGACAAGCGCATTGCCGCTAACTACACGGTTGATGACCGTGGGGGCAAGGCCGTCTGCAAGGCCAAGCTGCAGGAAGAGCTGGGGCTCGAGGTTCGCGACGACCGTCCGCTGATGGTGATGGTCACGCGCCTGACGCGCCAGAAGGGCATGGACCTGGTCATGTACGCGCTCGACCGCATTCTGGCCGGCGGCGTGCAGGTGGCGGTGTTGGGCACCGGCGACCGCGACTACGAGGACGGACTGCGCTACTTCCAGGACAAGTATCCCGGCACCATGGCCGCGCGCATCGAGTTTGATCCGGCGCTGTCGCAGCGTATGTACGCCGCCGCCGACATGTTCCTGATGCCTTCGAAGTTTGAGCCCTGCGGCCTGTCGCAGATCATCGCCATGCGCTATGGCACCCTGCCCATCGTGCGCGAGACCGGCGGCCTGAAGGATACCGTTGTGCCGTACAACGAGTTTACCGGTGAGGGAACGGGCTTCTCGTTTAGCAACTTTAACGGCGATGAGATGGGCGACGCCGTCTTCCGCGCGGCACGTCTGTTCTGGGACAACCGCGACGCCTGGAACCAGCTGGTCACGCAGGCCATGAGCCAGGACTTTAGCTGGACGCGCTCTGCCGACAAGTATCTGGACCTGTACTTCTTTATGCATCCGGAGATTGAGAGGCCGGCGGCGGTTGTCGACGAGCCTGAGGCTGTTGCTGAGCCGGTGGCCGCAGAGGAGCCCAAGGCCGAGGAGAAGCCGGCTGTCGAGGCCGAGGTAAAGCCCGCAGCGAAGCCTGCCGCCAAGAAGACGACGGCCCGCAAGGCAACGGCTAAGAAGGCTACGGCCACGAAGGCCGCTGCGAGCAAGACCACCGCTGCCAAGACAACTACCGCCAAGGCAACGACCACGCGCAAGCGCACGACCGCCGCTGCCAAGAAGGTCGCCGAGGCCGAGGTCGCTCCCGAGGTAAAGGCCGAAACCGCCACCGCCGAGGCTAAGCCTGCGGCAAAGGCTCCGGCCAAGACCGCTGCCAAGAAGACGGCCGCGACCACCAAGAAGGCAACGGCAGCCAAGAAGACCACGGCAACGAAGTCGACGACCACGAAGGCTACTACGACGAAGGCCGCCGCGAAGACGACCCCGAAGGCAGTCGCAAAGCCGGCCGGCAAAGTCGAGGAGACGCCCTCCGAGTCCAAGGCCGAGGCAGCTGTCGAGGCAAAGCCGGCTGCCAAGACTACCACGCGCAAGCGCACCACGACGACCAAGAAAACCACGACCAAGGCCGCTGCTCCCAAGGCAGAGGCTAAGGCCGAGGACAAGCCCGCAGTAAAGGACGAGCCGACAACGAAGGCCGCCGAGGTTAAAACCGCTCCCAAGGCTAAGGCAAAGACCGAGTCAGCCAAGGAGGCCCCGATCTCCCCCGCCACTCCGGCCGAGGAAAAGGCTCCGACCAAAAAGACCTCCGTCCGCAAGGCAACGGCCACCCGCAAGCGCCGCTAGCTCAGAGACGATCCAAAACCTCATCAAACCCTAAGCAAGGGGCGCTCCAACCGGGCGCCCCTTCTCTGTAGAAAGTGGTAAAACGATTTTCTAGGACAACCGTTCGCCGATGGTAAACGGATGTTGTTTATACAGCCTGTGTACAACAGATATACTTACTTCCTGTGCGTAAAGCCCATGGCCAGCAGGCCATGATTCTATTGAACTGGACCGTACTATGAGATTGATACACAACAGCCGCCTACCGCAGTTTCGCACTCCGTTTGGCGCTGTGACCACTGGCACTTCCGTTTCGCTCTCGGTGATCTTGGAGGATGCCGACCCCAACCAGGCAACGCTCACCCTGCGCACTTGGGTCGATGAGATCGGCGAGTCTCGGTATCCCATGACGCACGAAGGCGACGGCATATTTTCCGTAGAGCTTGAGTGCACCGAGCCCTGTCTTATCTGGTACAGCTTTATCTGCAATATCGAGGGCCAGCCCGAGTTTCGCCTGGGCGCACCGCAGGGCCGCACCGGCGGCGAGGGCGTAACCTACGACTACGCCGAGGTACCGTCGTTCCAGATCACCGTCTATAAGCACCGCGACAACCGCCCCACTTGGTACGAGCGCGGCATGGTCTACCAAATCTTCCCCGATCGCTATGCTCGCGACGAGCACTGGCGCGAGCGTACGCTGGCCGAGATCGAAAAGCCGCGCAACGGAATCCAACGCCGCATGGTCGAGGACTGGAACGAGCCGCCCGTATACGAGCGTGCCGAGGATGGCTCCATCAAGACCTGGGACTTCTACGGCGGATCGCTCAAGGGCATCCAAGAAGACCTGCCTCGCATCGCCGAGCTGGGCTTTACGGCAATCTACCTCAACCCCATCTTTGAAGCCGCGAGCAACCACCGCTACGACACGGCCGACTACACCAAGATCGACCCGATCCTGGGCACCGAGCAGGACTTTACCGAGCTGTGTCAGGCGGCCGAGAAGCTGGGCATTTCCATCATTCTGGACGGCGTCTTCAACCATACGGGTGACGACTCCATCTATTTCAACCGCTATGGCAACTACCCCGGCGTGGGCGCGTGGCAGAGCGAGGATTCGCCGTGGCGCGATGCGTTTTATTTCCACGAGGACGGCTCGTACGACTGCTGGTGGGGCGTGGGTAACATGCCCGCCATCAATGAGAGCTCCGAGCTGGTACGCGAGCGGCTCCTGGGCAAGGACGGTGTGATCCGTAAATGGCTGCGCGCTGGCGCCCATGGCTGGCGCCTTGACGTGGCCGACGAGCTTTCGGACGATTTCCTGACCGAGATCAAGAAAGCAGTACTTGCCGAAAAGCCCGATGCGTTGTTGCTCGGCGAAGTCTGGGAAGACGCCTCCAACAAGATCAGCTACGGTCATCTGCGTCGCTATCTACAAGGCTCCGAGCTCGACTCGGCTATGGATTACCCCTTCCGCGACATGGTCATCGGCTTTTTGATGGGCTACAAAAACGCCTACCAAGCTGCCGAGGATATCGAGACCCTAAGCGAGAACTATCCGCGTGAGGCCCTGTCCTGCGCGCTCAATCTGCTTTCGAGCCACGACCGTCCTCGCATCATCTCGGTGCTCGGCGGCGGCCCCGACGAGTCGCAGCTGCCCGAGTGTGAGCGCAGCAAATGGCGCCTGGACGAAAATGCGATGGGCCTGGCCAAGAGCCGTTTTTGGCTCGCGACGCTCATGCAGATGACGTTCCCGGGCGTGCCTTCGATTTACTATGGCGACGAGTACGGCCTTGAGGGCCTGACCGATCCGGGCAATCGCCGCACGCTGCCTTTGAAGGAAGACCTGCACGACTTCGATACGCTCGCCATCCTTAAAAATGCCTCGGCCGTGCGCCGCGCCCTGCCGTTTATGGTTGACGACGAGATCAAGGCCTTCGCGCTCAACGACGAGGTACTCGCCTATACGCGCACCGGTAAAGACGGTGAGGCCGCGACGGTAATCATTAACCGCAGCCTGCGCAATTCACACCGCGTGACGATTCCGGCGCTCGGCGAATGCGCAAGCGATGTGATTAGCGGTCACGAATGCGAGATTCACAATGGTACCGTCACGCTCGATCTGTATCCGCTGGGATCGTCGATCATCTATCACCACGCCGAGCAGCGTCTTCAAGAGCCGCTCGATCACGGTGCGGGCGTTGTGTGCCATATCACATCGGTGCCGACCGACGACGGTAAGCCCGGCACGATTGGCGTACCCACGCGTCGTTTTATCGACCATCTGGCCGCCATGGGCATGCGTTACTGGCAGGTTCTGCCCGTCAACCCCACGGACTTCTTCCGTTCCCCTTACGCCGGTCCTTCGGCCTTTGCAGGCAATATCGACCTGCTGCCCGAAAGCCACGAGGAGCTGGCCGCCGACTTTGAAACCTGGAAGGCCCGCGGCGGCGAAGATGCCGATCCGCTGTATACCGCGTTTAAACATCGCAATGCCGATTGGCTCGAGAAGTACTGCGTCTACATGGCCGTTAAGAAGTTCTTTGAGGGCGAGTCGCGCCACGATTGGCCGGCGGATGTCGCGCGCTACAACGAGCATCTGATCGACGACAAGCGTTTCCACGACGAGTCAGAGCTGCAGGCGTACATGCAGTACCGCTTTGACCTGGCCTGGTGCGAGCTCATGAACTACGCGCACAAGAAGGGCATCGAGGTCATCGGCGATATTCCCATGTACGTGTCCGACGATTCGGCCGACGCGTGGAGCGAACCCGAAAACTTCTGGCTGTCCGATACCGGTAAGGCAATCGAGATCTCCGGTGCGCCGCCCGACAACTTTGCGCCCGAGGGCCAGGTGTGGGGCAACCCGACGTTCCGCTGGGACCACATGAAGCAGAACGGCTATAGCTGGTGGATGGATCGCCTACGTCGTGCGTTCTCGCTCTACGACCGCGTGCGCCTGGACCACTTCCTGGGCTTCCACAGCTACTTTAGCATTCCCGCGGGCAAGGCTTGCGCCGAAGGTCGTTGGCTGGCGGGCCCGGGCAAGGACCTGTTCCAGACCGCCTACGACGAACTGGGTCCGCTCAACTTTATCGCTGAGGACTTGGGCTACCTGACGCCCGGCGTTCGCGCCATGGCTTCGACCTGCGGCTTCCCCGGTATGGACGTGCTGGAGTTTAGCGATTACGACGTCCGTTGCGGCGTGCACCCCACACCAGGCAAGATTCTGTACACCTCGACGCACGACACGTCGACGCTCGCCGGTTGGTGCACACGCTCCTTTGCGGGCGGCGACGAGCCGAGCGGTGTTGAGGAGGCGGCCAAGCTGATGGGTGACGCGCTGGCAAGCGACGCTCCCCTGGTGATGATGCCGCTGCAGGATGTCCTGGGACTGGGCGACGACGCGCGCATGAACGTACCGGGCGTGGCCACGGGAAACTGGACCTGGCAGGCTGACGAAGCCGACGTTGCGGCCGCCGAGAGCAAAACTGCACAGCTCCTGCGCAACACCCATAGATTCTGGGGCGAAGCGTGATAAAACCCCCGATATAGGGTACAGTTATAAGCGTTTGAATTTTTGCGGGCAGAGCGATCTGCCCGCTTTGTGCTGAAAAGGAAGTATTATGGCGCGCTACGATTACAAGTGCTCGAGCTGCGGCAACGTGTTTGAGGTTGAGCATCCCATGTCCGAGACCCCCAAGGTCATGTGCCCCAACTGCGGCGCTCCGGCCGCCAAGACGTTCTCGGCCAGCGGCATCAAGTTTGAGGGCAGCGGCTTCTACAACACCGACCAGCGAAGCGGCGGCTCCAGCACCAGCGCCACCAGCGGCTGCTGCGCCAACTGCCCGCACAGCCACTAGAAACCAATCAGCCCCGCGACCGACACCGATCGCGGGGCTTATTCTTTAGCTAACCAGGTTTCCTTATGAGTTGCGGTGAAATAAGGACTGTTTGGTGGGCTGAAGCCGCTATTCAATCCCTATTTCACCGCAACTTAGTAGTTACTTGTGGACCAGGCGGGCGCAGAAGTGGCCGTCGTAGGAGTCGGCGTTTATCGGCACGCTTTGGAAGAGGCCTCGATCGTTCTGTCGAACGAAGACGAGCTTCTTGGCCTGCTCGAAATCGGGCAGTTGCAGAATCTGCGCCTCGGAGAGCGGCTCCAAGCTAAAACCGGTGCCCTCGGGAGAGTTCAGGAACGCTTCCACGACCTGCGTGTTCTCCTCGTCGAAAACCGAGCACGTCGCATAGATGAGCTCGCCGCCGGCAGCCACGCGCGCAGCAGCCTCTTTCAGCATCGTAAGCTGAAGTTTGGGCAGCTCAACCGTCACATCTTTTTCGGTCAGACGCCACGGTATCTCAGGATGACGGCGCATGGTACCGGTGCCCGAGCACGGCGCATCGATAAAGACTGTGTCGAACTTAACCGGCTCGCCAAGCATGGCATCAAACGACGTCAGTACTTCATCAAGCTCGCAAGCATCACCCGAAACCGTACGAACGCCCTGAATACCGGCCTTATGCAGGCGAGCGAGATTCAGATCGCACTTGCGATCATGCAGATCGAGCGCCGTATGCTGACGCTCATAGCCCGCACGCTTGGCCTGGCACATCATCACATAGGTCTTGGTGCCACGACCGGCTCCAATCTCAAGGCAGCTACCAGGGCGCGTGGCAGCTGTGGCGATAAGCTGGGCGTTAAGGTCCGAGGCCACGGCAGCAGCACGCTCAAACACACCCGAAGCAACGGTAACTTGAGCATCGACCGGAGCATGGCAACCCGGGAAGACAGGCGCAACGAGCTGCGAGATAAACGGGTCGGCCTTGGTCGCAAACGCATTCTCGTGCAGAGCAAGCGGCGCGGGCGCCAGATTGCCGGCAAAGTTGAGCGCGCCCTCGGGCGTATCGAACGAGGCCATGATACGAGCGCACAGCCAGCGAGGAAGACCCATCAGGCGCGACAGACGAACCAAGCGTCGCTCAGGCCCATCCACATCGGACGCAGTAGCAAAGTCCTCAACATTGTCTGCAACCTTATGCAGTACAGCATTGGCCAAGCCAGCGGCGGACTTAGCACCGCAGCGAACCAGCTCAACTCCCTGACTTACGGCAACGCGGCCCGGCGTATGCAGGTAGAGCATCTCGAAGGCCGAGATACGAAGCGCCATGCGAACACGCGGCGCAACCTTTTTAGGCTTATCAAGAAACTGATCGAGCAGCTCGTCCAAAATACCCTGCGTGGCGGCCACGCCCAGCGCCAAGCGGGCGGCAAAAGCGGAATCGCGCTGGTCAATAGCCTTGGCCGATGCGCGAGAGGACAGTACGTCGCGCGCATACATGCCGCGACGATCGGCCTCCATCAGCACATCGAGCGCAAGCTTGCGCGCGGGAGACAGCTTGCTCATGACAAAACACCCCACGAAAGATCGGCACCCTGCAGGCCGGCGGCCCAGGCAGAAGCGGACATGGCACGCTTGCCATCAGGCTTAACCTCGAGCAACTCAACCGAGCCATCGGAAAGTCCCAGGTAGACATGCTTGCTCTTAACGACAACAGCGCCCTCGCCAAGCGACACGTCGTCAGGCACGGCATCGAGCACGCGCACCGTCTTGCCGGCAATCACGCAACGAGCAGGCGCGGTATCGGACGAAGCGAGCACATGACGCACGCAATCGAGCGCCCCCATCTGCGGATCCAGACGCATTTCCTGCTTAGAAATCTTGGCAGCATGAGTGACGAGCGACTCATCCTGTTCAGTCCAAACGGCAGTGCCATCGGCAAGAGAAGGAAGCGTATCGGCAAGCAGTTTACCGCCAAGCTCACCAAGCTCCATGGTCAGCGCCTCAGCATGCTTACCGGCAACCGACGTGGAAGCCTGAGCACAATAGGCACCAGTATCCACGCCATGCCCAATGCGCATGATAGAAACGCCAGCAACCTCATCACCAGCAAGAATGGCACGCTGAATAGGAGCAGCCCCACGCCAACGAGGCAGCAGCGAAGCATGTACATTCACAATACCAAGCGGCGCCATATGCAGCACCTCATCAGGCAAAATGCAACCATAAGCAGCCACACAGAAAATATCCGCCTGCGCAGCCTGAAGCGCCTCAACAACCTCCGGCGTCATACGATTGGCCTCAACAACCGGCAACCCCAGCTCAAGCGCCTTGGCCTTAACAGGAGAAGGCTCAAGCTTTTTACCACGCCCACGAACAGCATCAGGACGAGTAACAACAAGCGCAATCTCATTCCCAGCCTCAACAAGCGAACTCAAAGAAGGCACAGCAAAATCAGGCGTACCCATAAACACAATACGCATAAAGGACGTCTCCTCTCAACCAAAGCCGAGACGGCTACAAAGAACAGCGCCAGGACAAGTCGCAATCTCGACGCCAAAACAATTCAACACGTTCAAATATACCCAAAAAGAAAGAAAGAGCCGCATAAAAGCAGCCCTCCCAACAAAGCACCTATCAGCGAAGACGCCTATCCCTGACCCGACGGCATCCGGGTGAGACAAGCAGCATCAACGTAGTCCCCGGGGCGCCCGCCTATATCGTCCCGCGCGCAGTTTCGCAGCGCAGCGAGAATGTTTGAGCACGGGATGATATAGGCGGGCGCCCCGGGGACGGACAAACCTACTCCGTCTCGCCCGGTCGAGCGCCGCGGGCCAGGGCGTCCTGGTACTCCTTGACGGCCTTGAGCCTCTGCATCGGCTTCAGTCGCTCGAACATGGTATTGCCGTGCAGGTGATCGATCTCGTGCTGCAGGCACACGCAGAACAGATCGCCCAAGGCCTCGTAGCGAATCAGGTTGGCGTCCAAGTCGTACGCCTCGACGACGACATGGTCGGGACGCTCGATCTCGCAGCTAATGCCAGGGATGGACAGGCAGCCCTCACTAAACGGCACCAGATGGTCGCTCTGCTCAACAATGACAGGGTTGATGAGCACGTACGGGTCGTAGTCGTTCTTGTCGCTGTAGTCGCAGTCGATGGTGACGAGCTGAATGAGCTCGCCGATCTGCGGGGCAGCCAGGCCGCAGCCGCCGTTCTCGAACATCATCTTCTTCATTTTCTCGGCAAGCGCATCGATCGCCGGGGTAATCTCCTCGATGACGGCGCACTCCTGACGCAGGCGAGGGTCGGGCGACAGTACGATTCCGTTGGCTTCCATGGCCATCCTTTCGGTTTGTTACATCAAATCATAGGCATCGACGTCAACGCTCACGCTCACGCCGCGCACAGAGCCCACCTCTTTGAGGCAGGCGTCGATATCATCAGAGACATGGTACCCCACGGGCGACTTCACAAGCAGATGGAAGCGGTAACGGTCCTTGGCTCTCTCGATTACACACGAAGCCGGGCCCAGCACCTGTGGCACGGCGCTCCCCGCCCGCAAAAAGTCGGGCGCGGCGGCATGCCAGCAGCGCTTAAGAAGCTTTGCAATGCGCCCAATGTAGTCCTGCGCATCGTCTCGGTTCGCCGACCACACCAAGATGTTGACCAGGCGAACAAACGGCGGGTACAGCGCGTCGCGGCGCTGGTCCAGATCGTAGTCGGTAAAGATCGAACGGTCATGCTCGGCGACGGCGCGAATGACCGGGTCCTCGGGCAGATAGGTCTGGATGATGACCTCGCCGGGACGATCGCCGCGACCGGCACGGCCGGCGACCTGCTCCAGCAAGTCGTAGGCGCGTTCCCCTGCGCGAAAATCGGGTAGCTTCAGCGCAAAGTCGGCATTGACCACGCCCACGAGCGTGACCTCGGGAAAATCGAGTCCCTTGGCAATCATCTGGGTACCCAGCAGCACCGCGCAATCGGCCGCATCGAACTGCTCGAGCAGCTTTTTGTGCGCATCCTTGCCACGCGTGGAATCGGCGTCCATGCGTATGATGGCAACGTCCTCGGGCAGCATCTGATGCAGCGCGTCCTCGATCTGCTGCGTACCCAGCCCCATTTTTGCCAGGTAGCGGCTGCCGCATTTGGGACAGCGACTCGTGGGCGCGGGATACGGCTGCACGCGCCAGGACGAACCACAGGTGTGGCACTGCAGCGTATGGGTGCGCTCGTGGTACGTAAGCGCCGTGGAGCAGTGGTTGCAGGTGGGCACGCAGCCGCATTCGCGGCACATCAAAAACGGCGCAAAGCCGCGGCGGTTGTGCAGCAGGACGGCCTTCTCGCGTCGCTCAACAACGCGTTCCAAGCCTTCCATCAGCGGTTTTGAGAACATTGAGCGGCTACCGTGCGAGAACTCGCGACGCAGGTCGGCAATACGAACCGTGGGTAGCACAGCATGTCCCGGGCGTTCCGGCATCTCAACGCGCGTCCACATGGCACCGCTGTACGTGCCGCGGCGGCAACGGTCGAGCGCTTCGGCAGAAGGCGTGGCCGAGCCCAGCACGAGTGGGCAGCGATAGCGACGCGCCATCTCGGCCGCTACCTCGCGCGCATGGTAGCGCGGGCTAGAACCCTGCTTGTAGCTGGTCTCGTGTTCCTCGTCGATGATGATGAGACCGAGGTCGCTGAGCGGGCAAAAAAGCGCCGAACGGGCTCCCACGACCACGCGCGCGACACCGCTGGCGACCATATCCCACTGGTCCAGGCGCTCGCCAGCAGAAAGACGCGAATGGAACACAGCGACCGTCTCGCCAAAGCGCGACCGGAAGCGGCCGACGGTCTGGGCCGTCAGCGAGATCTCGGGCACGAGCACGCAGGCCGAGCGACCGGCCGCAAGTACGCGCTCGATAGCGGAGAGGTAGACCTCGGTTTTGCCGGATCCGGTGACGCCATCGACAAGGACAACGTCGCCGTGTGCATCTAGGCGGGCGCGCTCGATCTGTGCGAGTGCCTGCTGCTGGCCGTTGGTAAGTGCGACCGGCGCTTTGCCGCTCGCGGAGGACAGCGTAGTTTGCTCGCTGCAACCGCGCCAAGCACGGCGCTCCTCCACCACCACGACGCCGCGTTTTTCAAGCGCCTTGATGGTCGCCGACATACTGTTGTAGAGCAGGTTGAGGTCGCGTGTCGTGACCGGTCCGCACTGGAGCGCCTCGATGAGCTGGCGCTGGCGAACGGCGGTCTTGGGCGGCGTATAGTCGAAGCCCTCGGGCGTGAGCATGACCCAGCGGTTTTGAATAGGCTTGACGGCGGGGCGCTCAACCGACCATGCGCCGTCATCGCCCTTGACCACGCGCGGGCTGCCGCCCGGAGGCAAAAACAGGCGCAGGCACTCGGAAAGCGTCGCGACGTACTCGCGGCTCATCCAGCGCGCGATGCGGGCAGCCTCGGCGGTAAAGAGCGGCTTGCTGAGGATGGCCTCGATGGGCTTTATGCGCGCGGGATCGAGGGCTTTGTTGCCTTGCAGGTCGCCCAGCTCAGGGGCGATGTCGACGATGTAGCCGGCGGCCGCACGGTTGCCAAAATGGACCAGGACCGTGGAGCCGATCTGAGCCTCGCCGGCAAGGGATTGCGGAATGCCGTAGGCAAACGGCTCGGATAAAGCGCGCGTAGGGATATCGAGGACCACGCTCGCGTAGGCAGCGACGGGCTCGGGTGCGGGCTTGGTCTTGGCCAGCTCGGGCGTGCGAGCTGGCGCTACCGGAGTCTGCTCGGGTTCCGGCGAACCAAACAGCGAAAGTTGCTCGGCCATGGTCCCTATGCCTCCCATCCCATACGTCTATAGAAACAAGAGCCCCGCTCGGTTGAACGGGGCTCGGATACATGCGTTTACGCAGCTGCTACAGCGCCATCGTGCGGGCGCGGTCGATGCGCGCCAGGCAGTCGTCGCGGCCGATGAGCGCCATGGTCTCGCCCAGCGGAGGGCTCACCATGTTGCCGCAGACGGCAACGCGCACGGCCTGGAACACCACGCGCTTCTTAAGGTCCATCTGCTCGGGCAGCGGTTCAAGCGCGGCGTCGATGGCCTCGGCAGTCCACTCGTCCACGCCCTCGAGCGCAGCCTTGGCGGCATCCAGAATGGCACCCATGCCCTCCTTGGCCAGGCCCTTGTTAACGGATTTCTCGTCATACTCGAGCGTCTCGGCCGTAGCAAAGATGGGAGCGGCGACGGTCACGGCGTCGGCCGGCATCTTGGTGCGCGGCTTGACGATGGCGGCAAGCGCATCAATCCAGTCCTCGCCGTACTCGACGTTACCCTCCATGAGGCCTGCCTCGTGCAGCTCGGGGATCATGACCTCGTCGGCAAACTGGGCGTCGGACATGCCGTTGATGTACTCGGCATTGACCCAGTCGAGCTTCTTGGGGTCGAAGGTCGCGGGGTTCTTGGAGATGCGGTCGAGCGAGAACTTGCTGGCCAGGACATCGCGCGGAATGATCGTGGTCTCGCCGTCGAGCGACCAGCCGAGCAGCGCCAGGTAGTTGACGAAGGCGTCGGACAGGTAGCCGGCGTCGCGGTACTCCTCCACCGAAGTGGCGCCGTGGCGCTTGGAGAGCTTTTTGCCATCGGCCCCCAGGATCATGGAGATGTGGGCGAACGTGGGCACGGGCGCGCCGAGGGCCTCGTAGACCATGACCTGACGCGGAGTGTTGGACAGGTGGTCGTCGCCGCGGATGACATGGGTGATCTTCATCATGGCGTCGTCGACGACGGTCGCGAAGTTGTACGTGGGCGTGCCATCGGAGCGGAAGATGACAAAGTCATCGAGCTCCTTGGCGTCGAAGGTCACCTCGCCGTGGACGGCATCGTGGATGACGACGTCGCCGCGGTCCTCGGGCACCTTGATGCGCAGAACGTAGGACTCGCCGGCCTCGATGCGGCGGCGGGCCTCCTCGGGATCAAGATCGCGGCAGCGGCGCTGATAGCCCTGGAAGGGGTCCTTGCGCTCCTGCGCGGCCTTGCGGTCGGCGTCGAGCTGCTCCTTGGTGCAGAAGCACGGATAGGCCTTGCCTTCGTCCCAGAGCTTCTTGGCGGCCTGCTTATACAGGTCCAAGCGCTCGGTCTGTGCGTAGGGGCCAAAGTCGCCGCCCACCTCGGGACCCTCGTCCCAGTCCAGGCCCAGCCAACGCATGGCGCGCAGAATGATCTGCGTGTTCTCGTCGGTGGAACGGGTGGGGTCGGTGTCGTCGATGCGCAGGATGAACGTGCCACCGTTTGCGCGGGCGAAAGCCCAGTTATAGATAGCGGTGCGGGCGCCGCCGATGTGCAGCTTGCCCGTCGGTGAGGGTGCAAAGCGGACGCGAACGTCTGATGCCATGGAAATCTCCTCGATTGCAGGATGGATGTCTAACCGCACCAGTATAAAGCAACAAAGCAACCTCCGCACAAAGGGCACCGACCTACTCATTGGGGACAGACTTAAATGATCAGTCTTTGGGCAACCTGTCGGCACTTAGGTAAGGCTGATCATTTAAGCCTGTTCCCAATGAGTAGGTGCGGAAAGGGTGTGAATGTTTGATTTACGCGCTATGATGTGCCCTTGCATAGAGAGCCCGGCGGAATGGTAACGGTCGCCGGGACACGTTTTTGAAAGGACAATCATGTCAGAAGAACTTCGTTCCATCCCACCCCAACACGGGTCCTTTGTTTTTACGTCGGAGTCGGTGACCGAAGGTCATCCCGATAAGATCGCTGACCAGATCAGCGACGCCGTCCTCGACGCAATCCTCGCTAAAGAAATAGAGCTGCAGGAGCAGGGCTATATTGCGCCCAACGGTGTGCCCGCCAACGTGGAGAACGTCCGCTGCGCCTGCGAGACCCTCGTGACCACCGGCACCGTCATTGTCGCCGGCGAGATTCGCACCCAGGCCTACGTCGACGTACAGGAAATCGCCCGCGGCGTCATCCGCCGCATTGGCTACAACCGTGCCAAGTTCGGTTTTGACTGCGACACCTGCGGCGTTATGAGCCTCATCCACGAGCAGTCGCCCGATATCGCCCAGGGCGTTGACGAGTCCTTCGAGACCCAAACCGGCGCCACCACCGACCCGATCGACCTGATCGGCGCCGGCGACCAGGGCATGATGTTCGGTTATGCCTCCAACGAGACCAAGACCCTCATGCCCATGCCGCACTACCTGGCGAGCCGCCTGGCCGAGCGCCTGGCCGCCGTGCGTCACGACGGTACCCTGCCCTACCTACGCCCCGACGGCAAGACCCAGGTCACCGTGCGCTACGAGGACGGCAAGCCCGTCGAGGTCACGACCATCGTCATCTCCACGCAGCACGCCGCCGAGATCGAGGACATGGGCAAGATCAAGGCCGACCTCATCGAGCACGTCATCACCCCGGTCATGGCAGCAGAGAATATGCCGTGGGACAACGCGGACATCTACGTGAACCCCACCGGTCGCTTTGTCGTGGGCGGTCCCATGGGCGACACGGGCCTCACCGGCCGCAAGATCATCGTCGACACTTACGGCGGCTACGGCCGTCACGGCGGCGGCGCCTTTAGCGGCAAGGACTGCACCAAGGTCGACCGCTCCGCCGCGTATGCCGCGCGCTGGGTCGCCAAGAACGTGGTCGCCGCCGGTCTGGCCGACCGCTGCGAGGTCGAGCTCGCCTACGCCATCGGCGTGTCCAAACCGCTCTCGATCATGGTCGACACCTTCGGTACCGCTAAGGTCGCCGAGGACAAGATCGTCGAGGCCGTCGAGAAGACCTTCGACCTACGCCCGGGCGCAATCATCCGCGACCTTGACCTGCGCCGCCCCATCTACGAGAAGACGGCAGCCTACGGCCACTTCGGCCGCGAAGACGCCGATTTCACGTGGGAGGCAACCGACCGAGTCGAAGAACTCAAAGCAGCCTGCGGCCTCTAATTAAGAACCATTAAGGTCGCAACAACACACACGCTTTCAAAAAGAAGTACCGCCCCCAGGCGGTACTTCTTTTTTATTAAACCGGTGGTGGTGATGTTTCGATATGTAACCGTACATCGTCTCCAGCTAATGAATTTTGCCACCTGGCTGCGCCAACCATGTATCCTAAGTTCCGAGGGCTTTGGTATTTGGTCGATCGCGAGTTCCGCACGAGCCGGAGAGCACTTAATGTGCTCTCCGTGCGAGCAGGACTGTCCGAGCAGGCGACCAAATACCAAAGCCCTCGGAACGACGGGGCAGAGTATGCCCCGCCCCTCGGGACGACGGGATAGATTAAAGGAGCAGCCATGGCAGGCAAGCCGCAAACACTAGCTACGACCTCGGCATTCGAGATCTTGGGCCCCGTCATGGTCGGCCCCAGTTCATCGCACACCGCCGGCGCCCTGCGGTGCGCCCAAGTTGCCGCCAGCCTGCTGGAAGGCCGCATCACCAAGGTTACCTTTGGTCTGTGGAACTCCTTCGCCCACACCTACCGCGGCCACGGCACCGACCGTGCGCTCGTCGCGGGCATTCTGGGCCTCGACACCGATGACGAGAACATCAAGCAGGCCTTCGATCTCGCACGCGAGCAGGGCCTCGAATATCACTTTGACATTAAGGGCGACGACGCCTCCATCCACCCCAACACCGTGGACATCGACATGCAAGACATTACGGGCGCCACAGCACAGGTTCGCGGCGAGAGCCTAGGCGGCGGCAAGATGCGCATCAGCCGCATCAACGGCGTCGGCGTCGACATCTCGGGCATGTATTCCACGCTCTTCGTGGCGCACCAGGATGTTCCCGGCGTGCTCGCCGCGCTCACGAACCTGCTCGCCTACGCGCATGTGAACATCGCCTTCTGCCGTACCTACCGCACCGAGGTGGGCGGCCAGGCCTACTCCGTGTTTGAAACCGATGGCACCCCCGACGACACCGTCGTCCCCATGCTGCGCAAGCTCGACAATATCGATTACGCCACCTTCATTGAGCTTCCCGGTTCGGCCTCATCGCTCTCCCCCGGCGTCTCAGCAAAGGAAATCTTCGACGACGGCGAGCAGCTGCTCGATGCGTGCGACGAACTGGGCCTCAACATCGGCGCCGTCATGGCCGTGCGCGAGGCACGCCTGACCGGCGAGCAGCATGCCGTCGCTGCCATGCGTCGCGTGCTCGATGTCATGAAAGACGAGACCACGGCTCCCATCGCCAATCCGCAGCGATCGCTCGGCGGCCTCATCGGCGGTGAGGCAAAACTTGTCGATGCCACCGGCAGCAACGACCTGAGCTCCAACTTAATGGGCGCCGTCCAGACCGACGCCGTGGCTCGAGCCATGGCCGTGCTCGAGCGCTCAGCCACGATGGGTGTGATCGTCGCTGCCCCCACGGCAGGCTCCGCAGGCGTCGTACCCGGCTGCGTGCTGGCGCTCGCCGACCACCTGCAGCTCGACGACGACCAGGTCATGGACGCGCTCTACTGCGCAGCCGCCATCGGCCTCAACCTCACCACAAGCGCCTGCGTTGCCGGCGCCGAGGGCGGCTGTCAGGCCGAGGTCGGAAGTGCGGCCGCCATGGCAGCCGCCGCGCTGGTGCAGATGCTCGGCGGCACGCCCGAGCAGGCGCTCGACGCCAGTTCCATCGCGCTGAGCAACCTGCTGGGCCTCGTTTGCGACCCCGTCGGTGGCCTCGTGGAGGTGCCCTGCCAAAACCGCAACGCCATCGGCGTGGCGGCGGCCTTTAGCTCGGCACAACTCGCCCTCGCCGGCATTAAGAGCCTGGTGCCGTTTGACCAGATGGCGCATGTGATGCTCTCGGTAGGCCACGCGCTGCCGGCAACCCTGCGCGAGACGGCAAAGGGCGGCATCGCCCAGGCCCCCGCAGCGCTTTCGGCCTGCGCCAAGTGCGGCGTGTGCGGTTAGGCAAATCGCCTGACAAGCGAGCCGGTGGGACATTTGTCCCACCTCTTTTGAATGCCACCGTTTCCATACCACAAACAACTGGGTAATCGCTATAATGCAAGCCCAGTAAAAACACGATGAGCCACAAGGCGAAATTCGAAGGATATGCATACGATGTCGCAAAACGATCGAACTCAACTGATTCCCGATCCGCAGCAGCCGAGCAGGCACACCGGCGGCGTTCAGTCGCCGCGTCCTATCGCGCCGAGCCACGGTCAGCAGCGTGGTGCGACAAACACTTCGCAACGCCCGAACCAGCAACGTCAGCAGCGCCAGGCAAACGGCAATGCGCCCAAGCAGCCCCCCACGCACGCTCGAGGCGATCGCGGCCCCGCACGCAAACCCGCCGAGAACAATAAGTCGGGCAAAAAGACGACGCTCTTTGTCGTCCTGGGTCTTATCGTCATTGTCTATATCGTAGGCGTCGTAGCATTCTCGCAGGTCGCCTACCCCAACACCACCATCGCCGGCGTGGATGTCTCGTTCTCTAACGCCTCGTCTGCCGCCACCAAGGTTAACTCGGCATGGAAGCACTACAAGCTCACCGTCACGGGCGATGACTTTAGCTGGACCTATCAGCCCGAGTCCGATGAGCCCATCGTCGACGGCGAAGCAGCCGCAAAAGAGATCATTAGCCACAACGAGTCCTTTATGTGGCCCGTCCGCCTCGTTGAGTCCTTGGGCGGAAAGACCAACACCACCGTCGCTTCCGACGAGGTCGACTTGGATCAGGATGTCGACCTTTCCATGCTCTCCGATGCCTTTGATCAAAAGCAGTTTGAGGAGGATCTGGGGGCCGCCATCGACGAGTTCAACGAGGGCCGCTCGGGCACCTTCGAGGCCGCCAGCTCCTATGATGAGAAGGCCGGCAAGTTCACCGTTGATAAGGCCCGTTCCAACGAGAAGCTCAACCGCGAGCATGTCATCAAATATGCCGAGATTGAGCTCGCGTCGCTCGCCGAGAACGTCGATATCACCAAGATCGGCAACGACGCCTACGAACCGCTCAACGGCACCCTCACCAACGACCAGATTCAGGCTGCATGCGATGCCGCCAACAACTTCTTGGGCGTCAACGTGACTCTTAAGCTCAACGGCAATGATGCCGGCAAGGTGGACGGCAGCTCGGTGCTGCAGTGGATCAGCTTTGCCGATCCGGCCAACCCCACGCTTGATACGTCGCAGATCGGCAGCTGGGCCGCCGAGCTCGCCAACGGCTTTAACACCGTGGGCTCCACCCGCTGGTGGACACGCGCCGACGGAAAGGAGTGCGCTGTCGAGGGCGGCGACTTTGGCTGGTCCATCGACAGCGACACGCTCGCCAAGCAGGTCGAGGATGCTATCAATAACAAGCAGACCGGCGATATCGAGATTTCGTACTCCAAGAAGGCCGACACGTTTACCGCCAAGGGCGAGCCCGATTGGAAGGCCTATATCGACGTCGACCTGTCCGAGCAGCACGCGCGCTACTACGACGAGAACGGCAATATCGTGTGGGAGGCCAACTTTATTTCCGGCAAACCGGGCGAAGACGCCACCCCGGAGGGCGTATGGCAGATCAACAGCAACGACGGCGCAAGCAAGCTCATCGGTGCCAAAGACCCCGAGACCGGAAAGCCCAAATACGAGAGCCCGGTCAGCTATTGGATGCCGTTTGAGGGCAATATGATCGGCTTCCACGACGCCACCTGGCAAAACGACAAGAGCTTCGACAATGCCGAGTCCTATAAGTGGTGCGGAAGCCACGGCTGCATCAACCTGCGCCTGGCCGATGCCAAGGCGCTCCACGACTGCATTAGCGTGGGCCTGTGCGTGGTCGTGCACTCGTAGGGAATCACGCCTTCACACAACGGGGAGCTGACGCTCAAATATAACAGTTCCGAAAGATACCGCCCTATGCGCCCGTCTCTCGCGACGGGCGCATATACTTATCGAGGAACTTTCTATAAAGGAGACGCCATGTCGAATGTCCCCAACATCACCCAGGGACCGAATGATGCCGAGCGAGCGCCCGAGGGCGCCACCGAAACGCTTCCCCTCATAACAAACGCGCAAGCCGCACAGCAAAACGGCGGCACAAGCGATACAACCGAGATTTCTGACGAAGAGGCCTACGCCAAGCTCAAGGCGAAGCGTGCTGAGCGTCGGCGCAAAAAGCTCATCCGGCGCGGCATTGCGGCAGGCGTCGTGGCCGCCATTGTGCTCATCGCCGTTGTCGTGACCGTGGTCATAAACGCGCAGCCCGCAGGTACCAACGGGCCGGTGACCGACATGGTCACCGAGGGCACGTTTACGACCACCGTCGAGGCAAAAGGCCAGCTCAAGCCTATCTCGGCTTCGGTGGTCTCCCCTTCTGTCGACGGCACGGTGGCATCAATCAACGTGCAAACCGGCCAGTCCGTCAACGAGGGCGACGTGCTCATGACCATTAAAAACGACGAGCTCGATCGCAACGTCGCCGAGGCGCAGCGCGCGGTGGCAGCGGCACAGGAAGACCTCGCCAACGCACAGAAAGCGGTAGCAGCCGCCCAAGCCGCTCCGGCGACTGACACAGATGCGGCAAGCGCGAGTGGCGCCAGCGGCACCGCCGACACGAGTGCCGTCTCGAGCGCCCAACGCAACCTAGCCTCGGCCCAGGCGACCCTGGACCAAGCCAACGCCAAAGCCGCCGAACGCACCGTGACCGCGCCCAGCTCGGGCAGCATCGTCGAGCTCAATGCCAAGGTCGGCGCCACGGTGACAGGCGGCATGATTATGGGCGAAGGCGATACGAGCGGCGGCAAGCAGTGCATGCAGATCGCCGACCTATCCAAGATGAAGGTCACCGTTCAGGTGGGTGAAAAGGATATCGCTAAGATCGCCGTGGGCCAGAGCGCCAACGTTACCTATCCGGCCTTTCCCGATATCGTGAGCCAGGGAACGGTCACGACAATCGCTTCGGTCGCGAACTCCGATTCCACCTACGGCGGTGGTGGCAGCGTGACCTTTAACGTCGACATCCTCATCGAGACGCCCGATGCGCGCCTGAAGCCAGGTATGACGGCCGAGGTCTCGGTGGTAACCGAGCAGCTCGACGACGTGGTGATGGTGCCCACGATGGCCCTCATGACCGAGGATGGCGAGCACTTTTACGTCAACGTAGCGACCGATGGCGAAGGCAAGGAGACGCGTCGCGTTAAGGTGACCGTCGTGACGCAAAACGACAACGAGGCAGTGGTCGGTAAAACGCAGGTCAAGCGAGACGACCAGGGCAACGAGATCAACCCGGACGTGCCTACAACTAAGCTACGCGACGGCGACGCCCTCGTCATGGACACCAGCGCGGGCATGACGGCCGACGGCGGCGACTCCGGCAGAATGTCTGCCGACGAGGGCCTGTAATGCACCCCGTCATCGACATCCGCAACGTGCACCGCATCTTTGAGAGCGAAGCCGGCTGCGCCCATATTCTGCACAACGTGAGCCTGGCGGTAAACCCCGGCGAATTCGTGGCCATCACCGGCCCTTCGGGCTCAGGCAAATCGACGCTCATGAACATCCTAGGCTGCCTGGACAAGCCGACGGCGGGCGACTATTACCTGCAGGGACTCAACGTAGCCGAGCTGGACGATGATGAGCTCACCGAAGTCCGCGCCCTGAGCATCGGGTTTGTGTTCCAGAGCTTTAACCTGCTGCCGCGCCTTTCGGTCATCGAAAACGTGATGCTGCCGCTGTCGTACACCAATGTGCCGCGTAGCCAACGCGAGATGCGCGCCGTCCACGCGTTGCAAGCCGTCACGCTGCCGGTCGACCACTGGGATCACCGTATCTCCGAGCTTTCGGGCGGACAAATGCAGAGGGTTGCCATCGCGCGCGCCCTCGTCAACGATCCGCCCATCATTCTGGCAGACGAACCGACGGGAAATCTGGACTCTGCCACCGGAGCGCTCGTGATGGAAACATTCCACAGGCTACAGGAGCGCGGCAAGACCATCGTGCTCATCACACACGACCCCGGCATCGCTGCCGAGGCCGACCGTGCCGTGACCATCCGCGACGGCCGAATCCACGAGGGCGCATACATCGCACATGCACCGCAGACCCTGCGTGGAGCCGTCGAGAGCCTGCCCACGATTTCCGCATCCGCCAACCCCACGAAAGGAGTGAAGGCATGAGTACGCGCGATCTTGTTCAAGAAGCCCTTCACTCGCTCGAGGCCAACAAGGGGCGCAGCCTGCTCACCATCCTGGGCATTGTTATCGGTATCGCCTCCGTCATCGCTATGACCTCACTTATCGGCGGTATCCAAAACAGCCTAGTCAACAGCCTGGGCCTCAATGCCGCACGTATGGTGCAGATTTATTCGTCACAGGAGCTCACCGAGTCGGACGTCGAGAAGCTCCGCAAGATGGTGCCGCAGATTGAGCAGATCGGCATCGTGGACAGCGCATATACCGAGTACAAGGCCGGTGACAAAAGCTATACCGTCATGGCGCAGGGTGTCGATAGCGATATGCTCGACGCCGTAGGCGCCAGCAAGCTCGTCGCGGGGCGCGCCTATACCGACACTGAGTCTCAATCAGGCGCGCGCGTGGCGCTCATCAGCCGCGGCGGCGCCGACCAGCTGTACGGCAATGAACAGGACGCACTCGGCAAGACCATCAAAGTGTCGAACGGTGAGGTGCAGATTGTCGGCGTAATTGACGGCGGCAACGACTCCATGGGCTCGCTCACGCTGTATATGCCCCGCGAGACGATCTCAGGGCTCTTTGGCGACGAGAACCCCTCATTCCCCAGCGTAACGGCGCTCGCCGTTGAGGGAACGGACATGGACGAGCTCTGCAAAACGATTGAGTCCAAGGTGCGCGCGATGAAGGGCATCTCGGAGGACGACGAATACGACAGCGTATCGGCGACCTCCATGAAAAGTGCCATCGATGCCCTCAATTCCTTTATGGGCGCGTTCTCGCTCATCATGGGCGCCGTTGCCAGCATCTCGCTGCTCGTGGGCGGCATCGGCATCATGAACATGATGCTCACCAACGTGACCGAACGCATCCGCGAGATCGGCATTCGCCGCGCACTGGGTGCGAGTAGACGCGATATCACCGCGCAGTTTTTGGCCGAGTCTTCGGCGCTGTGCGTCACCGGCGGCATTCTGGGTGTCGTGATTGGCTATCTGCTGGCATGGGGCCTGGCGTTCTTTGCCGCAGGTTCTGGCGTTCTTGGCGAACTCGGCGCAACCGGACAGATCACGCCGAGCTTTTCGATCGCTACGGTACTCCTCGCTTTTGCCGTCTCCGTCGGCATCGGCGTCATCTTCGGTTTCTACCCCGCCCGCCGAGCCGCAAAACTCGACCCCGTGGAGTGTCTGAGATACCAGTAACCCATCCCCCCATAAGTTGCGGTGAAATAGGGACTGTCCCTATTTCACCGCAACTTATGGGGGGGGATGTGGCGTTGTCGCTATTCGAAGCGTGATTCCAGGCTCGATAGGCCGTTGATCGTCAGGTCGTTGGCAACCGCGGACACGCGCTCGATGGGAACCGAGCCATCCGAGAGCGCCCAGGTGCGATAGATGCCGATAATGCCCGACAGCAAAAAGGCCAGGTAGTAATCGAACATCTCGTCCTTGAGACCCTCGGGCAGCAGGCCGCGCTCAGCAATCTCATGCTCGAGCGGCACGCGCAGGCGGGCCATAAAGTCATCGAGCGGTATATTCTCGATGAGCTGACGATTGAGCACCAGATTGTTACAGAGTGCCTCGTTGATGGTCCTAAAGAACGTGGCGGCCGCGCTGAGGGCGCGCTCGCTGGTATCGCCCTTCATGGACGAGAGCGTCTTTTCGACCGAGTCCACGATGTTTTCCACCACATCGACGGCAATGGCATCGAGCAGGCCGTCAACGGTGCCAAAATGCACGTAGAACGTCTTGCGGTCGACGTTGGCCTCGCGAGCAATCGCACTCACCGTAATATCGGCCAGCGGTTTTTCGAGCAACAGACGCTCAAAAGCCGAAAGAATCGCATTGCGGCTTCGAACGATACGGCGATCAAGACGCGGTTTGCTGGTGTCCATGGACGTGTCCCTTCGATATGCGGGCATTCATCAACAGATGAGAGATAATCTACGTAAGAGGATTATCCCCCATACAGCACAAATATGCACCGCATTATGAAGAACGCACGACTGCCCTACTGCGACTTAGGGTGCTTCTTCTTATTGAGTGCCGACGGAGACACGCGGATACCATCGCCTGTCTGTCGCACATAGGCTTTATGAGCCGGCTTAGCGGTCCCAGAAGCCTTCTGAGCACGTTGCTTGGGGTCGACGGTAACCTGGGACGCAGGATGAGCTTTAGCGGGCGCAGACGGCGCCTGAGGCGTGCGGCCGAGCTTGCGCATAAGTCGATCCCAGCGCGCATGAATGCTCTCATTGTGAGCGCTCTTAAGGCCCAACAGAGGCGCGGCCAAAATGGTCGGCGCGATAAACGTGATGAGACGCCACAGCAGATAACCGGCAGTCGATGCCGATCCAAAGAAATGGCCCAGGAACAAAGCGAAACCGCCCTCGGCGCCGCCGGTGCCACCGGGCAGCGGAACGGCCGAACTCAGCAGCTGCACAAAGGCGCTGGCAGCCATGACCGAGAAAAAGTCGACCTCGTGGTGGCCAAAGGCGAGCATCAGGAAGTAGGGCACGAGGTAGAAAAACGCGAGTTGCAGCATGGTGATAACCACCGTGAGCAGCATGGACGAGAAGTGCCCGGCCGAAAGCTTGAACTTTTCGGAGAACGAATAAATCTCGCCGTCGACAAAGGTGCGCCAGCCCTCGATCTTAGTGGCGGAAACACCCATGCGCTCAAGCCAATTGATGATGCAGTGCGCGACGCGCGTGACGGTCTTGGGCATGAGCGCGACGGCGAAAATGCCCAGTAGAATGCAGCAGTGACCGCCAAAGCTAAAGACGCACAGCAGCGTCATATCGCCATAGCGCTCGGCAAAAAACGGCATGCGGGCGAGCAGCAGAATGGCGCCCCAGGCTACGAGGCCAAACTGATACACGATAAAGCGCGTGAACTGCGTGGCTCCGGCCTCGCCAACGTTTTGGCCCGCCTTGGTTAGGCGGTAGATCTGGGCAGGCGTGGAGCCCATCATCATGGGCGTCAGGTTGCCAAAGAAGATGCCGCTCGCCTCGACCGAGATCAGGTCGCGGATGCCGACGGGCGAATTGGGATCGAGCCAGACGGCGATTGCATAGGCCACGATGCCAAAGAACAGGTACAGGAACATGCAAAAACATGCGGCAATGAGCCAGGGCATCTGAACGCTCGACATGGCGGCCCAGAATTGCCCCATCTGACCGGTCACAACCAGATAGACGATATAGCCCACCAGCACGACGCCGATGAAAATGGCGCCGCGGCGTGCGCTCTTGTTGTCATCGCCGCCCGAGACCTCAACCTCGACCTGGGGCATGGACGTATGCTGAGAGGACTCCGTCATGAGACTCCTTCTAACAGTCAAAATATCTTGGTTATTGTACCCGTAAGGGCCATAAGCAGAACGCAAAGCTCTTGTTCAAACGGGAATGACAGACAGTTGTTTGATAATAAAAAACCCGGCCTTCCATGGAAAGACCGGGTATCAAATGCGTGGTAGCCCGTACCAGATTCGAACTGGTGATCTCCGCCTTGAGAGGGCGGCGTCCTAAACCGCTAGACGAACGGGCCATAGGCCTCAGCAGAAAAGAAGTGGTAGCCCGTACCAGATTCGAACTGGTGATCTCCGCCTTGAGAGGGCGGCGTCCTAAACCGCTAGACGAACGGGCCACATGACATCTGCACTGCCGTGCTGCGAGGACATATATTACGGGACAAAAAACATCAACGCAAGAAGAAATTCCAAATTGCCGAAAAATTGTCGGCAGGTTATGGAACGCGCAGGTCAACTGGTTAGCTAGTTCAAGTTGAGATGAGCCAGGAGGGCTTCGCGATCGTTGGGGATGTTGTCCTCGATAACGGCTTCGAGGGCGTCGTTAAGTAGCTGGCCTAGCTCGGGCCCCGGTTTCACACCGGCGCGGATCAAGTCGCCACCATTGATGGCAAGCATCTTGAGCGTATAGGGCTCCCCCGCCTCCAGCAGCTCGTGCGCCAGCGCGCGCATCTCCTCAATCGTCTCGACGTAATAGAAGCATGATGGCGCCTTGCCCAGCGTATCGGCACGCTTAAGGTCCATAAGCTCGTCAATCAGACGCGGCGTATCGACGCCCTCGCCCGAAAGCGCGCGCATCATATTGAGCAGGCAGGAGCGCTCGGGGCGCAGCGGCTTGTCGTGATATTTAATGAGCAGGCACACGTCGCGCACCAAGTCGTGCGAGAGCGCCAGGCGATCCATAATGACGCGCGCCTTCTTGGCGCCGAGCTCGGGATGACCGTAGAAGTGTCCGCTACCGGCATGGTCGACCGTGAAACAGTCGGGCTTGGACACATCGTGCAAAAACGCCGCCCACATCAGACTCATTGAGGGTGTAACGCCGTCACACAGCGCCAGCTCCCCCGCCACCGTCAGCACGCGGGCGATGTGCTCGTACACGTTAAAGGCATGGTAGACGCTGCGCTGGTCGAATCCACGACCCGCGGCAAGCTCGGGCACGGCGGCGCAGATGAGCTCGGGGCAGCGCTGCATGGCGTCTCCCCCGTGGCCGGTCGAAAGGATGCCCTCAAGCTCAATACCCACGCGCTCGCGCGCCACGGCATCGAGCAGCGGCGCGCACTCGGCAAGGGCACGCTTGGTCTCGGGCTCGATCACAAAGTCCAGGCGGCAGGCAAAACGCACCGCACGCAGCATGCGCAGGGCATCCTCGTTAAAGCGACGCTTGGGATCGCCGACGGCACGGATCAGCTTTCGCTCCAGATCACCCTGGCCGTCGTAGCGGTCGACAAGACCGCGCTCGGGATGCCAAGCCATGGCGTTGACGGTAAAGTCGCGGCGCGCCAGATCATCCTCGAGCGACGCGGCACGCTCCACACTCTGAGGATGGCGCCCATCGGTATAGAAGCCATCCAGGCGGTAGGTGGTAACCTCGATGCGCTCGCCATCGCAAATAGCCGTAATTCCGCCAAATTTAATGCCCGACTCCACGACCGCGATACCGGCGGCCTCGAGCGCCGCCTTGGACTCCTGCCACAGGCCGCTGCAACACATATCTACATCGTGGCTGGGGCATCCCATCAGCGCGTCACGCACCCAACCGCCCACATACCAGGCCTCAAGACCGGCTGTCTCGAGCGCGCGCAGCACTCGCAGGGAGGCTTCGGTCGGCTGCGTACCGTTGAGCGAAACATTGCACATACCTGTGGCCTCCTGCAACTATCAAATTGGTTGTCGATTACGTCTGCAAGAAGTCTAGCAAGAAACAGCCTCCCCTGCACACGCAAGTCCGATAAACAAAAACGCATCCGCCCTGTTCCCAAGACGGACGCGAACTACTCGAAATACTCAAGCTTTACGCCGAAGTTAGCAGACCTCGCGAATAACGATGCCCTTCTTATACTCCTCGACCTTGGCAAAATCGCCCAGGCCCGGGCACTCGACCACGTTGGCGCCAGTGGCCATCGAAAGACGCAGGGCGTCCTCGACGCGCTCGGGAGCGTCGTGCCACACGGATAGGAAGGCGGCCAGCGAGGAGTCGCCCGCGCAGACGGTGGAAAGCAGGTTGACCTCGAAGTCGCGCTTGGCAAACCAGATGTGCTCGCCGTTGGAGAAGTACGCACCGGCACCGCCCAGGGTCAGCAGCACGTTCTTGGCGCCCTTGGCGTGCAGCTCGGCCATAGCGCCCTTGACGGACTCATCGTCGCCACCGCTCACCTTAATGCCAAAGATGTCGAGCAGCTCGTCGTCGTTGGGCTTGATCAGCAGCGGCTCCATGGCAATAAGGTCGGCCAGCTGATGGCTGGAGATGTCGAGAACGAACTCGGCACCCTTGGCCTTAACGCGACGCAGGACCTCAGCCAGGAAGCCCTCGGAGGTGTTGGGAGGAAGCGAACCGCTGATGACCAGGCAGGTCATGTCGTCGAGCGAATCGATAAGCTCAAACATCTCCCGCTCGTTGGCCTCGTTGATCGCGGCACCGGCGTTGACCATGTTGTACTCGGTGTCGGGGCCGGCGTTGAGGAAGACGTTGACACGCGTGATGCCATCGGTCCACACGGGCTTGACGGGCACGCCCAGGGCCTCGGCGCCCTTGACGATGAACTCACCCGAGAAGCCGGCAAAAAAGCCCAGGATCGTGGTGTCGACGCCGTAGTGATCGAGCGTGAACGAGACGTTGAGACCCTTGCCGTTGGGGGTGTAGACCGCGTTGCGGGTACGGGTGACGGTGTTTGCCGAAAGGCCGTCGCAGGCGATGTTGTAGTCAATGGCGGGATTTGCAGTGAGCGTATAAATCATGAATGTTCCTTTCACGAAGCAACGTGTTAATGAAAGTATATTCCACGCTTCGACAAAAGGCTACTATAACTCGGTGAACGGTGTGCAAGCAGTGAAGGGCGGCTTCGACTTGACGCTCCCCAACCACAAAAAAACGGCGCCCCGGCCGAAACCGGGGCGCCGCATGCGCACGAATATGTCGCGTTTCGATTACTGACGATCGAGCTTGCGGACAGCAACGCGCTTGCTGTACTCATCGACGTGACCGAAGTCGCCGATGCCGACGGACTCGGCGACGTTAGCGCCGGTGGCCATAGCGAGCTTCATGGCCTCCTCGACGTTGTCGCGGTTCTTATACCACTTGTGCAGGAACGCAGCGAGGGTGCAGTCGCCGGCGCAGACGGAAGAGACCAGCTTGATGTTGAACTCACGCTTGGCATACCAGATGTCCTCGCCGTTGGAGAAGTAAGCGTCGCCGCGGCTACCACGGGTAAGCAGAACGTTCTGGACGCCAGCCTCGTGAGCCAGCTTCATGGCAACGCGGACCTCGTCATCGGTGTCGACCGGCACGCCGAAGATGGCCTTCATCTCGTGATGGTTCGGCTTGATGAGCAGCGGCTTCTTGTGAGCGAGCTCCTTGAGCTTGTCGGAGGACAGGTCCAGGACGACGTCGGCGCCACGGGCCTGAGCGTGCTCCATGACCTTGGCCAGGAAGTCAGACGTAGCTTTGGGAGGCACGGAGCCGGAGACAATCAGGCACTCAAGGTCGCCCGCGGTGTCCAGGATGTTGTAGAGCTCCTCCTGGTGCTGCGGCGTGATCGGCGCGCCGGGGTTGAGGATGCCGTACTCATGCTGGCCATCGTTGACGTAGGTGTTGATGCGCGTGATACCGTCGGTCCAGACCGGGCGGCACAGGCAACCCAGGTTCATGACCTCCTCGACGATGAACTTGCCCGTGAAGCCGGCGAAAAAGCCGAGCGCGACGGTGTCGACGCCCATCTTCTTAAAGGCGAAGGACACGTCGAGGCCCTTGCCGTTAGCCGTGTAGCTGGCCGAGCCGGTGCGGACGTTCTCGTCGGGCTCGAGCGGAGAGCTCGAAACCGTCATGTCGACAGCCGGGTTAGCGGTTAGCGTGTAGAACATTTACAGTACCCCCTGTATATGTGAGGGCCGCGTGGTCGGCCCATTCCAACCACGCGGTAACCTCTGATACCAAATTAGCGAGCTGCGGACTCGAGCAGTGCCTTGACCTCGGCAGCGGTGTTGCAGGCGAGCGCCTTCTCGGCGAGCTCGTCGCACTCGGCCTTGGTCCACTGGCTGATGGTCTTGCGGGCGCGCAGGATGGACGGAGCGCTCATCGAGAACTCCTCCAAGCCCCAGCTGATCAGCAGCGGCTCGAGCAGCGGATCGGCAGCAGCCTCGCCGCACATACCGACCATGATGCCGGCCTTCACGCCGCTCTCGATGATGTTCTTGAGCGAGCGAAGCACGGCGGGATAGTAAACCTGGTACAGGTTGGAGATGGTGTCGTTACCACGGTCGGCGCACATGGTGTAGCCGATCAGGTCGTTGGTGCCGATGGAGAAGAAGTCGGCGACCTCGGCCAGGCGGTCAGCGAGCAGCGAGGCGGCAGGCGTCTCGACCATGATGCCGACCTCGATGTTCTCGTTGAATTTGCGACCCTCTTCGGTCAGCTCGGCCTTGCACTGCTCGACGAGCTCCTTGACAGCCAAGACCTCCTCGACACAAGTGACAAGCGGGATCATGATCTTGACGTCGCCAAAGGCGCTGGCGCGCAGCAGGGCACGGAGCTGAACCTTGTACTGGTCGGGGTTGGCCAAGCAGTAACGCACGGCGCGGAAGCCCATGAAGGGGTTGTCTTCCTTGACCATATGCAGATACGGGATCTCCTTGTCGCCACCCACATCGAGCGTACGGATGATGACCGGAGCGCCCTTGAGCGCACTGGCGACCTTGCGGTAGGCGTTGAACTGCTCCTCCTCGGAGGGAAGCTCGGCGGAGTCCATGAACAGGAACTCAGAGCGGAACAGGCCGATAGCCTCGGCGTCATGATCGAGCGCGTTGGGCACGTCATCGGGGTTGCCGATGTTGCAGGCGATGATCTTCTTGATGCCGTCGGCAGTCACGGAAGGCTTGCCGCGGAAGGCCTCGAGAGCTGCCTTCTCGGCAGCGAAAGCCTCGGCCTTGGCAGTGTAGGCGGCGAGCGTCTCCTCGTTGGGATCGGCCTCGACGATACCCTTGCCACCGTCGACGACAACGGTCATGCCGTTGCGCAGTGCGGTGCAGCTGTTGGAAACCGAAAGGACGGCTGGGATCTCGAGGGCGCGCGCGATGATAGCGGAGTGCGACGTGCGGCCACCGGTCTCGGTGACGATACCGGCAACGTGGGCCTTATCGATCGTGGCGGTCATGGACGGCGTGAGGTCGTGCACGACAACGACGGTATTCTCGGGCAGGACGGAGAGGTCGACGACCTCCTTGCCCAGCAGCTCAGCCAGAATACCGGTGCGGATGTCGGCGATGTCGGCCGCGCGCAGACGGAACATCTCGTCGTCCATGGACAGGAACATGTTCTCGAACATGGTCGAGGTGTCCATGAGCGCCTGCTCGGCGCAGGTGCCGCCGTCAATGGCAGCGTTGATGGCGTCGGTCATGCCCGGATCCTGAGCCAGGACAATGTGTCCGCTCATGATCTCGGCCTCGGCCTCGCCCACCGTCTCCTTCATGTGGTCGGCCTGAGCCTGGGTCTTCTCGCAGAAGACCGAAAGAGCGGTCTGATAGCGCTCCTTCTCTGCTGCCGAATCAGCAACCTCGTGCGGCTCAAACGTCAAGTCGGGATCGACGGCGACCATAACGGTGCCGATACCGATGCCCTCGGAAGCGTTGACTCCCTGATACATTCCCATTCCTCTCTCCGTGTCATGTGATAAAGCGTTTTGCCATATCCATGACAAAAGAGCGCAGCTACCTTAAAACAGGTCACTGCGCCCCCAAATATGAACTTAGTTGTTCAACATGCGACCCGTTTGAGTTCTACTCGCCAAGACCGCTCTTGATAAGCTCGATGGCAGCAGCCAGAGCCTCGGCCTCGTCGGCGCCGTCGCACTTGACCTCGACCTCGGTGCCGCAGGGGATACCAGCAGCCATGAGGGCCATCGGGGACTTGCCGTTGACCTCCTTCTCGGGGGTGACGACCGTCACGTCACAGGCGTACTTGCCCATGGTGGAGGCGAACAGACCAGCCGGACGCATGTGCAGACCCTGAGGATTAACGAGGGTAGCCTTCTCAGAAACCATAATTGACTCCTTTTTTGTGTTTAACCCCTGTCATGCATGCGGCAGGAGTCAGATTCACGACGTTGTTTATATTAACTCACATCAAACGGTTT
Organism: uncultured Collinsella sp.; assembly: GCA_934668875.1. Classification (GTDB taxonomy): domain Bacteria; phylum Actinomycetota; class Coriobacteriia; order Coriobacteriales; family Coriobacteriaceae; genus Collinsella. The sequence continues at coordinate 72,566 of CAKUON010000009.1, forward strand.
TTCATTGTGTTTCGGACGAATTATTGGACAGATGTCGTATCCCTGCGCTTGCCCGCCGGGCGGGCCGATTAAGTTTGCTGCTCTACAGTCCTGCGCAAGACGGACAGCACATTAAGTGCTGTCCTTTGCGTGCGGAACTCGCGACAAACTTAATCGGCCCGCCCGGCGGGCAAGCTGGGGAAACTCGGTCGGTCCAGAGTAATATCGGCCGAACGGAATTCTGGCTGAGGATTTGTTCGATTTGTTGACTCGGCTGGACGGGCTTTCTATGCCCTCTTATGAGTTGCGGTGAAATAGGGATTGAATTTGGGGGTTGAACGGTTAAACAGTCCCTATTTCACCGCAACTTCGGTTGGGCGGCATAGAAAAAGGCGGGGGCTCCTGGTGGAGTCCTCGCCTTTTGTACAGGGGGCAATGTTAATCGCTAGCCGTTGGATTAGACCAGGCGGGCGTTGATCGCCTTGGCGATCTCGGCAGCGTCGGTGGAACCCTTGACGGTGGCACGGAAGTCCTCGTCCATGAGTGCCTCGGCGACCTTGGACAGGATCTTGAGGTGCGTGGTGCCAGCCTGAGCGCCCGGGATGAGCAGAGCGATGGCCACGTTGACAGGAGCGCCGTCCATGGTATCCCAACCGGTCACGCCGGACTCGTCCTTAACGACGATGACGGCAGCCTCGGTAATGGCGTCGGACTTGGCATGCGGGATGGCGAAGCCCTCCATCATGCCCGTGGTGCCCTCGGCCTCGCGGGCCAGGAAGGCGTTCATCACGGCGTCGGCGTCGCTGGCGATACCGGCCTTGACAGCCTGGTTGGAAACGAAGCTCAGAGCCTCGTCACGAGAAGCGAAGTCCTCGGCGACAAAGACATTCTCAACCTTCACGAAGTCGACAGCCTCGGCCTTAGGGGCCTCAACGGCAGCAGCCTTGGAAGCCTCAACCGGCTTGGCTACAGGAGCGACCTTCTGATTCTTCTCGAAGTCGTACTTCTTGAAGGCCACGAACAGGATGCCACCGACCACAGCGCCGATGAGGATCGCAAGGACCCACAGCGGACCGTTCTCGACAACGGGCAGGACCAGGAAGCCACCGTGAGGCGCCGGATCGTGAACGTTGAACATAATGGTCAGGATCGAAGCGATAGAGGAACCGAGCATCATGATGGGCATGACCGGCCAGATGTTCTTGGTCATGAACGGAATGGCGCCCTCGGTGATGTGGGTGCAACCAAGGATGAGGTTGACGATACCGGCGTCGTGATCCTCCTGGCTGAAGTACTTCTTACCGACGACGACGGCGAAGGTGGTGATCAGCGGCGGAACGATGCAGGCGGCGGAAACGGCAGCCATGAAGTTGGTGCCGAAGTTGTAGGTATCGGTGCCAACGCCAGCAGCCAGTGCCTCGGTGAGCATAGCGGTACCGGTGACGTAAGCAGCCTTGTTGACCGGGCCGCCCATGTCAAAGGCGCACATGCAGCCAATGGCAAGACCCAGGACAACGGCGCCAGAGGCGGACAGGCCCTTGAGGAAGTCCATCATGGCGGTGTTGATGGCAGCCATGGGGCCGGAAATGCCGAGCATGACCAGGCCGACGATAGCCGTCGAGAACAGCGGGTACAGGAAGATAGCCTTGAGGCCGTCCAGGTTCTTAGGCAGACCGGCAAAGACCTTCTCGAGCAGCAGGATGACATAGCCAGCGAGGAAGCCGCCGACGATGCCGCCCAGGAAGCCGAAGCCCACGCCGGCGCCACCGGCGTCGATCATGCCAGTCTCGGCGTTAACAGGCAGGCCCTGAATGGCGATCATACCGGCAACAAAACCAGGGACGAGCGCCGGGCGCTTACCGATGGACTCGGCGATGTAGGCGGAAAGCACCGGAACCATGAGGTTCATGGCGATGCCGCCGATGATCTTGAGCATCGCAGCAAAGCTGTTGTAGTCAGACGCCGTCGAATCGAAGGACGTAATGCCCCACAGGAACGAGACGGCGGTCAGGACACCACCGGCAACGACGAAGACCAGCATATGGCTGACGCCGTTCATAAGATGCTTGTAGATGACGTGACCGACGGACTCCTTCTCCTCGGCCTCGTCCTCGACATCGGCAGCGGCAGCAACCGTGTCGTCACCCTTGGCGGCGAGCGCGCGGTCGATCAGCTTACCGGCGGCCTCGACAGACAGGGCTTTGGAAACACCAACGGAAACCATAGGCTTACCGGCGAAACGCTCCGCCTGGACATCCTTGTCGGCTGCGACGACGACGGCCTTGGCACCAGCGATCTCGCTCTTGATGAGCTCGTTCTCGACACCGACCTGGCCATGGGTCTCGACCTTAATGGTCAGACCGCGCTCGGCAGCTGCCTTCTCCAGCGCCTCCTTCGCCATGAAGGTGTGCGCAATGCCGGTCGGGCAACCGGTGGCGGCGATGATGTCAAACTTAGCCATGTGTCCCTCCTTTTTAAGATTTGCGCCCGCAGGCGCTCCCCTACACGCGCGTCCTTGCGCGCTTTTCCACACCTGAAAGATACCAACCCACCGCTTGCGTGAGAAGAGACAAGGCGCAATTCTCCGGTGAAAGGTTCTTTCATAACCGTAAACGGTAGGTGAAAGTTTATCATCATCGCTTGAAACGGCAAGGTGTATCTTGTAATAGAAAATGCCCGTATACTATGACATTGAAGAACGAGTTCGATTTTCATGCCAACCAGGAGTCATCCATGACCGATAGCAGCAAGAGCGCGCTCTCCCTTATTAGCACCCACAAGGGATACAGCGAATCCGAGCAGCGCATTGTCGACTATATATTGGAGCACCAGTCCGAGGCACCGCGCCTGACAGCCGCCCAGCTCTCACGAGCCGCCGCCACGTCCGAGGCGACGGTTTCTCGCTTTTGCCGCAAGCTGGGCTTTGGCAGCTTTCGCAGCTTTCAGTTTTCGCTGGCGCGCGACTTGGAAAGCCAGCGCAACGAGGGCCTGACCGACGAAGTCTCACTCGACAATATGGAGCAGAGCCTTAAGAACATCCTGGCTGCCAAGGTGAGCGAGCTTAATGCGACCATCGACGGGATCGACCACGATACGCTGGCGGCTGTTGTGCATGCCCTTAAGCATGCAGGGGTTATTGAGTTTGCGGCTGTGGGCAATACGAACGCAGTCGCGCTCGATGCGACGTTTAAGTTTTCGCAGCTGGGCCTGCGCTGCATGGCGAGCACCATTAGCGAGACATCAATCGGCTTTGCACTCACGTTGCGTCCGGGTGACGTCATCGTGCTCATCTCAAACTCCGGCAAATCGCGCCGACTGAATCGCATGGCAAAAGCGGCTCGCGACTGCAGTGCCACCGTAGTCGTCATCAGCAGCGACAGCAAGTCTCCACTCGCGCGCCTGGCAGACTACACTTTTAATACCGTCAATCATGAAGCGCTGCTGACGACGGGTGACTTTGCGTTCTCCAAGATCAGCGCCACGATGATCATCGAAGTTATCTACAACTTCCTGCTGCCCGAGATTGAAGACGCTCGCGAACATATCAGCTACTACGAGGAGCTCATCCAGCCGGACAAGGTCGTTGAGTAAAACGCGTAGTGGGACAAAAATTTCAGTCTATTTTGTCCCACCAACACCGCTGATACGACCTAGCCTCGAACTTCTTCGAGCATCTGCTTTGCATGGGCCAGGCTTGCCTCCGATTGGTCGCCGCTCAGCATACGGGCGATCTCGGCGGTACGCGCTTCGCCGGTTACCTCGTCCAAATGCGTCTGGGGAACATCGCCCGGCTCCTTGCTGACAACATAATGCTTGTCGGCCATGACGGCGACTTGCGCCAAGTGGGTTACGACAATCACTTGATGCGTAGCGGCAAGATCGGCCAGCACACCAGCAAGAGCACGAGCCGTGGAGCCGCCGACACCGGCATCGACCTCGTCAAATACCAGTGTGTCGACGCCGTCAGCATTACCCAAGACCACCTTGCTCGCCAGCATGACGCGGCTGAGCTCGCCGCCCGAGGCAATGCGGCGCAGGGGACGCGGCGTCAAGCCGGCACCGCTGCGATACAAAAGCTCGTAGCTCGAAGGACCCGCAGGTGTCCACTCAGCGCGAGGAAGATCGCGGGACTCCCAGACCAGCTCAGCGCCGCCCATCTCCAGGCGCGCCATTTGGCGACCAACCTCGTGGCAGAAGCGCGGGGCCGCCGTATTGCGAGCGCGCTTAAGCGCCTTGGCAGCGGCAAACAACTCGCGCTCAGCAGCACCAAGGGATTCACGCGCCTTTTTGATCTGTTCATCGCCATCATCGACCAGGGACAACAGTTCTTGCGAGCGATTGCGCATGGCAAAAACATCGTCCATAGTGGGACCCCACTGACGCAACAAGCCCTTGAGGTCGGAATACCGCTCACGCATGCGAGCGAGCTCGCGCGGGTCGAAGGCGACGCCATCGCGATAGGCACGAAGCTCGTTCGCGCTATCCTCAAGGGAGATACAGGCATCCGAAAGCGCATCGGCAATGTCGCCCAGTTTGCGATCGACGGTAGCCATACGGGAAAGCTCTGCCACGGCGCTGTTCACGGCATCGAGCGCTCCCCCTTCGGCGGCAAGCGATGCATGTGCCTCATTGGCCGTCGCCACCAAGACCTCGGCGTGCTCCGAGCGCGGCAGCAGTTCCTCGAGTTCCTCATACTCGCCCGGCTTGGGATCGACCTCGCCGATGCGCTCGAGGGCAAAGCGCGCCTCCTCGACACGGCTCCCCTGCGCACGCGAGGCTTCCTCCACACGGCGAAGCTCCTTGGCGGCGTCACGCGAAGCCTTAAAACAGGCGCGATACTTCTCGAGCGCCTCAAGCGCTGCGCGCCCAGCCCAGGCATCGACCAAGGCAACATGATGCACCGGATCGAGCAAGCGCTGGTGCTCGTGCTGACCACAAAGATCCATCATCACGCCGACGCGCTCCGAAAGCTCACGCACGCTGGCGATACGGCCGTCAATTTTTACGCGACTGCGGCCCTCGGCAGAAAGGCTGCGCTGTACGGTGAACCCCTCCGTGTCGTGCGGGCCATCGAATAGGCGCGCCTCGACGCTCGCCAGCGCCTCTCCCTCGCGCACGGTCGACGAATCTGCGCGCTCGCCCAATATGAGCTTGAGCGCCGAGAGCAGCGCGGTCTTGCCGGCACCGGTCTCGCCGGTCAGGACAGTCAGGCCGGCACTCGGCACCAGCGTCGCCTCGCGAATGAGTGCAATGTTGGAGACCTGCAGCTCATCGATCATGACGCACTCCATAGAACACGCGGCTCACCGAGTTATAGAAGCTCTCAGGGCCATAGTCGAGCAGCAGCACATCGCCGGGACCGCGGCGCACAGCCACGCTCTCAACCGTGCCGTCGCAGGTAATAAACTGTCCGTCGATGGCAATGGCCGGCACACTCGGGCGATCATCGGACATAAAGATCTCGACGACATCACTCGGCGAGGTCAAAAAAGCGCGAGCCTGAATGGTATGCGGGGCGATGGGCACACAGACCATGCCCGTATAGTCAGGACTCACGATGGGGCCACCGGCACTGAGCGCGTAACCCGTAGAGCCAGTCGCCGTCGACACGACGACACCGTCACCGCGCAGGCGATCGATATGATGGCCGGACACCGTGATGTCAAACTCAACCATATCGGAAAGGGGGCCGCGCGTAAGTGCCATATCGTTGAGGGCAAACGTGCGCACGACATCCTTCGTGCCGTCTTCGCGCACGGACACGATATCCGCGGCGATGGTGGCGCGGCGGCTCACGTGGAGCTCGCCGGACAGGGCATCGCTCACGACCTGCAGAATGTCGCGCTCCTCGGGGCTCGCAGCAGTTAAAAAGCCCAGGTGACCATAGGAAAGACCAAGGATAGGAATCTCGCGATGGTTGAGGATGCGGGCAGCGCGCAGCAACGTACCGTCGCCGCCGAGCGTAATGACCAGATCTGAGCCGTCAATATCAGGCGTGCTTTGAATCTTCGATCGCTGATCGGCCGCCCATGCGACCTCGTAGCCCTGGCGCGAAAGCCAAAGCTCGAGCATCAGGCCGCTCTCGACCGCCTCTTGCTTGTAGTAATTGGGAACCAGAAAAACCTTCATAGCGTTGCAGCTTTCTCGCTCAAAGCCGATACCTGGGATTGCAGCTCATCGTCGGCTCGCTCCCCGGGGACAAACCTTGTGCCGTACAAGAAAAACTCAACGTTGCCCTTAGCACCATGGATGGGCGACACGCACACGTCAAGCGGGAACAGGCCCTTGGCGGCAAATAGCTCAGTCGCCGCCACGAGCGTATCGCGGCGGACGGCGGGGTCGGACACGATACCGCCCTCGCCCACCAGCGCAGCCGGCGCCTCAAACTGGGGCTTTACGAGCGTGCAGAACGAACCCGAAGGCTTCAGGCACGCCAGCACGGCGTCGATGATATTCGCGATGCTGGTAAACGAGACATCGCACACAGCCAGGTCGATGGCGCCGGCATAGCCAAGCTCAGGCAGCTGCGTCACATTGGTGCGCTCATGGAGCGTCACGCGCTCGTCTTGGCGCAGCGACCAATCGAACTGGGCGCGACCCACATCGACCGAAACGACCGTAGCGGCGCCACGCTTGAGCAGGCAATCGGTAAAACCGCCCGTAGAACAGCCCACATCGAGGCAAGCAAGGTCCGTCGGATCAATCCCAAACGCATCGAGTGCGCCCTCAAGCTTGAGCCCGCCGCGCCCCACGTAGGGAATACGGCCCTTCACGTGCAGGGGCAGACCGGGCGTCACCTTAAGGCCCGGCGAGGTCAAACGCTCACCACCGCTCGAGACCAAGCCGGCCATAAGAGTGCGAAGGGCATCCGCGCGATCGGCGCAGATGCCCTGTGAAATCAGTTCGTCATCAAGACGCACGCGTTTCATGAATGCCATCAACCATTCGTATCCGGAGATGCGGCCTAGCTATCCTGGGATTCGTTTGCCGCATCCTCATCGTATTCCTGCTCGAGCTTATCGGCCTCACGCGGCGTCAACTCAAACTTGTCGACCATATCGACCGCGCGGGAGCCCAGCTCAATCGCTTCGTCAAACAGATCGAGTGAACGCTCCAAGGAGGTATCCTTGGAGCGAACGGTAGCGATAATCTGGTCCAGACGGTCCGAGATCTCGTCAAAGTTGCGGACAGAACCCTCTGGCATGACTACTCCTCGACGGAGTCGACGACGGCCTCAGCAGCGTCCGCATCCTCGGCCAGCACACCAGCCTCAGCCTGGGCAACCGCAACCTTAGCGGCAGCCTCGGCAGCCTGGGCCTCCTCGCGTGCGCGATCCTCGGCCAGCAGCTCCTGGTACAGGTCCTCGCCCGGCAGCTCCTCGCTGCGAGCGATCTTGCCCAGTACGCCGTTGACAAACGATGCGGACTGGTCGGTACCGTAAGCCTTGGCAAGTTCGACGGCCTCGTTGATCACGATGGCGTCGGAGACCTCCTCGTCGGTGAGGAAACGCATCTCATAGACGGCGATACGCAGCAGATTGCGGTCGGCGCCGGGCATGCGCATAAGATCCCAGTTCTTGGCAACGGAGCGCAGAGCGCAGTCAATGCGGTCGATATGCTCGTAGGCACCGCGGCACAGCTCCAACGCATAGGGGTCGAGGGGACCCTTCGAAATCAGGAAATCGCCCTCGAGGACGCGCTCGAGCGGGCTGTCCGTGGCCTCGGCCTGGAACAGCAGCTGCAGCGCCTGACTGCGGGCAAGCGTGCGCCCGCGATAAACCTTAAGGCTCAAAGGTTACTCCTTGGGGAAAACGAGGCCGTCGATGCAAACGTCAACGCGCTCGACCTCAACGCCCACCTGGGCATCGATGGCGGCGACCACGGCGGCGCGAACGGCCTCGGCGAGTTTCTTGAACGGATAGCCAAAGAACACCACGACACGCACGGTGAGTGCGAGCTTGTCACCGACGACCTCGGCCTCGACCGCCGGCTCGGAAGCCGGGGCCTTGGACGAGAGCATCATGGAGACAAGGTTGGTGGCAAGGTCCTTGACGCCAACGGAGGCGATGCCCTCGACATCCGACACGGCGCGCGAGACGATGGCGGTCAGAACATCGGGCGAAATGCCGATGCCGTCAATCTTAATTTCCTGGGGCATGAGTCCTCCTAGAAGAGTTGGTTGCTAGACGCGGGAGACGAACTTGCCGTCGCGGGTGTCAACCTTGATGACCTCGCCCTCGTTGAGGTACATGGGGACCTGGATGACAGCGCCAGTGTCGATCGTGGCCGGCTTGGTGGAACCCTGGACGGTGTCGCCCTTAAAGCCCGGGTCGGTCTGGACGATGGTGGTCTCGATGAACATCGGCGGGGTCACACCCATGAGCTCATCGTCGGCGAAGAGCAGCTGGCAGATGTCGTTCTCGCGCAGCCACTTGGAGTTCTCGCCCACCATGTCCTCGGGAACGGGGACCTGCTCATAGGACTCGTTGTCCATGAAGATGTAGTCGGTGCCATCGTTGTAGAGGTACTGGAACTCACGGGTGGTGAGCATGACGCTCTCGAACTTGGTACCGGCGTTGCAGGTGTTCTCGACGACGCGGCCGCTCTTGATGTCGCGGGTCTTGTAGCGCACAAACGCGCCGCCCTTGCCCGGCTTGACGTGCTGGAACTCGACGATGGTATAAACTTTGTCCTTAATACGGAGACCGAGGCCGTTCTTGAAGTCGGCGGTAGAAATGGTAGGCATAGCGACCTTTCTTCTTATGGGCAGAACGCACAAGCGTCCAAATTACATACGACCGAAATTATACACTTGCAGACGGCGCCTGCAGCGAGCGCATAAAAAGAGAACGCGGGGCGCCCGAAACATTCCGGACGCCCCACCCCAAACTATCTACCGAAGTAAATTAGCAATCGATGACGTGGAGGTCATGCGGGGTCTTGGTGAAGGGCTCGTAACCGTTCTCGGTGACGACACCGTAGTCTTCCAGGCGCACGCCGCCCACGCCCGGCAGGTAGACGCCGGGCTCCATGGTGACAACCGAGCCGATCTCGATGGTGTTCTTGCTGCGGTTGAAGTTGGGCAGCTCGTGGATGTCGATGCCCACGCCGTGGCCCAGGCCATGGTTGTAGTAATCGCCATAACCGGCATCGCCAATGATCTTCTTGGAGAGCTTGTAGATGTCGTTGCCCTCGACGCCCGGATGGATGGCGGCGACGCACTCCTCGTGCGTGCGGCGCACGAGCGCATAGAGGTCAAGCTGCTCGGGCGTTGGCTCGCCCATCACGACGGTACGCGTCATATCGGAACGATAATCGCAGTAGCCCGCGCCGTAATCCATGAGGACGAAGTCGCCCTTCTCGATCACGCGGTCGCTCGGGACGGCATGCGGGTTGGCGGTGTTGGGACCACTCGCCACGATGGAGCCAAAGGCCAGGCTGTCGGCGCCGTTGGCAAACATAAAGTTCTCGAGCTCGTTGCGGACCTGTTTCTCGGTCATGCCGGGCTTAATAAAGCCGAGCATGTGCTGGAAGGCGGCGTCGGTGATCGACTGCGCATGGCGCATGAGCTCGATCTCCTCGGCATCCTTGATGGCGCGCATCTTACGGATGTCGTCATGCATCAGCGGCAGCATGCAGGCGACGGAGCGATCCTCGAGGCCACGCTGGATGCCCTGGTAGAAGTTGATCTGCATGTCGTCCTCGACGGCGCAGACGCGGCACTTGTTAGCCGCGATCTTGCCGGCGACCCAACCGGGGATGGTGCCCTCGTCCATGTCGTAAACCCAGGGGCTGCCGGCGAGCGTGTTCTCCTCAAAGCTGTTGAGATAGCGCGAGTCGGTATGGAACAGGCACTGGTCGGCCGTAATAAACGCAGCGTGCGGGAACTCGAAGGTGTAGTCGAAGACACCCTTCACGCCCGTAAGCCAACGAAGGTTGGCCTCGTCGCGCACCACGATAGCGTCGTAGCCGCGCTCGACCATCAGGGCGCGGACACGCTCGATACGACCGGCAGGACCGGCAGCAAACTCAGACATGCAGATTCCTTTCTTGATGTCTCAATAAAGACGGGACGGGCCTCAACCGAACTACAGAATCGCGCGCGATCCGTAACCGATTGGAAACCCGCCCCTCAACATGATACGAAAGACGATGGATGTCAATAAATCTTAGAGAAGTTCCTTGCGAGAAGCCAAGTAGGCCTGGGCATGGCGCTCGAGAACCTCATCCTCGACATTCGTCAGGCGAATGGCGCCAAGTGCCGCGGGCAGCGGCAACATGCTGCGGTTCGAGCGTGCAAACTGCTGCTTGCGGAACTCCTCGACAAAAGCAGCGGGCTCCAGACCAAAGCCGAGCTCCTCAATACCAAAGTCCTCTAGGCAGTCGTCGACCTCAAAGACGTAATCGATATCGAAGTCGCAGGCATCATGGGCAAGGCGCGCCTCAAAACGCATGCCCTCGGACAGCAGCTGGTACGCGGGGACCTGCGCCGCGGCATCGCCCAGGCAGGCGCGCAGCGTGCGCTCCCCCGTCTTACCAAAATCGAGTGCATGGCGGGCGCTCGGGTTCGTGGCCATCAGTACGTCCTTGCGCGCGGTCTGGGACCACTGCACGGCATTGACGAGCGCGACCTCCTCGCCCGCGAGAATCTCGGGAACGGTCTCGGTGAACTGGTTCCAACGCGACTTGCTGCTCGAAAGCATGGTGCCCACGAGCACGGCATAGCCACGCTTGAGGTCCTCGGGGTCGGCCTCACGAACAAGGTCGAGGTCGCACGCGACCAAGCCCGGCTCGGGACGGAACGCGATGGCGGGAAGCGCATTGGCCGCGGAAGCCACGAGCGGCTCCATAGTCGTCGCGACCGTGAGCATGGCATCGAAGGTTGTCGGCAGCAGGGCGCACTCGGTGCGACCACACCACTGGTTGGCGCACCAGCAAACGACCGAGCAGGTCGCCGCATCGCCGACGGCGACAACAAGATCGTCGCAGGTAATGCCGTTAGCCGACAGGGTACCAAAGACGACATCGGCATCGGCCAGCGTGGCACCGCCAGGCGAAACCTCGAGGCTGAGTTGCGACACGGCAAAACCGGCATCGACCAGCGCATGCTCGACAGCCTCGCCAAAACGCTCGGATGTAGCGTCGTTCCAAACCACCATCGCGCGCTTAGGCTTGCCCACAGCCGAGGCAAACATGCGCGGCAGCTCCTCGAACGCGCCCAATCCGACGCGGACATCGACACTGCGGTGTTGGAAATTGATAAGTTGACGGCGAATCATAGCAGTCCACGCTCCAAAAGCATCTCGGCACAAACGTAGGAAACGTCCTCGAAGGACTTATTGCGAATATCAAGGGTAATATCGGCGGCCTGGCGATACAGCGGACGACGGTGCTCAAACAGGCACGCCGCGTGCTCGGGCGAACGGAAATCGGGCCGGGTATCGGAGCGGCGAATCTGGCGCATCGAATCCTCAAAGTCGCCTTCGAGGTACACGCACGTACCCATCTCGTGCATCAGCTCAATATTCACCGGCGTCTCGACGATACCGCCCCCGCACGAAACCAGCAGGCTGCGCTCGCTTTGGAGTGAACGGAGCGCCGAGGTCTCGAGCTCACGAAAGCGATCCTCGCCCTCAGTCTCAAAAATCTCGGTCACCGACTTGCCACACCGGCGCACGACCAGACGGTCGGTATCGATGAATCGGCGCTTGAACATGGTGCCGACGTTGCGCGCGAGCGTCGACTTCCCCGCGCCCAAAAAGCCGATAAAGAAGATGTGGTCGCAGCCGTGTTTGGTGTGCTGGGACATGGCGAGACCTACTCCTCGCAGGGAAGGTCGCGCAGGGCCCGGCGCTCAAAGATACGGAAGATCTGCGTATACCACAAGTCCTGAGTGGCCTGCGGCTTAACCAGGATGGTGTCGACACCGGCGAAATTGCCGCTCCACACGTCCGTGTAGAGTTGGTCGCCGATCAGCACGGTCTCATCGGCCGTCGCGCCCAGGCGCTTAAGACCGGCCTTGAGAGCAAACGGCGCCGGCTTCATAGCGTGGCTGATTGCCTCGAGCCCCAGCTCGCGCGCCGATGCCATGACCTGGTCGCGATGCCAGTTGTTGGACACCATGCACAGCTTAAAGCCCTTGGCATGGGCGGCTTTGAGCCAAGCGGAAACCGCGGCGGGAACCTGCTCGGTATCGCGCGGAACCAGAGTGTTATCACGGTCGAGCAAAATGGCTCGCTTGCCGTCGGCCCACAGGGTATCGAGGTCGATGCGGTCAACCGAGGCAACATATCGTTTGGGGCTAAAAATCCTCATGATCAATTCCAAGACTGTTGGTGCTCTTCGTAGGTCTGCGAGAAATACTCCTCGTCCTGCGTAATGTAGAAATACAGGTCATCGGAGTCGGTCGGCTCAAGTGTGGCCTTGAGTGCCTCGAGCGACGGAGAGCAGATGGGCGTGGGTGGCAGGCCCTCGTGCTTATAGGTGTTATACGGGCTATCGCTCTGCAGGTCGTCGGCGGTAACCTCGCCACCGGTGACATACATCATGGTCGCATCGCTGTTGAGATAGCGCAGACCGTCGAGCTTGCCGGCAAGGCGGTTGTAGAAGACCGAGGCCACGTGCGCACGTTGATCGGCGTTGAGGCCCTCGCGCTCAACGATAGAGGCCAGGTTGACGATGTCGTAGTCGGACATCTCCACACCATAGCGCTCCTTGATCTTGGCTTCGCAGCTCGCAAAGTCAAGCGACTTGTACTCGGTCTTGAACTGATCGAGCATGGCGCGAATCACGTCATCGGCCGTCGGCGAATCGCCCAACGAATAGGTCTTGGGGAACAAGAAACCCTCGAGCGAGTCGTTGACGGCGCCCTTAAGGAAGCTATAGTCGTCCACGTAGTTGGAGGCCTTGGCCTGGTTGAGGAAGTCTTCCTTAGAGATGCTGTCGTAGGCCTGGGCCACGCGGTCGGCGACTTGATCGACTGTCAGACCCTCAGGGATAGTCAGCGCATTGGAGCCCGCGTTGGGACCTTCCATGAGCTGCTGAACAACCTTGGTCGCATCCATGAGCGTGGTGAACGAGTAGGTGCCAGGCTTAAGCGACATATCGGCGTTGAGCTTTTTCACCGCCGCGTAGTAATCCTTGGGATTTTCGACGATATGGTTCTCGGAGAGAATCGAGGCGATAGTATCGCCCGAAGCACCGTCGGGAATGGTCACCATAACCTGCTGACCAGCCGTGACCTTCGCATCCTCACCGGAAAAGAAGCCCTTGACGGCTGGCACGACAAAGAAAACGATCGCAGCAAGCGCGAGCACCGCCACCACAACGCCGATGATCATGGGAACCGGAGAACTCTTCTTTTGGACACCGCGACGAGCATGCGTGTTGTAGCTCGAGCGGGCCGCCGGAGCAACGCCATGCGTGCCGCGAGCGTGATGCGAATGCGATTGGGGGGCCTGCGTTCGCTGGGTAGGTGCCTGCTGCTTAAAGCGGGTACCGCCAACAGGCTGGGCCGTACGAGCAGTGGGCTGCTGAGCCGCGTGAGAGGCCGGATGCTGAACCGAACGAGCAGAAGGCTGCTGACCCGTCCGTTGAACAGGTTGGGCCGAACGAGAGGAGGACTGCACCGGGCGCGCGGCAGGCTGAGCAGGGCGCGGCACGGGCTGACGTGTACGATTCTGCTGGCGCGGATCAGAAGCACTAGGCATGCGAAATCTCCTCGTTTTTACGATCGAGCCACGTCTGCAAAAACAGGCTGGCGGCGATCATGTCAATCTTGCCCCTCATCTGCTTTTCGTTGAGTCCCTGCTCGCGCAGGATGCGCTTGGCCTCTTGCGAGGACAGACGCTCGTCCTCAAACTCCAGCGGAAGATCGAGCTCGTCGGCAATCTTTTGCGCCACGGCGGCGACGCGCTCAGCCTGGGGGCCGGGCTCACCGGCCATGGTCAAGGGACGTCCGCTTACCAGAATGTCGGGCTCATAGTCCTCGACCAGGTAGCGAAACGTCTTGGCCATACCGGTGACCTCGGCAGTCGGGAGCACCTTGACGGGCATCGCCATCTTGCCATCACGGCTCGAGACGGCAATGCCAATCCTGGTCTCCCCTATGTCCAGTGCGAGCGCGACCACAGCGACTACTTAGGTTCTTAGGCGCCGAGCGCGGTCTTGGCGGCCGCGAGGGCATCGGCGATACCGGCGGCGTTCTTGCCACCGGCCTGGGCCATGTTGGGACGACCGCCGCCGCGACCGTCGACCAGGCCCGCAATCTGCTTGATCACGTTACCGGCGTGGAAACCGGCCTTGACGGCATCGTCGGAGCCGGCGGCGAGCAGGGCCGGGGTGCCCTTCTCGGTCACGCTGGCGACGACGCAGGCGACGGGGCCAGCAACCTTCTGGTGCACGGTGTCCCACACGTTACGCAGGTCAGCGGCCTCGAGACCCTGAAGCTCAGCGACAACAAGCTTGTAGCCGTCGAGCTCGACAGCGCCATCGATGGCGCTGGAGATGGCATCGGAAGAGCCACCGGTCAGAGCCTTCTTGAGCTTGTTGGAAGTCTCGCGGAGCTCGGCCTGCAGGTTCTCCACACGGGCGGGGACCTCGTCGACGCGGCACTTGAGCGCAGCGGCAGCGGCGTCGACGAGCGCCAGGCGGTCGGCCATGTAGTCGAGCGCACCCTTGGAGGTCACGGCTTCGATACGGCGAACGTTCGAGCCCGTGGAGGACTCGGAAATGATCTTGAACAGACCGATCTCGGCGGTGTTGGCGGCATGCGTACCACCGCAGAGCTCGCGGGAGAACGGCTGGTCCTCGGCGCCCACGGAGACGACGCGGACGACGTCGCCGTACTTCTCACCAAACAGGGCGACAGCACCGGCGGCCTTGGCCTCGTCGATGCCCATGACGCGGGTCACGACCGGCTTGGAAGCAAAGATCTGCTGGTTGACCAGGTCCTCGACAGCCTTGAGTTGCTCGGAGGACAGGGCCTCGAAGTGCGTGAAGTCAAAGCGCAGGTGCTCGGGCGTCACCAGCGAGCCGGCCTGGGAGACATGCTCGCCCAGGACCTGCTTAAGCGCGGCATCGAGCAGGTGCGTAGCGGTGTGGTTGCGGCGCAGGAAGCCACGGCGCTCGGCGTCGAGCGCGGCGGTCACGGCAGCACCGACGGTCAGCATGCCCTCGGCAACGTGTGCGACGTGCGCATACAGGCCGTTGTGGTTCTTAGTGTCGGAAACGGTCAGCACAACGCCCTCGGCGGAAAGCTCGCCGGCGTCGCCCTGCTGGCCACCCATCTCGGCATAGAACGGGGTGCGGTCAAGCACGACCTCGACGTCCTCGCCGGCGGCAGCGGACTCGACGGACTCGCCGTTGCGCACGATGGCGACAACCTTGGCGCCCTCGATCACATCGTTGTCATAGCCGTCGAACTCGGTCGCGGCGACCTTATCGGAAAGCTCGACCCACACGTCGTTGAAGCTGCCCCAGGCGTCGCCCTTGGCGTTGGCGCGAGCGCGGGCCTTCTGGTCCTCCATGCAGGCGGTAAAGCCGTCCATGTCGACGTCGTGGCCAGCGGCGCCGGCAATCTCGACGGTCAGGTCGATGGGGAAACCAAAGGTGTCGTGCAGCTTAAAGGCAACATCGCCCGGAAGGACAGCGCCCTCGGAGAGTGCGGCCAGGGCCTCGTCCAGGTAAACGCGGCCGTTGTCGAGCGTCGTGGAGAAGCGCTCCTCCTCGGAGGCGACGATGCCCTTTACGAGCGCGACGTTCTTGAGCAGCTCGGGATAGGCCTCGCCCATCTGAGCGTTGACCTCGTCGATGAACTTGGTCAGGAAGGCACCCTCGATACCCAACAGGCGGCCGTGGAACACGGCGCGACGGAGCAGGCGGCGCAGGACGTACTCGCGACCCTCGTTACCGGGCAGGATGCCGTCCGAGATCATGAAGTCGACGGCACGGGAGTGGTCGGCGATAATGCGCAGAGAGCGGCTGGCACCGGAGTAATCGTCGGCGACATAGGTCTTGCCGCTGATCTCCTCGCCCAGCTTGATGAGATGCTGCATCAGATCGCCGTCGTAGTTGGCAGTCTTGTGCTGCATGATAGCGGCCATGCGCTCCAGACCCATGCCCGTATCGAGGTTGCGGTGCGGCAGCTCCGGCATGGAGCCGTCCTCCTGGCGGTCGTACTGGGTGAACACGAGGTTCCAGAACTCCAGGAAGCGGTCGCAGTCGCAACCGGGCTTGCAGTCGGGCTTGCCGCAGCCGACCTCCTCGCCCATGTCAAAGTAAATCTCGGAGCACGGACCGCAGGGGCCGGTGGGGCCAGCGGCCCAGAAGTTGTCGTCCTCGCCCAGACGGGAGATGTGGTCCTCGGCAACGCCCAAGGAGCGCCACACGTCGTGAGTCTCGTCATCCTCGGTAAAGACGGTGAAGTACAGGCGGTCGAGCGGCAGCTTGAACTCCTTGGTGATGAGTTCAAAGGCCCAAGCGCAGGCCTGCTGCTTGGAGACGCCGCCAAAGGAGAAGTCACCGAGCATCTCGAAGAAAGACAGGTGACGGCCGTCCTCGCCGATGCAGTCGATATCGTTGGTGCGGACGCACTTCTGGCAGGAGATCGCGCCGATCTCCTTCATGGTCTTCTTGCCCTGGTAGTACTCCTTAAACTGGTTCATGCCGGCGTTGGCAAGCAGCAGCGAAGGATCGTCGGGAACGAGGGACGAAGAAGGATAGAGCTTAAGACCGCGCTCCTCAAAGAAGTTGAGGAACTTAGAGCGGATCTCGGCCGTAGTCATTGACGGGTAGTCAGCACTCATAGAGGGAATCTCCTCGGTTTCACATCGAAACAGTTCAAACGTAACGATATTACCATCCCACCGCGCCTGTGCAAAAAAGAGGGCCGCCAAACAGCGACCCTCCAGCGAAAGTGCACGTTATTTATGACAGTCATATTCTTTGAAAAAAAAATGGCTGTTGTAGAATTACATATAAGAGTCACCGGAAGGAGCGATCGATGAAAAGCAAACGATTTGTCCTGAATGCACTTCTGGTAGTAGCACTTTTAGTGCTTTTGGCTTTCACCTGCTGGTACGCAAACCAACCAGCATTTGGCTACGTATTGTATGCAGTAATGTCCGGCGATAAGACTTATTACGCTCTACGCGCAATTGACATTCTCTATTTCTATGTAGCTGGTCCCTTATCAATCGCTTTGTTAGCGTTTCTTGTCATTTACAACATCAAGAAACGCTAACAGGATCTATTTAGAATCCGAAACGTCCATGGAGCCGTCGATGCCGGTTTTGGTGTCATCGTCCGAGCTGGAGTTATCATCCTTGGCGAAGGGATTCTTGAAGAAACCTGTGGCATCGGGCTGTAAGCCTGAGAGCTTAATCCAAGGGTTATCGAGCTCGGGCTTGGGCATGGCCTGGGCCTCGGGAGCGGTCTCGTTACCGATGAGCTCAGACTCATAGATGAAGGTATCGTCACCGAGTGCGTCGTAGGCGGCGACCGGGTTGCCCTCGGCATCGCGATACGGCGTGCCCTTAAACACGGCGCCGTCATAGGCCACGAGCTGGCGACCGGTCTCGTTCTCGAAGTAATACACGAAGATGCCCTTGAGAGCCGCGCACAGCGGAATGGCAATGACCATGCCGATGGGGCCCATGAGCGCCGAACCAATAACGAGCGCCGTTAGACTCATGATGGGATGCACCTGTACCGAACTCTGCATGACCTTGGGCGAAATCACGTTGTCGGTGACGTTTTGCGCCACCATGGTCACGATGAGCGTCCAAAAAGCCAGCATGGGGCTGAACATAAAGCCGAGCACCGTGGCAATCGCAGCACTCACCCAAGGACCGACGACCGGAACCAAGTGCATGATGCCGGTAAAAATGGCCATGAGCGCTGCATACGGATGACCGATAATCGTAAAGCCGATAAAGGCGAGGAAACCACCGCAGATGGACGTCACGACCATGCCACGCATGTAGCCGCCGACAGAGCGCGAAAGAATGGCGACCATAAAACGGTACGAGGTCTCCTTTTCCTGGCCGAGGATGGTGCAGACCTCGTGATGCATGCGGGGATAATCGCAGGCAAGCCAGTAGGCAAGCACCAGACCAAGGAAAATGACGAACAGCTGCGAGGCCGTGTTGGTAATGAGCGGGAACACGCCTCGACCAAGCTCGGCGGCAATCTGGGAAACATACTTCGATGCCACGGTAACGAGCGACGACAGATTATCGTCCAAGTACTCCTTGAGCGGCGTGTTGTTGAGCGTCTTCGCACGTGAGACCATCTCGTTGAGGTCG
Organism: uncultured Collinsella sp.; assembly: GCA_934668875.1. GTDB lineage: Bacteria > Actinomycetota > Coriobacteriia > Coriobacteriales > Coriobacteriaceae > Collinsella. The sequence continues at coordinate 90,849 of CAKUON010000009.1, forward strand.
CCACCCGCAGCGCGCAGCTGCTCGGGCAGGCGGCTCAAGACCTCCATAATCTGGCCAAACAGAATCGGTGACAGAACGCAAACGACACCGACGAGCACGGCAACGACCACGATGAGCGCGATGAGTGAACCGATGCCGCGATTCACGCCATGGTGCTCGAGCCAGTTGGTAATCGGCGACATCACAAAGGCGATGATGGAGCCGACGGCCAGAAACTCGATAACCGGTGCCAGGATACCCATGAGATTGAAGATGACGGCAGCAATCACAATGCAACCGACAACGGCCCAGATGCGCAGGGTCAAAATACGGGTATCACGCAGCGTGCGGTCGGTTTGCTGGGGGTGCTCACTCATGAACGAATCATCACTCCGTCGGGGTCGATCTTGTCCTGAATCTTCTTAAGCGTGCGGCGCAGCAGGCGCGACACCTGTACCTGCGAGATGCCCAGCTTCTTGGCGATTTCGATCTGGGTCATGCCTTTCACAAAGCGCAGCTCGATCACCTCGCGCTCGCGCGGCGAGAAATCGCGGATGGCTTCCTCGATCACCAGACGGTCATCGGTAAAGTCAAGCTCATTGTCCTCGTCGGCATAGCGGTCGAGAATCGAAGGCGCGTCGTCGGAATCGGACGCACCGGGCGCCTCGATGGGCACCGAGGTGTAGGCCGAGGACGATTCCATGGCCTCGAGGACCTCGTCAACGGTCACGTCTAGGTATTCGGCGATTTCCTCAACCTTGGGCGAACGCTGCAGCTCGTTGGTGAGCTTATCGGTAGCCTGGTTGACCTTGGCTGAGAGCTCCTGCAGGCGACGAGGCACGCGCACGCTCCAGCCCTTATCGCGGAAGTGACGCTTGATCTCGCCCAGAATGGTGGGTGTGGCAAAGGTCGTAAACTCAAGTCCACGCTCGGGGTCAAAGCGATCGATGGCTTTCAGCAAACCCAGGTAACCGACCTGCATGAGGTCGTCGAGGGGCTCGCCGCGGTTCTTAAATTTATTGGCAAGAAACCGTACCAGGTTCATATGGGACATGACGAGCTGCTCGCGGGCGTCCGGATCACCGGTCTCCTTGTAGCGACGAAACAGCTCGCGGGTTTTCTCCTTGTCCCAAGCGGTCTTACCGCTCCGGGAACGTTCGGTCATATTAGATATCCGCCTTGAGGTCGAGGGAAAGCGTTAGGGGCGCCGAGGTCTTTTCGTAGGAATCGCAGACGCTTGCAAGAATGAGCTCGGCATACACGGCAGCCTGGTCATCCTCATCGACCGTAGCCTGGTCGCCAAAAGCAAAAGTCATGCCAACGTGGGTCTCGTCGACGTCAAATTTGATGGTGATGTCGTCGCAGTCGACCGCGGTGCAACCAAAGATGAAGGCCTCCTCGGCAGCCATGCGGATGTCCTCAATGCGATCGACGGACATAGAGCACAGAGCGCCAACGTTGGCGGCCGTCATGCGCACCAAGCGCGCGAAACGCGGGTCGCCGGCAACGGTCAGCGTAATGGGGCAGGTTGCTTCGCTACTCATCGCAGGACTCCTCGGAGGTCTCGGCGGGCGTATAGGTGTAATACTGAGCCGACTTGGCTGCGGGCTTCTGAGCCACATCTGCGCCATCGGCGACCTCATCCTCGGCATCGCCAATCAGGACGCGCTCGGTAGGCTGCTCGGCCTCGGCGGCGGCAGCGGCGAGTTTGCGCTCAGCGTCGGCGGCAGGAGCCTTCACCTTGTTAAAGAGCTTCTGAACGGCACCGGCGGCAGAATCAGTCACGCTCGACACGGCGCTGCTAGCCTCGGCCATGCTGCCCGTGACCTCAGAAATGTCGCGAACGACCGCCTCAACCTCAACGAGGTTGGACGTCAGGGCGTCTACGGCAGTCTTGCTCGACTTGAGCAGCGGCTCCATCTGCGCCAGCGCGGGCGTGAGCTCGTCAACGGCGCCATCGAGCTTTGCGACCACGGGCTGCGCCTCGGCAATGGTGTTGTTGAGGTCGGTCACCGTCTTGTCGAGCGAATCGACAACGGTGCGGGTTTTGCGCAGGGTGAGCGCAAGCTCAACGACGGCCCACACGCCGGCAACAGCGAGCACCAGCAGGGCGATTTGAATGGGACTCATACAAGCCTCCCAAAGGAATCGAAATACAGACGCTTTTCATGGTACCCCAAAGGGAGCGGAACATGCCAAGGGCTACAGCGTGGGACAAAAATATCAGCAGCTACTTCGGTGCGTTCCCGCTGCGGTCGCGTTCGCTTTGTTCCACGCGCCATTCTTCCCAGCCACGGCCCGCGGGCTGCCAAAACGCACCACGCTCCAAGCCTTCGGGCAAGTAACGCTGATCGACCCAGCCTTCGGGATAATCGTGCGGATACTTGTACACACCGTACTCATCGCTGCCCGGGCGGTGACGATCGCGCAGGTAGCTCGGCACCTCGCGCAGACCACTGCTATGGATATCGGCAAGCGCCGCATCGATCGAGGCCTCGCACGCGTTGGACTTAGGCGCCAGGCACACATAAAGCGCTGCCTGCGCCAAGTTAATGCGGCACTCGGGATAGCCAATGACCTCAGCAGACTTAAACGCGGCGTGCGCCACCAGCAGTGCCTGAGGATCGGCGTTTCCAACATCCTCGGAAGCCTGAATCATAATACGGCGGGCAATAAACTTAGGGTCCTCCCCTGCATCGATCATGCGCGCAAGCCAGTAAATGGTGGCATCGGGGTCGCTACCGCGCATGGACTTGATGAACGCGCTGATGATGTCGTAGTGCATGTCGCCGTTTTTGTCATACGAAAACCCCCGACGCGGATTGGCGATCTTCACATCGTCGACCGTGATGGGATAACGTTCCCCCGCTGCCGGTGCTGGCGTACCCTCGGTATCGGGACGCGTCACGGCAATCTCGCTCGCAAGCTCGAGCGTCGTGAGCGCCGAGCGAGCATCGCCCGCTGCCAGCGTGCAGATGGTTTTGACCGTATCCTCATCGGCCGAGAACTTGCCGTTCAAGCCCTGCGGCGCCTCAAGCGCACGCTCGATAAGCGTTTCGATATCCTCGTCTTTTAGGTGCTCAAGCTCCACCACGCGTCCGCGCGACAACAGTGCTGAGTTGACCTCGAAGTACGGGTTCTCGGTCGTGGCACCGATCATAATGACGGTGCGGTTTTCGACAGCGTGCAACAGCGCATCCTGCTGCGACTTCGAAAAGCGATGAATCTCGTCAATAAACAAGATGGTGCGACGGTCGTACGTATTCAGACGCGTCTTTGCCTCGTCAATCACGCGGCGCAGGTCCTTCACGGTGCCCGTCACGGCGCTGACCTCGACAAACTCACTCTTGGTATGGTTGGCGATGATATGCGCCAGCGTCGTCTTGCCCGTACCGGCGGGTCCGTACAGGATCACGCTCGATAGCACATCATGCTCAATTGCCGCGCGTAGCCACGAACCCTTGCCCACGGCCTTTTGCTGGCCCACGTACTCATCGAGCGAATTGGGGCGCATGCGAACCGCGAGCGGCGCATTCTTAAAGGAACGCTCGCGCGTCGAAGCAGAAAAAAGGTCGTCCATAACCATCCCGTACATCAGTCTCAGTCATCGTATACGAACAGTATACCGAAAAGATACGAACTACCGTTCGTTAATATAGGTGCGATGCGGAAACTTCAGACCCGGGAATAGCTTGCTCGTCAGCTCGCAGAAATAACCGTCCGTCATACTCGCGATGTAATCCACCACGGCTTGATTCTTGTCGTCCTGCCAGGCATAGGTGCGATCGTAGTAGGAAAGCTGCTGCTCAATGCGCGAAATGTGGTGCTTAAAGATGTAAGAGGACTCGTCCCCATCATGTAAATCCTGCAGGCAACGGTCGTAGAGCTTTTCGAAGGCCTCACGCAACTCCGCCTCGGAATCGCCCTCGATACCGCCCTTGCTGTAGATCTTCTCGTAGTTCTCGCACTTCGCCCGGCGGATCTCCTCAAACAGGTCCTCGCTCATCTCGATACGCGGTTTGCCGTAGCTATGCTCAACGATATCGATGGAAGCGTGCGTGAGGATCCAGCTGTTATAGGCGCCGCCCCGACCATCGTCAAAAGCGTCGGGCGACAGCAGGCCCGCCGCAATGGCGTCCTGACGATCACGACCGACGTAGGCGAGGATATCCGAGATACGCACCACACAGCCCTCGAGCGTCATGGGACGCAGGTGCTCAATCGCGCTATAGCCTGTGGCAATGCATTCCTCGACGGTTCGGTCGAACTGGTCAAAGGAACCCATGCCCGAAAGCTCAAAAACACGCTGCTCGTACTCGCCGTTGTGGCACAGCACGCCATCGAGCGTCTGGAGCGACACGTTGCGGCCGTACAGCGCATCGAGCACGCGCACCGACTGCACGTTGTGGAAAAAGAAGCGTCCGGTGCGCTCGTGATAGATATCGTTGAGGAAGCGCTCGCCAGCATGGCCGAAGGGCGTATGTCCCAGGTCATGACCCAGACCAATTGCCTCAATCAGATCGCAATTGAGCCCCAAGGCGCGACCGATATCGCGCGCAATGCGCGAGACAAGCTGCACATGCAGACCACGGCGCGACAAGTCGTCGTTGCTACGAAAGCTAAAGACCTGTGTCTTGCCTGCATAACGGGTGTATGCCGGAAGATGGAGGATCTTCTCGGTATCGCGCATAAACGCCGGGCGCATAAGCGTGCCTTGGTCTGCGGCGCGGTCGGCACGACGTATGACCTGGTCGTCGTTGCAGCGATACGGGTTGATAGCACCCGAAGCACGATCGGCAGCAATGCGCTCGATGAGCTCAGGCGACAACGCCGAGGGAATACGGTCCATGCGCGCCTTGATGGCGGCCGTTTCTTGATTAGTTGCCATGGCATGCTCCTTAAGAAGGATGCGCAATCGGTTACAGCGTGCAGCCCACGACCTCGATTATGGCAAAAATCGGCACCAAAAACGGTAGCAATGGCAGGGAGTGCGATTTTGTGATGAGGCAGGAGAGGGCGAGGACCAGGAGCGCGGCGGCAAATGCCGCGATGCCGCCCATGGGATCGAAGGTGCAAAGCGCGAAGAGCGCCTTGGCATCCCCCATACCTATGCCTGGGGCTTGACGAAGGCGACGCCAGAGCGATTCAGTCAGCACGAGAGCCTGGTACACGATGACGGCAAGACCTGCGTGGACAAGCGCCGTATCCACGCCGCAATCGAGCCATACCCCCGCAAACGCCGCTATGGCACAAGCCCCGGCAAGCGCGTTCGGGAACCGCCGCTCCCGCGCATCGATGATGGCACCGGCGATGGCACACAGCCAAAACGGGATATAAACCATCGAGCACCTCCTCGAGCCGTATCTAAAAAGAAAAAACCACCACTAAGGTGCCTGTCCCCTTTGCGGTGGTTTTGGTGGTGGTTATTTGGCGCCTTGCATGACCTCGTCGAGGGTGACGCTGACGGCGTGCTGCGTCGGGACCCAGTCGACCTTCAGGAACAGTGCAGCCACCGTGATGGGGATATAGCTGAACATAAAGATCGGGAAGGTGAACAGGTTGGTCACCAAGCGCCACTTTTGCGCGCAATGAATATGCTTGTACTCAAAGATGGTCGTGAGCAGCGCCAGGATAAAGAAGGTCTGGTACATCATCGCGAAGGTCATAATGAGCGAGGCGGCACAAGCCTGCATCTCGACCTCGGTAGCCAAGAAGCCGTGCGAGAGCCCGCCCACGATCAGGAAGGTGGCGTTGGCGAGCATGGAGATCAGGGACAGCAGCATGCCCGGCGCGATGGTCATGAACATGTCGTAGGCAGCAAAGCGGCGATAGCGGAAGGTCGATTTGACCAGGTGTTTGCCATACGTAAAGAATACCTGGTAGAAGCCCTTGGTCCAGCGCATACGCTGCTTCCAAGAGGCCTTAAACGTCACCGGCTGCTCATCAAAGAACTCTGCCGGCGCATAGCCAATGCGGATACCGTGGATGGCGCAGAACGTAGTGAACTGGATGTCCTCGGTCAGCGTATGGAACTGCCAACCGTGCATACCCTCGATCACGCTCGCCGAGATCAGGTAACCCGAACCCGAAACGGCACAGGACGTCTTGCAGATATTGCGCGCATTGTTGAGGAAGCGCGCCTCGCGCAGATACCAGGTGGCGTTGGCGGCCGAAATCCATGAGCTGCCAAAGTTCTTAGAATTACGGTAGCTCGTGACCACATGGAAACCCTGGTCAAAGGCATCGTTCATCTTGGAGACGTAATCGCGGGAGATAACATTATCCGCGTCGAAGATAAAGTAGCCCTCAAACGTATCGGGATACTCGTTGAGGATACGATCGAAACCAAAGTCCATGACCCAGCTCTTACCCTTGCGGGCAAGGTCGTTACGCTCGTAGACGATAGCGCCGGCCTCGCGCGCGAGCTGCGCGGTGTTGTCGGTACAGGCATCGGCGACGACAAAGACTTCGATAAGCTCGGACGGATAATCCTGGTCCTTAATGGAGCGCACGAGGTTGGCGATTACCGCCTCCTCGTTATGCGCCGCAATGAAGAAGGCGTAGCGATGGAGCTTTTTGGCCTTGGGTGGCGCGACCTCACCGCGGAGAGCGCCAATGACAAAGAAGACCACCTGATACAGGAAGCAAAACGTGAGCAGCGTAACCACAATCTGGTTAAAGATCACGATGGGCGTGTTGGTTTGCAAAAAGGCGAGCATGCAGGCTCCCGAGAACGCGTTACGTAAACAACCGTATATCTTACCGCAGGCTAATCGAGTTCAAGAAACCACCTAATACTGGCTAGGCTTCGAGCAGACCGAGCTGCGGAACGATATCGTCGCCGGCTTCGGTGCGTCCAAGCGAGCGCGGGGCCAGGTCGTCAAGGACGGCGGCAAGATCCCACGGCAGCTCGTCGCGGCACTCGATGCGCTCGCCCGTCACGGGATGATCGAACGCCACGCGCCACGAATGCAGGAATTGCCTGGTCAGGCCCTGATCGGCGTGCGCATCGCACTTGCCGTAGAGCGGATCGCCCACGCAGGCGTGATTGATATGGCGCATATGCACGCGAATCTGGTGCGTACGGCCGGTAAACAGGTGGCACTCCACGAGCGTATAGCCATCGTCAAAGCGCGTGGAATCAAAACGCTCGAGAACCTTGAAGGTCGTGATGGCCTGGCGCGCGAAAGGATCGTCCGAAACCGCCATCTTGACACGGTCGCGCGTAGAACGGGCGATACCGGTGTTAATGGTGCCCTCGTCCATGGCAATGTGGCCGTGGACGAGCGTAATGTAGCGGCGGTCGAGCGTACGCGTGCGGATAAGATTCTGGAGTGCGCGCTGGGTGTCGTCGTCTTTTGCCGCGAGCATAAGGCCCGAGGTGTCACGATCCAGGCGATGTACGATGCCGGGGCGGTCCTCACCCTGCACGGTGCCCAGATGGTCGATGCCACAGTGATAGACCAAGGCGTTCGCAAGGGTGCCGCTCTCGTGACCATGAGCGGGATGGCACACCAGACCGCGCTGCTTGGAGAGCACGATGAGGTAGTCGTCCTCGTAGCGGATATCGAGGGGAATGGCCTCGGGAATCACGTCGGTGGGATCGTGCGGCTCGGGCAAATCGACCGAAATACGGTCGCCGGAGCGCACGGCATACTTTTTTGACAGGCATGTCTCGCCGTTGACGGCAACGGCGCCGCCCTCGATCAGATGCGCGCAAGCGGAGCGCGTAGGGCAGCCATCGTTGGCGCCCAGATAGGCGTCAAGACGCTGACCAGCGGTATCGTCGGCAACAAGAATATGGATGTCGGCCATTAGCGCTCATTCCTTTCGCGAATCTTGCAGGCACGCTCCCCACGTTGTTTGGCCTTGCGCTTAGCGCGGGCCTCGTCACGGGCGTTAAGCTCGGCGGTCGCATCGACCTCGCGGGCCGCAGGGCTCAAGAACATGTAGCCGATGAGGGCAAGCACAACGCCTACGGTGATGCCGATATCGGCCACGTTAAAGACGGGAAAGTCAATGAAGGTGGTGGCAATAAAATCGGTCACAAAGCCCATGGCCAAGCGATCGATCGCGTTGCCGATGGCGCCGCCCGCAACCATTGCCATACCTATGACCTCCAGATGGGCAAGCTGGGGAGCGCGAACCAGGTACACGGCAATGGCAACAATAACCGCGAGCGCCAGCACGGCAAACGCGAGGCCATGTCCCTCGCCCATGCTAAAGGCAGCACCGATGTTACGCACGAAAAGGAAGTCGATCACACCGGGGATAACAGTCACATGCAGAGCATCGCCAACGACACGAACCGCAAGCTTGGTCAGCTGGTCAACAAGCAGCACAACCAGTGCCACCCAACCAGCAACACCCAACCGCCAACGCAAAGGCGGCGTCATATCCCCAGTACGACCCAAATCAATCCCCTACCCTCAAGAACATCGAATTACGTTTAACGCAAATAACCATCTTATATTGCCATACGCAGAGCGCACGACATATCCACCAACGTAAGAGAAATAACCGGCTAAAAACGAAAGCGGCATTCAGAAAAACAGAATGCCGCTTTTATTCAGCGGAGCAAATGGGCCGAAGGCGCCCAAATTCTCCCTATAACTAAAATGCCGAGTTACCGTGCCTTAAAGGGCATTCGCGCACCTCTTGCAGATGTGAGAATGGCCGTTGTACTCGCCGACGGTGGTGCGATAGTTCCAGCAACGGTCGCAGCACTCGCCCTCGGCAGCCTCGATGGCAACGGAGAGCTCCTCGCCCTGGGTCAGTTCAACAGCGGAGACGATGTAGAACTCGGCCAGGTCGACGGCCTTGTCGCCGGTCAGCAGCGCGTACATCTCGGCGGGAACGACCGCCTTGACGCGGACCTGCTGGCTCTTAGTGAAGGTGCCAGCGGAGCGGGCATCCTCAAGGGCCTTGGTCACGGCGCTACGGAGCTCGAGTGAAGCCTCGAGCACGCCCTCGAACTCATTGGCCTCGTCGACCGTAATGGGCGACTTATACCAATCGAGCAGCGCAGCGTACTTCTGGTGATCGACGCAGCCGGCAGGCGCATAGGCCATGGCCTCGTCGACCGTGTAGGACAGGATCGGCTGCAGATCGCGCATGAGCATCGAGAAGAGCTCAGCCAGCACGGTCTGGGCGCTGCGGCGCTCGAGCGAGCCGGGCTTGTCGCAATACAGACGGTCCTTCAGGGCGTCGAGGTACACGTTAGAAAGCTCGGTAACCACGAAGTCGTAAAGCGCACGGTAAGCGCGCGGGAACTCGTAGCTGGCGTAGGCATCGTCGACCTCGGCCTGGACCTGGGTCAGGCGGGCAACCATGAGCTTGTCGAGCGGCAGCAGGTCGGCAAAGGCGACGCCGTCGGTCTCGGGCTCAAACTGACCCTCGAGCTCGGAGAGCAGGAAGCGCAGCGTGTTGCGGAAACGACGGTAGGCATCGGACGTACGAGCGAGAATCTCGTGGTCGATGGACACGTCGGAGCTGGTATCGACGGAGGCAACCCACAGACGGATGATGTCGGCGCCCATCTCGTCGCAGACCTTGTTGGGGTCGATGACGTTGCCGAGCGACTTGGACATCTTGCGGCCCTGGCCATCGAGGGTGAAGCCCTGCGAGACGACGGCCTTGTACGGAGCGTGGCCGTTAGCGCCCACCGAGGTGAGCAGCGAACTCTGGAACCAACCGCGGTGCTGGTCGGAGCCCTCGAGGTACACATCCGCCGGATACTCCAGCTCGGGACGGTACTCGCAGACGGCCTTCCAGGAGACGCCGGAATCCCACCACACGTCGAGGATGTCCTTATCGGCCTTGAGGTGATGGCCACCGCACTTGGGGCAGACGCATGCCTCGCCCAGGTAGCTCTCGGGAGCGTCGGTGAACCAGGCGTCGGAGCCCTTCTCGTGGAAGAGCTTGATGACAGCGTCGAGCGTGGCGTCGTTCATGACCTTCTCGCCGCAGTCGGCGCAGGTGTAGCTGGGGATAGGCACGCCCCAGTTACGCTGGCGGCTGATGCACCAGTCGGGACGCTGCTCGACCATAGCGCCGATGCGGTTGGCGGCGTGGGCAGGATACCACTTGACGTTCTCGCGGACCTCCTTGCCAGCCTGCTCGCGCAGACCGGTCTTGTCCATCGAGACAAACCACTGATCGGTAGCACGGAAGAGCACCGGGTGCTTGCAGCGCCAGCAGTGCGGATAGCTGTGCGTGATCTTCTTCTCGAGGACCAGGGTTCCGCGCTCGCGCAGGAACTCGATGATGTGCGGGTTGGCCTCGTCGGTATCCATACCGCTGAAGGGGCCGCCGGTACCAAACTCCTCGCCGGTGTAGAACTTGCCGTCGTCATCGACCGGCATGCAGATGTCGGTGATGCCCTCCTTGAGGCAGGCGAAGTAGTCGTCGACGCCGTGGCCGGGCGAGTTGTGGACGATACCGGTACCGTCATCGACACCGACGTAATCGGCCAGCAGCGCCACGCCCTCGACACCGTCGAAGATCGGCTGCTTGTAGTGGATGTGGTGGAAGGTCTCGGCGGGAACCACGTAGGGCTTGCCGTCGACCATGACCGGGGTGTACTCCCAGCCAAACTCCTCGCAGCACTTGGGAGCCAGATCCTCGAGCATGACCTCGGCGCGACCGTCGTGCTCGACGGCGACGTAAGCGGCGCCGGGCTTGAGGGAGACAGCCTGGTCGGAGGGGATGGTCCACGGCGTGGTCGTCCAGATGATGAAGTCGACCGGGCCGTCGAAGTTCTCGAGGCCGGCGGGCTTGGAGGTCATCTCGAAGCGCACGAAAATGGACGGGCTCGTCTCGTCGGAGTACTCGATCTCTGCCTCGGCCAGCGCGGTGTGGCAGTGTTTGCACCAGTGAACCGGCTTGTGGCCGCGATAGATCATGCCCTTATCGAACATGGCCTTGAAGACCTCGATATCGGCAGCATCGTGCTGGTGATAGAGCGTCAGGTAGGGGTTGTCCCAGTCGCCGAGCACGCCCAGACGACGGAAGCCGGCCTTCTGCAGCTCGATGTTCTCGACAGCGAACTCGTTGCAGAGCTCACGGATCTTGGCCGTGGGGGTCTGGTTGAACTTCTCGGTTCCGAGCTTCTCCTCGACCTTGTGCTCGATCGGCTGGCCGTGGCAGTCCCAACCGGGAACATAGGGAACCTCATAGCCCTGCATCATCCAGTAACGGTTAATCATGTCCTTGGAGATCTTGTTCATGGCATGGCCGATGTGGATCGGGCCGTTGGCGTACGGAGGGCCGTCGTGCAGCACGAACTTCTTGTGACCCTCGTTCTTCTTCAGAACCTGCTCGTAGACCTTGTTGTCCTGCCAGTCCTTGAGTCGCTTGGGCTCGGACTTGGAAAGACCGGCACGCATGGGAAAACCGGTCTTGGGCAGATTCATCGTCTGCTTGTACTCGTTTGCCACGGTACCCCTTTCATGTCGTGGGCGCGCACGCCCGTTGGGCACCAAAAAAGCGCCCGTCCCTACAAGCTGGGACGAAGCGCCACAAAACGAGCTGTACGCCCGCAAAAGCTCTTCGCTTAACCACCCAGCTTAGATGCCCTCGCCCGCGTAATCGCGCGCTCGCATCCGTTACTCGGCTGGCCTGTATCGACGACCATCTCGGCGATGTCTACTAAGACGTGCCTGTACGGCGCGTCCGTTGGGACCGCAGCTCCGGGGTGATTTTCATCGGTCGCATGCACGGGTTCTCAGCGCTCCCCGCTCTCTGTAGCACGCGGACGGCCGACTACTCGTCCCCATCAACGCTTATGCGCTGTATGGTAGCACGGTCAACGCCGGCGAAAAACCCTCAACATCGGTTTCATACTTTAGAAATTTCTCACGGTCGCAAGCACTCACTTGGAGCAAAATACCTGAAAGCACTTTATCTAACGAAAGAAGGCTGCTATGCGCACGATTGGAATGAGCGACTACACCGTCGGCGAGGACTGCTTTGACGAGCTGCCCGGCGCGCTGGCCGAGTACGGGGCGACCAAGGTCGCAATCATCGGTGGCAAACGAGCACTGGCCGCGGCACTTCCCGGTATCGAAGCGGCACTGGAGGGCACCGACGTCGAGATTTTGGAGACGCGCGTCTACGGCACCAACAGCACGCGTGCCAATATCGCCAAAGTTGTGAACTCCCCCGCCTGCCAAGAGGCCGACGTGCTCATCGCATGCGGCGGCGGCAAGGCGCTCGACACCGTAAAGACAGCGGCCATCGAGCTCAAGAAGATCGTCTTTACAGTGCCGACGATCTGCTCCAACTGCTCGGCCGCGACCGCCATTGCCGTTGTCTACAACGACGACGGCTCGCTCGAGGGCTATTCGTACCCCAACCGCCCCGCGCACATCTTCATCAACCCCAAGATCATTGCCGAGGCTCCGGCGGAGTACTTCTGGGCCGGCGTAGGCGACGCCCTGTCCAAGCAGCCCGAGGTCGAGTACGCCACGAGCGCCGGCAACCTGGAGCACACCGCCGGTCTTGGCCTGGCGCTCGCACACACCTGCTCCGAGCCGCTGTTTACCTATGGCGTGCAGGGTCTTGAGGACGTTCGCCAGAACCTGTCGACCGAGGCCGTCAAGCAGATCGCGCTCGATATCGTGGTCAACACGGGATACGTCTCCAACCTGACCAACCAAAACGATTACTACTACAACTCGAGCGTGGCGCATGCGTTCTACAACGCCACCTGCAGCATTCCGCGCGAGGGCACCTACCTGCATGGCGAGGTCGTGAGCCTGGGCGTGCTAGTGCTGTTTGCCTACACGGGCGATACCGAGAACCTTGAGCGCTACGCAGCCTTTAACAAGCAGATGGGGCTGCCCGTGACGCTTGAGCAGGTCGGGCTTTCCGAGTCCGATATCCCCGCCCTGTGCGAGTACGCGCACGCCACCAACGAGTGGAAGCAGGGAAACCCCGAGCCCTTCACCGACGAAAAGTTCGCCGCCGCCATCAAGGCTGCCAACACCTACGGCCACACGCTCTAGGACTGGCCCAAAACCACTACAAAGGGGACAGGCACCTTTCTGGTAGTTTTTATTGCTCCAGCATTCAGTTCGTACTCGAACCCGATTCTTTACGAGAAAGGGTTCGGGTACGTTTTTTGTTTATCGGAAATTCTGCGGAAGGACTACTCGGAACGGTAAACAGGAACGAACAGAGGCAGGGTATCATCGTGGTGATGGTATCCTGCCTTTTGTTTTGCGGGATCAAGGTCGCTTTATGCGAACTTGATCGCCACTTATATGGCGAATTGATGGCAATTGCTTCGTACGTGCATACCGGGAGCCTGTACACCTCTGGCAAGGCGTAACACACTAGACTTTGTTCCAAAGTCCGTGTGCTAAGGGGGCAGGCCCCCTAGAATTCCTGTGGAGTGTGTACGCACGTACGCAGGAAAACGGCAATATTTCGCTATATCAGGACGTTCTTTCATTGGAGAGTATGGTATACACGGCTTAGTTCAACAAATAAGAATTTATATATAAAGGAGAATATTGATGAAACTGTTTTTATGCTCTCACTTTTCAAGTGTAGGAAGTCTGATAAAGGAAGAAATTGAAAATAAAAAAGTCGCATTTATTCCAACAGCTTCGCTGCGTGAAGGCTACACCGGTTATGTCGGCTCGGCTCGAAAATTATTCAAAAAGTTGGGAGCAATCGTAACTGAAATTGATATTTCAACGGAGGCTTATTCAACGATACAGTCTGTTTTTGAAGATGCGGATGTGATATATTTTACCGGCGGAAATTCTTTTTTCCTTATAGACCAGCTCCGTAAAACGGGAACGGATGAGCTGTTGAAGAAAGAATTGGCAAAGGGAAAACTGATGATTGGTGAATCGGCAGGTGCGATTATATGCGCTCCAAGCATCCAATATATCGAGCAAATGGATGAAAAGCCGGAGGACTACTCACAAGAAGATGATGCAGGGCTTGATTTGATTGATTTCTATGTTCTTCCGCATTATCTTACAGCACCATTTAAGAAAGTTACCGAGAAAATAATGACTGAGTTTTCGGATTTGAATCTATGCCCAATTAACAACCGTCAGGGAATTGTAATTGATGGTGAAGGTTCAAAGGTAATTTGCAAAGACTAATTTAACAATTCCAGTTTGCTGTACTCGTTCCTAGCAGGGTTTGGGGCAGGCACGCCCCAACAAGAAGCTGTCCCAAAGGGGCAAGAATGGGGACTGCGGACGATTTCTTGAACCGTTACGCGGCCCTTCCCAGCGCGGAGCGGAACTCGGCCGGCGTGCGGCCACCGAGCGCATCGCTGCGCCTCTCCGTATTGTATCGACCGATCCAGCCCCCGAGCTCCTCGATGAAGCGGGCGGGGGTCCAGTCCGACCAGTCCCTGCCGTGCCAGAACACCTTCTTGAGCAGGCCGAAGAAGCCCTCCATCGCCGCGTTGTCCGGGCTGCAGCCCTTGGCGGACTGGATTGGCTACACTGATGTGGACAGTTCCGGGAGGGGCGCAAGAGACGGGAAGGCCATGTGCGCGTTCCTGCGCGAGGGCCGCGGGGAGGGGCTGCCTGGGTACGGCGCCTGTCAACTCGGTCTACGTCTTTGATGACCGGGTCGTACTCAATATCAACTTCGCGGATGATGCCAAAACGGTCACCCGTGAGGAAGTGTTGGGTTCGAGTGCTATGGACAATGTTCCAGCATGCTGGGATCGAACTCGCTAGCCGGAATCACACGGTACCCGTGACGCAGCAGCAGATCGACAAAAACGCCGTTGCCCGCGGTGAGCGTACCGCTGAAGGTTCCGTCGTAGATACGGCCTACACCACACGAAGGGCTGCGGTCCTGCAAGACACACGCAGCGATCTGGGACGGCCCGCCCGCCTGCTCGCACATATCGAGCGCGCGCTGAGCACCCTGGCGAAACTCGCGATCGACTGAGGTGCCCTCGCAGGTACGGACTTCGCCGTTCACAATCTCGGACGGCTTGCGCGGTGTGGGCAAGCCACCAAAAACCTCGGGGCACACCAAGAGAACCTCGGACCCCGTTCGCTCGCAGGCCTCGACCAACGCGCGATGGTAATTGTCGAGCCCGTTATATTTGCAGCTCTCCCCCATCAAGCAGGCACTCACCACGATCTTCATTTCCATCCCTCTCAAGCAAAACGCCCCATTTGAGATGGACACTCAAATGGGGCGATAGACACTGCGCAACTAGTATTACTGCTGCTTGGGCATCAGCGGATTCTCGCGCGTGAGAAGATTCATAAACTCCTCGCCCGTGATCGTCTCCTTCTTGTAGAGATAACGAGCCAGCTCGTGGAGCTTAAACTTGTTCTCCTTGAGGATCTGCAGGGCACGATCGTGCGCATCCTCAATCAACTTGGCGACAATTGCGTCCACGCGCTCGGCCGTACCGGGAGCGCAGGTAAGCGACGTGTCCTGGTTGAGGTACGCGTTCTGGACGGTACCGAGCGCCATCATGCCAAACTCATCGGACATACCAAAGCGTGTCACCATGTTGCGAGCGAGCTTGGTGGCCTGCTCGATATCGTTGGCGGCACCAGTCGTCATCTCGCCAAAGATGAGCTCCTCGGCAGCACGTCCGCCGCAGTAGACGGCGAGCTTGTCGAGTACCTCCTGGCGCGTGGTCAAGAAGCGCTCGTCCTCCTCGACCTGCATGGTGTAGCCCAGAGCACCACTCGTGCGTGGCACAATGGTGATCTTGGTGACCGGCGCAGAGCCCTTCTGGCGAGCGGCAACAATGGCATGGCCGATCTCGTGGTAAGAAACGACCTGCTTCTCGTGATCGGACAGCACCGTGGACTTGCGCTGCTGACCGGCGATGACAACCTCCACCGACTCCTCAAAATCGTCCTGCGTGGCGCGCTTGCGACCCTCGCGGACGGCACGCAGAGCACCCTCGTTGATGATGTTGGCCAAGTCGGCACCCGAGGCACCGGGCGTGGCGCGGGCAATCGCGGTCAGGTCAATCGGCGGCTGCGTCTTCACGCTCTTGGCATGCAACTCGAGGATGTTCTTACGGCCGGTCAGGTCGGGCAGCTCGACGGGAATGCGGCGGTCAAAACGGCCGGGGCGCAGCAAAGCCGGATCGAGGCTGTCGGGGCGGTTGGTCGCGGCGAGGACGACGATACCCTTATGGTTATCAAAACCGTCCATCTCAGTCAGCAGTTGGTTGAGTGTCTGCTCGCGCTCGTCGTTGCCACTAAAGCCGCCGCCATCGCGCTTCTTGCCGATGGTATCAATCTCGTCAATAAAGACGATGCACGGGGCCTTTTCCTTGGCCTGCTTAAACAGGTCACGCACCTTGGCGGCGCCACGACCGACGAACATCTCGACGAACTCAGAGCCCGAAATGCTAAAGAACGGAACACCAGCCTCGCCGGCCACAGCCTTGGCAAGCAGGGTTTTACCGGTACCCGGGGGGCCGACAAGGAGGGCACCGCGCGGCAGCTTGGCGCCGATCTCCTCGTAGCGCTGCGGCTTCTCCAGAAAGTCGACGACCTCCTTGAGGGACTCCTTGGCCTCTTCCTGGCCGGCGACGTCCTTAAAGGTCACGCCCACGTCCTTGGAGGCGATCACGCGCGCGCCGGACTTGCCCAGTCCACCGCCGCCAAAACCACCGCCGCCAAAGTTCATCGACGGACCGTCATCACCCATGGCCTTCTTCATGCGGCGGTTAAGCCACCAGCCAATCAAGAAGAAAATCGCCATGGGAAGGATGAGGGTGAGCAGGTAGTAGGTCATCAGACCCGAGTTCTTATCGGGAACGACCGACTCAAGCGAGGCGCCAGATTCAAGCACGCGATCGGTAAAGCCCGCGTCATTCGGCACGCCGGTCGTCTTGTAGGCGATGTTCTCGTCCTCGCCCTTCTTGGTGTAATAAATCGTGTAATCGTCCGTGTTGTACTCGACCTTGTCGACGCTCTTCTTATCGAGCGCTTTGACAAACGTCGAATAATCGGTCTTCGTAATCTGCTGCGTGTGACCGATGTTGGGGAACAGAACGGTCGAGAGCACGAGGTAGACGACGAAGGCGATGAGCACGTAGAGGATCATATTCCGTCTACGTTTGTTGTCATCCATCTCCATCTGCTTGAACTCCATCTACTGGGGTTGATAATGCTTTCTAGAATACCCAACCCAGGCGGCGATAAACCGACGCCGGGCACGAAAGGACAGAGATGGCATCACTGGAAGTCGGCAAGGTTCAAATCTATACGGGCGACGGCAAGGGCAAAACCACTGCGGCGCTGGGGCTGGCGATGCGAGCCACGGGCTATGGGCTCAACGTGCTCATGCTTCAGTTTGCCAAGAAGCTGCACTGCGCCGAACACGACGCAGCACCTCGATTGGGGCTACGCATCGTACAAGCCGACCGCGACACACCCGAGGCCTGTGCGGCACAGATCATGGAGCTAGCGCGCGAGCAGATTAGCCAGGTCGACGTGCTGATCTTGGATGAGCTGGGAGAAGCCATGCGACGCGGCTTTGTAACGAGCGAGGATGTCGAAGCGCTAATCGCAATGAAGCCCGCCACCACCGAGCTCGTGTTGACCGGGCGCGGCCTGCTGCCGCTGGCGGACCTCGCCGACCTGGTCACCGAAATGCGCCCCGTCAAGCACTACTTCGACGAAGGTCTCCTAGCCCGCCAAGGCATCGAATACTAATCATTGGGGACGTCCCCAATGGCTAGGCGGTGGCGCGACCTAGCCAGTTGCCGCTGTGGTGGTAGATGGTGAACATAGTGGCCGTGATGAGCCAGGTTACGGGGTAAACCAGCAGCAGGTGCTCAAGCGACGGATCGAAGGGCATGATCGCAAACACCCAGATCACCCTGAGCACGACGGTGCCAAAAATCGTGAGCAGCATGGGCTGCAAGCTCACGCCGGCGCCGCGAATGGAGCCCGACGCGTTTTCGATAATCGAGAAGATCGCGTAGAACGGCGCGATAAAATGAAGAATCGTCGTGGTGTACGCCGAAATCGAAGCATCGTCGACAAACAGACGCGACAACGGACCCGAGAACACCAGCAGCACGGCAGACAGGCCACCAATGAGCATAAACGACAGCACGAGCGACGTGTGGTAGCCCTTGCGCATGCGCTCGTAATTGCGCGCGCCAAAGTTCTGCGCCGAGAACGTAGTGATCGATACGCCGAGCGCCTCGGTCACCATCCAGACAATGCCATCCAAACGGCCCGAAAGACCCCATGCCGTGGTGACATCGGCACCAAACGAGTTGACCGACACCTGGATCAGCACGTTCGAGATCGAATAGGCAGCCGATTGAAAACCGAGTGGCAGACCGCACGAGATCATACTCTTGCAAATACCGCGATCGATGCCGAGTTTGGACAGTGAAAGCCGCCACGCACCCGGTGCGTGCATCATACGAATCACGATCATCGTGGCGTTGGAGCAAATGGTCAGCGCCACCGCGATGCCGCAGCCCAGAGCCTCCATATGAAGCACGGCGACGAAGATGATGTCGAGCACGACATTGACGAAGCACCCGGAAGCGATGATCATCGCGGGACCGCGCGTGTCGCCCACGGCGCGCAGCAGCGCCGTACCCATGTTGAGCAGCAGCGCCGCAACCATAGCGGCAAAATAGCAACGGGCATAGGCGACGCCCTCGGCAAGCAGCTCGTGTGGCGTGTTCATTAAAACGAGCATGGGCTCGACAAACACCATGCCGAGAATAGACACGACAATGCCGCCCACCAGTGCGAGGGTCATGGCCGTATGGACCGAGCGGCTCAGGCGCTCGTCGTCGTGTTGACCAAAAAACTGACCGGTGATGACGGCACATCCAGCACCGACACCAACGCAAAAGCCAATGCACAGCTCGGTGAGCACCATGGTGGCCTGAATGCCACCGAGGGCGAGCTTACCGCCAAATTGACCGACGATATAGGTACCAATAAGCGTGTACGCCTGTTGAAAAAACGAACTAAAGAAGATAGGGACGCACAGCGACAACAGCTGCTGCCAAATGACACCCTGTGTTACATCGATAGCCGTAGATTTCCTAGCCACACGCCCTCCACACCAGCGTACGCCAAACAACAAAACAGCAATTTAAAACCAAAGCCAATACCAGCTTAGCATCGACCGGCGTCGACCGAAACATCCCAAATCAGGGCCCGGTGCTGAATATCTACCTAGTGATACAGCCCAGGCTGGTAGTGGTACTCGTTGCTCACGTGCGGACACAGTTGCCAAAAGGCGACGGCGCTCGCGGCGGCAACGTTGAGCGAATCGACCCCGTGCGCCATCGGAATGCGCACGGCGCGGTCACAGCCGGCGATGGTCTTGGCGCCCAAGCCAGCGCCCTCGGTGCCCATAAAGATCGCCAGGCGGTCAATCTCCTGCAGCGCGGGATCGTCCAGCGACACTGAATCGTCAGTCAACGCCATGGCAGCGCAAGAAAAGCCGGCATCGTGCAGCGCAGCCAGGCCATCGTGCGGCCACACGCGCGCCTCGCTGCCAATACGCGTCCACGGCACCTGGAACACCGTGCCCATGCTCACGCGCGCCGAACGACGGTACAGCGGGTCGCAGCAGGTGGGGCTCACCAGAATACCATCGACGTTCAGCGCAGCGGCCGAGCGGAAAATCGCGCCGACATTGGTATGGTCGACAATGCCCTCGAGCACGCACACACGCACCGGTCGCTCCCCCGCCGCCTCGACGACGCCGTCCAAGAACTCGGCTATCGGAATCTGGCGCGGGCGACGAAATGCCGCGAGCGCACCGCGCGTCACGTTAAAGCCCGTCAACTGCTCCATGAGCTCCATCGAGGCCACGAACACGGGAACCGGACCGGCGCCCACGCGAACGGCAAGCTGCTCAAACAGCGGCATCATCTGGTCGAGCCAGCGCTCGCCCAAAAGAAAACTCACCGGCTCGTATCCGGCACGCACCGCACGCTCGATGACCTTGGCGCTCTCGGCGATAAAAATGCCCTTCTGCGGCTCCAGCACGCAACGCAGCTCGCGCTCGGTCAGTCGCACGTAGGCATCGAGCCGCTCGTCCTCGAGCGAATCGATTCGCAGCACCTCAACGGCATCAGTCATAGCAGCCAGCCCGTACCCTTCTTACAGCAGCATCAATATCAAACGAGGCGACGCCAGGCGCCGCCCCTCAATCATTCCAACCCGATAATACCGTCGGCAAATAGGAGATTTACGCCTCAACGCGACGATACGTCACGAACTCATAATCGAGGCCTTCGTCACCCTCGCCCGCGGCAATCGTGGCAACCCCTTCGCGCCGCGCAACTTCCCACGCGGGATCGGCGTCCAAGTCGGGAAAGTATGTGTCCACGGGATGGACGCAGTGGTTATGCGTGACCTCGGCCTCCACGCAGTACGGCAAAAACTGCCGATAGACATCGCCGCCACCGATAACCCACGCAACGGGCTCGTCGGCAACCGCGGCGAGTGCCTCGCCGATACTATGCACCACGTCGACGCCCTCGGGCGTAAAATCCTCGTCGCGCGTGAGCACGATATTGCGACGATTCTTGAGCGGACGTCCACCGGGAAAACTCAGCAGCGTCTTGCGTCCCATGATGACCGGACAGCCCTTGGTGCACGCCACAAAATGGCGCATGTCGGCGCGATTGGACACGACCATATCGCCCTCGCAGCCAATGCCCCAGTCTTCACACACGGCGACGATGGCGGAAAGTTTGCAAGCCAACCAAATCACCTACACCGCGATGGGAATGTTCTTGACCTGAGGGCCGTGCTCGTAGCCCTCGACGATCAGGTCGTCGGTCGTAAACGCATAGAAGTCATGAACGTCGGGGTTAAGCGTTACCTTGGGCGCCGCAAACTGCGGACGCTCGATAAGCTCGCGGACGATATCGACATGACGGTCGTAAATATGAGCATCGGCAATCACGTGCAGTAGCTCGCCGGGAATCATATCGACCGACTGCGCCACCATCATCAGCAAAATGGCGTACTGGCACACGTTCCAGTTATTCGCGGCCAAAATGTCCTGACTACGCTGGTTGAGAATCATGTTGAGCGTCGGCTTATCATCCTGCGGGCGCTGTGTGACGTTATAGGTCACGCTGTAAGCGCACGGATACAGGTGCATCTCGGACAGGTCGCTGAACACGTACGTGTTCGTCATAATGCGACGGCTATACGGCGTGTGCTTAAGGTCGTACAGCACGCGGTCCATCTGGTCGAAATCGCCCTCGGCATAATGGCTCTTCTGTCCAATCTGATACCCGTAGGCTTTACCGATCGAACCGGTCTCGTCGGCCCACTCGTCCCAGATATGGCTGTTGAGGTCATGGACGTTATTGGACTTCTTTTGATAGATCCACAGGATCTCGTCCATGGCGGACTTGAGCGCCGTTCGACGCAGGGTAAGCGCCGGAAACTCCTCACGCAGGTCGTAGCGGGCCGTGACGCCA
This sequence comes from uncultured Collinsella sp., assembly GCA_934668875.1. GTDB lineage: Bacteria > Actinomycetota > Coriobacteriia > Coriobacteriales > Coriobacteriaceae > Collinsella. Next base: position 112,279 of record CAKUON010000009.1, read on the forward strand.
AAGTTTTTAATGGTATAAGCAGGGGTGCCGTCCTCCCACACCGGGCGGACCTTTTGGCCCTCGGTGGTGGTGCCATGGTCCAGAATATCGCGGCACATGGTTACAAACTGTTGATCAGCCTTGCTCATTGACCCTCCTGTCAGTCGCCTATAAGCGAGATTCATTGTAGCCCAGGCGTACGCGGCCCCACAGCCCAAACATAAGCCCTCATTTTCTGACATATGCCAGAAATTCCTTGCGCAAATCTGCGCGTTCGCTATTCTATTGTTGACATATGTCAGATAAGGAGTGCATATGGCAGGAAGACGCGAAAAACTGCGCCGCGTTGGGATCATCCCCGAATATCGTGGCTTTACCCCCGATGGCCTGGCCAGCGGAGACGCGATCGACATGATGGTCGATGAGCTCGAAGTCCTGCGCCTGTGCGACCTGGAAGGCCTCAATCAGGAGGCTGTCGCCCAGCAAATGGGCATCGCCCGCGCCACCGTGGCGGCCATCTGCAGCCGCGCACATCGCAAGGTGGCAAACGCGCTGGTCAACGGGCGGGCGCTCGTCATCGAGGGCGGCACTATCGCGTACTCCCCCATCACCGCAACGACGGCCGCATGGCCAGCAAAGGAGGTCGGCGCCATGAGGGTGGCAACGACGTACGACAACGGCAACATCTTTATGCACTTTGGCCGTAGCGAGCAGTTCAAGATCTACGACATCCAGGATGGCAAGGTGCTCAACGAACAGGTCGTGGGCACCGGCGGCACCGGTCACGGCGCATTGGCGGGCCTGCTTGCCAACGGCGGCGTCGACACGCTCATCTGCGGCGGTATCGGCGGCGGCGCCATCAACGCGCTCACCCAGGCCGGCATCACGGTCTACGCGGGCGCCCAGGGCAGCTGCGACGCCTGCGTCGAGGCCCTTATCGCGGGCACGCTCGCGCAGACCGGCGAGGCCACCTGCGACTGCCATGGTCACGACCACGAGCACGCCCATGAGCATGGCGAGTCCTGCGGCTGCCACGGCCATCACGAGCACAAGGGCCACGAGGGTTGCGGCTGCCACTAGCGGCAAATACCCTGCCGCCAGCACGCTCCCACGCGTACAACAACCTGCAAACGAATGGCGAAGGCCGCCTGGAATACGATCCAGGCGGCCTTCGCCATACACAACTCAAAAGAGCCATTACTTTTTATTGCGCATCTGCGCTTCCATCTGACGCAGCAGGTCCATATCGGACTTGGGACCGCCCGTTCCCAAGCCACCCAGGCCGCCCATGCCGCCCAGACCCATGGCATCCAGACCGGGAATATTGGGCATGCGCATCTTTTTGCCCTTCTTACCCTTTTTGCCCTTCTTGCCACCAGCCTGTGCCTGATTGGCCATCGTGCGCATGCGGCCCATCATCTTGTTCATCTCGCCCCACTGCTTCATAAGGCTGTTGACCTCAGTGGGGGTCACACCGGCACCCTTGGCAATACGGGCACGGCGCTGACCGTTGATGATGGAGGGGCGCAGGCGCTCCTCCTTGGTCATCGACATGATGATGGCCTCGTTCTTATCGAAGATGCCCTCGTCCAGATTGCCGCCCATCTGGTTGAGCGCACGCTGGCCACCGGGGAGCATGCCCAGGATGCCCTTCATACCGCCCATCTTCTTGACGGCCTTCATCTGGTCGAGCATGTCGTTCATGGTAAAGCCCTCGCGCAGCATGCGCTCGGCAGCCTCGAGCTGCTCGGCATCGGCGGCCTCCTGGGCCTTCTCGATGATGCCGACGACGTCGCCCATGCCCAAGATTCGCTTGGCCATACGGTCGGGATAGAACGGCTCGAGCGAATCGGGTTTCTCGCCCATGCTCACGAACTTGATGGGCTTACCGGTCACCTGGCGCACGGAAAGCGCGCCGCCGCCACGGGCATCGCCGTCGAGCTTGGAGATGATCACGCCGTCAAAGTCGGTTCGCTCGGCAAAGGTCGAGACGACGTTGACGATATCCTGGCCGGTCATGGCATCGACGACCATCAGCACCTGATCGGGCTTGACGGCCTTCTTAATGTCCACGGCTTCCTGCATCATCTGTTCGTCGATCTGCAAACGACCGGCGGTATCGACGATGACCACGTCGCGCAGGTGGTCGACGGCCTCCTGAATGGCGCCCTTGGCGATGCCGACCGGGTGTGCACCGTCGCCGCGGAAGACCGGTACGCCGATCTCTCCGCCAAGCGTGGCCAGCTGGTCGGCAGCGGCGGGACGGTAGACGTCACACGCGGCGAGCAGCGGCGAGCGGCCCTGCTTCTTGAGCAGGTAGGCAAGCTTTACGGCCGCCGTGGTCTTACCGGAGCCCTGCAGGCCCACGAGCATGATGACATTGGGAATGCGGTTACTAAAGACGAGCTTGCTCTCGGTGGAGCCGAGCATCTCGGTGAGCTCGTCGAGCACGATCTTGACGACGTTTTGTGCCGGCGACAGCGACTCCATGACCTCGGCGGTCATGCAGCGCTCCTTGGTCTTGGCGACAAACTCCTTGACGACCTTAAAGTTGACGTCGGCCTCGAGCAGCGCCATGCGGATGTCGCGCATGGCCGAGGTGATATCGGCCTCGGTCAGCTTGCCCTTGCCGCGGAGGCGGTCAAATGTGTCGTTGAGGCGATCGCTCAGGGAATCAAACACTAGTCACTCCTTAATTGGACTCGCCCACCAGGGCGCGGCAGAAATCTTTGGCATTGAACTCCTGCAGGTCATCGACCTGCTCGCCCACGCCCACGCGCAGGATCGGGAGCTTGAGCTTCTCGGCCACGGCCATGGCGATACCGCCCTTTGCCGTGCCGTCGAGCTTAGTCATGATAATACCGTCCAAGCCCAGTGCCTCGTTAAACTCGAGCGCCTGGTTCAGACCGTTCTGGCCGGTGGCGGCATCGATCACGAGCACGACCGAGACGGGCATGGGGCCGGCGGCCATATTGGCGGCGCGCTTACGCGTCACGTTGACCACCTTGGCGAGCTCGCGCATGAGCTCGGGGCTCGTGTGCAGGCGGCCGGCGGTGTCGATAAGCACTAGGTCGCTGCCGCGTTTATCGGCCTCGTCGAGCACGTCGTAGCAAACGCTTGCCGGATCGGAGCCGCGATCGCGTTTGATGACGGGGACGCCGGCACGCTGGCCCCACACATCAAGCTGCTCGATGGCGGCAGCGCGGAAGGTATCGGCCGAACCGATCACGACATTCTTGCCGCGGGCAGCCATGGCGCTCGCGATCTTACCGACCGTCGTGGTCTTGCCGGCACCGTTAATGCCTACAAACAGCACGCAGCTCGGCGTGTCGGAGAACGGATCGCGCTCGATGGGCACAAAGTGCTGCTCGAGCTGCTCGGCCAGGGCGCGACGGAGCTGCGGGGCGGTCTTGAGGTTCTTCTTGGCGGCCGTCTCGCGCAGGTCATCGGACACCTTGATCGCGACCTCGGCACCCATATCACCCATAACGAGGGTATCCTCAAGGTCCTCCCAAAAGTCCTCGTCAACCTCGCCGCCAAAGTAGAAGACCTCGTTGAGTGCCTCGCGGCTGCGCTCAAGTCCGCGCGAGAGAGCGTCAAAGAATCCCATTATGCATTCACGACCTTTCCGGTTTCGCGATCGAGTTTTTGCGAGACGACGCGGCTGACGCCGTCGGCTTGCATCGAGACGCCATAGAGAACGTCAGCGTCCTCCATAGTACGGCGCTGATGCGAAATGACCAAGAGCTGCGTATCGGAACGCAGCACATCGAGGGCGCCAATGAGCTTGGACAGGTTGGCGTCATCAAGCGCTGCCTCGACCTCGTCCAGCACATAGAACGGTACCGTGCGCGTGCGGTACACGGCAAAGAGCAGGGCGAGCGCCGTCAGACTCTTCTCACCGCCCGACATGAGCATCATCTTGGTGATGCGCTTGCCGCGCGGCTGCGCCACGACCTCGATACCCGTCTCGGCCGGATGCTCGGGATCGGTCATCTCCAGATGAGCCTGACCGCCCGGGAACAGCATGGCGAAGATCTCGCGGAAGTTCGCGTCGACCTTCTCAAAGGTCACCAGGAACGCCTTGCGCATCTTGCGATCAATGGCCACCGTGATCTTGGTGAGCGCCTTGCGCGCGCTCTCCAGATCGGCCAGCTGCTCCTCGATGTAGTCGGCGCGGCGCTTGAGCTGCTCGTACTCCTCCATGGCAACTTGGTTAACGGGACCAAGGTTGTTGATCTGGCGCACAAGCTGGTTGAGCTCGCGCTCGGCGGCATCGCGGTCGGTGGGCGCAGGAAGCATGAGCGCTTCCTCGAGCACCGTGGTGCCATCGGCGGTAATGGCCTTGATGGCGGCCTCTACCTGCACCTCGAGCTTGCCACGCGCGACCTTAAACTCGTTTTGCGTCGCGGCGGCGGTATCGACCCGCTCCTTAGCGCGGGCAACCTCTGCCTTGGCATCCTCGATGGTCTTCTTGAGCGAAGCGGAGTCCGCCTCCTCCAGAGAGGCCTGATCACGCAGGCGCGCTGCCCAATCCGACGCGCGTTCCAACAGGGCCGAATAGCGTTCGTGCATGGGGTCGACGCGCAGGCGCAGCAGCTCGAGTGAGCGCGAGGCCTGGCGTGTTCCGCGGATACGGCGGTCGATGCCCTCCAAGCGATGCTCAAGATCGGGAACGCGGCCCTTTAGCGAACGTAGGCGCTCGCTCGTCTGGGCCAACCGGACCTTGGCATCGGCGAGCTTGCCGGCGGCCTCGGAGTCATCGCGACGCACGCGATCGAGCTCATCATTGGCCTCGGCAATCTGCAGGCCCAGGTCACTTGCCTGAGCGCGGGCCTCATCACGAGAGCGGGTAAGCTCGTCCACACGCGGACGTGCAGCGCGGACAGCCTCGGCAGCCTGCTCACGGCGCTTGGAAATGCGCACGCGCTCGACCTCGCCGTTGTTGGCGCTCTGCTCTAGACGGCCGATCTCGGACAGCAGGGAGCGGCGCTCGCCCTCAAGGCGGGCAATCTCGCCGGCGGCATCGCCCTCGGCGGCGCGCGCCTCCTCGACGGCTGCATTGGCCTCGATAACCTGGTCCGAAACATGCTCGAACGTAGCGACCAGATCGGGCTCCAGGCCCTCGAGCTCTCGAATGCGTCGCTTGCGCTCCAAGGCACCCGACGCCTCACCGGCATCGAGGCCCACGCGCACCAAACCACCGCAGCTCACACGGGCGCCATCGGGGGTCACATAGGTCACGCCGTCAACGACCGGCGCCGCCAGCGCAGCAGCCAAATCATCAACAACGTAATAGCCGCCGAGCAGGGCTTCGACGACCGGACCATAGCCCGCGCGTACGGACAGACGATCGACCAGACGGGAACCGTCGGCGCCTTCAGCGGCAGCAGAGACACTCACGTCACGCGTCACCAACAATGCCTCGCCCGAGGCCTTCTTCTGGTCCAGGGCAGCGCGACCGGCGCGCTCCAGTGCGGCGGCATCATCGAACAACAGGGCATCGATATCGCCGGCGAGCAGCTGCTCAACCAGGCCCTCGAGCTCACGCGGAGCCTCGAGCACATCACCCAGACGGCCCGAGACGTCGTCGCCCAGCGCGCCCACCAGACGGCTCACCAACGGCGAGCTATCGGCCATACGGGCATCGAGCTTCTTTTGACTGCCAAGCTCCGAGCGCACCTCGGACAGCTTGTTGCGCGCCTCGCTCTCGCGGGCACGCAGGTCCTTGAGGGCCGCGCGTGCCACTTCGGTGGCTTCACGCGCATCGACCTGAGCCTGGCGCGCTTCCTCAAGAGCACCCTCAAGCTCCTCGGCGCGGTCGCGACGGCTTTCGAGCGAGGCCGTGACTTCCTCGAGCTGCTCGTCGATCTGCTCCAGGCGCGAGGCATACATGTTGTCCTCGACCTCGGCGTTGGAAAGCGAATCCTTCACCTTGGCGAGCTCGAGCGCGGCATTATCGGCCACACGCTGCACATCACGCTGCACGCGCGTAAGCTGCGAGATCTGATTGTCGAGTGCCACACGACGCTCATGCAGCTCGGCGGCGGCAGGACCGGCGGCGTCAACATCCTCCTGGGCCTGCATATGGGCGCCGGTCACTTCCTCAAGCTGGGCGCGCGCATCCTCAAGCTCCTCGACCACGCGACGGCGCTGATGCTCAGAGCTCGAGATCTGGCCGCGCATATCGGATAGGCGCGACACCATGTTGTGGCCCTTTTCCTCGAGTAGGCGCATGTCGGAGTTAATGCGACCGACCACATCTTGCATATGGCGGCGCTGCTCGCCCAAGTCGCCCACGAACAGGCCCTTTTCCTCAAGCATAACCTGGAGCTTCTCGAGCTCGCGCTCCTTTTCGCCCATGCGGTACTGCGCAAGCTCCAGCTCGGCGGCACCTTCTTTGGAGCGGCTCTCCAGGTCGTTCCACTGCGACTGCAGCGAACGCAGCTCGTCGACGGCCAGCATCTGCGTAAGCTCGTTTGCGCGCGAGGACAGCTCTTTGTACTTGCGCGCACGATCGACCTGACGCTCCAGCGGTCGCAGCTGACGGGCAATTTCCTTATTGATGTCGCGGGCACGCGTCAGGTGCTCGTCCATCGACTTAATCTTTTTGAGCGCACGCTCCTTGCGGCGCTTGTGCTTGGAGATGCCGGCGGCCTCCTCGATGAGGGCACGGCGCTCCTCGGGGCGGCTCTGCAAAATGGCATCGAGCTTGCCCTGGCTGATGATGGAATGCGTATCCTTGCCCAGGCCCGAATCGTGCAGGATGTCCTGAATGTCCATCAGGCGGCACGGACTCGAGTTGATGAGGTACTCGCTTTCGCCCGAGCGATACATGCGACGGGTGATGGCGACCTCGTCAAAATCGACGGGCAGCATATGGTCCGAGTTATCGAGCACCAGCGTGACCTCGGCGACACCCACCGGCTTGCGTGCCGACGAGCCCGAGAAGATGACGTCCTCCATGGCCTGGCCGCGCAGCTGCTTGGCGCTCTGCTCGCCCAGGACCCACAGAATCGAGTCGGAGATGTTCGATTTTCCCGAGCCGTTGGGACCGACGATGACGGTCAGGCCCGGCTCAAATGACATATGGGCGCGGTCGGCAAACGACTTGAACCCTTTGAGCGTGAGGGACTTGAGATACACGGTTCCTCGCTTAAACAGGCTTCTTGTTGAGAATCACGCCGTTGGTGGTGTAGCCCATGCGGTCGAGTGCCTCGAGCGCAGCGGCTCCCTCGGCCTCCTTCTTGGAGGAACCGGTGCCGCGGCCCTGGCGAATACCGTCGATGAGCACCACAGCGGTAAAGGTGGGCGCATGCGCGGGGCCCTCGGAGCCGACCAGCTTATACGCGGGAGGCTCGTGGCCGTCTGCCTGCACGCACTCCTGCAAGAACGACTTGGGGTTCGCGGGGTGCTCGGCACGCTCGGAGGCCAGGTGCGGCTTGAGCGTACGATGGATAAACTCCGCTGCGGCATCCCAGCCGGCATCCAGATACAGCGCGCCCACGAGCGACTCGTAGACGTTCTCGAGCGCCGAGTGCAGGCCGCGCGCACCGGTACCGGTCTCGGAGGCACCAAAGATAATGATGTCGTCGATGCCCAGCTCATGCGACACCTCGGACAGCGTAGCGCCCGAGACAAGCGACACCTTCAGGCGCGTGAGCTTGCCCTCGTCAAACTCCGGATAGGACTCAAAGAGCGAACGGGCGACGACGGCGCCCAAAATGGAATCACCCAAGAACTCAAGACGCTCGTAGCTTGCCGAGACTGGCTGGCCTTCGACGGCCGAAGGATGCGTAAGGGCCGCGCGCAGCAGCACCTTGTCATTGAACTCGTGGCCCAGAATCTCCTGGGCGCGCGTAAGTCGTTCGGATAAAGCCAAGACCTAAGCCTCCCTGGCGTTTTCGATCGCGTCGACAGCGTCGGCGACAGAGTTGAGCGAGAGCAGGGTCTCGTCATCGATCTCGAGGTTGAACTCGTCCTCGATAGCCGTAACCAGCTGCAGGCGCTCGAGCGAATTGGCATCGAGATCGTCAAACGTGGTCTCATCGCTAATCTCGGCAACATCGACGCCCAGAACGTCAGCAGCGACCTCGGCGATCTTGTCGAAGATTTCGGAGCGGTCCATAGCGCTTCCTCTCATAGTGCATGAATACCAAAAGATTGGCGCCGCGCGGGCGGCACCAAGACACGGTTTTGATTCTACCCCACGACGCAGGCCGCGAAGCGCATAACAGCGCTCTAACTCGCTCTTACAAAACGATACCGTCCATGGAGTTGGCGACGTTCTCGACCAGCCCGGCACGAACCGCCTCGGCTGCGGCGAGTGTGCCGTTCTTGACGGCCTCGACCGAGGTAGCGCCATGGCCGATCAGGACAACGCCGCGCAAGCCCAAAAGAATCGCGCCGCCCTTGGCGTCACCCGAAAGCTTGGCCTTTATCTCGCGCATCTGCTGCTTCATGAGCAGCGCGGCGATCTTGGTGCCGAACGAGGACGTAAAGGCGCCCTTGAGCTCCTGCAGCAAAAACTTGGCAGCGCCCTCGGTGGCCTTAAGGGCAATGTTTCCCGACATGCCGTCGGCAACGACAACGTCAAAATTACCCGAGGTAATATCAGTGCCCTCGCAGTTGCCCACAAAGCCGGGGACGGCAGCCTTCATAGCCGGGAGGCAGGCCTTGGTAAAGTTGGAGCCCTTCTCATCCTCGGTACCGTTACCAAGAAGACCCACGCGGGGATACTCGATACCCAAGACGACGCGGGCATAGGCGCTACCCATCTGGGCAAAGCGCACCATATCGTCGACCTCGACATCGGGGTTGGCACCCATATCGCACAACACCGTCAGGCCGCCGGCGCGGTTGGGCAGCGCATTGGTCAGGCACGGACGCACCGGCTGCTTCTTGCCCTCGACCTGATACCTAAAGGGCGTCACATAGGCGGTGGCGGCTGCGGTCATGGCACCAGTGGAGCCAGCAGAGAAGAACGCGTCTGCGTTGCCCTTCTTAATGGCACGGCACGACAGCACGATCGACGATTTACGCTTGGTCATCACGGCGCGAATGGGATCGTCATCCATGGCGATAACGTCGGGTGCCTCAAGGGCCTCAACACGTGCATGGGAAGCAGCAAAGGGATTGACGATTTCAGCGGGGCCAGCTGCCAAGACCTCGATATCGGGATCGGCGGCAAGCGCAGCCTCGATACCATCGAGAACAACCTGAGGTTTCTCGTCTCCGCCCACAACGTCTACACAAACGCGAACGTTACTCATATACATGCTCCTTATACAAAAATGGCCGACTCATTGAGCCGGCCATTGTGGTTCCATTTGGAACGGCATCGCATCCAGAGTATACCGTTACTCGGTAACGATAACCTCGCGGTCCTTGTAGAAACCGCAGCTGGGGCACACGTGGTGCGGAAGCTTGACAGCGCCGCAACGGGGGCACGTGGACTGAGCCGCAGCCGAAATCTTCATGTTGGCGGAACGACGGGTGTGAGTGCGGATACGACCCTGCTTTTGTTTAGGTACGGGCATAGTGACCTTCCTTATGAACTATCCAGTGTGGCGATTACGCGCAAGTAGCGATACTACCACAGTTTTACTCATCGAGCTTGAGATTCTTCAATGCTGCAAATGGATTTTCCGTGGCAGCGGCCCATTCTGCCTCTGCCTGGGCGGCGCAATCGCATTGCTCGACGTTGAGATTGCAACCGCAAGTGGGACACAGACCGCGGCAATCGGGCTTACAGAGCACCACAAACGGCGTGTCCATAACGACCGCGTCGTTGATGGGCTCGCCCAAATCGACGATGCGATCCTCACCCAGCAGCTCGTAGCCGTCCTCGTAGGCCTCGGGATCCTCGGGCTCGTTAAAGAGGTAGAACTCTTCGATCTCGCCGGCAATGTCAAACGAAGCGGGCTCCAGGCAACGGTCGCACTCGCCGGTAGCGTGCGCGCGGACCATGCCCGTGAGCAGAACACCGGTGCCGGCATTGGTAAAGACCACGTCATAGTCAATACCATCCTGTAGCTGGTACTCCTTCTCGCCCACCGTGTAGGTGGCCACATCGACCTTACCGGTCAGCGGATACGAGTCTCCGGGAAACTCGAGCTGCTCGGAAAGGTCGACGGTAACACTCGGGAACTCAGCCATTACCACTGACCGTTCTGCTGGGCAGCACCCTCGTTGAGCTGCTGACGGCAACGGGTGACGGTGCCGGTCAAGCTCTTAAGGTTCTCCTCCAGGTGCGTAAAGACCTGCTCGGCGTAGTCCTCGGCGGCATAGCGCGTCTCGCGCTCGTACTGCTGGGCACGGTCGCGGATATCATCGGCCTGCTGCTGCGCTAGGCGGACAATTTCCTGCTCACCGGCGATGGTGAGGGCCTGCTGCTGAGCGTCGGCGATGATGGAATCGGCCTGAGCGGCGGCGGAAGCCATAAGCTCCTCGCGCTCCTTGAGGATACGGCGGGACTTCTGCCACTCCTCGGGATAGCTCATGCGGATCTCGTCGAGGATGTTGAAGAACACGTCGGCGTCGATGACCTTGAACTGAGCGTTCTTGCCGAAAGGCGGCTTGGCTTCCTCGATCAGCCCTTCGAGCTCATCGACCAAGCTGACGATCCTATCGCCAGGAAAATTCTCGCCCGGCATCCGGTCTCCTTTCATAGGTAACATATCATCGTGCTAGTTTACCACATGCCACCAGGCAATAAAAAACGTCACGAAAAGCGATGTTTGAGCGCTTCGACCACGTTGGGCGGCACAAACGTCGACACGTCGCTGCCAAGCGAGGCAATCTGGCGCACCACCGAGCTCGAGATATATCCGTACTGCGGCGCACTCATGACAAAGATGGACTCCAGCTCGTTGTCCAGGCGGTAGTTGAGGTCGGCCTGCTGAAGCTCGTACTCAAAGTCGGTCATGGCACGCAGGCCCTTGACCACGGCGCCGGCGCCCTGCTCGCGTGCGAAGTCGACCAATAGGCCGGTAAAGGGCAGGACCTCAACACCTTCGATACCGCCCAGCGCCTCGCGGGCCAGCGCCACGCGCTCGTCGAGCATAAAGGTGGTACCCACGCCGTTTTTGCCCTGCGACTCGGCGACAGCCACGATCACGCTGGGAAAGATACGACGCGCGCGGCGGATGACGTCGATGTGGCCAAAGGTGATGGGGTCAAAGGTGCCCGGGACGATTACGCGGTTGATGGTGTCACTCATGGGCATCCTCCAGGGATACTGCCTCGTCGTTATCGTTAGCATCAGCGCTATCGTCCTTGCTATCGCCGACCCAACGCAGCAGATCGACCGAGGTGATGCCGTAGCGCTTCTCGCGCACGGTCTCAAAGCCGGCAGGATGCGCGCCCGCGTCGGCGGCGGCATGCTCAAACAGGGCGTACGCGCCAGGGGCCAGCAGGCCCTGCTGGGCAAGGTTCTGCAGCAGTTCCTGAACAGGCTCGGCACCAAAGGCATACGGCGGATCGAGCAGGACCAAGTCGAAGGGGCCGCCCGGAACACGACCGCGCGAGGCGCTTGCCAGCATATCGCCCGTCACCACGCGCCAGCGCGCACGGTCACGGCAGAGCGACTCGATATTCTTGGTAATAAGACGAGCGGCATTCCGATCGATCTCAAACGTCGTGAGCGAGCGGGCGCCACGCGAGAGCATCTCGATGCCCAGGGCGCCGGAGCCGCCAAACGCATCCAGCACGCGGACCTCGTCCAAATCGAAGTCGAATGCCGACATGACCATAGATGCGCACGCCTCGCGCACGCGATCGGTCGTGGGGCGGGTGATATCGCGACCACGGGGCTCCTCGATCTTGCGACCGCGCCATTCGCCGCCGATGATTCTCATCCTCCGCTGACCTCCTTAAAGATGTGTCGATACCGCGTGGCGACCGCGTCGCGCAGAGGGCGCGTCGCCACGGAGTCAAGGTTGCAAGCATACCGCAAGAGCTCAACTGCGTCCAAATGGGCCCACTCGATCAATTCCTCATCGGCATCGAGATCGACAAAGCGCAAGGTCACGCCGCCATGCTGACGGTAACCCAGAATCTCACCCTCATGACGCAGACGCAGGTCCATCTGCGCGAGCGTAAAGCCGTCTGCGGTCTTTTCGAGCGACTGCAGGCGGTCTTGCGCCGCCGATGCGCCGCCATTGCCCTTTGAGTGGGTCATGACCAGGCATGTGCCCGAGACGCTACCGCGGCCTACACGGCCACGCAGCTGATGCAGCGCCGCTAAGCCAAAGCGCTCGCCGTTCTCTATGACCATGACGGTGGCGTTGGGCACGTCAACGCCCACCTCAACCACCGTTGTCGAGACGAGCACGTCGATCTCGCCTCGTTTGAAGGCATCGATGACCCGGTCCTTCTCCCCCACCGGCATGCGGCCATGGAGGCGCTCGATGGTAAGTCCCGGCAGCGCCAGGCGCAGGCGGTCGAGCTCGGTCGCCGTGTCGTGCAACGGCACGGGCACGGTCACGCGGCCTTCGTCGTCGCGGGCGATGCCCGGTACGTCCTCGAGCTCATCGGCCGAATCGCTCGGCTCCACGAGCGGACAGATCACATAGGCCTGCTGCCCCTTCTCGTGCGCCTCGCGGATGGCGCCATAGGCCAGGTCGCGGCTCGACTCGGTGAGGACACGCGTCGTCACGCCAGCGCCCGGAACGGGACGATGGCGAATGATGCTCGTATCCAGATCGCCGTAGACCGAAAGCGCCAGCGTGCGCGGGATCGGCGTAGCTGTCATAACGAGCAGATCGGCACCGGGCCCCTTGGCGCGCAGGGCGTTGCGCTGACCCACGCCAAAGCGGTGCTGCTCGTCGATGACGACGAGCGACAGATGATTGAAAGTCACGTCGTCCGAAAGGACCGCGTGCGTACCAAAGAGTATGTCGAGCTCACCGGACTGGAGCTGAGCGTGGATCCGTTCGCGCTCAGCCGCCGGGGTGGCGCCCGTCAGAAGCGCCCAGGTCATGCCGGCCTGAGAGAGCAAGGGGCCAGTCTTGTCGGCATATTGACGCGCCAAAACGCCTGTAGGCGCCATGACACAGGCTTGGGTGCCCGAATCCGCCGCAACAGCAAGCGCGCAAGCGGCAACGGCCGTCTTGCCGGTGCCGACGTCGCCCAGCAGCAGACGGTTCATCACGCGGCCGCCATCGCACATGTCATGCAGGATGTCCTGGAACGCAGCCTCCTGCTCGTCGCTCAGCGAGAACGGTAGGGCCTGCCTGAGCGCGATCAGATGCTCGCCCGTAATGTGCGCGTAAGGCACCACCTCGACCAGGCCGCCGTCGTTGCGCAGACGCAGCGCCAACTGCAGGTAGAGGCACTCCTCGTAGGCAAGACGCCGACGCGCGATATCGCGCTCGGCCATGCTCGAGGGAAAGTGAATCGATCGAAGCGTACGGGCACAGCTCATCAAGCGGCGCTTAACGCGCAGCGGCGCGGGAATCGGATCGAAGGGGTTGCCGACAACCTCGAGCGCGCCGCTTACGATACGGCGCATCCACGCCTGGCTCACGCCGTCACTCACGTAGTGGACCGGCAGAATGGTGCCGGCAGCGCGCCCCTCCTCGAGCTTCTCGAAGTGAGGCGAGGCCATCTGCTTAAACCCGTAGGCAAACTCGACCTTGCCCATCACGGCCAGGCGGTCGCCCTGCTTGAGCTGCTGGGCAATCCAAGGCTGACGGAAAAAGGCGACCTGTAGCACGCCCGTCTCGTCCACAAGCGAGACCTCGGTCACCTGCATACGCGGACGGGGCTGCTTTTGCACGATGCGATCGACCGTGGCGATAATCGTGCACACGGTACCGATGGGCGCCATCTCGATAGACCAGGAGCGGGTGAAGTCCAGGTACCGATGAGGGATATGGAGAAGGAGGTCCCCCACCGTCCGAATTCCCAGACGGCGAAGGGCCTCCTCACGTTTACCCGAAACATATTTGAGTCGCGCGATATCCTCGTCGAGCGCATTGCTCTGGGCAAAGCGCTCCGAGACGCGCGGCACGGAGCACAGCTCGGACATGGGCAGAGCCTACTCGATCGAGAAGATCACAGGGTAGAGCGGCTGCTCGCCACGATGGGCGTCAATCTCCAGATCGGGCTGAGCCTCCTCGATGGCATCGACGATCTCCTGGAAGGCCTCGTCGGACAGCTCCTCGCCGGCCAGAATCGTCAGCGCGTCGCCCTCCTCTTCCTCCTGCATACGGTTGATGCAGTCGAGCGTAACCTGCTTCACGTCGGAGCCGACCACGTCGATGGAGCCGGCGATGATGCCCATGACGTCGCCGGAGTGAATCGGCGAGCCGTCGGAGGCGCTGGAATCGCGCACGGCACGGGTGACCTCGCCATCGCGAACCTCACTGATGGCATCGACCATAGCGGCCACAGCATCCTCGAGCTCGGAATCGGGCAGGACCGCGAACAGCGCGGAGAAGGCCTGCGGGACGGTCTTGGTGGGAACGACGGCGACCTTCTTATCGGTGCAGGCGGAGGCAGCGGCCTCGGCAGCCATGCGGATGTTGCCGTTGTTGGGCAGGATGATGACCGAGGTCGCGTTGACCTGGTCCACGGCGCCCAGCAGGTCGGCGGTCGAGGGGTTCATGGTCTGGCCGCCCGAAACGATCACATCGACACCGAGGGACTTGAGAATGTCGGCCTCGCCGGAGCCGGCGGCAACGGCGACAAAGCCAAGCGCCTTCGCGGGCTCGGCGGCCTTCTCCTGATCCTCGTGGATCTTAGCGGTGCGGTCGTGGGCCTCCATCTCCATGTTATGGATAAAGACCTCGTAGATCTGGCCAAGCTGCAGCATGTGCTCGAGCACCAGGTTGGGGGTGTTGGAGTGCACGTGGATCTTGTAGTCGGGATAGGCACCCACGAGCAGCTCGCAGTCGCCCATGGAACCCAGAAACTTCAGGCACTCGTCCTCGTCAAACGGGGCGTCGGCCTTAAAGAGGAACTCGTTGCAGTAGCGGAACTCCGAGCCCTCCCAGTCGTCGTTGGCCTCGATCTCCACGCGGCCGAGAGCCGCATCGCGGGCGGAGCCGGCGGAGTCAAACGTAGCGGAGAAATCCTCGACCACGGTGCTGCGGCCAAGAGCGGCAGCAACAAAGTTCTCGAGGAAGATGGCAAAGCCAAAGGCGCCAGAGTCGACTACGCCGTTCTCCTTGAGGACAGGCAGCAGGTCGGGCGTACGGGCGACGGACTGATATGCCTCGACGACGATGGCGTCGAGCGCATCCTCGGCCGAGAACTTCTTCTTCTCGCACTCGTCGGCTTTGGTCGAGACGTCGCGCAGGACCGTGAGGATCGTGCCCTCGATAGGCTTACGAACGGCCTGGAAGGCGACCTTGACGGCACGACGGAAGGCGAAGGCGATGTTGGCGGACGTAACGGGTTCGTCGGCAGAGACGAGGCCCTCGGCCACGCCGCGCAGGATCTGCGAAGTGATAACGCCCGAGTTACCGCGAGCGCCCATGAGGGAGCCATGGGTGATGGCGCCGGCGATGGCCTCCATGTCGGCGTCGGCGGGAAGGGCGGAAAGCTCCTTAGTCACCGAAGCGAGCGTGAGCGACATGTTGGTGCCGGTATCGCCGTCGGGTACGGGGAAGACGTTGAGCTTGTTGATCTCCTCGGCCTTTTCGGAAACGGCAGCCGCAGCGATCGGAAAACAGGTGCGAATGGTCTTTGCAATCATGAGTGGTGAAATCTCCGTATTCGGATGCTAGTTCAGACGGCTCTTGAGCGCGTCGATGTGAATGCCGATCTTAAGGCTGGCGGGATCGATCTGGGCGATCTCCTGCAGGGTGAAGGCGACGGAGCTCGAAAGATTGTGGCAGACGGACTTCATGTTGACGCCGTTCTCGAGCACGACGTGAAGATCGACCGTAAGGCCGTTCTCGTCGGCGGAGACAAGCACGCCCTTGCGGAGGCGCTGACCGGCAAGCAGGCGCACGCTCTCGGCGCCTTGGAGCTGCTCAGCCATACCGACGACGCCATAGCACGTCATCGCGGCATAACCGGCAATATCGGCAATAACGTCGTTCGAGACGCTCAGGCTGCCGTTAATGGTCTCAGACACAAGAATCTCCTTATCTGGTGCTCGCGGCACCATGTCGTGGGAGCAATCATTGCAATATTCTACAACGACCGCGCCATGTTGAGGTGGTGGGTCGCGGGATTACATCCTCGACACGAAATGTTGATATGGCAACGTTCGAGTCAAGTGGTCGCGGCATGAAAAAACCCGCCGCAAAAGCGACGGGTTCTATAACCTGGCTCCCCGGGTAGGACTCGAACCTACAACAGCGCGGTTAACAGCCGCGTGCTCTACCATTGAGCTACCGAGGAA
>CAKUON010000010.1 GCA_934668875.1 uncultured Collinsella sp.
TGGCCGAGGACGCCGTCGAGGGCTACAGCTCTAAGGTCTCCGGCGACGCCGGGCGCGGCTTCACCGTGACCAACACCTCCACGGCCAAGGTCTCGGTGCCCGTCGAGAAGAAGTGGGTCGGCCCGGCGGCCGCCAAGGCCACCGTGCGCCTGCTCGCCGACGGCAAGCCCACCGGCGATTCGATCGAGCTGTCAAAGGCCAACGGCTGGAAGGGCTCCTTCGAGGGCCTGGCCAAGTACTCCAAGTCCGGCTCCGAGGTCTCCTACACCGTGGCCGAGGACGCCGTCGAGGGCTACAGCTCTAAGGTCTCCGGCGACGCCGGGCGCGGCTTCACCGTGACCAACACCGTGAAGACGGGCGAGCTCGACGTCTCCAAGACCGTCGTGGCGCGCGAGGGCCTGGCGGTCGACGCGGACAAGATATTTAAGTTTGTGGTTGAGGCCACCGATGCCATGGGCCGCAAAGTATCCGGCACCTACGGTGACGCGACGTTCGAGGACGGCGAGGCGACCCTCAAGCTCAAAGATGGCCAGACGGCGAGGATCACGGGGCTGCCCGCGGGAACTGCCTACACGGTGACCGAACGTGCCGCCGATGGCTACAAAGCTGCGGTGAACGGAGCCGAGGGATCCAGGGCTGATGGTTCCATCTCGGCCGACCAGGTCGCCGCCGCCGCTTTCACCAACACCTTCGACCCTGCTCCCGCCACGGCGTCCGTCCCCGAGCTCACCAAGGTGCTCGCAGGCGGCCGCAAGCCCGGCCTCCAGGAGGGGGAATTCACCTTTGTGCTCTCCCTCACCGACGGTGCGGGCAATGTGCTCGAAGGCTACCCAATCGAGGCGAAGAATGACAAGGACGGCAAGGTTTCCTTTGGCGAGCTCAGCTTCACCAATCTGGGTACCTACCACGCGACCGTGACCGAGAAAGCAAACGGCGATGTCCTGATTGAGGACGATGCGCATGCCTACACCTTCGACATCACAGTGACTCAGACTGGTGCCGGTCTTAAGGCCGAGATCTCCAACGAGCGGGGCAACAAGACTTTCACCAACACCTTCACGCCGCACGACAACACCAAGACCGTCACCAAGGCGGACGCCTCGGGCGCCAAGGTCGATGTGGATGGCAAGCTGGTGGGCGTGGGCGATACCCTCACCTATACCATCGGCTGGGCCAATAACAGCGTCGACGACAGGGGCGCCGCGCGGGCGGCCGACGTGACGGTGACCGATGTCCTGCCCAAGGGCGTTGACTACGTAGAGGGCTCTGCCGACGGCGCCGCCTACGATGCCGCGACGCGCACCCTTACCTGGTCGCTCGGCGAGCAGGCTGCGGGCGCCACGGGCACGCTCAGCTTTGACGTGAAGGTCTCCGCCGAAGCTGCCGTGGTCGATGACATCTCCAACACCGCCACGGTCAAGGTGGGGGAGAACGAATCCCATACCACGACGACCCATAATAAGGTGTCCTGCGAGGGCAGCCTCACCGTCAAGAAGACGGTCGTCGGCGGCGACAGCCAGCGCGAGTTCGGCTTCACGGTGGCGCTCACCGACGGGGACGGCGAGCCCGTCTCCGGCACCTTCGGCGAGGGCGAGAACGCCGTGACGTTCACGGACGGCAGGGCGACCTTCACGCTCAGGGACGGCGGGGAGAAGACCATCGCCGGCCTGCCCGTGGGCGCAAGCTACACCGTGACCGAGGATGCGGCCGAGGGCTACGAGACCGCGGCCGAGGGGGCCGAGGGCACCGTGACCGAGGGCGGCGCGACCGCGGCGTTCACCAACACGTACGGCACGTCCGCCGAGGGCAGGGACGTCTCCACGGCGGGGCTCTTCACCAAGACGCTCAAGGGCCGCGACTGGGCGGAGGGCGACAGCTTCCAGTTCACGCTCACGGGCGATGACGGCGCTCCCATGCCCGAGGGTTCCGCCGACGGCTCCAAGACCGTCAGCGTGACGGCCGCCGGCACCAAGGCGGGCGCCAAGGTCGCCTTCGACTTCGGCCCCATCCGCTACACGCTCGACGACATCAGGGATGCCGGGTTCGCGGAGGTCGGCGGCAAGCGCGTGCGCGCCAAGACCTTCACCTACACGGTGAGCGAGGTCAGGCCCGCTGACGGCTCGGCCATTGCCGGCGTCACCTACGACGGCCACACCGCCACGATGACGGTGACCGTGACCGACGACGGTTCCGGCAACCTCACGGTCACGACGCCCGCGATCGCGCAGGCGAGCGGCGGCGACTTCGTCAACACCTACACGACCGAGCTCGACTACTCGGCCCGCGCGGGCGTGCGCCTGTCCAAGACGCTTACCGGCCGCGCCATGGAGGCGGGACAGTTCGCCTTCACCGTGACCGCCGACGACGAGACGGCTGCCAAGCTCGGCCTCAAGACCGGCAAGGACGCCTACGCCGTTTTCGCAGCCGGTGACGGCGCGGCCGACTTCATCGACCTCGTCGGCGGCGCCGCGAAGGGCGACGTGAGGTTCACCGACGCCGACGCGGGCAAGGCCTTCAGCTTCACAGTCACCGAGACCAAGCTCGGCGGCGAGGGCTACACCAACGACACCGAGCCGCGCACGGTGACCATTACGCCCAGCTACGACGCGGCGATGGGCAAGCTCACGGTCACGACCACGGTCGCCAGGGACGGCGTCGAGGTCGCCCGCAGTGAGGTCTCGACGGCCGATGACGCTGCGTCGCTGCCCGCGCCCGTGACGGTCGCGTTCAAGAACTCCTACGAGGCCACCGGCACGCTCGGCGGCGTGGGCGGCGCGGCGATCAACGCCACCAAGACGCTGACGGGTCGCGCCGCGGCGGCGGGCGAGTTCTCGTTCTCCGTCCGCGATGAGCAGGGCAACGTGGTCTCGACCGCGTCCAACCGGGTCTCCGGCGACGGCGAGGCCGCGGAGCTCGCATTCTCGCCTATCGCCTACACCACCGGCTCGCTCGAGCAGATGGTGGCGGACGGTACCGCCACCAGGGCGGCCGACGGCTCCTGGACCATCCCCTATACCGTTTCCGAGGACACGGCGGCGCTGCCCGCGGGCGTGACCGCGGCCGCCTCGAGCTTCGACATCACCGTCAAGGTGACCGATAACGGCAAGGGCAAGCTGGACGTGGCCGTGGCCTACCCCGAGGGCTCCGACGGTAAGCTGTCGTTCGTGAACGGCTACGGCACCAACGAGGCGACGGTCGACCTCGCGGGCACCAAGACGCTGGCGCTCGGCCAGGCCGGGCTCGGCCTGACGCAGGCCGACATCGCGGGCAAGTACACCTTCAAGATTGAGCCGCTGGACGGCGCGCCCGCACCGGTCGACGCCTCCGGCAAGACGGTGACCGAGGCGGTCAACGACGCCGCCGGCAACGTCGAGCTGGGCCACGTCACGTTCAAGCAGCCGAGCGACCTCGATGACGTCGAGGCCGACGGCGACGGCATGCGCGCCAAGACGTTCGCCTACCGGGTGAGCGAGTCCGGCTCGGTCGACGGCGTGGCCAACGACGCGGTGGCGACCAGGACCTTTACCGTCAAGGTCGTCGAGGACACCCGCGCCGGCACGCTCGCCGCGGAGGTCCTGCCCGCCGAGGGCACGCCCCAGGGCAAGGGCGCGTTCGAGTTCACCAACACCTACAGCGTCGACCCCACCCCGAGCTCCGTCGCCGACCAGATCAAGGTGAACAAGAAGCTCAAGGGCCGCGACCTGGCCGAGGGCGAGTTCGAGTTCCAGCTGATCGAGATTGCCGCCGACGGCAGCGAGAGCGTCGCGGTGACGGGCAGGAACGCCGCCGACGGAACGGTCGCGCTCGACCCGGTCACCTACACCGCGCCCGGCACGCACAGCTACGAGCTGCGCGAGGTCGTCGGCACGGCGGGCGGCGTGACCTACGACAGGGCGACGTACCGCGTGCGCACGACGGTCACCGACGCCGGCAACGGCACGCTCGCCGTCAAGCACGAGCTCGCGGACGCCGAGGGCAAGCCCACGGGCGATGGCTCGGTGACGTTCACCAACGGCTACGAGGCCGCGCCCGTCACCCTCAGGCTGGGCGCCGCCAAGGTGCTCAAGGGCGCCGAGCTCAAGGCGGGCCAGTTCGGCTTCGAGCTCAAGGGCAGGGACGGCAAGGTGATGTCGACCGCCAGGAACGCCGCCGACGGCAGCGTCACGTTCGACGCCCTGACCTTCAAGCAGGCCGGCACCTACACCTTCACGGTGAGCGAGGTCGACGACGGCCAGGCGCACGTGACCTACGACAGGGCCGTCCACAAGATCGTCGTCACGGTGAGCGACGAGGCGGCAGACGGCACCAAGACGGGCTACCTGTCGGCGAAGGTCTCCTACGAGGGTGACGCCAGCGTGCCGCCGGTCTTCACCAACAGCTACGTCGAGGAGCCCGGGACCCCCGGCACCCCCGAGAACCCCGGCACGCCGGGCGGCGGCTCGGGCGGCGGTTCCGATAGCGGCTCCGGCAGCGGCGGCTCCAAGGGCGGTATGCCCGACACCGGCGACCGCAGCCTGCCGGCGGCGGCCCTCGCGGCCATGGCCGGCATCGGCGCGCTGGCCGTCGCGGGCGGCGCGGCCCTGTACCGCAGGCGCCGCTAGCGATATGCACGAGTGGGGCGAATCCATCCGATGGGTTCGCCCCACTTGCCCTGCTGGGCGGGAGCGGGTAAGATATACCGAGCGCCTAGCGCGTTCGATGGGTTCGGATGACGACATGTTCCGAATCTGGTCAGGTCCGGAAGGAAGCAGCCATAAGGAGCCTCTGTCGGGCATCCGAATCCATCGAGTGCGCAGGCGCTTTTTGGTGCCGCGGCAATCCGCGAGAGCCGGCAGGGCGTTTGGTGTCTCGCTGGTCCTCGGCTTCGCCTGCGGGATCGCTCGACTACCAAACGCCCTGCCGGCTCTCGCGGATTGCCGACCAAAACCACCTGAAGGGTCACATTTATCTGATAATTGAATCCCTGATGTTATGCTGCTCGCTGGCGTTGCCAAAACATCGATGAGCCATTCTCCGGGCGTGATGAGTGTCTCGCTGGTCCTCGGCTGCGCCTGCGGGATCGCTCGGCTACCAAATATCTCGCCGCCGGCCGGGCCAAATCGTCCAAAAATCACCCGTAAAGGCGCATTTATCTGAATAATATAATCCCGTGCTTTGTGCTGCTTGTTGGCGTTGCCTGGGCATTGGTGGCTACGTGGTTCAAGGGACGGCGGTGCTGTCTCCTTTTTTGCAAGTAAAGAGGTCCGTTTGCGAACGAGCTTCGACTACTGAAGATGCGATGTTCGCACTAACGACATAGCGTAATTACGGCATTGTTGGTTTACGCACAAATTGAAGAAATCTAAAAGATGCGTCGATTTCACTTCGCCCGCAGCGTTACGGCGCGAGAACGTCCAATGGAACAACTTGGACGCCGCGGTCGGTAACATAGGCTTGTGAACCAAATCCAATAATCGCTACTTTAGAAACCGGCGGGGTGTTTCCGGCAGCAACCATCCGCTCTTCGACGGCAACAAGATTGTCAGATGCCTCTTCGATTTGAGCGGAACTGAGCTTGACCTCAACGGGAATCCACATCCCACCTGGAGCCGCTATGACAGCGTCGACCTCAAGATCGCGGGAATCGTGATAGTGATAGAGGCCCATTCCGTTTGCCCTCGCATAGGCCCATAGATCATGGAGCGCCAACGATTCGAAAAGCAGCCCAAGTGTCTTGAAGTCTGACAACAACGTCTCCACAGTCGCCCCGAGCGCAGCCGCTGCAAGCGACGGGTCGGCAAGATGATGCTTACGCGCCTCCCTCAGATGCACCGGAGATCTCATCGCGGGATTCCATGCGGGGATATCGCAGACGAAACTCAATCTGCTAAGAAGGGATATGTATGATGCCGCTGTTTGTCTCGATACGTCGCCACCCAAATCGGCCACAAGCGTCTTGAGCGTCGCAAGAGTGGATTCGTTGCGCGCCAACGACGCGATGACGGCCTTCACTTTCTCAGGATCTCGTCGAGAGCCATCGACGCGGGGGATGTCTTCCTCAGCGACTATCTCGATATATCGTTTTGCCGTCGCGGATGCAATTCGCGCGTCACGCCCAATCGACGCCGGCCATCCACCGCAAACGATGCGATCGGCGATCTCGGCAGAACCCATCGATCCGAAGGCGCCGTTGAACTTTTCGCCAGAAATGATGCCCGACAGCTTAACCGCACCGCTAGATTTCCCAAGTTCGAAAAGCGTCATGGTGTCCATGCGCAATTTTTTTTGGCATAGTTTTCACCATTGATTACCAGCGCATTTAACCAAATTTACGGTTTTCATTTAACCAGATTTGCGTATTTCAGTTAACGAGACAGATTAAACATGAGCGAGCCAAGTCAGATGAGAATCATCTACTCGACACCGCGCATGAGCTCCGAAATGGTGATGTGAAAGCCGTCGGCAATCTTCTTGAGATTTGAAAGGCTGACATTGCGCCGCCCGACCTCAATGTTCGCGTAGTAGGAGCGATCCATCTCAATCAAATTAGCGGACGGAGTGCCCGGGCTCGTTGCACCTAGGGCGCGGCGGGGTTCGCGACGCCGGAGGTGTCGATCTCGCCAAGAATGGTGAGCCGGCTGATGAACGGGATGCCCTCGGGTTCGTCCACCTCGACGCCGCCGAGCACGATGGTGTTGTCACGCATGTCGATTTGGGTCGTGAACACGGCCTGATCGCGGCTTGAGGCTGCTGTTCCAGGTGATGTCGGTGCCGGAGGGCAGGCAGAGCATGATCGTCACGGCCAACATAGAGTTCAGCAAGTGGGTGACCGTGTTCGGCGACGACAAGATGGCGGCGGCTGTCGTGGACAGGCTCGTCTACACGGGCAGGCTCGTGGAGTTCAACGGCGCAAGCTGCAGAATTGAATCCCGTGTTTTGTGCTGCTTGCTGGCGTTGCCTGGGCATTGATGGCTACGTAGTTCAAGAGACGTTGCTGCTGCTTGGATTTTGCAGTTAAAGAGGCCCGTTTCCCCGGTTTTGGTTGGGGAAACGGGCCTCTTTTGCCTCTGGGTTTGTGGATTGACGAAGGTGATGCCCGCCGGCAACTATTTTGAGTACTTGATGCGGCGGGTGGCTGTGGCGGTTATTCCGAGTCCCATGGCGGCGATTCCTGCTAGCGCGATTGCACTTGGCGTTGTGTCGCCTGTGTTTGCGAGCTTGCCGGTGGTCGTATTCGCCTGCTTGCCGCTGCTCGTGTTCGCTTGCTTGGTGGAGCTTGGTGCGGTGTCTTTGCCGGTCGCGGGCGAGCCGGTGGGCTGTGCCGTCTCGGCCGGCTGCGTCGAGCCGGAGGGTTTTGTCGTCTCGGTCGGTTTCGCTATCTCGGGCGAGGTGGCCTTGTCTGCCGCGGCCTTTGCCTCTTCGTATGCCTTGCAGGCATCGTCATAGGCTGCCTGCGCCTTTTTCAAATTGTCGAGGAGCACCTCTCGCTTGGCTGTTTCCTCATCGATGTGGGCTTTGGCTTCCTTCGCCTGACCTTCAAAGATATTAACCTGTCTTTCCCGGATCTCGAGCCTATGCCGATATTCGTCAAGCCCCATTTCACAAGACTCTTCTTGCGATTTTGCCGCCATGATCTCATGGCGCAACTCCTTAAGATACTGCTCCATAGCCTTGCTAGGCTTCTCGCCGCCGAGTGCCTCAACTTCCTTAGCATATTTTGCCTGAAGCTCGCTTACCCGGTTGTGGGCCTCATCGTATTTGGCTTGGGCTGCATCGACGTCCGCTTGCATGGCGGGAAG
The DNA here is from genome assembly GCA_934668875.1 of uncultured Collinsella sp. GTDB lineage: Bacteria > Actinomycetota > Coriobacteriia > Coriobacteriales > Coriobacteriaceae > Collinsella. Next base: position 7,779 of record CAKUON010000010.1, read on the forward strand.
GGGTTTTCTCCATTCGGCGGCTTGCGCCACCATCCTGTCGTAGAGCTCTTGAAAAGCGTCAATGTCATCATTGATTTCCGCAATTTTCTCGGGACTTGCGGCGTCCTCTGCGGCTTTGAGGATTTTGAGCGCTTCCTGCATGGCCGCATACGCTTTGTCTTTTGCGGCTGCCGCGTCTTCCGTCTGCAGGGCAACTGCACCGGTGGGGGAGCTGGTTTCTGCCGCGATCGCCGTTGCGGGGGCGATTCCCGCGACAAGCGCCACGGAGAGGGCGATGCCCATAGTTGCTCGTCTTGCTCTTCTTGCGAGAATGTCGTTCATCTCGGCACCTCATTTCAAGGGTTGGCGACTCACTTGGTAGCACTAATGTAAGTATACCAAGTGGTCGACCCGCCACTGGCTGGGCATGCGCGTTTGTCTCTCTGGAAGCCGAACCCCGTTAGAAATGACTCGTTGTTTACGCATGCTCTAGGGCGACAGTACTATCATGGTTCGAATTGAGTGTGAATGATGATAGGGAGCGCCTTTTTATGATTGAGTTGCTCAGGCGTTTCGGCGGTAAGTTTCGCCGGTATATGGTGATTGGTCCTGCGTGCAAGCTGATCGAGGTGATCTTCGACCTGCTGACGCCGCTGGTGATTGCGCAGATGATCGACAAGGGCATTGGGGCACACGACGCCAACGCCGTTATTCACTACGGCATGCTGCTTGGCGCCATGGCTGTGATCGGTATCTCATTTACGCTCGTCTGCCAAAAGATGGCGGCGCTGACCTCGCAGGGTATGGGTACCGACATCCGTGGCGCGCTCTACGAGCACATCAACAAGCTGAGCTACGCCGAACTTGACCGCTTTGGCACGCCGTCGCTCATCACGCGCATCACCAATGACGTCAACCAGGTGCAGCTGGCCGTGGCACTGGGCGTGCGCATGCTCATCCGCTGGCCCTTCCTGGCGGTGGGCTCCATGGTGGCGGCCCTTGCTATCGACCTTAAGCTTGGCATCATCTTTTTAATCTGCACGCCCGCCATCGGCTTGGTGTTTTGGTTTGTCATGGCGCGCTGCATCCCGTACTACAAGCAGCTGCAGGCAAAGCTCGACCGCATCGCGCTTATCTGCCGCGAGGGGCTTTCGGGCGCTCGCGTGGTCCGCGCGTTTGTGCGCGAGGACCACGAGCGTGAGCGTTTCGCCCAGGCGGCCGATGACCAGGCGCATGTCGCCATCGCGGTCGGCAAGCTCTCATCGATTCTCAACCCCGTCACGTTTTTGGTGATGAACCTGGGCGTGTGCGCCATCCTGTGGGTGGGCGGTATCCAGGTCAACGTGGGCGAACTCACGCAGGGCCAAGTCATGGCGTTCGTCAACTACATGACGCAGACCCTCACCTCCATCGTCTATGTCGCCAACCTGGTCGTGGTCTTTACCAAGGCGAGCGCCAGCGCGTCGCGTATCAACGAGGTGCTCAACTGCGCGCCGAGTATCACCGACGACGGCAACGAGCCGGTCGCCCTGCCCAAGCCGAGCGCGATGGGCAACGCCGCTCCGGTCCCCGCGCTGAGCTTTAGCCACGCGAGCTTCTCCTTTGGCGCGGGCGCGGCCAACGCCGTTGATGACGTGACTCTGGAGCTGCCGCTGGGCAAAACGCTCGGCATTATCGGCGGCACGGGTAGTGGCAAGTCGACGCTCGTCTCGCTCATCCCGCGCCTGTACGACGCGGGCGTCGGCAGCGTGAACGTGATGGGTGCCGACGTGCGCTCTTGGCCGCTCGACCAGCTGCGCCATGTGGTCGCGACCGTTCCGCAGCGCGCGTCGCTGGTGAGCGGCACCATCCGCAGCAACCTGACCTGGCGCGACGAGTCCGCGACCGATGAAGAGCTCTGGGCGGCGCTCGATATGGCGCAGGCCAGCGAGTTCGTGCGCAACAAGCCGCAGGGCTTGGATGCCCCGGTCGAGGCGGGCGGCAAGAATTTCAGCGGCGGTCAGCGACAGCGCCTGACCATCGCGCGCGCTCTGGTGGGTTCGCCGCAGGTCCTTATCATGGACGACTCCGCCTCGGCGCTCGACTTTAAGACCGACGCGGCGCTTCGCCATGCCATTCGCGAGCGCAGCGCGCGCGGTGCCGCCGAGGGCGGGCTGCCGCTGACCACGGTGATCGTGAGCCAGCGCGTCTCGACCGTGCGCGACGCCGACATGATCTGCGTGCTCGACCACGGCTCGGTCGCGGGTCTGGGTACGCACGACGAGCTGTACGCAAGCTGCCAGCTCTATCGCGAGATCTGCCAGTCGCAGCTTCGTCGCGAGGAGCTCGAGGGCCAGCAGGGGAGCGCGGCGGCCGTGTTCGCCCCAAGTTCCGCGTCCGCCTCAACCGCCCCCGCATCCGCCTGCGCAAAGGAGGGCTGCTAGATGAATCCGTATACTTCTTCCGGTTCGGTCGCCACGATGACGGCCAACGTGTCCGGCAACGATAAGCTCAACGACCTGGGCGACGGCCCGCGCCAGCCCGGCGACCCCGAGCGCTATCCCGTGGGCGCGGTGACCCGTCGCCTGATGGGCTACGTGCGTCCGCACCGCATTTCGTTTGCGGCGTCGTTTGTGAGCGCCGCTATCTCGGTGATCCTGCAACTCTACACGCCCATCCTCATCGGCGAGGGCATCGACCTCATCGTTGCCGCCGGACAGGTGGACTTTGACGCGCTGTTGCCGCTCGTCACCAAGCTTGCGCTGGTCGTGGTGGGCGCCGCGGCCTTCCAGTGGCTGCAGGGCTATTGCGTCAACCGCCTGTCCTACGAGACGGTGCGCGACATGCGCGTGGAGGCGAGCGACAAGCTCAGCCGCATGCCGCTCAGCTTTATCGACAGCCATGCCCACGGCGACCTTATGAGCCGCGTGGTCAACGACGTCGACCAGGTGGGCGACGGCCTGCTGCAGGGCTTTACCCAGCTCTTTACCGGCGTCATCACTATCGTGGGCACGCTCGCGTTTATGCTGTCCATCAACCTGACCATGACGCTCGTGGTGGTGCTCGTCACGCCGCTCTCCATCTTTGCGGCCGGCGCCATCGCCAAGCTCTCCAACAAGAGCTTCACCGCTCAGCAGCGCATTCAGGGTCAGCTCGGCGGTCATATCGAGGAGTATGTGGGCGAGCAAAAGCTTGTGGATGCGTTTGCCTACGGCCCAAATGCGCAGCAACGCTTCGATGCCCTCAACGCCGAGCTCTACACCGCGGGTGAGCGCGCACAGTTTATGGGTTCGCTCTCAAACCCCGGCACGCGCTTTATCAACAACATCATCTACGCTGTGGTCGCCGTGATCGGTTGCGTGGGCGTGATCACGGGCGTGCCCGCGGCGCTTACGGTGGGTGGCGTGCAGATCTTCCTGTCCTATGCCAACCAGTACACCAAGCCGTTCAACGAGGTCACCAACGTCATCACGCAGATCCAGACGGCCTATGCCTCGGCGCGCCGCATGTTCGCGCTGCTCGATGCACGCGAGCAGGAGCCCGACGCGGCGGACGCTGTGGAGCTTGCCGCCCCGCAGGGCGAGGTCGCCTTTGAGCATGTGAACTTTAGCTACGTGCCCGATCGCAAGCTGCTGCAGGACATCTGCATCGATGCCAAACCCGGCATGCGGTTTGCCCTGGTCGGCCCCACGGGCTGCGGCAAGACGACGCTCATCAACCTGCTGCTGCGCTTTTACGATATCGATGCCGGGCGCATCGTGGTCGACGGGCATTCCTCGCGCGACTACACGCGTGAGAGCCTGCGCCGCGCCTTTGGCATGGTGCTGCAGGACACCTGGCTGTTCGAGGGCACGGTGGCCCAGAACATTGCCTACGGTTGTCCCGACGCCACGCGCGAGCAGATTATCGAGGCGGCCAAGCGCGCGCACGCGCATAAGTTTATCGTGCAGCTGCCCCAGGGCTACGACACGGTGATCGGCGAGGACGGCGGCACGTTTAGCCAGGGCCAAAAGCAGCTGCTGTGCATCGCGCGCGTCATGCTCACCGACCCGGCGATTCTGCTGCTGGACGAGGCGACTTCGAGCATCGATACCCGCACCGAGCTGCAGGTGCAGGCGGCGTTCGACGAGCTCATGGCCGGTCGTACGAGCTTTGTCGTGGCGCATCGCCTGAGCACGATCCGTAACGCCGACTGCATTCTAGTGATGCGCGACGGCGAGATCGTCGAGCGCGGCACGCACGACGAACTGCTTGCGGCAGGCGGCTTCTACGCCGAGCTCTACCGCAGTCAGTTCGCCCAGTAAGCAAGCCCGCGGGACATTTCGCGCAGTGCTAGGGCGCAAGCGTATCAACGGGGACAACGATGATGCCCTCCGGCGTTGTATGGACGGGCATGCCGAACCCGATGACGATGAGCTTGGCCGCGGGCGGCTTCTCGCCGCGCTTGACCAGCTTTCGCTCGAGTCGAAGCAGGTTTGCAGATGCCTCGGGGATCTGCGGGCTTCCGAGTTTTACTTCCACAGCAATCCAAGCTCCATCGCGCCTGTGGATAATGGCATCGACCTCGAGATCGTCGGCGTCGTGGTAATGGGACACCGATGAGTCATTTGCGGCGGCATAGACTTTGAGGTCGTGAAGGACGAGGGATTCGAAGAGCAGTCCCAGTGTCTTTGGGTCGGATGCCAATGACTCTGGATTTGCTCCGAGCAATGCGACGGCAAGAGAAGGGTCGGCGAGGTGCCTTTTTGCACCCTGCCGCAACCTCACCGGCGACCTAAGCGCCGGATGCCAAGCCGGGATATCGTCGATGATATTTATTCGTCTCAGCGCATCCATATATCTGGAGACCGAATTCTTCGAAACGCTGGTACCGATATCTTTGTCGATGGACTTCGATCCAGCAAGCGTCGACTCATTTCGCGCAAGCGATGTCAAAAGGGACCTGACCTTGACCGGATTACGTTTGACGCCGTCAGTTCTAGAAACATCCGATTCGCATACGCCATCAACATAAGCAGCGGCAATCCGCATAGCATTTTCAGTTGTTTTCCCCATCGCTTGAGGCCAGCCACCGCGACACAGCAAATCGGCGATGCCGGCAACACCAGCGATCGATCCGACCGCCGGCTTAGCAGGGTGGCCGGAAAGCAACGCTCCAATCGAAGCAGCGCCCGAAGAAACGCCGAACTCAAACAGCGTCATGGTGTCCATCCGCAACCTAGCTATTCGCCCAACGCCGCTGTGCATCGGCTGCATCGAATCTCGCGGCGTCGCTGAGCCCGTAAGGATAAACTGACCGGATTCTCCCTGTCTTGCATCGCACTCGAAACGTACGGCATCCCACAGCTTTGACTCTTCCTGCCATTCATCGATGAGCCTAGGTGACGGTCCTGCTATTGCCTGCGCTGGGTCGATCCGAGCCAACTGGAGAGCGGAAAAATTTCCAGTCGGATCGGAAAGAGACAAGGATGATTTGGCAAAACGTCTGGCCGTAGTGGTCTTTCCGCACCACTTCGGGCCTTGAATGAGAACCGCACCGAAGATATCGAGATTATGCCTGATTGTCTTGTCGATGCATCTGCTTACATACCGATCCATACCGCCACCTTCTTTATTTCCTTAGAATATGTATTCTACCAGCAGCGTGGTGACGATTGACGATATTTTGTGGTGATGATTAACGGCAGTTTGTGGTGACGATTGTCGTCGATTCGGGGTGCTGGGCAGTCTAACCGTTCCAAAACGTATGCGTTTCACCATGAGAGAGGAATCTGTCATGAGCTGGAAACCGAGAAAATGCGTTATCGCCTTACTGACTTTGGCGGCTCTGGTGTGTTTCGCCGCCTTAATCGCCGCCAATATCAAACCGCAACACGATGCTTATCCCTCATCTTTGTCCATTAAAAAGGGCCAAGATTTCAGCCTCGGCCGAAACGTCAATTATTTTGACAAGCTAAAACCTAATGAGGAAAACATCTTGATGTTCTGGGCATCGTGGTGTTCGCACTGTGAATCTCTCATAGAGGATATGCAACAACTTGATAATTTCGCAGCCATAAGGAAGAACCTTTTCACTGTTTCCGAGGACAGCACGATTGAAGAAGCCTCGATCCATGAAGGAGACTTCCCATATACATAGATTAAGATAAGGCCGTGTATGACCAATATGAACTTGAGCATATTCCGTCCGTATTCATACTGGATGATCAAGGAAACATCATCGGCTCAGCCGAAGGAAAGAAAGAATCTCTTGCCTTATTAAAGAAATACGCCGAATACAACGGATAGAAAGCGAAAGGAGGCGACATCGAGTAACTATCAAAGGCCAGATTAAGGAGCCCGCCATGAAGAAATGCCTACCCTCCATCGTCTCAGCAACTCTTTGCCTCTCCCTTGTCATGACACCATTTGTGCCCGTTGCGGCAGCCCATGCCGACGAGGGATCTCCCGCCGAGAGCAGCGATATCTACGTCGGAGTCAATTACGACGAAAATTACGATATATCCCTTTTTTGAGCGCGGGCGCTGCACGGATTCATATTCCAAGGCGTGGTGCGATTCTCACGGATCTGCAAATAACCGCCCCGTCCCTCACAAGGTCAAGCTGAACGCGAAGGAGGAGGCTTGCCTGCGCGATCTCTAGCTTGTTGGCACCGCTGAAGTTATCGCCGGTCTCGTGACAACCGGTCCTAGCGGCGGCTTTTTTGCAACCGCAATGACATCGTACCGACTTTTCACTTGCATGTTCTGAAAGGCAGTTGCCATGCAGTCGCAAAATCAATCGAGATACTTGACCACAATCGGCTTTGCCCTGCTTGCATTACTCTTTGCTAGCGACCTTTTGCTGAAACCGCCCAAGGAACTCGTTTCGCTTGCCATATCCTGCATTTCCGCCATTTACTTTACGGCGACCCTATTCGTCGGACTAAAGGAGAGGAAAAAAGGCGCAGTCGCTGCATCTGCCGCAGGCGTGGTCATAGCCATTGTCTCATTCTTTGTCTGACGCATTGGTGATTTAGGGGCGATATCGTAGGAATACGACCGGGGGAGCCGGGACCAGATTGCCCGGGTCGCTCGGTCGGCTGTTTAATAAGCGCTAACGGTTGAGTTGTCGCAGCATAATCGCGGCTGCAAATATGTGACCATATGACCATGCTAACATGTGCGCACAGTCATATGGTCACGGCTGTTGATTGGTGCCTTAGAAAAATTGAAATCGTCCCAACGAACCATCGTCAATCGTCCCAATAAGTCATCGTTATTTGTCCCAATAAGTCATCGTTATTTGTCCCAACGACGCAGATAGACAGTATAATTTCAAGTGGATGATTGGAGGGAAAGGCGATGGATAGGTATATAGGACGGTGCGTCGACTGCTTGGTCGAGCGCGACCTTGGCATTTTCGGTGCCGTGCTCATTCAGGGGCCGAAATGGTGTGGAAAGACAACGACAGCCCAGAGATTTGCCGAGTCATCGTTATCTCTCTCCGACCCATCTGGCGGTTTTGCGGCCCTCCAGCTCGCTCGTCTCGATCCGGCCCAGGCAATTGTCGGACCGACCCCGAGGCTAGTCGACGAATGGCAGGAGGAACCGAAGCTATGGGATGCCGTGCGATTCGAATGCGATGCCAGGGGAGGGGAGCCCGGACAGTTCATTCTCACCGGATCTGCGACGCCGCGAGCCGAGAACCAGCCGATGCACAGCGGTGTGGGTCGAATCGCCCGTTTGCGGATGGATACCATGACGCTTTTCGAGCTCGGCATTTCGTCGGGAGCCGTCTCGCTTGGGGCGCTGCTCGCCGGCGATCCCGTTGCAGCGTCACTCGGATCCATCGCCGGTATCGCCGGTATCGCTGATTTGCTCTGCCGCGGCGGTTGGCCCCAAGCGGTCGGCAAGACGACTGCCGACGCAATGCGGATAGCCGCTGCCTATATTGACGGTGTTTGCGAGTCTGACGTCTCGAGGGCGGATGGAGTGAAACGTGACCCGGTTAAGGTAAGGGCCTTGCTCTCCTCGCTTGCGCGCAATGAATCGACCCTTGCCGGCATGAGGTCCATCGAAAGGGATTTGGGCGTTGACGTCTCAAAGAATACGATTACCGGTTACATGGACGCGCTGCGCCGTATCAATATCGTCGACGACGTCCCCGCGTGGCATCCGGCTCTCAGGTCGCCGGTGAAGTTGCGGCAGGGCGCAAAGCGGCACCTTGCGGACCCATCGCTCGCCGTCGCCCTCATCGGCGCGGACCCGGAGTCGTTGTCATCCGATCCGAAGACCCTTGGCTTGCTCTTCGAATCCCTCGTGCTGCACGATCTCAAGGTTTACGCGGCGGCCAGCGATGCGACCGTATCTCACTACCACGACGCTGACGACCTGGAGGTCGACGCGATTGTCCATCGTCGTGACGGCTCGTGGGCTGCCGTTGAGGTCAAGCTTGGGAGCCCCCAAGTCCCAGAGGCAGTGGAAAATCTGCTTCGACTCGAGCGAAAGCTGGTCAATCGCGGGGAGAGGCCGCCTGCGGCGAAACTCATCGTCATCGGGTTTGGTATGCCGGCTCACGTAACTGGCGAAGGCATCGTTGTTGCTCCGGTCGACACGCTCGGAATCTAAAGCTATTTGCATTTCCAGAATCCTCTAGAAGGTGCCTGGAGGATTTCTGGAAACAACCGGTATTTTGATCTGGGCTAAGAAAGGTTGCGGGTCCAAATTCCGTGCTGCGTGGAGCCGGTGATTTTGTTCAGGAACTCGCGCTGCTCCTCGGTTGCGAGGATGTAGGTAGAGCAGTCACTGAGCATCTGGTCGACGTCTGTGATTCTGGACGCCTCCCATCCCAAGATGCTGACGGCCTTGAGCGTCAGGCAGTTGAGGAACATGTAGGACGTGTTCTCGACGTTCGAGGTGTCAAGACGATCGAGATCAAAAAGCTCCGTGACGCTTGAGCACCCCCTGAACATGCCCTCCAGGGTCGTGCAATCCGATGTATCGAGTTTCGATAGGTCGATTGGGTCAGACCGTCGAACAGGTATCTACCGCTCTCTGGATCCCAGGTATCCAGGACAACGACCTCACGGATTCGATTCCTGTAGGAATACCACGGTTGCTTTCCGAATTCGTCCGTGTGTGTACGGATGAATGCGGGGCTCGATACCCCGGCGGCCTGATCGGCAGGCCGCCGGGAACTCTCACTCCTCGATAAAAGCCGGCACCCGGTTAGTCCTGCGCATCTTGAAATCGCCATTTTCGTGAGAGACGTAGAGAATGCCGTCCATCCCGTCTCGCGATGCATATGAAAGGTGAACAGAACCGCAATCCGCTCCATCATTGTCGAGAAGATCGAACGAATTCGGATCGCTCGTTGCGGCCAAACGACCACTCATACAAGAGCCATCGTCATTACAGATTTGCCATTCCATGTCTTCGCCTGCAAGAATCGCCATAGACGGCCTGGTTGCGCCATCGTTGACATACGTCCCGTCTATGCCAAACCCATTTTCAGCGCCATCGATAAACGATTGCTCGACCTATACTTCGCGAATGATGCGCACATCGCCATTGCAAGACCGATCGCAAGGCCAACGGCCGCTATCTTTGCATAGCTCCTGCCCGCGCGTCCCAGTTTTCGGCCTAAAACGGGATGCATTTTCCGAACCGGCGCTCAAAAGGAAACCGTATCCCGCTTTGGGGCGGGGGCTGCGGAAAAATTGGCCCGTGATCTGGTTCGGATTGGAGTATGCGCGAATCGTTGATGTTGGCCGGTGTGGGCATGGAGATAGATGAGTGGATCGAGCGATATAATGACATGCTATGGAGGCCATATGCTCTTTTCCCGCCGTTCTGCCACATCTGCCTGCGCCATTGTGCTTATCGTAATGGCGGTTACCCCTTATCACCGGTTTTCATCTTCAATTGGCTTGGCATCAGGTGCAATGACCTGGCTCGTTATCCTTGGCGCATGCCTCGCGGCGTTTGGTCACGGCGTTGCGCTCCGCAAGGGGAGAGAAATAAGGCGGCCGGGGTTCCTTGGCGCCTTCGGTATTTTCCTTGCTACTATTGCGGCGGTTCCCGAATGGGTCGACTTGGCCTTCTATGCTCGCGGAGATTCTATTCCAATCGTGTTTGCACCAATCTGGTTGTTGCATGGTGTTTCGTGTGCCTTGTGCTTCACTGGGTCGTTGCTCCTCTCATATGTAATTTGGGATACGGCGGGCTCTCCTTTGATACGGGGGGCGGCGCGGGCTGACGAAAGAGAAACTCGCCATCCGCATGACTCGATTTTTACAGAAACAATAGCCGTCATGTCTTGTCTGCTGTTCTGCTGTCGAGTTTCATGGAGAGTCATCCCAGAGCCATGGGGAATATCCTCTGCATCGGCCGCACCAATTGGTCTTGCGCTTTTAATTCCGCTAGCCTATTTCGTATTGGCTGCGGTCCTGCTGTTTTTCTGCCCCTACGCCTTTGGTCGGGGACAGAGCGACGTGTCTGCCCGTTCTGTGCTCGTGGCAGTTCCCATTGGCCTTGTTCCGGCTGTCGAGGTGGCATACTTCGCAAACGATGCCGCGATCATTGTGTCGCTGACGATGGGGTCCGCTATTGCCGCCTTCGTATGCACGTTGCTCAGGAAGAAGCGGAACAACGATTCGGATATCCCCCGCACGTCCGACCCATTCGATGCGGGGGTGTTTTCCCCTGCCTTGTCGCCTCGAGAAGAGCAGTTTGTTCGACTGTTGCTCAAAGGGAAAACGCCGGCGGAAATTGCCAGGGAGACGGGTACGAAGCCATCGACGGTGCGAACAACGCTTCACCGAGCATACGGGAAGGCGTCGGTTGCGGGCTCACGCGAGCTCGTGGCGTTGTTTGCGGGTGAGGGTGATGCTGTAGGGCATGAGCTGCCGCAGCGGCATGCTGACGATATGTTGGCATCAGCGCGGACGCGCCGGCTGTTTCGATACCTGCTCACATTATTTTTCATCCTCCTTGCGGCAGGTCCCTTGGTAATGGCGGATAGCGATTGGGGATCCGGTGTTTCGTGGGCTGTCGCCTTTTCTCTCTCAAGCTATGCATTGGGTCTCGGACTGCTTCTGTCGCTGCACTACGCGGGCGAAAAACTGAATCGTGAAGCTGCACTGACTAGAACGGATGGGGCGATTGGGCTCGGAAGCCCGTACGTATGGGCGATACTGTCTGCTGTGGAATGGTCTTTTGTCTATATCGCGGCATGGAGGTGCGTACACGATCCGTTGATGGCTGTGCCGGTCCTGTTTTGCGGCATGACGTCTATGGCTTCGCTCGCTGTTGGGCTGTGTTCATTTAAGGCGCGTGCCCGTACCCGGGCTATCGTGCCGTTGGTGTTAATAGGTGTAGCCGCTTTAATCTATGCAGCCACTAGGGGGCGAATCCATGGACTTGCGGTACTGACGGGGATGCTGCTCACATATATAGTGCTGGGAAGCTGTCCGCAGCGCAAAATGCTCGGGGTATGGATGCTTTGCTTTGGGGCGACGGCTCCTGTTTGGGTTGTCTTGCTCAGCATGGCGCAGGATCTGATGGTTTTCGAGCCGTTGTTCCTTGCGTCGTTGCTGGGGCAAAGTTCGGCTGTCAATGTCGTCGTGGCAACGGTGGTCGTCTGCTGGTCTGCGCCCATGTTCGTCACGCACATCGCGCTCGCCCGCTCGGTTGAGGACGAGAAGGCCGTCTCGGAGTACCGCGCGAACGGGTCCACCGAAACGGCTCGCGTGCGCCAGCTTGCCCTGCTTGCGTCGCGCTCCCTTTCTGATGTTCAGTCGCAAATTTTGCTGATGACGGCAGAAGGCGCAACGACAAAGACCATTGCGGAGGATGTCGGTTACGCTGCATCTACGGTGCAAGCACTGCGGTCTGCATCTTACCGCCAGTTGAAGATCAAGAATAAAGCGGAGCTTGTTTCATTGTTATCGCAGGTAGATAACGTGTAAACGCCTGAGCGATCAACTCAATAGCGGGTGTTTACAGACATCTTTCTCTATTCATGCAAAGGTTGCCGTGCGTCGACGCATTGTTAACCGCTTTTGATTGGAGAAGGCCATGATTAAGCCAAGGAGCGCTATTGCTCGAATCGGAGTCGGCTTGGCGATTGTTGCGGGCTTGTCGATGGGTGCACCTGCCGCATCATTTGCTCAAGAGGAGTTCGACACTTCCCAGGTTTCGAGCATTTCGCAGAGCGCGGATGCTGGAATTGCCACATGTAAGAACAACAAGGATACAGATTTCGCTTTTCAATGTTCTGGCACGAGCGCAACTGGCTATCGCTCAAAGCACGACTCATCTTCAGTTTACATTTGGATTATGGGCTATTCGGGAAAGCCATTGCGCCTGTACGTGGACGGTGCCTATGACAATAAGGGGACGGGCAATATGAATTGCACGCAAGGCGTGTATCGCTCCAACCATGAGCATGAATGGGAGATATACAACCTCGTCCGTGAGAATAAACGCAGTTATGCTCGTCTGACCGCATGGGCCGAGTCCGGATACGGCACAGTCTATGGAAGGTGGAGCCCCGACTGCTTAGGCCATTTTAACAAACTTCCCTCCTAGCCAATCCGCAGCTTCTTGTTGTGATTAGGGCCGGGCCGAGCGTTGCTGCTCGGCCCGGCCAATGGGAGGGTGATGTCGCTTGAATGGAAATCTATTACGGCACGAGTTATCCAAGATATTTGGCAATCCTATATTTGCGTTGGCTCTTGTTTTGGCGATTGCCATTTCGATGGCAGCTGCCATCGAGGCGTGGTGGACGCTCGAGATTGAGCGCAAGCAGCTGTTATCTTTTGGCTACGGCATTGGTCTGCAGTCTCAGACATACCTCGGCCAAACGCGTGAAAGTAGCTTTGGTAACTGGATTGTTGTGAGCGCGAACGCGCCGTTGCTAGCGTCGGTGTTTTTCTATGCGCTGCCGTTGCTTGCCATGTTGGCCGGGTCGTGGTCATGCCTGTCCGAGCGTTTGGGCGGTTACGAGGCGCAGGTCTGCACGCGTGTTTCTAGAAATGCATACGTGAACGTGAAGATGCTGTCTGCTTTCCTCTCTGCGTTTGCGGTCACGGCTATTCCGCTACTCGTGAACTTTCTGATTGTCTCCATGCTGTTTCCCGCGTATCTCCCCCGAGTCGACGAATCGACTTACGTCGGACTCTATCTGCATAGCTATTTTTCTGGTCTGTTTTATTCCCGGCCTCTGTTATACGTGCTGGTTTATACGCTGTTCGATGCGGTGGCGCTGGGGGTTCTATCCATGGCCGTGACCGGTCTGTCGGTTGTGTTTCGCAGCAGAATCAAGGCGATGGTCGTTCCATATCTGATTATGGTTGCATGGCATTTTGTTAACGACTGGATTTTTAGCGTCCTTTCATGCGTCGGCTTTAACTGCAACATTCTTAACAGCATCAGGTCGGAATCACTAAATAATTGGCCAGACATTCGAGCGGGGTTTGCGGAAATCATCTTGCTGTTCGTCTTTTCTTTGGTTTCCGCGAGATTCTTAAAAAGACGCGAGGTGGTCTGATGCTGTTTAGGCTGGTCGCCGCGGACCTGAGGATCGTTTTGAAGAAGAACATCATCGCTTTTATTGCGGTTGCGGCAGTGACCGTTGCGAACTTGGTGTACGCCTACGGATTGTCTTCTGTGTATGGGGTCAGGACGGATACCTTGGGGTTTGCGGATAATCTCGCGCTCGTGTTTGCCGGATCTGCTCCGTTTGAGCCTAGGCCCGGGGTCATGTTTGTGCCTCCGTTAGGGTGGCTATTCCTCATTCTGCTTATTCTCTATACAACACTCGATTATCCGACCGAATCGTTGCACGGGCTTGGTTTACAAGCGCTTGTTCGATGCCGGGCAAGAACCCTTTGGTGGGTCTCGCGTTTTATCTTAGTGGCGGCGGTAACGGCATTTTCACTGCTCGTGGTGGTTTGCTCTGTTGTGATTTGGAGCTTGGTGGTGAGCTCCTCGTTCAGCGCGATCATTCATGGTGAGTCGCTTCAGCTGGCTAATTTGGCGCCGTGGTTTCTCGAAGCTGGCGAGGCGGATGCGCTGCCGTTTTTCACAGGTCTCTTTTTTGCTTTCGAGGCGCTTGCGTTTGCGCAGGCAGTGATTGGCTTTGTACTTGGGCCGTCGGTCTCGTTTGTGGTTTTAATGAGCTACCTGATCTGCTCGGCATATGCGCGGCATTGGGCGCTGCTGGGAAATGCCCTGATGCTGTTGCGCTGGGGCGGAATTGTCAAAGAAGGAATCGCGGCGGGCTCGAGCGGCTTGTTTTCAATTGCGATTATGTCGTTATGCCTATCGTTGGGCGGACTGTGGTTTCGAAGGGCAGACCTTATAGAAAAGGGGGACAAGATATGAGCGTGATCGTTAGGGACATATCGAAGCGCATGGGCAAAAACGATGTTCTGCGCAACGTGTCCATCGAGGTTGGCCCTGGGACTGTGGTTGGGCTTCAGGGGATAAACGGTTCGGGTAAGACCATGCTTATGCGAGCGGTCTGCGGATTGATCAAGCCTACCGAAGGCGAGATCTCTATCGATGGCCAAAGGCTTGGGGCGGACATCTCGTTCCCGCCGAGTCTGGGGATGCTGATCGAGGCGCCTTCCTTTTTAGGATATCTGTCTGGCTACGATAATCTGGAGCTCATCGCCCAGATCAAGGGCGTTGCCACCCCCGAGGACATTCACTCTGCCCTGCGGCTCGTGGGGCTCGATGCAGACGAAAAAAAGAAGTTCCGAGCATACTCGCTTGGGATGAAGCAACGTCTGGGGATAGCTGCGGCAATTATGGAAAAGCCGAAGCTACTTGTTCTCGATGAGCCAACAAATGCCCTCGACGAAGCGGGCGTGGAAATGCTCAAGCGCGTTGTGGCGATGGCGGCATCAACGGGTCGCGAGGTTATTCTGTCCAGCCATGACGGAGAGGTGCTCGAGGAGCTGGCCGATCGGGTTTACTGCATGCGCGACGGTGCCGTTGTGAAAGTTCGGGAAAGGTCGTGAGCGCGATGAAGAAGACCCTGTGGACAAGAAGGTCGGCGCTCGCGCTTTTCGGCTGTGCTGCTACTGGCCTTGCGGGCATGAGGGTGAGCGCCGTTAACGGGAACCGGACGGTCATTCCTGAGAAATATTATGCGGAGGGCGAATGGCTCTCGATGGATGGGGCGTTTCTGGGATCGAAGGATGTGGCGACTGACGGGTATTCGTTTTGCATAGACGGGGCGGAGCTGCTCACGCCGCGCGAGTATCTCAAGCGTGCGCATGATGATTATTCAAAATATGGCATCGTGGATACGAAAACGAAATTGAAGGACGCCGACATCACGTGTGTTATCGCCGTAAAGATGCGTGTCAGGAATAAGGATAATGTCGAAGGCGGAATTAAAACGTATGTTTGGCATTTGGTGCCGGAGTCTGCGCCAAACTATGACTTTGTGGTCAATACCGATCTGATAACGCAGGCAATGCCGGCTCTGGGCGGTTCTGCTGCGTTTGCTGTACAGGTTGGGGCGGAGAACGAGCTGCTCGTCCCATTCATGATGCAAAACACCAACGACTATTTCGAAGGTTACGAGACCGTCCGTTTTGAGAAGGCTTTTCCTGGGACTTATACGATGAAGATGACCGATCTGCCAGAGAGAAGGCTCTTAAAGTTTGAAGTGAAGTAACTCGAAGGTCCTGTTGGGGGGATCCTCATCCTACGCTGAAGCGGGATGAGATTCCCTTCGCAGTGGCGCTCGGCCCTAGTGCTTCTTCTTGCTCTTCTTCTTACAGGTACAAAAACAATCTGCGCGAGCTGATCCATATCGCGATTAACGACTGTCACCCGAAGAATATGGAGCTCGCCCTTCATGGCCATACAGATGGCCACCTCCTGCTGGATGCGATCGAGATCGAGCGGCAGCGCAACCGGATGATGCGTCAGACGATGGGATTTCGACATGCAGTTGTTGATGCGCACAACGGAGATCTTGTTGCCGTGATGCACAGTCCCGATGATGCCTATGACTACTGCGACTATTTTGCCACGGTTCGTCGGGACGCTACTGTTCTCGATTTGTGGGCTGAGATTTAAAACATCTCGCCTGTTTCAATGCGTTTTTTGGGTTTATAACTGTTCGCTTTTTCGGTTGTGTCGTAGTTCACTAGTTCATTCATTACGTTCTTCATATCGTCTGTAAATCAGTTATGCCGCGGTTACACAGCTCTGTTGTTGCGTTTTGTCGTAATTCAGCAATGACATAGCCGGAACTCGCCCGCAAGTGTCGTACGCTGCCGTACAAAACTGCGTTTCGGTCGTCCGCGTACTGCCAAGGCTCTGCCCTAGTACCCGGCGCCTGCGGCGGTTGTTCATATCTGAACTGCGACACAACCGAACAAAGCAATTACGACACTACGTAACTGTGTAATTACCGAACTACGTGATAACGACAAAACTGAAAAACGTAACTGTTGAATTGCAGAACAATGAGCTAACGCCGCGAGTGCCGGGTGCTAGGGCAGAGCCCTAGCACCCGGCACTCGCGGCGGTACGCTGTCGGGCATTTTGTACGGCAGCGTACGACTCTTGCGAACAGATTTCAGGACCGAATAGTCCGATGTTCAATAGTTCTGTTATTACGTGGTTACATAGTGCGGCTATTCCGCTTTGTCGTTATTGCGTTATGTCGCATTGTCGATATTACGTAGTTCGGTTTTTCACTTTTTACGCCGTTCACTTATTCATTTGTTACATAGTGCCGCTATTCCGTGGCGTCACTTTTATGTCCACCGCGTGCGTATTCGACGGTGTGGGCAGCGTCTCCGAACACCTCGACTGCTGCCGCCACGAATTGCGGTGTAGTGTGCCTCGGGATATAGAAAGTTTTGTTGCCGAACACGATTGCGATCCAGGCGTTACGGTAGATGAATTGATATGCCGCCTCTCTTGAGCGCTTATCGCAGTATTCCTCTGCAATCTCGTCGATCTGCCAGAGATGGCCGAAGCCGACAATATATTCGGCGATGTACGCGCTCGTCTTGATTCGCACGCGCCGCGGGCGGCGGTACGGAGCATAGCTGCTTTTTCCGGGGTCCGCTTTAACGGGCACGGAATAGACCTCGGCTCGAGCCTTTTCAGCGACCACGCGCCGTGCATCATCGAGGCTATAACGCTTGCACAGGCGCTCGCCGTCGTCGGTCGAGCACTTCAGGGTAATTGACTTGATATGCGGCGCCAGATACTTGTACGTCCATGCTCGCGACGCGCCGAACTCCCACCGCAGATCTTCAATGCTCAAGAACTCATCCATCTTCTGACCTCGATTTTCTGCCGATAAACGAGAAATCCCGCAAGAGACGCATACTCGTACCCCCATCGTAAATGTGTGTACAAGTCTGCCGCCGACCCGGGCGGTTCGGCGCTTGCCAGGGCTCCGCCCTTGGACCGGGGGAGGACACTCGCGCGCCTTGTTATTACGATAACGGACAAGGAGGAAAAGGCGCCAGATTTCAAATTATTACGATAGAAGACACGGGCACGGCGGCGTGCGCGGTAGTGCCTGTGGGAGATTATTACGATAACGGACGCAGCGGCAAATCCTGAATCGTGCCCCTGAGACGGTGCAAAATGGCCTTGTGAGGCCATTTTGCACGCCAGCTTCGTTCAACGTCAGACATTCAAGATGTCAGACGTCGAACCTGCGCCAAAGACGCAGCTGGGGCTACTAGTTGCCTACAATCGCTCGCGAAGCTCGCCTGTTCGTGCGTGAATGTCTGACAGCTCCGTCAGACATTGTCGGACATTTGATTGTTCGACAAATGCGCGCGTGGTCGCGTTCGCAAAGCTTACCGAACGGTCGATGGGTGCGTTGAGGCCGGAGCAAACGGCGGATGCCAGAAAAATGGCCTCACAGAATCGCGCCCATGGTTGATAAAATTGACCGCCCGGGCGCAAATACCCGGGCGGTCAATTCATCCCCTCGTTCGTGATCCTGTTGGGTTTTGGGGCTTTGACATGTTGTTGACGGATGGATCAACCGTACAGCTTGATCTCCCGGGGTTCCATGTGGTCGTCCCCCCAATAAGACGCCCCTGATGTAGTCCTGCGGCAGGAACTCGACGGGGAGAGTTGTCGCCAGGAAGTCGTCGAACCACGCCCGCGGTGTCGGGTCTGGCGCATACATGACCTTGGTCGCGCCGTCGGGCAGGGTGATGGTGAGTCGCACCGCGCCATTGCGTCGATACGCCCTCGACCATTCCTCATCGGTATCGCCATACCCTTTGCGATCCGCGGTCGTCCTCCACACGCCCCCAGTTCATCGAATGACCGCGGATGCTCTCTGAGATCGATCCAATGCAGCTGTGATCTCGTGCGCCTCGCCGCGTTGTACGCCGGCTTCCACTCGTCGGGCAAATATACTCTTTCGAAAATCTCGCGCGACATCTCGCGGAACTTAACTTCATCCGCCCGCGGCCTGTTCGGATACCGACAAACCCGGAAATGCTCCAACGGAGCGCCGAACGAGCGTAACAATATAAAGCCGTGCAACACGAGCTGGACGACCAGAACATCCCAAACAAAGGCCTGTCGGTCCCACCTTCAAGCCCAATAGCAAAATGTGCATCAGCGGATTTGCAGCGATACAAGTCTCAACCGTCACCATCACACCGCAGCGCGCCTAGTCCCACTCATCCTACTGCAAATGTCCCAGAACGAGAAAACGTCCAGCTTAACATGCCAACCTTTATATCCGCACGCGCGTAATTCAACTCATAAGGACCGGCTATCCCTTACCTGTGACACAATCTCAAACGCACAGAACAGAATCATCAGTCCAATCATCGCATAAGAGGCAGCCGAACCTTCAAGCACTATTCCACAAAGAACAATCTCCGCGCCGCCAATAAGAACTGTTATCAGGCGCTCTGCCTTTTTGCTCTCGCCGCTCGCATAAAAAGGCGGCAAAGCGCACAAGATCACATATAGCCCGGGAAGGGAATACAGGATCGATAGTCCAAGCCCCCCATCAACCGCAGTGCTTTGCGTAAGAATCAACTGAACCCAAACGGCAATTATCACTGAGCAGGTTGTCGATAAAAGAAGACTGGAAATATAGCACGCAACAAAGTCCCGTCGCATTCGAACAGAGAAATCCGCGAACTCTCTTCGCCGCGTGGAAACAATAAGGTACGCAGAAATTGCAATAGAACCAATCAGAGAAAACAGCGGAACAACCAGCAATTCAAGCTTATTACCCCATCGATCAACCACGCCCCCACTCCAATGAGCGGGAATTGTATCAGGGAGGACTGACCAAGCCGCCCATAGAATCAGAAATGGAAGAATAGAGAGGACGAAAGATGATAACACTGCAGTAATTTTTTTTGAGGCTCTCATCGATTCCGCATCTCCTTGCGCGCTCACATTCCACTCCGCCTTAAATCAGGTATAAATACACAGTCTTTCAAGACAGCAATTCAACATTGGTGGTCACCGCTATGGACAATGTGAACCACCTAAACGAACTCTCAATACAGTCCCAGCTTAGCACCCTTGAAAAACTGGTCGCGGACGCGGAACAATCTACCGACGCAAGACGCGATTTCGAAGCTCAGCCTCGTGCCGTATTCCAGAAATATGGAATTACAGACCTCCAAATCAAAGCGGGAAATCGAAAAGTCTCTGTACGAACTGGTGGAGTCAACCGAAAAGGAGGCGCGTGTCCCCGTTACACGCGCAGTATATCGTCGTATCCAGCTCCCACCGTCCAAGGCACTTGGACGGTGGGAGTTCCGCATCCCCGGGAAAGGAAAAGCGCGGCCCATCCGGACCGCGCCCGCGCCCTCCTCCCATTTCACCCCGCGACGTAGACCGTCCGCCCCGTCTCGCAGTCGATGGTCTCGGCATCCCCGAAACCGACCCGGACGGCGGCCCATCCGCCGGCACCCGCCAACGCGTCGGCCTCGGACCTCGCGGCGGCGATGAGTCGCTCGAGCTGGGACGATCCGGCCGGCGCGGTCCCCACCTCGAACGCGTCGCCGCCGCCCGACTCGTACTCGACGACGACCGTCGAGCCAAGCCGCCTCCTCGAGGGTCGAGCGCTATCTCCGAAGCCTCGGCCGGTTCGTCCTCCTCCCAGCCCCAGAAGAAGTGGGTCCCCGAGCAGGGCCACTGGGAGACCGACTACGGCCAGGTCTGGATCCCGAACGTGGTGTACGTGCGCCATGAGCGCTACTGGGTCAACCATGGTGGAACCAAAGTCGGACCGTTTGACAGCAAGGCTGCTGCATGGGCGTGGTGCGATAACGATGTCGATAATGGCGGCATTGGCGGATCTGTGATCGATGGCTCCTATACCACCAGCGAGGACCAGGGTCATTACGAGCAGCAGGCGACCGGCAGGCACTGGGTCGTCGACGTGGCCGGGCACTGGGAGTAGTCGCAGCCTTCGGGCGGTATCGCACTGTCGCTGCGATTCACATCGCATGAACGATGGATGAACTCGCATGAAAACCCAAGCATACGGTGGTTTTATCTGACTAAAGAGGGTAAAATCACCGTAGAAGACGACGCATCCCGTGTAAGTATCGAGAGCGCGGGCGGCCTAGTTTTCTGGTTTAGTTAAATGCCCGGGCTCCACCCCGGGCATTCTTATTTGCGCCTGTTGCGGCGCAAATGCCGTCCACCGTCCGCACCGCGCGTACGCCTACGGACCTTAACTCGGACATCATACGAATCGAAAAACGCAATGACGAACGTGCCGACCGTCGCAAGGGCGGCCAGCGCATCAAGGATCTTTAGCATAGGGAAGCCTCCAATCGAATTGTCGGCCGCCCGCGCACGGAATGCGTCGCCTCGTCAATTCTAGCTGAAGCAGCGACTGTCGAGCTTAATCGCCAAATAGCCACAGTCTCAAAACGTATACCTTTTGAGACGTCGTGGCCTTGAATATGAACAATAAGATGCGTATCAGCTCTCGATTTGTCGCGAATCTCCGCGAAAGCTTGCGAACCATCGCGAAATCCTGTGGCCCATTCGCGATGGTTCGATGATGGGACCGGCTATACCGGTTTTTCGATATGGCTATGGCAGTTTTTATATATCGAGTCAGCACGAAGGGCCAGAAACTCGACTCGCGGAGGGGGCGGCGGCAACCCGCTGGTGAAGGGAGTTAAGTTGGCGGGCTCGATCTCCCGGTTCTAAAAATACTCAGTATACTGAGTGATTTTACTCAGTATACTGAGTATTTAAGAAACAAGGAGGTAGATTGATATGTTTGAGCGCCATCAAGTTGCCGTGATAGCCCAGAGGATGCGGGAAACGAATAATCCGTTGATGCAATTTATAATCGGGCCCCGCCAAACGGGAAAGTCGACCATGTTCGTGCAGGCGTTGCACCATGCGGGCATGCCCTGTCACGTGGCCAATGCGGACGATGTTGTGAATCCCGATGCCAGCTGGCTGCAAATCGAGTGGCAACAGGCAAGAAACCTCACGTCTGGAGGTAAGGTCCCGGCCGTTTTCGTTGTTGATGAGATTCAAAAGGTGCAGAGTTGGTCCACGGTCGTCAAGGGATTGTACGACCGGGATCGCCGGGAGGGGACGCCGCTCAAGGTCATTTTGACCGGATCGTCGTCGCTGCTGCTGCACAAGGGCCTGGAAGAATCCCTTATGGGCCGTTACGAGCTCATTCGGTCGCCGCATTGGTCCTATCGCGAGTGCAGCGAGGCCTTCGGCTTTTCTTTTGAAGACTATCTCTATCACGGTGGATATCCGGGTGCGGCGCCGCTGGTTTCCGATGACGCCCGTTGGCGAAACTATATCCGAGATGCGATCGTCGAGCCGGCGATCTCGCGCGATGTTCTCTCGTTGGAGAATATCCGCAAACCGGCGCTGATGCGCGCGCTCTTTTGGCTCGCGGCGAGCTATTCGGGGCAGGAGCTTTCGTATTCAAAAATGGTAGGCCAGCTGCAGGATGCCGGTAACACGGTCACGGTCGCCGGGTATTTGGACCTGCTGGGCAAGGCCGGTTTGGTTACGGCGATTCCCAAGTTCAGTGACAAGGAGCTCGCAAAGCGCCGAAGCACCCCGCGGCTCATGGTTTATGACACGGCGTTTATGACGGCGCTCGGCGATAAGGGCCGAGCAGAATGGCTGGAGGATTCGGCGCGGCGGGGTCATTTGGTGGAATCGGCAGTGGGTGCACGACTGCTTGCGCGCGCGCCGGAAGAGGGTTTTGAGGTCATGTGGTGGCGTGAGGGCGTCAAAGAGGTCGACTTTGTGCTGCGAAGGGACGATGCGCTGAGCGCCATCGAGGTCAAAAGCGGTGGAGAGTCCGGCCAGAGCGGCATGTCGACGCTCCTAAAAAAGTATCCGCGAGCCAAGCGGATCGTCGTGGGAGGGGCGGCGGCCGGGGCGTGCACCGTGGAGGATTTTCTGCTCGATAAGGTGACGCTGTTTAACTAGCCTGAGCAAATTGAGAAAATACTCAGTATAGTGAGTGAAATCACTCAGTGTACTGAGTATTTTGACTTGGGCGTTGGATGGGTGCTCGGCCGCCGCGTGCGATGGTGAAAACCGGGCCAGGCCTTACCAGCGGATATGCATGCAGGAGGGGCTTCCAATTTTCATGTCCCGCTCATATCGTCTGTCAGAAACCTGACGAATGACCTGTCCCCCTGTCATGCCCTTGTTACAAAATCTATTAATGGGACCGTCAAATTTCCTCCTGCATTTTCTGACGGTACCGCGGTTCCCGCATGAATTGTGGGGCTTGCGCTGCGGGCGTATTTGCCTATTGATGTCAGCTGCGTCGCCAATCGGCAGACGGTGGTTTACATCTGTCACGTTAGTACTAAGATATTCATCTAATAAATTGCATTAGTGGCTTTAGTTTTGGGGGAAACGAGGCAACGTGACTATGACGTGCTCTATGGTGGTTAACAGCAAGAGCGGTAATACCAGGATGGTTTCGGGCGCGATCAAGCGCGCTCTGCAGGCTGCGGGTGTTGAGTTTGTCCATGCCGCGGCGTTGAGCGACGATGCGGATGCAGATCAGGTTGCGCTCGAGGCGCAGGGCGCCTGCGCGGCCGACACGGTGCTCGTCGGTTTTTGGTGCGACAAGGGCGCGTGCACGCCTTCGGTCGCGGCGTTGCTCTCCGCCTTGCACGGCAAGCGCGTCTTCCTGTTTGGCACCTGCGGTTTTGGCGCCGACCAGAGCTATTACCAGCAGATTATTGATCGCGTAACTTCCAATTTGGCTGTGGATGCCGAGCTTGCGGGCTGGGCGATGTGCCAGGGCAAGATGGGTCCCGCGGTCAAGCAGCGCTACGAGGCCATGCTCGGGCAAGATCCCGACAACGCCCGATTTAAGATGCTGCTCGACAACTGGGTTGCCGCGAAGGACCATCCCACCAAGGAAGATCTGGATAACATAGCTGCAGCCGCCAAAAAGGCCGTTTTGGGCGAGTAACTTCGCCGTTCGCGGTGCCGCGCGTTCAATCGTACAAACGTGAAAGCCTCGAGATTCTCGAGGCTTTTTTCTTGACAATGGGACGCGTCGTGGCAAAATGAACAGTGTTCACATTGGAGGTGAGGGCATGAATAACACAGCGACGTCTAAGGAGGAAATCCTGAAGACGAGTCGTAAGCTCATTCAGGAAAACGGTTGGACCGGCGTCAACATTCGCTCGGTTGCCGCGGCATGCGGCGTGTCGGTCGGATGCATCTACAACTACTTTGATTCTAAGACAGCGCTCGTGGGCGCGACCGTGGCAAGTGTGTGGGGCAATATTTTCCATCACCCCGATGACGAAGCCGTTCTGGACAACACGCTAGCGTGCATTCGCTGGATGTATCGGCAGATGGAGTACGGCTGCCAAAAGTACCCGGGCTTCTTTACGCACCATTCGCTAGGCTTTCTGCAGCAGGATTCCGCGGACGGCAAGCGCCGAATGCATCATGCCTGGCAGCACATTCTCGACCAGCTCTGCGTGGTGCTCAAGCGCGATCCGCAGGTGCGGTCAGATGCCTTTACTGCGCAGCTCTCGGCTGAGCAATTTGCCGAGGTCCTGTTCTCACTCATGCTCTCTGCCGTGATCCGGCAGGATTTCGATCCGAGCGCCGTGCTCGAGATCACCCGCCGAACGCTCTACTAACGGTCCCCGCGTAAAGCGGGGATTTTTACGGTTAGAAAGTGAACAGCGTTCATGTTAAGGAGGTGGTGCCTGGCGCCAAGAAACCGAACCGTTCTTTTGCAACCATTCTTTTAAGGAGACCTATATATGCGTGCTTTGTTCGAAACACTGTTTGACATCGTGTACTTGGTGACGGTCATCACCATCGGCATCCGTATGATTCGCGGCAGCAAGGGCAATCGCCAGTTCCAGCTGTTTGGCTGGATGGCGGTCGTTTTGGGCGCCGGCGATTCGTTCCACCTGGTGCCGCGCGCGCTGGCGCTCTGCACGACCGGCTTTGACGCTTATGCCGTGCAGCTGGGCCTGGGCAAGTGGATTACCTCGATTACCATGACCGTCTTCTACGTTCTGTTCTACTACGTGTGGCGCGAGCGCTATCAGGTTAAGAACCACGTTGGGACGACTGTAGCGATCTTTGTCCTTGCCGCCATGCGTGTCGCGCTGTGCATGCTGCCGCAAAACCAGTGGCTCACCAACCAGACCCCGCTCACGTGGGGCATCCTGCGCAACATCCCGTTTGCCATCATGGGCCTGATGGTCATCGTGCTGTTCTATCGCAGCGCCAAGAAGAACAACGACGAGGCCTTCCGCTGGATGTGGCTCACCATTGTGCTGAGCTTTGGCTTCTACATTCCCGTGGTCCTGTGGGCCGAGGTCATCCCTGCCATTGGCATGCTCATGATCCCCAAGACCTGCGCATACGTGTGGACCGTGCTGATCGGTTACAACGCCATGAAAAAGGAGTGCTAGGTCCAGCTTCTAAATGCAACGCCCTCCCGTGTGGCGGGCACGAAGTTCCCTGCTCTACAGTCCTGCGCAAGACGGAGGCCACATTAAGTGCTCTCCGGCTCGTGCGGAACTCGCGATGAACTTCGTGCCCGCCGCCCGGGAGGGCGCCTCTTTATTGATGGGAGGCCTGATAGGTCGATGGTTCCGTGCCCGGATGCGTCCAAAGTGAGACGGGCTTTCCGGATGGGCGGGCTTTCGGAAAATGCGTCCCGGAATTTGCCTTTGGAATGGGACGTAGTTTCCCGTTGAGGTGCTTTGCGGAAAGTGCGTCCCACTCTGGGCGTTCGAAGTGGGACACACTTTCCCAAAGGCGCTCCAACGGGAAATTGCGTCCCATTATTCGGTCAAGAAACGGGATGCATTTTCCCAATGAGAGCAAAACCGGAAAATGGGGACCCACAATCAGCCCTCAAAGTGGGACGCCGTTTCCCAATGAGGCTAAAGCGGAAAATGCATCCCGGAATTTGCGCTCAAAGTGGGATGCGGTTTCCGGTTGAGGGTCTAAGGGGAAAGTGCGTCCCAGAATCGACGCTTGAAATGGGATGCAGTTTCCCGATGAGGCGCTCGACGGAAAATACATCCCAGAAATGGCCTTTGAGCTGGGATAAGATTTCCGCGGCATCTCGGATTCTCAAAAATGAGACACGCCGTTGGCGAAAATGAGACACGGAATTTTGGGTGTCAGGCGTAGCATTTGAGCAAATGAGCCGACTCCACTCGAGTAAAGCGAGGTCTCCCATGCGTGTTCCACACCCCCACATTCGTCGGTTGTCGAAAATCCCGCTTGTTGGGACGGCGGCGCTTGCTGCGTTGATCGCCACGAGCGTCGCCTGCTTCACGGCCACACCCCAGGTTGCTCAGGCGGCGGACACGCCCGCAATCACCGATATGACCGAGCAGGACTATAGCGACCTGGGCCTGGGCACGAACGAGGACATTCCGGCCGATACCGTTGGCCCCTATTCCACCGATACCCCCACGACGTTTGCCACGCGCAGCGAGGTCTATATGGCAGCTAACGGTAGCCATGGCAATCGCTACACTCTGCGCGACAAGCTCGAGAACGTCGAGCGCGGCGACATTGGCGGCAGCAGCAAACTTACCGATGGCTATGGAAGTGTGTGGGGCGCCGCAAAGTTCTGGCAAAACGTCAACAATTTCGATACGAACAGCGATCTCTACAAGCATAGCGACTACGGTGGCGGCACCTGGTCGTACCTGAGCAACAATGAGTCCTCGACAGTGCTCGCCAACGACAATAACGGTTTCTCGGGCATTCACGCCACAAGTGTTGAGTTCTGCAGCGACGCCAGCACGGGCAAAAAGAGCCGCGTTGCCGAGCTTCGTGCCTACGGCGACAGTTCTTCTACCACGATTGACGGCAAGTCATACGCCGGAAAGGTTGAGCTGGTCCTCTACTCGTTTAGCAACGGGCGCACGCGCACTTTCGACACACACCTGCCGGTGACGGTCAACACCAATATGATGGACGGAGGCCGTTTTAAGTATCTGAACGCCGGCTACCTGCAAGAGCACGATGCGGTCTTTGATGTCGAGGCGGGCGATGTCGATGGCGACGGCGTCGACGAGCTTTTTGTCTATGCGGGCTGCTATGTCGATGAGGACGGCGTGCGCAAGGCTGTAGTCGACATGTATGACTTGGAGGGCGGCAACTGGAAGCAAAGCGTCGTCAAGATCGATGCCGGTAACGCCGCGGACTACACCACGCACAACAAGGGCGGGAACGACTCCTGGACGCAGCTTCAGTCAGCTCCTGTCGTTTCGCTAGCGGCCGGCGACCTCGATCGCGATTTTTGCGATGACCTCGCCATCGTGGTCTCGGCACCCTACGGCAAGAAGAATATTGATAAGTCGACGCATTGCGAGCTGTTTTCGTGGGATGCATCCAAGGGTGCGCTCGTCCATGTCGATGCTCTGGGCGACGCGGGCGCAATCTCCCTCTCCGCGAACGGCAAGACCATGGTCGCTGCGAATGCGACGTTCGGCACGTTTGCCGCCTACGATGAAGAAGGAAAGAAGACGGGTGAAACCGTCACGGGCCTTATTCTTGCGGGCTATGACTGGCAACGCAGCGCTTATGATTACGGCGCTAATGACGGCAGCAAGGGGCTGTACGGCGCGCTGTACCGCTACGCGTATTTTGACTCGGAGTCTGGCGAGTTCAAACTTTCCGATTGCAAGGAATACAGAGATGGGCTCCTCGCCTCCTATGGACTGATGCATGTGCCCAACAGCGCATGGAAGGATAGTGCTCAGGATAAGCGCTATCCGTGCACCTTGGCGCCTATTGCCCTTGCCACTGCCAACCTTGACGGCCTGTCCGAGCAGCTGGCGGTCGACGAGGTGCTCGTGGGCGGCGATGTGTTCCGCGACTTTGCCTGCAACACGGCACAGAACGGGGCTCAGGGCTTGGGGTCCATGGTCGGAACCATGAGCATGAGCGGTCAGCAATACAACAGCAGCAACAAGCATGACCACAAGGGTATAGAGCAGGTGTGGATCAGCGACGTCAAGGCGGGCAGCGTCTCGGGTTCGGACCGCTATAACGAGAGCTTTATCGCCGTGGTGGGCAAGCACCGCGACGAGGACCTGCGCAAGAACGATGACTACTATTGGATGACCGCCTCGCATTTTTCGCTCGACGAGAACGGAAAGGTGCGCCGCGGCGAGGAGCAGGTGATTAGCGAGAGCAACCGTCGCGGCACTACCTACGGCACATTTATCTCGCTCGCGCTGCCCGATGTCGACAATGACAGCGTCAAGATCACGTACAAGGACCGCTACAAGGTCTATACCAACCCGCGCGTGCTCGCTGTGCTGCAGGATGCTCCCTATGTTGAGGATCTGGAGCAGGCATACGGCTATCTGGTGTTGGGCGGCACGTCATACGGCGAGGGAAAGAGCACGGGGACATCCCAGGGCTATACCATTGGCGCCGAGTTGGGCGTTGCCGTCGAGGTGCAGACCGGTCCGCCCCTGGTCGCGATTAATGCTTCAGTCGATTTTGCCGCCGAGGGATGCTATGACTACCGGAGCGAGCGCACGGTCAGCGCAAGCGTAAGCTATGAGTCGCATGCCGGCGAGGGTGACAAGGCCGTGCTCTACACGATTCCGATGGTCTATTACGAGTATGAGATCGAAAATGAGGAAACTGGTGGCAAGGGCGTGATGGCGGCGCCCGTGTCGCTCGGCGCGCAGACCTCGGTCGTTAATGTCGAGGCCTATGACCGCATTGCCAAACAGCACAATATGACGCCGCTCAGCTACTTTTTGACCAACCGGTCGGGAGAACCCGGAACCTATCAAACGACGCTCAACGGCGAGACTCCCGTTGGGGATTCCTTTGGCCTGGGCAAGCCTGGCGTAACGCGCGCCTACACGCACGATGGGTTTAACGGCGCCGCCGCGCAGTCGGGGGCGAGCATTGAGCAGACCATCGAAGTCGAGGAGGGCAAGGAGCAGGAGCTCGAGCTCGGCTTGACGCTGAACGGCAGCGTTGTCATGGGCGCGAAGCTCGCAAAGCACGAGTTGTTTGGCGGCCTGTGCTTTGGTGCCAACGCCGGCTTTACTACGGGTAACTCCTCGAGTGAATCGACCGAATACGGCGGCACCGTCGACAACCTGCCCGAGGCCGCGCAGGGCAAGTACGGTTTTGTGTGGCGTCTGGGCGTCAACGCGGTGGATGTCGACAAGTTCGAGGCAGACTCGGGCGACAAGCTCGGCACCAAGGACACCGACCAGTTCTGGATCGTGGGCTATGACGTTAAGGACGTCGAGATGCCCGACGCGCCGGCCGTGACGGGCTTTACGGCAAACGCCGTCGATTCGACCAGCGTTACGTTTAGCTGGGACGATGTACTCGCAAACAAGAGTGGCTTTAGCTACGGCGTGGGCATGCTGCAGAGCAATGCGGCGGATGCGGTCGTCAATAGCTGGAAGATTGCCGACAACACGCAGACCTCGCTCAAGTGGGATGGGCTGCAGCCCAATACGGAGTATCGATTCGCCATCGCCGCCGTTAAGAATGGATCCACGACCGAAACAGGTATTCGCTCGGCAATCATCACGGTCAAGACCATGCCCGATGGCATGACGATGACCGTGAGCGGACCTGCGGCGGATGCTGCGGAGGGGTCGGATCTTGGATACGACTCTTCGGTTGAGCGCACGGCGGGAAGCCACCTGACGCTCTCGGCGATTGGCCATGTGAAGCAACTCGGTGCCTACGATAGCGAAACAGGGCTGGCACCGACCTATATGTGGTACCGCAAGGGCCGCGGCGAGACAGAGTTTAAGCTCGTGGGTGCCGATGGCAACCTCGCGGCTGGAACGGCCTCAAAGCTCGAGATTGACCTGACCGCAGACGATGACGGTGCGCAGTATTACTGCCACGTGGGATACAACGACGTGGGCCTCGACACCGGCACGACGCTCGTGAATATCGAGGCCGAGGAGACGGCGCCCACAACGGTGAACGCCACCCCGATCCGCACGCGCCGCCTGTTCTCACAGGCAAGTGCGGGCGCCAAGAAGTTCCTGGACCATACGCTGGTAAACACCGCCGGCCCAACCGATTCCGAAGGCTCAAAGGACCCCGAGACTCCTGAGACCCCGACGAACCCGGACAAGCCCAAGTCCGACAACGGAGCTAAGACCGACACCAAGGTCAAGACTACGACCACAGCGAAGAACCTCGCAAACACCGGCGACCAAACATTCGCCCTAGTCGCCACCGCAGCAGCAGCGGGAGCAACGCTCGTAGTGATAGCCCTCATCATGCTGATCAAGCGCCGCAAGACCCACTAGTAGCCAGTCGAACATATCGACAACCCAAAAACCCGGGTAGCCAAAAAACAGGCCACCCGGGTTTTCTGTTGAGTGGAGACTCCGCAAGCGGAAACTGCATCCCACAATTAGCGCCCGGAACGGGACACATTTTCCGTCAAGCCCTCATCCGGAAAATCCATCCCAGTTTGAGCGCCCAGACCGGGACGCACTTTCCCAAAGGGTCCTCAACGGGAAACTGCGTCCCATAATTAGGCCGAGAAATGGGATGAACTTTCCCAATGAGAGCCAACCGGAAACCACGTCCCAGAATCAGCCCCCAAAGTGGGACGCACTTTCCCAACGAGCCTCAACCGGAAAATACATCCCGGAATCCAGCTGAATAGTGGGACACACTTTCCCAATCGGGTCCCAAGCGGAAACTGCATCCCATTCCGGACGTGAATTCTGGGACACGGTTTCCGGATGCAAAAAAAGGCCACATGACGTGGCCTTCAATTTATATATGTTGCGGGTGCCCCCATGACAAGCCGCGTTTCAACACCGAGGCGTCTGCCCGGCGACGCGGAATGTAAGGTTCATCGCGAGTTCCGCACGAGCCGGAGAGCACTTAATGTGCTCTCCGTGCGAGCAGGACTGTCCGAGCAGGGAACCTTACGTTCCGCGCCGCTGGGCAGACGAACCAGTTAAGACGCGCCGTTACTTGATCTTGGTCGTACCCGGCGCCAGGTTGGGGTCGGTCTCGTTGGCCTCGGTCTGGAAGTGCTCGGTGTAGACGTTCTTGCCGTCGCGGAACATTTCGTAGTACTGCATCTTGGCGTAATCCTCGCGCGCCTTGGTGGCGGCTGCGGCAGCGGCGTCGTCACCGGTGACGTTGGAGGAGAGCGCCCAGCGCAGGCTGGCGTCCTCGTAGCCCACCGAGTTGATAGCGGGCAGCGACTCGCGCAGCGTCATATGCGCCTTCTGGTAGTCGGTCAGCGGTGCGCCGATCAGCTGCATGAGCTGCGTGGACAGGTAGTTGGTGGACAGGTCGTCGACCTCGCTCGTCTGGTCGCAGCCGGCAACGTCGTAGTTAGCCCAGATGATGTAGTCGGTCTGCCACAGACGTTCCTGGTGCGTGGCATCATCCTCGCCGGTAAACCACTTGTCGTTGAACTTGGACGGGAAGAACGGCTGATGGTCGCCCCAGAACACCACGACCACCTTGCGGTCGAGCTTGCTCAAGGCGTTGAGGAAGTAGCGCAGCGCCTGGTCGGACTGCTCGATGCACGAGACATACTCGTCGACATCGGAGAGCGTGCCGTCCTCGACGGTCTTGGCGTCCAGGTCGGTCGTGTCGATGTTCAGGTGCATCTGCTTGTCGACCGGCAGCAGGCCCGTGTCGTAGCCCGAGTGGTTCTGCATGGTCACGTCGAAGATAAACTGCGGATCGGCGTTCTGGTCGAGCAGCTCAAGAATCTTGTCGTAGGTCGCCTGGTCGGTCACCATGCCGCGCAGGGTGTCGGCACCCTGGAAGTCGTTGATGGACAGGAACTGGTCAAAGCCAAAGTCCTTGTAGACGTTCTCGCGGTTCCAGTTGGTCGCGTGGTTGGGGTGCATGGCCGTGGTGGAATATCCGAGCGACTTGAACTGCTCTGCCAGGTTTCCAGTCGTTTCCATGTTGTAGATGGTGTAGGGGTACACGCCCGAGCCCAGGTTGGCCATGGAGTTGCCGGTCATAAACTCAAACTCGGTATTGGCGGTACCGCCGCCGTAGGCGCTCACGTAGAGCTTGCCGCGGCTGAGGCAGTTGGACAGGCTCTTAAAGTACTGCGGGCCCTCGTAGCCGGCGCGCATGTTCTGATAGATCGACAGGTCGGAGAACGTCTCGTTCATGATGGCGATGACCGTGGGCTTCTCGCTGTCGAACTGCTCCTTTGCGGCGGCGCGCTCGTCACTCTTGGCGGCATCGGACTTGTCGTAGGCCTTGGCGTACTTTTTGAGCGTGGCCTTGGCGTCATCGACAGAGTAGTCGGCGGGTTTGGGCGGCTTAATGGACTGCGCTGCACTAATAAAGGCGGGCAGGTAGCCCTCGCGCCAGTAGCTCTCCAGCGGGCGCCAGGTGTAGACGGTGATGCCGAGAGTGTTGTAGTAGTCGATGAGGGTGACGTGCGCGGTCACGCCGCCCAGGCACAGCACAGCGACGAGCAGGTTGGTGAGCAGCATGCGCTTGGCGTTGGCGGCACCCTTCTGACGGTGCGGTGCCACCAGGCCGGCGTACTCGCACAGCAGCATGGCGATGGCGGTAAAGCCCATGGACAGCACGCAGAACAGCGAGATCGAGAAGGTATAGCCGTTGCCGGCGACCGCGGCGGCGGTGGAGATGGCCGAAAGGTCGCCCGGCTGGATGGGCATGGATTTAAACGTGATGACGAAGAACTCGGCAATGCCCAGGACAAAGAGGGCAAAGGCCAGGACCGCGGGAGCTGCGCCGTGGCGCTGGAATAGGAAGAACAGGCCGGTCATGAGCGTGGTGATGATGGCCCACTCGAGCAGGATGCACAGGGGGTAGACCCAGGTAAAGTCGTGGTTGGACGAAACCTCCATGCCCAGCAGCGCAAAGACGCCGGCGAGCAACAGACACAAGACGGCGGCGACGAGCGGTTTGCCCACAAAGGCGCCGCGCAGGCGGGCGAGCTTGCCGGTGGGGGCGGGGGCGTCGGGCGCGGCGAACGCAAAGACGCGCGGGGCGATGCGGTCGCGTGCGATGCTGGCCCAAGCGCAGCCGGTGAGGATGACGTTGGTCAGGATGAGCATCACAAAGGCGAGCGGCTCGTTTTGAGCGACGAGGCCCACGGCGCCCCAAATGGTCAAAAAGAGCTGGAACAGGCCGAAGGCGACGCTCCACCCAAGAGCGCTTTTGGCAACGGTGCCCGACTGAGCGCGAATGGCCTTCGCCTCGCGCAAGACAAGGTAGACGGTCGCCGCAAGACCGACGAGCGAGATGGCGGCTGCGAACATGCTGAGACTCCTCACAAACTTAAAACCTACGAAAGCGGGGGTTTACCCGATTGTTACCAAGATATGCGCTGCGATTGGTGGCTGCGCACAACAACCAGCCATATTAACGCGCACGTGTGGCGGTGTGGCGCAATGTAGTGGCGACCTGCGCGATAATGGACGGGAATTACACGGAAACGTAAAGGCTTCTTAAAGAAATGGCGAGGGTAGGGCGATGAGCGGGCAGGTTTGCAAGGCGGACATGGGCGGCGACGGAGCGGCGGTCGATATGTGCGGCTATCCGGTCGAGACTACGGGCAACGCGGTGCTGGACATTTTGGAGCACCGTTCGTCTACGCGCGCCTTCGCGCGCGATGACAGTGACCGTCCCGCAGCGGTGACCGACGAGCAGCGGGCGGCGATTCTGCATGCGGCGAGTCGCGCGCCGTCGGCAGGCGCCATGATGATGTATTCCATCGTGAGCATTCGCGAGCAGGCTACGCTGAATCGTCTGGCCGACCTGTGCGATCACCAGCCCATGATCGCCAAGGCGCCCTGGGCACTTATATTTGTGGTCGATTATGCCAAGTGGATTGATCTGTTTGAGCACGTGGGCTGCTTTGAGCCCGAGTTTGTCGAGCGCACGGGCAAGGCGCCCCGCCGCGCGCCGGGTTTGGGCGACTTTGCCATCGCGGCCCAGGACGCCGTGATCGCTGCGCAAAACGCCGTGGTTGCCGCCGAGGCCCTGGGGCTGGGGAGCTGCTACATCGGTGATATCGTCGAGAATGCCGAGGAAGTCGCCGAGCTGCTCGATCTGCCGCCCTATACCATGCCGCTGTCGATGCTCATCATCGGCACGCCCCGTAAGGAGCGCCCGGCCATTGCGCATCCCGTGGTGAACCTGGTGCACGAGGAGCACTACTGCCGAGCCGACGCCGCGACCATGGACGCGCAGGTGGCCGAGATGGACACGATGTTTCGCCCGCATGCCCGCGAGGTGGGGGAGCGCGTCGTGGATATCTACACCCGCAAGCACACGAGCCCCTTTATGGCCGAGATGAGCCGCTCCATGGAGTGGTGGTTCAAAAACTGGCTCGGAAAATGACGAATGTGACAAAGGGACAGTCCCTTTGTCACATTCCATATCGCGAGATGGCATAAAGGCCGTATAAATGTTTATCTAGCTGGGAAAACAGTGCATTAAAACATGGGCCGATTGCCTATAATCCCTTCGAACATTAAAGTTGGGAGGAAACCGGCTTATGGAACAAAAGGCCAAGGAGGCAGCCTCGCACGCTGCGATTCCTGTGAGCATCTCGGCGATGCTCGTCACGCTGGGCGTGGTGTACGGCGATATCGGCACCAGCCCTATGTATGTAACCAAGGCGCTCGTTGCCGGCAACGGCGGCATCGGAAGCGTGACGGAGGAGTTCGTGCTCGGCGCGCTCTCCCTTGTCGTGTGGACGGTCACGTTGCTGACGACCATCAAGTACGTGCTGATCTCGCTGCGTGCCGATAACCATGGCGAGGGCGGCATCTTTGCCCTGTACAGCCTGGTCAAGCGTTGCGGCAAGTGGCTTATCATCCCCGCCATGCTGGGCGGGGCGGCGCTCCTCGCCGACGGCATCCTGACGCCTGCCGTTACCGTTACCACGGCTATCGAGGGCCTGCGCACCATCCCGGCGGTCCATGCCGTGCTGGGCGATGACCAGGGCCGCGTCGTCGCCATTACGCTCGCCATCATCATCGTGCTCTTCTTGGTACAGCGCATCGGTACGGCCAAGATCGGTCACGCCTTTGGCCCCATCATGACGCTGTGGTTCCTGTTCCTGGGCGGCACGGGTCTGTTCTTTGTCCTCCAGCACCCCGCCGTGCTGCTGTGCCTCAACCCGGTGCGCGGCATCGCCTTTTTGCTGAGCCCCAACAACCACGCGGGCATCATGATTCTGGGCAGCTGCTTCCTCGCCACCACCGGTGCCGAGGCGCTCTACTCCGACATGGGCCACGTCGGCCGCGGCAACATCTACGCCACCTGGCCGTTCGTTAAGTGCTGCTTGCTGCTGTCCTATATGGGCCAGGGCGCTTGGCTTATCAACAACGCTGCCAACCCCGAGCTCATGGGCATTGCCGACCTTAACCCGTTCTACCAGATGCTCGCCCCGGGCCTGCGCCCGTTTGCCGTCGGCCTTTCAACCATCGCGGCCATCATTGCCTCGCAGGCGCTCATTACCGGCGCGTTCTCGCTGGTGTCCGAGGCCAGCCGTCTGGACCTCATGCCGCACATGCAGGTCTTCTACCCTGCCGAGACCAAGGGCCAGCTCTACATCCCCATGGTCAACAACGTCATGCTCGTGGGCTGCGTCGTCGTGGTGCTGCTGTTCCAGAACTCGGCACACATGGAGGCCGCCTACGGTCTGGCCATTACGCTAACCATGATGTGCACCACGCTGCTGCTCTTCTTCTACCTGCACGAGGAGCGCAAGCTCAAAGTTGCTCCATGGATCTTCGCGGCCTTCTTCCTTTTGCTCGAAGGCTTCTTCTTCGTGAGCTCGCTCACCAAGTTCTTCCACGGCGGCTACTTCACCATCCTCATGGCTGCACTCATCATGGGCATTATGGTGTGCTGGTACAACGGCACGGCGGTCGAGCAGCGCCAGTTTACGCTGTTGCCGCTGCGCAGCTACCTGCCGCAGCTCAAGCGCCTACGCGATGATGATCGCTACGAGCGCCTGAGCGACAACATCGTGTACCTGACCAAGGACACCCATACCGATTACATCGACCGTGATATCGTCTACTCGATCTTGGACAAGCATCCCAAGCGCGCTCGCGCCTGGTGGTTCGTGAATGTCGAGACCATGGACGAGCCGCATACCTTTGCCTATTCGGTCGAGACGTTCGGCACCGACTACGTGTTCCGCGTGCATCTGTACCTGGGCTACAAGATCAACCAGCGCGTCAATGCCTACCTGCGTCAGGTCGTTCAGGACCTGGCCGCCACCGGCGAGCTGCCGGCGCAGACGCATGACTACTCGGTCTACAAGGATCCGGGCAACATCGGCACGTTCAAGTTCGTCATGATCCGCAAGCTTCTGGCACCCGAAAGCGACGTGGAGCCGAGCGAGCGTACGGCCATTACGCTCAAGTACATCATCCGCCGCGCCGCCGGCACGCCGGCGCGCTGGTACGGTCTGGAGAACTCCAACGTGAGCTTTGAGTATGTGCCGCTGTTCACCAAGTTTAAGGCCGTGAGCAAGATGCAGCGCCTGGCCCCCAACGAGCGCCCGTAGGCGCCGACGGGTTGCATGGAGTTGGTTTTCGATGGACAAGATTGGGGCCGGGGAGGCAAACATGGATGCAAGGATGCTTGATGGCCGCGAAGTGGTTGCCGAGATGGTGCGTGAGGCACGCGCCGACGCCGCCGAAGATCGGTTCTTTACGAATCGTGCCAACATGGACATGGCTGATCGCGTAATTTCGATCGTGGCACTGGTATTTGGGGCGGTGTGCGTGTGCGCCCTGCTCGCGCACGTGCTGTTTGTCTAGCGAACGCCGGTTGCAAAGGCTATACACTTGGAACCACTACAAGGGAAACCACCACAAAGGTGCCTGTCCCTTTGTGGTGGTTTTTGTTTTTGAGAGAGGGGCGGGGCGCTGATGGACGTCCGTATGGACGGCGATATTGCCGATAGCTTTTGGTGGCGGCGCACAACGCTGACGCGCCGCACTCCTCTGTATGATGCCTGCGTGTCGGTGGGGCTGCTGGTCGCGGCGACGATTGTGGGCGCGCTGCTCGACCATCCGGGTCTCGCGCCGAGCATCATGATCGTCTATGTGTTCGCCGTTCAGCTGTGCGCATTCTTTACCTGCAGTCGCCTGTATTGCTTGCTGAGCTCGGCTGCCGCCGTGGCGCTCTACAACTTCTTGTTTGTCGACCCGCGCTGCTCGCTGTCGTTTATCGACCGTGTCTATCCCGGCATGTTCTTCATCATGTTTGTGGTCTCGCTTGTGTCGAGCTCGATTGCGTTGGCCCTGCGCCGCGCCTTGGCACAGGCTGCCGCTAGCGACCGCCGTACGCATATGGTGCTCGAGACCAACCGCATGCTGCAGCGCTGCGCCGACGAGCAGCAGATCGTTCACGCCATGGCCACGCAGCTGGCGCGTCTTTCGGGCTGCCCGGTCGTGTGGTACAGCGCCGACGCCGAGGGCGATGACCTGCTGCCGCGTGCGACATACACGGCTGTGGGCGATGCCGCGCCGGTGCATGAACTGGCGCCGCAGATGCCGCCGCGGCTTTCGGCGTCCGCCTATGTGGGAATGCCGCTCGATGCCACCTATGGTGGCTCGGCGTTTTATGGCATCTACCTGACGGTTCGCACAGGCGACGGCTTCGCGCGCTCGGGCGATCCCGCCTCGGTGGTGGGCGTGCTGGCTATCGTTGCCGAGCCCGACGTGCTGACGCATGAGGAGCGGACACTTGCCGATGCCATCGTGAGCGAAGGCGAGCTGGCACTCGATCGCGCCCGCGCCATGGAGGCTCGCGAGGAGGCGGCGGTGCTCGCCAAAAACGAGCAGCTGCGCGCCAACCTGCTGCGCTCCATCTCGCACGACCTGCGCACGCCGCTCACCAGTATTTCGGGCAATGCCGATGTGCTGCTCGACCAGGGCTCGACCGGCACCGCCGTGCTCGACGCCCAGACGCGCCGCGGCCTGCTCCTGTCCATTCGTTCGGATGCGCTGTGGCTCAACGCCACCGTCGAGAACCTGCTCGCCATCACCAAGCTCGAGGGCGGCGGCATGCATCTGTCGACAACGCTCGAGCTCATGGATGATATCGTCGAGGAGGCGCTGCGCCACGTAAGTCCGGCCGTGCGCGAGCACGACCTTAAGGTGGTGGCGTGCGATGAGCCGGCACTCGTTAACGTTGACGCGCGTCTGATGGTACAGCTGGTGGTCAATCTGGTGAACAATGCCATCACCTATACGCCCGCAGGCTCGCATATCGTGATTTCGATTGGCGTCGACGATGAGAACGTGACGTGCTCGGTGGCCGATGATGGTCCGGGCATCGCGCCCGAGGACCGCGAGCGGATCTTTGAGTCGTTCTATACCGCCAACCATGGCCTGGCCGACAGCCACCGCAGCGTTGGCCTGGGTCTTTCGCTCTGCCGTTCCATTGCGTTGGCACATGGCGGTAGCATAGAGGTTGCCGCGGCGGACCCGCACGGTTCGGTCTTTACGATTGAACTTCCCGCCGCCGACGTTTCGTTTGATAAGGAGTAACGCCGTGCCGAACTCTGCCGTAAAACCGCTCATCTTGGTCGTTGAGGACGATCCCGCCGTCCGCAACCTTATCGTTGCCGCGCTCGAGGCGCACGGTCTGCGCCACATGGCCGTTGAGACCGCCCATGCCGCCATCGCCGCCGCCTCGTCGCAGGCACCGAGCATTGTGCTGCTCGATCTGGGCCTACCCGATATGGACGGCGTCAAGGTGGTGGAGTCGGTGCGCACATGGTCGGGCATGCCAATCATTGTGGTCTCGGCGCGCAGCGAGGACGCGGACAAGATTCGCGCGCTCGATGCCGGCGCCGACGACTACCTGACCAAGCCGTTTTCGGTCGAGGAGCTGCTCGCGCGCATTCGCACGACGCTCAGGCGCCTTTCGTATGCGCAGGTTGGCATGGGTGCGTCCGAGGGCACATTCGATACCGGTGAGCTGCATATCGACTTTGACGCCGGCATCGCCACGATGGACGGCGAGGAGCTGCACCTGACGCCGATCGAGTACAAGCTCCTGTGCCTGCTGGCACACAACGCCGACAAGGTGCTCACGCACCAGTTTATTTTGCACGAGATTTGGGGCACGGCGACCAAGAGCGACCTGGCGAGCCTGCGTGTCTTTATGGGCACGTTGCGTAAGAAGATCGAGTCCGACCCCGCGCATCCGCGCTATATCCAAACGCACGTAGGCATTGGCTACCGCCTAGTCACCCAAGGCTAGATTGCCAATCACCATCCCACTATGAGTTGCGGTGAAATACGGTCTAAATTTGCCTAATTCCAGGCAAAACAGTCCGTATTCCACCGCAACTTTGTTATTTGCCCTTGGGCTTGCTGGCGTAGAACTTCTTCTTTTTGGGCTTACCGGTAGGGGAGGGTTTGCCGTCGCCGCGCGGCCCTCGGTCGCCGGCCTGCGCGTGCGCGGGCGCCGTTGCGCGAGGCTTGCGGGTTTCGGGGTTGCGCAGCTCCTCGGTTCGCTCGGCAATCTCCTCGGCGCTAAAGCCGACCTCGGCCATGGCGTCCTCGATGGGCAGGCGGCGCACGATATAGCAATGGTGCACCTTCTGGTTGCGTGCGAAATCCTCGGGGATGGTCTGCGCCGTTATGTCCTGTAGCACCACGCCCGCGCGGGCGAGCTTGCGCGTTTCGGGACGGAAGCCGCGCAGGTTGCAGCTAAAGATGGCATGGCCGCCCTGCGCGAGCAGGCGCGATACGCCGGCCAAAAGCTCAACATGGTCGCGCTGGACATCCCAGGTGCGGCGGCCCATCTTGGACGAATTCGAGAACGTGGGCGGGTCGACAAAGATCAGGTCCCAGCGGTTGCGCGTCTGGCGCTGGTCGCGAATCCAAGCGAGTACGTCGTCGCGCACAAAATGATGCTGAGGCCCCACAAAGCCGTTCTGGCGCATGTTGCGCTCGGCCCAGTCCAGATAGGTGTTGGAGAGGTCGACCGTCACGGTCTCCTCGACTCCGCCATCTGCCGCGTAGCAGGTGGCAGTGCCGGTGTAGGCAAACAGGTTGAGGAAGCGGCGCGCCTGCTTGGCGTGCTCGCGCACCAGGTTGCGGGTGACGCGGTGGTCCAAGAAGATGCCGACGTCCAGGTAGTCGTCAAAGTTGACGGCAAAGGTGAGGCCGCCCTCTTCGATGAGCGGCAGGCGACGACGCGCGATATTGGCGCGCTCGCCCGAGCCGCCCTTGCCGGCGCCCTGCTTGCCGTACTGCGAGCCGCCGCGCGAGCGCATGCGGGCCTTGGCGTGCACGTGCTCGGCCGGGACATCCAGGATACGCGGCGCGATGGCCAGAATATCGAGCATACGGGCCTGGGCCAGTGCGGGGTCGATGGTCTTGGGCGCGGCGTATTCGGCAATGACAAGCCAGCGGCCCGGAGTCTGCGGGCAACCCTCGTACAGGTCGATGGCGGCGGAGTAATCGGGCAGATCGGCATCGTAGACGCGGTAGCAGCTCACGCCCTCGCGCTTTGCCCACTTGCGACGCAGGCGGGCGTTCTTGCGCAGGCGGTTGGCGAACTGCTCGGACTCCGGGATGAGCACGGGTAACGGCTTGCCGTCGCCCAGGTCGAGCGTGGCAGCAGGTTCGGGCATGAGGGCGCCGGCGGCTTCGTCGCTGATGACGTCGTCGGCGTCCGCGGTCTCGCCCTCGGCGTTTGCGCTGTTCGCAGCCTCAAACGCCGAGGCGGCGTGGTCGAGCGAAGGCCAGACTTCGACGGTCGCCTCTTCGTTGTTGGGCATGACGGCGATGGAGCGCGCGGGCTCGGCGTGGAGCGCGCGGGCCATAAGGCCATCGCGGGTGAGCGCGGCGACCGGTGCCGAAGCGAGCTCGGGCGCGCGGCGCAGCTCGCCGACCAGCGTCATGGCGTCGTGCATGAGCGAAAGCGGCGTCTCGGTGGTGTCCGCGACCACGGCGGCACCGGCGACGGCGCCCGCATGGTCCAGCACGGTGGCGGGCTTGGCGGCACAAAAGTCGACAAAACGCTTGTAGCCGGCGCACTTGACCATGCGCTCGGCAGTCTTGCGGGCGGCGGGGTCGATGTCTGCGGCCACGATGCGCGCCTGGCGCTCGCGCGCTGCCGCCTCGCGCTCGCGCGCCTCGGCAAGCAGCTGCTCCCACAGGGCGGCGTCGTGCAGCTGCCAGCCTTCAAAGCCCCAGTGCTCGCGGGCGGCGCCCGGGGCGCGGTCGGTCAGAATGTTCACGGCCTCCAACAGCAGGCCGCCGCCGGCGCATGAGGCGTCGATCAGCGTGGGCAGGGCTTCGTTTTCGTAGTCGTCGGCCGTCAGCTCGCGCTCGCATAGCGCGGTCCAGCCGACCTGCGCCAGCACCAGGGCGGCGTAGTCGGGGCGCAGCACGTGCGCGCCCTCGCCGGCGCGGGTCGCTGCGGGCGGCAGGCGTTTGAACAGCGGGTCGCCCGAAAGGTCCAGGCTGATGCTCGCGCGGCGCTGACGCAGCGAAAGCAGTAGGTGAACATCGGGGTCGGCGGCATCGACGTCGGCGCGACGGCCCGTGGTCTCGGCCAGACGGTCGCACAACGCG
The DNA here is from genome assembly GCA_934668875.1 of uncultured Collinsella sp. Lineage (GTDB taxonomy): Bacteria > Actinomycetota > Coriobacteriia > Coriobacteriales > Coriobacteriaceae > Collinsella. Next base: position 48,823 of record CAKUON010000010.1, read on the forward strand.
TCCTTGGCGCGCAGGGCCGAGAAGCGCGTGTTGCGCAGCTGCTCGGTCACGCCGCGGGCGGTGATGGCGATGGTGGCGCCGGGGCGGATGATGGTCTCCCAGGCGATGTCGTAAACGCTGTCGTACAGCTCGTCGGCATCCTGCGCCTCAAAGCGCCCAAGCACCACGAACACGCGGCTGGCCAGGCGCGACCACAGACACGCGCGATAGCCCTGCTCAAGCTCGCCCTCAAACGTAGCGCGGCCCTTCAGGCGGCGGACATGCGAAAGCCCGAGGCGTTTAAGCTCATTGGCGAGTGCGGACTCAAAGCCCTCGGGGCAGCTTGCGTAAAATTCCATGGGTGACCTCTCTGGTTGCGTCGCTCCATTATATGATGGATGCTTCGTTTGCCCTTATCCTCGAAAGGAACTCATATGATTGATGCGTGCCCCGATTCCGCCGTACTCTTTTTTGACGTGGACGGCACGCTGACGTCGTTCGATCCCGACGATATGACCGATAAGGACTTTTCGGCGGTTCGCCCTTCGCAGGCGGTGATCGAGGCGTTTCATCGTCTGCGCGACGCAGGGCATAAGGCGTTTATCTGCACGGGTCGCCCCCTGTGGCTCATCGCCGATAGCCTGCGCGCGCTGAACCCGGCGGGTATCGTTGCCATGGCGGGGGCCACGCTCGAGGCCGAGGGCCGTGTGGTGCATGAGGACTGCTTTGACGAAGACATTGTTGAGGAGCTCGCGCGTCGCATTACTGTGGCGGGCGGCGAGGCGTTGTTCGAGACGAACGGTGCCACTCATTCACTTGAGCCAGTTGGTGTTGAACAGTCATTTCTGCTAGGCGCCGGCGTGGTGCATGGCGTTGATCAGATGCGCGTCGATGGCCGCTTGCGCGTAGGCAAAGTGTGTATCTCCGCGGGCGACCTGGCTCGCGTAGCCAACGACGATGGTTTTATCGATCGCAACTTTGAGCTATGCAATACTGGCGGCCAGAACCGCGAGCTGAGTCCCAAGGGCATCGACAAGGGCGTGGGCGTGGCGCGAGCGCTGGAATACCTGGGTCGCACCGGCAACGCGCGCACCTTTGGCTTTGGCGATTCGGGCAACGACCTGGGTATGCTCGCCGCTGTCGAGACGGCCGTGGCCATGGGCAACGCCATGCCCGAGGTCAAAGCGGTCGCCGACTACGTGACCGACGACGTCGCACACGACGGCACCGTCACGGCGATGCAGCATTTCGGCCTCATCTCATGAATCTCGCCTTCTGACGTTTGCTCAAACTGCGACTCTTTGCTTTTGCATGCTCAATCGATTTATCAATCCAAACACTGAGGTGTTTATACCGTTCGCCGAGAAGATAAAAAACCGCAGCTCACGCCTTGATAAACGTAGGTAAAGTGTTTAGCAGTTTATCGGATGCACGCAAACGAAAGGAATCAGGCAGATGGCAATCAAGGTGTTCGCTGACGGTGCAAGCCTCGAGGGCATGCTCGACATGTACGAGAACGGCAACGTTCAGGGTTTCACGACCAACCCGTCCCTTATGAAGAAGGGCGGCGTGACGGATTACCGCGCGTTTGCCAAGGAGGTCCTGGCCCACATCACCGATATGTCCGTCTCGTTTGAGGTCTTTGCCGACGACGTCGAGACCATGGAGGTCGAGGCTCGCGAGATCGCTACCTGGGCCGAGAACGTCTACGTCAAGATTCCGTGCGTGACCACCAAGGGCGAGTCCACCGCCGAGCTGGTGCGCAAGCTTTCGGCCGACGGCATCAAGGTCAACGTCACCACCATCTTTACGCCTACGCAGGTCGACGAGATGGTCGAGGCCGTGGACGCCGAGACGCCGTCTATCATCTCGCTCTTTGCCGGCCGTATCGCCGATACCGGCGTCGATCCCATTCCGTTTATGACGGAGTCGGTCAAGAAGGCCGCCGCCAAGCCCAACTGTGAGGTCTTGTGGGCGTCCACGCGCGAGCTCATCAACATTTACCAGGCCGAGGCCTGCGGTTGCCAGATCATCACGGTGCCCAACAACATCCTGGCCAAGCGCAAGAACATCGGCCGTGACCCGTACGAGGTCTCGCTCGATACCGTGCGCGGTTTTGCCAAGGATATCGCCTCGCTCGGCTTCCATATCCTGCCATAGCGAGAACACCGACTGTACCGTGGGCTGTTCGCCCCGGCCTTTCCTTTCCCTATCGCTCACGCGCTCCGCGAGGGTCGCGCTAGGCAAAGGAAAGGCCGGGGCTACCGGCACGAACTTGCCGGTAGGTTGGTGATAGGCTTCCATATCCTGCCGTGGACAAAGGTACCCCCGCCTGCGCCGTGCAAAATTGAGAGTATTCAGCAAGGTAAAGGCTTTTACCAGTTGGTTGAAGCGCGGGACAGCCCCCGTTTTGGCTCTGACGACGCTAAAACGGGGGCTGTTTCTTGCTTTTTCGTCTCTGAGGGGCATCCGGAACAGTGGAATCTGCAGAATACTCGCGATTTTGCACGTCGCGAGAGGGGGGACCCTTGCTTTGGCGGTTTACTTCCCCTGCACCATGGTGAGTGAGATCTTCTTGCGGTCGCGATCGACCTTTTCTACCCATACCTTCACCGTGTCGCCGACGCGCACCACGTCGCTCGGGTGCTTGACAAAGCGGTCGGCCAGCTTGGAGATGTGCACGAGGCCGTCCTGGTGCACGCCCACGTCGACGAAGGCGCCAAAGTCCACAACGTTGCGCACCGTTCCCTTGAGCTCCATGCCGGGCTCCAGGTCGTCGATGGAAAGCGCCGAGCGGCTAAAGACCACCTCGGGCGCGTCGTCGCGCGGGTCGCGGCCGGGCTTCTTGAGCTCGTTGACAATGTCGATGAGCGTCAGGGTGCCGCAGTCCAGGTCGCTTGCCAGCGCCGAGATACTGCCTAGACGGCGCTCGATGTCGGGCACGCCGCCGCGGCTGAGCTCGCTTGCCGCAACGCCGGCACGCTCCAGGACGGCCGTGGCCACCTCGTAGCTTTCGGGGTGGACGCTTGTCGCGTCGAGCGGGTTCTTGCCGCCGCTGATGCGCAGGAAGCCCGCGGCGTTGAGATATGCCTTGGGTCCCAGCTTGGGGACCTTCTTGAGCTGGCGGCGATCGGTGAAGGCGCCGTTTTCCTCGCGGAAAGCCACGATGTTTTTGGCCACGCTCGGCGTGATGCCCGATACGTATCCCAAAAGGCTCGCGCTCGCGGTGTTTACGTCGACGCCCACGCGGTTGACGACGTCCTCCACCACGTGGCCCAGGGTGCGTGAAAGCTCGGCCTGGTTGAGGTCGTGCTGGTACTGGCCTACGCCGATGGACTGGGGCGGAATCTTGACGAGCTCTGCCAGCGGGTCTTGCAGGCGGCGGCCCAGGCTCATGGCGCCACGCACGGTGACGTCCAGGTCGGGATATTCCTGGCTGGCGAGCTCGGAGGCGGAGTACACCGACGCGCCAGCCTCGTTGACGATGGTGTAGCGAAGGTTGGGCGCCTGCTCGGCGATGAACTCCGAGACGACTTCCTCGGTCTCGCGGCTGGCGGTGCCGTTGCCGATGACGATGGTGTTGACGCCGTCCTTCTTGACGAGGCGGGCGAGCTCGCGCTTAGTGCCGGCGACGTCGTGGCGCGGCTTGGTGGGGTAGACTACGCCGTGGTCGAGCAGCTTGCCGGTCTCGTCCATGACGGCGACCTTGCAGCCGGTGCGGTAGCCCGGGTCGAGTGCGAGCACGCGGGCGCCGCGGACGGGGCGTGCCGAGAGCAGGCCCTCAAGATTCTTGGCAAAGACGTTGATGGCCTCGGTTTGGGCGCGAACGGTGAGTTTGGCGCGGGCCTCGCGCTCCAGCGAGGGGGCCATGAGGCGCTTGTAACCGTCAGCGATGGCGGCATCGAAGATGGGAGCAAACACGCCCTGGCGTCGGGGCCAACGGCTGCCGAGGCGCGCCGTGGCAGCTGCGCCGTCGACGTTCACGCGCACGCGGAGCTTGCCCTCGCGCTCACCGCGGTCGATCGCCAGCACACGGTGGTTAGGTATACGGCGCAGCGGCTCGTCAAAGTTGTAGTAGGGCTCGTAGGGAGTCTTCTCGGCGGGGTCGGTGGCCTCGACGACGATGTCGGCGGTGTTTTGCGTAAAGGCGCGCAGGTCGGCGACGTTCTCGGGGTCCTCGGCCACCGTCTCGGCCACGATGTCGGCGGCGCCGGCAAGCGCCTTCTCGGGCGTGTCGAAGCCGGCCTCCTCATTGACGTATGCCGCGGCGGCGTCGAGTGCGCTGCCCTTGGCCGAGGCCTGCATGATGATCATGTTGGCGAGCGGCTCCAGGCCTGCCTCGCGGGCCTTCTGCGCGCGGGTCATGCGCTTTTTGCGGTAGGGCTTGTAGAGGTCCTCGACGCGCTGGAGCTGCGTGGCCTCGCGAATCTGCTGCTCGAGCTCGGGCGTGAGTTTGCCCTGGGCGTCGATGAGCAGAATGACGTCCTCTTTACGCTGCTCAAGATTGCGCAGGTAGGACAGGCGCTCGTCGAGGGCGCGTAGGGCGACGTCGTCCATGCCGCCCGTGGCTTCCTTGCGGTAGCGCGAGATAAAGGGGATGGTGTTGCCCTCGTCGATGAGTTTGACGGCCGCCTCGACGTTGGCGGCCTTAAGGTTGAGCTCGCGGGCGAGCTGGGCGATAAGATCCATGGGACTCCTTGCGTTTAAGGTGCGTTTGCAGCACAGGGCTACCAAGGATACCACCCGCCACTCTACCCAAGTAGTCTTTTTGGGACGGGGCTCTTTTAGCTACCCCGGCTGATGAAGTGAACGGTTTGGCCGATTGACTGCCGGGGTAGCTAAAAGAGCCCCGTCCCAAAAAGACTACTCAAAAAGACTGTTTTTTAGGGCTGTGCCACGAAAACGGCCTATCTACTACGTTTGACCCGTATGGGTCGACCATACCTGGTTTTCCGAAAATCGGCAAGCCGTCTACCTGCGGTTTTGATTTCGAGATAATTGGCATGGTTGAGGGTAGTCGGCTAAACGTAGTAGATGGGCCCATTTCGTGGCGGACGATTCAAGCCGAGGCGCAAAATAGCCCCCGGGCCAAGATAATCATAACCAACGTAGTCAAAAAGCCCCGCGGGCAGGAGGCTGCTCGCGGGGCGAAGAAGAGGGGCTTATTTGTGGCGGGCCAAAGGGGCGTGGCGTAGGGTTTACCGCGCCAGGCCCAAGCCCTTTACAGCTCGACGAGCTGGCCGGTCTCGGCGGCCTCCTTGACGGCGTTGAGAAGCGTGAGCGTCTTGACGTTGTCGGCGGGGGTCACGACGGGCTCGACCTCGCGGCGGACGACCTTCACAAAGTGCTTGAGCTGCATCTTGTGCGGCAGCGCCGGGTCCACGGCCGGGATCTCCATCTGCAGCGGCTTGTGCCAGTTGGAGGCGCCGTCGTAGGAGAACTGGTGCAGGCGGGGCAGCGACAGGGCGCCCTTGGTGCCGCCAATGAAGTAAGCGTCGGCGTCGAAGGGACGGTACTGCGGATCCTCGCGAGCGGTGGCCTCCCAGTTCCAGGGGCTGGCGGTGGCGTCGGAGATGGTCATGCTCGCAAGTGCGCCATCGGCGAAGCGGACGTTGACCACGGCGGAGTCCTCGGTCTCAAAACCGCGGGCGGCGCTGGACTGCATGCCCTGGACGGCGACGGGCTCGCCCAGCAGGTAGCGGAGCAGGTCGACGTCGTGCACCAGGTTGACCAGGATCGGGCCGGCACCCTTCTTGCGGCGCCACTCGACATCGAAGTACTCGTCGTTCTTATAGATCATGTAGTGGAAGCTCGAGACAGTGAGCTTGCCCAGCTCGCCGGACTCGATGATCTCCTTGGCCTTGTTGACGAAGGGGTTGTGGCGACGGTGCTGGCCCACGAGCACGGGCACGCCGGCGGTCTCGGCCTCGGCGGCGAAGGCCTGGGCGTCCTCGAGGTCGTTGGAGATCGGCTTTTCGACCAGCGGAACGATGTTGCGCTTGACGGCCTCGCGGGCGACGCCCAGGTGCAGGTCGTTGGGCGTGGCGATGATGACGGCCTCGGGCTTGACCTCGTCCATCATCTGGGCGGGATCGGTAAAGAACGGCACGCCGGCGGCCTCGGCCGTGGCGCGGGCGCCCTCAAAGGCGTCGGCGATGGCGACGAGCTCGGCCTCGGGCTCCTCGGTGACAAAGCGGATGTGGTTGCGGCCCATGGCGCCGGCGCCGATGACGGCAATGCGGACGGGGTTGAGCTCAGACATTTCGACTCCTTAATGCTGGTGGCGGTAGAGCGCGGCAAGGGGGCGGCCCTTGCCGCATCAAGCAAACTAAGCGGACTTCTTCTCGCTGTCGGAGACCATCATGTAGACGGTAAGCACGACGGCGATGGCGGCGATCACGATGGCGCCGTAGAAGGACTGCTGGTAGGCGGCGCTGCCGGCCTCGGCGTGATACAGCACGGCGGTGATGGGCTGGCTGATCCAGGTGGAAGCGGCGTAGCCCAGGAACATGATGCCGTAGTTGACGCCGATGTTGCTGGTACCGAAGGCGCCACCGGTGAGCGGCGGGTAGATGACGAGCAGGGCGCCAAAGCTAAAGCCGAGCAGGGCGAGCGCCACGAAGAACATGCTCTGCGTAAAGCTCATCGACATGATGACGAGCGCGACGATGGTGACGATAAGGCTGATGAGCAGCGACTTGTAGGCACCGAGCTTGTCGATGATCTGGCCAAAGGACAGACGACCGACCAGGTTGGCGCAGGTGTTGACGGAGACGACCACACCGCCGAGGGCGACGGCAGCGGCGCTCGTGGGGTTGGCGAAGAGCTGGACGGCGGCGATGGAGGCAACCTTGCCGACGAGCAGGGTGCCGGCGGTAGCGGCAAAGGCGAAGGTGACGATGAGGACCCAGAAGCGCGGGGTCTTGACCATCTCGCCCGGGGTGAGGTCGCCGAAGGTGCCGGCGTGTGCACCACCCTTGGGGGCCTCGAAGCCTTCGGGCAGCCAGCCGGCCTCGGGGGCCTTCAGGAACAGGGCGGAGGCTGCGATCATCACAAAGAAGATGATGCCGAGTGCCTTGAGGGCGCCAAAGATGCCCAGGCTCGGGATGAGCAGCGAGGCGAGCACCGGGGACAGCACGGCGGGGCCGGCGGTCGAAGCGGCAAGGGTGATGCCGGAGGCGAGACCCTTCTTGTCGATGAACCACTTTTGGCCGGTGGTGAGCGCGGGGTTGTAACCCAGGCCGTTGCCGATGGCGGCGACGAGCGAGAACCACAGGTAGAACTGCCACGGTTCGGTGACGGTGCCGGACATGAACCAGCCCACGCCGTAGCACACGGCGGCGGCGATCACGACGTTACGCGGGCCGATCTTATCGGAGATGCGGCCGGCGAAGATGCCCGTCACGGCCATGATGGTCTGGAAGACCGGGAAAGCCCAGGTAAGGGCGCTCGACCACTCGGGGTAGACGGCGAGCAGGTTCTTGGACACGACGGAGTACAGCGCGATGGAGCTGATGAAGAACATGGTGACGCACGCGGCGGAAAGCACGACGGCGCGACCCTTGTTGGAGTTGGTGGAAGCCATTGGACTCTTTCTAATCGATGCGGGGGAGGAACGGGCGTGTTCGCGAGGTCTCCCTGTCAGGTTGGTTTACTGGTCGGTCGGCTTTGCGACGCCGGACTCGTCGGACCAAAGCTCGACACCCTTGTTCTTGAGGTAGTTGTCGGCGTATGCGCGACGGCCGCCGGGCTTGGCGGTGAGGTCGCCCATCATATTGGAGAAGCCGCCATCGACCTTGATGGCGTCGCCGGTGGTAAAGTCCGAGCGCTTGGACGCCAGGAACATGACGGCGTTGGCGATATCGCTGACCTCGCCGATGCGACGCGTGGCAATGAGGCGACTGCGGCTCTTCTCGACCTCGGGGTCGGCGTAAAAGCTCGCCGACATGGGGGTCTTAACAAAGCAGGGCTCGACGCAGTTGGAACGCACGCCATACGGGCCCCACTCGGCGGCAAGCATCTTGGACATCATGTTGACACCGGCCTTGGTGGAGCTGTACACGCCCGAGAACGTCTCGGGGGAGTGGCTGGCGACGGTCGAGATATGCACCAGGCGACCCTGGCCGGCCTTGATCATCTCGCGACCAAAGCGCTGCGAGGTGATGAAATAGCCGGTGAGGTTGACGTTGAGCACCTGCTCCCAGTCGCTCAGCGGCAGGTCCTCCATAGCGGCGAAGCGCAGGATGCCGGCGGTGTTGACGAGGACGTCGACGCGGCCGAAGTTGGCGATGGTGGCGTCGACGGCGGCCTGAACCTCGGCCTCGTCGGTTGCGTTCATCTTGTAGCCCTCGGCGTGGATGCCAAACTTGGCAGCGAGGTCGGCGGCAGCGGCCTTGACCTTCTCCTCATCCAGGTCGAGCATGACGACGTTGGCGCCATTGCGGGCGAACTCGCGGCAGATCTCGGCGCCCATGCCGCCGAGCGCGCCAGTCACGGCGCAGACGTCGCCCTCGAGCTTAAGCCAATTGCTCATAGGAAGTTCCCTTCTTGTGCCTCCCGGTGGGTCGCTCCCATTAACCGACCCACGTGGTTTTCGCTGGTTATCGTATGTTTTGCGTTTGCGCAGGTGAATTGCATATTTGTTAGAATGGCGTTAACCACAGGTTTATACCGATTTGGGCAGTTTGTTCACGTTGAGCCTGTGACCTGCGAAAAGAACCCCCCTAAGATGCGTGGGGTTGCACGTGTGAAAACGGGGGATTGAAGTGTACGATCGACGACTTGAAGCCATATCGGCCGCTGCGGAGCTGGGAAGCTTCTCGCGCGCCGCGGCAAAATTGCGCGTGTCGACGCCGGCACTCGTCAAACAGGTGTCGGGGTTCGAGGCTGAGTTTGGCATCACGCTGTTCGAGCGCTCACATTCGGGCGTCAAAGTGACGCCGGCGGGGGCATTGCTGGTTGACGACGCGCGCTCGATCATGCGCCAGTCCGAGGACGCGCTGCGCCGCGCCCGACGCGCGGCGGGTGATGGCGGTGCAGTGCGCTTAGGCGTATCGATGATGTGCCCGGGGCGTCAGACGCTTTCAATGTGGACGGGCGTGCACGAGCTGGAGCCGTCGCTGCGTTTTGAGATCGTGCCGGTGAGCGACCTCTACGACGAGCGCGAGACCGTCATGCGCAGCTTGGGCCGCGAGGTCGATGTGGTGCAGTCGAGCTTTTCGACCCCGCGCTGGGGCGATGCGTGCCAAAAGCTCCGCATCGTCAACGTGCCGTTTTATATCGATGTGCCGCGCACGAGCCCGCTTGCGCGCAAGAGCCGCATCACGGTTGCCGACTTGGAAGGCATGCGTCTGCGCGTGCTGCGTCACGGCAACGACGCCATGGACAGTCTGCGCATCGACCTTTTGGCCGACGGCGGCGTGGACGTTATCGACGTCGATAGCTTCGACTTCGCGCTCTTTAACGAGGCCGAGGAAAAGGGCGACGCGGTGCTCACCTGCGGCGCGTGGTCGGGCGTGCACCCGGCCTTTGTAGGCGTGCCGTTCCTATGCGGCCGCGAGGTGCCGGTTTATCTGCACTACCCGCTCGAGCCCACCCTCCAAGTGCAAAAATTCGTCAACGCCATGGCCCAGCTCCTCAACTAGCTGCCCTGGGGTCTGGTTTGGCTTCGTCCCAGAAAGGCTGTATCCAGTTTGAGGACTTTTGCCCATATGGTAGAGTTGACCTCACGTGAATTTCAGCACACAGCGTGCCGCCTGCGCTTTTTCCATTTGTGGGAGTGAACTTGTGAATACTTCTGTCGCTAAGAAAGCCAGCCGGGTGGTCCGCTTGCTCATGATGGTGCTCACAGCTGTCCTGATCTTTTTCTTCTTTAACGTTATGTCGCTCGTTTCCGATATCCAGGGCACGGCGCGCGTGGTCAACTACGCGGGTCTGGTGCGCGGTACCACGCAACGCATCGTTAAGCTCGAGGATGCGGGCCAGCCGCAAGACGACCTGCTCAAGGCCGTGGATTCATACATTAAGGGCTTGCGCTACGGAAGTGATGACCTCAACCTCGTCCGTCTCGACGACGATGAGTATCAGGCAAAGATGACCGAGCTCGCGAGCTATTTCGATAGGCTTCGTGCCGAGATCGTCCGCGTGCGCGAAGTTGGCTACGAGAATACCGACATCATCGCCATGAGCGAGGAGTTCTTTGGCATTTGCGACGATGCAACACGGCTCGCGGAAGACTACTCCCAACAGAAGGCAACGGCGCTCAATCATCTTGAGGGCTTGGTGATTGTCGATATCGTGGGCTTGGTGGTGATCTTTGCAATCGAACTTGCGCGCACGGTGCGCTTCGCTGCGCTCAACCGCGAGCTGCAGAGCAAGGTTTACCTCGATGGGGCAACGGGGCTGCCCAACAAGAATAAGTGCGAGGAAATCTTGGGGCGAGAACAGCCCGTTTCCGCGAAAGCGCCGGTTGCGGTATGCGTTTTCGATCTCAACAATCTGCATACGGTCAACAACAACTTCGGCCACGAGAAGGGCGATGAGTACATCCGCTCCTTTGCCCAGCAGCTGGGGCGCGTGGCATCCGAGACATGCTTTGTGGGTCGCGACGGCGGTGATGAATTTATTGCCGTGCTATGGAATGCCGATCGGGCCGCCGTGGAGTCCTGCCTTGCTCGGATTCGTACGAACGTGAATGAGTATTCCGTAGCTCACCCCGACATGCCTATCAGCTATGCGGTGGGTTACGCACTCTCCAGTGATTTCGATGAGCCGCCTACGATGCGCGAGCTCTTTTCCCAGGCCGACAAGAACATGTACATCGACAAGAACCGTGCAAAGGCTGACGGAGCCGCCGAGCTGCGATGCGAGGACCGTTAAGCCTGTAGCAGGGGGGTAGCTCATTTGGACACGTAAAAGCCCTTGCTGTTCAAATTACTCCTAGGGTTATTCGTGGCGTCTGCGATATTCGGCCGGTTTGCAGCCGCAGCGTCGTTCGAAGATTCGATAGAAAAAGGTGACATTCTCGTAGCCCACCTGCCGCGCGATCTCGGTAACCGTTAGGTCGGTGGTGGCAAGCAGCCGCTCGGCAACGTCGAGGCGCAGGTGCTGTACGATTTCTCGGTATGAAAGACCGATCTTGTCTTTTAGTAGATTGGAAAGATAGGTCGGGTTGAGATGAAAGACGCGTGCCGTTTCATCGAGTGTGCAGGACGCGTAGTGCTCCTCGAGGTAGCTCAGGATAGGTAGCGCCGCGCCGACGGGAGAGCCTCCTTTAAAGACGTCTTCTTGGCGGTATTCAAGCACAAGTTCCGAAATAAGCAGGACGAGCAGGCTTTCGGTTATGTCTCGAGCCATGGGTGTCGGTGACTCCCATTCGTCGAGCATGTATTCCATATAGGTTCGTAGCTTTCTGTTGTTCTGCGAAGTAAACAACAGAAAGTCATCGACGGTCAGCGAGGTCTTAAGCGATTCGACGAACAGCTGATTGACGATGGTGTTGCAGTGCAGCCGCCCGAGAACCTGGGAGATGAGAAACTCTGGATTGATATTAATGTTGAACAGAATGTCCCTCTCTCCAAGCGGCAGAATCGTGTGAACGGTATTGCTGCTCAAAAGAAGCGTCTGGCCCTCTCGAAGTTCGATATCGCGACCATTGACGATTTGATGGCAGCTACCGGCATAGAGGTAATTGAGCTCGATGCCGTCATGGCAGTGCTCGGGGAATTTCTGAAATCTTGAATGACGCTTAATCGAGAAAACCGGCGTGGTTCCGGAATGAAAAACAAAGGTGCCCTTCAGCGGAATAAACGGAACGGAACGGTCGCCTATTTTGCGATACCTAAAGGGAAGGTCTTCAAAGTTTTCGGGATCGGTGAGGTAGCCGCGCTCGCGGGAAGTGATCTCAAAGAGACGCTCGCCGGTATGTTCCGCTTGATCCATGCTGTACCTCGAAATCCTGTGGTTTGGTCAATAGAGTGGTGAAGATGGGTTATAGGATGAAATAATTCGATTATCTATTATATGCATCACCGCAGGTAAATCCCATTAAGCAATCCAGAAGGGGGATGCTATGGCAAAGGATTTCAACAAGATATCGAAAGATATCGTCGAGAAGGTCGGTGGTGCCGACAATATCGAGAAGGTCATGCACTGCATGACGCGTCTTCGCCTCGTTCTTCGAGACGAGGGTAAGGCGAATCTCGATGGGCTCAAGCAGGTCGAGGGCGTTATCAATGTCACGGTGGCAGCCGGCCAGTACCAAGTGGTCTACGGAACCTCGGTCCCCAAGCTGTACGACGCAGTCGTCAAGAACTACGGTCTCGAGTCCCGCGCCGGCGGCACGGTGGGCGAGGACCAAGCCGAAGCGGGCGGCACGAAGAAGAAGAAGGTAAATCTCTTCAACATGCTCATCGACACCATTGCCGGTGTATTTCTTCCCATTATCCCGGCGCTCGGAGCCGTTGGCATCCTCAAGGGTATCCTTGTCGCGTGCACCACGCTCGGTGTTCTTAGTGACCAGAGCGACACCTATCGCGTCCTCTATGCGCTTGCTCAGGGCTTCTTCTATTATCTGCCGCTCGCATTGAGTATTTCGGCAGCGGAGAAGTTCAAGGGCAACAAATTCGTGGTCCTCTCCGTCGTCATGGCCATGATCTATCCCGATATGATTCCCGCGATGTTTGAGCATCCGGTTCTTAAGCTCTTCGGCTTTGTGCCTCTGACCATGATCGATTACACCTCGACCGTTATCCCGGCAATCGTCGTTGCGTGGTTTACGTCGCGCCTCGAGTCTCTGATTCACAAATGGATGCCCGATGTCGTCGATATGATTCTCACTCCGCTCGTCACCATTTTTGTCGCCCTGCCTGTTTCGATGATGATTATCGGTCCGGCCACCTACTATCTGGGCGTGTGGATGGCAAATGTGTACCAGTACGTCTTTGGCCTGGCTCCCGTCGTCGCCGGTGGTGTCCTTGGCGCTCTTTGGCCCATCGCCATCGTTTTCGGTCTGCACTGGGGCTTTATCCCCATCGCCATTCAGCAGATCTCCACGCTTGGGGGCGACTCTTTCTCTCCTATCACCGTTGCTTGCAACTTCGCGACGATGGGTGCCTGCGTTGCGGTATTTCTTAAGACCAAGAATGTCAAGGTCAAAGAAGTCGCTGGCAGCGCTGCGTTTTCGGCGATTCTCGGTGGCATTACCGAGCCGGGCGTGTACGGCGTGACGCTTAAGTACAAAAAGCCGTTCGTTGCCTGCTGCATCTTTACGGGCATTGCCGGCGTGATCATGTCCTTTAGCGCTACCGCGTGGCCTGGAATCATGACGGTGAGCTTCCTCACCCTTCCGGCGCTTTCGCTTCTTCCTGGCGGCATGTTTACCCTGGTGGCCGCGTTGCTCGGCTTCTTTGGAACCGCAATCGCCACATATCTCTTCGGTTTCGACGATTCGATGGTCGAAGAGTCCTAGGTTACATTTGTCCCTCCCTTTGCGGGGCCGCGTTGAGCGGCCCCGCTCCGTCTATCCTGAAAGGTTCACATGGAATTCAGTAATCCATTGCTGCGCGGACTCTACCCCGATCCGTCAATCTGCAAGGTGGGAGATACTTACTACCTGGTGTGTTCGACATTTGAGTACTGGCCGGCCGTGCCGATTTTCGCCAGCAAGAACTTGGTCGATTGGGAGCAGATCGGAAATGTGCTCGATCGTCCAGGCCAGATCAACCTCTTGGATGCCGAGGCGTCACAGGGTATTTTTGCGCCAACCATCAGGTTTCATAATGGACTGTTCTATATGGTTACCACGGTGACAGGGCCGTCTTCGGGGGAGGCTCCCATCAGCCTCACGAACTTCTTCGTCACCGCTACCGACCCCGCGGGCCCTTGGTCCGATCCCGTGGTCGTGGATGTCGACGGTATCGATCCGTCGCTGTTTTGGGAAGACGGCAATGCGTATATGCAGTACGCAGGCCGCGGCAAGATCATGCAGGTGCGTATCGACGATGTGACGGGCGAAGTGCTCGAAGGTCCCCGACTGCTTACGACCGGCTGCGGCGGCAGAGACGTCGAGGGCCCACATATGTGGGTTCGCGACGGCTGGTATTACCTGTTGATGGCCGAAGGCGGTACGCGCGAAGGACATCATGTGACGATGATGCGCGGAAAGGACGTGTGGGGTCCTTTTGAGCCGTCCCCGCACGGCCCGGTGGCCATCAATCGCGATCTGCGCGTTCCCGTTCAGCGCGTGGGGCATGCCGATTGGGTTGTGGGCCCCGACGGCGATGACTATCTGGTGCTGCTTGGCGTGCGCGAGGTATCCCATCGTTCGCTTTTGGGCCGAGAGACCATGCTGTGCCATGCGTCGTGGACGCAAGACGGATGGCTTATTGCCGACGGTCAGCATGTCGCGGCGTCCTGGGATTGCGCCTTAAAGGGAGCTGCGGAGGATGATTGGTCCTTTGAGCTCGATATGGAACAACACGAGATGCCATCCCGCATCGTATCGCCGCGCACACCTAACCGCTCTTTCTATCAAATGGGCGCCGGAGTGCTCTATATGACGGGCAATGGCCACGGGCTGCGATCGGGTGATTCGTGTTGTTGGGGTGTTCGACAGCCGGAGTTCGATGTCCGCATGCGAACGGTCGTTGACATGTCGCTGCTTGGATCCGAGGAAGACGAAATTGGCCTTGCGATTCTGTCGACCAATAAGAGCCACCTTTCGATTTTCCTGACTCTCCGGGAAGACAAGACGGTCGTCGCGGTGCGTCGCTCGGTTCTTGATATCGAAGACGTGAAGGTCTTTACGTTGGATGGACTTGAGAAGGACGTTGAGCTTGCCATCGATGGCAGCCGCTCTGCCTATCGGTTCTCGGTCAATGGCATCGAGCTCATGGAAACGCCGACGGCTCATGTGACCGTCGAAAACGCGGGAACGCAAAATACCGGCGTCATTGACTGCCTGTTTGTATCTGGTGAGGCAAGGGCACAGCTGAGCGCCTTTGAGGTTGCAGTGAAAGAGGGATCAAAATGATCAAGCACACGACGATTTTTTCGATGAATCCTGCCGAAGTCGACGCTTCGGAGCGCATGTGGGCGGCGCTTGAGCGCGCGGCAAAGGCGAGCCCTCTCGTGGTTGAGGCCGAGGGCGGCATCATGCTCTCCTCCGAAAAGACGGCCGACTCCGATTCGGCCGAGGCCCATGAGGGTCCGGTATGGGGCGATGTCATCCAAAGCCTTTCCTTTGCCTCCCGTGAGGATGCCGATGCCTACCCTCGCTCTCGCGAGCACGATCTTTTGCTTGCGGAGACCGAGGGCCTGGTAGCGGGCGCCACGGCTATCGACTTTGAGGTGGAGTAGATGCCGATTTCCAAGATCGCGGTCGTCGGTGCTGCCGGTAATTTGGGGCATCGGGTTGTCACGCATGCCCTTGACCATGGCCTGGACGTAAGGGCTATGGTGAGAAACCCGGAGCAGGCCGATGCCATTGACGCGCGCGCCGAGATCGTCTGCGGCGACCTGTTTAAGATGACAGCCGAGGACCTCGAAGGGGTCGATGTCCTGGTGAGCGCATTTGGCAGCGGCCTGTCATCCGACCCGTCTCTGAATGAGAAGGCGTGCGCTGCCTATATTGAGCTCGCTCGCACGGCGGGAGTCTCCATCGTGGCGATTATGGGGTCGGGTTCCCTGTTTGCAGACGATACGCGCACGACGCGAGTCTATGAGCTCCCCGGCGCCTCCCAGCGTTTGCGACCTATTTCCGAGGCGACGGCCCGCGGTCTGGCCTTGCTCGATGATGCTGGGGATGTCGACTGGTGCGCCGTGACCCCGGGTCTAACGTTTGATCCGAACGGATCGTTTCATGACGTCTGCGACGTAAAGCTCGATCTGTCGCGCGTGGTTCAGGCGCAAGAGGTCAGCTATAGCACCTACGAGGACGTTGCCGAGACCATGGTGCGTATGGCAAGTGACGGCAATCACGCTCACGAGCTTGTCTGTGTTCTCTCGCCGCGCGCTTAGCGGCAGCAATTTCTAGATTAAGGATCAGAATATGCCCTTTCCAACAACGTTTCTTTGGGGCGGTGCTACTGCCGCCAATCAGGTCGAAGGCGCTTGGGACGAGGACGGTCGTGGCGCCACGATGATGGATATGACCACCGCGGGTTCACGTACGAAGCCGCGCATGGTCACCTTCCGCATGCCGGACGGTAGCGAGGGCGAGGTGCCCGCGATGCCGGGTAAGCTGCCTGCCGGCGCCGAGCCCGCCGTCTTGCCCGGGCGCTTTTATCCCAACCACGAGGCTATCGATTTTTACCATCACTATCGGGACGATATCGAGCTAATGGCGCAGATGGGCTTTAAGCAGTTTCGCATGTCGATCAGCTGGAGCCGTATCTTTCCCCGGGGCATAGAGGACGAGCCCAACCAGGCAGGTCTCGATTATTACCGCCGTGTCTTTGAGGAACTTCGGTCGCATGATATCGAGCCCCTGGTGACTATGTGGCATTTTGATACGCCGCTCTATCTCGATCAGAAACTTGGCGGATGGAAGAACCGCGAGACCGTTGCATATTTCGACAAGTATGCCCGCGCGATTCTTACCGAATATCGCGGCCTGGTGCGCAACTGGCTCACGTTCAACGAGATTAACAACACGATTCAATTTTTGGGAGCCATGGCGCCCGCAACCGATGAAGACTATCAGGATGCCTGCCAGAGCCTGCACCATCAGTTTTTGGCAAGTGCTCATGCCGTCAAGATGGCGCACGAGATCGATCCCGATTATCGAGTTGGCTGCATGATCTGCGGAATACCGCACTATCCGCTCACGAGTGATCCCAGTGATATTCTGCTGGCGATGCGCACGATGGAGCGAGGTACTTTTTATTGCGCGGACGTCCAGTGCAAGGGGGCCTATCCTCGTTTCGCTCGGCGTCTGTGGGCCGAGCATGACGTTGAGCTGCTTACGAAGCCGGGCGATGCGGCAGAATTGGCCGAGGGCGTGGTGGATTTCTTTACCTGCTCGTACTACAACAGCAACTCGGTGACTACTCATACGGGCGGGGAATCTGCCGGGGGCAATATGGTGCTGGGCGCTAAGAACGACTATCTGGAGTATTCCGATTGGGGCTGGGCGCTCGATCCAAAGGGCCTGCGTTACTACCTCGAGGTTGTCGATGACCGCTACGGCCTGCCGATTATGGTGGTCGAGAACGGCTTGGGCGCCGCAGACGAGGTGGCCCAGGACGGTGGCATACACGATGGCTACCGCATCGATTATCTCCGTGCGCATATCCGCGAGATGGAGCATGCGATCGACGAGGGCGTCAACCTTATCGGCTATACCACCTGGGGGTGCATCGACCTGGTGTCTGCGGGCACGGGGGAGATGCGCAAGCGTTATGGGTTTGTCTATGTCGATCGCGATGATGAGGGCAAGGGCACGCTCAAGCGCATCAAGAAGGACAGTTTTGATTGGTATCGAAAAGTGATTGAGAGCAATGGCCGTGATTGCTCCTAGGGCCGGCTTTCGAACCCAGCTGTTTATGGAAGGAGCTTCGTATGCCTAAGTACTACGTTGGAATCGATCTGGGCACCTCGGCTGTCAAGATCCTGCTTGTCTCCCGGACGGGCGAAATCGTCGCGACGGTGTCGAAGTCGTATGCCGTAGATTATCCCCATCCGGGTTGGAGTGAACAGAACCCGCAGGTATGGTGGGATGCTGTCGTCGATGGTGTCCGCGAGCTTGTGGAAGGCGTCGATCCCGCCGAGATCAAGGGCATCGCTTGCGGGGGTCAGATGCACGGGTTGGTGGTGCTTGACTCTGCCGGTGATGTGATTCGACCCTGCATACTGTGGAATGACGGACGCACGCAGGAACAAGCGGACTATCTCAACGCAAAGATCGGTCGCGACCGACTGGTCGAATTGACCGGGAACATCGCGTTTGCCGGGTTTACGGCGCCCAAGCTGCTTTGGATGCGCGAGCACGAGCCCGAGCTGTTCGCCCGTATCGCCCATATCATGCTCCCAAAGGATTATCTGGTGTATCGGATGACGGGCGAGTTTGTTACCGACTATACCGATGCATCGGGAACGCTGCTGCTAGATGTTCAACATCGCGGGTGGAGCAGCGAGATGGTCGATATATGCGGTGTCGAGCGCACGTGGCTGCCGACGCTTCTGGACAGTGCCGAAAAAGCCGGCGTGCTTCAATCCGAGGCCGCGGCGGAGCTCGGTATCATGGCCGGCACCACGGTGGCGGCGGGTGCCGGTGACAACGCCGCGGCCGCTATAGGCTGCGGAGCGGTCAACGCCGGTGCCTGCAACATCAGTCTGGGAACATCGGGCACCGTCTTTATCCCCAGCTCGTCACATGCGGTCGATCCGAGCGCGACGCTGCATGCGTTCGACTATATCGAGGGGCGCTTTAACCTTATGGGGTGCGTCCTTTCCGCCGCGAGCTGTACGGGGTGGTTTGTGGGCGACGTGCTTCGGTCGGATGACATCGATGCCGAGGAGGCGGGGATAGACCCCTCCCTTGCAGACGGAGACTTGCCGTACTTCCTGCCATATCTTATGGGGGAGCGCAGCCCGCATAACGATGCGAACGCGCGCGCTTCGTTTGTGGGCATGCGTGCGGATTCAAAGCGCTCCGATTTGGTGCGGGCTGTGCGCGAGGGCGTGGCATTTGCCATGCGTGACTGCATCGAGGCATCGCGCGCCCTGGGTACCGATGTTCGGCGTGCCACGCTTTGCGGCGGCGGCGCGAGAAGCGCGCTTATGCGCCAGATGCTCGCCAATGTGCTCGGCGTGCAGCTCGATCTGCCGACAACCGAGCAGGGGCCCGGCTACGGCGCGGCAATGCTCGCCATGGTGGCAAATGGCGACGCGCCGGATATCGACGAATGCTCGCGGGGCATCGTGAGCATCCGCGAGACCGTCTCGCCCGATGCCAATGCCGTTGCGGCATATGAGCGGCGCTATCGAACATGGCGCCGGCTCTATCCGGCGCTCAAGCCTGTTTTCGATCAGATGGCGGGGTAGGGCATGCTGCAACTCGGAATCAAAAGCGTTACGGACGATTCGTTTGCCGCATACGGTCGGGTTTGGCATGATGCGGGGCCGCGCTTCATGAGCGTGACCGAAGCGCTCGAGCGCCGGTGCCCATTGCCCGATGGAACCGACTATGTTGCGTCGGAACCTGAACTCGAGAACGCCGAGGGCGCCGATGCGCTCAAGCGGTTTTTATTTGGTGGCTCGAGGGCTCAGCTTGGCTGGTGTAACGGTCACAATACGAGGCTCAACTGTCTCGAGTATCACCGTTCGAGTGAGTTTAATCTCGGCAGCCGTGACTTCATCTTGCTGCTTGCCCGCTTGCAGGACCTTGATGGCGGCGCACTCGATTCGAGCGATGTGGTCGCGTATCGGGTTCCGGCGGGCATACTCGTCGAGATTTATTCAACGACCCTGCACTATGCTCCGTGCCAAGTTGACGAGCGGGGCTTTAAGGTCATGATCGCGTTACCGGAAGGCACCAATGCCCCGCGCGCCGAAGACGGTGCGAGCACGGAAATATGCGGAGACGCCGCACTGCTGTGGGCCACGGATAAATGGCTCATCGCGCATTCCGCAAGCGACGAGGCTGCTGCCGGTGCGTACGTGGGTATCACCGGGCCAAATATCGACATTGCGAATTGCTTAGATACCCGTCATTAGGCGTATGGATACAAAGGAGAGAAATGCTTCAGTCAAGTAATATTCCTCAGGTCAAAATTGGATTGGTCGCTGTGAGCCGCGACTGCTTCCCCGTGGAGCTTTCGAAGCGACGCGGGGCAGCAGTGGCGCAGGCGTGTGAGTCCCTCGGCATCGAGGTGATTCAGGCCAAAACGATCGTTCAATGCGAGGACGACGCTATCGGGGCGGTTGACGAAGTCAGTGCCGCCGGCGCAAACGCCCTTGTGGTCTTCTTGGGCAACTTTGGCCCCGAGCAGCCTGAGACCCTCATTGCCCAGCACTTTGACGGTCCGTGTATGTACATGGCCGCCGCGGAGGGGGACGGTGACCTTGTCAACGGGCGTGGAGATGCTTACTGCGGCATGCTCAACTGCAGCTACAACCTGGGACTTCGCAAGGTTAAAGCATACATTCCGGCATATCCCGTTGGCACGGCCGATGATGTCGCGGGCATGATTCGTGACTTTATGCCGGTCGCCCGGGCTGTGATCGGCGTCTCGAACCTCAAGATCATCACGTTTGGTCCGCGCCCGCAGGACTTCTTTGCCTGCAATGCGCCCATCAAGGGGCTTTATGAGATTGGCGTCGAGATCGAGGAGAACTCCGAGCTCGACTTGCTGATATCGTACCGCGCCCACGAAGGTGATCCGCGTATCGCCGATGTCTGCGCCGATATGGCAGCAGAGATGGGCATGGGAAATTACTATCCCGATCTATTGGAGCGCATGGCGCAGTACGAGCTTACGCTGCTGGATTGGGCCGAGCAGCACAAGGGCGCGCGCAGCTACGTTGCATTCGCCGACAAATGCTGGCCGGCGTTTCCCAAGGAGTTCGGATTCGAACCGTGCTATGTCAACAGCCGCCTTGTCTCGCGGGGGATTCCCGTTGCATGCGAGGTCGATGTCTACGGAGCGTTATCGGAATACATCGGCATGTGCGTGAGCGACGATACGGTGACGCTGCTCGATATCAATAACACGGTTCCGCATGAGATGTGGAAGCGGCAGATTGAGGGAAAGTTCGACTACGATTATCGCCTGACCGATACGTTTATGGGCTTCCACTGTGGAAATACGCCCAGTTGCAAGATGTGTGCCGACCGCGCGGTGAAGTATCAGCTCATTCAGCATCGCCTGCTCGAGCCCGAGGGCAGCGAACCGGACTTTACGCGTGGCACGCTCGAGGGCGATATCGCACCGAGCGACATCACTTTCTTCCGCCTGCAGTGTGACAGCGAGGGCGTGCTCAGGAGCTATATCGCTCAGGGCGAGATCCTGCCGGTCGCCACGGGTTCCTTTGGCGGTATCGGCGTATTCGGTATTCCCGAGATGGGACGCTTCTATCGACATGTGCTGCTCCAGAAGCGCTATCCCCATCATGGCGCCGTGGCCTTTAACCACTGTGGCCGCGCGCTGTTCGATACGTTTGCCTATCTGGGTATCGAGGACATTGCGTTCAACCGCCCCGCCTCCTTGCCGTATCCCACCGAGAATCCTTTCGCTTAGACAGCCGGTGAGACTACCGCCGCCAGGCGCGATATCGATAGACGATTGATGCAAAAACCCGCCCGGATAATTCCGGGCGGGTTTTTGTGTTTGAATGCGAGGTTGCTATTTTGATACGTTGCCGGACCCTATTGATTCTTGCGCACGCAAAAGACGATGAGAGCGCAGCCAAAGGCGATGGCAGCGAACACAGCAGTGAGCATAAAGGCGCTGGTTGTTCCTGTGGTAGTGGCGGCTATGAGATGTTTTGGGTCCGATAGCTGCTGCGATGCGACGACAGTCGAGACGAGTGTGGTCCCGATGGCCCCCGATAGCTGTTGGAGCGTGTTGATGATGGCGTTGCCGTCGGCTTTTTGCTCGGGATTGAGATGTGCCAGACCGTTGGACATATTCGTCCCCATGCAGTTGCCCTGACCAAAGGCAAAGATCATGTACAAGGCGGTTGCCAGGGTGGGGGTCAGGCTGGGGCAATATAGCGCGAACAGCACGGTGGCGAGCAAGACACATGCGCTGCCCCCAATGATGGGCGGCATGGCGCCAACTCGGTCGAGAACGGCGCCGCTTGCCAACGAAAGCACGGCGCCGAGCAGGCAGCCGGGCACAAAAAGCAGGCCGGCGGCAAACGCGTCCATGCCCATGACGATTTGTGCGTGGTTGGGCAGCAAAAAGCCGATTCCCAAACAAGCAAGCTGGATGAGCACGATGCTCAGGGTCGAGAGCGCAAAGATCGGGTTTGCAAGAACTGCGACGCGCAGCGGAGGCTCCGATGCCCTGAGCGAATGAAGACAAAATAACGTGAGGGCGACAGCGCTCAGACAAAACAGTCCTATTGTCGAGGGTGCAAGCCATCCCTGGTGAGAGGCGCCAGAGCCAGCGAAGATGAACGCGCTGAAGGCAAGCGAGATAAGGGCGATCCCAAGGGGGTCAAATTGTGGCCGTTCGAGTTCTGAGGACTGGCGTATCGTGGCAGCACCCAAGAGGAGCGCAACGGTGACGAGGGGAACGAGGCACCAAAAGACCGCACGCCAGCCTATTGTCGAGATGAGGTAGCCGCCAAAGGAGGGGCCGATCGCGGGCGCGATGGCGGTGATGAGGTTGCCGACGCCCATCATCGTACCCAGCAGGCTTTGGGGCGCTTGGTCCAGAATGATGTTGAACATAAGCGGAAGCGCGATGCCCGTGCCCACGCCCTGGATAAGTCTTCCTCCCAATAGGACGGCGAAAGACGGGGCAAGCGCCGACAAGAGCGTTCCCGCCAAAAAGGTGCACGCAGAGAAAATAAAGAGGCTCTTGAGCTTAAACGTTCGCTTAAAGAAGGACGACAGAGGGATCATAAGCGAAAGAACAAGCAGATAACCGGTGGTAATCCATTGAACGGTCGATGTCCCTACGGAAAACTCTGCCATAAGAGTGGGAAAGGTGACGTTCATGGACGTTTCCACCACGACGCCCGAAAATGACATGATGCCGCAGACTACAACCGAGGTGACGAGACGCGCGTCGAAGGTGCGATTGAATTCCAATGTGACCCTCCTAGGCAACGTGCATGCCGCCGTCGACCGATATGCGCTGACCGGTCGTGTGGCCGCTCAGGTCCGAGCACAGCCAGACGACAGCGCGGGAGATGTCCTGCGGTTGGGCTAGCTTGTGGAGCGGGATGACGTGTTCCTCGAGTGCCTTATCTTGGCCGGGGTCGGTTGCCAGGGTGTTTGCCATGAGCGTGGTGTTGTCGCAGGGACCGGGTGCCACGACGTTGACGCGAATGCCGCTGCTTGCTGACTCGAGGGCTGCGAGCTCGGTGAGCGCGATGACACCGGCCTTGCTGGGGCCATAGGCTCCGAAATTGGGGGCCATGCGAACGCCACCGATCGATGCCGCGTTGACGATGGAGCCGCCGCCTTGACGCTTCATTTGAATCAGTTCGTGTTTGAGGCAAAGGAAGGTGCCCGTGAGATTTACATCGCAGATTTTTCTCCACGTGGAGCTATCGGTTTCGGTGAGTGCTCCATAGGGAATGCGTACGCCGTCGGGTCCGATGCCCGCATTGTTAAATGCGCAGTCGAGCGAGCCGAAGCGCTTGACAATGCTTGCAATGGTATTGGCTACCTGGGTCTCGTCGGAGATATCACATGCGAAGGCCTCGGACATACCTCCGTTAGCGTTGATTTCAAGGGACGTGGCGCGTGCCGCATCGATATTCATGTCGACGACCGCGACGTTGGCTCCCAGAGAGCCAAAATCTTTTGCGGTGACGGCTCCTATGCCTGCCCCCGCTCCGGTTACCATCACGGTTTTACCGGTAAAGCTGATATTCATGACGCTCCTCTCTTTGGAATGGTGCCCGTTTGGGCCTTACCGATACCGTATCGGCTAGAGGGGCGGGTGAGTCATGCGCTTTATTGCCTAATCTATATCCGAACGGTTATAGATTTTGTTGATGATTTCGGTATCAGACCGAAGAAGCGTCGCGCGTGCGTATTCCACAAAAGTTGACGCTGCGTTGCTAAGGGGACGTTTTGAGGAGTAGGCAAATCCAAGATGAGCCTTCGGTATGGTTGCCTCTGGCCCGGCAAGTGGCAGGCAAGCGATTTGGCCTGCAAATCGAGAGTCTTGGATTCTTTGGGCTTGGGGGAGTGGCATGAGTGCGACGGAGTCTGTCGATACCATAAGGGCGCAGATGCTTGCAAAATCCTCAACAAGGCCTGTGATGCGGGGCGTAAACCCGGCGATGGCACAGCAGCGCTCAAGCTCATTTCGGCTCATGCGGCTTGTATCGCAAATAAAAGAGGCTTCGGCGAGTTGGGAAAGTTCGAGATGTTCATAGCGAGCCCAGCGACTTGCCGCGCTGCAGTACAGGGCATACGGCGCTCCGTCTACCGAGACGCACATGACATCCCGTGCATTGATGATGTCGGCAGAGATAAGAATGTCGATCGAACCGCTTTGGATAAGTTCGATTGCGGAGCCTTCATTGACGGTTCGCTGGTCAATGGCCACGTCGGGACGAGCGTGGATGAAGCCGGGGAGCAATTCGGTCAACAGCCCTTCGACGGTGCAGCCCAGGATAAGCGCATTTTCGGGGCGTTCGAGCAGCGATGACAGTCCCCGGTCGAGTTCGCAAAGAGCCCGGCGCGCATGGGGTAAGAAGGCCGCACCTGCCTCGGTGAGCTCGCACCCTTTGCGTCCTCGCTCAAAAAGCGAGACGCCGAGCTCGCGCTCAAGGCGGGCAATTGACCTCGAAAGGCTTGGCTGTGAGACGAATAGGGATGAGGCGGCGGCCGAGATGGTGTGCGAGTCGGCTACCTTGACAAAGGCCCGCAGCTGTTCGACGTTCATGGTCTCCTCGATGGTTCGTCGGTCTGGTGGCATATTTGGGGAAGACGGCCTTGCATTATTGTTTGGGGCGCTGGAAATGCAGAAGGGCCTCGCGGTCCTATGGGACGCGAGGCCCTTCTGCATCCTCGGGGCCTACTCTAGCTCAAACGCTCCGGTATAGAGCTGGTAGTAGTAGCCGCGCTTGGCGATGAGCTCATCGTGGTTGCCGCGCTCGATGATGCGGCCGTGATCCAGGCAGATGATCGCGTCGGAGTTGCGCACGGTGGACAGGCGGTGCGCGATGACAAACGTCGTGCGGCCTTCCATGAGCTTGTCCATGCCCTCCTGCACGATGGCCTCGGTGCGGGTGTCGATGGAGCTCGTGGCCTCGTCCAGAATCATCGCCGGCGGATCGGCGACGGCGGCGCGGGCGATCGAGATCAGCTGGCGCTGGCCTTGCGACAGCTGCGCGCCGTTGCCGGTGAGCATGGTGTCGTAGCCGTCGGGCAGGCGGGTGATAAAGTCGTCCGCGCCCGCGAGCTTGGCCGCCGCGATGCACTCCTCGTCGGTGGCGTCCAGGTTGCCGTAGCGGATGTTGTCCATCACGGTGCCGGTGAACAGATTCACGTCCTGCAGCACCACGCCCAGCGAACGGCGCAGGTCGGACTTGCGAATCTTGTTGACGTTGATGCCGTCGTAGCGGATCTTGCCGTCGGCAATGTCGTAGAAGCGGTTGATGAGGTTGGTGATGGTCGTCTTACCGGCACCGGTGGCGCCGACAAATGCGACCTTCTGGCCCGGCTTGGCGTACACGGACACGCTGTGCAGCACCTCGTGGTCGGGCGTGTAGCCAAAGTCGACGTTGTCCATGACCAGGTCGCCACGCAGCGGCACGTACTCGATCTCGCCAGTTGCGCGGTGCGGGTGTTTCCAGGCCCACATGCCGGTGTGGTGGTCGGCCTCCTCGAGCTGCCAGGTGTCGGGGTTGACCTGCGCGTTGACAAGCGTCACGTAGCCCTCGTCGGCCTCGGGCTCCTCGTCGAGCAGCTCAAAGATGCGCTCGGCGCCGGCAAGGCCCATGACCACGGCGTTGATCTGCTGCGAGATCTGGCCAATCTGGCCGCAGAACTGCTTGGTCATGTTGAGGAACGGCACCACGACGGCAATGGAGAGCGCCATGCCCGAGAGGCTCAGGTTGGGCACGCCAAGCGCCAGGAAGATGCCGCCGGTCAGCGCGACCAGCACGTAGAGCAGGTCGCCCAGGTTCCCGAGGATCGGCATGAGGATGTTGGCGTACATGTTGGCCTTCTGCGAGACCTCGAAGAGCTTCTCGTTGCGCTCGTCAAAGTCGGCCTCGGCAGCGGCCTCGTGGCAGAACGCCTTGACGACCTTCTGGCCGTTCATGACCTCCTCGATATGGCCCTCGACTACGCCGAGCTCAGTCTGCTGCGCGATAAAGAAGCGCGCGGAGTTGGAGCCGAGCAGCTTGGTCATAAAGGTCATAAAGGCGACGCCGGCAATGATGACCAGGCACATCCACGCGCTGTAGTACAGCATGATGAAGAACACCGTGACGATGACGATGATCGTCATGAGCAGGTTGGGCAGCGACTGGCTGATCATCTGGCGCAGCGTGTCGATGTCGTTGGTGTAGTGGCTCATGATGTCGCCGCGCTGGTGCGTGTCGAAGTAGCGGATCGGCAGGTCCTGCATGCGGTTGAACATCTTCTCGCGCAGCTTCTCGAGCGAGCCCTGCGTGATGACGGCCATGGCGCGGTTCCAGAAGAGCGAGGAGGCGACGCCCACGGCATAGATGCAACCGAGGGTGGTCACAATCTTCAAGATCTTGGGCTGCGCGGCCGTCCAGTCGCCCGACTGCCACGATTCGCTAATGACCTGCAGCGCGCTCTGGAGAAACGTCGCGCCGATGGAATTGATGATGGCGCAGAGCACCACGCCGGCGACGACGAGGGGCAAAAGCACCGGGTAGAAGCCAAAGAGCATCTTGATCAGGCGCGTCATGGTGCCGCCCTTGCGGTTGCGTGCGCGCTCGGCGGTAGCGGCCTTACTCATGTGCCTCGCCTCCTTCCTGGATCTGAGCTTGCGGTGCGGATGCCTCGGTGTCGGCTGCGGCGGTCTCGGCTGCCTCCTCGCCCTCGGCACTCATCTTATTTTGCGAGGTAAAGGTCTCGCGGTAGATCTCGCTCGTCTTGAGCAGCTCATCGTGGTTGCCGATGTCCTTGATGCGGCCGCCCTCCATGACGATGATGCGGTCGGCGTCCTGCACGGAGCTGATGCGCTGGGCGATGATGAGCTTGGTCGTGTTGGGCAGGTAGCTCGCCAGGCCCTCGCGGATCTTGGCGTCGGTCTTGGTGTCGACGGCGCTCGTGGAGTCGTCCAGGATCAGAATCTTGGGGCGACGCAGCAGGGCGCGCGCGATGCACAGGCGCTGCTTCTGGCCGCCGGAGACGTTGGAGCCGCCCTGCTCAATCCAAGTGTCGTAGCCCTTGGGGAAGCCGTCGACAAACTCGTCGGCGCAGGCCAGATGTGCGGCCTCGCGGACTTCTTCGTCGGTGGCGTTCGGGTCGCCCCAGCGCAGGTTCTCGGCGATGGTGCCGCTAAACAGCACGTTTTTCTGCAGCACCATGGCTACCTGGTGGCGCAGCGCGTCCAGGTCGTAGTCGCGCACGTCCACGCCGCCGACGCGCACGGTGCCCTCCGTGACATCGTACAGGCGGGCGATCAGGTTCACGAGCGTCGACTTGGCCGAGCCGGTGCCGCCGATAATACCGATGGTCTCGCCGCTCTTAATGTGCAGGTCGATATCGTCGAGCGCCTGGCGGCGGGCATGCTCGGAATACTTAAAGCTCACGTGATCGAAGTCGATGGAGCCGTCGACAACCTCGTGCACGGGCTCGGCGGGGTCGGCGATCGTGGGCTCGGCGGCCAGCACCTCGGTAATGCGGTGCGCCGACTCGTCGGCCATGGTCACCATGACAAAGATCATCGACAGCTGCATCAGGCTCATCAGAATCTGGAAGCCGTAGGTAAAGATGGAGGAGAGCTGGCCCACGTCGAACAGGGTGCCCTGGCTCGTGATGATGAGCTCGGAACCCAGGTAGATGATGACGACGAACGCGCCGTTGACGCAAATGTTCATCATGGGGTTGTTGAAGGCGAGCAGCTTCTCGGCGCGGGTGAAGTCCATCTGGACGTCGCGCGCGGCGGTGGCGAACTTCTCCTTCTCGTAGTCCTGGCGCACGTAACTCTTGACCACGCGCATGCCGGTGACGTTTTCCTCAACGGATTCGTTGAGCGCGTCGTACTTGTGGAAGACGCGGGCAAAGATCGGGCGCACCTTATGGATGATGAAGAACAGGCCAAAGCCCAGCAGCGGAATGATGACCAGGTAGACCATGGCGACGCTGCCGCCCATGGCGTATGCCATGGTAAAGGCAAAGACCAGCACCAGCGGCGAGCGCACGGCGATGCGAATGAGCATCATAAAGGCCTGCTGCACGTTGTTGATGTCGGTGGTGAGGCGGGTGACGAGCGAGGAGCTCGAGAACTCGTCGATGTTGGCGAAGCTGAACGTCTGGATCTTGTAGAACAGGTCGCGACGCAGGTTCTTGGCAAAGCCGCAGCTGGCATGGCTGCAGGTGATGCCCGCGGCGGCGCCAAAGGCGAGTGACGTCAGCGCGATGAGTATGAGAAGGCCGGCGGTGGGCAGCATCTCGGTAACGGCGGTGCCGTCCTTGATGGCGTCGATCATGTCGGCGGTGATAAACGGGATCATCATCTGGCAGATTACCTCGCCAAGCACCAGCAGCGGCGTGGCGATCGTGACCTTCATGTAATCGCGGATGCTGCCCATAAGGGTTTTAATCATCCAGTTCCTCCCAGGTTACGCGGATTTTCTCGAGCATCTCGGCAAGCTGTTCGCACTCGTCGTGAGTGAGGGCGCTAAAGGCCTGCTCCCTAAAGCGGATGCGGGCCGCCTGGTCGATGCGGGCGTTTTCCCGGCCGGTTTCGGTCAGGCGAATGGTGAGCTGCCGTCGATCCTTGGGGTTACGGCTGCGCTCAATGAGGCCGTTGAGCTCGAGCTTGGACAGGATCTCGGAAAGCGACCCCGGCTTGAGGTCGAAGTGCATGCCGAGTTCCTGCTGCGACATCTCGCCGCCGGGCTGCTTGGCCAGCAGGCAGATAATGGGCGCCTTGCCGGACACGCCTCCGCCATGAAAATGCATGTAATGGCCGCAAAAGCCCAGGCCATTGAGGATGCGCTTGGCAAGCTTGTCTTCTGAGCTAACCGCTTCGGGTGCATCCGCCGGTTGTGACGGGTCGCCGCCGGGCTCGTGCGAACAAAGGTTAAGAGGTTCATCGCACATGAATTAGTGTTGCTCCTTTCTTTAGTTAGGTAGAGGAATTGTTTTGTGCCTAACCAATCTAGGAGCGCATAGATTAATTGTCAAGGTACCAAACTAGTGGTTACGCGGTTTTACCAAACCGCGTAACGGCTCGACGCTGCAAACGCTCCTAAGCGGCAATCTGGCGTTCAATCGTCGGGCATGGCCACAAGGCCTATGCCCTCCTCTTTCGCGCCACCTTGCTCGCTTAGGAACGTTTTCGCTGTCCGTCCTCAACCTGTGATTCCGCCACGGTCCGCTTCGGTGCATGTGATCCCTTGGGGACGGAGGAAAAGGGATCATTTTCCGAAACCTTTCCGCAACAATTTGCACTTCGTACCGCTCGCCTCCGCTTACAACGTCCCCTGCGCTACACTTAGTCGCACTGTGGCGCTGCTGCGCCGCGCCCGAACCAAGGGGGACACTCATGAAGAATACTCAGCTGCTGCTGATTAACGATATGTGCGGCTACGGCAAGGTCGCGCTTTCCGCCATGCTGCCGGTGCTGTCGCACATGGGCTACCGTATCCATAACCTGCCGACGGCGCTCGTTTCTGACACGCTCAACTACCCCAAGTTCTACATCCACGACACCACCGAGTACGTGCGTCAGAGTCTTGCCATCTGGGAAGAGCTCGGCTTTGAGTTCGACGCCATCTCGACCGGCTTTATCGTGACCGAGGAAGAGACGCGCATCATCTCGGACTTTTGCCACCGCCGTGCGCAAAAGGGCACCAAGGTGTTTGTCGATCCCATCATGGGAGACAACGGCAAGCTCTATGCGGGCGTGCCCGAGTCCACGATCGGTCTCATGAGGCACCTGCTCGAGTGCGCCGATTACGCGGTTCCCAACTACACCGAGGCCTGTCTGCTCACCGATACGCCTATTGCAGAGCAGATCACGCCCGATGAGGCCCACGTTCTTGTGAACGCCGTGCGCGAGTTGGGTGCCAAGTCGGTGGTCATTACGAGCGCCGTGGTCAATGGCACGAACGCGGTTATCGGTTACGATCATGTAGCGGGGGAGTACTTTACGATTCCCTTTGAGCTCATTCCGGTCTATTTCCCAGGCACGGGCGACACGTTCTCGGCGGTGCTCGTCGGCCGCGTTATGGCAGGTTGGAGTCTGCAGCGCGCGACGTCCGATGCCATGCGTGTGGTGGCTGAGCTTATCGAGCGCAATGCCGACCAAGAGGACAAGTCCGCCGGCCTGCCTATCGAGGCTTGCTTGGACGTGATCGACCATGAGTAACGCTGGCGAGGGCGGCGTCAAGCCTGCGGGCGAGAACAAGTCGCTCGGCGCGCCGCGTGGCAAGCGTCCGCGTATCCGCGTGAGCTGCGTGGACCAGCTGGGTGCGTGCCGCTGCCACCATGGTCACAAGCCGGGCGACGTCTTTGACTTCGACCGAGACCGCGGCAAGATGTGCGCCATGGCCTGCCATGTGGGCTTTCCCTATATTGATATCCTGCGCTATGGCGGAACCGTGCCTGGCAACGAGCCTGGTACGGCAAAGTTCTGCTGCCCCGAGGTCGATACGCTGAACGTTTGGCTTGCCGAGATCGTCGACGAGTAATCGAGCGTGGATTTTCTCCCACCGAGATAATGAGCGTGGATTTTCTCCCGTTTAGAGCGCGCTTGAACGCTCAAAGTGGGAGAAAATCCACGCTCATTTTTCATGTGGGAGATTATCAACGCTCGTTTCGCGCCGAAGGCGTGGCCTGCGACCTCGCTTGCCTACAGCTGCTCGAGCATAGCGGTGCAACCGGCGAGCACGTCGCGGTAGGTGGCATCGAAATTACCGGTGTACCAGGGGTCGGCCACGTCGCCGGGGCGGTCGGTCCAATCGAGCAGGCGCGAGATCCTGCCATCGGGGTCGTCGCCAAAGATGCAACGCAGGCCGCGCGCGTTCTCGGCATCCATATAGACAATGTGATCCCAGTCGGCATACTCCGCGCGACGCACCTGGCGTGCGCGGTGGGCAACAACGGGAATCCCGACCTCGCGCAGCTTGGCAACCGTGCCATGATGTGGCGGATTGCCAATCTCCTCGGTTGAGGTCGCCGCAGAATCAATGACGAACTCCGCCTCGCGCCCAGCGCGCCGCACCAGCTCGGTAAACACCGACTCAGCCATCGTCGAGCGGCAGATATTGCCATGGCAGATAAACAGAATGCGGGACATGGGATGGAAACCTTTCGTGTGAAAGCTATTGAAGAGCCGATGACGGATTTGTACCTAGCCTTATTTTCTAGCCAGTTTGAAATAGCGCTCAAATATCAATTCAAACACGTAATAAAACATCAGGCGACTGTCGAGATCCATGCTGCCTAGGCGGATTTCCTTTTGCACCGTGTAGATGGGATAGTCGGCTAGTTTGGACAGAGAGTTGCGCGAAAAGCCGGTGAGCGTGACCACCTTACAACCACGTGTCTTTGCTATTGAGGTGGCATCGATTGATACCTGCGTTTCACCGCTGACCGAAACGCTAAAGACAAGATCATTTTTGCCAAGCAATTCGGCGTAATGCCTCATGACGTGGCGTTCACTGAGCGTATCGGTGTTCTTGCCCATTATTTTGAGCTTTTCGGCCATCTCGAGGCACGGGTATTTCGAAAAGCCCGAGCAGAAGAACACGATATGCGAGGCGTCCTGGATAAGACTCACAACCGAATCGATGACCCGGTCGTTAAGTAAGTCTTTGGTCTGTACGAGCTGGGTGTCGAGCGGAAGTGCCTCGATGGTGAATCGATTGCGGTCAAGTGAGGCAGAATACGATCGCTTGAGCTCTGTGAACCCCGAGAAGCCAAGTTTATGAGCAAGCCTGACAATTGTATTGGGAGCGACGAAGAACCGCTCGGCAACGCTCTTAAGCGTAGCGTCGTCAACATCATCACGCAGCTCGA
This sequence comes from uncultured Collinsella sp., assembly GCA_934668875.1. Classification (GTDB taxonomy): domain Bacteria; phylum Actinomycetota; class Coriobacteriia; order Coriobacteriales; family Coriobacteriaceae; genus Collinsella. Next base: position 80,666 of record CAKUON010000010.1, read on the forward strand.
TGATGTAGCGCATGATCTCGCTTTCGAGATCGTTGAGCTTGCTCTCGCCAGCTCGCACATGATCATAAAAAGACTCTTGATCTTTCATAAGATGTTTCAGCCCCTCACACCTCGCCGTACATATGGTACCGCTTTGTGTAGCCAGGTGAGAAATCGGCAACCGGCCAAGATTGCCTATTGCTCCTGAACTGGGCAAACGTGCGTGTCTGTCTACACATATCTGTGTTGTGAGCGAAATCATGTGTCCCCGTTTCGCATTGGCCAACACGGGGGGTCGCAAATGACCTCATGTCGCAAAATAGCAATCGAAACGAAGCAAGCCGAGGGCAACCGCGGAGCCCAAGGTCTTCGAGAACACCGATCAGCCAACCCTGGAGGGACGGAACATGAAGGATAAGCTCAATATCGTGATCGTTGGCGGCGGCTCCACGTGGTGCCCCGGCATTCTTAAAGCCCTGACTAAGCATATGGACATTCTGCCGCTGAACCGCGTGATGCTCTATGACATCGATGCCGAGCGCCAGCGCCCGATTGGCGAGTTTGGCAAGATCCTCTTCGCCGAGGAGGAGCCCGGTGTGGAGTTTGGTTACACTACCGATAAGGACGAGGCGTACACTGACGTCGACTTTGTGCTCTGCCAGATTCGTACCGGTGGCTATGAGATGCGCAGCAAGGACGAGAAGATTCCGCTGCATATGGGAATCATCGGTCAGGAGACGGTGGGCCCTGGCGGCATGGCCTACGGCATGCGCTCTATGAATGACATGGTTGAGATCGTCAACGACGTTCGTGCCCATAGCCCGGAGGCGTGGATTATCAACTACACCAACCCTGCGGCTATCGTGGCGTACGGCCTGGAGCGTGTTCTGCCCGACGAGCATCGCGTTCTCAACATCTGCGATCAGCCCGTCAACCTCATGCGCTCTTACGGTCGTCTGCTCGGTCGCGATATGAGCAAGACGGAGCCCGTGTACTTTGGCCTCAATCACTTCGGTTGGTTCAAGCACATCTACGATGAAGAGGGCCATGACCTCGTGCCTCAGATCAAGGAGTACACCGAGAAAAATGGTTTCTTGCCAGCCGATGCCGAGCAGCGTGACCAGTCCTGGCTCGACACCTACGCCATGGTCAAGGACATGCTCGAGGACTTCCCCGACTATCTGCCCAACACCTATCTGCAGTACTACCTGTATCCCGAGTACAAGGTGGCGCATCTCGATCCCGATTACACCCGTTCCGACGAGGTCATCAACGGTCGTGAGAAGCGCGTGTTCGCCGAGTGCGAGCGTGTGGCGCAAGTCGGTACTGCCAAGGGGTCCTCGGTTGTGCAGAACGATGCTCACGGCGATATGATTGTCGAAATCACTTCTGCCATCTACCGCAACACCAACAAGACCTTCATTGTCATCGTGCCCAACAACGGCATTATCGAGGGCATGCCCGATGACGCCATGGTCGAGGTCGCGGCAAGTGTGGGCGCCAATGGCCCGCAGCCCTATGCTGTCGGCAAGATCGGTACCTTCTACCGCGGCCTTATGGAGAACCAGTACGCCTATGAGCGCCTGACTGTTGAAGCTTGGATGGAGGGTTCCTACGAGAAGGCCCTGCAGGCACTCACGCTTAATCGTCTGGTCGGTGACGCAAAGAAGGCTCGTAAGGTGCTCGATAAGCTCATCGAGGCCAATAAGGATTACTGGCCGGAGCTTAAGTAGTCAGTTCTATAGCGCTTGATAACTGTTATGGGGCGTGTGGATTGTAGAGCTGCACGCCCCGTTTCTTTAAGAGGGGTATCCCATGAACAAAGACGAGCTGCTGGCAAAGTTCCAGCGCCTGGGCAAGGTCCTCATGACGCCCGTCCTGATTCTGCCAATCGCCGGCATCCTTCAGGGCTTTGGAAATGCCTTTACCAGTCCCACCCTTACGGCAGCTGTTCCCTGGCTTGCTGCTCCTGGCTTTGCGATTTTCTTTTCGATTCTTAAGGCCGCGGCCGGCATCGTTATGAACAACATTCCGGTTATCTTCTCGATCTGTCTCGCCTATGGCTTCGCCAAGTCCGAGAAGGCTACCGCGGCGCTTTGTGGCTTTTTGGGCTACATGTGCATGAACTCCGTGATGGGTACGTTCCTCACGGCGACCGGCGTTATCGATCCTGCCAACCTCACCACGGGCCAGAGCACCATCCTGGGTATCACCACGCTTGACACCGGCGTTATCGGCGGTCTTCTGGTGGGTGCAATCGTCGCATGGTTGCATAATCGTTACTACAAGATTGAGCTGCCTGCCGTGTTCTCCATCTTCAACGGCACGCGCTTTATTCCGGCGGTAACGCTGCTCTCGTGCAGCGTCCTCGCATTGGTCATGTCCTTTGTTTTCCCGTTTATTCAGAACGCTCTCGGTGCGCTGTCCGAGTTCATCAAGACCACGGGTGCCTTCGGTGCATTTGTCTACGGCGCCGGCGAGCGCATGCTCCTGCCTTTTGGCCTGCATCACTTTGTCTATTTGCCGTTCTTCTTCACGTCACTCGGTGGCGTCGAGACTATCGACGGCCAGACTGTTCAGGGCGCTATCAATATCTACAACGCGATCTTGGGCTCTCCCAGCACGCCGTTTAACATCGAGGTCAGCCGTTTTGTCATGAACGGCAAGGTCATCTTCGCCATGTTTGGCCTGCCCGGCGCTGCACTCGCCTTCTACAAGACGGCGCTTCCCAAAAACAAGAAGAAGACCGCAGCGCTCATGATTGCCATTGTGGTGCCCTGCATCCTTTCCGGCATCACCGAGCCGCTCGAGTATTCCTTCCTGTTTATCGCGCCCATCCTCTACGTGTTCCACGCTCTCATGGCTGGTCTTGCCTATGCGCTGACCTATATCCTGCAGTTCAACGTGGCTGGTTCCGCATCCTTCGGCGGCCCTCTCCTGTCGCTTATCTTTAATGGCATCATGGGCGCCGCAAAGGGTTCCAACTGGCAGGTTATCCTGTTCCTCGGTCCCATCTATTTCGTGGTGTACTACTTCGTCTTCAAGTTCATCATTCTTAAGAAGGATCTAAAGACCCCTGGCCGTGAGGAAGAGTCCGACGATGAGGCCGAGAAGGCTCCTCGTACGGTGATTAGCGACCTGATTCCCGCCATCGTTGAGGCAGTGGGCGGCGACAACAATATTAAGTCTGTCGAGGCCTGCTTCACCCGTCTGCGCATCCAGCTCAATGACTGTGACAAGGTGGTTGATGACGCCGAGTTTACCGAAAAGCTCGAAGCGCGTGGCATCGTGCATGTCAACGGCGGCGTGCAGATTGTCTACGGTAATATGGCTTCTAACTACGCAACCCAGATGCGTGAGCTGCTGGGCATGGAGTAGACACCCCGCATACCTATAGAATCCGGTATAAAAGGCGGTGGCAGACAATGCGTCTGCCACCGCCTTTAAGTTTTTGTAAAGCTCCCTATGGCGTAAATACTGGCAGATGGAATCTCTTGAATTGCCTGTATGTCCACATTTTTGAGGTGCTTTAGCCCTAGCGACAAATGTTCCCGTGGCAGATAAAAAGAATGCGTTGCACAGGGTCTCCTTTCTATGCGGTCGGCGGGGCTTACAGACTGCCCTTGAGGCAATTTGTTCCGATGAAGCCCGCCGCGTACAGGGGGAGATGGCGCAGCTCGCGTCCGTCATCGGTTTCGCTGCGGGCAAAATTGTTCTCGGACAAAATGTAGGCATATGGCGATCGGGCTTTGTCCATAAACGACCCGAGGGTTCTCGCCCGCACGTTGCGTGCGGACTTTACCTCGACGGGAACGATTTCCATACGGTCGGTCTGAAGTAGGAAATCGAGCTCGCCGCTCGTCTTCCAAGAAGACGGCGGCATCCAATAGTACGTTTGCAAACCATTGCTCGAAAATGCCTGCATGACCGAGTTTTCCGCCAGGGCACCTCGAAAGTCGGAAGACAGCGCAACGGTGGAATCCTCTTTGAGGTCGAGCCAGAGCCGCGGGTTGATCCCGAGTTTGTAGAACATGAGGCCTGTATCGAGAAGATAGACCTTAAAGAAGCTTCCCTCTTCGTCGTCGAAGGGAACGAGGGGAGGTTCGATGCCTTCGGTCAGGTTGTTGACCGATATGATGCCCGCGCCCTCGAGCCAGTCGAGTGGCTCGATGAGCTTGGCGCGGCGGCCTCCACGTTCGACCTCGGAATATTTGAATTTTTTGGTCGAGGACCGTAGCAGTTGGGCGGGAATGGAACGCCAGACCTTGCGCGCCGCCACGCCACTGATCCCGTTTTCGGGGTCGGTCATATCGGCGGTGTAGGTCTCGTCGATTTCGCGCTGCTCGACGCGCGCGTCTTCGATGGATAGCGTCTTGCGATATGCGTTGACGGCGGCGGGCATGCCGCCCACGATCTGATATCGATGAAACAGGCTGAGTGCGGCTTGGTGTGCGGCGTAAGTCTCGAGCGTGCCGGCGTGGGTGCGAACGGCATCGGCCATCTGCTCCTCATCGAGCGCCCAGAGAAACTCCTCGAACGACATGGGATGCATGGTCTCTTGACGAACGCCACTGGGAAAAGGCAACTTGCGCTTGCGCGTGGCGACACCGAGTTGGCTGCCGGTCGCGCATATGCGCCAGCCCGAATCCGAGAAAAAGCGAAGCGAGTTGAGCGCCCGTTCGCAGAGCTGCACCTCGTCAAACAGGATGAAGGCGGTTTCCTTGCGAATGGGGGTGCGTTTATAGTCTGAAATCCGCGCCACGATGGTGTCAACGTCGTCGGTGGGACAGTCGAACAGAGGGGCGATCAGCTCAAGATCGGTCTGAAAGTCGAGTTTGACAAACGCATCGCCGGCGATTCGCCTGCCGATTTCCTCGGCAGCGTACGTTTTGCCTACGCGTCGCGCACCACGGATGAGGAGGGGGCGTGAGGCGTCCTTTGTCGCCCATGATTCGATAACGGATTCGATTGATCTGCGCATGGGGCCGCCTTTCCGATTTCGTGTACTTCAGATACATAGTTTAGTACGATTTCGTGTACTTAAAATACACGAAATCGTAGAAAAGCGTGTATCTGAAATACACGAAATTGCACTGCTGGAGCTTGCAGGCGGATAAACACTACTCGTATGGGACGGTTTTCACCGGTTGCTCGTCACCTTGGGCTATGTTCGCCTCTATGCCTGTATCCGGGGCTGTGCTGATTGACGGTGGCGCTCCCAGCGAGCCAACTTAATCGTCACCAGCGTAAGCGCCCAGGCGACAAGCGAGAACGCGGCGCCCACTGCGCCAACGTAGGCAATGCCAACGCTGCTCACCACGGCGCCGCCTACTGCGGTGCCAAACGAAATGCCGACGTTAAACGCCATGGGCTCAACCGAACTTGCGAGTACCATCGACTTGGGATGGCGGCTGCGAGCCACGTCCATAAAGTGCGTGATGCACGAGACCGAGAACAGGTACATGAGCATTGCCAAACTAAAGACAAAGACAAGTGCGAGCGGCATGGTGCCGCCCACGGCAAACAGCCCGAGTAACGCCGCCGCCTGCAGCGCGAACGTAACCAGCAGTGCCTTCATGCCAAAACGCGCGTCGATCCATCCGCCCAAGATGTTCGAGATTAGGCAGAACACGCCGTAGGCCATAAGCGTGGTGCTCGCCTGAACAGTGCCCATGCCCAGCACCTGCTCAAGATAAGGCGTCACGTAGCCGTAGAACACATAGACCGATCCCACGCCAAACAAAAAGATGAGCATGCCGGTGATGATGCTCGGTTCGCGTAGAAGCCCCGCCTGCTCGCGAAAGGTGGCAGGCTCGTCGGTTTGCCCAGCGCGCGGCATAAACGCCACGAGCGCTCCGCAGATCAAAACGGCAAAGGTCAGCGTGCCGTACATGGCCACGTGCCAATCGAGCGTGTCGGCCACGAACTTGCCGATCGAAGTGACAAAGACCATTGCCACGGAAAACGCACCATATACCACCGAGATGGCAAGCGAAGTTTGCTGCGGGGACAGAAGCTCAGGGATGTACGTCACGCCCACGGCGAGCAGCGCACCCGAGACAGAGCCCAGGATGATGCGCGAGATAAACAGCACCTGGAAGTTGGGCGCCAACGCCATGACCAGATTGCCGAGCACAAAGATAATGCTGTAGCACACGAGCAGCTGGTAACGACGGAAGCGCCCCGTGCTGAGCGCAAGCACCGGCGTCGCGATGGCGTAGACCAGTGCAAAAACGCTGATGAGCTGGCCCGCAGTGGCAAGCGAGATGCCGAGTTCCGTCGCCAAGTCACTTTCGATGCCGATGACCACGAACTCGGAGCAGCCGAGCGAGAATCCCAACAGCACGAGCAGCGCCAGGCAGAGCCTGGTGCGCGCGGGGGAGAGCGCGGCGGCGGTTGATTTACTTTTAGACGTGGTTGCGGCGGTCAAGGTTGTCACTCCAATGTCGCATGAATAAGCGGGATTCAATCCCTGCAACTCTAACAGAATGTGTCAGGTGCCTGCCTCCTTTGTCGCAGGCTGCGCTTGCCTGTATAGTCGCAATACAGGCGAAGATGGTCTCAGGTACATTGCGGGCGACAGGAGATCCCATGGGTATGCACACGACAAAGGTTGCAGTGGGCGAGGGCAAGTTTGTGCTCGAGGCCCAGTTGACGGTGACGCCGCGAGGCATGGCGGTGTACGCCTGCTCGCCTGAGTTCGCGCACCTGGGCGCCACGGCGCAGGCCATTCCGCGCCCCGAGCCCGGCCGTACGGCGACGGTGAGCATCCTGGCCGTTCCGTGTCATCGAGACGAGATCCCGGCGCACGATATCGCGGCGGCGCTGGCCACGCGCTTTGGCGTGCCGGTAGTCGTAAGCACGGGTTTTCATGTGGAGAACGCGACCGCGGACGACTTGCGGCGCATGCTCGATACCACCAAGGAACTCATTGCCGCGCTCGAGGAGGCCGCAGCCCGCATTCTGCGCGCCGGCTGGGATGAGGGCGGCGCAGGCGCCGAGGTCGTGGCGGTCGATGCCGCGACCGGCGAGGCGCTCGGCCCCGTCGATCGCATCGAGGCCCATACCGGCGAGGGCATTCTGCATCAGGCATTTCTGACGCTTCTGGTCGAGGGCCAGGGCGAAGACGCGCGCCTGCTGCTCTGTCGCCGCAGTCCGCTCAAACGACTGTGGGGCGGGGTGCTGGCCGATAGCTGTGCCGGCCATCCGCTCCCCGGGGAGGACGTTGTCGCCGCGACGGCGCGCCGCATCAACGAAGAGCTCGGCATCACGCGCGCACCCGACCAGCTCAAACACCTCGGTCACGTGACCTACCGCGAGGACCACGGCGACGGCCGCTGCGAGTGCGAATGGTGCGAGGTCTACCTTGCCCATGTTGAGCCGGGCGAGCTGCATATCAACCAAGAGGAGATCTCGGAAGTGCGCCGCGTGGCCCCGTCCGAGCTCAAAGGCTACCTGCAGGGTCACCCCGAGCAGCTGGCCCCCTGGCTCCGCGAGGCCCTCAGCGACCCATCCATCCGTACGGCTCTCGCTATGTAACAAAGGTACAGTCTCTTTGCCATATCCAAACCGTCACAACATTCGATGAAAATCTCGAAAACGAAGAAAACCGTCGAATGTTGTGACGCTTTTTGTCCAGAGGACCGCTTCTCATCCAAAAAATCCGCTTGACTGTATTGCCGCAACACAGCGCAACGTAAGGGGTGTCCGATAACGGGCGCCCCTTTTTAAGCGGCAACGTGGCTGCGAATCCGGAGCGCCCCCAACAAGAAAGGTGGGGAGATGGAAGCGGAAAAGAAGGCGTTTAAGATCACCAAGCGCGAAATTGGCTTTGTGCTGGGTATCGTTGTCTTTTTGCTGGTGAAGTTTCTTCCTTTGGCGGAGCTGAGCTCGACGGTCGAGCTCACGGTCGGCGGTCAGACCTGTCTGGCGTTGACGCTCGCCACGGTGGTGTTCTGGGCGTGTGGCGTGGCACAGCCAGGCTTTGTGGGCCTGCTCTACTGCGCGCTACTCGTTCTGTTTAAGGTGTGCGTGGACGACACGGGCGCCGCGAGCATCTCGGCGACGGTCGCCTCCACGTTTAGCTCGTGGACTAAGGCCACTATGTGGCTCGTCATCGGCGCCTACCTCATTGCTAGCGCCGTCAAGGAGTCGGGTCTGGGCGAGCGCATCGCCTACGCGTTCATGCTCAAGTTCGTGCGCGACGCCAAGTCGCTCATCATCTCGATCTTCGCACTCACCTTTGTGCTGTCGCTGCTGATCCCGCATCCGTTCCCCCGCGCCTTCCTCATCCTCGCCGTCGTCTCAGTCATCGCCGAGTCCGCCGGCTACGGTGACGACGACAAGGGCAAGCTCGGATTCCTCGTGTTTGCCGCTGCCGCCCCGGGTTCCATGTTCTTCCTGACGGGCGATTCCACGCTCAACCCGCTCGTTGCGCAGTACAGCGCCGAGGCCGGCGGCATGAGCCCGTCCTTTATCGACTGGTTCCTGTACATGAGCGTGCCCATGCTGGTTGCGCTGCTGTGCACCCTGTTCCTGGGCCTGTTCCTCTTTAAGCCCAGCAAGGAGCTCGTCTACGATCGCGAGCAGATCGTGGCCAAGCAGGCCGCGCTTGGCAAGCTCTCCGTCAAGGAGATCCGCACCATCGTGTGGCTTGTCAGCGCCATCGCGCTGTGGCTCACCGTCTCGGGCGATTATATCGGCTGGGTGACGCTTGCCATCGGCGTCTCTCTCGCCATGCCCATCATCGGCGAGGTCCTTACCCCCGCCAGCTGGAACGCCGTCGACATCAAGTCCCTCATGTTCCTGACGGCTGCCATGGCCGTGGGTTCCGTGGGCGGTGCCACCGGCATGAACGCTTGGATCGCCGACGTCGTGCTACCCAGCTCCGTGCCCGAGAACATCTTCCTGTTCGCCCTGCTCGTCGCCGCGCTCTCCATGGTCATCCACATGTTTATGGGCTCGGTCATGGCCGTGCTCGGCGTGTGCGTGCCGGCGTTCATCAGCTTCGCGGCCGGCTCCAGCGTGAGCCCGCTCGCCGTGGCGCTCATCGTCTTCACGTCCATCAACATCCACTACATCCTGCCGTTCCACAACCTGCCGATCCTTATCGGCGAGGGCAAGGACGCCGGCGGCTACACCTCCAAAGAGGCCATGCGCATGGGTATTCCCCTCACCGCGGTCGTCTTTATCGTCGTGCTGGTCGAGGCTGCCTGGTTCCACCTCTTTGGCCTGATGTAAACGGTCGAGTGCTTGGCTGTAATTAGCCGAGTGCTTGAACTGCGAGTGCCCGAGCGCCCCATCTATGAGCGCTGCGGCCCCATTACGTTACCAAGCCGGCGGCACTCCCGCCGCCGGACACTCTCCCGAAAGGAGCACGCCATGTCCACTACCGATGCTTCCCAGATTCACGACCTGCGTTCCGCGCTCGACTTTTTGCGCGAGATGCCGGGTCAGCTGCTCGAGACCGACACCCAGGTCGATCCCGACGCCGAGGTATCGGGCGTCTATCGCCACGTCGGTGCCGGCGGCACCGTTATGCGCCCGACCAAAGAGGGCCCGGCGATGGTCTTCAACAACGTCAAGGGCTTTGACGATGCCAAGGTCTGCATCGGCATGCTTGCCAGCCGCAAGCGCGTTGCCGCCCTGCTCGACTTGGACGAGGAGCACCTGGGCCTCGAGATCGGCAAGCGCTTCGAGAACCTGATCGCGCCCGAGCAGATCGCCGAGGGTGCGCACGTCGACTGCCAGGAGGTCGTGTACAAGGTGACCGACGAGGGCTTTGACCTGCGCAAGATCGTTCCCGCTCCCACCAACACGCCCGTCGACGGCGGCCCCTACATCACCATGGGTCTCGCCTATGGCACGAGCCCCGACGGCTCCCAGTCCGACGTGACCATCCACCGCTTCTCCTGCGTCGACAAGGACAAGCTCGCCATGTGGATTACCCCGGGCAGCCGTCACCTTGGCGCGTTCTTTGACGAGTACTGCCAGCGCGGCGAGGACATGCCCATCTCCATCTCCATCGGCCTGGACCCCGCCGTGTACATGTGCTGCGGCTTTGAGGCGCCCACCACGCCGCTCGGCTTCAACGAGCTGCAGATCGCCGGTGCCCTGCGCGGCCACGCCGTCGAGCTTGCCGACTGCGTCACCGTTCCGCAGAAGTGCATCGCCAATGCCGAGTACGTGCTCGAGGGCTATCTCATGCACGACGAGACCATCAACGAGGACGTCAACGGCCACGGCTACGCCATGCCCGAGTTCCCCGGCTACACCGGCGGCGCCAAGGTCTGCCCGGTGATCAAGATCACCGCCGTCACCACGCGTGTCAACCCCATTATGGAGAGCTGCATCGGCCCTTCGCACGAGCACGTGTCCATGGCCGGTATTCCCACCGAGGCTTCCATCTACAAGATGGTCGAGACCGCCATCCCGGGCCGCCTGCTCAACGTCCACGCTGCTCCCTGCGGCGGCGGCAAGTTCGTTGCCATCATGCAGTTCAAGAAGTCGAGCAAAAATGACGAGGGCCGTCAGCGCAACGCCGCCATGCTCGCCTTCTCGGCATTTTCCGAGCTCAAGCATGTGATTCTGGTCGACGAGGATGTCGATATCTTCGATATGAGCGACGTGATGTGGGCCATGACCACGCGCTTTCAGGCCGACGTGGACCTCATCACCATCCCCGGCTGCCACTGCCACGTGCTCGACCCGTCCAACGACCCCGCGTTCGATCCTTCGATCCGCGAGCACGGCATCGCCTGCAAGGCCATCTTCGACTGCACGGTCCCGTTCAACCTCAAGAAGAACTTCATCCGCTCGCAGTTCATGGAGATCGATACAGATAAGTGGGCAGCAGAGCTTTCTTTCTAGTACGTAGCCCTACCAAGTAGTTAAGGAGTTGTCATGCCTGAGTCTTCTGGCCGTCCCCGTCGCATTGTCGTTGGCGTGTCTGGCGCCAGCGGTGCCGCGCTGGGCCTTGAGTGCCTCAAATGTCTGCGTCAGGCCGGTGCCGAGTCGGCGCTTGTCGTCACGCGCGGGGGAGAGATCACCATCGAGCAGGAGCTCGGCATGACGCTCGACGAGTATGCCACGCATGCCGATGTGGTCTACGGCAACAAGAATATCGGCGCCGCCATCGCAAGCGGCACCTATCCGGTCGATGGCATGATCGTGGCACCCTGCTCCATGAAGACGCTCGCCGGCATCGCGAGCGGCTACAGCGACAATCTGTTGCTGCGTGCGGCCGACGTGCAGATGAAAGAGCAGCGCCGCCTGGTGCTCATGGTGCGCGAGACGCCCTTCAGCGCCATTCACGTCGACAACATGGCGCGCCTGGCGCGCGTACCGGGCGTCATGCTCATGCCGCCCATGCTCACGTTTTACAACGGCCCCGTCACGCTCGACGACGCGGTGCATCACATCGCCGCCAAGGCACTCGAGGTCGTCGGCGTGTCATGCGCAAACTATAAGCGCTGGTCATAGGCGTCTTTAGGGTAGGATACGAGGAGTGTTTGAGCCCGCTGCCCCTGTGGGCGGCGGGCTTTGTGCGCAAAAAAGGATGTGTCGGGAGGATCTATGCAGACGGGCATGTATGCGATTAGCGAGATGGCGAGCTTGTTTAACGTTTCGCGCCAAACACTCATCTATTACGACAAGATCGGTCTGTTTAAGCCCGCCGTGGTTAACGAAAAGGGCTACCGTTTCTATTCGCCCACGCAGATCCCGCTCATGCGTCTGATCTGCATGCTGCGCGACCTGGGGCTCGAACTCGACGAGATCGACCGTCTGACCTCGACGTTCGACATTGGCGAGATGACCGATCACCTGCGCTCACGGGTGCAGGCGCTCGATGAGCAGATCGCCGAGCTCAAAGCCGAGCGCGCGAGCGTGCAGGAGCGCCTGAGCTTTTACGACGAGGCGGTTTACTGGCGCGAGCGCGAGGGCAGGCCGGAGCTCAAGCAGTTTGAGCGCCGCTACGTGGTCTTTGAGGAGTTTCCAGGCGATATCGAGCGTGGCCGCTCGATGCTTCACCCCACGCTCATGCGGGCGATTCTGCGCATGCGTACGTTGACGGGCACGCGCCCCATGCGCGGCTGGGGCGCCATGCTACGTCGCGAGGCACTGCATTCCGACGACCCCATCGCCGGCGCCGGCTCCTTTGCCGTGCTGCCGCGCGGTGCCGAGGGGCTACTGCCGAGCGATCCCGCCGAGCTGGCAGAGATCGGCATCGAAGTGCTGCCCGAGGGCACGTATCTGTGCATGAGCCGCTGGGGTATGCCGTACGAGCCCGAGGGCATCCGCGCCATCGTTGCCTGCATGGACGAGCACGCGCTCCAGCCCATCGGCAACGCCTTCGACTTTTGCTACCTCGATACCACGAGCTACGACGAGTCCCACCAAGAAGACTTCTGCTGCATCCAAGTCCCCGTTGTCCTCAAATAACTTGCGGTGAAATAGTTCCTAAATAGCCTGAGTAATCGCACAAACGGGAACTATTCCACCGCAACTTCGATGTGACAAAGAGATAGTCCCTTTGTCACATTGACGAGCGGCACCGCGAGTTTGTTTTAAAGCGGAGGAGGCGGCTCATTTCTTATAAACTCGCATTATTTGCAAGTTTGTAAGGTAACATCTTATAAACTTGCAAAATCTGCAAGTTTATAAGATGTTACGTCTGGCCGGGCGCTAGGGAGACTCTATGAACATCGTTCGCCGAAGCCGCTATCTTGATCGACTCATTGCTTTTCAGGATACCGACCTCATCAAAATCGTGACGGGTATACGCCGTTGCGGCAAATCCACGTTATTGGACATGATGAGGGAGCACCTGGCGCAACAGGGGGTGCCGGCCGAGCGTTTGCTGACCTTTAAGATGGAATCTCTAGAGTATGCGGGGATTACAGATTACCTGACGTTTTATCGCATGGTTCGGGAGCGCGTTGACGGTGTCGATCGCCCCTATCTGTTCTTTGACGAGCTCCAGAATGTCGAGGGCTGGGAAAAGGCGGTTAACTCGCTCCGAATCGATTTGCCGTGCGATATCTATGTCACGGGCTCCAATGCCTTTTTGCTATCGAGCGAGCTTGCAACGCTTATCTCGGGCCGGTATATCGAGGTCAAGATGCAGCCGCTCACGTTTGGCGAGTATCTTGATTTTCGCTCGATCGATGCGGTCGTTGCCGAAGGGCTTGACGAGAGGGCCGAGCTCGTTTCCAAGACGGGCGATCGCCTTAATTCAAACACCGTGCTCGAGCAGTACATAACCTATGGCGGCATGCCGTTTCTGGCTCATGACGAGCCGAGACGCGAACCGTGCCGCGACTACATCCGCAGCCTCTATCAGACGATTGTCGCGCGCGATATCCTATTGCGCGCGACGCGTAGAGGTCGCGGAGCTATCACCAAGCGCGACGTTCTCGAGCGGCTCTGTGCGTATCTGGCAGACAACATCTCCAATCAAACCTCGGTCAACAAAATCGTAGGGACGCTCAACGAATCATCGGGCGGTAAGACCAACGCATCGACGGTGTCGGCGTATATTGACGCTCTGGAAGAGACGTACCTGTTTACCAAGGTAAAAAGGTATGACGTCAAGGGGCGGGAGCTTCTCAAGACAGGCGGTAAATATTACATAGCCGATACGGGAATCCGCAGCTATCTTGACGGATATAGAGGCAGCGATAGCGGAAGGATGCTCGAGAACGTTATCTACAACCAGCTTGTCTTTGAAGGATACGAAGTGTTTTGCGGCCATCTGCGCGCGGGGGAAATCGACTTTGTCGCAATCGGCGAGGGATCGGACCGTAAATATATCCAGGTTACCGAACGGATCGATGCCGAGGCGACCAGAGAGCGCGAGCTGCGACCGCTCAAACTAAACACGCTGGGAAAAATCCCTGATTCGTACGAGAAGATCCTGATCGTCAGGGATGGTGAGCATCCAACAGACATCGACGGCATCAGAATCGTAGGGGCGGTCGACTTCTTGCTGAGAAACAAGATCGCCCACGGCTAAACGCAAAATGTGACAAAGGGATAGTCCCTTTGTTACATTCCATGCGAGCCGCCGTGCCATCTGGGGGTATAAGGCTGGCAAGTGTTTATTTGCGAGGCCAAGGGGGCGCCCCGTATGGATATTGATAACTTTGAATGGTGGTATAGCGAGGGCGAGGCTCCGGACGAGGAGTGGGACGAACCCGCGCCGCGTGACGTGTCGAGCGACGAGGGCGAGGGCGGCAACGACGTCGCCGCCGACTCGGACGCCGCTTCCGACTCCGCCGAACCCCTAACCTTCGAACAAGCCTGGGCCCAAGCCGAGGCCGACGAGGCGAAGGCCGATGCCACGGCCACGCTCGGCGAGCCGGCTGATATGTCGATCTCGCCGGCAAAGACCCCACAGCCGCGCCATACCATCGACCCCGGTAGTACGGCATCTTTCAGCATCCTCGACGTGCCTGCGCAGGGTGCCCAGGCGCCCGCGCCCGCGCATCGCCCCGATCTGGCTCGCGAGGAAGACGCGGGCCGCCGCTCTCCGCTCGGCCCCATCCTCATCGCTTTCATGGCCGGCGTCATCGCTTGCTCGGCGATCGGAAATGTCTGGAGTCATGTGGAACAACAGCGCAAAGATGCCGCCAAGGTCGAGATGTCTGTCGAGCAATCGCTCAGCCGTACGCGCTCGGTGCATGTGTCGGTCGAGGTCAAGGACGGTGCGACATGGGACACCGCACGCGGCGACAGCCAGATGCTCGTCCATATCGTGGGCCGCACACTCAAGGGACAGGCGGTCGACGAGTATCAATATGTCAACTCCGATGGTGACGGCATTGAGCTCAAGCCCGGCGACTACGAGCTTACGGTCGATGAGGCGCCCGTCGCCACCGACGGTACGCGTTTCCGCGCCTCACGGCGCATGGTCCCCGTGAGTTTTAACTCGCAAGCGCCCGATACGGTCGACAGCACACCGCAAGGCGGGTTCGACCTCTACGTGGACACTCAATAATTGCCCGCTGCCCCGTCCCGCTGCCAAGAGTGGGACAATAGCCCTCGACACTATTGTTTACTTTTGGAGGAAGTAGCATGTCCACCGTCACCACCATCAAGCGCGGCGGCCTCACCGCCGCCATCGATTCCATGGGTGCCCAGCTCACGAGCCTTGCCCTTAACGGCAACGAGTATCTGTGGCAGGGCGATCCGGCCTTTTGGGGCAAGCACGCACCCATCCTGTTCCCCATCGTGGGCTCGCTGCGCAACAACACGGCGACGTCTGCCGCCGGTACCTGCGAGATGGCGCGCCACGGCATCGCGCGTATCGTCGAGCACAAGTTGGTCGAGGTCTCCGAGGATGGCTCCTCGGTAACCTACGAGATCACCGACACGCCCGAGTCGCTCAAGGCCTTCCCCTTCCACTTTAAGCTCAACATGACCTATGCCCTAACCGGCGACGCCACGCTCACGCAGACCTTTGCCGTCACCAACACAGGCGACGTGGCCCTGCCGTTCTCGGTGGGCGGCCATCCTGCATTTAACGTGCCCGCCCCCGGTGCCGAGGACGAGACGTTCGAGGATTACGAGCTGGCATTTACCGAGGCTTGGACCAACGAGGCCCCCATCATCACGCCCGATGGCCTCATGACGCTCGAGGGCAGCTACAAGGCCCCCGATAACTCGGACGTGCTGCCCATCACGCACCGTAGCTTCGATAACGACGCCATCATGTTCACCGATACCCCGGGCTCCACGCTCACGCTGCGCGGTCGCAAGTCGGGCCACGGCGTCAAGATCGACTTTGAGGGCTTTAAGTACATCGGCGTGTGGTCTGCCGCCAACGACGCCCCGTTTGTGGCGCTTGAGCCTTGGACCGGCCACACCACCATGGACACCGAGGACGACGTCTTTGAGCACAAGGTCAACACCATCACCCTGGCCCCAGGCGAGACGGACAAGCGCACCTTTAGTGTCACGTTGCTCTAGATGTGACAAAGGGACAGCCCCTTTGTCCCTTCCCGCCCGCTAAGCCTCCCTGCCACATCCGGCAGGGAGGCTTTTTGGTAGGTAGTCATTGGGGACGTTCTTAAACGACTAGTCAAAAGGGACACTCTTGCGGCACTTGGGGACAATCCTCATGGCTGAAATCACTCATTGGGGACAGACTTAAATGAGTGCCGCCAGGGACAGTCCCTGCCAACCCGGCCGGCGAGCCGGCGAATCGGCAAAGACTGTCCCCAACGACTAGTCGTTTAAGAACGTCCCCAACGACTAGCCCGCCACACCGGGCAGGGGGCTTTTTGCTCCGTTAATCTTTTGCACGCCCCATCGGTTCCGCCGCTGCGGTATCCTGTCCTGTTGTCAGCAAAGCAAAACAGGAAGGCATCAGATGCAACCTCGACAACAGCGCGGCATGCAGGCCCAGCCGGTGTGCAGCCGTCGCATCTTTTTGGGTGGCGCTCTCGCTGCGAGCGCTTCCGTCGTCGCCGGCGCGCTTGCCGGCTGCCGGCGTCCGTCCACGCTAGAAGTAGTTCAGCCTACGACGGGCGGCGGTCGCGACGACCTGTCCGATTCCGTCATCGGCAAGGACAAGATCCGCATTGGCATGGAGGCGGCCTACGCCCCGTACAACTGGCAGGTTTCCGAGGCCAGCGAGTTCACGATCCCCATCGATAACGTGCAGGGCGCCTATGCCGATGGCTACGACGTGCAGATCGCCAAGATCGTCTGCAAAGCCCTCGGTGGCGAGCCCGTTGCCGTCAAGCAGAGCTTCTCGGGCCTTATCGATTCGCTCAACAACGGCCAGATCGACCTCATCATCGCCGGCATGAGCGCCACGCCCGAGCGCGAGGAGTCCGTCGGCTTTTCCGAGCCGTACTTTATCGGCTACTTTGGCCTGTTCGTAAAAGAGGGCTCGCCCTACCAAAACGCCACCAAGCTCAGTGACTTCAGCGGCGCCACGGTGCTCGGCCAAAAGGACACCATGCTCGATACCGTCATCGACGAGATTCCGGGCGTCGTTCACAAGAACCCGGTCGATTCGGTCCCCACGGTGTTCTCGAACCTGCTGCAGGGCACCTGCGACGCTGTGACCTACAACACCGAGAACGAGAAGGGCTATATGGCCCAAAATCCGGGTATCGTGCCGATTCAATTTGCCGAGGGCGAGGGCTTTAAGCAGGAGGTCACGGCAAACGTCGGCTGTCGCAAGGGCTCGGACAAGCTGCTTAAGCTTATCGATAAGACGCTCAAGGGCGTCAGCCAGGAGGAGCGCGACCAAATGTGGGACGCGTGCCTCGACCGTCAGCCGGCATAGGGAGGCAGCATGAAAGGCATCAATCGTCTGGCCTCCTTTATCAAGGCCGACCACCGTTATGTGTATTTGGGCACGAGCGTCATCGCGGCGCTCGGCTTGGCGTTTAGCCAGCGCAACCCCACGCCGCTGAGCTTTTTGGCGCCCACCGGCATCTTCCAGGACTGCCTCTGGGCAATTCTATGGGCCTGGGTCGTCGTGTCGGCGGCAGCGCTCGTCACCAAGCTTATGCATTGGAATGACTATCGCGAAACGTCGCCGTTTGCTTCCGAGCGCTTCCGTCGCGGCGCGCGCCTGGGCAGCTATGTCGTGGTCGCCATCGCGGCTATCTTCTTTATCGACCGTTGCGTCATGTCGTTTATCGACCTGGTGCAGGTGAGCATTGTCTCGGACTCCAATCCCAGCGACTTTTTGTCGAGCCTGGTCTACATGACCTATAAGAGCGGCGACTTCTTTATTCGCGGCATCGAGATCACCATTGCGCTTGCCACCTTCGGCACCGTTATCGCCTTTTTCCTGGCGCTGGTCTTTGTGTTCCTGCGCATCCAGACGTTCGACCGCGTGGACAACGACCTCACGCGTTTCTTTAAGAGCATCGGTCGCGGCTTTGCAACGGTCTACTCCACCATCGTGCGCGGTACGCCCATGATGGTCCAGGGCCTGCTTATCTACTATGCGGGCTTTACCGTTTTGCGCGGCATGGGCTTCGAGACCGCCCAGGCCAACCAGATCTGGAGCACCTTCACCGCCGGCCTCGTCACCATTTCGCTCAACTCCACCGCCTACATGATGGAGGTCCTGCGCGGTGGTATCGAGTCCATCGATCCCGGCCAGGCCGAGGCGGCGCGCTCGCTGGGTCTGTCGCAGTGGCAGGCCATGCGCAAGGTCGTGTTCCCCCAGGGCATTAAAAACGCGATCCCGGCGCTCACCAATGAGCTCATCATCAACATCAAGGACTCGTCGGTGCTTTCGGTTATCGGCGTGTTCGACCTCATGTACGCCACCACCACCGTCGCCGGCGTGTACTACCGCCAGATGGAGGTCTACTGCGTGGCGCTCGTGGTCTACCTGATCCTGACGCTCGTGGCGAGCCGCCTGCTCGAGGCCTTTGGCAAAAAGCTCGGCGCCGAGGCCCCGGCCACGCTGCCCAGCTCCAACTAGGCTCAAGACGAGGAGAATCATCATGGCAGATACCGCCACTACCGGCACCGCGGCCGCCGCACAGACCAATGGGCCGCTCATCCGCGTCGAGGGCTTGCGCAAGAGCTTTGGCTCGCTCGAGGTGCTCAAGGGCATCGACCTGGCCGTCAATCCCGGCGAGGTCGTCACCATCATCGGCGCCTCGGGTTCGGGCAAGTCGACCTTCCTGCGCTGCCTCAACCTGCTCGAGACCCCGGACGCGGGCCACATCTGGTTCCACGGCCAGGACCTCACGGCCGAGCGCTGCAGCATCAATAAACTCCGCGAGGACATCGGCATGGTGTTCCAGGGCTTCAACCTGTTCAACAACATGGACGTGCTCGACAACTGCACGCTCGCGCCCGTTACGCTCAAAAAGATGAGCAAGGCCGAGGCCGAAAAGGTCGCGATGGAGCATTTGACGAGCGTGGGGCTCGAAAAGTTCGCGCATGCCGCCGTGGGTTGCCTGTCCGGTGGCCAAAAGCAGCGCGTGGCCATCGCCCGCGCCCTGTGCATGAATCCGCAGATCATGCTGTTCGACGAGCCCACCTCCGCGCTCGACCCCGAGATCGTGGGCGAGGTGCTCGAGGTCATGCGCAAGCTCGCCGCCGACGGCATGACCATGGTCGTCGTCACGCACGAGATGGCCTTTGCCCGAACCGTGTCCGACCGCGTGGTCTTTATGGACAAGGGCGTGGTGCTCGAGGACGCCGCGCCGGCCGAGCTCTTCGGCAACCCCAAACACCAGCGCACTCGCGAGTTCCTCTCTCGCTATCTCGAGGACAAATAACCGACGCAAACGCTTACGTTGCAGGGCCGCTCCCGTGGGGCGGCCTTTGTCGTCACAATCGAAAGGATGTCATGGCCGAGGTTTGGCGCTTCTTTGCGCATGAGGACGATTTTGCCGATATAGACGAGGCCGGCGCGTGCGAGCGCTTGGGCCGCGTGCTGTCGTTTCCAACCATCTCGAGTATGGATGCCGAGGCGGTGGACTGGCGGCCGTTTGCCGATCTGCGCGCCTATATGCAGCAGGCTTGGCCGCGCGTGTTCGCGGCGGGCGAGGTCGAGCTCATCGACCATTCGCTGCTCGTGACGCTTGCCGGCTCCAACCCCGTCCTTAAGCCCGTCATGCTCATGGGCCACATGGACGTGGTCCCCGTGGTGCCGGGCACCGAGGCCGACTGGACACATGTCCCCTTTAGCGGGCACGTGGACGACACCTACATCTGGGGCCGCGGCGCGATCGACATGAAAGACCAGGTCGCGGGCATTCTCGAGGCGGTTGAGTATGCGCTCGCGCACGGTTGGCAGCATGAGCGCACGCTGTTGCTGGCCTTTGGCCAGGACGAGGAGACCACGCAGTACGGCGCGGGTGCCATTGGTCGCGCGCTCGAGGAGCGTGGCGTTGAGCTTGAGTACCTGATCGACGAGGGTGACTATCGTATCGTTTCGGCTGCCGAGTATGGCGCAGGTGCGGGTTGGCTTATGCATGCCGATCTTGCCGAGAAGGGCTATGCCGATATCGTGCTCAAGACGAAGAGCGAAGGCGGGCATTCTTCCAACCCTTACGGCGGCACGTCGCTCGAAGTGCTCAGCCGCGCTATTGCCGCGATTTGCGATATCGAGTGGCCGACGCGTGTGACCGATCTGCTTGCCGCCCAGCTCGTCGAGCTGGGGCTTTATACCGCAGACGAGATTGCTGCCAGCAAGGATGCCATCGTGCGCGACTGCCTCGCCAGCAAAAAGCTGTACCCGCTTGTAACCACCACCTGCGCGCCCACGCAAATCGAAGGCGGCAGTACCGGTGCCAACGTAATGCCGCAGGATATGTGGGCCAATATCAACTTTCGCATGCTCGAGGGCACGAGCGTGGCCGATGTCGTGGCCTGCTGCCGCGAGGCCGTTGCCACCGCTGGGCTCGCTGGCCGAGTCGAGGTCGAGCTGGGCCCCGGCAGCTCCGAGCCCTCGCCGTCCCCGCGCGTGGGCGGTCCGGGGCTCGAGGCCGTTCGCGCCATCGCCGCCCGCTATTTCCGTGATCCCAAGGGGACGGAGGAAAACGGATCGTCTGCGGTGGGCCAAGAGCCGATAAGCATCGTGCCCTCGACCGTGATTGGCGCAACCGATGCCGCCAACTACCAGCGCATTTGCCGCGAGTGCATCCGCTTCTCCGCCTTTGTGGTCGACGATGACGAATGCGACCGCGGCGTCCACGGCACCAACGAGCGCATCACCCGTCGCGCCTACCTCCAAGGCACCCGCTTCCTCATCGCCCTGCTCCAGACGCTCTAGAATGTGACAAAGGGACTGTCCCTTTGTCACATTCCGTGCGGGTTATATGCAGGTTTGCCTGCGCACGCTATCATGTATGGGTTAGACCGCAACTATGTACCCCATACGCGAAGGGATGCGCATGTATCTGAAGATCGACATGTTCTAGCTGGGCTTACCCCCGCAGTGGCGCCATGCGCCCCATCAATTCTGCCGATTTTCACCTTCACGCATATAAAGGAGTCCCGTCATGCGCGACAAGCTCGAAAAGATCATCAAGGCCTACGAGGAGCTCGAGAAGAAGCTCTCCGACCCGGCCGTCGCCTCCGATATCAAGGAGTTCACGCGTCTCAACAAGGAGTACGCGCACCAGTCCGACCTCATCGCCGCCTCGCGCGAGTACATCGGCGCGCTCGATGACATCGAGGCTGCCAAGGAAATGCTCCACGATACTACCGATGCCGATGAGAAGGAGATGCTCCAGATGGACATCTCCGAAAACGAGGCCAAGCTTCCCCAGCTCGAGGAAGACATTAAGTACATGCTCATCCCGAGCGACCCCAACGACGACAAGAACACCATCGTCGAGATTCGCTCCGCCGCCGGTGGCGACGAGGCGGCCATCTTTGCCGGCGATCTGTACAAGATGTACCAGCGCTTCTGTGAGTCGCGCGGCTGGAAGACCACCGTGCTCGACTCCAGCCCCAGCGAGGCCGGCGGCTTTAAGTCTATCGAGTTCAAGGTCGAGGGCGACCGCGTCTACTCCGTCATGAAGTTCGAGTCCGGCGTGCACCGTGTCCAGCGCGTTCCCAAGACCGAGTCCCAGGGTCGCATTCAGACCTCCACGGCTACCGTCGCCGTACTTCCCGAGGCCGAGGAAATCGATGTCCAGATCAACCAGTCCGACCTGCGCATCGACACTTACTGCGCCTCCGGCCCTGGTGGTCAGTGCGTTAACACTACCTACTCCGCCGTGCGCATTACCCACCTGCCCACCAACACCGTGGTGCAGTCGCAGGAGCAGCGCTCCCAGATCCAGAACCGCGAGGTCTGCATGCAGATGCTGCGCGCCCGTCTGTACGAGATGGAGCTCGAGAAGCAGCAGGCTGAGCTTGGCGCCGAGCGCCAGAGCCAGATCGGCCACGGTAACCGTTCCGAGAAGATCCGCACCTACAACCAGCCTCAGGACCGCGTGACCGATCACCGTATCGGCTTCAACTCCACCTACAATGGCGTCCTCCTGGGCGACCAGCTCGGCACGGTCATCGAGGCACTCGCCGCCGCCGAGCGAGCCGAGAAGCTGGCACAGGCCGTGTAGGTTCCGCCGTTCTACCGAACGGCGGACCAGCCGACGCTGCACGACGTCCAGAGCGACAATTTGTCATTCAAAAGGCAAGGCATGACCAGAAGGTCTATGCCCTGCCTTTTTCATGCCAACTTGTTCGCTCTGGACGTCGCTCGCTGGCATTGCCAAAACAACGGCGTTTCCTTGGTTGTCAAATGACCCGTAGGGAGTCATTGTGGACATTGCCTTGATATTTTATTCAGTCGGCTGTGATGGCATTTGAGCTTCTTACCTGCTTAAAGCAATTGACGACATGTAGCCGCTATCGAAAATATTGCTTGAAAAATCGTCCAAGAAGTCGCGGGGTGATTTTTGATGGGTCGTGCGTCAAGCGATGTGGCAAGTTCTTGGTTAGATATTGGTCAGTTTTGGGCAACCTTGCCAAAAGCTTGACGGATGCAGATATGGACGTCGACGAATGAACACTTCGAGCGATCCCGGTGCAAAATTCTGGGCTGATTCTCGATAATCGCCTTCAATCGCCCCTTGCCAAGCGCTAGCCTCGCTTACAATCTGCTCCGACATTCGCGCGCCGCCCGGCGCTTAAGAGGGGAGGGCCCCATGGCAAACGAGATCTGGACCATCAAGCGTTGTCTCGAGTGGACCAAGGAGTACCTGGCCGAGCGCGGCGAGGAGCATCCCCGTCTTTCTGCCGAGTGGCTGCTGTGCGCGGCCACGGGCCTGGCGCGTATCGACTTGTATATGCGCATGGACGAGACGCTTAACGCGGCCCAGCTCGAGACCATGCACGCGGCCGTCGTTCGTCGCGCCAAAGGCGAGCCGCTGCAGTATATCACCGGCAGCACGCAGTTTCGCATGATCGATGTCGCGTGCGCCCCCGGCGTGCTCATCCCGCGCCCCGAGACCGAGATGCTCGTCGAAGAAGTCTTGAACTATCTGGAAACCGAGGTGCTGAGCCCCGAGGCCGCTGCCCGTCAGCGTGTTGAGCTGCCTTGGAACGATGAGGTCGAGCAGGCCCGCAAAGCCGAGGCGGCGCTGGCCGACGAACGCGCGACCGCCGAGCGTCGTGCTGCCAACCTGACGGCCGCCGATGAGGCTGCGCTGGGTAGCGACGTGCTCGGTAGCCGCGCCTATGCCGAGGAGCTTGCCGATCGCGAGGCCGAGGAAGCCGCCGCGCAGGCAGCAGAAGCCGAAGCCGCGGAAGCCGCCGAGCCCGAGCTCGACGAATACGGCATCGCCATCGAGGGTGCCGACCAGAAGACGGCTTCAGCTCAGGATGCCGCTGCGCCTGCCCCAGCCGAGCCCCGCACTGCCCGCGTTCTCGAGGTCGGCTGCGGCACGGGCTGCATTTCGCTCTCCCTTGCCTGGGAGCGCCGCGGGCACGTTACCTGCACTGCTACCGATATCGAGCCGCGCGCCATCGACCTTGCTACCAAAAACCGCGATGCGCTTGGCCTCACGTCCGACGAGGTCGCCTTCAGCCTCACAAACCTGGTGAGCTCCATTCCCCGCGAAGAGTGGGGCACCTTTGACGTACTCGTCTCCAACCCGCCCTACATCCCCACCGATGTCATGCGCTCGCTGCCGCATGAGGTCAAGGACTTTGAGCCCGACCTGGCGCTCGAGGGCGGCGCCGACGGCCTCGATATCTTCCGCCGCCTGCTCAATGCGGCGCCTTACATGCTGCGCGCCGGCGGTCTGTTTGCCTGCGAGCTCTACGAGGGTGCCCTCGATGCCGCGGCCGAGCTCTGTCGCCAGGCAGGCCTTTCGGACGTGCGTATCGTCCATGACCTCACCGATCGCCCCCGCATCGTCCGAGCCATCGTCACCGAGCCCAAACAGCGCCAGTAATATTTATTAACTGGTTAGCAAAAATTATAAATTAGTTTATAATTAGGACGGCTGAAAGAGGTCGGCCCATGCAACCTCCTACCTTTCGGGAAATCATTGTCCTACTCAAGCACGATGGATTCGTGAAGGTCGCGCAAGTCGGTAGTCATGCTAAGTATGTTTCTGGTGACCGCGTTGTCACCGTGAACGGCTCTGGTGGCGATCGACCAAAGAAGGGCACGTGGGCAAGTATTCGTCGCCAAGCTGGATGGTAGTTGGAGGCAAAATGAGGCAGCGATTTACCTATGACTGCGTTCTCATAAAAGAAGACGATGGTTACTGCGCTAGCTTCCCGCAGATTCCCGGCGCCTTTGCCGATGGCGATACGCGCGAAGAAGCGATTGCCCATGCCACCGAGGCACTGATGGCGTTTTTGGCCGACGACCTCAACAACGGTTTGACTCCGGCAGGGTACGAACGCTCGGCCGAGGTCGTGGCCCTTTCAGTCGAAATCGACCACGAGGACGCTCGGGAAGCGGCGTGCCGAACATTTAAAGACGCAGCGCTGGACCTCAAAGTCTCCGCTCCGCGGATTACCGCGCTGGTCAAAGCCGGAAAGCTCGATGTTGAACTCGTCGACGGCCGTCGGATGATAACGATAGACAGCATCGAGCGCTACGCCGCCCAAGAACGCCACGCCGGCAGGCCAAAGAAGTTCGTCGCAGTCCAATAACCCCCTCACTTTCACCGACTACTAGAGCCGCTCACCAAACCAACATGCGCTCTGGGCAAATAGGTTGAACGTTTCGTGCGAGAATGCCCCACAGTAAACAAACTTGCACCAGAGCGTAAGGGGCTGGCATACACATGCAGACGGTCTATCGGGTATACGAGGGAACGCGCGAGCCGCATCGGCTTGCCGTCGAGCGCACGGCCGAGGTGCTCGGCCGCGGCGGCCTGGCTTTGATCCCGACCGAGACCGTCTACGGTGTCGCCGTGGCAGTCAACGCCTTCTCGGACGCCGTGCCCCAAGATACAAGCGAATTCCCATCGTGGCCGCGAGATCCGCAGGCCACCGTCAACGGCGCCGCGGTCCCCGCACTCGGTACCGGCTATCGTCGTATCTTTACCCTCAAGCAGCGCGAGCTCACCCAAACGGTTGCCTGGCTGGTCGATGATGCCGAGGCACTCGACCGCTATGGCGTGGATATCCCTAACGAGGCCCGCGTACTCGCGCGACGATGCTGGCCGGGAGCCCTGACTATCGTGATTAAGGCAGCCCCCTGCGTGCCGACCTTTATGCGCGCCGCCGATGACACGGTGGCTCTTCGCGCGTCGGCCTCGCCTGTGGTGCAGGCGCTCATCCGCGCCTGCGGCAGTCCACTTGCCTGCACGAGCGCCAACACGCACGGCGCGCCCTCGCCGGCAAGCTTTGCCGCCGTCGAGGGTCGCATCCTGGAGGGGGTCGATGTTGCCGTCGACGCCGGTGAGACCCCGTGTCGCGACGCCTCGACCATCGTGTCGTTTCAGCACGGCGAGCTCCAGATCCTGCGCCAAGGCGCACTTCCCGCATCAGAGATCGAACGGGTCCTGTCCGACCCGATGCAATAGAAAGGTTTAAGCGATGTCGTTGAATCTGGGCAGCCTGGGCATGGAAGATGCCTCGTTTGACTTTGGCGGTTCCTACATCATGGCGCTCGACTGCGGCACCACCTCGGTACTTGCGACCATCGTCGACGAGTACGGCTGCATCGTCGCGCAGACACGTCGCAGCGTCAAAACCAGCTTCCCGCGTCCCGGTTGGGTAGAGCAAGACCCCATGGCGGTCCTTGCCAGCCAGATCGCGGTCATGATGGAAGTCCAGTTTAAGAGCGGTATCCACTCCGACCGCATTGCCGCCATCGGCATCTCCAACCAGCGCGAGACCACGGTGGTCTGGGACCGTGTGAGCGGTCAGCCGATCTATAACGCCATCGTATGGCAGTGCCGCCGTACCGCACCTCTGATCGACGAGCTTGTCGAGCAGGGCGCAGAAGGGCTGGTGCGCTCCCGCACGGGACTCACGCTCGACCCGTATTTCTCGGCCTCCAAGGTGCAGTGGATTCTCGACAACGTCGACGGCGCACGCGAAAGCGCGGCGGCGGGCGACCTCATGTTTGGCACCATCGACACCTGGCTCATCTACAACCTCACCGGCGGCCAGGTCTTTGCCACCGACTACACCAATGCCAGCCGCACGGCACTCTTTAATATCCATACGCTCGATTGGGACGACGACCTGCTGGCACTCTTTGACGTTCCACGTTCCATGATGCCCGAGGTTCGCTGGAGCTCGGGCGACTACGGCCGCGTCGCGAGCGACATCATGACCAACATGCCGCCCATCATGGGCGTGGCGGGTGACCAACAGGCGTCGCTGTTCGGCCACTGCTGTTTCCGTCCCGGCCAGACCAAAAACACCTATGGCACGGGTTGCTTTATGCTCATGAACACCGGCGACGAGATCGTCGAATCCAAGAATGGCCTGGTCTCCACCATCGGTATCGCTGCGGACGGCAAAGTCAGCTATGCGCTCGAGGGCTCTATTTTTGCCGCCGGCTCAACGATGAACTGGCTTCGCAACAACATGGGCATCATCTCGAGCGTGAGCGAGTCGGCACAACTCGCCGCTTCGATTAGCGACAACGAGGGCTGCTACTTCGTTCCCGCCTTTGCGGGTTTGGGTGCTCCCTGGTGGGACCCGCATGCTCGCGGTATCGTGTGCGGTCTGACCGGCGCCTCGAGCCGTGCGACCATCGTGCGCGCCGCCTGCGAATCCATGGCATATCAGAGCTACGACGTGCTGCGCGCCATGGAGCAGGACGTGGGGCTTTCGATTGAGCGTCTGTCTGTCGATGGCGGTGCCTCGCGCAACGAGTTCATCATGCAATTCCAGGCCGACCTGCTGGATATCCCCGTGCTGCAATGCGAGACGGTGGAGACCACGGCAATCGGTGCCGCGTACTTGGCGGGTCTTGCCGTCGGCTATTGGGAAGACCTGGAAGAGCTGGAGCAAAATGCCCAGATCGTTAGGACCTTCCTTCCCCACATGTCCGCCGAGCGCCGCGAGCAAAACCTTGCGGGCTGGCGTGATGCAGTCAGGCGCTCGCTCAGCACCGCACAGTAGGGCTGCGATGGGCTGCTTGATACAACAAACCGCTAAACTAATGCATGGCGTGCGGCGGCAACATTGCTGCACGCCTTGTCAGCAAGGCCGTTTTGCGGCCGCAACGAAAGGGGCAATCAATCCATGACCGTCACCTACGATGAGTCCCGTGTGACGCTTGTCGATCACCCGCTCGTCCAGCACAAGCTGTCGATCCTGCGCGACAAAAACACCGGCACCAACCAGTTCCGCCAGCTTGTGCGCGAACTCGCGCTTTTTGACGGCTACGAGGCCATGCGCGACCTGCCTATGGAAGACGTCGAGGTCGAGACCCCCATCACTACCGCCACGTTCAAACAGCTTGCCGGCAAAAAGCTCGCCATCGTGCCTATCCTGCGTGCGGGCCTTGGCATGGTCGACGGCATCCTCGACTTGGTGCCCTCCGCTCGCGTGGGCCACATTGGCATGGAGCGCGACGAGGTCACCCACGAGCCGCATGAGTATTACTGCAAGATGCCCAAGGACATCGACCAGCGCATCTGCCTGGTTGTCGATCCCATGCTCGCCACGGGCGGCTCGGCCGAGATGGCCATCAGCTACCTGCGCGAGCGCGGTGTCAAGGATATTCGCATGCTATGCATCGTCGCTGCGCCCGAGGGCCTCAAGTCGCTCACCGAGGCAGATCCCGACGTCCATATTTACACCTGCGCCATCGACGATCATCTCAATGAGGCCGCCTACATCGTTCCCGGTCTGGGCGACGCAGGTGACCGCATCTACGGCACGCTCTAGTCGCGGCGCCAAGACGGCCGTTGCCGCAAATACGAAGAAATGGTGCGCGCGGGCGAGCAAAAGGCGTCCACGCGCACTCCTGTTAATGGACGTTTTGCCCCGTGGGGTTCGAAAAAACGTATTACCGTACCTGCGGCATAAAGAAGGTCTTAAGAAAACGTACAGGTGCGTATTAACCGTTTGTTTTTCGGTTGTACTTTGGCGATTGGCTCGTACAATAGTCACCAATGTTTGGCTGGGACTGCGCTGTGAAGCGTTTAAACAAGGAAAGTGAGGACGCCAGTGTTTCAGATAGCCGATCTGCTCGCTATCGTTGCAGGCGCCATCGCGGGCGCAATTGCCTTCCTTCCCTTTGTCTTTACGCTCAAGCCGGTTCTTGACGATAAGCAGAATGCGGACATGCTCAAGGGTATGGTGAGTCTGGCGGTCTCGGCAATCGCTCTGCTCGTCTTTACCTTGGTTGTGTTTGTGTTGTTCGGAGAGGCATTTCGCATGTTCCTCCTGGGCGAGGCGATCGGCTTCGTGGCCTTTATGGCCGCCTGCGCGGTTCGCGTCGCCAAGGCGCTGCGAGATCCTCATGAGGTCGAAAGGTAAGTCGTGGAAATTTTTGAAAAGCTGCCTGATGAGATTAATCATCTGGTCAGCGAGTTCAGCTCCACCCCTGTCGTGGGCGATCTGAGCTGCGGCATCACGCAGTACTCGTTTTGGCTGATCGTCTCCACGATCGTGCTCCTGATCGTCCTGGCCGTGTTCAAGAAGAAGCAGACCCTGGTTCCCAAGGGCTTCTTCGTCAACGGTTTCGAGTACATCATCGAGTACGTCGAGAACGATATCGGCAAGGGTGTCGTGGGTGAGAACTGGAAGAAGCACTTCCCGTTCCTGTGCTCGCTTTTCCTGTTCATCCTGATCAATAACATGATCGGCCTGATCCCGGGAATGAAGCCCGGCACCGGCGCAATCGGCTCCACCGCCGCACTCGCCATCTTCGCCTTCGTGTACTTCATCTACTACGGATGCAAGGCTCACGGCGTGATCGGCTACATCAAGAGCCTCGCCCCGCAGGGCGTGAGCTTCCCGATGAACGTGCTCGTGTGGGTCGTCGAGCTTTTCTCGACCTTCCTGCGCCTCATCACGCTCGCCGTCCGTCTGTTCTGCAACATGTTCGCAGGACACGTGGTCATGGGCTCGTTCGCCATCATGGCGAGCATGTTCATGCAGCCGCTGCTTCAGCAGGTTTCCGCGGCCCACGCCGTCGGCGCCCTGCCTTCGCTTGCCTGGCTTGCCATCCTCATCCTGATCTATGCGATCGAGCTTGTGGTCGGCGCCATCCAGGCTTACGTCTTCACGGTCCTTACCGCCGTGTATGTCTCCGAGGCAGAGGAGGTCGCGGAGGAGGAGTAGCCTTCCGCTCGCGCCTTAAAGGTAAGCAATTCGTTAAACCGCCGGTGCCCGTACCCATGGAGCCCGGCAGTTATAAAAAGGTTATCCTGCGTGAAATAAGACACGCACGACAAAGGAGGAATCGTGGGAGTTATCGGTTACGGTCTCGGTGTTATCGGCGCTGGTCTTGCTATCGGCCTGTCTGCTCTGGGTGCTACGGGTGCTATGGCCCGTCAGCCTGAGGTCCAGGGCCGCGTGTTCACCGTCTTCATCATGGGCTCCGCCTTCGGCGAGGCTCTGGCTCTGATCGGCTTCGTTGTCGCGCTGATCGTTAAATAGCACGGAGCGTCAAGTATGAATCTTTCATCCCAGAAGAGCGCGATCGCACTCTCCGCGTCCGCGGCCGCGCTGCTCATGCCGGTTTCCGCGTTCGCTGAGGACGGCGCTGCCGGTGCGGACATCCTCATCCCTAAGATGGCGGAGTTCATCCCGGCGCTCATCGCCTTCCTGATCATCTGGATCGTGCTGGCCAAGGTTGCCCTGCCGGGCATCATGAAAACCATGGAGGAGCGCGGCAAGAAGATCGAGGAGAGCCTCGACGAGGCCGAGAAGACCAAGCAGGAGGCCATCGCCAAGCGCGCTGAGTCCGACT
Organism: uncultured Collinsella sp.; assembly: GCA_934668875.1. Lineage (GTDB taxonomy): Bacteria > Actinomycetota > Coriobacteriia > Coriobacteriales > Coriobacteriaceae > Collinsella. Next base: position 110,493 of record CAKUON010000010.1, read on the forward strand.
CGATCGTCACCGACGCCCGTCGTCAGGCTGCCGACATCGTTCTCGAGGCCCGTAAGGACGCCGAGTCCGAGCGCGCCCGCATCATCGATGCCGCTCACAAGGAGGCCGAGGAGATCATCGCCAAGGCCCATACGACCGTCGAGGACGAGCGCAAGTCCATCTACGCCGGTGCCGCGAGCTCCATCGCCGACCTGTCCGTTGCCGTCGCCACCAAGATCGTGGGCGAGGCACTCGAGGACGATGCCGAGCAGAAGAAGCTCATCGAGCGCTACATCCAGGAAGCAGGTAGCCTGAATGCCGACTAGCCGCTATCAGGACAAGGTGCTCGAGACCTACGCGCGCTCCCTTCTGGAAGCCGCTAAGGCCGAGAACCATGTGTTCGAGGACCTCGAGATGATCGAGCGCCTGGCTTCTGCCAGCCCCGAGATCATCGCCGTGCTCGACACCATGTCCAAGCGCGACCAGCTCGACCTTCTTCCCAAGGTGGCAGCTGCCTTTAAGTATGTTGCCGAGGAAGACGAGGATGTAGTGGGCGTGACCGTCACCACGGCGATCCCGCTCGACGACGAGCTGCGTCAAACCATCACTAAGAAATGCGAGCAGGACTTCGGTCGCAAGGTATTCCTTATCGAGCAGGTCGACCCGTCTATCGTGGGCGGCCTGGTGCTCGAGGCCCGCGGCGAGCGTCGTGACATTTCCGTCAAGACGCAGCTGCGCATCGCGCAGGAGACCCTCGCAAACTCTGCTAATTCGTACGGAGGTGAAGCCTAATGTCCGAAACCCTCAATGCCCAGGATATCGCCAAGAAACTGCAGGAGCAGCTCACGAGCCTCTCCGCGACGGTCGATACGCATGAGGTTTCAACGGTCGACGAGGTAGGCGACGGCATCGCGCGCGTCTCCGGCCTCAAGAGCGCCATGGCAGGCGAGCTTCTGGAGTTCAAGAGCTCCGATACCGGTGAGACCGTCTTCGGCCTTGCCCAGAACCTTGACCGTGACGAGGTCGGCGCCGTTCTGTTTGGTGCCGTCGACTCCATCAAGGAAGGCGACGAGTGCCGCACCACTGGCCGCATTATGGATATCCCCGTGAGCCGTGCCATGCTCGGCCGCGTCGTCAATCCGCTCGGCCAGCCCATCGACGGCCTGGGCGACATCGTCGCCACGCACCGTCGTCCCATCGAGTTCAAGGCTCCCGGCGTCATCGACCGTACCCCGGTGTGCGAGCCGGTTCAGACTGGCCTGTTGGCCATCGACTCCATGGTGCCTATCGGTCGCGGCCAGCGTGAGCTCATCATCGGCGACCGTAAGACCGGCAAGACCGCCATCGCCATCGACGCTATCCTCAATCAGCGTGGCAAGGGCATGGTCTGCATCTATGTCGCCATCGGCCAGAAGGCCTCCACGGTTGCCAACATCCGCGAGACCCTCGCTCAGCACGGTGCGCTCGACTACACCATCATCGTTTCGGCCACCGCTGCCGATTCCGCCCCTATGCAGTACATCGCGCCTATGGCCGGTGCCGCTATCGGCGAGTTCTTTATGTACAACGGCGAGGACGGCAAGCCTGCCAGCGAGACCAACCCCGGCGGCCACGTGCTCGTCATCTACGATGACCTGTCCAAGCAGGCTGTGGCCTACCGTCAGATGTCGCTGACGCTGCATCGTCCGCCTGGACGCGAGGCCTATCCTGGCGACATCTTCTACCTGCACTCTCGTCTGCTCGAGCGTGCCGTCAAGATGTCCAAGAAGAACGGCTACGGCTCCATGACGGCTCTGCCGATCATCGAGACCCAGGACGGCGACGTCTCGGCCTACATTCCGACCAACGTCATTTCCATTACCGACGGTCAGATCTACCTGCAGTCCGAGCTCTTCTTCCAGGGTCAGCGCCCGGCAGTCGACGTGGGCATTTCCGTGTCCCGCGTCGGTGGCGACGCTCAGACCAAGGCCATGAAGCAGGTTGCCGGTAACCTCCGTCTGGACCTCGCTTCGTATCAGGAGCTCGCCGGCTTTACGCAGTTCGGCTCCGACCTCGACGAGGCCACGCAAAAGCAGCTTACCCACGGCGCTCGCATGACCGAGCTCCTTAAGCAGCCGCGCTACAAGCCGTTCGAGGTTTCCGAGCAGATCGTTGCGCTGTTCGCTGGCAACGAGGGCTTCCTGGACGACCTGGAGATCGCCGACGTGCTGCCCTTCCGTGCCGAGCTCATCGAGTACATGGACAATGGCTTTGGCTTGCTGCTCGACAAGGTTCGCGCCAAGAAGATCGATGACGACACCAAGGCTGAGCTCTTGCGCGTCATCGGCGACTTTAAGCAGCAGTTCATGGCCAAGCACCATTCGGATGTTTCTGGATCAGAGGAGAACTAAGCCCTATGGCCAACCTTCGCGACATTAAGAAGCGAATCTCCTCGGTTACCACGACCAAGCAGATCACGCGCACGATGGAGATGGTCTCTACGGCCAAGATCCGTCGTGCCCTCGATCGCTCCAAGCAGGCCGAGCCCTATAAGGAGGCGCTGACCGACGTCATGTTGACGGTCGCCGGCGACGCCTCCTGTTCGGGTACCGATCTCATGCTGCAGAAGCATGAGAACGTCAAGCGTGGCCTGATTGTCGTTATTGCCTCGGACCGCGGCCTTGCCGGCGGTTTCAATACGACAGTGGAGCGCACGGCCGAAAAGCTCGCCGCTTCTTGGGCGAACGACGGCATCGAGTGCGAGATCATTGCGTGCGGACGCAAGCCGGCCACGTATTTCCGCGACCGTGCAAACGTCATCATGCACTTTGAGGGCAATTCCTCCGAGCCCGATTTCCATCAGGCCCGCATGATCTCCTCTCATATCTGCGATGCGTATCGTGCCGGTGAGCTTGACCGTGTCGAGCTTGTCTACCACCACGCCAAGAACCGCGTGGATCAGGAGCTTCGCGTCGAGCACTTGCTGCCGCTCGATCCCGAGATGATCGCTATGGCCCACGGTCCGCGTAAGAACGAGACCGACGCCCCTAAGCGCATCTCGTCCACGTTCGAGTTCGTGCCCTCTCCCGAGCATGTTCTCGGCAAGCTTGTACCGTCGTATATCCTGACGGTCATCTACCAGGCCCTGATCGATTCGGCGGCCGCCGAGCAGGGTGCACGCCGCAAGGCCATGCACTCCGCGACGGAAAACGCCACCGCGATCATCTCGACCCTTACCCGCACGTATAGTCGCGTGCGCCAGGCTTCGATCACGACCGAGATCAACGAGATCGTCGGCGGAGCCTCAGCATTGGAGGAACAGTAATGGCTAATAACACCGTAAAGCTTGCGGTCGAGGAAGCCACCAAGAAGACGACTGCCGGTGATGGTCGCATCGTGCGTATCATCGGCCCTGTCGTCGACGTCAAGTTTGACGGCGCGGTGCCCCCGATCTACAACGCGCTCACGGTCGAGGCCGAGACCCCGATCGGTCACCTGAGCACGATCCTCGAGGTTGAGAGCCAGCTTCCGGGCGGCGTCGTCCGCACGGTCGCCATGTCCTCGACCGACGGCCTGCAGCGCGGCCTCATCGCCACCGATACCGGTGAGCCCATGAAGATGCCCGTTGGCCCCAAGACGCTCGGCCGCATTTGGAACGTCATGGGCAAGCCCGTCGACGGCAAGCCCATGCCCGAGGTGGAGGAGTTCTACCCCATCCACCATGCAGCGCCCCGTTTCGACGAGCTCACCACCAAGACCGAGATCTTCGAGACCGGCATCAAGGCCGTCGACCTGCTCGAGCCCTACATCCGTGGCGGCAAGACAGGCCTGTTCGGCGGCGCCGGCGTCGGCAAGACCGTTCTGATTCAGGAGCTCATCAACAACCTCGCCCAGGAGCACGGCGGCACCTCGGTGTTCACCGGCGTCGGCGAGCGTACCCGCGAGGGCACCGACCTGTTCCTCGAGATGAGCGAGTCTGGCGTTATCGACAAGACCTGCTTGGTCTATGGTCAGATGAACGAGCCGCCCGGAGCGCGTCTGCGCATCGGTCTGGCCGGCCTTACCACCGCTGAGTATTTCCGCGATCGCGGCCAGGACGTTCTGCTGTTCATCGACAACATCTTCCGCTTCTCCCAGGCAGGTTCCGAGGTTTCCGCACTGCTGGGCCGTATGCCGTCCGCCGTTGGTTACCAGCCCACGCTGGCAACCGAGATGGGCGACCTCCAGGAGCGCATTACCTCGACCAAGACGGGCTCCATTACCTCCGTCCAGGCTGTCTACGTCCCCGCAGACGACCTGACCGACCCGGCGCCTGCCACGACGTTTACGCACCTCGACGCCACCACGGTTCTTTCGCGTAGCATTTCGTCGCTCGGCCTGTTCCCGGCTATCGACCCGCTCGCGTCTTCCTCCGACGCTCTCGATCCCTCGATCGTCGGCGAGGAGCACTACCGTGTCGCCGTCAAGGTCCAGGAGCTCCTGCAGGAGTACTCCGACCTTCAGGACATCATCGCCATTCTGGGTATGGACGAGCTGTCCGAGGAGCAGCGCCTTACGGTCAACCGTGCCCGTAAGATTCAGCAGTTCCTCTCGCAGTCCTTCCACGTCGCCGAGAAGTTCACCGGCAACCCCGGTGTCTACGTCCGCGTCGAGGATACCGTCCGCTCTTTCGCCGAGATTGTCGACGGCAAGGCCGATGACCTGCCCGAGCAGGCTTTCCGCTATGCTTCCACGATTGAGGACGTGCGCGAGCGCGCCCGCAAGATGGGGGAGAAGTAGGTTATGCGTATCCGCATCGTGTGCCCCGTGAGCTGCGCCTATGAGGGCGACGCTGCGTTTGTGTCGATTCCGTCCACGGATGGCGAGTTTGGCGTTCTGCCTGCTCACTCCAGCGAGATCTGCACGATCGACCGCGGTTACGTTCGCGTTTCCGATAAGGCCATGGGCACTGTCGACCACACGTTTGCCGTGGCCGGCGGCTATGCCCAGGTTGCGGACGATGTCGTGACCGTTCTCGCCGAGCGCGCTTGCGATTTGGCGACCGTCGATGCCGACAAGCTTAAAGCTGATATTCAAGGTTTTGAAGAGAAGCTGGGTAATTTGTCGGAGGATGATGCACGCCGCGCCTACCTCTATAATGAAATCGCATGGTGTAAGCTCAAGCTTGCCCAATAGTCAAACGATTTAGCGTTCGACCATTTGCGAACACATCATGCCCGGGATGGCCCAGCCACCCCGGGCATGCTTTTTGAAAGGGTAGACCTTGGATATTATCCGCGTTGAGGGTGGCCACGCCATCGGAGGCTCCGTGCCCGTCTCGGGTGCCAAGAACTCCGCGCTCAAACTCATGGCGGCAACGCTTCTGGCGCCGGGCAAGACGACGCTGCAGAACGTGCCCGATATTTCCGATGTTCACGTGATGGGCAAGGTGCTCAAGGGCATGGGCGCTACGATCGATGTCCTCGACGAGCACACGCTCGAGATCGATACCTCTCAGGTCGATTCTTGGGAGGCCCCCTACGAGCTCGTTGCCAAGATGCGTGCTTCCACCGCCGTCATGGGACCCCTGCTGGGCCGCTTCCATCGCGCCAAGATTGCCATGCCGGGCGGCTGCAACCTGGGTGCTCGCAAGATCGATATGCACATTCTGGGTCTCGAGGCCCTGGGCGTTGAGTTTGATACCGCTCACGGTTACATCAACGCTAATGCGCCCCAAGGTCTGCGCGGTACCACCGTCACGCTCGAGTTCGCCAGCGTCGGTGCGACCGAGAACCTCATCATGGCCTCTGTGCGCGCACAGGGCACCACGGTTATCGACAATGCCGCCCGCGAGCCCGAGATTGTCGATCTCGCCAACATGCTCAACGAGATGGGCGCCAAGATTGTAGGCGCCGGTACGCCCGTCGTGACTATCGAAGGCGTGGAAGAGCTCCATCCCGTTACCCATCGCGTGGTGGGCGACCGCATCGAGGCCGGTACCTTTATCGTTGCCGGTGCGTTGATGGCCGACGATCGCGGTGTCGATGTCACGGGCTTTTGCCCCATTCACTTGGGCATGGTGCTCAAGAAGATGGAGCTCATGGGTATCGACTGCGAGCGCGTCGAGGATGGCGTCCATGTGAACCGTGCCGAGCGTATCAAGCCGGTCGACATCCAGACGCTTCCGTTCCCCGGCTTCCCGACGGACATGCAGGCGCAGATTATGGTGCTCTCCGCCCTTGCCGACGGCAGTTCCGTTATTACCGAGAACATCTTCGAGAATCGCTTTATGTTTGCCTCTGAGCTGGTGCGCATGGGTGCCGACATTCGTATCGAGAGCCATCATGCCATGATTCATGGCGTCAAGGGCTTCTCGGGTGCACAGGTTACCTCGCCCGATCTGCGTGGCGGAGCGGCCCTCGTCGTAGCGGGCTTGATCGCCGACGGGACGACCGAGGTTTCGGCCATCCATCATATCAAGCGCGGCTACGAGCGGTTTGTCGAAAAGCTGCAGGCGCTCGGCGCGCATGTCGAGCATGCTACCGTCCCCGATCCCGTCATCTACTAATACAGGTTGCCTATGTTTAATAAAAAGCCCCTCGCGGATACCACCGCCCGAAGACCCTCAACTGGTGCGCAGGCCAAGATCTATAGTCGCGATAACGTGGCTCGATATTCCGAGCGCGCTCGTCAACGTCGTCGTAGCCACACGATTCGTCACGTCGCGCTCATTGTCGTGCTTGGCGTGCTGCTGAGTGCCACTACCGCTGCCGGCCTGTGGTTTGCCACCATTATGGGCAAGCTCGGCGATTCTAATGTCATTACCGACAATCTGCGTCGGGTTCTGGTTGACACCGATGAGGCAAAGGATCCGTTCTACGTGCTGCTTCTTGGCACCGACGGCCGTCCGGGCGAGGATACGTATCGTGCCGACTCGATTATCCTGGCACGCATCGACCCCACGCAAAAGCAGGCGACGCTCATTTCCGTTCCGCGCGACACCAAGGTCGAGTACAAGGGCGAGACCATGAAGATCAACGCCTGCCATACCGTTGGCGGCGCCGAGGCCATGGTCGAGGCGGTCAACGAGCTGTGCGGTGTTCAGATTTCCCACTATGCCGAGGTCAGCTTCGACGGTATGCAGGCACTGATTGATTCGGTTGGCGGTATCGACATTAACGCAACCGATGATGTTGACGACCCTGAGCACCTGGATATTAAGATTACCGCTGGCCAGCAGCATATGGACGGTGCCACCGCCCTTACCTATGCCCGCTGCCGCTACACCTATGCCGACGGCGATTACACGCGCATGCGCCACCAGCGTCAGGTGCTTGGCGCCCTTGCCAACCAGATTCTCAATAACTTCGATGCCACGAAGATCTTTGGCCTGGTTAATTCGCTGTCCGATATGCTCGTAACCGATATGAGCGTTCAGGATATCGTGGCTACGGTCAACGCCATGCGCGGTATGGATGTCGACGGTATCTACTCGGCCAACCTGCCCTCGTACGCCGACGACAGCACCATGATCGACGGTGTGAGCTACGTCTTTGTCTACGAGGACGAGCTCAAGGAAATGATGGAGCGCGTCGATGCCGGCAAGGATCCCAAGGGTCCCAACACCATGGGTCTTTCCGACGGTTCCAGCTCTACGATCGGCGACCTGAACAACAACACGTCTGACGATTACGCAAACGGTACCGCAACCTCATCGGTCAGCTCTGACGATTCCGATGACTCAAGCGATTCGAGCGATTCGGACTACTACGAAGAGCCCACCGGCGACGGCAACGGCTACGAAGCCAACTACTAAGTTACGCGGTTTTACCAAACCGCGTAACCGCTTGACGCTGCGCGGGCCGCATTTGGACAATCTGACGTTCAACTTCAAGGGCGCGACCAGAAGGTCAGCGCCCTTTCGTTTCACGTCACCTTGTCTCAAATGCGACCCGCTCGCTGCCCGTCCTCAACCTGCGACGTTAGTCATTGGGGACGTTCTTAAACGACTGGTCAAAGGGGACACTCTTGATGCACTTGGCACTTGGGGACGTTCCTTATGTGCCGGCAGTTTGGGACACTCCTTGCTTCAAGAGGCTGGCGCGCGTCAACCTGTTCTCATTGCAGCAAAAAAATCGCCCCGTTCTCGGTTGAGGACGGGGCGGTTTGTCTTTTAGGCTTGAGCGGCCAGGCTTATGCAAAGCGGGCGACGAGCTCCTGGAGCACGTCGGTCATCTTGACGAGCGAACTGACCGGGACGAACTCGTTGACGCCGTGGTAGCAATAGCCGCCGGTGGAAAGGTTGGGGCAGGGCAGACCGCGGAACGACAGCTGCGCGCCGTCGGTGCCGCCGCGAATCGGCAGCACTTGGGGCTCAACGCCGCAGGCAAGGTAGGCTTCCTTGGCAACATCAATGAGCTCGGGATAGTCACGAACGATCTCAGCCATATTTCGATACTGCTGCTTAATCTCGACCGTCACGCGCTCCTCACCCAGACGCTGGTTGAGCATCGAGGCGGCGGCATCAATAAGGTCGAGTTTCTGCTGGAACTTGGCGGCATCGTGATCACGGACGATATAGCGCGCCGTGGCGTGATCGACGGTCGCAGATACACCCTCAAGGTGATAAAAGCCCTCGTAGCCTTCCGTATACTCCGGGCGCTGCACGTAGGGGAGCAACGCGTTGAAGTCGCAGAACAGATTGCCTGCGTTGACCATACGGCCCTTGGCGTCGCCCGGGTGGATGGACTGGCCCTCAAAGCGGATGGTCGCCTCGGCGGCGTTAAAGCACTCCCACTCCAGCTCGCCGATGGGGCCGCCGTCGACCGTGTAGGCGTACTTGCAGCCAAAGGTATCGATATCCAACAGCTCGGCTCCGTGACCGATCTCCTCGTCAGGGCAGAAGCAAATGCCGAGTGCGGGATGGGGCAGAGAGGGGTCCTGAGCGATACGCGCGACAAGCGACATGATCTCGGCGACGCCTGCCTTGTCGTCCGCGCCCAGCAGCGTGGTGCCATCGCTGCAGACCAGGTCCTCACCCGCGAGGTCGTTCAGGGCGGGAAGCTTGGCGGTACTCATGGCAACGGGCTTACCGTCAACCGTGCCGCAGACCAGATCGCCGCCTTCGTAGTGTACGATGTGCGGCTTCACGCCGGCGCCCGGTGCAACTTCGGTGGTGTCGAGATGGGCGATCAAGCCCAGGGCGGGCTTGTCCTCAGCGCCCGCACTTGCGGGGATATGCGCGCAGACATAGGCGTGCTCGGTCACGTGGGCATCTTTTGCACCAAGCTCGCGCAGCTCTTCAACCAGCACGTTGGCAAGGTCAAACTGAACGGCGCTCGAGGGTACCTGGTCGCAGTTTGCATCCTCGGACTGCGTGTTGATCTGGACGTAGCGCAAAAAGCGCTCGAGGACATCGGGGCTCGTGGTGGTGTTTTCCATAAAGACCGCTCCAATCTTGGTCGTCGTGTGCAACAAGAACTCTAGCACGGTATGCCACGGCATACCACGACGCTTGGATGGGGTAGAATCAGCCATTGAATGCAGAAGGGACGGAAGATCATGGATACGACAAATAGCTCGCGCGAACTACATCTGACGGTGGCGAACGAAGACTACTTGGAGTGCATGGTTCGCATTGAAAGCGAAGAGGGGGAAACCAACGGCGTGCGATCGGTCGACATCGCGCAGCGCCTTGGCGTCTCCAAGGCATCGGTCAATAAAGCGGTTTCGGCGCTCAAGGCATCCGAGCTTGTCGAGCAATCGCACTACGGCAAGGTAATCCTGACCGATCGTGGCCGCGAGGTTGGCACGGCTATCTGGTACCGCCATCGCCTCATCCGTACGTTTTTGGTTCAGGAGCTCGGTGTCGAATTTGAGCGAGCCGATTCCGAGGCCTGCATGATGGAGCATGCGCTATCCGAGGACACGATGAACCGCTGGCTCGCCTATCTCGAAAAGCAGGGAATCAGCGTCGAGGAATAGCGGGATATATATGGATACGAGTTATTACAACCGCTTTGGTGCCGAGGAACTTGCGCGCCGCTTGTCGAGCGAGACCTTGTTGGCGCAGGGCCCCATGGGCAGTGTTCTGTTGAGTGAGTACGATGCCGCCGACATTCCACCGGCGTTTTGGAATCTGGCAGAGCCGCAGACCGTTTCTCGTATCCATCGCTTGTATGTCGCCGCCGGCGCGCAGGTGCTCATTACCAACACCTTTCAGGCATCGAGCTATGCCCTCAAGCACGACCAGATTTCGCCGTCCGTGGCGGAGGTCAATCGCGGGGCCGTCGACGATGCCCGCCAGGCGCACCCTCAGCTGCTGCTGGGCTCGATGGGCCCGATCGGTATTGAGTGGTTTGCCGAGGACTCTGCCGAGTATCGTGAAATCCGCGGCATTGCGCGCGAACAGGCGCACGCCTTGCTCAATGCTGGTGTTGACGGTCTGCTGATCGAGACGGTGACGTCTATCCGTAATCTGCAGCCCATGCTTGCCGGCGTCCGAGATGCCGCCGACGGCATGCCTGTTCTGGTGAGTTTTGTCGTTGACGATAAAGGCGACCTGCTGGGCGATGGCCTCAACATCGAGGCAGCCGTTTTGTACGCCGAAAAACACGGCGCAAACTCGGTTGGTGTTAATTGCTGTTCGCTTGCGGCCGCGAACGCGGCGGTGCCCAGGATGGTTGCATCGGCGACTACTCCCGTCACGGTGCGTCCCAACGTGGGCGATCCGGTCCAGACTCAGGATGGCCCCGTATGGCACGAGAGCCCCGAAGCTTTCGCGCGCGCATGCATCGAATGGAGGCATGCCGGTGCCGCAATGGTGGGCAGTTGCTGTGGAACCACGGCAATCACTACGGCAGCGATGGCCGAGGCGCTCGATATATAAAGGGCAAAACCGCTCCATACGGGGCGGTTTTTTTATTGCCTGCATGTCCTCGGCAGCATTTGCCCAAATGGTGAATGCTGGTGCCGGCAGGTTGCCGAGTGCATGTTGCGGGTATACCCCATGCGTACCATGATCCAAACACTGTGAGGTGTCTGCGCGTGTGCGCGATAATTCATTTTGGAACTGACGGTTGGCGCGCTCGCGTCGATGAGGACTTCACTGCCGATAACGTTGCCCGTATCGCCGATGCCGTCGGCGAGTTGTGGCAAAAGATCAATCCGGGCAAAACGGTATATATAGGGTTCGACACTCGGCCCCTGGCGCGCGAGTTCGCTGAGCTTGCGGCGGGTGTGCTAGCAGCGCACGGGCTAGACGCTGTGCTCGCTTCGCGACCTGTTCCGACCCCTGCCCTTACGTGGGCGGCGGCTTATGACGGTGAGGCGTGCGGCGCGCTCATGGTGACGGGGTCCCATCATCCGCAGGGTTATCTGTGTCTCAAGATTCGCATGGGTGACGGCTCAACCGCCAACCAGGATGTCATCGAAGAGCTCGAAGAGACCATGGCTCCCGAGCCAATGGGGATCGAGGGGCAATATCGCACCGCGGATATCATTCCTGACTATATGCAGGCGGTGGCATCATTTGTCGATGCCGAAGCCATCCGCGCCGCGCACTTGCGCGTGGTTGTCGATCCCATGGGCGGCGCGGCCCAGGGATATCTTGCCGACCTGCTGCGGGAGCTAGGCGTCGAGGTGCACGAGATTCATGCCGGACGGTCATCCGATCAAGAGGACATTTGCCCCGACCCTGTTGAGCCGTGGGTGGACGCTTGCGAGCGTGCGGTTGTCGAGGACGGGGCGTGCGCGGGCCTGGTGACCGACGGCGACGCCGACCGTATCGGCGCGGTTGACGAGCGCGGCAGATATATACATCCGCATCAGATCATGGCGCTCGTTTTGGGCGACTTGGTTCAATTTCGTAATTTGGAGGGGCGCGTCGTCGTCAATCTTTCATGCTCGACGCTCGTGCGTCGCATTGCCGAGGCGCTTGGCTGCCGCGTGACCGTCAAACCAGTCGGTTTCAAATATATAGCGGCGGAGATGAAGAAGGGCGGCGTCCTCATAGGCGGCGAAGAAGCCGGTGGTATCGGCATCGCCGCGCATATGCCCGAGCGCGATGGAATCCTCGCCTGTCTGATTCTGTGTGAGCTTATGGCAAAGACGGACGCGCCTTTGGGCGTTCTGGTTGACCAACTCGAGGCCAGTTTTGGTAAGACGAGTTACGGTCGACGCGATTTACGCCTTGAGGCCGAAGATGCCGAAACGTTACGAACCCTGCTGCCGGGTGTAAACCCCAAGTCGATTTGTGGCAAGGTGCCGCAAAACGTTAGTCATATGGATGGCTTGCGTTTGGCATTCGAGGATGACACGTGGCTGCTGGTCCGTCCTAGCGGGACCGAACCAGTGGTGCGCGTCTACGCCGAGGGCTTCTCGGTGGAAGAACGTGATGAGTTGCTCGATGCTGGCTGTGCTTTAGCTAGGGGGACGTATCCGCTTTAACCATGAGACTGCCTTATATAAAGAGATGCTCGGCGAGCGGTAGGTAACGGCTGGCAAACGTTGGTCGGATTCAAAGATGTGTAGGAAATGTGTACGACCAGATTCCCGCCCCCGGGGCCCCTCCGGTCTGGCAATATATCTCCTTGCCGCGCGGCCCGGTCGGACCGGATCAGCCGCGGGGCGTGCACCTTGA
>CAKUON010000011.1 GCA_934668875.1 uncultured Collinsella sp.
CGGTGTCCCCTTCCTTTCAAGAAAGGGAAGAGGCGGGGCATGCCCCGCCTCTTACACCACATCTCTGCGCGCTACCCATATCTAGGCCGCAAAGAGGTCGTTTGGGGCAGTTTTGGCTGTTATTAAAAAGGTGACAGTACTCATATTTGCCATTTTTTGTCCACGGGGCCTTGAGGGAGGGCGTCAATCAGGTCCCAGAGGAGGCGTTTCGAGGGCCGCAGAACAAAAAACGGGGGCGCAGTTCATTCTGCGCCCCCGTTTTTGGGTATTGCGGTTGTTTGCCGCCGGTTTTACGCCGCTTCGTCGAACTGCGAGTTGTACAGGTCCGCGTAGAAGCCGCCCTGGGCGAGCAGTTCGTCGTGCGTGCCCTTCTCGACGATGTCGCCGTCGCGAATCACCAGGATCACGTCGGCGTTGCGGATCGTGGACAGGCGGTGCGCGATGACAAAGCTCGTGCGCCCCTGCATCAACGCATCCATGGCGCGCTGAATAAGCTCCTCGGTGCGGGTATCGACGTTGGAGGTCGCCTCGTCCAGAATCAGCGCCGGGCGGTCAGCCAAAATGGCGCGGGCGATAGTCACGAGCTGGCGCTGGCCCTGTGAGAGGTTAGTACCCTCCTCGTTGATCATAAAGTCGTAGCCGCCGGCGAGCGTATGGATAAAGTGGTCGCAGCGTGCGGCGCGTGCAGCTGCCTCGACCTCGGCATCGCTCGCGTCGGGACGTCCGTAGCGGATGTTCTCGCGGATCGTGCCGTTAAACAGCCAGGTATCCTGCAGCACCATGGCAAACTCGCCGCGCAGCGCCGCGCGGTCCCAATCGCGCACGTCAATGCCTTCGACGCGCAGCGAACCGCCGTCCACATCGTAGAAGCGCTGCAGCAGCTTGATGAGCGTGGTCTTGCCGGCGCCGGTAGGGCCGACGATGGCGATGGTCTGGCCGGGCGTAGCCTCGCAGCTAAAGTCGTGGATGATGGTCTTGTCGGGCGTGTAGCCAAACTTGACGTGGTCGAACTCCACGTGACCGGGGCGCTTCTCGGGGATCTGCGCGTCGGCCTTCTGCTCCTCCTCGGGGGCAGCCAGGAACTCAAAGACGCGTTCGGTGGCAGCGGCCATCGACTGCATCGTGTTGCTCACGTTGCCCAGCTGCTGCACCGGCTGCGTAAAGTTGCGCACGTACTGGATAAAGCTCTGGATGTCGCCGGGCGTGGCGTTGCCGGTCAGCGCGAGCTGCGCACCCACCACGACGACGCCCACGTAGCCCATGTTGCCCACCAAGCTCATAAGCGGCATCATCAGGCCCGATAGGAACTGCGAGCGCCAGCCACTAATAAAGAGACGGTCGTTTTGACGGTCGAACTCCTCGATCGAGGCCTCGGCGCGGTCGAACACCTGAATGACGTTCTGACCGGCAAAGTCCTCCTCGATAATTCCGTTGACGGTGCCCAAAACCTGCTGCTGCTCGCGGAAGTACGGCTGCGAGAAGTGAATCATCACGGTCAGGATAATCGCGGCGGCCGGCAGCGTGAGCACGGTGACGCCGGTAAGCGGCAGGCTGATCGACAGCATCATGACGAGCACGCCGATAATCTGCGTCACCGACGTGATGAGCTGCGTCACGCTCTGGTTGAGCGACTGGCCCAGCGTATCGACATCGTTGGTGATGCGGCTGAGCACGTCGCCCTTGCTGTGTCCGTTAAAGTAGCTCATCGGCACGACGGCGATCTTGGCGGCGATCTCCTTGCGCATGCGGTAGCAGATCTTTTGCGTGACGCCGGTCATGAGCCAGCCCTGGATCAGGCTACAGGCAGAGCTTGCCAGATACAGGCAGAGCAAAAAGCCGAGCGTCTTGGCGATCCAATCAAAGTCAACATCGCCGGTGCCGTTGACCTTGGCAACCAGGCCTTCGAACAGTTTGGTCGTAACCTGGCCGAGCACCTTGGGTCCCACAATGTTAAAGATGACCGAGCACACGGCAAAGGCGACGGCGGCAAACACGGCAACCTTGTGTTGACCGATATAGCCGAGCAGCTGCCTCATGGTGCCCTTAAAGTCCTTGGCCTTTTCGCCACGGCCCATGCCGCCCATGCGACCCATGGGGCCACGCTGACGGGTGGGTTTGGGAATCCGAGTCTTGGTCTCGTCTGCCATTAGCGCTCGCCTCCTTCCGTGATGGCTGCAATTTCTTCTTGGGTAAGCCCCAGCTCCTCGGCGGAAAGCTGCGACTGTGCGATCTCCAGGTACGCCGGGCAGCTGCGCAGCAGCTCCTCGTGCGTACCGGTGCCCACCACGTGGCCGTCGTCGAGCACGATGATCTGGTCGGCGTGCATGATGGTCGCGATGCGCTGGGCCACGACCACGAGCGCGGCGTCGGTAACGTTTTTGGCAAGCTCTTCGCGCAGGCGAGCGTCGGTCTTGTAGTCGAGGGCGCTAAACGAATCATCGAAAACCACGACCTCGGGCTTTTTGGCCAACGCGCGGGCGATGGCCAGGCGCTGGCGCTGACCGCCCGAAACATTGGAGCCGCCCTGGCTGATGGGAGAGTCGTAGCCGCCCTCGCGCTCGGCGATAAAGTCCTCGGCCTGGGCGATGCGCGCGGCCTCGTGCATATCCTCATCGCTCACCATGTCGCCGGCAAACTTGAGGTTGCTCTCGACGGTGCCCGAGAACAGGCGACCCTGTTGCGGAATATAGCCAATGCGGCGGCGCAGCTCGGAGAGGGTCATGTCACGTACGTCGACGCCGTCGAGCGAAATGCTGCCGCCCGTGACGTCGTACAGACGCGGGATCAGCTGCACGAGCGTGGACTTGCCCGAGCCCGTGGAGCCGATGATGCCGAGCATCTGGCTGGCATGCGTGGTGAAGTTCACGCCGCTGATCACATCGGCGCGGGCATCGGGGTACTGGAAGCTCACGTCGTGGAAGCGCAGTTCGCCGCGTGGCGCGCTGGCTGCGGGCAGCTTGGGCGAGGCAGGGTCGTTAATGCTCGTGGGGCAGGTGATAACCTCCTCCACGCGCTCGGCGGCAACCTCGGCGCGGGGTAGAATGACCGAAACCATGGTGAGGATCATAAACGCCATGACGATCTGCATGGTGTAGGAGATAAACGCCATCATGTTGCCAACCTGCATCACACCGTCGGACACGCCTTGCGCGCCAAACCAGACAATGAGCACGGTGACGCAGTTCATGACGAGCATCATGAGCGGCATCATAAAGCTCATGGCGCGGTTGGTGTAGAGCTGCGTGGTCATCAGGTCGAGCGATGCCGCGTCAAATCGCTCGAGTTCGTGCTCCTCGCGGTTGAACGAGCGGATGGGCATAAGGCCGTCGAGCAGCTCGCGGGCGGTAAGGTTTACGCGGTCCACAAAGCTCTGCATCTTTTTGAACTTGGGCATGGTAAGGCCCATGAGCACGCCGACGACGGCAGACACTGCGATGATGGCCACGGCGATGGTCCACTCCAAGCCGGTGTGGTTGGCCAGGACGCGCATGACGGCGACGATGCCCATAACAGGGGCCATGAGGCACATGCGGATAAACAGGGTCGCAGCCATCTGAATCTGCTGGATATCGTTGGTACAGCGGGTGATGAGCGAGGCCTGGCTAAACTTTCCCACCTCGGCCGGGGAGAAGTGCATGACCTTGTTGAAGGTCTCGCGGCGCAGGTCGCGGGCGATGGAGCAGGCGGTGCGCGATGCCACGGCGCCGGTCAGGATGGTGGCGACGAGCGACACCAGGCACAGGCCGAACATCGTGGTCGCCATGTGGCCCAGGTAGGCGTTCTGCACGTCGGCGGGGTCGATGCCCTGCGCCTTGTACTCGTCCCGCACGTAGGTCACGGCGCGCTGAGTCACGATGGAGCCCGACATGGAGCCCATCTTGTCTGCCATCTCGTTGGCACCGTCGACAAGCTTGCTCTGGTCGATCAAGCCGCCCTCGATGCCCAGGCGCAGGCTCGCCATGGTGATCTTGCCGCCGTCGGCCTCAATCTGTGCCTGCATCTCTTGTGCGGCCGCTGCCTTTTGCTGCATCTCGGCGAGCTGCTCGGGCGTCATAGCAGCCATCTGCTCGGGGGTGGGCATGGACTGCTGGGTGCCGTCGCCGGTGTCGTTTGTGCCGGTCATGTCGTCCATGGAATCGGCGTCGATACCCTGGTTGAGGGACAGAACGACGGTCTCGGGCAGGCTCATGATGTCGGCGAGCTTGCTGCCGTCGGCGCGCTCATCCTCGGTGCCCTGGTAGGTGCGGATGCCGTTCTTGTCGGCCTTGCCAAACGCGGCCTCCACCGTCTTGGCGTCCTTGGCGCTCATAAAGAGCTCAAGGTCGTCGAGCGCGTCGGCGCGGATGGTGTCGGGCACGGGCGAGGCGATGCCGCCTTGCTGCACGCCCACGTCGACGATGTCGCTCATATAGGTAGGCAGTGCCAGATCGGCGTTGCAGCTGATTACGATAAGTACGATAGCTGCGAACAGTGCTGGGACATGCTTTTTAAAGAGCTTGAGAATCCTCACTCGGCATCTCTCCTTTCTTGATTGCGGTCGATAATTGCGTTGAAACGCCTTAGAAGGCGCACCATCTCTTGGGTATCTGTTTCGCCGAGCTGCTCGAGGAAGGCCGCGGTGCGGTCCTCGAGTTCCCGACGCTTGATTTCGAGATCATGGAATCCCTTGTCGGTCACTGTGACGTGCACGCGACGACGGTCGGTCTTTGAGTGCTCACGCTCGACCCAGCCCTTGGCCTCTAGGGCGCGCAGGATGTTGGCGATGCGGGCGCTCGAGACCCAAGCGCGATCAGCGAGTTCGCTCGGCGTGAGCGAACCGCCAGCGAGTATGAGGGCGCGCATGACAGCCATCTCGCCGCCGAGAGCTTTGTCCGCAAAGCGCGAAATGCGCTGATGCATGCTACCAAACTCAGTTAAGAGCTGACGCCCAAGCTCATAGAAATCGGTATCTTCCACCGAAAACCCCTAACACTAGAAACTATTTTCAGTAAAAGATGATACCCATGTACGCGCGCCCTAACCGGCAGATTTTGAGGCATGTCCCAAAAACTACTTGGCCGCTAGGCAATATAAAGAGCGCATAAAGAATTAAAATCATTCAAAAATTGTAGCGTTTCAAAGAATTATCATGCACGCGGTTAGGCGAGGGGTTGTCACCACCATGACGACTGGGACTCATATAGCGCCACGCGCGATGCTCCAACTTCCCGCAAGGAGACACCTGAATCAAGGGGGTTGGAGTCATGGCATTTGACTTCACGGGCAAAACCGCGATCGTTACCGGTGGCACTCAGGGCATTGGCCTCGAGATTGCCAAGGGCATCGTTGCGGGCGGCGGACACGTCGCGCTCATCGCAAGGAACGCTGCTAAGGGCGAGGCTGCAGTGGCCGAGCTTGGCGAGGGCAACAAGTTCTACCAGCTCGATGTTGCCGATGCGCCCAAGGCGCGCGAGACCGTCGAGCAGATTTTCACCGATCTGCCTCAAACCAATATCCTGATCAACTGCGCTGGCGTTATCAGCACCAAGAAGTTCGATGAGATCGATGACACCGAGTGGCGTCGCACCATCGACATCAACCTCAACGGTACCTTCACTATGATGAACGCCGTGTACCCGCACTTTAAGGCGGCCCATGCCGGCACTATCGTCAACGTGAGTTCTGTTGCTGGCAAGATCGGTGGTGGCCTGCTCGGCACCGCTGCCTACGCCAGCTCCAAGGCCGGTGTTAACGGTCTAACCAAGGCGGTCGCCAAGGAGGGCGGCAAGTTCGGTGTTCGCTGCAACGCTGTATGCCCGTCGCTCACCCTTACCGACATGACGTCGATCCTTTCGGACGAAAACTCTCAGCGCATCATCAACGGTATCCCCCTGGGCCGCGCCGCCCAGGCAAGCGAGCCCGCGCAGATGGTGCTCTTCTTTGCCTCCGACCTTGCCAGCTTCGTGAACGGCGAGATCGGTGACTGCGACGGTGGCATCGTTCTGGACGGGTAATACCCCGCGACGATAATTCGGCGACGGCTCCTGCGACTCGGGACCGTCGCCTTCTTTCTGACAAAGGCGCGTGCGGCCGTGTGTCACACGCATCAAAAGGAGATATAAATGAGTGAATCGACTGCGGTGGAGGCGCCGGCGGCAAAGGAGCCGTTCTTTAAGATGTCCTCCATCCCGGGTGCCAATATTTTGGTGCCGCTTTTGTTGGGCTGCCTGCTCAACACGCTGTTCCCCGACCTGTTCAAAACGCTTGGCAGCTTTACGCTCGGCATGACCCAGCAGGGCGCAGGCCCGCTTGTTGGCGCTTTTTTGCTCATCGTCGGTACGACGATTTCGTTTAAGAGCGCTCCTGCCGCCGCTGCCCGCGGCGCCATCATCATCGCCGTCAAGCAGATCGCGGTCGTTGCCGTGTCGCTGCTCATCCTTTATGTGTTCAACGACAACCTGTTTGGTATCTCGGCCATGGTGATGCTGGCCGCTTGCACGGGTGCGAACAACGCTATGTACGCTGGACTGATGGGCACCATGGGCAATGAGGCCGAACGTGGTGCCGTCGCAATCACCACGCTGGTTGTCGGCCCTCCGGTCACGATGATCGTGCTCGGCGCTGCCGGTCAGGCTCCGATCGGCTGGTCGCTCGTGGGCGCCATCCTGCCGATCGTCGTCGGCATTATCCTGGGTAACCTCTTCCCCAGCTTTAAGAAGATGATGGCACCGGCACTTTCCGCCGTCATCGTGCTCGTCTTCTTTGCCATGGGCTCGACCATGACCTTTGGCCAGCTGATTAATGGCGGTCTTCCCGGTATTCTGCTCGGCGTGATCTGCTCGGTGGTCTTTGCAATTCCCGTCATCGCGGTCGATAAGCTCACGGGCGGTACAGGTGTCGCAGGTGCGGCCATTTCGAGCTGCGCCGGAGCCAATGTGGCCACGCCTGCTGCCATGGCAAGCGTCAACGAGGCCATGTACGGCGGCGCGGTGCTCGCGACGGCTACGGCACAGGTCGCAGCATGTGCTATCGTGACGGCCATTTTGACCCCGCTGGTCACCAGCTGGTGCTACAAGCATTTTGAGGGCCAGGGCCACAGCAAGGCAACGACCGACAAGGCCGCCGCAGCCGCCTAATGCCAAGCGGCAATCAAAGCTAAATAACTAGCCATGTCACAGGGCGGCCCCGGGGGAAATCCCGTGGCCGCCCTGCAGTTTCTGTGGGGTCTCTGGGGCACTTTACCCTGCTAAAGCTGGCATAACAGCTAGAGTGAACGTCGTACAAAGGCAAGGAAAAATACCAAACAAATCGGTGAACGGTAGTTGTTCGCGCTCGCATTTCCTGCGGATTTGTTAAAAACGCACTAATGGTATAAAAAAAGAAACATATAACAGCCCTGATGAAGGGGGTGGCTATGTTATCCTTCTCAAACGGGTGAAATCTTGGGTTTTGGGTTGCAGTTCCAAGGTGGACAAACGTTTTTCCCTGTACCAACGTGTGGTGAAGAACGGAAGAAGCCGGTAGTGCAAGCCGATAATTCAAGAATTCAATAAGCAGCGGTGTGAGAGAGCGCCGCATTACACGTAACTAGGAGCGTGGTTACACAATGCAGGAGGCATGGGAAGGCTTCAAGGAAGGCATCTGGACGGGAGAGGTTGACGTCCGAGACTTCATCCAGAAGAACTACACCCCCTACGAGGGCGACGAGTCGTTCCTCGCCGGCCCGACCGAGCGTACTAAGGAGCTGTGGGGCGAGGTTCTCGATCTGCTGCTCAAGGAGCGCGAGCAGGGCGGCGTCCTCGATATGGACACCAAGACTGTCACGGGTATCGTGAGCCACCCCGCTGGCTACATCGATAATGCCCATCGCGAGAAGGAGACCATCGTCGGTCTCCAGACTGACAAGCCGCTCAAGCGCGCGCTGCACGTCAACGGTGGTATCCGCATCGCTTGCCAGGCAGCCAGCCAGCACGGCTATAAGGTCGACGAGAACGTTGTCGAGCGCTACACCTTCGAGCGCAAGACCCACAACGCCGGCGTCTTCGATGTCTACACCCCCGAGATGCGTGCTTGCCGCTCGGCTCACATCATTACCGGTCTGCCCGATGGCTATGGCCGCGGCCGCATCATCGGCGACTACCGTCGTGTTGCCCTGTACGGCGTCGACTACCTGATCAAGGACAAGGAGGCCCAGAAGGCTTCCACCCCGACGGTCATGACCGCCGACAACATCCGCGATCGCGAGGAGCTGCAGGAGCAGATCCGCGCCCTCGGCGAGCTCAAGATGATGGCCGAGACCTATGGTTTCGACATTTCCAACCCTGCTACCAACACGCAGGAGGCCATCCAGTGGATGTACTTCGCCTACCTCGCTTCCGTTAAGGAGCAGAACGGCGCCGCTATGTCCATCGGCCGTACCTCTACGTTCATCGACATCTACGCTGAGCGCGATCTTGCCAACGGTACCTTCACCGAGGAGCAGATCCAGGAGTTCGTGGATCACTTCATCATGAAGCTCCGCATGGTCAAGTTTGCCCGTACCCCCGAGTACCAGGCCCTGTTCACCGGCGATCCGCAGTGGGTCACCGAGTCCATCGGCGGCATGGGTGTCGACGGCCGTACGCTCGTTACCAAGATGAGCTACCGCTACCTGCACACGCTCGAGAACATGGGCACCAGCCCCGAGCCCAACATGACCGTTCTGTGGTCGACCCGTCTGCCCGAGAACTTCAAGAAGTTCTGCGCCAAGACTTCTGTCGCCAGCTCCTCGATCCAGTACGAGAACGACGACCTCATGCGCGTTTACCACGGCGACGACTACGGCATCGCCTGCTGCGTGTCCTCCATGCGCATTGGCAAGGAGATGCAGTTCTTCGGTGCCCGTGCCAACCTGGCCAAGTGCCTGCTCTACGCACTCAACGGCGGCGTTGACGAGGTTTCCAAGAAGCAGGTCGGCCCCAAGTACCGCGCCGTCGAGGGCGATACGCTCGATTACGACGACGTTGTGGCCAAGTACAACGACATGATGAAGTGGCTCGCTGGCGTGTACGTCAACTCCCTCAACATCATTCACTACATGCACGACAAGTATTGCTACGAGCGCATCCAGATGGCTCTGCACGACAAGCACGTGCATCGTTGGTTCGCTACGGGCATCGCTGGCCTTTCCGTTGTGGCTGACTCCCTGTCCGCCATCAAGTACGCCAAGGTCCACCCCGTCCGTGACGAGAACGGCATCATTGTCGACTTTGAGACCGAGGGCGAGTTCCCCAAGTACGGTAACGACGACGACCGCGTCGACCAGATCGCTCACGACGTTGTGCACCAGTTCATGGAGTACATCCGCATGAACGACACCTACCGCAACTCCGTGCCCACGACCTCGGTTCTGACCATCACCTCTAACGTCGTGTACGGCAAGAAGACCGGCTCTACGCCCGACGGCCGCAAGGCTGGCCAGCCGTTCGCCCCGGGTGCTAACCCCATGCACAAGCGCGATAGCCACGGCGCCATCGCTTCGCTGTCTTCGGTTTCCAAGCTCCCGTTCCGCGATGCTCAGGACGGCATCTCCAACACCTTCTCCATCATCCCGGGTGCGCTCGGCAAGGAGGACCAGGTGTTCTTTGGCGATATCGACCTTGATCAGCTGGGCGAGTAACTATTGTTAGTGCTATACTAACAATAACGATTACTGATTAGTGCGCCGGTTTCGGCCGGCGCCTATCAATCGAAGGAGACACATTATGAAGGTTTCTGAAGTTTCCGAGACTCAGGCCGATAACCTGGTCCACATGCTCGACGCTTACGCCGAGAAGGGTGGCCACCACCTGAACATCAACGTCTTCAACCGTGAGACGCTGCTCGACGCTCAGGCTCACCCCGAGAAGTACCCGCAGCTGACCATTCGCGTTTCCGGCTACGCCGTGAACTTCCACACGCTCACCAAGGAGCAGCAGGACGAGGTCATTTCGCGTACCTTCCACAACAAGTTCTAAAGGGATTTAACTCCCGCAGGATCGCCGGGGCTGTTTGGGCTACCTCCCAAAACGTCCTCGGACATGCAAGAAGCCCTCGCTGCGCACTTCGTGCGGCGAGGGCTTCTTGCGTCCTGCGGAATATTTTGGGAGGTAGCCCAAACAGCCCCGGCGGGGTCCTGTGTAGTTACCCTTTAGGCGGAACTCTCCTAATGGGTTGAGCGTTCTGGATTCTTGCTTGCTACCGTTTATCGCGTATAGCTACCGTTTGCGGAATAAGTAACACTCCTTAATAAACCGTGTAGAATCTCAGATAAGCACGGAGTTTTCCAGGGAGACGCTGTCCTTTGTTGTGTGCAAGGGGCGGCGTCTCTTTGGCGCTTGGAGGCCGTTCTGCAGCAGGACGGCGGACGTGCGTCACATATTCAAAAGCCAACGTCGAGATGGGTTGTGATGATAATGGGCAAGTACGTAATCGTGGTTGAGTCTGGTTCGGATGTGACGCCGGAGCTCTGCGAGCGCTATGGCATCGTGCGCGTGCCCATGCATGTCACGATTGGTGACGAGACCGTCGAAGACGGATCGATCGACCCGCTTGAGATTTACTCGCGCTGCAACGAGTTTGGTGTGATGCCCAAGACCAGCGGTTGCTCGCCGGCGGATTTTGCGCATGTGTACGACCGCATCCACGCCGAGCGGCCCGATGCGACCATTTTGCATCTTGCGTATTCCGAGGTTACGACCTGCTCGCATCAGTCGTCGAAGATTGCGGCAAAGGGCCGCGATTACGTCTTCTCCATGGATACGCGCTTTGTGTCGGTGGGCCAGTCGCTGGTCGCCGTTGAGACCGCCAAGTATATCGAAGCCCATCCGGATGCCACCGTCGACGAGATTTTCGCCTTTACCAATTCGGTGATGGACCGCGTGCTGCTGGGCTTTGTTCCTACGGACCTTGCCTTCCTTAAGGCGGGTGGTCGCTTGTCCAACGTCGCGTTTCTTGGCGCCCATCTGCTCAAGATTAAGCCCTGCATTGAGGTAACGGGTGGCAAATTCGTGGCGACCAAGAAGCTCCGCGGCTCTATGCTCAAATGTGCCCGTGCCTTTATTGACCACATGGTTGCGAAGGGCGATATTGATTACTCGCACATTGGTTTGGCGTATTCAGTGGGCCTTTCCGAGGAGCTGCGCGACGATATGGAAGTCTATGCGCACGACCTGGGCTTTAAGGACGTTACCTGGACTCAGGTCGGCGGCGTCATCTCGAGCCACTGCGGCCCGACCGCCTTCGGTGCGGTGCTTACGCTTAAGGCGTAAAGGTCGCAGGCGAACGTTCGTCAGCCCGTCCTCTCAACATAAGCCCCGCCGTTGCGATGGGGAGTAGATTAAAACGTGCCATTCTGGCCCGAGACGTTTAAACGCAAACGCATGGGCTAGAATGGCTCTGGCATTTTAATTGGCTGCATCCAAGGAGAGGCAAGGTAGCGCGAATGGCAGAAATGACGCTTGAGGGTGTGGACGCTCGTCCCGAGGACTCTGCGTTTGCCCTGGGCCGCGTACACTCGATTGAGACGATGGGAACGGTCGACGGACCCGGCATTCGCTTCGTGGTGTTTGTTCAGGGCTGCCCTATGCGCTGCGCCTATTGCCACAATCCCGATACCTGGTCTGTTAACGGCGGCACCATGGTGACCGTCGAGCACCTGATGGACGAATTCCAGAGCAACCATGAGTTCTATCGCAGTGGCGGCATTACGGTCTCCGGTGGCGAGCCGCTCCTGCAACCCGCGTTTTTGGCCGATCTGTTCCGTGCCATGCACAACAACCCCGACGGTCGCGTGCATACCTGCCTGGACAGCTGCGGCTATGCGTTTGACCCGCAGCATCCCGAGAAGTTCGATGTCGTGCTCAACGAGACCGATATGGTGCTGCTCGACATTAAGCACGCCGATCCGGTCGAACACAAAAAGCTGACCGGCTGCGATCCCGCGCGCATTCTGGCCTTTGGGGACGAGCTGGCACGTCGCAGGATCAAGGTCGTTATCCGCCACGTCGTGGTGCCGGGCATTACCGATACCGTGGAGGAGTGCGAGGCACTCGGCCGCCTGATCGCTCCGTGGCATAACGTGGTTGGCCTGGAGATGCTGCCGTATCACACGATGGGTGTCGTCAAATATGAGCAGCTGGGGATCCCCTATAAGCTCGAGGGCGTGCCCCAGATGGATACCGCGCGCATGCCCGAGCTGCGCAACGCCGTCATGGCCGGCATGAAAAAGCGCCGCGCCGAACTCAAAAACGCCATCGGCTAGCAGGGCACTCATTGGGGACAGACTTAAATGAGTGCCCCCGGGCACCTAGTTGATTGCTAAAGAGCCCCGTCAAGTTGCGGTGGAATAGTTCTTGTTTTTCGGCTTATGCCGCCCAAACAGGAACTATTTCACCGCAACTGCGTTTTGGGCAAAGATGCGCAACGGAATCGGTGCTTTTGCATAGAAACGCCTGTTTATTGTTTAGAGACACCTTAAACGCGACTGAATATCTTTGGAAAGAAATGCCTGCTATCGACATCGATGGCCGTACCTATGTCATGAGCGTCATGACATCGATGCCGTGGAACGACCGCTCGAGCGAGGTTACGGCCGCGATTGCAAAGGCGCTGTTTGATACGCGAGCTGCACTGGCTTAGCGTGTTCGTTTGGCGAGGTCAAACAAAATGCTGGTACCATACCGTGGTTGAGAATTTCGTATAGGTTTGGGGAATGGTATGGCTACCATCGCGATTATCGGTGCGCTCGAAAAAGAGATCATGCAGATTAAGGAAGAGCTGAGCGACGTTTGCGAGGCGCGGGAGGCAGGCTTGACCGTTGTGAGCGGTGAGCTCGACGGTCTGACAGTTGTCGCCACAACGGCGGGTATGGGCACGGTGAACGCCGCTGCTGCAACACAGCACCTCATTAGCAAGTATGCTCCGCAGGCTGTTGTGTTTTCGGGCATTGCGGGCGGTTTGAACCCCAAGCTCCATATCGACGACGTGGTCATTGGCAAACGCCTACGCTATCTGGATACCGATACCGCGCTTATCGCCGAGTCCGCACCGGGGCTCGAGGAGTTTGGCTCGACACCCGCGCTGGTCGATATTGCCGTCGACGTGCTTGCTGAGCGTGGGTTTGTTGACGCTTCGACAAATGCAGTCGCTTCGAACGAGGGCACCAAACAGTTCCTGGTCGGCACGATTGCCACGGGTAACCGCTTTGTGACGGGCGCCGCCATGCGCAACGACGCTATCGAGGCGACGCATGCCGATTGTGTCGGCATGGAGGGCGCGGCAATTGCCCATGTCGCAACCAAAAATGGTGTCGATTGCCTGGTGTTGCGCGCTATCAGCGATAATTGTGACGAGGCGTACGATGCAATTTGCGACCGAGAGTTCGATCTGTTCGAGTACGCGCGTGTCGCAAGTGACATCACGCTCGATATCGTCCGCCGCATTGCCGCTGCGCAATAGCGCGCTCTTTTGTAAGAACCTACGACCAAGGAGTGTCCATGGCCGATTCCATTAACTACCAGCTTGCCAAGTTCGTCGCCAGCTACGGCAAGGTTTCGCAGATTCCCGAGTCCACCTGCCCTGAGGTGAGCTTTGTCGGCCGCTCCAACGTGGGCAAGTCGTCGATTATGAACAAGCTCTTTGGTCGCAAGAACCTGGTCAAGGTTTCCAGTACGCCGGGCAAGACGAGCAACATCAACTTCTTTGAGGCCGACGACGTGCATTTCGTGGACCTGCCGGGTTACGGTTTCGCCCGTCGCTCCAAGGCCGAGCGTGACCGCTGGGCAGAACTTATCGGCGACTTCTTCGACTCGGAGCGCAGCTTTAACCTAGTCGTGTCGCTGGTGGATATTCGTCACGACCCGAGCAAGCTCGATCACGACATGATCGACTATCTGCAGGGCAACGAGTTCAACTTTATCGTCTGCCTCACCAAAGCCGACAAGCTCAGCCGCACCCAGCAGGCCCGCCAGGCAGCAGCCATCAAAAAGCAGCTCAACGTCCCTGCCGAAAACGTAATCATCACAAGCTCCCAAACCGGTGTGGGCATCGACGAACTCAAACGCCGCATCGCCGAGGCCTGCCTCTAGTAAGGGTCCCATCCCAGTAAGGGCCCCCACCAATAAAAAGCCAAACCATCAGCCCGGCGCCCCTTCAAAGCGTGGGTTCCTATAGACATCGTCGACCACGTTGCTGTAGGGCCGCCCAAGGGTATCCCCCTAAAAACATTCCGCACGAGGCCCGCTTATCCGTAGCTCCGAAGGAGCAGGATAAGCGGGCCTCAAGTGCGAAGACGTTTTTAAGGGGATACCCTTGGGCGGCCCGAAGGGATTAACCAGCGATGTCTACAGGTACTCGATTTGAGCGCCCTCGGTGTCGCACGTCAGAATGCGCGTGTCACACTTGGGGAACTGCTCGCGCAGCTTGACCTGCAGGAACTTCGCCACGATGGTATCGTCGGTTACGGCCATGAGGGTCGAGCCGGAGCCGCTGATCCAGATGGTCTTTGCACCGCCGTTAAGACAGGTGTCGCGCACGGCGTTGTAGTCGGGAATCAGGCGACGGCGATAGGGCTCCTGAATACGGTCGTCATTGGCGGCGGCAATCAGGTCCAGATCGCCGGTCTCGAGACCGCGCGTCATGCCGGCGATGCGGCCCATCTGCCATACGGCGGTGGAAAGCGGAATCTCCTGCGGCACGACCTTGCGCGCCTCACTCGTGTGTACCTCGTAGGGCGGAATCACGGTAATAAAACGCAGGCGATCGCTCACCTCGTAGCGCAGGCACTGGGGGAGCGAATCGGTCGGCGTAAAGGAGCAGACGGCGCCGCCCAGGATAGCGGGGGCGACGTTATCGGGATGGCCCTCGACCTCGGTGGCAATGCGGACGAGCTCGGCGCGGTCGACGGTGTGGCCCGTCAGCGCGGCGGCGGCCATAATGCCGGCGACAACGCAGGTGGAGCTGGAACCCAGGCCACGAGCGACGGGAACGTCAGTCTGAATGTCGATGGCGACGGGGAAGGCCGGCTCGCCCCATGCGGCCAGCGCATCCACAAAGCTCACGTAGACTAGGTTGTTCTCGTTTTGGAATTCCTCGGGGCAGCCCGTGATGCTGAGCTTGTCGGCGCGCTCGAAGGTGAAGTGCGAGTAGAGGCTGACGGCCATGCCGAGGGTATCGTAGCCAATGCCTAGGTTGGCGCTGGTTGCTGGGACGGTGATTTTGATCATGTGGGTCCTCCTGGGCGGGTCTGGCCGTTTAGTTCGCTGCTCGGGCAGTCCTGGCTCGCTCGGAAAGCACATTAAGTGCTTTCCGGCTCGTGCGGAACTCGCGACGAACTAAACGGCCAGACCCGCTCGCATGCTCGTCATCATCCCGAAAGCTTAATAAAAAGAAGGTGCGCCGGCTTTCGCCGGCGCCTAATAAGGGGGTTTAGTTGGTGGCTATCTTTTTTGCTGCAGACTCTACGTAGTTGGCCATGTCGGCTACGTCGCAGACGTCTTCGAAGCGGACGGGCTTGGACTCGAGTTCGGCGAGCTGGGTCGGGGCGACCGTGTTGGTTGCCTGCTCGAGCACGCGCATGGCCTCAAAGTCGTCCTCGGGAACGTTGAGCCCCAGGGCGTCGCAGCAGGCGCGCGGGAACTTGTAGGGGCTGGCGGTCGAAAGCAGCACGCGGGCCTTGGCGCCCTCGGCGGGGGCGACCTGCTCAAAGACGTGATAGCCGCAAGCGGTGTGCGGGTCGATCACGTAGCCGTTCGCGTCCCAGCAGCTCTTGATGGCAGCGCGGACCTCGTCCTCGCTGGCCCAGCCGCAGCCAAACACGCTCTGAATCTTGGCCAGCAGCTCGGCGGGCACCTCGTAACGACCAGTCTGGGCAAGCTGCTCCATAAGGCCGGCAACGAGCTCGCAGTCGCCATCGGACAGGAAGTAGAGCATGCGTTCCAGGTTGGAGCTGATGAGGATGTCCATCGACGGCGAGATGGTCGTGAAGAACGGGCGGTTACGGTCGTAAACGCCGGTGGTCAGGAAGTCGGCAAGCACGTTGTTCTTGTCGCTCGCCACGACGAGCTTGGCGACGGGCAGACCCATGCACTTGGCGTAGTAGCCGGCCAAGATATCGCCAAAGTTGCCGGTGGGCACACAGAACTCTACGGCGTCGCCAGCCTCGATAGCGCCGGCGCGCAGCAGTTGCGTATAGGCGGCAAAGTAGTAGACGACCTGCGGTACCAGACGGCCGACATTGATGGAGTTGGCGCTCGAAAGCACCGTGCCAGCGGCCTCCAGGCGCTCGGCAAGCTCCTTATCGGCAAAGATGCGCTTGACGGCGCTCTGGGCGTCGTCAAAGTTGCCGCGGATGCCGCAGACAGCGACGTTGTCGCCCTCCTGAGTGGACATCTGCAGGTTCTGGACGCGGCTGACCTTGCCCTCGGGATAAAAGACAGTGATGCCCGTGCCCGGAGCGTCGGCAAAGCCGGCGAGTGCTGCCTTGCCGGTGTCGCCCGACGTGGCGGTGACGATCATGATGCGCTCGGCGCCGCCGTCCTTGGCAGAGGTGCGGGCCATCAGGCGGGGGAGCATCTGCAGGGCGACGTCCTTAAAGGCGCTCGTGGGGCCGCCAAAGAGCTCCATCACATAGGTTTGCGGGGCGTCGGCGCCCGGTGCGGCGTCGAGTTTGACGAGCGGCGTGACCTCTTCGCTCGCGAACGTGCCGCGGTATGCCTCATTCACACAGGCCGAAATTTCTTCGGTCGTGTAATCATTCAGTAACATTCCCAACACATCTTGAGCGATTTCAAAGTACGATTTATCTGCAAGCGAGCTGATATCGACCTGCTGGGTGCCGAGCTCGTCCGAGACAAACAAACCCCCGTCGGGAGCGATGCCGGTACGGATTGCCACCTTACTTGAGCACGATAAAGTGCGTCCTCGTGTACTATGATAAGTTCCCATATAACACTGCTCCTCGGATGCCTTGGTCCCAATCGGTGAAACCATGGTATCAGAGCGCGCAAAGTAGGTTCGCAGAGGCTTTTTAGAAAGGTAACCTCAAGCTCATGATTAAGATTGCCAAGTTTGGCGGCTCGTCGGTCGCCGACGCCGAACACTTCAAGAAGATTAAGGCCATTGTCGACGCCGACCCTGCCCGCCGTTTTGTGGTGGTTTCTGCCTGCGGTCGCCGCTTTAAGGGCGACACCAAGGTGACCGATCTGCTCTACTTGGTCAACGCGCACGTCAAGTACCACGTGTCGTGCGAGGAGCTGCTCGAGGACATCGGCCAGCGCTACTTTGATATTGCTGACGAGCTGGAGCTCACCTATCCCATCCGCGAGGAGTTCGCGGCCTTTGCCGAGCGCGCCCGCTCGGGCGGCTACTCCACCGAGGAGCTCGTGAGCCGTGGCGAGTACTTCACCGCTCGCCTGATGGCCGAGTACCTGGGTTTGCCGTTCCTGGACGCCGCGACGGTTGTGGCGTTCCATCACGACGGCACGCTCAGCATGAACCGTACCTCCGAGCTGGTGCAGGAGTACGGTCAGCGGGGCGGCTTCGTTATGCCTGGCTTCTACGGCGCGACGCGTGAGGGGCAGATCAAGCTGCTCGACCGTGGCGGCGGCGATATTTCCGGTTCGATCCTGGCCAAGTGCTTGGGCGCCGATCTATACGAGAACTGGACCGACGTCTCGGGCTTCTACTCTGCTGACCCGCGCATCGTGCCCGAGGCTCAGCCCATTGCGCGCGTTACCTACGAGGAGCTGCGCGAGCTTTCGTACATGGGCGCAAGCGTCCTGCACGAGGAGGCCGTGTTCCCCGTACGCGAGGCGGGCATTCCGCTGGTCATCAAGAACACCAACGCGCCGCAGGACCCCGGCACCATCATTAGCGAGACGGCTGACGAGGGTGAGGCAGAGCCCATCATTACCGGCGTGACCGGCAAACGCGGTTTTGTCGCCATCAATGTGGCCCGCGACCGCACCAAGCCCCGTGTCGGCTTTATGCGCCGCGCGCTTTCGGTGTTCGAGCGCTATGACGTTTCCGTTGAGCACATGCCCACCGGCGTCGACCGCTTTGGCGCCGTGGTGCAGGAGCAGGACGTTCACGATTCGCTGTACTCGCTTGTGGGCGACATTCAGCAGGAGGTCGAGCCGCTCGAGATCGAGGTTGTCGAGGGCTTGGCGCTCATCGCGACCGTCGGCCGTAACCTGCGCGGCCGTGCAGGTATCTCGGGCCATCTGTTTGGCATGCTTGGCCAGGCCGGCGTGAGCGTGCGCATGATTTCGCAGAGCTGCGACGAGATCAACATCATTATCGGCGTCGAGGAGAAGGACTTCGACCTGGCGATTCAGACCATTTACCGTGCCTTCTCCGACGAAAACGGCATCGTGAAGGTCTCCGACCTGGAGGCTCCCGCACCGGTCGATCCCGCCCTGGCCTCGCTCCACAAGTAGCTGCTATCTCGCTAGATTTTTGAGTCATGTCTCAAAAATCTACAGCGGGGCGTTTCGTTTCGGTTTCGTTTCGACGGGGCGGGTTTTGTGTCCGCCCCGTTCTTGTATAAACTGGGCAAGAATATCTGGCCTGCTTGGCGTGCGGGCGATAGCCACAACCTTTAAAGGGGGAAGCATGAAACAGTACACGGTTGCTATTTTGGGCGCGACGGGAGCCGTGGGCACCCAGATGTTCGAGTGTCTCAACGAGCAGGAGTTTCCGGTCGGCAAGCTCAAACTGCTAGCGAGCGCGCGCTCTGCGGGCAAGACCGTCGAGTTCCGCGGCGAGCAGGTTGTGATCGAAGAGGCTTGCCCCGAGGCCTTTGAGGGCTGCGACATCGTACTCGGCGCTGCCGGCGACGATATCGCCAAGGAGCTGCTGCCCGAGGCCGTCAAGCGCGGCGCCGTCGTGGTCGACAACAGCCACGCCTTCCGCATGGATCCCGAGGTTCCGCTGGTCGTGCCCGAGATCAATGCCGAGGATATCAAGTGGCATCACGGCCTTATCGCCAATCCCAACTGCGCGACCATCATCGGCCTGGTTCCCACGTGGCCGCTGCACCAGCTTGCTGGCGTGAAGCGCATGATCGTGTCCACGTATCAGGCAGCTTCGGGCGCCGGTGCCCCCGGTATGGCCGAGCTCGAGGCTCAGCTGGCCGCCCTGGGCCGCGGCGAGGAGATTCCCGAGCCGCGTGCATTTGTCGCTCAGCTGGCGAGCAACCTGATTCCGCAGATCGGCGGCGTCAAGGAGGAGGGCTTTACCTCCGAGGAGATGAAGCTGCAAAACGAGGGCCGCAAGATCATGCATCTGCCCGAGCTGCGCGTGAACTGCACCTGCGTGCGCGTGCCCGTGCTGCGTTCGCACTCCGAGAGCATTACGCTCGAGTTTGAGCGCGACATTACGGTCGAGGAGGCTCGTGCTGCGCTGTCTGCCGCTCCGGGCGTCAAGCTGGTTGACGATATGGCTGCCGAGGATGCACACGATCGCTTCCCCATGCCAATGGACACCTCCGACCAGGATTTGATTTGGGTCGGCCGTGTGCGCCGCGACATCTCGAACCCTGAGGCCGCGCGCGGCATCACCTTCTGGTGCTGCGGCGACCAAATCCGTAAGGGCGCGGCAACCAACGCCGTCCAGATTGCTAAGCTGCTCTGCGAGTAGTGCGACCTGTCCGGCGGGGGCCGGGCTTAGTTTTCAAAACGTCCTCGACCATGTGTGGCGCCTTGTCCTGCTCCTTCGGAGCCGCGGACAAGGCGCCACACTGGTCTGCGGAGTGTTCTGAAAACTAAGCCCGGCCCCTGCCTGCGGTGACTCGGCTGCGAGCGGCCTGCGATGGGGCCGTTGCTGGTTGGGGCCGCTGGGCTGATGTGGGGGCACGTGGCCGTTGCAGGTCCTGGTCTCGGCGGCGGCCCCGGCGCTTCGCGCCTGCCGCCTTGGGGGACTGCGGAGCGCGGCCGGCAGCTGCGGCGCCTTGGGCCTGCTGCCTGCGGGGACTTTGGGATCGTGCGGCAGCTGCGGCGCTGTCGCGCCTGCTGCCTTGGGTGACTTTGGGGTCGATTGGGGTTGTCTGCACAATTCGCGGTATTATGTTGCGGAGTTTTGAAAGGAGCCGCTGGTGGTCACGACGACATTTGCCTCGCCTTTGGGCGAAATCTTGCTTGCCGCTGATGGCCGCGGTTTGACGGGGCTTTGGTTTGAGGGGCAGGAGCACTTTGGCTCTACGCTGCTCAAAGAGAATGCAGAGCATGTCGAGGGTGCCGATGCGGTTTCTGGTGCCGGAGGGATGTCTTCGGCAAATCCCGCGAATGGCGCAGCCTCATCGGTGCTTGAGCGTTCTTGGGCTTGGCTGAATGCTTATTTTGCTGGTCAGGAGCCTCGGTTTACGCCGCCGTTGCATATGATCGGCACGGCGTTTCAGCGTGAGGTTTGGTTCGAGCTTCTTTCTATTCCGCGTGGTGAGGTCGCTACGTATGGCGAGATCGCCCAGCGTGTCGCGGCGCGACATCGCGTGCCGGGTAATGAGGCCCCCGTTGTATCTCCCCGTGCTGTGGGGGCTGCGGTTGCGCGCAATCCTATTTCGATCATCGTGCCGTGCCATCGCGTGGTCGCTGCCGACGGCTCGCTCAACGGATATGCCGGCGGTCTCGACCGCAAGGAATGGCTGCTCCGGCTTGAGGGCGCGTACGAGGAATAGCGCCAGGGCACTTTGCATGACGAAGGCGCCGCGAAGGGACGAGTCGCTGTCCTTTCGCGCCCGGCATGCGTCAAAGCGCTCGACACGTGCGCCTTAAGTTTGGCTAAGCCACATCCTGCGCATTTGAAAACGCGCAGGTTGAGCAGCTAAGGCTGCGCTAAGGCAGCTAGCGGTGCGCTATCATCGGCAGTATCAAAACCCGTATAGCCATGCGCCAAAGGAGCAACTATGAAGCTGATGCTTGCCGAGGACGAACCCGGCCTCTCCCGCGCCCTTACCGCGATTCTTCAACATAGCGACTACGAGGTCGACACCGCGCTCGATGGTCTGACGGCGCTCGAGTATCTGCTCGCTAACGACTATGACGCCGCGATTCTGGACATCATGATGCCTGGCATGGACGGCATTGAGGTGCTCAAGCGCACACGTGAGGCCGGTAAACGTCTGCCCATCATCATGCTTACGGCAAAAAGCGAGGTGTCCGATAAGGTCGAGGGCTTGGACGCCGGCGCCAACGATTACCTGACTAAGCCGTTTGCCGCCAAGGAGCTGCTTGCGCGCATTCGTGCCATGACGCGCGCCGCGACGGCAATTGACGCCACTACGCTCAGCGTGGGCAATGTGCGCCTCGACACGGCGGCTTGCACGCTTGTCGGTCCCTTGGGTGAGGAGCACCTGGCCAATCGTGAGTTTCAGCTTATGGAGCTCTTTATGCGCAACGCCGACACGCGTATGCCCACCGAACGTCTGATGCTCGAGGTCTGGGGTGAGGACGCGCCTGAGGGTGCCAACGTGGTGTGGGTCTATATCTCGTACCTGCGCAAAAAGCTGACGGCGCTGGGTACCAACGTGGCCATCCGCGCATCGCGCAATCAGGGCTATTCGCTTGAGGTGATTGAGGAGGGCGAGCAGGCGTGAGCGTGCGCGCGTGGTGGAAGCACGTGACTGAGCGGTTTCGTGCCACCTTTCGTAGTGCGGGGCGGGCAAATTCTGCTGACGCATTGGGCCGCCGCCTGCGTCGCAAGTTTATCCTCGTTGCCATGGGCGCCGTGACCGTGGTGCTCACGCTCATCATTGTCGGCATCAATGTCGTGAATTACTCGCACGTCTGCAAAATGGCCGATGCGCGCTTGGACTATATCTTGGCAGGCAAGGGCGGCATCGATTGGACAGATGAGCCTAAGACCGACCCCGGCCAGGATGTGGGCGCCGGTAAGGCCGCTGCAGGTGACCGGGTGGCCGTGCGCGCCGGGCATTTTGAAGGTATGACGGCGGAATCTCCCTTCGACACGCGCTACTTTACGGTGACGCTTGTCGATGGACAGGTGGTCGATGTCAATACCGCCCGCATTGCCGCGGTGGGCGCCAAGCGTGCCGCCCGTATTGCCATGGGGCTGGATTCCAAGGGATGGACTTCGGGCTTTTCTGGTAACTACCGTTATACGGCTACGGTTCAGGGCGACAAGACAACCTATGTGTTCGTGGACTGTTCGCGCGAGCTTGCAAGTTTCCATTCGTTTTTGAGCGCGAGTGTGGCAATCAGCTGCATTGGCTGGCTGGCGGTGCTGGCAATTGTAACGGCCGCCTCGGGCGCCGTGATTCGACCGATGGTCGAGAGCTACAGCAAGCAAAAGCGCTTTATTACCGATGCGAGCCACGAGATCAAGACACCGCTGGCTGTGATTGATGCCGCGAACGAGGTGCAAGAGATTGAAAGCGGCGAGAGTGAGTGGACGCAGAGTATTCACGAGCAGGTGGCGCGACTGACGGCACTTACGGAGCGTCTGGTATTTTTGGCGCGCATGGACGAGGGCTCGGCGGGCTTTACCATGGCGTCGATCGATCTCTCGGAGGCAGTTGACAAGGCGGCCGCGCCGTTTGAATCGGTGGCGGTCTCGCGCGGCAAGCGCCTGTCGATGTCGGTCGCGACCGGCGTGCGCGCTCATGCCGATGCTGCGGCGGTGACGCAGGTGGTTGAGTTGCTGCTGGACAACGCCACGCGCTATGCGAGCGAGGGCAGCGTGATCGAGTTGAGTCTGCGCGCCGTTTCGCGCGGTGCGGGCAAAGGCTCGGCAGAGCTTGTCGTATCGAACGCTGTAAACGAGCTGCCCGAAGGCGACCTGGACCGATTGTTCGACCGCTTCTATCGTGCGGACGTGTCGCGCAGCTCCAAGACAGGCGGCTCGGGTGTGGGCCTATCCGTCGTGCGCGCCATCGCCGAGGCCCATGGCGGCTCTGCTACCGTATCTGGCCACGACCATCAGATCACCTTCACCGTCCGCCTCTAAAACCTGCAAAAAGGGACAGGTTTGTTTTGGCAGGTTTTATCTGGGGAAACGTCGACGGAGGAGGCTGTGGGCTGAGGGTACGTTCCGGCGTGACACTGTGGAGTGCGACGCACTTTCCTCTTGGGCGCCTGGCGGAAACTGCATCCCAGTTTGAGGCTTCAGAACGGGACGCAGTTTCCCCTAGGGGATCGTTTCGGAAACGGTATCCCAGTTTGGACCCTCGGAACGGGATGCGCTTTCCGAATGGAGGCTCAGACGGAAACCGTGTCCCGGAATACAGCCTCAGAGTGGCATGCCGTTTCCGGTTGAGACCACCTGCTTGGACATCTTTCTACGCCCGCTCCTGCAGGGCGTAGATCGATTTGTCCATGTTGAACAGATATGCCACAACGCAGACGATGAAGAACGCCGGCAGATTACCGAAACCGAAGACCTCGCAGCCAATGAGGATCGGCGCGAGTAGCGTGTTGGTGGCGCTGCCAAAGACGGCGGCGTATCCCAGCGCAGCGCAGAGCTCGACGGGCATGCCGAGAATCCCGGCGAGCACGACACCCAGGCTTGCTCCGATGGAGAACAGCGGCGTTACCTCACCACCTTGATATCCTGCGGCAAGCGTGGCGATGGTGAGTGTGAATTTGAGCGCCCAGTCCCAAGGCATGATGGTGACCTTGCCGTCACCGTTGAGCGCCGCCGATATCAGGTTGGTGCCAAGGCCGCAGTATCGCCCCTGCCACAGCACGAACAGAATCGCCGACAGCGCAAGGCCCATAACGGCAACGCGTATGTAAGGGCTGGGGAGCAGCCGCGCTGCAAGGGTCTTGGCATGGGCAAGGCACCAGGCAAAAGCTCCACCGACCATACCAAACGCGATACCCAACAGCGCCAGCTGTCTAAGACCGGAGAGGTCGAGCGCGTACGAGGCGGCAACGGCGACTTCGAACTTCTCGAGCCCCAAGGCGCCGGAGGTCATGCTTGCGGCGAGCGATGCCGTGAGCGCGGGGAATAGCGCGCGGTATTCCATGCGTCCAGCGACCAATACCTCAATGGCAAAGACTGTGGCTGCCAGGGGTGTTCGGAAAAGTCCGGCAAAGCCGGCGGCCATACCGATGAGCAAAAACGTGTTGCCGGGGTCGCGGAAGGGCAGCCGGCGTCCAATCCAATGGGAGACGGTTGCGCCGATCTGTACAGCCACGCCCTCGCGTCCCGCGCTGCCGCCAAAGAGGTGCGTCCCCCACGTGCTCAGCATGATGAGCGGCACCAAACGCGGGGAGATGGCGTTCTCGCGTCCATGGCCCACATCGAACACCAAGCTCATGCCACGGTCGGTGCCTTTGCCCCAGGTACGGTAGGCGAACACGATGGCGAGGCCCATCAAGGCGAGGAAGGGGAGGAGCAGAGCAACATGTTCGTCGCGAAAGGTGCCGATTGCCAGCAACACGCGGCCGAAGAGCGCGCAGACAGCACCAACGATAATGCCGACAGGGATTCCGGCAGCACCCATAAGAACGAGGCCGCTATAGGTGTTGAGTAGGCGTTTGGCTTTAATTGATATGGCGCTTTCCGGCATGTTGCTTTCCGATGCGAGCTCTCTTGATATAAAAAGAGCTGGAGTTGCGCATCGTTGAGAGGCTTTCCAGCTTTAGCGAAACAAACATATAAGATGTGATGACTCGCGTCAAGAAAACTGCTGGGCGGCTTGGGACCGACTGGCTGGCTGGTGTCAGTGCCTGCTACGTGGCATGATGAGCCACGTTACTCAGCAAGCTTAATGGGATGGCGAACTACTGTCTTGAGCTTCTCCGGTGCGCATTTGCGTGGGTCGGAGAGGTAGATCTCGTGATGAAGGCGGGCATTGGAAAAGTCGAGGGCATAGCCCTGCTCTGCCGCAAATTCATGCATGGTGTCTACGGTTGCCGGCTCGCTGTCGTAAGGTCCGGTATGCATGCACTGTACGCACAGGCCCTCGTCAACCTTAAGCAGCTCGACTGCGGGAAAGTCCAGTTTCTTTTTGGCGGTAGCTTCCGCGACGGCCCAGTCAAAGTCTGCCTGGGTGACGAAATCGGGCAAGCGGATGCACGAGATGAAGTTGAAGTCGTCCTTGCGCACATAGTCGATGTCGCTGCTGGGGGAGTCTTGCCACCAGAAGCCCTCGAGCGGCGGCACCACAAAGTCGAAATAGCCTTCGATGTTTCTTGAACCTTTCTTCGACATCTTTATGGTGTAAGCGACGCCGTAAAGCAATGGCAGGGTGCTTTGATACTCTCCGTCTTCAGCGTTTGGATCGCCCTTTCCGCGTACGGCGACGTAGCTCATGGGCGGGACGGTTACGATGCTTGGCTTGCCTGCCGGCCTATAGAGCTCCTTGCATTCCTTCTTGAAGTCGTACGCCACGGTGGTCGCCTTTCTGCGGATGAGCTTGTTTGGACGGTAGCATCATATCATAGAAACGAACAGCTGTTCGAAGAACTTGGCTGACAGATTGAGGTGCGTATTATGCGTTTGGCAGGCGGCCTGACTCCGTGGATGGCCCCTCTGTCGCCTCGTCGCTCTACCAACACCCGCCATTTCCCCATATAAAACCTGCCAAAATGAACCTGTCCCTTTTTGGTAGGTGCGAAATGGGTAATACTTAAGAGTTATCCGACCAGATGGGAACCGATCGATGGCCTATATCGAATTTAAAGACGTCATCAAAGCATACGGTGAGGGCGATGCCCGTATTCACGCCCTCGATGGCGCGAGCTTTACCGTTGAACGTGGCGAGCTTGCCATTATCCTGGGCGCTTCGGGTGCCGGTAAAACCACGGCGCTCAACATCTTGGGCGGCATGGACACGGCGACCTCCGGCACCGTGACGGTGGACGGGCGCGACGTGAGCGCCGCCAACGAGGCACAGCTTGTGGAATACCGCCGCGCCGACGTGGGCTTTGTCTTTCAGTTCTACAATCTGGTTCCCAACCTGACAGCACTCGAAAACGTCGAGCTCGCGGCGCAGATTTGCCCAGATTCGCTCGATGCCGAGCAAACGCTTCGCCAGGTTGGCCTGGGTGAGCGCCTCGCCAACTTTCCCGCGCAGCTTTCGGGCGGCGAGCAGCAGCGCGTGTCCATCGCCCGCGCGCTGGCCAAGAACCCCAAGCTGCTCCTGTGTGACGAGCCCACGGGCGCGCTCGACTACAAAACCGGCAAGCAGATCTTGCAGCTGCTGCAGGATACTTGCCGCAAGCAGGGCATTACGGTCATTATCATCACGCATAACTCTGCACTTGCGCCCATGGCCGATCGACTGATCCGCTTTAAGAGTGGCCGCGTGGAAAGCGAGACGGTCCAGCAAAATCCCGTGCCTATCGAGACAATCGAGTGGTAGCGCCCATGGATCAGAATCGCCAGAACAGCCAACGCCGCGATGCGCAGAGCACGGAGCGCGAGCAGGATTTTACGACCTACCGCACTGCCCAAAGCTCAAACGACATGGTGCCGACGGTGTTTCGCCGTGGCATCTACCGCACGATTCGCGGCAGCCTTAAACGCTTCTTGTCCATCGTGGTCATCACGGCGCTCGGCGTGAGCGTGATGTGCGGCCTCAAGGCGGGTTGCGAGGACCTGTGCGATTCGGTCGACGCTTACTTTGACCAGCAGAATATCTACGACATCAACGTGCAGTCGACCTATGGCCTGACCGATGATGACCTTGCTGCGATCCAAGAGGTCGATGGCGTCGAGACGGCCGAGGGCATCTATACCGAGACCGCCTACACCGCCGTGGGCACGGCGCGCGAGCGCGTGGTCGTGCAGAGCCTCTCGAAAGAGAATATTGACCAGCCGGTGTTGGTGCGCGGCGACTTGCCCGAGACTTCGGGCGAAGTTGCAGTGACCTCGCGTTTTTTGAAGGCATCGGGCAAGAAAATCGGCGATACGGTGAGCTTTGCCGCCAACGATGCGAGCTCGTCGAACCAAAGTGCCAAGGATCAATTTGCCGCGGGCGACTACACCATTACGGCTGAGGTCCTCGATCCCACTGATGTGAGCTCCGACTCGACAGTCAACGCCTTTCGCGCTGCTTCGACTGCGGACTACAAGTTCTACGTGAGCGAGGATGCCGCGACATCTTCTTCCTACTCCGCTGTCCACGTGGTCGTCGAGGGAGCCAAGAGCCTCAACTCCTATTCGGATGCCTACTCGGCAAAGATCAATGAGGTCAAAGGCAATATCGAGAAGATTCGCGACGAGCGCGAGAAGGTGCGTGCCAAGGAGCTGACGGTCGACACGCCAGCGAACTTGGATGCAGCTGAGCGCCAGGCGAATATGGTCTTTGGGATCGAACAGGACAACATCAACCGCATGGCCGAGGGCAGCGAGGAGCGTGCGCAGGCGCAGGCCGACCTGGACCAGCGTCGCGCCGCCGCCGACCAACAGTTCGCCGATGCCCGCGCCAAGCTTACTGACCTGGGCGAATGCACCTGGTACATCCAAGACCGCGGCAATATCGCGAGCTACTCGAGCGTCGAGAGCGATAGCTCCTCAATCGAGGCCATCGCCACGGTGTTCCCGTTCATCTTCTTTATCGTCGCCGTGCTCATCAGCCTTACCACCGCCACGCGCATGGTCGAGGAGGAGCGCACGCTCATCGGCCTGTACAAGGCGCTTGGCTATTCGCGCGGGCGCATTCTGTCCAAATACGTGGACTACTCGCTGTGGGCCTGTCTGATCGGTGGCGTGCTTGGCAATATCATTGGTTTTGTCGGCCTGCCGTTGTTCCTGTTTACGGTGTTCGACGACATGTACTCGCTGCCCCAGATGCTGCTTTCATACGACATCGTGTCCTCGATCGTCTCGGTGGCGCTGTTTGCCGTGGGCGTGGTGGGCGCCACGATTATCGCTTGTCGCCACGAGATGGCCGAGACTCCGGCCTCACTCATGCGTCCCAAGGCCCCGCGCGCCGGCTCGCGCATTTTCCTCGAGCGCATTGGCTTTATTTGGCGCCGCATGGGCTTTTTGAACAAGGTGGCCGCGCGCAATTTGTTCCGGTACAAAAAACGTGCCTTTATGACTATCTTCGGTATTGCGGGCTGCACGGCGCTCGTAATCTGCGGTATGGGTATTCGCGACACGTCGGTGGCGCTTTCGCCCAAGCAGTACGGGCACATTACGCGCTATGACC
Organism: uncultured Collinsella sp.; assembly: GCA_934668875.1. Taxonomy (GTDB): domain Bacteria; phylum Actinomycetota; class Coriobacteriia; order Coriobacteriales; family Coriobacteriaceae; genus Collinsella. Next base: position 28,115 of record CAKUON010000011.1, read on the forward strand.
TGCTGGCGGTCGCCAACCCCGATGACTTTACGCAGACGTGCGCGGCGCTGGACGAGCGCAGCGCGGCCAAGGACTCCAACGTGACCGTGACCTCGACGCTGCCGATTATGACTGACAACGTCACCTTTACGTATGGTGGCAAGAGCGAGACCGTGCAGCTGGTCGTGGTGCCCGATGACCGTACGAGCGACTTGGGCGACTACGTGTGCCTGGAGGACGAGTCCAAAGAGCCGCTCGCTTTGCGCGACGGAGACGTGTATCTGAGCAAGAGCTCGCAGCTGGTGTTGGGGATTCATCCAGGCGACACGGCGCAGGTTCAGGATTCGTCGCTTAATGTCGCAAAGGTCAAAGTCAGCGATATCTCACTCAACTACCTGGGCAACACGCTCTATATGACGCAGAGCACCTATGAGCGTGCGTTTGGCCGAAGCATCCGTCTCAACGGCATCTTTGCGCTGCTCAAGGGCTCATCTGCCGATAAGATTGCGTTTAGCAAGCAACTCAAAAACGACGGCTGGCTGACGCTTTCGAGTACGGCCGAACATTGGGAGAACTATGAGGCCAACTTCACCATCATCAACTCGGTTGTGGTGCTCGTGACATTTATGGCGGCGTGCCTGTCGTTTGTGGTGGTGTTTACGCTGTCCAATACGAATATCTCGGAGCGTGAGCGCGAGCTGGCAACCATCAAGGTGCTGGGTTTCCGCCGCGGCGAGGTGCACCACTACGTCAACAAGGAGACGTTGATTTTGACGGCGATTGGTGCCGCGCTGGGCGTGCCGCTGGGCGGCTTGCTAGCCGAGAGCTTTACGTACATCCTGCAGATGCCGTCGCTGTACTTTGACGTTGAGGTCGAACCGTTGAGCTACGTGCTTGCCGTGGTGCTGGCTTTTGCGTTTACGATCATCGTCAACCTCGCCACCAACCGAACACTCAACAAGATCGACATGGTCGGCGCCCTCAAGAGCGCCGAGTAACCTGCCAAAAAGGGACAGGTTCATTTTGGCAGGTTTTATCTGGGCAAACGCCGGAAAACCATTAGGTGGCCCGGCGTTTGCCCCGTTTTGCTGGGGGATGTCTGTCGTTCAGTGCTCTTACTGGCCAATCCAGTGTTGCGCATAGCTCTTAATGTCCTCGGTAAAACCGTCAAGGTCGGCAAGGGTGATCACGCTGTCGATAAGCAAATTGGCTATCTCGCGGTGCATTGTGCTGCGGCGAATGTCGTTTGCAATTACGCCTGAGGACAGCTTGTCTCTATTGAGGCGCTCTTCTAGTGCCCAAAATCTACTGGACGCTTCGCTGTCATCGTTCAGCATCTCAACGTACTGGCCGATGAGCTTTTCCATATAACGTTCTTGCCATTGAGGAAGCATTTTCTTAAACAGCTTCCAGTCGCTTTCGGCTACGTCGCGCATATGTCCTCCGCTCGTCAAACGGGCTTTCCATTTGCCTTTCATTCTATTTGGTTTTCGTTTGCAGGCGTGGATGAGAGGCTCTCTTTAGTCTTCGAGATTGGGCTTGAATGGGTCGTATGCCACAAAATGGGCCTATCTACTACGTTTGCTACCACACCCTCGACCATGACAAAGATTATGAAATTAAAACCGCAGGTGGAGGGCTTGTCAATTTTCGGAAAAGGCGGGTATGGTCGGCCCTCTCGAGTTAAACGTAGTAAATAGGCCCTTTTCTTGGCGCGCGGTCAGCTCAATGCTAATCTCCGTGCCGGAACTGACCCAGTTGTTTGTAAGTTGCGGTGATATACGGACTGTTTGGCGCTTTGGAGCCTCAAAACCGTCCCTATATCACCGCAACTTGGAAGGGGCGGGCGGTGTCGGATGAGTGGCGCTGGCTGGTTGGGGTGGTTTAGGCCTGTTTGCGGCACTTCCATTGTTTGCGGCACCAGTGCATGAGTGCTCCTACGACGGGGATGGTGACGAGGATTACCCATGCGGGATGGGGCTGTCCCAGGCAGAGCCACATGTAGAGGAACCAGGCAATAGCAGCCGCCGGGTAGACACTGCCGATGAGCTTAGACAGGCGGCGTCGGTCGATAAAGTCGCCAATTGCGTAGTAGACGGGAATCAAAAAGACGAGAAAGAGTCCCATACCCCACGTGCCGTAAGCAATGCCAAGCGCCAGATAGGCGAGGGCGACAAGCGCGGGGAAGGGAAACTTGTTCCACGCACGTCCGAGCTTGGTGTGGAAGTGCTTGCCATGATGGTCGAGCTTGTCGTGCGCCTCTTTCCAGCTGGAAAACGTCTCGCCGTCGATAGTAACGGTGCCGTCGGCATTGGTGTGCACGCTATGCCCGTCGTCCTCAAGCGTATCAACGTGTACGCCGCCCGGCCCCACATGGACTTCTTCGCCCTTGCGGTCGTTGGTTACGTGGATTCCATTCCAGCCCACGTGAACCTCTTCGCCTTTATCGGGATCAATAACGTGGATACCGCGCGCGAGGGAAATGTCGACGAGTGGCTTGTCGCTGCGACTGGTGTTGTCGGCAGAATCCTCATCCTCTTCGGCCTCATCCGACGCCTCGGCTCCAGCATCGCTGTCCTCAGAGCAGTCAGCGTCATCTGCCGCCTCCCCATACAACAGCTCATCCAGCGACACGCCATACAGCGCGGCAAGCGCAATAAGGTTATCGGTATCGGGCGAGGATTCGCTGCGCTCCCATTTGCTGACAGCCTGGCGGCTCACGCCCAGCTGGGCAGCAAGCGCCTCCTGAGAAAGCCCGGCAGCCTTGCGGCGATTGACGAGCCGCTGCGCCATTGCAAGATCCATGGTAGTTCCTTTCGCATGGTGATCGAATCGAATGGCTCGAGTATGTCGAGAACAACCGGTAGCGACCACCATTTCTAGTTAGAATCTGCCCCAAACCTACCGCAACTACCAGTAGCAACCCCCTACGACCAGCCATTTCATGACAAATGTCAGTGCATATAACAGCCAAGAGCCCCCATCATTCCAAATTTTCAGACCAGGCACCCGCAGCAAGAAGACGACTAGCCTCGGCCTCCCCAGTTACCGCAGGAGGCCCCAGGGCTTACCTCCCAAATCTTTCCGCAGGACGGAAGGACCCCGCCGCGCGAAGCGCGCAGCGGGGTCCTGACATGTCCGAGGACGATTTGGGAGGTAAGCCCTGGGGCCTCCGATGGGAGCAGTTCCAGCCGAGGCTATTCGTCGCCGAAGCTGATGCCCAACGATTTGGCCTCGCGCACCAGGTCGCTCTGGGGGTCGACATACTTGAGCTTGCCGGCGACCTCCTCGAGCGGCATGTGGCACATCTTACCGTCACGCAGGGCGATCATGTAGCCAAACTCGCCACGCAGGCAGCCGAGTGCCGCCTCGACGCCGCACTGGGTCGCAAAGATGCGGTCCTGGGCATCGGGCTGGCCGCCGCGCTGCGTGTGACCGGGGATGGCGACGCGGGTCTCGCGACCGGTCTTGGCCTCGATCTCCTTGGCGATGTCGTAGACGATCGATGGGCTCGTGCGCTCGGCGAGCTTTTTCTTGTACTCCTTCTTGGGCAGCGCCGCGTCCTCCTTGGAGATGGCGCCCTCGGCGACGGCCACGATGGTAAAGCGGCTGCCGGTCTCCATGCGATGCTCGATGGTCTTGATGACGTTGTCCATGTCGTAGGGGATCTCGGGAATCAGGATGACGTCCGCACCGCCCGCAACGCCAGCGTACAGCGGAATCCAGCCAACCTTGTGACCCATGATCTCGATGACGAACACGCGGCCATGGCTCGAGGCGGTGGTGTGAATGTCGTCGATGCACTTGGTGGCGACGTCGATGGCACTCGTAAAGCCAAAGGTCATCTCGGTGCCCCAGGTGTCGTTATCGATGGTCTTGGGCAGGGCGATAACGTTGAGGCCCTCCTGGCGCAGGCGGTTGGCGGTCTTGGTGGAGCCGTTACCGCCCAGCATAAACAGGCAGTCGAGCTGCAGCTTGTGATAGGTGTGGACCATCGCAGGCACCTTCTCGACGCCATCGGCCTCGGGAATGTCCAGACGCTTGAAGGGCGTGCGGCTCGTGCCCAGAATGGTGCCACCGCGGGTGAGGATACCGCTAAAATCGGCTGGCGTCATGACGCGGAACCTGCTGTAGATAAGGCCCTGGTAGCCGTCCTCGAAACCGTAGATCTCAATGGGCTCTGCACTATTGGTCATGAGCGTTTTGACAATGCCGCGCATGGTGGCGTTGAGCGCTTGGCAGTCGCCGCCACTGGTAAGAAGACCGATCCTAAGCATGATGAATCCTTCCGGGCAAGTTATAACATGCGCATAAGTTTACCCCCGCACACTACTGATACGGGGGTAAAACGTGTTAGCTCAGATGTATAGAAATGTAAGCAACGTCAGGCGAGCGTAAGGCGGGCGGGCGTCTGTCCTTACAGGGCGAAGGCATCGACATCGCCCCAATGTCGGCGCAGCGTAATGGCGGCGGCGGGCTCGGTGTTATCAAAGACGACCGACCACTGCGTGTTGCTGGTGATGTCGTCCGGATTGGGCTCTTGAGCCGCAGCGCGCAGTGCTTTCCAGGCGACCGCATCGTCTTGCGCACCCACATGGGTGTCGAGCACGTCGGCGATGGCGATCGCGCGCTCCTTACCGTGCCCGAGCTCGCCATTCTTTTGGTTGGGCAGCACGTCGTCCTCGTAGCAGGCGTAGAAGTTCGTGACCTGGCGCACGGGTGTTGCTGTAAAGGCGCGGTCGGGGTCGCGCGGGTCCCATTCCACCACGCGTGCGTCACCGGCGGCATCGTTGATAAAGAAGTGGTAATCGCGCCCGGCCATGGCGTGCATGTCGTAGGCAGAAAGCAGGTCGACGGCCTCCTGCGTGGTGGCTGCGCGGTCGAGTACCAGGCGGATAGCAAGCGAAGTATTGATAACAGGGCGCTGCGTGTCCTGGTCGCAGGGTTTGGAATCCAAGGTGAGCACGGCGATGGACACACCGCATTCGTTGACGCCGTCGAGCTGGGCGAAGGGGCCCATGAGTGCGGCGGCGCGTCCGGCAATGGAGTCAAGCGGGGCGTTGTTGCCAAGGTTATTGAGGGCGGCAAAGCCGATGGAGGCGTAGCCGTCGTGCGGGTGGTTGCGAACGAGCAGCGCCGAGGTATCGTCCTTAAAGTCGTAATTGCGACCGGTACGCACGCGGCCTTCGGCATCCACGGCGGCAAAGGCACTGCAGGCAAACTGCGGCGCCTGAACATGTGCCGGCACGCCGGGCAATACCTGAGCCACCACGGCATCGATATAGGCCTGATCGTCGCGCACATCGGCGGCGATGATGCGATCGAGATCATAGTCGTAGGCGATGTCGATCGCGTACAGGTCGAATCCATCCGCATAATCGGTCAAGCGTTTGAGCGACGCGGCGGACTTGATTTGCTTGTGGTAAACGATACCGGCGGCAGCGGCAAGGCCGACGGCGACGCCTGCGACACCGCAGGCGATGGCAACATTGCGTGGCTTCATGACGGCTCCTCTCGTCCTGTTACTGCAATTGTCGCAAAAGGTGTGCGGGTTCAGCGGTTCAACTTGGTGAGCGGCACGGGATTAACCATGGAATGAAAGGCATGGCACCGGCGCGGCGGGGTATGCTGGAGGGGGCCATCAACCCAGCGAAAGGGGAGAGCATGACGGATCAGGAAACGCCCGAGCGCGCGCACGTGACGGCCGACGATATCGAGGCGGCCAACGACCTCATTGACTTTATCGAGGCATGCCCCAGCATGTTCCATACGGCGGCGACCATTATGGCCGAGCTCGACGAGGCGGGCTTTACCTACCTGCCCGAGAACGCGGCATGGGATATCGAGCCGGGCGGTCGCTACTACACGCAGCGCAACACCTCGAGCGTTATCGCCTTTAAGGTGGGCGAGGACCTGGCCGCAACGTGGGGCGAGGACGGCGTTGCCGGCGACTATCATTTCCAGCTCACGGCATCGCATAGCGATTCTCCGACGTTTAAGGTCAAGGCTGTGCCCGAGCTCGATGGTGCGGGCGAGACGCTCCGCCTCAACACCGAAGCCTACGGCGGCATGATCGACTACACCTGGTTCGACCGTCCGCTGGCGCTTGCGGGCCGCGTGCTGGTGCGCGAGGGCAATCGTATCGAGAGCCGCCTGCTCGCCACCGAGCGCGAGGTCGCCATCATTCCGAGCCTCGCCATCCACATGAACCGTGGCGTTAACGAGAGCTTTGCGCCTAATCGCGCCATTGACCTGTGTCCGCTCATCAGCGCCGGCGAGCTTAAGCAGGGCGACTTTGACGCCCTGATTGCCGACGAGCTCGATGTGGAGCCCGAGCAGATCCTGGGCCGCGACCTGTTCTTGGTCAATCGTCAGGATGCACGTATTTGGGGCTGGGCCGACGAGTTCATCTCGACGCCCAAACTCGACGACCTCGCCTGCGCCTACACCTCGCTGCAGGCGTTTTTGGGTGCCGAGAACGCGCACGACGTCTCGGTCTTCTGCTGCTTCGATAACGAGGAGGTTGGCTCCGAGACCAAGCAGGGTGCCATGTCGACGTTTTTGGCCGATGCGCTGCGCCGCATTAACGGATCGCTTGGCTTCGACGACGAGTCGTACCATCGTGCATTGGCCGCCTCGATGCTTGTGAGCTGCGACAATGCACATGCCGTGCATCCTAACCATGCCGAGAAATGCGATGCCCGCAACCAGGTCGTGCTCAACGGCGGCATTGTCATTAAGGAAGCCGCCAACCAGCACTACTGCACCGATGCCTTTAGCCGCGCGGTGTTCCAGGCCATCTGCGACGACGCCGATGTGCCCACGCAGGCCTTCGCCAACAAGAGCGATATGGCCGGCGGCTCTACCCTCGGCAACCTGTCCAACATGCAGGCGAGCATGCACGCCGTGGACGTGGGCCTGCCTCAGCTGGCCATGCACTCAAGCTACGAGACCGGCGGCGTCCGCGACGTCATGTACGCCATCCGCGCCCTCACCGCCTTCTACGAGCACAACCTAACCATCAACGGCGCCGAAAGCGTAGAGCTGTAAATGCAAGCCGAAGATATGAAGGCCGAGCGCAGGGCCAAACTTATCGAACAGGGCTCGCAGCTGTTCGCCACTGCTTGCCATGAGTCAGGGATCGACGTGTCCAGGGCGCAGTCAACTAATGATGAAGAGCTCAAGCACAGAGCCTATTCGGACCGCTTTGACGAGGAGATGGGCTGGCTCCAATAAGCGAAGCATTATCACTTTGACGAGAGTGTCGCAGGCAGAACCAGCGTCATGGTGCAAACAAACCTGACCCCATTGCACCAAGAGGCCCCACAGGTCGAACAAAAGTCAGCGAGAGCCCGCCAGAGCGAGCAAGGTGACGTGAAAGAGGAGGGCATAGGCCTTTTGGCCATGCCCGACGATTGAACGTCAGATTGCCGCTCTGGTGGGCTCGCAGCGTCGGGTGGTTCCGGCGTTTGGTAAAACGCCGGAACAAATTAGTGCTCAATCCAGCAGCGCAGGGTCTCTCCAGCTTGCAGATGACGCAGATTCTCTGCGGCAATGTCGACCACATTGTTGAGCGTGGCGGCCAAGTGGAACCAGCCGGAGATGTGCGGCGTGATGAGCATGTTGGGCGCATCCCACAGCGGGCTTGTCTCCGGCAGCGGCTCGGGATCGGTGACGTCGACCGCGGCGCCGGCAAGGTGCCCCGACTCAAGGGCGGCAACCAGGTCGTCGGCAACTACGAGGTCACCACGGCCACCGTTGGCAAAGAAGGCACCCGGCCTCATTGCGGCAAAGAACTCGGCATTCGCCAGACCGCGGGTCTCGGGCGTGCTGGGCATAAAGGATGCGACGACGTTGGCCTCGGCCAGGCGCTCGGGCAGGGCGTCCATGCCGTCCATGTCCTCAAACACGGTGGGGTAGACGAGGGGATGGCGCTTGATGCCGCGGACGTGCGCGCCCATGCCGCGGCAGAGCGTGGCAAAGTGGGCACCGATGTCGCCCGCGCCCAGCACCAGCACGTTGGCATTTTTGAGCGAGGTGACCGGCCCCAGGTCCTCCCAGCGATGGTCGCGTTGCAGGTCATGGTAGGCGGGCAGACGTTTCATCATAGAAAGGACCATCGCAAACATGTGCTCGCTTACGGCCTGGCCGTAGGCGCCCACCGAGCAGGAGAGTTTTGCCTCGGCCGGCACGGTGCCAGCTGCCAAGTAATCGTCGTAACCGGCGCTCTGCAGTTGAAGCAGCTGCAAGTGCTCGCATGCCGTGAGCATGGCGGGGTCGATGTTGCCCAAGATTACGTCGGCATCGGCAACCTGCTCGCGCGTAGCGGCGCCGGCGCTCGTGTAGATAAAGTCCTCGCCCGGAGCACTCGACTCGAGGATCGCACGATGGCGGTCGTTGACGGGCAGCAAAACCAAGATGTTCACAAGCAATCCTCTCCGCTCAACCTGCCACAAAGGGACGGGTTTATTTTGGCAGGTTTTATCAGGCAAAACGTTCAAATAAAACGCCGGATGCAAGACGGGTGTGCCCGCTAGCATCCGGCGTCCGTACGGCTACCAGCTCAGCAGCTCGTAGCCATCTTCGGTCACGACCAGCTGAACTTCGCACTGAGCCGAGTCGCTGCCGTCCTTGGTACGTACGCACCAGCCATCGCCCTTGCTGATCTTGATATCGGGCTTGCCGGCGTTGACCATGGGTTCGATGGTAAAGACCATGCCCGGCACCATGATGGTGTCCACGTCGGGTGCCTCGGTGGTAAAGCCCACGAACGGGTCCTCGTGGAACTCCTTGCCAATGCCGTGTCCGCCGTACTCGCGCACCACGCTAAAGCCGGCGTCCTCGACCGTCTTTTGCACGGCCTCGGCCATCACGGACAGCGGCAGCCACGGCTTGACGGCGGCAAGGCCCGCCTCCACGCTCGCACGGGTGACGTCGACCAGGCGCTGGCGCTCGGCCGAAACCTCGCCAATGCAGAACATGCGGCTCGAATCGCTAAAATAGCCGTCCAGGATCGTGGAGCAGTCCACGTTGATGATGTCGCCCTCGTGCAGTACGTCCGTGTCGCAGGGAATGCCGTGGCAGACGACGTCGTTGATCGAGGTGCACACGCTCTTGGGGTAGCCCTCGTAGTTGAGATCGGCCGGCGTGCCGCCATGCTCGACGGTGTAGTCGTAGATCATCTGGTCGATCTGGTTGGTGGTCATGCCCGCGGCGATGTGCTCGCCTACGTAGTCGAGCACGCCCACGTTGATGGCAGCGGAGCGCTTGATGCTCTCGATGTCGGCGGGCGTCTTGTAGAGCGTACGGGGCAGAACCTCCCAGCCCTCCTCCCACAGGCGCTCGAGGCGCTCGTCGAAGGCGCTGTGACATTTCTTATATTTCTTGCCGCTGCCGCACCAGCAAGCGTCGTTGCGGCCGGGCACAGGTCCTTTGTCATACATGGCTAACTTCCTTTCATCCGCAGCTAGTATAGCCCACCCGCAGACCAGCTCATTTGGGATGGGGCTAATTTAGCTGCTGGCGGGCGGCCGCGCTAGTAGCTCACCTGGCAGGGGATGCCGAGGGCTTGGACGCGCGCGGCAATGGCGTCGAGCACCTCGGGCGCTGCTTTGGCAAGGCCGGCGACTGGTGTCTCGCGCGCGACCGTGTAGATGGTCGCCTCCTGCGGACGAATGCGCTCAAGCGCCGCGAGCCAGGGGGCAACATACTCCTCGCCGGTATTGTCGATGAGCTTGTCCTGATACTCGCCGGTCAAAAAGATCGTCTGGATAATAACGTGACCGTCAAAGCTTGCGAACGTCTCGATCTGGTGCTCGACGTTGTAGGGGCCAACAGGCTGGTCGAGCAGCTGGATAAACGCCGGGTCGACGGTATCGAGCTTAAGAATGTTGTCGTCGACCATCATGAGCGCGTCGTGCACCTCGGGGCGGTCGGCGCGTGTGCCGTTGGAGAGCACGGCGATCTTGGAGTTTGGGGCAAGCTCGTCGCGCAGCGCGACGGCGCCGGCGATGGCCTGTGGAAACTCCGGTGCGGCGGTGGGCTCGCCGTTGCCTGCGAAGGTGATTACATCGGGGAGCTCGCCCTCGGCTGCCATCTCGCGCAGCTTTGCCTCGAGCGCTTCGAGTACCACGGCAGCTGTGTTGTACGGCTCATGGCAGGGGCGCTCGGCGTTGAGGCCGTTTTCGCAGTAAATGCAGTCGAACGTGCAGATTTTGCCGCTGGCCGGCATCATGTTGACGCCGAGTGAGAGACCAAGGCGACGGCTGCGAACGGGCCCAAAGATGGGGCTGGCATTCAAAAACGTAGACATAGGCATATGCTCCTCAAGACTATTGCGCCTAAGCATAGCATCGGCTCCAAAGCAAGGCGCGGGCTCTTGCTTTACAAGTTTCGTTTTTTCACGTCGCTCATGATGCCGTGCCATGAAAAGCCTCAGGTCGGGTACAGTTAATCTGTTAACAAGGCGTAAGGCAATGCGGGTCTATCCAACCGTACTGACGTGCAACTGGATGGGCATTGACGATGGGAACACAGTATGGATTTTACGGTCGAGAATGCGGGCACCACGATTGCCTGTCGCGAATATGCCGACCCGGATGTGTCGCCTGATGCTCCTGCCTTGGTGTGCGTGCACGGCGCTTGTGTCGACGGCACATTTTTCGACAGCATCGCTTGTGAGCTCAGTCGCAACTACCGCGTCATTGCCTACGACCGACGCGGTTGCGGCGAGAGCGGCGACGCTGTAGACGGATGCTACGACCTCGCCGCCCAGGCCGCCGACCTGCAAGCCGTTATCGAGCATATTGGCGCTCCGGCAAACGTGCTCGCGCACAGTGCCGGTACGCTGGTGACCCTGGAGCTTCTCCGTGCAAACCCCGCCATAATCTCGCGTGCGATTCTGCATGAACCCGCCGTGACGGATGAGGGTACCGGCCTGGGCGCGGCCCCGGTTTTGCTCGAGATGATCGCCGCGGGAAAGGTCTCCAGGGCATTACGGGCCTTCCTGGGCGCCATCGGCGATTCGGACCCCGAGGCCCCCAAGTTAACCGAGGCAGAAGCCAGGCATGCCCTGCGCAACGGCCGCAGTTTCATAGCAAACGAATACGGGATTACTATGACCTGCGTTCCCGATTGGAATAGCGTTCGCGCATCGAAAACGGTGGCCGCTGTGCTCCTGGGCGAGCTTTCGATTGGCACGCCCCGCGAGGCGGGCACGAGGATGGCGGCTGAGCTTTTGGACTGTCCGCTCGTGACGATCCCGGGCGCGCATAACGGTCTGCGCGATCGCCCGGCAGCGGCTGCCCGGGCTGTCTGTGGCATCCTGGGGCTCTAACACCCGCAATGGCCAAAGCAGGCTTCACTCGCAAACGTTTCGGCCGTGTTAACAAATGTGCTCAAAACCTCACGTCTGCGACTTCAATCGCGCCGCCTGTCAACTCATAAAAATGTAACAGCATTCACGTACTTACCTGCATCGACAAGGTGTTACCCTTGTAGCATTTGGAACCCACCGCTACCATGCGAAACTATCGAAAGGGCCCCATATGCTCAATAATCACGAGGTCAATCTAACCGACGAGGAGGCTGCCGCCGAGGTCGCCCGCGTCGCGAAGACCTACCCCGTGGTGCGTTTGCTGTCGGCCGAGCAGATTAAGAGTGAGCCTAACTGCCTGCTCGCCGGCGATCGCTGCCCTTGTCTGCGTCAGTCGAGTCTTGAGGCCTTGGCAGATTCGGGTGAGGTGTCGGAGCAGCTGCTCAATGATGGTATTGAGTACCGTGCCCGTCTGCGCCCTCTGAAGGTCGAGGGCGAGCCTCACGTCTTGCTGATGGTGCGTCCGATCGATGAGCAAGAGGCCGCAGAAGAGGACCTTGTCTACACCGACGTGCTGACGAGTGTGCGCAATCGCCGATATTACGAGGAAAAGCTCCGAAGCGCCCGCATGAATGCCGGCGTTGCGATGATCGACCTTGATGATTTTAGGGTCTTCAACGATACATGTGGCCGTCATGCCGGCGACCTTGCGCTCGGTGCTGTGGCGACAGCCATACGCAGCGGAATTCGTTCGACTGACGAGCTTGTGCGCTATGGCTGCGACAAGTTTGTGGTTGTCATGCCCAATATTCCCTCCGATGACTTCACCCGTCGCCTGCATCAGGTGTCCGATGCCGTTCGTTCCACGATTGTTCCGGGCCATGAGTACGTGAGCTTGACGGCATGTGTTGGTGGCGTTCGCATTCATGGCGAGACGGTCGATGAGGGCGTTGGCCGCGCTGCCCAGTTATTGAGCCGCGCTAAGGCAAAAGCCGGTACGGTCGTGACCGATGCCGATTCCATCGAGGCCTTCCAAAGCGAAAAGCCCTTGGTGCTTATTATCGATGACTCCGAGATGAACCGAGCCATTCTCAGCGAGATGCTCAAGGACGAGTATTGCATCCTCGAGGCCGATAACGGTCGTATAGCGCTCGACATGGTCGACCGCTATGGCGATGAACTATCGCTCGTGCTGCTCGATATCGTCATGCCGGGCATAAGCGGCTTTGAGGTGCTGGCCGATCTGTCGCGCCGAACGGGTATCGACAATCTGCCTGTCATCATGATTTCGAGCGAAGATTCCGATGATATGGTTCTGCGCGCGTACGAGCTGGGCGCCTCGGACTATATCAACCGCCCGTTTGACTCCCGTATCGTGCGCCGCCGCGTAAGCAACACCATCCGCCTGTACGCCAAACAGCGCCGCCTGACGAGCCTGCTGTCCCAGCAGTACAACGAGCGTGTCAAGAACAGTCGCATGCTCATCGACATCATGGCCGGCGTTATGGAGCTTCGCAACGGCGAGAGCGGCAGGCACGTTACGAACATCGAGAAGCTGACCGAGCTGCTGCTTGGCTGTCTGGTCCAGCGTAGCGGCACGGTCTCCCTCGACAATGAGGAACGCTCTACGATCGCCTTGGCTTCGGCGCTGCACGATATCGGCAAGATGTCGATTGACGATGCGATTCTCAACAAGCCCGGACGCCTTACGTCCGAGGAGTTCGAGATTATGAAGACGCATACCACGATCGGCGCCGACATGCTGCTTGAGCTGGGTAGCCATCACGCCGGCAATGCGCTTATGGAATATGCGTACCAGATTGCGCGTTGGCATCACGAGCGCTGGGACGGCAAGGGTTATCCCGATGGCCTTAAGGGCGACGAAATTCCCATTGCCGCGCAGGTGGTTTCGGTGGCTGATGTGTACGATGCGCTGACGAGCGTGCGCGTGTACAAGGACGCTATCCCGCACCAGGAAGCGATTCAGATGATTCTGGACGGCAAGTGCGGTGAGTTTAACCCGCTGCTGCTCGACTGCCTGCTCGAGGTGCAAGACCAAATTGCCGAGACGTTGGCACGCCCCGCCGACGTCGTCGCGTTTCCCACGATTTAGTTTGACCAAAGGAGTTTTAATCCATGATTTCCATGCGTGAGGCGTATGAGAAGATCGGCGCTAATTATGATGACGCGTGCGCTCGGCTGATGGGCGAGGAAATGCTTGCCCGCTTTGCCCTCAAGTTTTTGGATGACGAGAGCATGGACAAGCTGGAGGCCGCCATGGCGGCAGGAGACGCCGAAGGTGCGTTTATGGCAGCGCACACGCTCAAGGGCGTGAGCCAGAACCTGGGATTCGATAATCTGTACGAGCCGGCGGTCGTGGTGACCGAAGCGCTGCGCGGCGCCGATGCCGTTGACGGCGCTCGCGAGAGAATGCATGCGCTGCAACAGCAATATGCGGCAACGATGTCGGCCCTGCGCGAGGCGGCTGAGTAAGGGCTTGCAGGCCTTGTGCCGCCCAGAGTCCGTTGATGTAGACATAAAAGGGCGTCCCCAACAACTATGAGAGTGGATAATCTCCCGTTTTTGGCCCGGTGGCGGCCTCAAAGTGGGAGATTATCCACTCTCGTTCGATACGTGTCCAAAAATCCACTCTCACCCCTTCTGATTAGTGAATGGCCTATGCGCACTGGCCGGACTTTCCATATGCAACTCATATCGTTGTTCGATAAACTATTCGGAAAACGATAGATTCGATGAGGGTGAGTGTATGTCCAACAGCGTCCAGCGTATGGCCAAGGTGCGCGAAAATGTCAGGAAGCTTGGTTTTTGCATGACGGTCGTTTTCGCTGGAATGCTCGTCGCTTTTGCCGCGTTGGTTGTTTACGTGATCTGGTATGCGATTGCAAACGTTGCTTCCGTCGATTCTTTCGGTGTTGCGACGCTTCTCGATGGCGGGTGCATCGTTATCCCAAGCGGACTGTGCATGGCGCTTGTTATGGGTATTTCGCTTGTCGTTCTGTGCGGGATCAGCCGTAACATCTCGCGAGGCGTCTCGCCCTTTACCAAGACGCATGTGCGGCTTATCCGTGTTCTTGCACTTGCCTTTGCTGTTAATGCCGCGGTTTCGCTTGTTGGTGCCTATGGATCGGTCAGTCTCACCATTGGCGGACTGGAGCTTTACATCGTGCCTCATTCCTTCGTTATTGAGATCTGCCAAGGCGCTACCTTTGATGCGGGGTCGTTTATCGGCGCGGTTGTCTGTTTGTTTATCTCGGCGATCTGGAGTTATGCCTCGCTGCTCCAAGAGCAGTCTGACGAGCTTGTGTAGGAGGAAACATGAGCTATCTCATCATCGAGCTTGAGACGCAGCTGCTTAAGACCGGAAAGACCAGCGCCGATCTGATCCGGGCGACGGGACATACTCCGGCAAATATTTCAAAGCTGAGAAACGGAAAAATAAAAGCTATTCGCCTTAAGACGCTTCTCGATATCTGTGATGAACTTGATTGTCAACCGGGAGATATTATTCGGCGGGTGAGTGAGAAAGAGCTTGAGGAGCTTATTGTTGAGCGCGCAAAAAATGTCGTGAGGCAGATGCGGGACGGTGGAGGCAATGAGGTGTCGCTTCCGACATCGGTCTTTGCTGTCGATTTGAGCGACGAGTAGCATAAGGCGAACAGTTAAAACGAAATATCAGTGCGAAGGGGCCTGTGTCTAACACGGGCTCTATCTTTTGAGATTATCTTGACAAATATAAGTTATCGATAAACAATAACTAAAAATAAATACGATAAGAGAAAGGGGGAACGATATGAGCGCACCAGCGGTAAAGCTGTCAAAGGTGTCGAAGCGCTATGGGAAACGGCGCGTTTTGCATGACGTTTCCTTCGAGGTGGATCAGTCTGAGCTTTGCGCCCTTGTTGGTGCAAACGGGGCGGGCAAAAGCACGCTTATTAAAATAGTGCTGGGCCTCTGTGAGCCATCGTCGGGGAGCGTGGAGCTCTTTGGAGGCAAGTCGAAAAAAGAGCTGAGCCTGATGCGGACGCGTGTCGGCTATGTGCCAGATTCCTGCGGGGCATACCAATCCCTCAGTGCGGCTGAGAATCTTCGGATCCGATGTGCGGAATGGGGGCTCGATGAGAAACGTGAGGTTCCTCGCGTCTTGGGCCTAGTCGGGCTGGACGTCGATGAGAAAAAGAGCGTGAGCAGTTTTTCTCTGGGAATGAAACGGCGACTGGATATAGCTACGGCTTTATTGGGCGACACCGACGTACTAATTTTCGATGAGCCGGCAAATGGATTGGATCCGTTGGGCATCGAGAGTATATGGGCCCTTATCGGTCGATTGAATCGAGAGCGGGGTAAGACCATGCTCATCTCTAGTCATGATTTGGATGAGTTGGCATCGGTTGCAACAAGCTGCCTGTTTATTCATGACGGTGAACTGCTGAAAAAGGAATCGATGGATGTCATAAGGAATGAAGCGCCGTCCCTAAAAGAATATTACAGGCGCTTGATGCAGGCGGTCTCGCTATGAAGCGGGCGATCCATCCCATAAAGGCAGATATGATGCGTTTGCACAGGATGTTTCCGGCGAAGTTCGGTCTTGCGCTTATGCTGGCGTTCGGCCTTCTCTTCGGTGTCTTCCTAAAAAAGGGAGCAACGTTGTTAGTCTTTGGCAATGGCGTTTATGGGGAGGATATTGGTTTCTTCTGGAATGTAATCGATCCTTCTGCGCCTGATGAGACCCTTGCACGCAGTGCTTTCGCCGGTACTTCCCTGCTCGTCCCACTTATCGTTTGCCTGGTGCTTTTACAGGAGCATGGCTATGAAGAGGGATGCCGAATTTCTTCAGCAAGAGGTCTCGCCCGCTTTAATGGGGCTCTGGCACATGTACTTTCGTCTGCTTTAATAGTCGGCGCAGCATATAGCGCACTTTGCCTTCTTCTGTTTGCAATAGCCATAATGCGTGGGGGACAAAACTGCACGCACGACATGCTGGCTGCATTTTTGCCCGCGATGTTAATCAACGCCGTATTGGTGATATCGGTTGCGTTGGAGACGGTGACCATCTACCGGATTACAGGCAGCGCCGTATTGAGCGGGGCTGCGGTAATAATAGGGTTTGTCATGAGCCTGACGCTCTACGGAGCTTACCTTCAGTCGCCCATACCATCCTTGCGATGGATCTTCTTTCTTCCGGGGCCGTACCTTGGAGTCGGGTGTGCCCTTGGGTATAGCGATATGGGCCAGCTCACGCTTCTGGGGTATGGCGCGGCAGCCGGCTGTCTATCGGTATTGATTTACACTCTCGTGACCTGTCATGTCGGAGGTGTGCTCAATGGCTCGTCAGATTAAAAGGTTCCTCCATTCAGAATTGAAGCATGTGAGCAAATGGGCATACGCCTTAATCCTGGCAATTTATACGTGCATGGTGGTATTGCAGCTTAATTCTTTCCCGATGTGGTTCTGTAGCCTCCGTGAGAACAGTTTCTTGGGCTTTTTCCCAGACCCGACGCTTCGGCTATCGGCAGAGGATGTCCTTCTATTTGGTAATGCAGAGGTTTTTCGCGGTCTGCTGTTCAACGTGGCCCCGTTGGCTCACGCATTGTTCTTTCCGTTCATCGCGGCTTGCATTGTTCCGTGCTTTGTCAGTTCGGGCTTTGTTGAGGAACCGTGGGGGTTGTCGGAGGCTCGGGGAGGGAAGCGTGTGTGCGCTATCGTTGCCCGAGCGATGTTGTCTTCTCTCGCCCTTTTGGGCGCTTTTGTCTTGTCGAGCGTCGTCTTGTACTGCCTTAACTGCGCAATCGTTTTGGATGCTCAGCAGTGTTTCAACCTGAATATGTTTTGCGATCGACTTCTTCTGGCGAGTGCGGTCTGCCTTGCATACGTGGTCTCTTGCGTGATCGTTGTTTCCTATTTTGGGTCCGGCTTCGGTCCTATTGGCATGCTGTTGCTTGTCAATGTCGTAACGATCTACATACAGCTCGGAGCCAATTCCATGCTTCCGTTTCCGTCCTCGATGCTCATGTGGATTTGCGGCGTGACCCCGTTGGAGGATGGTCAATGCACCTCGATTTTAATTGACTGCCTGATTAACGTAGCAAGCGTTCTTGCCATTTGCTTTACCGTCGACCAATTGCGGTCGAGATTTCTTTGACTTTTTGCGAGGGATGATCATACCGAGCATACCAAATACAGGGGGGGGCGGGCACCGTGGCTGGTGTCCGCCCCCCCCCTGGCTTAGGAGGCTTTAACCTGAGTGGTTTGCGAGCTAGCGGGCTCGCTTAACCTGGGCCGCCGCCTCGACAAACGACTTCCACAGGTTAAAGTCGGTCTCGAGTGTCTGCCAGGTGTACTCAGGGTGCCATTGCACACCCAGACAGAAGGGCTGGCCCTCGACCTCGATGCACTCGGGCACGCCGTCGGTTGCTTGGGCGACCAGGCGCGTATGCTTGCCCAGGCGATCGACGCAGCAATGGTGCGCCGAGTTGGTCTGGATGAGCTTGTGCCCGCCGAGCGCGCGCTCCAGCAGCGAACCCGGTACGACCTCGACGGGGTGCACGGGATCGTTGAGTACGTGGGTATGGCGCCACTGCGTGCGGCCCTCACGCGCGCCCAGGCTCGGCACGTCCATGCACAGGGTGCCGCCGGTGGCGACGTTTAACAGCTGCGTGCCACGGCAGGTGGTAAAGAGCGGCTTTTTGGCGCGGAGCACCTCGCCGACCAGCTTAAACTCAAAGCTATCGCGGATCTCGCAGCAGAGGGTGGGGTCGTAGGGTCGATCATCGCCCCAGCGTTTGGGGTTGACATCCGGGCCGCCGGGAATAGCGATACCGTCGGCGATATCGACGTAATGGCGGATGACCTCAATGTCCTCGGTGATGGACATCTGCAGCGGCAGGCCGCCGGCGGCAAGGATGGCATCGACAAAGACACTTGCGATTTCCTCGTTGGGGGAGAGCGTCTCGCTTAAAAACGGCTTCGCCTCTTCCCAGCGCGGCGCGACGAGGATGAGCGGGCGGTCGGCGGGATCGACGTCGACGTGCGGGGTGTATGACGATGAAGTGCGAGTTCCGATCATAGGTGTTGCTTTCGAGTTTGGATGGTCATGGCGAGCAGATATGGCAATTGGGCTAGTGGCCCTTGATGGAGTTGAGGAAGTCTTGGGCGCGCTTGGTCTGGGGGTGGTCGAAGAACCCGTCGGGCGTGCCGGTTTCCACGATCTGGCCGTCGGCCATAAACACGACGCGGTCGGCTACGCGGCGGGCGAAGTTCATCTCGTGCGTGATGACGATCATCGTCATGCCCTGCTGGGCCAGACGGACCATGACTTCGAGCACCTCGTTGATCATCTCGGGGTCAAGGGCGCTCGTGGGCTCGTCAAAGAGCATGGCCTTGGGCTGCATGGCGAGTGAACGGGCGATGGCCACGCGCTGCTGCTGGCCGCCCGAAAGCTGCGCGGGCACCTTATCGGCCTGCTCGGCCACGCCTACGCGGCTTAGCAGGTCCATGGCGCGCTCGCGAGCCTCGTCCTTGGACACGCCCAGCACGTCGACCGGACCCAGCATGACGTTCTGCAGCACGGTCATGTGCGCGAACAGGTTGAACTGCTGAAACACCATGCCCAGCTCGGCGCGCATGCGGGCAAGATCTTTGCCTTCTTGCGGCAGGGGCTCGCCCTCGATGAGAATCTCGCCCGAGTCGATGGTCTCCAAGCGGTTGATGGTGCGGCACATGGTCGACTTGCCCGAGCCCGAGGGGCCGATCACCACGACGACCTCGCCACGGTCGACCGAGAGATTGATGTCGTTGAGGACGTGCAGATCGCCGTAGTGCTTATCGACGTGCTTGAGCTCGATTAACGGCTGATTGCCGGTGGAAGAGGTGCTCTGTGCCATGGTGCTCGGCTCCTTATGACTCGAAATAGTAAAGCGTTAGCGGATGATGGTCGCGCCGGTCTTGTGCGAAACGTAGACAGCGGCCTTGTTGATCGCGACGTTGATGAGGATGTAGATGACCGCGATCACCAGATAGACCGATACGAGCGCGTCGTAGTTGGTAATGAGCACGCGGGCATTTTGCATGAGGTCGGGGTAGCTCACCACATAGGCGACGGTGGTGTCTTTGACTACGACCACAAGCTGCGAAATCAACGACGGAATGATAAAGCGAATCGCCTGCGGCAACACGATTTTAAAGGTGATTTTAGCCTTGGAGAGACCGAGTGCCTGGGCGGCCTCGACCTGACCGCGCGGCACGGCGTTGACGCCGGCACGGAAGATCTCGGCAAGTACGCCGGCTGCAGCGAGCGCGACGGGAAGCGTGAGCATCCAAAACGACGGCAGCGCGATCTTGTACTGGGGCAGCACCAAAAAGAAGAAGTAGATGAACAGTAGGCTCGGCACGCCACGGAAGAAATCGGTGAGCACACGGCAGACCAGCTGCAGCGGCTTGATGTCGCTCGTGCGGCCGAGCATGAGGGCTAAGCCCAGTACCAGCGCGATGGCGCCGGCGGTGAGTGCGACCTTAACGGTGCCCTCAAAGCCGGCAAGCAAGAACTTCCAGGTGGTGAGGTGCGTAAAGAAATACCAATAGTGGACCGAAAGCTGACCGGTCACATAAAAGCGCTGCAGTACCAGAGCGATGAGCGCGGCCACGGCAACAAGCGAGATGGCGGTGCCGATGCGAATCTTGGCGCGCATCTTGGGGCCGGGAGCCTCGTAGAGCGCATCGCGCATGGTGAGCGCGGGGGAGGAATGCTTGCTCATCGGAGGATCCTCACCTTCTTATCGATGTAGTTGCCAATGTGGCTCACCACAAAGGCCGTGCCCAGGTAGCCAAGCGCCGAGATAAAGAACGCGGCGACGCCGCCAAGCGAGCGCGTGTTGATGTAGCTCACCACGCCGGTGAGCTCCTGCGGCTTAAGTGGCACCTGACTGCCGAGCGCGGTGGTGAGCATGACGGCGATAAAGAGGTTGGTCATGGGCAGCACGCTCGAACGCAGCGCCTGCGGAATCACGATCTTGGCGAGGATGCGGTTAAAGCTCATGCCGAGCGAACGTGCGGCTTCGACCTGACCGACGCCGACGGTGTTGATGCCGCTCATAAAGTTCTCGGAGCCAAAGGCCGAGCCCAAAAGGACCGTGGCGACGATAACGCAGGTGCGGTAGGGCAGGACGACCTTGAGCGGCGGCAGCGCGTAGACGACGATAATGAGCAGCGCGATGCCGGGGATGTTACGGAAGACCTGGACATACAGGTCGCCAAAGACGCGCAGCGGCTTGAGCGGCGACACGCGCATCACGGTGACGGCGACGGCCAGCACCATGGCGATGGCAAACGACTCAAGCGTCATGCCCCAGGTTGCTAGCAGCGCGTCGATATAGTTCTGGCCATAGAGCGACCAGAGCTCGGAGAGACTCATGCGGACCTCCCGCCGGTAAGGAAAGGGGCTCCCGTGTGTACGGAAGCCCCGACAACTCAGTGAGGAAACAGTTTAGCGCAATAAAGCGCATCGTGCGTTTCCGTATGGTTTCGTAGCGGCCGTTACTAGGCTCGCTGCCTAGGCGCCGATCTCGGGCAGCTCGGGAACATTGGTGTCGCCCGTACGGTCGCCAATGCAGATCTGCCACAGCTTGGTCCAGGTGCCGTCATCCTCGATCTTCTTGAGGAAGTCGTTGACAAAGGCGACACCGTCGGAATCGAGCGGCAGGCCGATACCATAGGGCTCCTTGCTGCCGAAGGGCTTGCCGGCGATCTTGTACTTGCCGGGCTCGCGGACCAGGGCGCTCTGCTGCATGTTGTTGTCGATGACGTAGGCGTCAACGCGACCCTGCTGGAGTGCCTGGCGGGCCTCCTCGTCGGTCTTGAACTCCTGCTGGCTGGCCTTGGGAGCGAACTCCTCCAGGATGGCGGGGCCGTTGGAGCCAGACTGGACGGCGACGTTCTTGTCGGCCAGGTCGTCGACGCCCTTGATGTCGTCGTTATCGGCGAGCACCAGGATAGCCTGCTGGGTGTAGTAGTAGGGGCCGGCGAAGGAGACGAGCTTCTTGCGCTCATCGGTGATGGTGTAGGTGGCAAAGACGGCGTCGACCTGGCCGTTCTGCAGGACGGACTCGCGCGTGTCCGAGGTCACCTGGGTGATCTCGACCTTGTTCTCGCCCAGAATGTAGTTGGACAGGAGCTGTGCGATACCGGCGTCGAAGCCGCGGGTCTGACCGTCTTTCTCGTTGAGGAGGGAGAAGAGCGTGGAGGTCTGAACGCCACCGATCTTAAAGACGCCGGCGTCCTTGACGGCCGTCGCCCAGGTGCTGGCGGCGATGGCGTCGTCATCGGCCTTGGGGCCGTTGTCGACGAGCTTGTCGAATGCCTTGGCATCGAGCGTGGTGGAAGCCTCGGTATCCTCGGAGCTCTTGGAGGATCCGGCGGCGGAACCCTTGTCGGCCTCGGCGCTGGTGTCGGAGCAGCCGGCAAGACCAAGGCCGGCGACGGTTGCGAAGGTGGCGGCGACAAAGCCGCGGCGGTCGAGAACGACCTGCTGGGAGAGGTTCTTGCTCATGGTAGAACACCTTTCTCAATAAAATCCCTAGCGGTTGAGTAGAGTTATACCCTATCGTGCTCAAATGGGTCAACACGAAATAACTCAGAAACATACTTACCTTATGGGTTATTCCACCTACCAAAAAGGGACAGGTTTATTTTGGCAGGTTTTATCTGGGCAAACGTCGATTATTGCTGCTGAGATGACGTTTTGCGTGACCTAAAACCACCGCAAAGGGGACAGGCACCTTTGTGGTGGTTTGGGCTGGTACGGCGGCCGGTCTCGTTGTTTTGTCTCAATCTGTAACATCTGCAGCCATTTTTGCCGAGTAACTGTTATAGATCGAGATTTTTTCCTTAGGGGGATTTGAATGTCTCGATTTGTAACAGTTAGACGGGAATTCGGGCCATAGATGTTACAGATTGAGATAATCGCGCCGCGAAAATAAAAACCTCCGCAGGGGTGCTTTCCTTGCGGAGGTTTTCTTACTCGTTGAGTAGCCTTACGGCCTCTGCGGCCATGTTCTCGACTGTCATACCGTTCTGCGCGAGTAGCTCGTTGGGATCGTAGCGGTCGGGGAAGCCCTTGGCGATGCCAAAGGTGCGGGTGCGCAGCGGCGTGCAAGCCAGGTAACATGCCACGCGCTCGCCCCAGCCACCGTCCAGGATGCCGTCCTCGATGGTCACGACAACGCGGTGCTCGGCGGCAAGGCTGTCGAGGAATTCGCGGTCGAGCTCGGTTGCGAAACGTGGGTTGACGAGCGTGGCCTCGATACCATACTCGGCGGCCAAGCGGTTTGCCACGCGCTCTCCCAGCTCATAGAAATCGCCGAGCGCGAGCACGGCCACATCGCGGCCCTCGTGCGCCACGTTATAACAGGCGACGCTGTAGTCGGCGTCCTTGGCGGGCGCCAAGTCGGGGCGGCTTACCAAGCCAATGCCCGGCACGCGAATCGCCACGGGATGCTCGCGGTGATCGAGCGACCAGCTCAGCATGGACAGATATTCCTCCATGCAGACCGGCGCCAGGTAACGCATGTTGGGAAGAGCACCCAACATGGAGATATCGAAGAACGAAAGATGCGTCTCGGACGTAGTGCCAAAGATTGACGCACCAAACACCAAAATGGTTGCGGGGGCGTCGTTGAGGCACAGGTCGTGCCACAGCTCGTCGTAGGCGCGCTGCAAAAACGTGCCGTACACACCAAAGACTGGCTTGGCGCCCGAGCGCGCAAGCGCGGTGGCAAAGGTCACGGCGTGCTCCTCGGCAATGCCCACGTCAACAAACTGCTTGCCTGCCGCGGCGCGAAGCTCGGGTGTAAAGCCCATGATGTAGGGCGTGGCAGCCGTGATGCCCACAACCTGCGGATCGCGCTCGATGGCAGCGCTCAGGGCCTCGCCCGTAATGTCGGCATAGGTGCGCGGTGCGGGCTCGCTCGGATGACCCGGGCAGAGCTTGCGGCCGGTCGCCATGTCAAAGGGGCCTACGTGATGCCAGCGCTCGGGGTCGCTCTGGGCCGGCTCAAAGCCCTTGCCCTTGGCGGTGGAGACGTGCAGCACGATGGGATGATCGATATCGCGCAGTTCCTGTAGCGCGTCGACTAGGGCCAACACATCGTTGCCGGCGTCCAGATAGCGGTAGTCGAGCCCCATCGCGCGGAAAACGTTGCGCTCGCAGGTGCCGTTGCTGGTGCGCAGCTCGGCCAGATTGCGATACAGGCCACCGTGGTTTTCGGCGATGGACTGGTCGTTGTCATTGACGACGATGATCAAGTTGCTGTCGAGCTCGGCGGCATTGTTAAAGCCCTCAAACGCCAGACCGCCCGAAAGCGAACCGTCGCCAATGATGGTAATGACGTTGTACGCATCGCCCGCCAGGTCACGAGCGTGCGCCAAGCCGCAGCCCAGGCTCACCGATGTGGAGGTGTGGCCCATGGCGAACAGGTCGTGTTCGGACTCGTCGGGATTGGCAAAGCCAGAGGCCTCGCCGTAGCGTGCCGGGTCGATATAAGTGTACGCGCGCCCAGTCAGCGCCTTGTGGGCATAGGTCTGGTGTGACACGTCAAAGACAATTTTGTCGGTGGGAGAGTTAAACACGCGATGGAGCGCGACCGTGAGCTCAACGACGCCCAGGTTGGGGGCAACGTGCCCGCCGACGGCGGCGGAGCTTTCGAGGATTGCCTGGCGGATCTCGCCGCAGAGCAGCGGAAGCTCGGCGCGGTCGAGAGCCTTGACGTCCTCGGGCGTTGTCGTTTGCGTAAGCAGCATCGTTGTGGGTTACTCCATGCGAATCGTGCGCCGGCACTCCCTCGGCCGGCACAATTGCACAAGACAGTCTCGCACATTTTGGCGTTTGATATGTGACGGCGGCGCGGTAATTCGCCAACTGGTGGGGCAAAACGTTTTGTCCGATGCCATACTGGTAGATTCGATGATGATTTTATTCAATGTGTGCAGGCCGTGGCTTGCCGCCGTGAGCCGCTGGAAGGAGGCAGCATGTCCGATACCGTTCGTGCCGAGAAAATCGCGCGCGATGTAGACCATGCTGCCCGTCAACTGGCACAGGCGGGCCGTCTGGACATGACGCGCGAGTTTATCCAACATGGCGATGTGACGGTCTATGCGCATGTGACTTCGGTAGCGCGGGCGAGCCTGTCCTTTGCCGAGCGCCTGGGCCGCGTCGGTGTTTCGGTCGACCGCGCCTCGTTGCTGCGCGGAGCCTTGTTACACGATTACTTTCTCTACGATTGGCACGACCCCGACCCGAGCCATCGACTGCACGGGTTCCGGCATCCATTTTTTGCTCTGGCGCGTGCCGAAGAGGATTTTGAGCTGACGCCGCGCGAGCGGAATATTATCGTACGGCATATGTTTCCGCTGGTACCGGTGCCGCCGACGTGTCGTGAGGCATGGATTGTGTGCCTGGCGGATAAATGGTGCGCGCTGCGCGAGACGATTGCCGGCCGTCTGCCGCGCAAAGGCGGCGCGAACGATTTGAACGAGGGCTCGAGTGACGGCTCGAGCAAAGAATCGAACGAAAAGAGGAGTGGGTAGACGGTGGGAACCGCGATCGACATGGCATTTGACGGCGCGACGCTTGCCGCCTGTCCGCTCTCGGCGCTGGTACTCTCGTTTGCCTTCTACGGTTTTTGCGGCTGGGTATGGGAGTCGACAGTCTGCGCCATGCTCAACCACGGACGCTTTGCCAACAGCGGCTTTTTGCTAGGGCCGTGTTGTCCCATCTACGGTGCGGGCGGCATCGCGTGCTGGTTGCTGCTGCGTGGAATCCCAGACGCCTCGAGCCAGTTTGTCGCTGCCGCGCTCGTATGCAGCGTGATCGAATATAGCGTGGGCGTGCTGTTGGAAAAAACGACGGGTGCCCGGTTTTGGGATTACTCGCATCTGCCGTTTAACCTGCACGGACGCATCTGCCTGTACTGGGCCTGCGCGTTTGGCTTGGGTGCGTTGTGTATTTGCCGTTTAGTGGAGCCGGCATTGCTGGGGCTGCTTGGCCATCTGCCGGTGCTGATTGTGCGGCTGTCCGCCTTTATCGTTGCGGTCGCGATGATGGTCGATGCGGTGTGCTCGTTGGCCAGCTGGCGCCGCCTGTCCGATCAGCTTGAGCGTGTGCGCGCCGACCTTGCCGACCGCATCAATGAGTCGCTTGCCGACGCCTCCGACTCTATGCTCGAACGTATTCCCGATTCGGCGATCGACTCGGTGGCGCAGACGCATATCCGCGGTCGCGCCGTTAACGCTTGGCTGGCCGAGCTGGGTGACGCCGCGCTCGATGCCCTGCGCGAGAAGGCTTCGATGCCGACGTTTATCTCGGATGGTGCTCGCGGCCTGGCGCTCGCTGCCCGCCGCGTGGCCGATGCCGCGCCGAGCGTGCCCCGTCCGTCGCTCACCCGTCTCCGTACCGGCAAGCGCATGAGCCGTCCGGTGCCGAGTGTGTCGCTCAGCCGTCGTGACCTGCGCTTCTTTAACGCCTTCCCGCGTCTGCGCATCAATCGCTACGAGGGCGTCATCCGAGCTACCGACCTCCGCGACCGAGCCCGCGAGCTGTTCCGCCGCTAGCCGGGACGGGCGTGTTTGCGGCTTCCTTGCTCGCGTATTTCCCGTTCGTTTCGCGCCCGTTGCCGCGCCGTTTCCAAGATTGCGGCACCGTTTCCATTTGACAACGCAGCGTTTAACAACGCCGTATCTGGTCTACACCAGTTGCCCCTCGGCCGCATTATGGGCGCCGACAACGTTCATGCGACCAAGGGGGACGAATGTACGATACGGGATCGACAACGTTTATGCTCATCTGCACCATGCTCGTGTTTTTAATGACACCGGGCCTGGCGTTTTTCTATGGCGGTCTGTCTAGACGCAAAAATGTCATCAACACCATGCTTATGTGCTTTGGAGTCATTGGCTTGGTGGGCGTGCTGTGGATTGTTGCCGGCTGGTCGCTGGCCTACGGCGGCGACGGCTCGAGTCCGTTTATTGGAGGCCTTGACCAGCTGCTGTGCCTGCCGGTGCTCAACCAGGTGCTGCAGGCGGCCGAGGGCAATGCTGCGGATGGTGCCGTCTACCCTCAGATCATCAACATCGCCTTCCAGATGGCGTTTGCCATGATCACCGCCGCTATCGTTACGGGCAGTCTGGCAGGCCGCGTTAAGTTTGGTGCCATGACGGCCTTCCTGGGCATTTGGCTGCTCGTGGTCTATGCGCCGCTCGCCCACATGGTTTGGGGCGGCGATGGTTCCTTTATCGGCGACATCATCGGCGCGCTCGACTTTGCCGGCGGCGACGTGGTACACATTTCGTCCGGTCTCACGGGCCTGATTCTCTGCTTAATGCTCGGCCGTCGTCGCGGCTTTGGCATGGTGAGCTACCGTCCGCATAACGTGCCGTTTGTGGCGCTGGGCGCCGGTCTACTTTGGTTTGGTTGGTTTGGCTTTAACGGCGGCAGCGAGTTTAAGGCCGACGCCGTGGCGGCACTCGCCATCCTCAACACCGTGACGGCCAGCGCGGCGGGTATGGTCTCGTGGCTTGTCGTCGAGCGCGTGCACACCGGTCGTCCCACGCTGGTGGGTGCTAGCACCGGTTTGGTTGCGGGCCTTGTGGTGGTTACGCCGGGTGCGGGCTTTGTCGAGCCGTGGGCGGCGCTGGTCATGGGCCTGATCGTATCGCCCGTCTGCTACCTGGCCATCAGCCATCTTAAGACCAAGTTTGGCTACGACGATGCGCTCGATGCGTTTGGCTGTCACGGTGTCGGCGGCATCTTGGGCGGTGTGCTCACGGGCCTGTTCTGCGTGCCGGAGCTTTCGTGGACCGGTAAGGGCGGCCTGTTCTACACGGGCGACGTGTCACTGCTCGTCTCGCAGATTCTGGGTATTGTGGTGACGGTCGTTATCGTGCTGGTGCTCGACTTGGTAATCGCCGCGGTGGTCAAGGTGCTGTTCCACGGCAGCCTGCGTGTGGACGAGGCCGACGAGGCGCTGGGCCTGGATGCAAGTCAACACGGCGAGAGCGCCTATCCTTCTTTCTCCGGACTCGATTAGCAGCTTCCCCAAGCACCGCACCTTGCCGTTCAATCGTCGCTCACGTACTTAAGTACGCTTCGCTCCTCTTTCACGGCAATCTGCGGCACTTGGGAAACCTGCTAAGACCTGTTAGTTGCACTTTTTTGATTTGCGGGGTTGGTCTGTGGTGCTTGGGAAACCCGCGTATGTGAATGGCAATTCATTTCTTTTATTTAAGAGAGGAATTCACTATGAAGAAGATTACGGCGATTGTTCGTGCCGAGAAGCTTGAGGTTCTTAAGGACGCGCTGTTTGCTGCTGATGTTCGCGGCATGACGATTAACCAGGTGCAGGGCTGCGGCGCGCAGCACGGCTGGAAGGAGTACGTGCGCGGCAACGAGCTTCTCGTAAACACGATCCCTAAGGTGCAGTTCACCCTCATCTGTGCTGATGAGCATGTTGACGGTATCGTCGACATCATCTGCAACGCCGCACGCACCGGCGCTGTCGGCGACGGCAAGATCTGGGTCGAGCCGGTCGAAGAGGTCATCCGCATTCGCACCGGCGAACACGGCCCCGCCGCGGTGTAGGGCCGTCCACCCGCCATCCGCAACGCTAAAATACTGCAATGAGGCACAAGACTTGCGTTGCGGATGGGCGGATTATGGGTCGCAATAAATATCCCGAGGAGACGGTCGCGAAGATTCTCGACGCGGCGCTGGAGCTGTTCTGCGCACAGGGTTATGAGGGGACGAGCATTCAAGATATCGTCGACCGCCTCGATGGCATGACCAAGGGCGCTATCTATCATCACTTCAAGAGCAAAGAAGAGATTTTTAACGCCGCATTTGATCGGGCGATGGCTCCCGTTGTTGAGCGCCGCCGCGCGACGCTCGGTGCTGGCAATATGACGGGCGCCCAAAAGCTCAGGCGACTTTACGCGCCCGAGTCCGTCGTTCCGCAAATTGAGCTATGGGCACGCATGCATCCTGCGGCGGATCCGGTAAAAAGCTCGCGTCTGTTGGCGTTGCAGTATCAGGGCTCGTTTGACGAGTCGGCAGATGGCTATTTATTGCCGGTGATCGAGGAGGGTATCGCCGATGGCTCCATTGCGTGCGAATGCCCGCGTGAAGCGGCAGAGGCCGTATCGTTGCTAGCGAATCTTTGGCTGCTACCATTGTTCCGTCCGCTCGAGCCCAAGGAGCGAATGGTCGCTCGCGCGCAATGTTTGGCGCAGATGGCGACCGCGGTGGGGCTCGATTTAGGTAATGAAGTGCTTCAGACAACGGCCCAGATTTGGGACGTATGGAAACGAGCCGGGTGGTAATATGCATACTAACGGTATGTAAATTGATCTAAAAGGGTGGCTACGGCTGCCCTTTTCAAGTCATTAAATACATACCAATAGTATGTATAGGAGGCAAGGCTATGGACGGGATGAGAGATTTCGACACCGCGCCAGCTTCAAAGACGGCGCTGTCTATAAGACTCGTCGGTCTTCTCGTTGCGCAGCTGTGCGTGTATTCGACGTTGTCGGCGCTGTGCTTTGCGTGTCCGCTTTACTTGCTCGATCGCAGTGGCTCGTCGACGTTATATGGTGCCGTCGCGGCGATAGCGTTTATACCGGGCGTGCTTGCGACTCCGGCTGGCGGAGTATTAGCTGATCGAGAGGGACATCGCAGCGTTCTAGCAGCTCTCGGTATTGTTTTAATGATTGCAGCGATGCTATTTGTCCCCATGAAGCGCTCGTTGCCCCTTGCGGCCGTTGTAGCGGTGATGCTGTGCGTCCAATACGCCGTTCAATCTATTCTGAAGCCGATACTTCAAATCGAGACGCTGCGCATAGCCGGCAAGGAAAAGGTCGAGCGGGCCACCGCATTAGTGTCGCAGACGACCATGGCGAGCAATATTCTAGGTCCCGTGGTTGGAACAGCCGTCTACGGACGCTTTGGAATCGATGCCATTTGCGCGATCGCGGCGGCGGCGTTTGCGATGTCGTCGCTGCTGTTTTGGGCCGCACTCAAACGAAATGTCCATTCTGAAGTGACGGGGGATGGCTCGACTCGCATGGCATGCCAAAGCGATTTTCTGTTGGCGATTCGGTGCCTGCTTCAAAATACCTCGTTGCTCGCTGTGATTTTGCTTGCGGCTGTTTTGAATCTTGCGTTGGTTGGGTTAACGATTGGTGCGCCCGTTATTGTTACAAGGCATCTCGGCATGCAATCTTCCTGCGTTGGGATTATTGAGGCGGCTATGGGGCTGGGCGGCCTTGTAGGCGGCGGCCTAGTCGGTATTTGGCCGAATCGCTTTTCTTTCAATGGCATATGCCGATATGTTGCGATGATCTGCCTTGGAGTCGTGCCGGTTATTGTCACGCTACCGATCGGCGTTGACGTAATTGTGTTTGCCGCGCTTACAGTCGGTTCGGCATGGGTCATGGTGTGGGCAGGCATTGCGTCGGTCGAAATCGTTGCATTCGTTCAGCGGACGGCGCCGACGGAACTCTGCGGAAAGGTGCTTTCGGTCGTATACATGGCGCTTTCCTGCGCAACGCCTATTGGCCAATTGGCGTACGGATTCGCATATGATCGATGGGCGCCGGCGGCCGTGTTCGCAGCTATGCTGGTGGTATTGGTGCTGACGACGGTGCTGTTTTATCGCTTGAAAAGTCGCTCACGACAAACAATGTGACGTTCGCACTGTAGCGGTTTAACAGAAGCAGCCACTGCAGTGCGGGGCGCCCATACGAGAACGCGCCTCTCCTTCGTCTACAATATCGTGCAGACGAAGGAGAGGCATGCCCATGATCAAGATGTTTGCGAGTGACCTAGACGGAACGCTGCTTAACGCCCTGCACGAGGCCGACGGAACCATCCGCCGCGCTATTCGCGAGTTGACCGAGGCCGGGCTGCACGTGGTTCCCGCGACGGGCCGCTCGACGCTGCCGATCGGTGAGCATGGCTTTACAGGTTTGGCGCTCGATGCCTGTTGCTCCAACGGATCCATCGTTCGTGACAGCCACGGCGAGGTGCTTAAGACCTGGACCATCGATCCTCAGATTACCGAGGAGCTGCTCAAGGCATTTCCGGGCATTTGCTTTGATTGTTCTACGCCCGACGGCATGTTTTCGAGCGGTTCGTTTGAGATGCATCAGGCGGGCTTTAAGAAGGACGACCCCATCAAGCGAATTGTGATGCGCGGCATGCGAGCCCGTGGCGGCTATCACGAGGAACAGTATTTTGACCAGTCGATCGGAGACATCTTGCGTCATGACGTGTGCAAGATTAACTGCCGCGTGACCTCGCCCGAGTTGGAGCGCGACCTTAAGGCGTATCTTGCCGAGCGCTCGGACCGCGTGGTCAACGCGCCATTCGACCCGGTGATGTTCGAGATCACGGATGCTTCGTGCAACAAGGGCGAGAGCGTGGCGTGGCTGGCGGCCTACTACGGCATTGCCGAGGACGAGGTCGCGGTCTACGGCGACGGCGGCAACGACATCGCCATGCTCAAGCGTTTCCGCCACAGCTATGCCACCAAGAATGGCAGCGATGCAGCCAAGGCCGCCGCGAGCGCGACTATCGGCAGCTGCATGGCCCATGCCGTTCCCAAACACATGTTCACCACCATGCGCAAGCAAAACTCCCGCACCGTAATCGAATAATGTGACAAAGGGACAGTCCCTTCGTCACATGTTGGGCGCCGGCTTTTGGCGCATAGGCCTGTTACGCTTTCGGCCACCAACAAAAATCGAGTTATTCGGCCTCTGGGAGGCAGTCAAAAGGCCGTAAATACCGGCTCGAGATTATCTGCGCTCCATATTCTGTTTGATTTTGCGAGGGTCACACACAAATAGATCAAATAGCGCACAAATAGGAGCAAAATCACTCAAGTTATTTCGGCAGCAGCTGCATGGAATCAGCGAAAGGCCGAACAACTCGAAAAATGTAGGTGGCGGTTCGACAGCAACGCCGAATGTGGCAAAGGGACTGTCCCTTTGCCACATGCAAGCATCGATCTCCTGAAATACGAACAGATATTCGCATATCTAACTGCGCTTTGATAGAATTGATACTGTTGACGGCAGTTCCATGTGCCGGGCAGCGCCCTCCATTTGATGGGAGGTGATGCCCATGACCGATTTGATTGATTTCGTGAAGTTCCTGACCGCTTTGGTCTCGCTCCTCACGGCGCTCATCGGACTTTCCGAGGCACTCAAGCAGCGCTCGAAGCGTAACAGAAGGGGTCGCCGCCGCTAAGGCGTTGACCCCTTAAACCGTATAACGGCGCTGCCCAGCTAGCTACAACTTGGGCTGCCGTCGACACTATTCTACCCACGAATGACATTTCGGACAATCGGTAATGCCGATCCAAAAACTAGGCCGAATGTGACAAAGGGACTGCCCCTTTGTCACATCCCAAATATTGCCTTTACGTGTTGATGCACACGGTGTGCAATAATACTCGCACTGTGCAATAGCGCACAGGTTGAGTAACAAGGAGGACGCTTGTCCCAGCTCGAGAAATGCGACCGCCGGTCTCTTCGCTCGCAGCGTGCCCTTCGCCAGGCACTTGCCAGCGAGCTTGCCGAAGGCGGCGATCTTTCGCGCGTTAACGTCGCGTCGCTTACCGAGCGCGCTGGCCTCACGCGCCGTACGTTCTATTCGCACTACCGCGATATTCCCGACTTTATCAACCAAATCGAGGACGGCCTGCTGACTGAGATTCGCGAGCGCGTTGAGCTCATCACCGCAGCTCAACTGCCCGATCTTTACCGCAATATCGATGAGCTCGAGCCGGCACCCGGTTCGGTTGAGTTGCTGCGTTATCTTGCGGCCAATCGCGATCTTATCGGTGCCCTGCTGGGCTCTGGCGGCGACCAAGCCTTCATTAAAAAGATCATCGATACCGCACGCGAGGCCGTGGTGCCGCGTGCGCAGACAGGCATTTTGGGCCTGGCGCTGGGCACGTTCTTCGATTATTACGTCACCTATGTCGTGAGCGCCGAGGTCGGCATGATCCAGCGTTGGTTTGAGCGCGGCCTTGCCGAATCACCCGAGACCATGGCACGCATCATGACAGTCATCGCCTTCGTTCGCCCGGGCGACCTGTATGGCCAGCCCATTGATATCAACGTGCCGGAATACGGCATGAAGCTATTGAATCTGCAGCTCGAGGACGCGGTCGACACCGCCGCAACCGTCGAGTCCAACAACTAAGAGGAGAAACAGATGAGCAAACTCGTCGAAGGCATTAAGGACCGCATGGTCGCTGCCGCGCGCGAGGCCGTGCCCGCCGTGGCAGACGCCGCGCAGAAGGCCGCGACCGCCGCTGCCGAGAAGGTCGCCGAGGCAGTTGCCGAAGCCAAGAATGCGGCGGGGGAGACACTCGCCGCTGACGCAGCCACGTCCAACGCTACCGAGTCCGTAGCCGCCACCACCGCCCACGCCCCCGAAGGCGCGATCTTCAACCCCGAGAACGCTCGTGGCAACTTGCACCTGGGCATCGACGTGGGCTCCACCACCGTCAAGCTCGCCGTGCTCAACGACGACAACCAAATCGTATACGCCAAGTACCAGCGTCACCACACCGATGTTCGCGCCTGCGCGCGCGACCTGTTCGAGGGCGCCGCGACCGTGCTGCCGACGGCCCAGATGACCTGCGCCATCACCGGCTCGGGCGGCCTGCTGCTGTCCCAGTGGCTCGACCTGGAGTTTGTCCAGGAGGTCATCGCTAGCAAGCGCGCCGTCGAGACCCTCATCCCGGCCACCGACGTCGCCATCGAGCTGGGCGGCGAGGACGCCAAGATCATCTACTTCGATAACGGCATCGAGCAGCGCATGAACGGTACCTGCGCCGGCGGCACGGGCGCGTTCATCGACCAGATGGCGACCCTGCTGCACACCGACGCGAGCGGCCTTAACGAGCTCGCGGCTAACGCCACTACCATCTATCCCATCGCCAGCCGCTGCGGCGTCTTTGCCAAGACCGACGTGCAGCCACTGCTCAACGAGGGCGCCCGCCCCGAGGACGTCGCCGCATCCATTTTCCAGGCCGTCGTGACCCAGACCATCTCGGGCCTGGCGTGCGGCCGTCCCATCCGCGGCAATGTTGCCTTCCTGGGCGGTCCGCTGCAGTACCTTTCCGAGCTGCGCCACCGCTTCTACCTCACGCTCAACCTGGACGAGGAGCACCGCATCGTGCCCCAAAACGCCCACCTGTTTGTGGCGAGCGGCGCCGCCATGGCGCATGAGTCCAACAAGCTCAGCACGTTCCCGCAGCTCATCGAGGCCATCGACAGCCTGGGCGACACGCAGGGTGCCGAGGTCGAGCGCCTGGATCCGCTCTTTGCCACCGATGAGGACTTTGCTGAGTTCAAGAACCGCCACGACACCGAGGTTGTCCCCAAGGGCAAGCTCGACGGCTACACCGGCCGCGTGTTCATCGGTATCGACGCCGGCTCCACCACCATGAAAGCCGCGCTCGTGGGCGAGGACGGTCAGCTGCTGCACACCTGGTACGGCAACAACAACGGCGACATCCTAGGCACGGCCAAGGTCATCATGGCCGATTTCTACAACCACATCCCCGCGGGCTGCACCATCGGCCACGTGACCACCACGGGCTACGGTGAGGCGCTGCTCATCGAGGCTCTCAAGGCCGACTCCGGCGAGATCGAGACCGTCGCGCACCTGCGCGGCGCCAAGGCGTTCCTGCCCGGCGTCGAGTTCATCCTGGACATTGGCGGCCAGGACATGAAGTGCCTGCGCGTCAAGGACGGCGTGATCGAGCACATCATGCTCAACGAGGCCTGCTCGTCGGGTTGCGGTAGCTTTATTGAGAGCTTCGCCGTCTCTATGAACATGGACGTGCGCGCGTTTGCCGACGCCGCCATCCACGCCAAGGCCCCGGTGGACCTGGGCAGCCGCTGCACGGTCTTTATGAACTCGCGCGTTAAGCAGGCGCAAAAGGAAGGCGCCACGGTTGGCGACATCGCGGCCGGTCTGTCCTATTCCGTCATTAAGAATGCCCTGTTCAAGGTTATTAAGCTGCGCGACCCCAAGGAGATCGGCAGCCAGGTGATCGTCCAAGGCGGCACCTTTATGTCCGATGCCACGCTGCGCGCGTTTGAGCAGCTCACCGGCGTTCATGCCGTGCGTCCCGACATTGCCGGCTGCATGGGCGCCTACGGTGCGGCCTTGCTCGCCCGCGATCGCGCCGGCGCCGATGGCACTTCGACCATCCTCTCTGCCGAGGACATCGCGCACCTCACCGTGACGCAAAAGCACGTCCGCTGCGGCCGTTGCTCCAACAACTGCCAGCTCACCGTCAACGACTTTGGCGGCGGCAGGCGCTTCATTACCGGTAACCGCTGCGAGAAGGGTGCCGGCCACAAAAAGCAAAAGACCGAGGCCCCCAACCTCTTCAAAAAGAAAAACGAGCTGCTCTTTAACCGCGAGGTGCTGAGCCCCGACGAGGCCCCGCGCGGCACCGTCGGCATCCCGCGCGCGCTCAACATGTACGAGAACTACCCCTTCTGGCACGCGTTCTTTACGCGCCTGGGCTTTAGCGTGCAGCTGTCCGAGCAGTCGAGCAAAAAGACCTATCAGGCGGGCATCGAGTCCATGCCGTCCGAGAGCGTGTGCTACCCGGCCAAAATGAGCCACGGCCACGTGATGAACCTTATCGACCGCGATGTCGACTTCATTTGGATGCCGTGCGTGCGTTGGGAACGCAAGGAGGATCCGACCGCCGGCAACTGCTACAACTGCCCCATCGTCATGAGCTACCCCACGGCGCTGGCGCTCAACATTGACGAGATCCGCGAGCAGAACATCGAGTTCCTGTACCCGTTTGTGCCCTATCACGACAAGACCGAGCTCAAGCGCCGCCTGTACCAGGTGCTCGCCGTCGATCGCGTGGCCGACGCCGAGGCCGGTCGCGGTCGCGTGCGCGGACCCAAGATCACGCGCTCCGAGGTCGATGCCGCCGTCAACGCCGCCTTTGAGGCCGATGCTCGCTTCCACGAGGACATCCAGACCATGGGCGAGGAAGCCCTTAAGTGGGTCGAGGACCACGGCGGTCACGGCATCGTGCTCGCCGGTCGTCCCTACCATAACGACCCCGAGATCAACCACGCCCTGCCCGAGCTTATCTCGAGCTTTGGCTTTGCCGTCTTTACCGAGGATTCGCTCGCGCATCTGGTAAAGCCCGAGCGCCCCATCCGCGTCGTCGACCAGTGGATGTACCACAGCCGCCTGTACGCCGTCGCCCGTTTTGTGACGATGCGCAACGACCTGGACCTGATCCAGCTCAATTCCTTCGGCTGCGGCCTTGATGCCCTGACCACCGACCAAGTGCAGGAGATTCTGGAAGCCAGCGGCAAGATCTACACCGTGCTCAAGATCGACGAGGTGTCCAACCTGGGCGCCGCGCGCATCCGCATCCGCTCGCTCATGGCCGCGCTCAAGGACCAGGAGGCCGAGCGCTTGGCCGAGGCCACGGCCGCGGGCGAGGCCTACGAGCAGGGCGATGCCGCGCCGGTGACGCCCTCCACGGATGCCCCCGCGTTCGCGAGCCGCAAGTACACGTTTGAGGCGCAGCGCGAGAGTGCTTCGACCGCGTGGCCCAAGGTGCCCTTTACCGAGCAGATGCGCGACGAGGGCTACACCATCCTGTGCCCGCAGATGGCGCCGATCCACTTTGACCTGGTCAAAGAGGTATTCCGCGGTGCCGGCTACAACTTGGAGCTGCTGCCCTCGACCGACCACGACGCCGTCGAGGCGGGCCTGCGCTACGTGAACAACGACATCTGCTACCCGTCGATCCTGGTGACGGGCCAGATCATGGAGGCCATTGAGAGCGGTCGATACGACCTGTCCAAGACGGCCGTGGTCATCAGCCAGACCGGCGGCGGCTGCCGCGCCACCAACTACATCGCGCTCATCCGCAAGGCCCTGCGCGAGAGCGGCCACCCCGAGATCCCGGTGATCTCGCTTTCGGCCGTGGCGCTTGGCGAGGACAACCCTGGCTTTAAGATTACGCCGGCGCTGCTTAAACAGGCAGTCTACGCGGTGCTCTTTGGTGACGTGATGATGCAGATGCTCTATCGTTGCCGCCCGTACGAGGCCACGCCCGGTGCCGCCAACGCGCTCTACGAGGAGTACATGGCGTGCGCCCGCAAGCTGGCGCCTAAGTTCAACAGGCATAACTACACCAAGCTTGCGCGTGAGGCTATCCGCGCGTTCGACACCATGCCGCTTGTGGGCGAGGGCACCAAGCCGCGCGTGGGCGTGGTCGGCGAGATTCTGGTCAAGTTCCATCCCACGGCCAACAATCACGTAGTCGACGTCATCGAGCGCGAGGGCTGCGAGGCCGTGGTGCCGGGCCTGCTCGACTTCTTCCTGTACTCCATGAGCAATGCCGAGCTGCAGAAGGACGAGCTGGGAAGCTCTGCCACCACGCGCGCTAGCATGCAGGCGCTCATCAAGCTGGTGGACTGGATGCGTACGCCGGTGGAGGAGCTGCTCGAGAAGTCCGAGCGCTTTGAGGCGCCCGAGCGCATCGGCACTATGGCCGACAAGGCCCGCACGGTACTTTCGGTGTGCAACAACATGGGCGAGGGGTGGCTCCTCACGGCCGAGATGCTCGACCTGATCGACCACGGTGCGCCCAACATCATCTGCACGCAGCCCTTCGCGTGCCTGCCCAATCACGTGGTGGGCAAGGCCGTGATCAAGGAGCTGCGCCGTCAGCATCCCGAGAGCAACATCGTCGCGGTGGACTACGACCCCGGTGCGTCCGAGGTCAACCAGCTCAACCGCATTAAGCTCATGATCAGCGTGGCCAAGGAAAACATGCGCGCCGGTAAGGGCTTTAAGCTCGAGAAGGTGGCGCCGCTCGCAATGGATGAGGTCACCGGCCAGATGCGTGCCCATGACGGCTGCGTGAGCTGCGGACCGGCCAGCGAGGAGGCCGTGGCGTCGGTCGCCAAGCGTCTGGGACGCGGCATTAAGAAGTAGCTGGTCTGCTATGGGCTAGATATGAGGCAAGCGGGTGGTAGCCGGTACGGCTACCACCCGTTTTTGCTGGACATATGTTGCGTAAACGCCTCAACTATCATCCTTTGCGAACTTAGATTTCGGAAGTATGCGGCAAAATCTGAATAGGCCGAGCACACCGGGTATATTCAATCTCTGTACCTGCGGTTTTATTGGCGAAAAACCGGGGTGTGCTCGAGAGTTCCAGAATTTGCCGCATACTTCCGAAAACGGTGGTTCAGCGGCGCTAAAAATGACTTCCAGAACCCTGAGATAATGAACAGGTGTATCCGTTCGCCGTAAAATATTGTCCGTTTATAGAACCCACCTCCGGCGCGCAGCCTCCTTACGGTTGAATAAATACACATCTATGGAATTACGTAAGAGAGGACTGTTCCTATGAGCTACAAGAGCGTATGTGTCGCCGGTGGCGGCGTGCTGGGAAGCCAGATTGCCTTCCAGGCTGCCTACTGTGGCTTTGATGTAACGATTTGGCTGCGCAGCGAGGGCAGCATCGGGCGCACCCAGCCCAAGATCGACCATGTCCGCGAGGAGTACATTGCGGCCATCGAGGGCATGGCAGACGGTACGGGCGAGTGGTGCGCCGGCATCGCCGATAGTGACCAGCCCTTCGATAAGGACGCAGCGCTTGCCGCCGTTGAGCGTGCCTATTCCACGATCAAGCTGGAGCTCGATCTTGCCAGGGCCGTGGCCGACGCCGATCTGGTCATCGAGTCCATGGCCGAGGACACTCAGGCAAAGATCGACTTCTACAAGAAGCTCGCTCCGGTCCTCCCGCAAAAGACCGTCATCGTGACCAACTCCTCCACACTGCTGCCGAGCACCTTTGCCAAGTACACTGGGCGTCCCGAGAAATACCTGTCACTGCACTTTGCCAACTCCATCTGGAAGAACAACATGACCGAGGTCATGGCTCAGGACCAAACCGACAAGCGCTACTTTGACGAGCTCGTCGACTTTGCCAACGACATCCGCATGCTGGCGCTTCCCGTCAACAAGGAAAAGAACGGCTACCTGCTTAACTCCATGTTGGTGCCGTGGCTGCTCTCGGGCCTCGACCTGTATGTTTCGGGCGTCAGCGACCCCAAGAGCATCGACCTCGCATGGACGCGTGGCACCGGCGCCCCCAAGGGTCCGCTCCGCGTATTCGATACCGTGGGTATCCAGACGGCCTACAACATCGTCATGCAGTATCAGAAGGTCCCGGGTCTGGTGAGCCCGCTGCTCAAAAAGATGATGATGCCCTACAACTTTAAGGCCATGGCGTCCGTCCTCAAGAAGATGCTCGACGAAGGCAAGCTGGGCGAAAGCTCGGGTGAGGGCTTCTTTAAGTACTAAAAAGATCCCTCGGGGACGGAGGAAAACGGATCATTTTCGGCCGCCAACAGTGGGAAGATGGACCCAGAAATAGAAAGGAGCGGCAATGGACCGACAAATCGTACTCAAGCAGGATGTCCTCGATGCGCTTTCTGCCGTTGGAATGTGCTCGGGGCAGACGGTAATGGTCCATTGCTCGCTCAGCGCGCTTGGATATGTGTGCGGCGGTGCGCAGCCGGTGATCGAGGCGCTGCTCCAGACGGTGGGCGAGACCGGCACCATCATGATGCCGACGCAGTCGTGGAAAAACTTGGATCCGGCGAGCGGCGTCCATTGGCAGGAGCCGCAAGGGTGGTGGCAGCTGATCCGCGATAACTGGCCAGCTTATGACAAACGCGTCACGCCCACCAATACGATGGGGGCCGTTGCCGAGATGTTCCGCACGTGGCCGGGCACGCTCCGCAGCGACCACCCGGCGCGTTCGGTGGCGGCAAACGGCCCGCGAGCGCAGCTCTTGACGGAAAACCACGACCTGAGCAACATCTTTGGCGACGGATCGCCCATCGCGCGCCTGTACGATTTGGACGGCTATGTGCTGCTCGTGGGCGTGGGCTACGACAAGAACACATCCCTGCATTTGGCGGACGCCCGTGCACAATACCCGGGCAAGCACGATTGCGTGGAGCACAGCGCGATTATGGAAAACGGCCAGCGCGTGTGGAAGGAGTACCGCACGCTCTTTGTCGACGGCGAGGACTTCGACGAAATCGGCGCTGCTTTTGAGCGTGAATGCACGGTTCGCGCGGTACCTCTCGGCGATGGGACGATTCGCTTTATGCGCCAGCGCGAGCTCGTCGACTTTGCCGTGGGCTGGATT
The DNA here is from genome assembly GCA_934668875.1 of uncultured Collinsella sp. Taxonomy (GTDB): domain Bacteria; phylum Actinomycetota; class Coriobacteriia; order Coriobacteriales; family Coriobacteriaceae; genus Collinsella. Next base: position 67,715 of record CAKUON010000011.1, read on the forward strand.
GAGCGCCATCGCGGCCGTCCCGAATAATTCGGGGGGGGGCATCGCGGATCAACTGCGCACCCTGCGTCTCTGCATCGTCACAAGCCTAAGCTACTCTTTGAGATCGCCGACGCCGTGACCGTGTCGTATGAGGTTGCCGGTCAAAAAAGACCGGTGACGTGCCCAAAGTTGCCGCGTTTCCCCGCACATCCCGCGGCAGCCAAAAAGAGCGAGGGCGAGCGCGTTAACGTCGAGGACCTCATCATCAAGATTGACGTGACGACTGGACGTGAGCAGCGCGCAGCGCGTCGGCGATTCGAGCAGTATGCTCGTGGCATCGGGCCAGGCCAAGACCTTTACCGAGTACGACCGCTACGGACTGCCCATTGCTACCTTTGAGATGGAAGCCGAGAAGTTCATCTACCGCGTGTACAAGTACGAGCTGTAGCGCCGTCCCGCATCACTTCACGTCAAACTCCACGCGATCGAGTTCGGGTACGTTGAGGTTGATGAGTTTACGAGCGACGCGGCGGTCGTGCTCTCCGAGCCCCTCGCTTGTCGTCACATGGGCGACAATCTCGCGCTCGACGATGCCCTCCTCGTCGCCCTCGGTGGCCGAGGTCTCGACGGCGACGGTGTAATCCTTAAAGCCTGGCAGTACCGCGGCAAGCTCGCGCGTAGTTTCGGTGACGCCATAGCCGTCCTGCACGCCGGCCTGCGCCGAGCCAATGGATCCCGCGGTCATAACGATGCAGGGGATGGCAAAGATCACCGTGCCCACGATGATGCGGCGGCGCACCTTGTGTGACAGCTCATCGACCTCGGCGTTTTCCTCGGCGGTCACAATGCCGTCGCCGTTGAGGTCGCGCTTGAGCGGCACGCGCAATAGAAGTAGTACGGCTTCGGCCGCGAGTGCGATAAAGACCACGTTGATGCCAAACTCGTAAAGCGCCGAGAGAAACAGCGACCCGCTTGCGATGGCGATGCCGTAGCCCGCCGCGCACAGGGGCGGCATGAGCGCGGTCGCCACGGCCACGCCGGCGATGAGTGTGGCGGGTTCCTGGTCGCGCGAGTTGCCCAGGCCACCCGCAAAGCCGCCTGCGAGCGCGACGGCAAGGTCCCACACAGTCGGTGTCGAGTTGTCGATGATGGCGGCCGTGGTGGTGCCAAGGGGCGAGAGCTTAAAGTACAGCGTGGACGTGACCAGGCAAAAGGCCATTTGCAGCGCAAGGCCGGCGACGGCTTCGACGGTAATCTCGCGGTCGAGCGTGGCAATGCCGTATGCCATGGCAAGAACCGAGCCCATAAGCGGGCAGATGAGCATGGCGCCCACGATGGCGATGTCCGAATCGATATCGAGGCCAATGCTCGCGATGAGCATGGCGATGATGAGGATGCACAGGTGAGAGCCGGTCAGCCGCGCCCCGTTTACAAAGCGCTTGCGAATCACGTGATAGGGCGCGCGTCCCTCGCGAATGTTGAATGCCTGCTTAAGGAAACGGGTGGCATTCTCCATGGCCTCGCTATGGGCGGGGCGGATGCCGTGGCGCCGGTGATGGCGTTCGCGCAGCCGCTTGATCTGTTGTTTGTCGAGTTCCATGCTTACCTCGTCTGGCTTCCGAGTCACTCTTCGCGTCTGTTGTCTTTACTCTACACCGCGCTGAGCGAGGTGTCAGACGAGGCTTGTTGACCTAGAAGTCAGGCCAATCGGCATGACTAAAAACGCCGTGAGGATCAAAAAGATCAAATAGACAAAAAGCGCGGGGCCGGATTGTTTCCGACCCCGCGCTCTGCGTTGTTGTTCTGCTTACCCCAGTAGGCTCAAGCCGACGGAGATAAACGCTAGGATAACGCCGACGATGGACTCGCCGCCGAGCAAGCCACTGGCGACAACCAGGCCCTGTTCCTGGAAGGCGGCGTCCTTGGCGGCCTTCTCCTCGTCCGAAAGACCGGCAGTAGCGTCGCGGTGAGCGGCCCACTTGTCGTAGGCGAGCTTAACGCAGGAGCCCAGGAAGGCCGTGAGCGACATGTAGAACGGCAGGTATACGCCCAGGCCGATCATCATGGCCGGAATGCCGAGCCAGTACATGACGATACCGGCGATAAAGCCGCCTGCGAACCACGGCACACTCGGGATGCCCGAGACCATGGTGGCGACCACACTTGCCTGTGCGGCAACGAAACTCTTGTCGGGACCAAAGGCGTCCGGACCATAGGCGGTGACGAGCGCGACCATGACGGCGGCAGCGACCAGGGCGCCCACGATGCCGCCGATGGCCTGGCCGACCCACTGTGCGCGCGGGTTGGTGCCCAGCACGGCGCCGGCCTTAAAGTCGTTCATGACGTCGCCCGCAAGGCCGCACGCTACGGCCACGATGCCGGCGATAAAGAACAGCTTGACCTGAGCGAGCTGCGCGAAAGCGGCAACGATGAGCATGACGATGAGGCCGAAGATCTCCATGGGGTCGATGCCCGTCTGGCCGCAGCTCTGCGCGCTCATGATGGTGGTGACAAAGGTGAACAGCGTGACGATGACGGCCGGAACGGGGCCAAGGTCGAGCACGATGGCGATGATCACGGCGATGGCGGCAGCGCCCAGGCCGATGATACCGGCGTCGAGCTTAAGGGAGCCCGAGATGAGTGACTGCTCGTCGGTGTCGGTGGAGCTGTCGGCGGCGAGGCCGCGGACGATACCGGCGACCTGCGGCAGGATGTCCTTGAGGACGACGGCGACGCCAAAGCCCATCATAAGGCCCATGCCGAGGGACTTGACGATGCCCTGTGCGGTCACAACATCGAACAGGCCGGCAGCGGTGCCGCCGACAATGATGCCAAAGTTGCCCAGCAGCGCGCCGGCAAACCAGAAAGCGACGGGGGCGAAGCCCACCAAAAAGCCGACGGAGAGCAACATGGGCGAGTTGTAGATGGCAAAGGTCACGCCGGGGATATTGAGCGTGCACAGCATGCTGGGCACCACGCCCAGGGCGTCGCGAAGCACGCTGTAAATGCCGGCGATGGCCATGGAGCCAAAGAGCTGCTTGCCAGTCTTGCCGCCGGCCTCGGTGGCGCGCAGGGTCTGAGCTGCGGCGTTGCCGGTGGGGAACTCCAGCGCGGCGTCCACGATAAAGTGACGGTGGATGAGTGCCGTGGCCAGCAGACCCAGGATAGTGCCGGCGAGTGCCACGATAAACATGTCGAGCCAGCTGATCTGGTCGGCATAGCCCAGCATCCAGGCGCCCGGAATGGTAAATGCCAGACCGCCGGCGACCATGGCGCCCGCGGACATGATGGTGTGGGTGACGTTGGCCTCGTTGAGGCTGGCGTTGCCCATGAGCTTAAGGAAGAACAGCGAGATGACGGCAGCGAAGACGATCGGCCAGGGGAGTGCGCCCATCTTGAGGGCGGTGTAGGCCGAACTTGCTGTGATAATCACGCAGCCAAGGACGCCGATGATGACGCCGCGCAGCGTGAGTTGCCCGCGCATCGAGGCGCGGTTCGAGGGATTGCTCATATATAACTCCTTTGCGTATATCCGCTTCCCCCGGGAGCGCCGCTACGGATACGGCGCGGGAAGTCGGGTTACCAAGGGCCGCCGCGTGAGCTCGCAAACGACCGCGCACCAGTATAGCCGCAAGGTAGCTCATTTGGGACGGGGCTTTTTTAGCTGCTTTGGTAGTCAATTTGGGTAGGCGATATACTGCTGGGCAGACGAAAGGAGCGCCGACGATGCTGAATGGGTGCGCATATATATTGACGATCGACGTGGGCAACACGTTCATTCGCTTTGGCCTGTTTGCCGAGGACTCGGCCGCGGCGCAGGAATGCCCGCTTGCGACGTGCGAGATCACGACGCCGTCGAGCATTACGGCCGATGAAGCGCGTATGCGTCTCGCTCAAGTCATGGCCGCGCTGGCGGCTGATGCGGGCATGCCCGGCGCGCTCGTGCCCACGGCGGCCGTGCTGAGCTGCGTGGTGCCGGCGCTCGAGCGCCCGTGGAAGACGGCGCTTTCCCGCACCTGCACGGGACGCGTGCTCACCGTGGGACCGGGCCTCAAGACCGGCATGCCCGTGCACTACGACGACCCGGCCGAGATCGGCCCCGACCGCATTGCCGACGCCGTGGCGGCACGCGCCGTCTATGGCTCGCCGTGCATTGTCATCGACCTGGGCACGACGACCAATATCGAGGTGATCGATGCGCGCGGTACCTTTGTCGGTGGCGTCATCGCTCCGGGCCTGGCGCTCGGCGCCCGTTCGCTCTCGGCGGCAGCAGCGCGCCTGCCTCAGGTTGAGCCCTCGGCGCCGACACACGTCATCGGCCGCAACACGCGCGAGGCCATGCGCTCGGGTGTGGTTTTGGGCGAGGTGGCACGCATCGACGGCATGCTCGACATGGTGCTTGCCGAGATGCGCGCGACCAAGGCCGCGGGGGAGGGCGATGTGCCCATCGTCATTACCGGCGACGATGCCGAGGCGCTTGCGGCCCTTGTCGGCCATAGCCTGACTGTCGACGATGCGCTGACGCTGCGGGGTCTCGCCGAGCTCTACCACATCAACCAAAAGCCCCGCCGCGCATAGGGCGAGGGGCTGGGGGGATAAGCGCCCCTACCTTTCACCTGCTACAATGGGTCAAACTATTGCGATTACGGAGGTGTCTGCCATGTCGGACGATCTTCATCAAACTTCGTCAGGCAAGCGCCTGGACGTCATTAGCTGGGACGAGTTCTTTATGAGCGTGGCCATCGCCGCGCAGCGCCGCAGCAAGGACCCCAACACGCAGGTGGGTGCGTGCATCGCCAGCACCAACCACCGCATCCTTTCGGTGGGCTACAACGGTACGCCCTCGGCGCTCAACGACGACTTTTTCCCGTGGGGTACGAGCGACGACCCGCTACAGGACAAGCACAACTACGTGGTGCATGCCGAGGCAAACGCCGTGCTCAACTACCGTGGCTCGCTCAAGGATCTCGAGGGCTCCACGGTCTACGTCACGCTGTTCCCGTGTCACGACTGCGCCAAGATCCTGGCACAGGTGGGTGTGGGCGAGGTTGTCTACCTGGACAACAAGTACGCCGATACCGACGACGGCCGCATCAGTCGTCGCATCCTCGACTCCTGTGGCATCAGCTACCGCCAGGTTATCGTCGATGTTCATATCGGCACCGAGGGGCAGGCTCAGCAGTAGCGCGTGTCAACGCCAGCTGGCAACAAAAGGCAGCTAAAAGAGCCCCGTCCCAAATTGACTACTCGTGAAAGTCGCGTCTGCGCGCATGGACGGCTCGTGAGCGGGTACATGGCTGTAGTAACATAGCTTCTGTCCGCGGGCGCGCCCGCGTAATTGTGAGAAAGGAGCCCCTGTGGCTGTTAACGAAGAGCTGCTTAAGAAGGTTCTTGAAGAGATTCGCCCCAACCTGCAGGCCGACGGCGGCGATATGGAGTATGTGGGCGTTGACGACGAGGGCGTCGTCAAACTGGAGCTGCAGGGCGCTTGCGCCGGCTGCCCCATGAGCTCGCTGACCCTGTCCATGGGTATCGAGCGCATCCTGAAGGAGCATGTGCCCGGCGTTACCCGTGTCGAGCAGGTCAATGCCTCCGGCGAGACCGACGACCTGTACGACGAGTACGCGCCGTTCTAAGATGCGAAAGCTGCGGACGGCATACTCCGCATAGACGTTACGCCCAAATATGCGGCTGCGAGCGCAAGGCCCGCGGCCGCATTTGTATGTAGGGAGTAGGAGGGTCGACATGCTCAACGACTTCTACCATATGCTTGATCCCGTCGCGATTTCGGCGGGGCCCATCACGATTTACTGGTATGGTCTGGCCTATGTGGTCGGAGCTCTGCTCACGGCGGTCGTCATGTATCGCACGCAGCGTCGCTGGGGCTTTAACATCACGATTGACGACCTGACGAGCGTCGTGGTCGGTGTGGTCTTTGGCCTTATCATCGGCGCCCGCCTGTTCTACGTCATCTTTTACGGCGACGGCTACTACTGGGCACATCCGCTCGAGATCTTTGCCACCAACGAGGGCGGCATGAGCTTCCATGGCGGTTTGGTGGGCGGCATTATCGGCGGCATCATCGTGTGCCGCATGTATAAGCTCGACGCATGGACTCTGGCAGACCTTGCCGTCATCGGCGCGCCGCTGGCCTTGTGTCTGGGTCGTTGTGCCAACTTTGTCAACGGTGAGCTGTGGGGCAAGCCGACCGATCTGCCCTGGGGCGTGGTCTTCGGTGGCACCGCGGGCGATATGCCGCGTCACCCCTCCCAGCTCTACGAGGCATTTCTTGAGGGCATTGTGCTCTTTTGCATTCTGCAGGTGCTCAGCCGCAAAAAGCCGCTGCTGCCCCAGGGTACGTTTATGGGCGTGTTTGTGATGGGTTACGGCATCGTCCGCTTCCTCGTCGAGTTCGTGCGCGTGCCCGACGCCCAGCTTGGCTATCTGCTGGGCGGCGTCATCACGATGGGTCAGCTGCTGAGCCTTCCGCTCGTTATTGCGGGCCTGGCGCTCGTCATCTTTGGCCGACACCGCAATCGCCCCCAGCGCATCTACCTCGACGCCTAACCACCACATACCACCACAAAGGGGACAGGCACCTTTGTGGTGGTTTTCTAGAAAGGTTATTTGGACTGTGAAGGATTCCGACCTCTCCACAACGGCCGCGCGCGACGCCGCCCGCATCGTCTGGTTTAAGCGCTACCCCGCCAAGCAGACGCTCATCGCATTTCTGCTCGCGCTGTTGGCGACCACGGCGTTTTCCATCGATCCCGCCCCGGTGTCGAGCAACGCAGTCTTGGCGATTGACCCCAAAGCCTCGGGCATGCTGTACGTGTGCTACGAGGTGCTTCTCTCGTTTGCCGGCCACACCGATGCGGTCATGCTGCTTGCGCTTGCCTGCTTGCTCACCTTGCCGTTTCGCTACGTGTTCTTTGGCCGTGGCGACACCTGGCGTCCGTCGATCATTCTGCCGTCGCTGTTCTTCGCCATCTGCATGGTGTTCGGCCGCAGCTACGACCTCACCGACTCGGCCGAGATTGTTCTTGGCGACAAGGCCCGCATCATCTGCGCCTGGATTGGCGGCGCGGGCTGGATGCTCCTAGCGATCGTGGCCTTCTATCTGGCTTTTGAGTGTCTAGATTGGCTGAGCTCTCGGCGCATCCCGTTTTCCGAGGCGCACTTTGGCCGTATATGGCGTGTGGCTCACGCCGTGCTCTCGGCCCATCCCTTTGCCGGGCCCTTCCTGGTGCTTATGATCGCCTGGGCGCCCACGCTCATCGCTTCGCTGCCCGGCCTTTTTATGGGAGATACGGGTGCGCAGATTCGCCAGTGGTTCAACTATCCCAACGGCACGAGCGACTACCTGCGCCTACTCAACCCCAACGTGCTGCTCAACGGGCATCATCCCGTAGTGCACACGGCCATTATCGGCTCGTGCGTTCAACTGGGGCTTTCGCTGTTCAACAGCGCTAACGCGGGCCTCATCATCTATACCTGCGCTCAGTTTGTCATCACGGCTGCCTGCATGGCGTATTCCATCTCGTCGCTGCGCAAACTGGGCGTGAGCCTGCCGGTTCGCGGTGCGATCCTGCTGTTCTTTGCGTTTATGCCGATGTTCTCTAACTACGCGGCGTTGCTCACCAAAGACGTGCTCTTTGCCGACGCGTTCTTGGTTCTGCTGGTACAGACCGTCAAGCTCGTGGCATGTGGCTTGCCCCGTCGTGATGCCAATGTCGAGCGAGCGGGCGAGAAAGCCCCCGTGCTCTTTGCGCGCCACGACTGGCTGCTGCTCGCTCTGGGCGCCATGGGTTCCACGTTTTTGCGCAATGGCGGCCTGGTCTTTCCGTTGGCGGCCTGCGTGATTGCGGCGGCGTTTTGCGCATGGGATGTACATGTCGCTCGTCGTGCGGCTAAGCAGACGGGCACCGCGGTCTCATGCGCCACGCCGCGCTTCCGCTGGGTTGGCGTCCTCGCGGTGCTCGCGCTCTGCCTTGCCTCTAATATGTACTTCACCAAGGTCTTTATGCCGGCGCACGACATCACGCCTGGTTCCAAGCGCGAAATCCTCTCGATTCCGTTCCAACAGACGGCTCGTTTCGTCCAAAAGCACGACGGCCTCAACTCGGGCGTCAACCCTACGGTTAAGGAGGACGGCACCATCGTGGAGGCGCCCTGGGACGGTTCGGTGACCGACGAAGAGCGTGCCGTGATCGATCGCGTACTCAAGTACGAGAACCTGGGCCGCCGCTACAACCCCGACAAGTCCGATGCCGTCAAGAACTGCTTTAACGAGTACGCCTCGCAGGAGGACATCGATGCCTATTTTGAGGTATGGGCCCAGATGTTTAAGAAGGATCCCGAGTGCTATATTTCGGCGCTTATCAATAACTACTACGGTTACTTTTATCCGAGCGTGCGCGATGTTTGGGTCTACAGTACGGCGCGCAGTGCCGAGATCATGGCGCGCCCCGATAATCTCAAGTACTTCGACTTCCATCCGGTCGACAGCAAGGTCGTGCGCTGGTGCGACCATCTGATCAACTTGTACCGCGTGGCGGTGCAGCGCATCCCGTTTATCTCGCTCACCATGAGCTCGGCCACCTATGTGTGGATCATGATCGCCGTGGTGGTCTACCTGCTGCGTCGTCATTCATGGCGTGCGCTGGCGATCTGGGTGCCGCTGTTGGGCGTGCTCGCCGTGTGCCTGATTGGTCCGTGCAACGGCTCGACCTACATGCGCTACTTGTATCCGGTCATCGCCTGCATGCCCTTCGCCATCGGCGCCACCGTCACCCGCAGCGACTTCCTCTGGTCCTAACTTGGTGCATTGGGGTCAGGTTTCTTTGCACCAAGGGGGGCATCATCACGACGCCTTCATTTTGGGGTTTATCTCGCAGGCCAGTAGGTATATCATAACGACGTTTGTTTATATTGCCCGAGCATCTGCGCTGGGCTTTAGGTCGAAACCGATAGGAGACACGTATGTCCGGACACTCTAAGTGGGCCACAACCAAGCATCGTAAGGGCGCGCAGGACGCCAAGCGTTCCGCCCTCTTCTCCAAGCTCAGCCGCAACATCACCGTTGCTGCCCGTCTCGGCGGTGACCCGCTGCCCGAGAACAACGCCAGCCTCGCCGCTGCCGTTGCCAAGGCCAAGGCTCAGTCCATGCCTAAGGACAAGATCAAGTCCGCTATCGACAAGGCTTTTGGTTCGGGTGCTGACGCCGCCGTCTACGAGAACATCGTGTACGAGGGCTACGGTCCCGCCGGTGTCGCCGTCTACGTCGACTGCCTGACCGACAACCGCAACCGCACCGCCGCTGATGTCCGTTCCGCCTTCTCCCACGCTGGTGGTAACCTGGGTACCTCCGGCTCCGTCGCCTTCCAGTTTGAGCGCAAGGGCCAGATCGTCGTCGCCAAGGAGATCCTGGACGAGAACGCCAAGAAGGAGGCCATGATCGCCAACGGTGCTGCCGGTGACGAGGATGAGTTCATGATGGCTATCGCCGAGGCCGGTGGCGAGGACTACGAGGATGCCGGCGAGGAGTGGATCGTCTGGACTACTGCCAACGAGGTTATGGCTGTCTCCAAGGCGCTCGAGGAGCAGGGCGTCCAGGTCAAGGGCTCCGAGACCACCATGGTCCCGACTACCCCGACCGAGGTCTCCGGCGCCGACGCCAAGAAGGTTCAGCGCCTCATCGACCGTCTTGAGGAGCTCGACGACGTCCAGGATGTTTACAGCACCATGGACATGACCGACGAGGTCATCGCTGCCCTCGAGGAGGAGTAGCGCTCGCACGGGTTAAGCCGTGCATATCTGGGCATAATGAAGCGAGCATGCAAGCCTCGTGGAATAGATGAGCCGGATCCGCGTGCGTAGAGCACCGGACCCGGCTCTTTTATAATGATGCGAACCGTTTTGCATTTCGAGAGCCGAGATTTGAAGGGAGCGCCGCGTGCGCGTACTCAAACGAGCCCTAGCGATCGTGTATCTTGCCGCCACCATCGTGGCGCTGGGTACGCTTGTCTGCCAGTTTTGGGGGCCGTATACGTATCGCTTTATGTTGCTGATGCGCGACCCCATGCCGCGCGTCGTCGTCACGGCGTGCGCCGGCGTCGTGGCGATCGGCGTGCTGGTAAGCTTTTTCCGCCTGATGTTCGCCCGTCGCGAGCCGTCCTGCGTGCATCCGGCGGGGGAGCGCAATATCGAGGTCACCCTCGCAGCGCTTTCCTCGTGCGCCCGTTCCGCGGCGGAGTGCGATGATCGCGTGATGGTCGAGCATATCGAGGCACGCGTGCAGGGCTCCGACGAGTCGCGCGTCCGTTTTAAGGTCGAGGCCATCGCGCTCGACGATAGGGACGTCGCTTCTCTTGCTACCGCGATGCAGCAGCGTATCGAGGAAGCCTGCGACACCATGCTCGGCACGCCGGGTACGTCCGCGCACGTCCGCTTTTTACCGTCCAAGACTACCGTCCAGACCGTGGAGGTTTCCGGTGAGTGATACCAATCAAGACAAGACCACCCGCACGCCGCGCCTGACGATCGACCAGAGCGCCGCCCCGGCGGGCGAGCCTGTTGATTCCAAACACGAAGCAACCGAGCCGCATGACGCGGCTGCCGCAGATTTTGACGAGGCTATGGGTCTCATCAAGGGAACCGGGGCTGCCATCTGGAGCTATGCCGTGCGCCACCCCAACACCACGCTTGGTGCTGTCGCGGGCTTTATTCTTGCCGTTTTGGTGCTCACGCTGGGCCTGTGGGACACGCTCGTCATCGCATTCTTTGTGCTGATCGGTGCCGTGATCGGCCAGATTCGCGACGGCGAAAACGGTATCGTCAACTTCTTTGGTCGTCTGTTCAGCGGCCGCTAATATGTATTCGACTGTCGCATCCGCGGCAGGCATAAGGAGGAACCATGGCTTTTAATACGAAGGTCGATGTGGCCGATACCGAGCTCGAGGAGAACGAGGCCGTCGTCGAGGCCGAGGACGCGACGCTCGAGGATGAGGCGCTCGTCGAGGTTGAGTCTGAAGGCGAGACGGACGAGGACGATGAGGAGGCGGACGAGTCCGAGGACTCGCTGACCTATTCCAACGGCGTGATTGAGAAGATCGTCGCCATGGCAACCCGCGAGGTGCCGCACGTGTTGGGCATGAAGGGCAACCTCATGCACTTTGTGCAGGAGCAGTTTGGTGCCGAGAACCTGACCAAGGGCGTGACGGTCGAGGTCACCGACGACAACCGTGTGGTCGTCAACATCTCCGTCATCATCGAGTACGGCGCCTATGCGCCTGCAATCTTCGACGACGTCAAGGAGCGCGTCACCGAGCGCCTCGCTGCGATGACCGGTCTTGAGGTGGCGGGCGTCAACCTGCGCATCGAGGATGTCATCACCCCCGAGGAGTACGAGCACCGTACCAGCCAGCACGAGTAACCTACCAAAAAGGGACAGGTTTGTTTTGGCAGGTTTTATCTGCGAAAACGTTAAACGGCCGACCGCGCAAGCAAAAGCGCGGCCGGCCGTTGTTTGTACGCCCCCGATGTGGGCATGCCGTTTGTCTAACTAAGGGTTGCAATCGCTGCGTTCCGCGTTACCCTAATGGGCGCATTGTTTCTAAATTGTTAACGAGGAGTTGCCGTAATGGCCGACGAGCACGAGACAGAAAGCAAGGCATGGGCGATCGAGGCCGCTGCGGCGGAGGCGGCGTCGCGTGCTGCCGAGGAGGTGCATCGTCCTCCCGTAGTGCCGATGGAGCGCGTGGTCGATCGCGATGTTATCGAGCGTGGCGAGCGCGCTGGTCGCAAGCGCAGCCAGGAGCCGGGCTTTCCGCGCTTTTTTGCCGAGCTCAATTTGGGCCTGATCCTCACGGCCTTTGCCATCGTTGCATTTAAGACCCCCAACCACTTTGCCTTTGGCGGCACCTCGGGCGTGTCGGTCATTCTTTCCACGCTGTTCCCGACTCTGCCCGTCGGCGTCTTTATGTGGATCATCAATGCGGTCCTGGTCGTTCTGGGCTTTATCTTTTTGGAGCGCAAGGCAATCCTGTGGAGTGTCTTCGCCTCGTTTGCGCTGTCCGCCTATGTTTCGCTGTTTGAGCTTTTTATTCCGACCGATGTCTCGATGACGGGCGATATGTGGCTCGACCTGTGCTTTGCCGTCATCTTGCCGGCGCTCGGCAGCGCCATTGTCTTTGATATTGGCGCCTCGACGGGTGGCACGGACATTCTTGCCATGATCCTCAAACGCCGCACGACGCTTGAGATCGGCCGTGCGCTGCTGCTGGTCGATATCGGCATCGTGACCATCGCGGCCTTTTTGTATGGCCCGCGTGTCGGTCTGTATTGCGTACTCGGCCTGTTTGCCAAGACGCTTGTGGTAGACAAGGCCATCGAGAGCATTCACCTGCGTAAGGTCTGCACGGTCATTTGTTCCGAGCCCCTTAAGGTCGAGGAGTTTATCGTCAAGCATCTCAACCGTACGGCGACTATCAGCCGCGGCTACGGTGCTTTCTCGGGCAAGTGCGTGACGGTGATTATGAGCGTGCTGAGTCGTCGCGAGGCCGTGCAGCTGCGTCGCTACGCTCGCGAGATCGATCCGGGTGCCTTTATCACGATCGTCGACAGCTCCGAGATCGTCGGCAAGGGTTTCCGCGGAACGAACTAACGCTGACGTATTCAACGAACCGCCTGCTGGTGCCGTGTACCTTGCAAATCGGTCATCTTTGAGTATTTGACCCCACATTGGGCAATAATGATGCTAAAGACATCGTTTGCGATCCAAGTGATTCGCTCAAGATACGAAGGGATGATTCTATGTTTTGCTCGCAGTGTGGCGCCCCTATGGGCGATAACGACAAGTTCTGCGGCGCGTGTGGTGCCCCCAATGCCGGTGCCGCTGGCCCCGCTCCCCAGAGTCAGGGTCAGCCCCAGCAGTTTGTTCCGCAACCGCCCGTGGCGAATGCGTCCAAGGGCTGTGTGGCTCAGGCGTTTGAGGATATGACCAAGACTCCGGGCGTGCTGCAGCGCGTGTGCCAGATTGCCTTTTTGCCGGCGCTTATCTGTGTCGTGTCGGTGCTTGTGTTGTTTATTCCCGTTATTGGCGGCATCGCAGCTGCCATCGGCTTTTTGGCAGCTTGCATTGCGAGCGTGTGCGGTTCCGGCTTTGGTATTGAGTGGGGTCGCGATCTGTCGCTCAAGGTTGATGACGGTATGGATCGTCCGCTCATGCGTTCCACGTCGTTTGGTCTCGGAGTCTTTTCGAGCGTTATTTCGGTCGTGCTCGAGGTCATCGCTGCCATTCCCGTTATCGGTGTAGTGCTTTCGCTGGTGGAGAGCGTGGTAATTGGCGCCGCGGGCTCGTATTCTTATTACGGCTCTTATGCGCTCGAGGCTGCGCTGTTTGGCTCGCTTGGCCTGCTTGTCCTGGCTATGATTGCCACGGCGGTCTTGGGGGTCTTCTTTAAGATGTTTGCCGATATCGCCGTGATGCACTTTGCGGTGACCGGTCGCGTCGAGAGCGCGTTTTCGCTTGATAAGGTCTGGGCGGCCTTTAAGAACAATAAGACCAAGCTATTCTGCGCTTCGTTCCTCCCCGAGTTTTTGACGGGTCTGGTCGCTAACGTTGTCACCTGGATCCTGACGCTCGTCTTTGGCACCATTGCCTCTGTCGGTATGTATAGCTACTACTACCGTCCTACGGCTATTGAGGCGCTTGTTACCGGCGGCGGCATTACGCTCGTATTGTTCTTGGTGCTGACGGCGTTTGTCACGGTATTCCTCACGGTCTTTGGCAACATGCTCAAGCATCGTGCCGTTGGCTATTGGGTGGCGCGCTACGCGAGCGAGTGGGCCGACGAGGACAAGGATGACGTCCTGACCTTCGTGCTGCCCTTCGAAAAGAAGGCCGCTCCTGCAAGCTACGATGCTCCGGACGTCGCTCCCGCGCCTGCGCCCGAGTCCGCACCTGCGCCGGAGCCCGAGACTGTGCCTGTGCCCGAGCCCGCACCTGCGCCGGAGCCCGAGTCCGCACCTGCGCCGGAGCCCGAGCCTGCGCCTGCGCCCGAGCCTGCGCCTGTGCCCGAGCCTGCGCCTGTGCCCGAGCCTGCACCGGATCCCGCGCCCGACCCGAACTCCGACGAGGCCCCGCAGGACGAATAGCCCTGCCACCTGCCATTTGGGGACGGGGTAGAAATGGCAGAAATAGCGCTTAACAAATAAGCGGAGGGGGACGTTCAATCTGAACTGCACCCCAAAACTTGGACGGCTTAAATAAGAACTACGCCGCAAGGGGCTGGCTCCGGAACTCCTCCGGGG
>CAKUON010000012.1 GCA_934668875.1 uncultured Collinsella sp.
GCGCCTTTAGACGCGAGCCCGGGGCCCGTGGGTTATACCCTAAGAGCAAACCACCCTTTTTAAGGGTGGTTCTGATTATCCCTTTCCGCCCGCTTGACCAAAATCTTGCCGCAAGCTTGACGAATGCCGGATGTCAAACAGCTTGATTCATTCCATACCAGATTCTATGCAATAATGCCACTAAAAGGTCGTAGACGGTAGCGGGTGCTAGGCGAGTTGAATGACATAGCTGAACCTTGTTCATTTGCGTTACACTGCCGCTTAGATGGGACAAGCTGACAAGCTCATTTACCTGCTTAAAGACCGATTAGTCGGGGGATTAATAACAATCGGCCCTCGCTGTACAAAAACTTGCCGCTTGCGTACCAAAAGACAACCTAGAACACAAGGTCGCTCTATTCATAGCGCGGCTTGTATGGTCTTGCGGTTACAGTGTCCATACGGTCGATTTGAGGAGCGGGCATGGTAAACGATTTGGGTAGTATAGACGACCTTGAGCTGATGCCGCTGGGCGGAGGCTATATGGTGCGACGCGAACGCTTGATGAATGAGCTTATCGCCAAGGGCCGAAAGGCCGGCATCGTGGTTCTTTATGCGCCCGACGGGTTTGGGAAGACCTCGGTGCTGCTGCAGTACACCCATGAGGTTAAATGCGACCCGACGCGAGGCCCCGTGCGGATTATCGAGGCCGATCGCGCCACTGGGCGCGAGGTGTTTATGCAGCTCGAGGTGGTCACCGAAGAACTCAAAGACAAACCGCACTCCCTTATCGCTATTGATAATGTGCCAAACCTCGATCAGCACGATACCGAAGACCTCATCGACAGGATTCGCGGCCTGCGCACCATGGGGGTAGGGGTCTTTATCTCCTGCCGTCCTTCAAATCGTCAGCTGATTCATGGGCTGGGCGATTCGGTTAAGATCAATGCGCAGATGCTCAAGGTGCATGCCTATGAGTATTCGGCGTGGGCATCGGCGTTTTCGATCAGCACATCGCTCGACTTTTACCAGCTCACGCAGGGCGTGCCCGAGCTCGTTTCGGCATTGCAGACGGGTCTGTATGGCCAAGGCGACGTAGCCGGTCTGCTCGAAAACGAGATTGTCAACGTATATGGCGCGGCACTTGTCGATCTAGCTTCGCTCGACAATAATGCACTGTTTTGCGTGGCCTGTCTCATGATTTTGATGGGCGAGGGCAATATCGCAGAACTCGAGGCTTGTGGGGTGAGGCTGTCGATGGTCGACCAGTCCTACTTTGTACGCGACTACCCGATCTTTGGCTTGGATCCCGCCGAGCGGAGTTTTACGTGTCTGGGCACGGAGGATAACGGACGCTTGCGTTTGCGTAAGTTGGTGGCCGAGGTTCGCCCCGAACTTGTTCCGAGGGCGGCCCGGATTTTGCTTAAGGCGGGCCGATGCGATGCGGCGATGGGCCTGGCGGACGCCTTTTTGGACCGTGAGGCGGTCCTTGAACTTGCTGGGCAGTATGGGGTCGATCTGGCTCTGACGGGGCACGGGGCCGATATCTGCCGAGCAGCGCTGGGCACGATCGATGCCGACGATCCGGCTCCAGAGCCAACGCCTGCCGAGGCGCTTGGCGTATATCTGGCAGCGGTCAGCGTGTCCAATACAAAGCTCGCTCGCTATATGGCATCGGTCATCGAGCGCGGGGGCGAACGGGCGGCCTGCGAAATAGACCTTGTTTCATGGAGGGTGGCCCAGACACTGACGGCTGTTTGCTATGGGGACAACGGGCTTGGGCTTCCTACGAACCTGGCCGTGCCAGAAATAGAGACGTCCCACACCGCACTCGATATGTTGTCTGCGCATATCGAGGTCAAGCGATGCCTGACCGAGCGGGGAGATGACGGCGGCGTCCTACAGCAGCTCAAAACGAGCAAGGCCTACGACTGCGAGCTCGACATCGCGGGGATTGTTATACAGGCCGATAGCATGCTGGTGGAGCTCTTTGACGGGTCGTTTGCGGGAACCGACGAGCGCGACGACGAGATGACGGTGGTGCGGGAGGCGCTCGACGTACGTGGGCTTAAGGCGATGGCTATCTGGGTGCGCATGGTGTTGGCGGCACGGCGGCTCCTTTCCGGCTTGCCGGTAACCGACGACGCGGCGTTCAACGAGCTCGATCGTTTTGCCGTGCGCATGCGCGACAACCAGATTCAGCTGTTTGGCCTGTTGCTAGAAGGCTGGCAGTCGCTGGCAGAGGGACGGCCGGTTAATGCAAAGTTCCGTGCGGTCCAAGTGCTTAAACTTGCCGAGGAGTCGATTGCGTACATGCGCGATAACGCATTGCTGCTGGAGCGCGCGGCATATCTGCGTAACACTTCGATGGTTTCGGTGCGCGAGGAAGCGGAGCTACTCGATATAAGCCAGACGCAGGTTGGTGGAGCGGAGGCCTGGATGGTGGCGCTGCATTTGGCCTGTGCGGGCCGAGACAGCGATCTTGCGGCCTGGATGTCCATGAATCGTGCGGGGATTCTAGAGCCATCGTATCGGCTCTTTGCGCGCCTTGCCATGCATTGTCTGGGCGAGCCGGCGACCAGGATTCGCAAGAAGCTTCCCGTGCGCGAGTTATCGCGTTATTCGCTGCGTGACGATCTGGAAGGGGAGGGTGAGCGCCTGTTTCAGGCCGGCGAGGTCGAAGCCGTCGATACTATCGACCATATCGAGATTCGCATGTTTGGGGCGTTTCGCGCCGAGCGCGACGGGTTTCCCATCACGGACAAGATGTGGCGCCGCAAGAAAGCGGCAACGCTTGCCGAGCGGCTTGCGCTGGGCATGGATGCGCTCGTCGACCGCGAGACGCTGGCAATGGAGCTGTGGCCCCATGCCGAGTTCAATAGCGCCCGCAACAACCTGTACTCGACGATATCGCGCCTGCGTTCGGCCTTGGGGCCGACGCCGGACGGCAAATCGTGTGTGCTGATCCAAAATGAATGCATTGGGCTCAACGGCGATTACGTCAAGACCGATGTGCGGCTGTTTGATCAGATTAGCCGTGAGGTGTTGGGAAATCGCACGGGTGCGCGCGGGCCCCATCTGGTCGAGCTGTGCCTTAAGATCGAGCAGCTCTACGCCGGTCCGCTGTATGTTCCCAATGGCTGCAATCCCACCTACTTTTTGCGTATGCGGCGCATTATGGAATCGAAGTATATCGACTGCATGATTCGGGGCGCGAATGCCGCCTTAGAAGAAAACGACTTGCAGTCGGCGGTGTGGCTGGTGGAATCGGGGCTGCGCCAAGAGACGGCGCGCGAGGACATGGTGCGTTGCGCTATGCGCGTCTACGGCGCGGCGGGGCGGCGGCGCGATATCGTCGAGCTGTACAGTGGGCATATGCACCACCTGAGGGAGCAGGTCAATGGCGTACCCGAGCCCGAGACGCGGCGTCTATACGAGCGCTTGGTGGAGGGCAGGCTTAACCGCGTGCTGGTCGAGCGATAAAAAACGGGCGTCCGAATTGCTCGGACGCCCGTAGGCTTGCTGTGTGTTGGCTCGCCAGATCGCTGGCTCTTAGACGAGCTTGATCTTCTCGATATCCTTGCGCGAGGACTCGCGATACAGCGAGAACTTGCGGCCGATAACCTGGACGACCTCGGCGTGGGAGCGCTCGGCAAGCTCCTCGGCGGCCTCGCGGGCGGAAAGGCTGGAGCCATCGAGCACGGAACACTTAACGAGCTCGTGCTTCTCCAGGTAGGCGACCGTCTGCTCGACGGTGCCCTCATTGACGTCGGACTTGCCGATGATGATGGCGGGGTTGAGGTGATGGGCCATGCTGCGAAGCTGCTTGACCTGTGCTCCTGTCAGTGCCATGGGTTCTCGCTTTCTATGTATGGGGCGCCCCGCGACGGGGCCTTAATCTACATGAGCTGTCCCACGATAGCGCAGGAACGGCGCGGTGTGGAGCGCGTTTGCCCAGTTCAAAAAGAATGCGGATGCCGAGTGAGTGACCGGTGCGGGCTGCAGACGGTTTATAGATGGGCTACGGACGACTCGCGGAGACCGGCTCCCAGGCAATAAACGCCCAGCGAACCTTGCGGATATGGTCGAGCATAAAGCGTCCCTGCGGCACGCCCTTAGACCCCGGCTCGCCAGCATGGGGGTTCTCAATCATATGCTGGGCAATGTAATCGCGTAGACGGTCGACCTTATCCTCGTTACCATGCTCGAGCATGCGGGAGAAGTCCGCCACACCCGCCTCAAGGCTATCGAAGGTATCGCGACGAGGCGATTCAAAGTACGTAACCTGCGGCAGGGCACCCATCTGAATGAGGATATTAAAGGCATAGACAAAGCCATTACTGCAGGTAACCGAGGCGCCGATGGCGTTCATCAGATGCAGATCGTAGCGCGGACTGGAGTTGGCGACCATCGTGACAGCACAACGCCGACGAGCCGTACGGTCAAGCTTGGTAAGCGCCCCTTTTAAGTTAGTCGTGGTGACCGAGCGACTGGCAAAGGCAACATCTACCGCTTTGGCAATCGGGCCAACCAAATCCCAATCATCATCCCAAGCAAGTTCAAGCGGCGTAATACGATCCTCGAGCCCATAGTACTCAATGCCGGCATCAAGCGTGCCCAACATAGCAGGGGAAAAATCAGCAGCAATCACGGGATGCCCGGCCTGCGCAAGCGGAATAGCAATCGACCCAGCCCCACACCCCATATCCAGCACCGACTCGCCGGGCTGGAGTGCCAACAGCTCCATAAAATCCCGGGCATACGGAGCAGTCTCAAGCGGCCGAAAATGCCGAGCCCTTTTGTCCCACTCAAAAGAATCATCAGCCCGATGCCGAGCAGCCTGCAAACGCATCCACTCCTCATTCCAATCCACAGAAAGCAGCTCAGAACGAATCAAATCATCAGCCACGGGCCATCCCCCTCACAACAAAAAAGCGGCCCCTCCCAAAAAGAAGAGCCGCAACCAGCATATATCAGAAAAAGAACCGTTCCAACGCCAAACCGCCATACCAACCAAGTGGTGCAGGAGCGAAGCAACTGCAATCGGGATGGAACCCAACCGAGGTCCCGTTGTGCGGGAGCCCCGGGGAGGGCAAATATATAAGGTCGATCGCGAGTTCCGCACGAGCCGGAGAGCACTTAATGTGCTCTCCGTGCGAGTCAGGACTGTCCGAGCAGGCGACCTTATATATTTGCCCTCCCCGGGGCTCCTCGCCCGAACCCCTCAGCTAGTTCTTCAGCGAGTTCAGCGGTGCCGGGAAGCGTCCACCGCGATGGGCAAGCACGGTGCCGGCGTTGGGGTTCACCGGCATGATGGGTGCACGGCCGAACAGGCCGCCGTACTCGACGCAGTCGCCCACGCCCTTGCCGATGGCGGGAATCACGCGGACTGCCGTGGTCTTGTTGTTGATGACGCCGATAGCCATCTCGTCGGCGATGATGCCGGCAATGGTCTCGACCGGGGTGTCGCCGGGGATGGCGATCATGTCAAGGCCAACGGAGCACACGCAGGTCATGGCCTCGAGCTTCTCGAGCGAAAGCGCACCGGCCTCGACGGCGGCGATCATGCCGGCGTCCTCGGACACGGGGATAAAGGCGCCCGAGAGGCCACCGACGCTGGAGCTGGCCATGACGCCGCCCTTCTTGACGGCATCGTTGAGCATGGCGAGCGCGCAGGTCGTGCCCGGGCCACCGCAGGTGCCCACGCCGATGATCTCGAGTATGCGCGCGACGGAGTCGCCGATGGCGGGCGTGGGAGCCAGCGACAGGTCGACAATGCCTTTCTCGACACCCAGACGATGGGCGGCCTCGCGGCTCATGAGCTCGCCGGCACGGGTGATCTTAAAGGCGGTCTGCTTAATCTTTTCGGCGACCTCCATCATCGATGCGGAGTCGGGGAGCGTCTCCAGGGCTGCGGCCATAACGCCGGGGCCCGAGACGCCTACGTTGATGACGGCGTCGGCCTCGCCACCGCCGTGGACGGCGCCCGCCATAAACGGGGAGTCCTCGACCATGTTGGCAAAGCAGACAAACTTGGAAGCGCCGACGGAGTCCTGGTCGGCCGTGAGTTTAGCGGCATCGATGATGGTCTGGGCGGCCATAAGCACGGCGTCCATGTTGATGCCGGCGCGCAGGCTGGCGACGTTGACGCTGGAGCAGACGCGGCTCGTGGTGGCGAGCGCCTGCGGAATGGACTGGATAACGCGGCGATCGGCGTCGCCGATGCCCTTCTGGACGAGCGCGGAGAAGCCGCCCAGGTAGTCGATGCCGAGCGTCTCGGCCGCGCGGTCGAGGGCGTGCGCGATGGGGGTGAGGTCCTCATCCTTGCAGCACGCGGCGATCTGTGCCACCGGGGTGACGGAGACGCGCTTGTTGACGATGGGGATACCGTACTCGCGCTCGAGGTTCTCGGCGGTCTCGACCAGATGCTCAGCCGTGTGCGTCACGTGGTCGTAGATCTTCGTGCACATGCGGTCGAGGTTCTCGTCACCGCAACCCATGAGCGAAACACCCATGGTGATGGTCCTGATGTCGAGGTTCTGTTCCTCAACCATGCCGCGGGTTTCCGCGATTTCTGCGGGCGTGATCGCCATCCTTGCGCTCCTATCTGCCAAAACGAGCATAGCTTTTTCTATTCTAACGTGCCGCACGTGCCAAGTGGCGCATGCGGCACGTTTTGGTGCTCGGTTGTTTCCGTTGTGTTACTGCCCAAAGACCTCTTCGGCGATGCGCGCGCTTTCGGCGGCGTCCTTGGCGTAGTAGTCCGCGCCGATCTGCTTGGCGTATTCGGGGGTGAGCACGGCGCCGCCCACGATGATCTTGACGCCCGGAACTTCCGAATGGAGCAACTTGATGGTCTCCTCCATGGCGACGACGGTGGTAGTCATAAGCGCCGAGAGACCGACGAGTTTGATATCGCGCTCCTTGACGGTCTTGAGTACCTCCTGCGGATCGACGTCGCGGCCCAGGTCAAAGACGGTGTAGCCGTAGTTGTCGAGCAGCATCTTGACGATGTTCTTACCGATATCGTGGATGTCGCCCTTGACGGTGGCCACGCAGATCTTGCCCTTGTCGGCGATCTCGCCGGCGGGCATCAGGCGCTTGATGGTGTCGAAGCCCACGCGTGCGGCCTCGGCTGAGGCCATAAGCTGCGGCAAGAAGAACTTGCCCTGGTCAAAGAGGACGCCAACTTCGTCGAGGGCGGGGATAAAGTGGTTGTTGATGAGGTCCATAGCGTCGTGGTCTGCCAGCAGGCGCTCGGTCTCGGCCGCGATCTCGCCCTTGCGGCCCGAGACGACCATGTGGCGGATGGGGTCGTCATCGGCGCTTGCGGTGGTGCTTGCGGCAGGTGCGGCATCGCTCGATGCTGACTGGGCGGCCGCCGGGTTGGCGGCAATCTTATACGGATCGGTCCAGCCGGCGTAGCGCTCGATGTATCCGGTCGAGCCCTCGTCCTCAACGCTCAGCACGCGATAGCTGTAGACGGTATCCATAAAGCGCCTAGAGCCCGGGTTCATGATGGGGGCGTCGAGGCCTGCGCCAAAGGCGGCGGCCAAAAAGACCGAGCCCAGCAGCGGGCGGGCAGGCAGACCAAAGCTGATGTTCGACACGCCGAGCGCGCATTTGACGCCCAGGCGCTCCTTGCACAGGGACATGGCGCGCAGGATCTGCTCGGCCTGGCGTTGATTGGTCGAGGCGGTCATGACCAGGCAGTCGATGAGGATACGGTCCGGGCCGATGCCGTAGCGGGCGGCCTCGGCCACGATGCGCTCGGCGATGGCGAAGCGGGCCTCGGCGGTATCGGGGATGCCGCCTTCGTCGAGCGTAAGGCCGACGACGTTGGTGCCGTAGTGGGCGACCAGCGGAAAGATCTCATCCATGATCTGCTGCTTGCCATTGACCGAGTTGATGATGGGCTTGCCGGCGTAGCGGCGCACGGCGGCCTCGACGGCTGCGGGGTCGGTGGAGTCGATCTGCAACGGCAGCAGCGTGGAACCCTGGAGCTGCTCGGTCGCCTGTTGGATGATCTTGACCTCGTCGATCTCGGGCAGGCCCACGTTGACGTCCAGGATGTCGGCGCCCTGTTCCTGCTGGCTGATGCCCTGGCTCACGACGTAGTCCAGGTCGCCGTCGCGCAGGGCCTGCTGCAGGCGCTTTTTGCCGGTGGGATTGATGCGCTCACCGATGACGGCAATCTTGTGGCCGTCGCAGGGAAGGTCCACGACCGTCTGGGCGCTCGTGACCGACATGCTGGGCTTGCGGCGGCGTGGGCTGGGCGTGTGGTTATCGATAAGCGTGCGCAGGGCCGCCATGTGCGCCGGCGTGGTGCCGCAGCAGCCGCCCACGACGCTTACGCCGTCGGCGATCATGCCGGCGACGGCCTTGGCGTATTCGGGGGCCTGGATATCAAAGACGGTATTACCGTCGTCGTCCACGCGGGGCAGTCCCGCATTGGCCTGCACCATAACGGGCTTGTCAGTGACGGTGAGCATGCGAGCGGCGAGCCCTCGGAGCTCGGCCGGTCCCTGGCTGCAGTTGATGCCCAAAATGTCGGCGCCGATGGCATCGAGCGTGATGGCGGCAACCTCGGGACTCGTGCCCAGGAAGGTGCGACCGTCTTCCTCAAAGGTCATGGTGGCAAAGACGGGCAGGTCGGAGTTTTCGCGGCAGGCGAGGACTGCCGCCTTGATCTCGGCCAGGTCGGTCATAGTCTCGATAATAAAGAGGTCCACGCCCGCAGCGACGCCGGCGCGTACTTCCTCGGCAAAGAGGTCATAGGCCTCGTCGAAGCTGAGGGTACCCAAGGGGCGAAGCAGCGCGCCGATGGGGCCGATGTCGCCGGCGACGTAGCGGGCGCCGGCCTCGCGAGCGCAGGTGACGGCCGCGGCAAAGACGTCTGCCACGGTGGCAGCACCGTCGAGCTTGTGGGCGTTGGCGCCAAAGGTGTTGGAGGTGATCACGTCGCAGCCAGCCTCGACATATTGACGTTGGATATCGGTGATAACCTGGGGCTCCTCAAAGTTGAGCAGCTCGGGCAGGGCGCCTGCCTTCATGCCGGCGGCCTGCAACATGGTGCCCATGCCGCCGTCGAACAGCAGGTGCCCCGTGCCCTCGATGGCCGCACGCAGGCGTTCATCCTTAATGCGCAGATCGTCGATCGTGCGCGTCTTGTACGCGGCACCGTTGCGACGTGCGGCGTCAACGGGTGCCGCCAATGCAGTGCCGTCAGAATCATGAGTGATAAGCGGAGTAAACATTGAGGGCTCCTAATGGCTGGAATAGCAGGTGGTGTGGGCGGCGCGGAAGCGGCAGTGCTCGCGCATGCGGCAGATATTGCAGGTGGGGCGGGTCTGGGCGTCGTGGACCTCGCCGTCGAACAGGCCGATCACCGCGGTCACGCTTTTGGTGGGCATAAGCAGGCTGGTGGGCGTGACGGTAAGCCCGATGAGCCGCGTGGCGTTGAGCGCATTGACGATCGAGCGCTGGGCCGAGAGCGGGCAGTCGCCGTAGCCGGGACTGAAGCGCCAGTTGCCGGCGAGCCCGTGTGCAGCGGCCACAGCCTTAACCTGCTGGTCCATCTGCTCGACGGCGGCTTCTACATAGGCAGAGCATGCGGCGTCGAGCACGGCTCCCTCCAGGGGCTGCTGGGCTCCCGTGGTGCGCAGACGACGCTCGGCGTCCATGCCGAGGGTGCATGCCATGAGCGCGGCAAAGCGGGCGTCTTTGAGATGGCGATAGATGTCGCGACCGCGCAGCTCAACGTTGGTGCCGACCAGACGGATGCTGGGCTCTCCCTGCTCATCGACGTTCGCGGCATCGACGGCAAACACGCGGCGCACGCCACGGGGTTCAATGTCCAGCTCCAGACGCTCAACGACAAGCTCAATACGCTGCGACAGCTCGGGCTCAATTTGCTGACCGCTGTAGCCCAGATAGCGCAGCATCTCGGCACGATCGACGCGGGGATGGTGGGCATCATCGATACGATAAAGCGCCGGCGACGCAAGGTCGGCCGGCACTTCGACAGCGGTTGTATCGATGTGCGGTTTTTCCATTACCCCAGGCGCTCCATAATGGTCGCGGCGATCGCAGGACGATTCATAGTGTACAGGTGCAGGCCGTCGGCGCCGTGCTCCTTGAGGTCGCAAAGCTGGCGGGCTGCATAATCTACACCAGCTGCCTGCAGGCTCTCGGGGTCATTCTCGTACTTGGCGAGAATCTTGATGACGGGGGAGGGCAGCGACGCGCCGCACATAAAGACCATGCGGCTGATCTGCGACTTGCCCATAAACGGCATGATGCCCGCGGTAATGGGCACGGTGATGCCGGCCTTGTCGGCAAGCTCGCGAAAACGGTAGAAGCACTCGTTATCAAAGAAGAGCTGCGTCACAAAGAAGCTCGCGCCGGCGTCTTGCTTTTGCTTGAGGTGCTCGACCGAGAGGTTGAGATCCTCGCAGGCAATGTGGCCCTCGGGGTAGGCTGCGGCGCCCACGCAAAAGCCGGCGTCGACGAGCTCGGGGATGAGGTCACGGGCGTAGGCGTAGTCAGAGGCGGGCTTGTCGTCCTCGGTCGCGCCAGCGGGCAGGTCGCCGCGCAGGGCCAGGATGTTTTCAATGCCGGCCGAGCGATACTCGTCAATCTTGGCGGCGATATCGGCGTGGGTACGGCCAACGCAGGTGAGGTGCGCTACCGAGGGCGTATCGAATTCGCTCGTAATCATATGCGCGATGGGGGCGGTGGTGGCGCCGTTGCCAGAGCCGCCGGCCGAGCAGGTGACCGAGACAAAGCTCGGTGAAAGCTTGCACAGGTTGCCTGCCACCTCGCGAGCCGTATCGAGGGTAAGCTCACCCTTGGGCGGGAACATCTCAAACGAAACGGGTGCAGTGCCCTGGGATGCTGCCTGCTTAAAAACCTCGTCGACGCGCATATCGTGCTCCTTTAGATATTTAGTGCGATGTATTGTAAGGATTCTACAGCACCACTGTGCCACGGTGGAGTTTCCCTCACTATTTGGGGGATACCAATCAAAGATGCCTTGCTATCGGCATTCCCTATAGCAGGGCGGCTCATTTTGACACGAGCTATAAAGACTGGTATCTGATGCGAAATACCAGTTAATAGAGCCCCATTCCAAATTGACTACCCTTAAACCATGGGGAGAGGTCTGCAATTTATACAGTTGATTGGCTGTTGAGGGCGGCAACGCCGCCGCGATGCGGTAACCTCATTGATTGGTTTCGTGACAGCAACATAACGGTAATGTTGCGGAAACACGACGAGCCTAATCTATGACTCGTTCGTTAGTAATCAACACCGCTTCTCACGCGGTGCCGATACGAAGGGAGTTCCGTATGGCCGAACTTACTGACCGCTTCGGGACCATGGTGTTCTCTGAGGAAGTCATGAAGGACTACCTCCCCAAGGACATTTGGAAGCGCCTTGCTGCAACCCTCGAGGACGGTGAGCCGCTCGACCTGGATGTGGCCAACGCCGTTGCCCACGCCATGAAGGTCTGGGCCATCTCCAAGGGCGCGACGCACTACGCGCACTGGTTCCAGCCGCTTTCGGGCATTACTTCCGAGAAGCACGACAGCTTCCTCGAGCCCAACCACGACGGCACCGCCATTACCAAGTTTACGGGCAAGAACCTCATCCAGGGCGAGCCGGACGCCTCCAGCTTCCCCAACGGCGGCCTGCGTGCCACCTTCGAGGCCCGTGGCTACACCGCTTGGGATCCCACCAGCCCCGCATTCATTAAGGACGATGTCCTGTGCATCCCCACGGCTTTCTGCTCCTACACGGGCGAGGCCCTGGACAAGAAGACCCCGCTGCTGCGCTCCATGACCGCGCTCTCGCGTGAGTCCAAGCGCGTTTTGGCGCTGTTTGGTAAGACCCCCAAGAAGGTCGTTCCTTCCGTGGGCGATGAGCAGGAGTACTTCCTGATCAAGAAGGACGCTTACCGCAAGCGCAGGGACCTGGTCATCACCGGCCGCACCCTCTTTGGCGCTGCTCCCTGCAAGGGCCAGGAGCTCGAGGAGCACTACTTTGGCGCTATCCGCCCCACTGTCTCGTCCTATATGAAGGACCTGGACGATGAACTGTGGGCGCTTGGCATTCCTGCCAAGACCAAGCACAACGAGGTCGCTCCCTGCCAGCATGAGCTCGCCCCTGTCTATGGCGAGGTCAACGAGGCCATCGACCAGAATCTGGTCATGATGGAGAAGATGAAGCTCATCGCCTCCCGTCACGACCTGGTCTGCCTGCTGCACGAGAAGCCGTTTGAGGGCATCAACGGTTCGGGCAAGCACAATAACTGGTCGCTTGGCACCGAGTCCGAGAACCTGCTCGACCCGGGCGACACCCCGCTCGACAACCTGCAGTTCATCGTCTTCCTCACCGCGGTGATCGAGGCCGTCGATAACTATCAGGAGCTCTTGCGTGCCTCCGTTGCCTCGGCCGGCAACGATCATCGTCTGGGCGCCAACGAGGCTCCTCCGGCGATTATGTCCATCTTCCTGGGCGACCAGCTTACCGAGGTTGTCGAGAAGATCATCGATGGCAAGGCTTCCGTCCATGCCACGCGTGGCGTGCTCGATCTGGGCGCCGATACCCTGCCCAAGCTGATGCAGGACAACACTGACCGCAACCGCACCTCCCCGTTTGCCTTCACTGGCAACAAGTTCGAGTTCCGTGCCTGCGGCTCCGAGCAGAACGTCTCCGACTCCAACCTGGTGCTCGATGCCGCCGTGGCCAAGTCGCTCAAGTCCTTCGCCGACGCACTCGAGGGTACGCCCGAGGATAAGTTCCAGGACGCCGCGCTCGAGTACTGCAAGAAGGTGCTGACCGATCACCAGCGCATCCTGTTCTCCGGCGACGGTTACTCCGACGAGTGGCCCATCGAGGCCGAGAAGCGCGGCCTTGCCAACAACAAGACCACGGCCGACGCTCTTCCCGCCTTTGTTTCCGATAAGGCCATTGCGCTCTTTGAGGAGACGGGTGTCCTGACCAAGGCCGAGGCCCAGTGCCGCTACGACTGCAAGCTCGAGAAGTACAACAAGCTCATGAACATCGAGGCTACCACGATGATTCGCGAGGCACGTCGTACCTATCGCCCGGTCATCACCGCCTATGCCACCAAGGTCGCTAAGGGCCTGGAGGCAATCCGCGCTGCCGGTGCCGATGCTGCCATGCAGTGCGAGCAGAACACGCTCAACAAGCTCTGCAACGGCATCACCGCCATCAACGACTCCATCAAGGCGCTCGACGCCGTACATCAGAAGGCCGAGGCCCTCGATGGCCAGGAGCAGGCCAACGTGTACGCGCACGAGGTCGTTCCCGCTATGGATACGCTGCGTGCTGCCGTGGACGCCATGGAGGAGATCGTGGCTGCCGACTACTGGCCGGTCCCGACCTACGACGACATCCTGTTCTACGTGTAGAACGTAACTGACATATCGTCACGGTATTGAGCCGGGGTCTGCATCGCGCGGGCCCCGGCTTTTTGTTTGCGAAGGACGCTTTGGATCCCGCTTTGCAACTGATTCGCCCACGCAATAAGGGGTCGTGGGCAAAAAACGTCAAATATGAGTACTGTCACAAGCCCTGCAGCATTATCTTTTTGCAAAATATGCAGTGTTACGCAACATATGTCCAAGTACTTAGCTGATAAACGCCTGCAATTCTTCCGCCGTAGGACGCCTGGCGTCCAAATTGCCTTCTGATGGCATGAAATCGCTGTTACTAAATTGGTAACAGTACTCATATTTGCTATTTTTTGTCCACGGGCCCTTGGATGACAGTGTGATTTTATGCCTTCGGGGTTCGAATCCCGGCGTTGGAGAAGAAAAAAGCCCGTCACCACAAGGGTAACGGGCTTTGCATTTCAAATGGTGCCCCCAGCGGGATGTCCGCGTGCGGCTGGCGCCGCCCGCTTTCGCTGCGTCGCTCCGCTCCTTGCGTGCTGCGCTGGAAAACGCTTACGCGTTTCCTCAGCTCCGCACCCTGTCGGGTTCGAATCCCGGCGCATGGGTAGCAAAAAGCCCGCCGCCGCGAGGGCAACGGGCTTCTCAGATTCTGTGGTGCCCCCAGCGGGATTCGAACCCGCGATATCCACCTTGAAAGGGTGGCGTCCTTGGCCGCTAGACGATGGGGACAGCGGGAAAGAGTATAGCAGACTTTTTTGCCGGCGCGTATATCGTTGGCAAACTGGAAAACCACCACAAAGGTGCCTGTCCCCTTTGTGGTGGTGGGGCGTTAGGGGAGGAGCTTCATCGCGGCGTCGTGGGCGGCGTGCTCGTAGGTGTCGTCGAGGGGTTTGAGCGGCAGCAGGGCTGTGGCCTGCGCATCGCCGCGGCGCTCGAGGGCGTGGGTAATGAGCCAGTCGGCAAGCTCGGGGTTCTTGGGTAGTGCCGGTCCGTGTAGATACGTGCCGATGACGCCCTTGTAGATCAGTCCCTCAAAGCCATCGTCGCCGTTGTTGCCGGTACTCGTGACGACGGACGTTCCGAGCGGCGTGGCCTCTGCATCGAGCAGGGTGCGGCCGCCGTGGTTCTCGAATCCCACAAAGGGCTCGGGTGACAGGTCGGTCTTGACGGCGACGTTGCCGATCAGGCGGTCGGAGCCGCGTACGGTTTCGGCGGCAATGACGCCCAGGCCCTCGATGCGATTCTCGCCCATATAGTACGAACGGCCGAGCAGCTGATAGCTGCCACAGATGGCAAGCAGTGTACCGCCGTCCTCAACATAGGCTGCGACCTTGTCTTTTTGGGCGAGCAGCTCGTGTGCCACGGCTAGCTGGTCGCGGTCGGAGCCGCCACCCATCATGACGATATCGGCATCGGCCAAATCAAGCGTCTCGCCCATGCGGACCTCGTCCACGCGCACGGGAATGCCGCGCCAGGCGCAGCGGCGCTCAAGCGCAATAACGTTGCCGCCGTCGCCGTAGAGGTTGAGGGCATCGGGGTACAGATAGACGATGCGCACCGGGCGCGAAAGCTCGACTGGCGCGATGCCGACAGGAAGAGCGCTGCCGTCGGCACGGGCTACGGCGCGCCCGGCAACAGCGTCGGCGGTGGTGCCCTTCAGCTCGTCGAGTTCTTTGACCAGCGGCGGGAAGGCCGTGTAGTTGGCGACGGCGTAGAAGGTGTCATCGGCGGCCTCGTCTGCCACGGCGCCGATCGCCTGCGCGACGTCCGAGATAATCGCGGCATCGATGCCGGCGTACTTGAGGCGTACCTGCATGTCGTGCGCACGCGTGCCTCCGGCAAAGGCGACAAGACCCGGCGTGTCGGCGATGCGCTCGAAGTCGACATCGTAGATCCACGAGACATCGTGGCCGTCGGCATCGTTATCGTTTAGGAAGAAGGCGCAGAGCCTGCCACCTGCCGTTTTAATGGACTGGATCTGGCGATCGAAGCCCACGGGATTCTTGGCCAGGTTGGCCTCGACGGTGCGGCCGGCAATATCCCAGCGGCCCATGCGTCCGCCGGCGGGCACGTAGGCATTAAGCGTGGGCTGCAGGTGCGCCGCGTCCACGCCCAGCTCGTGCGCCGCAAAGAAGGCGGCGGCGACGTTATAGACCATGTACAGGCCGTTGTAGCGCGTGGCGATGTGCACGGCGGGCGTGCTGGAATCAGATCCAAACACCAGGTCAAAGCCGTAACCGTCGCAGCCGAGCTCCACGCTCGTCACGCGACGGACAAGCGCAGGACGGGCCCAACCGCACGAGGGGCAACGGTAGGCGCCGAGCTGGCCGTATTGCACGTAGTCATACTCCAGCGGCGCGTTGCACTGCGAGCAAAAGCGCGAGTCGCTAATGCGGTCAGACTCGGTGTTGGTGGCGCCGTCGATGCCAAAGGCAATACTCGCGTTGGGAACGCGCGCGGCGATCGCGGCACACAGCGGGTCGTCTGCGTTGTAGATGAGCGTCGTTGCCGGAGAGAGCTCCAAGGCATGGGCGATGACGTCTTGGGTATGGTCGATCTCGCCGTAGCGGTCTAGCTGGTCGCGGAACAGGTTGAGCAGCACAAAGTACGTCGGCTTGAGCTTGGGCAGAACGCGTACGGTGTAGAGCTCGTCGCACTCAAAAACGCCCACGCGCTTGCCGCTGCTGGTGTGCTTAAGGCCGCCGCGGGCCTCGAGCAGAGCACCCACCACACCAGGCTCCATATTGTTGCCGGCACGATTGCACACCACGGTAGCACCGCTGGCAGCAACGGCGTCGGCGATGAGGTTGGATGTGGTGGTCTTGCCATTAGTACCGGTGATCACCACACTGCGGTCGACCAGGCTCGCGAGGTCGCTTAGCAGCTCGGGGTCGATCTTCATGGCGATGCGGCCGGGAAGCACGCCGCCCTGGCGTTTGAGGACAGAGCGCAGTCCCCAGCGGGCGATATCGCTCGAGGTGCAGGCGAGAGATGAGCGGAGGTTCATGAAGCCGTTCCTAACATAGATGACATGGTCGGGGCGATCGCGTCGCTAAAAGCCGTAGCGGCGCGCAAATTCCTGGGCAAGCTGCGATACGTCTTCGCAGGCGTTGGCCCAGGGGGCAAAGTCGGGGGTGTCCGAGATAATGCCGTCGGCTTCCCAAACCGCCTGGTGCGAGAGGTCCCAGGGGTCGCGCGGCTCGGGCCGGCAGGGAAGATACGGCGTCTGGTACATGGGGTTCAGCAAGAAGAACGCGCCGCCCTCGCAACGGTTAGCGAACTCACGCAGCGCGCGCGTCGCCGGGCGCATCTTGTTTGTTTTGAACAGCAGAATCGTGCGGGCGAGCAGGTACCAAGGAGAGTTTTCGAGTGCGTCTGCCCCCATCTGTTCCTCGAGCTGATGCGCCAGGGCAAAAAAGCCGTCCTGGTCTTCCAAGCGGGCGAGGGCAAGCAGCACGGTGCCGGCGGCCCGAGTGGGATAGCCTTCTGCTTTAAGGACGCGGCGGGCGTAGTTGGCAGCAGCGCGGTAGCGGGCGCTCGCCATGCACAGCTGCGAGATGGCCTCGAGCGTGTGGAGCCACCCGATAAGGGCCGGCTCGCTCACGGTAAGATCCGCTGCGGTGACACCGTCGGCCAAAACATTATTGGCCCAGTAGTGCGGGGCCTCCATATCAAACCCGGACACGCTCTGTTGCAGGTAGTCGGCCGTGCTCGTCTCGAGCTTCATCAGGTCGCCCAGGCAGGCGTCGACGGGCGTGTCCGCTAGGATGATGGCGAGCAGCTGGGCATCGACGGCCAGCGCATCGATGCGGACGATCTTGAGCAGTTCATCACGCATATCGTCGAACAGGCGGTTGCGCGTCTGCTCAAACTCCTCGTCGCTGCCCATGTCCTCAATGCGATGGAGCTCGTCGAGCAGGTGGCGATGAACACCGGCATAGGACAGCAGCGCCTGGGCATGCTCGGACTGCGCGTACTTGTGGGGATTCGCACTAATGTCGTTATGGACAAGCTCGCGTGCTGCATCGGTGAGTTCGGGGTGCGACGCCAGATAGGTGCGCTCCAGGTAGGCGGGGATGTAGACGCTCGGATCCATTAGAGGTCTCCTCCCTTAAACGGTAAGCCCTGCTCGGCCGCACGCAGTATGCGCTCGTCGATCTGGGAGCGCACGATGTCGTTGGTGGCGACCCAGGCGGCAAAGCTGGCGTTGTCGGGCGCGCCCAGGCCCTCCTGCAGTACCGGCGTCGCCTCGGACAGCGCAAGGACAAGTTCGTCGGTGGAGCCTGCACCCACGTTGACGCGGGCATAGACGCCATCGGGAAACTCGGTTTGGAAGTAGAGCGCCTCGGCTGCGTGCGGGCACGAGCGCGCAAGGATGCGCAGGTAGTGTTCGGCGCCCTCGTAATCCAGCTCGCGCCAGGCAGCGCTCATCAGCGCGATGAGCGTCCACGGGTCCAAGTCGCGTTCTGCATCCTTGGGACGACGGCGCAGCGGCGTGTTGGCGAGATAGGGGACGGAGTGGGCAGAGCGAAAGTGCTTGAGCTCCTCAGCGGGGTATTCGAGCTTTGCCATGGCGAGCATTGCGGTGTGGCGGACGCCGGCAGGATCGTTGGGGGCAATGTCCAAGCTGCGATTTGCGGCTTCGAGCGACATACGGTAGCGGCCGCTAATGAGGGCACGCGATGCCAGGGCGGCAAGCCAGCGCAGGTAGGGACGGCGGGTCAGGTCGCCTGCGGCCTCACGCTCGTAGAGGTCCTGCGCCGAGGCAATCTTGAGCGCCAGATCGTGCTCCACCTCGTCGCACTTGGACACCAGATACTGCACGTATTCCTCGTTAGATTCGGCGGTGAGTGCGCACAGCATGCGCTGGGCATCCCAGTTGCTCGGGTCGAGCGCAGCTGCCTCGCGGAGCATGTTTTCGGCCGCGGCTTCTTCTTGCTCTGCCTGGGCGTCGTCGGGGATAAAGGGGATGCGGTAGTCGACAGCCTCGACCACCTTGGCAATGAGGTGCCCGGCGCGGTCGCGGTCGTGCACGATGAGCGGTGCGGGGTTGCGGGTGAATTGTTCCATCAGACGCTCTACGGCGGCACCGTCGGTGAGCGGGATATTGTCGCGGCGCAAGGCCTCAAGAACGAGGCGATGGCAATCCTCTTGAATGGGATCGAATGCCATGGGGCCTCCTTTGCTGCGGTTAGGGTTCAAATGTCTCTATATAAGGTTCTAGTTTACCCGCATGTGGCACACCGGGGGTGCCGCACTTGGACTTGCACCTTTGCACCACGAAGACGGATGTCGCACAAATGTCGGCACCTTGGACGACCGAGTGGTATCACGGTGCCGCAAACGGTCGATATTTGGCGGCGAACGGTGCATATTTTGGAGGGGCACCGTCCTGCCCGGGATATGTAGTCAACCTTGATAAAACGTTTGCCCAGCTTGGGGGTATGGATGCCACACAAGGGTCTTCGGGGATAGAAAAAACGTTTCATCATTGGCGGCTTTAGGTGAATAACTGACCAACCAGAACGGTAAAATAGTGTTTGTCTGAGCGTTGAGACGTTTAGACATCGTGCATTGTCATCGCCGGCAACGCACAAAACGGTCCTAACGGAGCCAATCGGGTGCTCCGTTATATACACAAGTCTAAGAGGGGCTTGTTTAGGAGGCACAGTATGGGACGTTTTACCAATCCTCGCGATCTGTACTTTGGTGAGGGCGCTCGCCACGAGGTGAAGAACCTCAAGGGCAAGAAGGCCATCATCGTTTCTGGCGGCAGCTCTATGCGTCGCGGCGGGTTCTTGCAGGACGTCGAGGCCGACCTCAAAGAGGCCGGCATGGAGGTCAAGCTGTTCGAGGGCGTCGAGTCCGACCCGTCCATCGAGACGGTCATGAAGGGCGCCGAGGCCATGCGCGAGTTCGAGCCCGACTGGATTATCGCCATCGGCGGCGGCTCGCCCATCGATGCCGCTAAGGCCATGTGGGTCTTCTACGAGTATCCCGAGGAGTCCTTCGACAACATCATCCAGCCGTTCAGCTTCCCCGAGCTGCGTCAGAAGGCTCATTTCTGCGCCATCTCCTCTACCTCCGGCACCGCTACCGAGGTCACCGCGTTCTCCGTCATTACCGACTACGCCAAGGGCATCAAGTACCCGCTGGCCGACTTCAACATCACCCCTGATGTCGCCATCGTCGACCCCGAGCTCACCTACACCATGCCCGCCAAGCTGTGCGCTCACACCGGCATGGATGCTCTGACCCACTGCATGGAGGCCTACGTTTCCACCTTCGCCTCTATGTTCACCGACGCCAACGCTCTGCACGGCATCCGCGAGATCGTCGAGTGGCTGCCCAAGTCCTATGCTGGCGACCATGAGGCCCGTCAGCACATGCACGAGGCTCAGTGCATCGCCGGTATCGCCTTCTCCTCGGGCCTGCTCGGCATTGTTCACTCCATGGCTCACAAGACTGGTGCCGCTTTCGAGAACGGCCACATCATCCACGGTGCTGCTAACGCCATGTACCTGGGCAAGGTCATCCAGTGGAACTCCAAGGACCCGCGTGCTGCCGAGCGTTACGCTTACGTGGCCAAGGAGATCCTGCACCTTCCCGGCGAGACCAACGAGGAGCTCATCGCTGCGCTCGTCCAGAAGATCCGCGACCTCAACGACCAGCTCAACATTCCGCAGTCCATCAAGGATTACGCAAATGGTGGCGTGAAGGTCGACGCCGAGAACCCGCAGATGGTTTCCGAGGAGGAGTTCCTCGCCAAGTTGCCCGAGATCGCCGCGAACGCCGAGACCGACGCCTGCACGCCGGAGAACCCGCGTGAGACCAAGGCTGCCGACTTCGAGAAGATCCTCAAGGCCTGCTACTACGACACCGACATCGATTTCTAATCGATTCTCACTGTCTTGCAAAGGGTCTCGCGCTCAATGCGCGAGGCCCTTTTTCTTTGCACCAATCGTTGTTTGATGAAGGGCGGATTCTCGTATGGCGCTTCCTATGGTTTATGGCGGTCCCGGCCGGTATGTTCAGGGGCCGGGCGAACTTTCGCGTCAGGGCAGGTATTTGTCATGGTTGGGCTGCGCTGCCTATGTCTTGTTTGACCAGGGCACCGAGGATCGGCTGTGCAGGCAGATCGTCGATGGATTTCTGGACGAAGATCTAAGCGAGCCGTTCTTTAAGATTTATAACGGTCCGTGTACGGAAGAGGCCGTTGTCGGAATGGCTCAGGAAGCCCAGGCCGAGTATTGCGACATGGTGGTGGGCATTGGCGGCGGCAAGATGCTCGATATCGCCAAGGCAGTAGCGTTTTATGCCGAGCTGCCGTTGTGTGTATGCCCAACGGCGGCCTCAATGGATGGTCCGTGCAGCGCGATTTCGGTGCTGTATCACGAGGATGGGTCGTTCGACCGTTACCTGATGCTCGAGAAGAATCCAGACCTGGTCGTGGTCGATACCGATGTGGTTGCTGCGGCCCCACTGCGCATGACGGTTGCTGGTATGGGCGATGCACTGGCAACGTACTTCGAGGCGCGTTCGTGTGCCGCGGCGAGAGGTGCGAACGAGCACGGTGGCGCGCCGGGGCACTTGGCACTGGTCGCGGCACGTGCCTGCTACGACACGCTTATGGAATGCGGCGTCGCTGCCAAGCGCGATCTCAAAAAGGGGCGTACATCGCCGGCGGTTGAGCGCCTGATCGAGTGCAACATCCTGCTTTCGGGCGTTGGCTTTGAGAGCGGTGGCTTGGCGTTGGCGCATGCCATCGCCAACGGTCTGACGATCCTGCCCGAGTGCAAGGCCATGCATGGCGAGGCCGTGGCATTTGGCCTGGTGGTGCAGCTGCGTCTGGAGCGTGCGCCCGAGCTTAATCAGGTGCTCGAGTTTTGTCAGCGCGTTGGTCTGCCGACGACGCTCGAGGAGCTGGGCCTTGGCGAGATTTCCGATGCCGACCTGATGAGCGTTGCGGATGCGGCCTTTAGAAACGAACGCAATATGGCCAACGAGCAGGCCAAGGTGACCAAACAAAAGCTCGTCGAGCTCATGCGCGAGGCATAGTTTGGCGCTTGATTGACCTTGTGCAATCGAGGCGGCGATAGGCCATGGGCTATTTGCCTCAAAGGTGCTCCGCGTGTAATTTGCCCGAGGCGTGGGCCGATAGCGTATCATTATCTCTTGCTTGTTTGCACTGCTCAGGGAGGGGCCGCGCATGGCGCAGGAACACGATCTATTTGATGACATTATCGAGATCAGCAAGGGTTTCGACTTTCTTAAAAACCCGCTTGGCGGCGTGACCGACGCGCTCGATCCGTCAGCGCCGCAGTGGAATCCTGCCGACTATAAGGAGCGTCCGCGCGGCAACACGATTCCATGTCTGACCTGCAAAAACGAAAAGAGCGGCTGCACCGCGTGCATGGACGTGTGCCCGGTCAACGCCATCGAGGTCGAGGAAGACGCCATCGAGATCCTCGATACCTGCCGTAAGTGCGGCCTGTGCGCTGCCGCCTGCCCGACTGAGGCGATTATTTCGCCGCGCCTGGCGCCCAAAAACCTTTACGACGACATTGTCTCGGCGGCTACGAGCCACGAGACCGCCTACGTTACCTGCACGCGTGCCCTCAAGCGCATGCCGCGCGAGAACGAGGTCGTCGTCGCCTGCGTAGGCGATATTACGGCCGAGACCTGGTTCTCGGTGCTGGCCGACTATCCCAACGTGAGCGTCTACCTGCCTCTGGGCGTGTGCGATAAGTGCCGTAACACCGGTGGCGAGGATATCCTGGGTGAGGCCATCGCCACTGCCGAGGAGTGGGCCGGTACGGGCATGGGCTTGGAGGTCGACCCCAAGAGCCTCAAGTGCCATAAGCGCCGCGAGTACGAGCGCAAGGAGTACATGGAAAAGATCGCCCGCACCACGGGCCTTACCGTGACAAAGCTCAATCCGGCAACGGCGGCACTGGCCTCGGTGACGCAGAAGCTCAAAGCCCATCGCCATCAGATTACTCAGTTGGAGCGTACGCTCAACACCATGTGCGGCACCACGACGACCAAGCGTCGCCGTTCGCTCACGCACGGGCGGCAGCTGGTGCTCTCGACGCTGCAAAACCACCCCGAGCTTGCCCAGAACATGCAGGTGAGCACGCCTGAGTGTGATTTTGACAAGTGCACGTCGTGTGGCGAGTGCGTCAACGTGTGCCCTACGTTTGCCTGCGATCTGGTGGGAAGCGGCCGCTTTGCACTGGAGTCGACGTACTGCCTGGGCTGCGGCGCCTGCGTCAAGGTTTGCCCCGAGCATGCGCTCAAGCTCGTTGAGCACGATGCGTCCAACCTGGTCGTCGTCGATCCCGAGGCCGAGGAGAAGGCCGCCCAGAAGGCCAAGGCTCACGAAGAGGCCGAGAAGGTCAAGGCAGAGGCAAAGGCTAAGCTCGACAAGATGCTCGACCAAGTGGAGAAGCTCGCGGACTAGCTAAAAGAGCGTAAATGATGGCCGGTGGGACAGGTACTGCCCCGCCGGCCAAAAAAGTTGCGGTGGAATAGTTCCTGTTTTGCCCTTAAGCTGGCCATTCTAGGAACTATTCCACCGCAACTAATAGATAGCTAGTTCATGCTGCTTTGGTGGCCGGTTCGACCGGTACCGTTGCGCGTCACGGTTTCATGGAGCAAAAAGAAGCTGGGAACCTGCTTTGTCTCGGTGTATTCCATAAGGATGCCGTCGGCGTTGTAGGTCTGCCCGCGTACAACGGCGAGTGCGTTAAAGTCGTCGAGATCGAGCACGCGTGCATCCTCGGGCGTGGGATGCTCAATCGTTACATCGCGTTTGCCCGTGGCAATCTTAATGCCAAGGTCTTCTTCGAGATAACGATAGATCGAGTCGTTGACAATCTCGGCTGTCAGCCCCGGTACCTGTGAGCTTAGGTAATAGGAGTCGTCGGAGCACACGGCTCGTCCGTCTGCATAACGGATGCGTTTGGCACGCGTGAGCTCACAGCCTTCGGGAAACCCGGTGATCTTTGAGAGCGCCTTGTTGCAGACGAGAAGCTCAAAGACGGTGGTAACGGTTCTGAGCTCAAAGCCTCGGCTGGCTGCGATTTCCTTAAAGGTTTCGAGCCCGCCACCGCCACGGCTCGTTTCGCCGTTGATGTTGCGAATGACGCGCATACCTTTGCCCTGTTGGGGCAGCACATAGCCATCTGCTGCGAGCAGCGAGATGGCGCGGCGGACTGTCATGCGCGAACAATCAAACTGCTGCGTGAGTTCGGTTTCCGAAGGCAGATAACTCTGGTAGGCATACGTGCCGTCGTCGATCGACTGCTTCACGGTGTCATAGATGGTTTGAAAGATGGCTCGCGCCATGACGGTCTCCTAGAGGTGCATGTGCGGGCGGTGGATGGGGGACCGTCCGCACAGATGTCGATCGAATTACTTGCTGGGGTCGATTATATATTTACCCATGGCGCGCAGTGCCGGGTCCGACAGGATGGCGCCGAGCTCGTCGAGCGAGGCAACCTTGGCGACCATCGAGGATACGTCGAGCCTGCCCGAGTCGATGAGCTCGAGTGCGCGACGCTGCGTGTAAGGGTTGATGTAGGACGAGGTAAGCACGAGCTCCTTCTGGAAGATTTCGAAGGGCTTGACGGTGATCGTCTCGTCGGGCTTGGTAAGGCCGAACATCATGACCGTAGCCTTGTGGCCGGCAATTTGGATGGCCTGCTCGATGGTGACGGGCTTGCCCACGCACTCGATGACGACATCGACGTTGCCGACACCTTCCTGCTTCAGGCGAGCGGGGACGTCCTCATGGATGGAGTCGATCGCAAGGTCGGCACCGAGTTTGAGTGCAACCTCGCGCTTACCCTCGACGGGCTCCAGCAGAACGACCTTGGTGGCGCCGGCGTTTTTGGCGAGCTGCATCATGAGCAAGCCGATCATGCCGCCACCGATGACGACGACAGTGCTGCCCGGCTTGATATTGCACATGTCGATGCCGTGCAGGCAGCAGGCAACGGGCTCGGTCATAGCGCCCTGTTCAAAGCTCGTGTTGTCGCCGAGTTTGTAAACCTGTTGCATATCGACGGCGCAATACTCGGCAAAGCCACCGTTAACCGTGGTGCCGTAGCCGGTCATATGCTCGCAGTAGTGGTTGATGCCATCTCGGCAGGGCTCGCAGCAGCCGCAGGGATGGTTGGGGTCGATGCACACGCGGTCGCCCGGCTTAAAGCCGGTGACGTCGCTGCCCACGGCCTCGACCACGCCGGCGAACTCATGGCCCAAGATCGTGGGCGGGGTAACGTCGGCGGCGCCCTTGTCGCCCTCATAGATATGTACGTCGGTGCCGCAGACACCGCATGCCTTGACGTAAATCAGAACGTCGCGCTTGCCCACGGCCGGCTTTGCCGAATCCTCGACCCTCAGATCGTGCTTTCCATAGAAGACCGCGCTTTTCATGGTGACTCCTTTAAATGGCGGTGGATGTTGTCTTGAAGTATAGGTATCTCTACATATCTAGACAAGCCTATCTAGACAAGTAGAATAGAAATTCGAACTGCGAACTTCAATTTCATAGCATTTATCAGGCAAAATACTGGACATATACCGTTTACCGCCAGAAATCGACCGTTGACCGAGCGCGGGTTATCTATTAACTTGTATAGATAAGTGATGTGATAAAACGTAAGTGCAAGAAGTCAGGGACACGGGCCCACCCGTCCTATTGCACGAGGTACACGCAAACGGCGCGTCTGCGGTCTCGAGTGAAGCCAAAACCGCAGTCGCTCCGAATGAAGAGAGGGGAATCCCCCGTCATGATGCAAAAGATACAACGTTTTGGCGGTGCAATGTATGCTCCGGCAATTCTCTTCGCATTCTCCGGAATCATCGTCGGCTTGGGCACGCTGTTTACCACCGAGGCGATTTTTGGCGAGATGGCCACCGCGGGTCATCTGTGGTTTGACTGCTGGAATGTTCTGCTCCAGGGCGGCTGGACGCTCTTTAACCAGATGCCGCTGCTGTTCTGCGTGGCTCTGCCGATCTCGCTCGCGAACAAGCAGAACGCACGCTGCTGCATGGAAGCTGTAGCCATCTACCTTACCTTTAACTACTTTGTAAGCACGATTCTGGGCCAGTGGGGTCCTGCCTTTGGCGTTGACTTCTCCGTCGAGGCTGGTAGCGGCACCGGTCTTGCCACCATCGCGAGCATCAAGACGCTCGACATGGGCATCATGGGCGCGCTCATTATCTCGGGTATCGCCACGATGCTGCACAACAAGTACTTTGATACCGAGCTGCCCGAGTGGCTGGGCGTGTTCTCCGGCTCCGTGTTCATCTACATGATTGGTTTCTTTGTCATGGTTCCGGTCGCAGTTATCGCTTGCCTGGTATGGCCGCACGTTCAGGCCGCAATCTCTGCCTTCCAGGGATTCATCCTTTCCGCCGGTACGTTTGGCGTGGGCGTCTTTGCCTTCTTTGAGCGCGTTCTGATCCCTACGGGCCTGCATCACTTTATCTATACGCCGTTCTATTACGACAACGCGGCGGTCAACGGTGGCATCTTTGCCGCCTGGGCCAATATCCTGCCCCAGCTCGCTGCCGATCCGAGCATTGCCCTCAAGGATGCTGCACCCTGGGCTGCCTACACCTGCCCTGGTTGGACTAAGGTCTTTGGTTCGCTTGGCGTGGCCATCGCGTTCTACATGACCGCCAAGCCCGAGCGCAAGCAGCGCGTCAAGGCCCTGCTCATCCCCGTCACCCTTACCGCTATGCTCTGCGGCATTACCGAGCCGCTCGACTTCACCTTCCTGTTTGTTGCCCCCGGCCTGTTTGTGGTTCACTGCGTGCTCGGTGCGCTTGGATGCATGGCTCAAAACGCTCTCGGTGTCGTGGGCATCTTCGACGGCGGCATCATCTCGATGCTCTCGTGGGATTGGCTGCCTCTTTGGGCTGCACATGGCCTGCAATATGCCATCTCGATCCTGGTTGGCCTGTGCTTTACCACACTTTGGGTCGTGGTCTTCCGCTTCCTGATCGTCAAGTTCGACTTTAAGACCCCTGGTCGCGAGGACGATGACGTGGAGGTCGAGCTCAAGTCCAAGGCCGACTATAAGCAAAAGCAGGGTGGCGCCGCTGCCAGCAAGTCGGTTGCCCAGAGTAAGGATGACGAGCGCCTGGTGCTCGCCGAGAACATCCTCGATCTGCTCGGCGGCACGGAAAACGTCATCGACGTCACCAACTGCGCGACCCGTCTGCGCGTCAACGTCAAGGACAAGGCTGCTGTCGCCCCAGAGGCTTCCTTCAAGGCCATCGGCACACATGGCCTGGTGGTCCAGGGCCAGTCGATCCAGGTCATCATAGGACTTACCGTTCCCCAGGTTCGCGAGAAGTTCGAGAGTCTTCTGTAGACGATTCACCCCAAAAAGCAAACGGCCTTGCAGGGCTAGCACACTCCGCAAGGCCAGCTCCTTAGATCTAAATATTTACTCCAAGGTAACAATTCCAAACCGCACAAGGCCGCGTGCGGGGACGGATTGAGCAAGCGGCCAGAATGAGGAGGACATCATGTCCAAGAAGAACTATGCCGTGACCATTGCCGGCGGTGGCTCCACCTTCACCCCGGGCATCGCCCTTATGCTGCTCGAGGAGCGCGATCGCTTCCCGGTCAACAAGGTGACCTTCTACGACAACAATGCCGAGCGCCAGGAGACCGTGGCCAAGGCCTGCGAGATCTATTTCCACGAGAACGCCCCCGAGGTCGAGTTCAACTACACTACCGATCCCGAGACCGCCTTCACCGGCACCGACTTCGTTCTCGCCCACATCCGCGTCGGCCTGTACGCCATGCGCGAGCTCGACGAGAAGATCCCTCTCAAGTATGGCTGCGTTGGCCAGGAGACCTGCGGCGCCGGCGGTATCGCCTACGGCATGCGCTCCATCGGCGGTGTCATCGAGATCCTCGATTACATGGAGAAGTACAGCCCCAACGCCTGGATGCTCAACTACTCCAACCCCGCGGCCATCGTCGCCGAGGCCTGTCGCGTGCTGCGTCCCAACAGCCGCATCATCAACATCTGCGACATGCCGATCGACCTCATGGACAAGATGAGCCGTATGTGCGGCATCAAGGACCGTCGCGAGCTGCAGTACAGCTACTACGGCCTGAACCACTTTGGCTGGTGGAGCAAGATCTATGACAAGGACGGCAACGACCTGATGCCGCAGATCAAGGAGCACATGGCCAAGAACGGCTACCTCGACGGCATCGAGCACGAGGCTGGTAAGGAGCAGCACGTCGAGGAAAGCTGGATTCACACCTTCGGCAAGGCCAAGGACGTCTATGCGGTCGACCCCGAGACGATCCCCAACACCTACCTCAAGTACTACCTGTATCCGGACTACGTCGTCGAGACCTCCAACCCCGACTACACCCGCGCCAACGAGGTCATGGACGGCCGCGAGAAGAAGGTCTTCGGTGCCTGCCGCGACATTATTGCCAAGGGCACGGCCAAGGACGGCGGCTTTGAGCCCGACGTGCACGCCAACTACATCGTTGACCTTGCCTGCGCGCTGGCCGAGAACACTCTCGAGCGCTTCCTGCTGATCGTTCCCAACGAGGGCGCTGTGCCCAACTTCGATCCGACGGCCATGGTCGAGGTGCCCTGCATCGTCGGTTCCAATGGCTTTGAGAAGATCTGCCAGGACCCGATTCCGCAGTTCCAGAAGGGCTTGATGGAGCAGCAGGTTTCCGTCGAGAAGCTCGTCGTCCAGGCTTGGGTCGAGGGCAGCTACCAGAAGCTCTGGCAGGCACTTACGCTCTCCAAGACCATTCCTTCGGCAAGCGTCGCCAAGCAGATCCTGGACGAACTTATCGAGGCCAATAAGGACTTCTGGCCCGAGCTTAAGTAAGGTTTGATGCATCGAGACTCTTGGCTTCTCTGCTTCATTTGCGCCGCCGTGGTGTCTGGGTTCGCCCGGATGCTGCGGCGGCGCTATACTTATGCAGTTTGAAATACTTGTACCAAAAGGAGCTGTCGTGTCCCTTTCCATCGGTATCGTGGGCCTGCCCAACGTGGGCAAGTCGACACTGTTCACCGCGCTTACCAAAAAGACCGGCCTTGCCGCCAACTACCCGTTCGCCACGATCGACCCCAACGTGGGTATCGTCGATGTGCCCGATAGCCGCCTGCAAAAGCTCGCCGACATCGTCAACCCGGGCCGTATTGTGCCGGCAACGGTCGAGTTCGTCGATATCGCAGGCCTGGTGAAGGGCGCCAACGAGGGCGAGGGCCTGGGCAACCAGTTCCTGGCCAACATTCGCGAGACCGACGCCATCTGCGAGGTCGTGCGCTACTTTAAGGATCCTAACGTCATGCGCGAGGTGGGCCGCACGGGCGAGTTCGTCGATCCCGCCGGCGACGCCGACACCATCATGACCGAGCTCATCCTGGCCGACATGGGAACGCTCGAGAAGCAGCTGCCCAAGCTCGAGAAGGAGGCCAAGCGCGACAAGGAGCTCATGCCCAAGTTCGAGGTCGCCAAGCGCCTGCTCGCCTGGCTCAACGAGGGCAAGCGTGCCGCGTCCATGGAGATGACCGATGAGGAGCGTGCCGCCGCCAAGGGCCTGTTCCTTCTCACCATGAAGCCCATCCTGTACGTGGCCAATGTGGACGAGGACATGCTCAACGACGACCTGGCGCCCATCGATGGTGTTAAGCCGCTGCCCATCTGCGCCAAGATCGAGGCCGAGCTTTCCGAGCTCGATCCCGAGGACGCCGCCGATTACCTGGAGAGCCTGGGTCTGGAGCAGCCCGGCCTGGACGTGCTTGCTCAGGCTGCCTACAAACTGCTCGGTCTGCAGTCGTTCTTTACGGCCGGTGAGATGGAGGTCAAGGCCTGGACGGTTCGCCAGGGCGCGACCGCCCCGCAGGCCGCCGGCGTCATCCACACCGACTTTGAGCGCGGCTTTATTAAGGCCGAGGTCATTGGCTACGACGACTACATCGAGCTCGGCGGCGAGCAAGGCGCCAAGGCTGCCGGCAAGCTGCGCATCGAGGGCAAAGAGTATGTCATGGCCGACGGCGACGTCGTGCACTTCCGCTTTAACGTGTAAGGACGACGCGCATGTTTAAATATGGCAAAAAAGCCGGCTACATGGGCGTCGCGCTGCTGGTGCTTGCGGTGCTTCCGCTGGTGGTCGCAGCATTTGTTATCCCCAACATTGGTTCCGAAGTGGCAACGAAGTTTAACGCAGCCGGTGAGGTGACGCGCTGGGGCAAGAGCTACGAGCTGCTGGCGCTGCCGGTGCTCAACCTGCTGCTGAGCGTGGCGACGTACTTTACGGCAGGGCGCCAGGCTAAAAACAATGATGACTCCGCCGCCATGGCGCGCATCGTGTGCGAGCGCTACCTGCGCAACGGTTGCATCACGGGTGTGTTCCTCAACGTGATCAACGTCTACTTTATGTATTCGGCGATAACCGGCACAGGCTTTGGCTTTGGTTTCTAGCTTGTCCTTTTAGGCAACGAGCCTGCACGCATATTCAATGGCTGCTGCGAGGCCGCCGCTCGATCGTGGTTTAAAGACCATATCGGCGGCGGCCTCGTTTTCGTATCCGGCGCCGCGAAGGGCGAGTGCGATACCGGCTTCCAGGAGAAGGGGCAGGCCGCGTTGGCTGGTTGCGATTACTACGGCCTGGTCAAGGGTGCAGCCGAACGCCTGACATTGAGCGGCGAGCTCGCCTTGCGCTGGGTCGGGGAGTAGTGCGGTCGCAACACGGCTCGATAACAACGCAAAGGCCGTTCGTTCGTCTGGGGAAAGGTGTTCGGCCTCAACGACGACAATCTTGGGCTGCACACCGTCTGCGCAACGTGATTTCTGACGCATGCAAATCGAGCAAGCCGACATAGAAAACTCCTGTGTATTCGGCAAAACGTAAACTATAGTTTACGTTTATGTTCGGCTCCATTTCAAACTCGTCTGCATGGATGAACGTGCTAAACAGATTCTTGGCAGGCGGGTCGAAGAGACACGCAGGGACCTTGGTATCTCCAAGGTTGATTTTTGTGTGGCGACAGGAATCAGCCGCCCCTATCTCGACAGAATCGAAGACGGGACGGCAAATTTCACGCTCAAGGTTCTATTTAAAATCGCACCCGCCCTTGGCATGACGGTGTCAGAGCTTCTCGAGGGTATCGAATAGGGCGTTCCCCCGCTGCGTTTGACGCTCTTTGGGCGGGTCCCCCTGGCTGC
The DNA here is from genome assembly GCA_934668875.1 of uncultured Collinsella sp. GTDB lineage: Bacteria > Actinomycetota > Coriobacteriia > Coriobacteriales > Coriobacteriaceae > Collinsella. The sequence goes on from CAKUON010000012.1 coordinate 30,639, forward strand.
GATGTGCAAAATCGCGAGTATTCAGCACCTGTTCAGCCGTAGATGGTAGCCCGAGCGGCTGGTGTTGCCTTTTTAACGGTATTTAATCCACACGCTAAATAAAAATGAGGAATAAATATTTACTAGACGGCCCGTTCGTCCTAAAAGTCTGTCTAACAATCAGCCGATTCTGCGCCTCCGGCGGAGAAATTGCAGAATACTCCGATTTTTGCACGGCCCGAGGGGGAGCACCTGTCGTTTGAGGCTGCGATAAGTGGAACTGCCTTAGGGATTACACCATCGGGATACGGTCGTGGTTGACTTGACTGTAGAACAGGCGCTGAATCTCGGCCGCATCACGTGATTGGCCGAGCGCCCACATGGTCTTGGCCACGAGCGTCTCGGTGGTCATGTCGTCGCCGCGCAAAATGCCCGAATGATCGGCGTAAGCGCGACCAACCTCATAAACGCCCAGATCGAGGCCCTCTTCGGGGACCTGTGTGGTCATAACGACGGTGCGGCCCGAATCGACCCAGCGGAAAATTGCGTCTTGGAACGACTCGCCCGACTCACCAAACTCGGGGATACCGCCAATGCCAAAGGTCTCTAGGATTACAGCGTCGTAGCTATCGGCAAGGGCGTCCAATATGCCCGGGTTTACGCCGGGCGTGAGCTTGAGTACAAATACGCGCGGGTCGATGCTGTCGTAGAAACGCACCGGGTTTTCGCCCTGATGCGTGCCGTGAAGCCCGTTGCGCACGATGCGGTCATTGCGGATATAGGCGATGGGCGGATAGTTGACACTAATGAACGCGTTAAAGCTCATGGTGCGCTGTTTGCGGGCGCGCGTGCCGGCAATGGCTACGCCGCCAAACACGATTGAAACGTCGTGCGAGTGCTCGTCGAGCGCATAGAGCAGGCTCTGATACAGGTTGAGCTTGGCGTCGGTGAAAGGATTGCCCATGGGCTTTTGCGATCCGGTGAGCACGATGGGCTTGGGGCTGTCCTGAATCAGATAGGAGAGCGCCGCCGCGGTGTAGCTCATGGTGTCGGTGCCGTGCAGAATCACGAAGCCGTCGTGGTCGGCATAACCCTCGACGATGACGTCGCGGATACGCATCCAGTCACTGGGGCGCATATTGGTGCTGTCGATGTTCATGGGCTGCACGACGTCGAGCTCGCAGAGGCCCAAGATCTCGGGTACGCTCTGGGCGAGCTCCTCACCGGTCAGGGCGGGGGAGAGGCCGTTGCCGTCCTCGGTCGATGCGATGGTGCCGCCCGTGGCGATGAGAAGGATGCGCTTCATGCTGGTATTCCTATCGTATTTGCCGCCGCAGAGGCGGAGTCGTTCGGCAGTATTGTGGCACAGGGCGTCCAATGTTCAAACGTATTACATCATCTGTAACGTTTGGTAACACTTCAATCGCCGTCAAATAGGGCCCAGGTCGTGCGTTTGCCGTGCGCTGATGGCTGCGAGGGACGAGAAACCCCATATAACGTGTACACTATGAAAGCTGTTTTCGTTTATTCGCGCGGGTGGGCACCGGCTCCCCGCCAACAAGAGGGGGAAACCATGGATCAAAAGGCTTCCGCAAAGGTCCTCGTACTCGACTTTGGTGCGCAGTACGGTCAGCTCATTGCCCGTCGCGTCCGCGACCTCAACGTGTATTCCGAGATTGTCCCCTGCGACATCTCGGCCGATGAGATTCGCGAGATGAACGCCTCTGCGCTCATCCTTTCTGGCGGCCCGGCTTCTGTGTATGCCGAGGACGCTCCGTCCATCGACCCCGCCATCTTTGACCTGGGCCTTCCCGTCCTGGGCTTTTGCTACGGCCATCAGATCACGGCCGTGACGCTCGGCGGCAAGGTTGGCCACTCCGAGGTGGGCGAGTACGGCCGCGCCACCATCACGCGTACGGCCGGCGCCAAGCTCTTTAACTCCACGCCTATGGAGCAGACCGTGTGGATGAGCCACCGCGATGCCGTGTCCGAGGTGCCCGAGGGCTTTACCGTTACCGCCAGCACCGACGTGTGCCCGGTTGCCGCCATGGAGTGCGTCGAGCGCAAGATTTTCACCACGCAGTTCCACCCCGAGGTCAAGCACTCCGAGTACGGTCAGCAGCTGCTGAGCAACTTCCTGTTTGAGATCTGCGGCCTGGAGCCCAACTGGAGCATGGACAACCTGGTCGAGACCATGACGGCCGAGTTCCGCGAGAAGGTCGGCGACGACCGCGTGATTCTGGCCCTGTCCGGCGGCGTCGACTCCTCCGTCGTGGCTGCGCTGGGCGCCCGCGCCGTGGGCAAGCAGATGACCTGCGTGTTCATCAACCACGGTCTGCTGCGCAAGGGCGAGCCCGAGCAGGTGGAGGAGGTCTTCACCAAGCAGTTTGACGTCGACTTTATCCATGTTCACGCCGAGGACCGCTATGCCGAGCTTCTGGCCGGCGTGACCGAGCCCGAGGAGAAGCGTCGCATCATCGGCACGCAGTTCTGGAAAGAGTTCTTCGCGGTCGCCCAGCAGCTCGAGTGCGACGGCAAGCCGGTCAAGTACCTGGCTCAGGGCACCATCTACCCCGACATCATCGAGTCCGGCGCGCGCAAGACGGGCGGCAAGACGGCCACCATCAAGAGCCACCACAACCTGATTCCGTTCCCCGAGGGCGTGCACTTCGACCTCATCGAGCCGCTCGACCACTTCTTTAAGGACGAGGTCCGCGCGCTTGGCCTTGCGCTCGGCCTGCCGGGTCACATCGTGTTCCGCCAGCCCTTCCCGGGTCCGGGTCTGGCCATCCGCATCATCGGCGCGGTCGACAAGGAGAAGCTCGAGATCCTCAAGAACGCCGACGCCATCGTGCGCGAGGAGCTCGACGCCTACAACCAGCGTCTGTTTGAGCAGACCGGCGAGCGCAACTCCGAGCACAACTGCTGGCAGTACTTCGCGGTTCTGCCCGACATCAAGTCCGTCGGCGTTATGGGCGACGAGCGCACCTACCAGCGTCCGATCATCCTGCGTGCCGTCGAGTCCAGCGATGCCATGACCGCCGACTGGGCCAAGCTGCCCTACGACGTCTTGGCCCGCATCTCCGGCCGTATCGTGGCCGAGGTTCCCGGCGCCAACCGCGTGTGCTACGACATCACGTCCAAGCCGCCCGCGACCATCGAGTGGGAGTAGCGGGAACTGTGTTCTGAACTCGCGTTTTAGTGCTGCCGAGTATCGTCTGATGCTGTTTTTACATCGCCGCAAAGCAAAGCCACCAGCGAAATAACGGGAATAAAGGCCTCCGAACCCTCTGGTTCGGAGGCCTTTTCCTTGCATTCCTACCCGAAAACGACTCCTCGTCGAAGCCCTCCGAGCATCGGGCGGCACTATCGAGCGTGGGCGTTCTCGTAGGCCTCTTTAATCTCTGGCGGCAAACCGTCTGGAATCAGCGCCTTCAGCTCAGCCTCGTTATCGCCTTGATTTAGCTGCTCGTAGTACCAGCATTTGAACTTCAGCATGTCGAGCGCGCGGTTCATGCCCGCGATCTCCGACTCCATGTGGGCCTTCCGCTCCTCGAACATGGCCTTGCGCTGGGGGTATGTTGATGGGCCCTCTGCGCACCATTCCATGAACAGCCGGATATCCCTGATCTCCATCCCCGCCTTCTTTAGGCATTCGATGACTCGAAGCGCCTCGAGTTCCTTGTCGCCAAATCGGCGAATGCCGGATGCCCGCTCCAATCCCGGGAACAATCCCTGCTTGTCGTAATATCGCAGCGTTGAAGCGGGCAAACCGAACATTTCCGCCACCTGTCCGATTGTGTACATGGCTCCTCCGAAACAATGTCGAATTCATTCCTTGACTTAAAGTCAGGTTTAGGTATTACCTTCATTCTCGTCAATGTAAATCGGGAGCGCAAGGGGTGTTCCGTAATGGGCAAGACGGTTTTGATAGTTTCTTCAAGTCCACGAAAGAATGGCAATTCTGAGACGCTGGCGGAGGCTTTCGCCAACGGCGCGCGGGAGGCAGGTCACAGCGTTGAGACCGTGCGTCTGCGCGAGAAGCAAATGGGCTTCTGCAAGGGCTGCCTTGCCTGCCTAAAGCTGGGGCACTGCGTCATCCAAGACGATGCCGTGGAAATTGCCGCCAAGATGCACGATGCGGATGTGTTGGTGTTCGCAACGCCCGTCTACTACTACAGCGTTTGCGGCCAGCTCAAGACCATGCTGGACCGCGCTAACCCGCTTTTTGGCTCCGATTATGCATTCACCGAGGCATATCTGTTGGCGACGGCGGCGGAGAACGGGCGCTCGACCTTCGACGGCGCGAAAAAGGCAGTGCAGGGATGGGTTGACTGCTTCTCCCGCTGCACGCTCGCTGGAACGGTTTTCGCCGGCGGCGTGAACGGCGTGGGCGCAATCGCCGGGCATCCCGCTCTGGAGCAGGCGCGGCGAATGGGCATGGGAATCTAGCCGGGTCGCATGGCCGCGCGGAAACAGATTTGTGTCAAAACCATCGACAGGAGGAAATCGATCATGGCAATTAAGCAGACGGCGGGCAGAGATGCCCTGGGGGAGTTCGCTCCCAAATTCGCACAGCTCAACGACGACGTGCTTTTCGGCGAGGTGTGGAGCCGAGAGAGTGAGCTCTCCCTGCGCGACCGCAGCGTGGTGACAGTGGTTGCCCTGATGTCGCAGGGACTGACGGACTCTTCGTTCAAATATCACCTGACGTCCGCAAAGAACAACGGCGTGACTAAGGCGGAGATAGCGGAGATCCTTACGCACGCGGCGTTTTACGCAGGCTGGCCCAAGGCATGGGCGGCCTTCCGCATGGCGAAGGAGGTCTGGGCGGACGACGACGCCGCCGACGCAAAGGCGCAGCACCAAAATGAGATGGCGTTTCCCATCGGTGCCCCCAACGACGCGTTCGCGAAGTACTTTATCGGTCAAAGCTACCTCGCGCCCCTTTCCACCGAGCAGGTCGGCGTCTACAACGTGACGTTCGAGCCTGGTTGCCGCAACAATTGGCACACCCATCACGCCAAAAGCGGCGGCGGGCAGATCCTCGTCTGCGTGGCCGGCCGAGGGTTTTACCAGGAAGGGGGCAAGCCGGCACAGGAGCTGCGCCCCGGCGACGTGGTCAACATCGCCCCGGGAGTGAAGCACTGGCACGGCGCCGCGCCCGACAGCTGGTTCTCACATCTCGCGTTGGAGGTTCCGGGCGAGGAGACCTCCGACGAGTGGTTGGAGCCTGTGGGTGATGAGGAATATCTCAAAGCGACTAACAAAGAGGCTTAAGCCTAGTTGCGCTACCCGTCGCGTTGCTGTGCCGCCGAGAGCAGCGCGCCCAAATCGGCCCGGATCGCCTCCGCCTTGCTTCCGAGCTGCAGCGGAGCCGAGTCGCCCGTGATGTTTACGCTCAACAGGTGCGCATCCGGCAGCTTTGCGGTCATGCTCCAGAACGGGAGCGTGATGATGTCCGGGGTCATCTCGCCCACGCCAAGCTCCAGCAACAGCACACGGCCACTGCTGTGCTCGCGCACAAAGCGCTCGTATCGTTCGAGGTTCTCGCGCCATACCTCGCCTTGCAAAAACGTGTCGTCGCGCACCCACGGCGTAAACTGCCAGCCGCAGTGCGGGCATCGGGGGACATCCGCGCTTCGGATTTCGAACCCCGCCATGCCCGCAAGCATGCGCTCGACGTAGGGACTTGCGTCGAAGAGCTCGTCACAGCATGGTTGCTTGCATTGAAGGTGTGCAAAACTCCCCTGGTAGTTGCAGACTCTCTCGGCGGGAAACGTCTTCTCGACCTGGGTGTCCACGTTGGTGCTCAGGATAAAGTAGTCCTTGTGGGCGATGAGGGAGCGCAGGTCGAGATAGGGCTGTGAGGCCGGCTCGCTCAGCATGAAATGGATGTATCGCGCGTAGTAGGCCCATTGCTGCTCGAGGCTGGGGTAGAGGTGGTAGAAGCCGTCGAAAAGGCTCTTAAAGCCAAATGCTCGCTGCCAGTCCTCCATTCCGGCACGCGTCATGCCCGCGCGGTTGTAATGGTTGAACCCGGCGGCGCTCGACATGCCCGAGCCGATGCCGACGACGATGGCGTCGGCATCGTCGATAAGGCTTCGAAGCCTATCTGCTGCTCTTTCTAGAGACGGCATTGGACGACCTCCTCAAAAGCCGGTGCCATATCGCCATCAACGAGAATGGTCTCACATGAAGCATCGGGCGCCATGGCCTGGCTGTAGTTGAACACGATATAGGTGGTGTGCTCGCAGGCGTTTGCGATCTGAGCGAGCATGCGCTTTATGACGCCGTTGTGCAGCCCCACGCCAAGCTCGAGGATGGCAACCCTGTCGTTGCGATGGGTTCGCACAAGGCGCGCAAGCTCTTCGAGCTGGGCCGCGGCGATGGCGTCTGGATGAGTGAGACGCAGCTCGTCGATCGACGTGCGCGTGCTCCCCTCCGTCTCGAGCACGCGGTTCTCGTCGAACCCTGCGCGAGCAAAATGCCCGTCGATATTGCAGGTGATTACGAAAGAGTCCGCATGCTCCGTAAGATGCCGCAGTGTGTTCATGAGCGGGCTGGGCTCATATTCGAGATACTCCTTTTGATGGAATCGCTCGGCCCATCGACGTCGCACGTTTGCATCCGGGGAGGCGAGCCCCTGCAGTATGCAGCCGATGCCGTCAGCCTGAGCGAGGTCCCCGTACGCCTCCCAAAAATGATCATCGGCGCGGAAGAGGTTGAGCCCCTCCGCCATGTCGAGCCCGTTGCTGGCGCCGATGACGATCAGATCCGCCTCGGCAAGCGCCCGACCGATGCGAGCGGCCTTTACCGTTTCCATGCGCTACCTTCCCAGCGTCTTGCGCACGTCGGCGAGCACGTCGGCGATGTCGGCGCGGATCGCCATGCCTCGGCCCTCGATCGCACGGGGCAGAAAGCGTGTCTTGTTGTTCACGGCGATGTAGCTCGCTTGCGGCAACTGCGCCGTGAGAGCCCAGAACGGCTCCTGGATAAACGCAGGCGTGATGCGACCCACGCCCAGCTCGAGGAAAAGAATCTTCTGATGCGCGTGCGCGTCAAGCCAGTCAGACGCCTTGCGGTACTGCTCCTCGTAGAGTTCGCCTTGCAAAAAGTTGCCGTAGCCGCGAACCCAGGGGAACGCTTCGGCCCCGCAGTGCGGGCAGCGCGGCACGAGCTCTGTTGGAACCTCTAGGTCGTCTCCTATGGCCTCGATCATGCGGGAGACGGGCTCGGTCGCATCCCATACGTCATCGGTGCAGCAGCGGGAGCACTGGAAGAAGCGGTGGTCGCCCTGGATCTCCGCCACCTTCTCCCACGGGTAGATCTTTACGAACTGCGTGTCCTGGTTAGTGGTGAGCACAAAGAAGTCCTTCTTAGCAAGGATGGCGTCGAGGTCCTTGTAGGGCTTGCGCAGCGGGGCGTTGAGCGTGGTGTCGAGGAAGGTGGCAAGATAGCCCCAGCGCGCCTCGGCGGTAGGCCAGCGATAGAATGAACCCTCGAAAGCACCCTTGAAGCCATAGCGCTCGGCGAACTTGCCGAAATGCCTACGATAGGTCGCGTTGTCCTCGTAGTAGAAGTCGCCGCCGCCCGCCGCGGAGAGACCGGAGGCACCGCCCACAAGCACGCAATCGGCCTCCTCGACCATGCGGACAAAGTCCTTGATCTGCTGGTCGTAGGGCTTGGGCTCGCGGTCACTCAGGTCGTAGGGCGTGCCACCGCCGCGGTAGGCTGCCTGATGGGAAAACGATCGGTTGGTGAGCTCGATAACGAGCTGCTCGTACAGAGTCACTGGATACCTTCTTTCGGCTATTATAGACAGGTGTCTATAAAAAGTATCCATGTTGATTTACGTCAGAGCAATGAACAGCTTTGAGGCACTGTCGATAAACGAGCGTTTGCTGGACATTGTCGAGCGTTGCAATTGGAGGAGCCATGGAAGTAGGGAAGATCGATCGTCGTCGGCGCTATACGCTCTCGGTCATACGGGGGGCGTTCTTCGCGCTGCTGGCCGAGGTCGGCTTCGCGAAGATGACGGTGGCGGATATCTGCCGCCGCGCCGATATCAACCGCGGCACGTTCTATCTGCACTACGAGGATAAGTTTGCGCTGCTCGACGCACTTATTGACGAGGCTTTGGCGGCCGTGCCCCCGCTCGAGGGATCGGAGGCGGATGCCCCCTGCCAGCGCCCGCCGGCAAACGATGACTATTATCTGCTCTACTCGGATGACGACGCGTACGCCCGCGTGGCGCAGCGCGTCATCGAGCGCGGCGCAGAGCAGATGGTTCCCTCGATCATGGAGAAGACTGGGCTTTCGCGCGGGGATGCTTATCTGCTCTTTGTCCACAGCGTTCAGGGAAACCTCGCGGTCAACCGCCTGCTCGGTTGGAGGCGGGGACCCGAGTTCGCCCATGCCCAGGAACTGCTCAGCACCTATTCCGAAGGAGGCTTGCGAACGGTATCGGCTCATCACGATTTCAGTAGTTGATCTTGACTGTGGACTCCTTACAAGTCTTGCTCGAGATCGAGCGGAGACTGGGCCCTGCCGAATCGGAGCTATGGCGACCAAAAATGTTGCCAGAAGACGCCGTCGACGCTGTTTGCGATGGGGAAGAAACTTCTCGGTGAGTAAAGCTCATCGGAGCGGGGATAGAGCTTTGTCTGCGGGGTACGAAATGCTGGCTAGCGGTTGCGACGCCTTGTTGCAGAAATGCCAACTGCCGCAACTACAGCACCGGCAACACTCAGGGCGGCTGCCATCGCACCGTTGTCGCCCGTCGCGGGTAGGGTGGCCCCGGCTGGTTTAACCGCCGCTACTGCCTTGGTGGAAACGGGATTTGCCGTGGGCTTTTTTGCATTGGGCTGCGGTGTGGGCTCGGGCTTGGTTTCCGGTTCGGGTTTGGAACTGCTCGTATCGGTTGCAATCAAGTGCACGTCACTGTCGAAGACGTAACGGATGTAGTAATCGTGCCGCGTCTCGTGCATAATCCCCTGCCCGCTGTCGAAGTCACGGTCAACGTGTGTGCCAAGGTAGGTTGAGCTGTTGAGGTTCAGCCTGTAAGGGATTTGGTCGTCGGCGTAACTGCCTGTAAAGACTACGGTTGCTCTAACGTGATTGTCGATCATGGTCAGGGCAATAGAGACGCTGGCCTCTTTGGGGTTCTCGGTTTTTATAAGGCTTTCGGTATCGGTGTCGATCTTGAAGAGATGGACGGTGTCGTTAAGCTCGTAGATGAAGTCCTCGGGTTTGTCGGGAAAATCGTATATAAGAGCCTCGTTCTGGACCAACTCAAAAGCAGGGGGTAGCTCCAAATCGTAGTAATGATCGACGACGGTGGTTGCTGTGAGGCTGCCTTCCGCGTTGACTTCGTCGCAGGTGATGGGTGTTGCGACATCGGGTTCGGGCATTTCGGTCGCCAGTGCTGCGCAGGGTAGCAAAAGCTGCCCTGCCATAAGAATGCTTACTCCGAAGGCAACGACTCTGGCGCCTGCATGAAGCTTGACGTTGCGGATAGACAGGCCAGTGCGTTTGTAATGGGTTTGCGGTGCAACATGCTGTCCATACATAAGGCGCTCCTTGTTCGTAGGCCGGTTTCCGTGGATCTATATTGCGCCTGCCCGATTCGGCCAGGCTCATACACGCGAACGCTCACGCGAGTAGGAGAAAGCTCTAGTTAATTTTCCCACAGTCGACACTTTGCGGCCAACGATTTGCTGTTCAATTCTCGGAGAGAAAATCAAGACAGTTGAGGAGTTGTCAGGCAATGAGATTGTGCCTAGAGAGCACGAACAAGAGATATGGTCTACAGACGACTGAATAGCTTCATCCGTTTTGGTTACAACGAAATGTGTGCCGCGCGCCTGCGGCATGAAAGAGAGGGAATCCTATGAATATCATTGTGTTGAGCGGCAGCCCGCGTAAGGGCGCCAATACCGATACCATGGTCGAGGCGTTTGCCGAGACCGCGCGCGAGGCCGGCCATACGGTCGAGGTCATCCGCGTTGCCGGCAAGAAGATCGCCGGCTGCTTGGGATGCCAGTACTGCTTCGCCCATGAGGGCGTCTGCGTGCAGAAGGATGACATGGCCGACGTGATCGAGTCGCTGAAAGACGCAGATATGGTCGTCTTCGCCTCGCCTATCTACTGGTTTGATATCACCGCGCAGGAGAAGGCCGCCATCGACCGCCTGTACGCCTTCGGTGCCACGGGATTCCCGTTCACCAAGACGGCCCTTTTGCTCGATAGTCACAGCGAGGGTGTCTATGACGCGGCGATCGCCATGTACAAGTCAACCTGCGCATACTGCAAGTGGGAGGACCGGGGCATTGTCACCATCAGCGGTATGACCGAGCGCGACAGCATGGCCTCCTCGCCCAAGCTGGAAGAGGTGCGAGAGCTCGCCCGCAAGCTCGCCTAAGGGCAAGAAGAGCGCATGGCAATCAGCACTAGCGGAAATGCTTGCTGCCCTTACCAAGAAGAGTGCTGATTGCCATGCGCTGATGCCCTTTCGGACAATCTCGGCGTGCTAGGAGGCCTTCTCGCTCAGGAACTCCCTGAATGCGGGGATGTCGAAGCCGACGAGGCCACGTCCACGTTTCCCGATAACGCCGTCCTCGAGGAGGCGGCGCTTGTACTGGCTTGCGTAGTTGCTGGCGACGCCCATACGCTTGGCGATCTCCGAGACCCTGCTGGATCCAGAATCAGGCAGAAGATTGTGAGTGAAAATCGGGAGTAGCACTCCCGATTTTGACCAATTAACGTTTGTACGAGATAATAGGCTCCATAACGGGAGGCGATTCTATGTACATCGAGCGCGAAATTGAACAGACGATAGATTCGATGCTGGGACAGGGAAAAGTTGTCCTGGTGACCGGAGCGCGCCAAGTTGGGAAGACGACGGTTCTCAAGCAACATCTAGGCGACCGATTCGACTATGTTTCGATGGAGAACCCGCGGGATTATCTTCTTGCAAAAGAGGATGCCGCCCTGTTTTTCGAGTCTCATGATTTGCCGATCATCATTGATGAGATTCAGCGCGTGCCTGAGCTTTTTTCTCCGGTGAAGTGGGTTGTCGATCAATCAGAGGAGAAGGGCCGAATCGTCCTCACGGGATCCCAGACATATCACCTCATGAAAGGGGTGAGCGAATCTTTGGCGGGGAGGATTAGAATTCTGGAGATGCCCTCTTTAAGCTTGCGAGAGCTTGTTGGTGGTTCCCAGGGCCCTCGTCCGTATATCCCCAAAAAGGTTTCCTTGGCCTCTAAGATGTCTTCGGGAAATATTTGGAACATCATCCATAGGGGTTCGATGCCCGAACTGCAAGACCCAAATATCGATTGGGACTCCTATTATTCCGACTACGTTGCCGCATATCTCGAACGCGATGTTCGCGATCTTGTAAACGTGAAGGATGAGGCGAAGTTCTACAGCTTTATGGTCGCGTGCGCAGCGAGAACGGGGCAACTGTTAAATGCCACCGATATTGGAAACACCGTTGACGTCGACCGTAAGACGGTGAAGGCTTGGCTCTCGGTTTTGCAGGCGTCGAACATCGTTCGGATTGTCGAGCCCTTTTGGCCTAATGTCGATAAGCGTCTGACCAAGACCCCTAAGATATTCTTTATGGATACAGGTCTTGTTTGTCATCTAACGAGGTGGATAACGCCGGAGCAATTGCGCAACGGGGCCGCGGCGGGGCATATATTTGAGACGTTCGTTGTCTCGGAAATTTTGAAGAGCTTTATGAACGCGGGGAAGAGCCTTCGCGACGTATGGTTCTATCGAGACCAAAAGAAGCGCGAAATTGATTTGCTCATTCAAGAGGGCCATATTCTCCATCCCGTCGAGGTGAAGATGTCAGCCACGGTGGGCAAAGATGCAGTAAAGAATTTTTCCTGTCTCGAGGGCCTGACCGGCTATGAAATTGGGTTTGGACACGTTGTCTGTCAAACCCCGGATCCATACCTTATTACCAAGGATGTCCAAGCGATTCCCGTGTGGGGCATATGATATACGTTGCAACGAGCGGGGCCCGGAGCGCGATGTTGCTGCGCTCCGGGCCCCGCTGCTTAGTTAAACCATGACGGTTTGGCTGCCGTCGTCCTAATCAAACAAGCTCGGCATGTCGTTTTCTTTCATGAGGGCGCCGGCGGAGGGCAGACTCTGCGCGGTGAACTTTTCGGCCGAGACGCCGGCGCCAAGGATCTCCTCGGTCGTGCCGACGGTGGTGACCGAGCGGCCCTTCTTGGTCGTGAAAGCCTGGACGCCCTGCGTGTTGGTGGTCGTCTTGGTCTTGAGGAGCGACGTGTTGAAGTTCATGAGGCGGTAGTCGCTCGAGACCAGCGCAATGTCGCGATCTTCCTTGAGCACCTGGGCATACAGCAGCTTGCTGCCGCCGTAGATGGCGTTCTTGAGGCGCTTACGGTTGGTCTTGGTGACGTATCCGGAGAGTGCGACGCGCACCACGCGGCCGTTCTCAAAGACAAATAGCGCGTCGGTCTTGTAGTCCTCGGGGTCGATGACCCAGATGACGCTCTCGTCGGGTTCCATCTCAAGATCGGTCGGCAGGTACGAGCCCAGCTGGGCGGACTTGGTGTCCTCAAACGCCGCGACCTTGCACTTGTACACCTGGCTCTTGTTGGTAAAGACCAGCAGCTCGTGCGTGTTGGAGGACGGGAACTCGATAAAGGGTTTATCGCCGTCCTTGTACTTGAGCGTTGCAGCCTTCTTGAGCACGCGGTCGGTCATCTTTTTGAGGTAGCCGTCGCGCGAGAGCATGATGGTCACCGGGTACTCCTCGACCTCGGGCTCCAGACTCACTTCGATAACCTCATGGGGCTCAATCCTGCCCGTGCGGCGCGGCATCACGTACTTCTTGTTGACCGCGGCCAGCTCGTCGCTGATGACCTTCTTGATGTTCTCCTCGCTGGAGAGAATCTCCTCAAGCTCGGCAATCTCGCCCTCGAGCTTGGCGATGTCCTTGGTGCGGTTGAGGATGTACTCCTCGTTGATGTTGCGGAGCTTGAGCTCGGCAACAAACTCGGCCTGGGTCTCGTCGATGTCGAAGCCGCGCATAAGGTTGGGTACGACCTCGGCCTCAAGCTTGGTGCCGCGGATGATGGCGATGGCCTTGTCGATGTCGAGCAGAATCGCCTCGAGGCCGTGCAACAGGTGCAGGCGCTCGGACTTTTTGCCCAGGTCAAAGTTAATGCGGCGACGCGTGGACTGAATACGCCACGCAACCCACTCGTGCAGAATCTGGCGTACGCCCATAACGCGGGGGTAGCCGTCAACGAGCACGTTAAAGTTGCACGAGAACGAGTCTTGCAGCGTGGTCGAGCGATAGAGCTTTGCCATGAGCTTGTCGGGATCGACACCGCGCTTAAGGTCGATAGCGATGCGCAGGCCCGAAAGGTCGGTCTCGTCGCGGATGTCGGCGATCTCCTTGACCTTGCCCTCCTTGGAGAGCTTGACGATGCGCTCGATGATGACATCGGTCTTGGTGGTGTAGGGAATCTCGTACACCTCGATGATGCGCTCTTCGGGAATCCAGCGCCAGCGGGAGCGAATCTGGAAGCTGCCAAGGCCGGTCTCGACGATCTTCTCCATTTCCTCGCGGCGATAGATAATCTCGCCGCCGGTCGAGAAGTCGGGCATGGGCATGTACTCGAGCAGGTCGCAGTCGGGATCCTGCAGGTAGTGCATGGTGGCGGTGCAAACCTCGTTAAGGTTAAAGCCGCAGATGTCGGACGCCATAGCGACGCCGATACCCTTGTTGGCCGAGACGAGGATGTTGGGGAACGTAGTGGGCAGCAGGCGCGGCTCCTTCATGGCGCCGTCGTAGCTGTCGATGAAGTCGACTGGGTCCTTGTCGATATCCTTGAAGATCTCGGCACTGATGGGGGAGAGCTTGGCCTCGGTATAACGCGAGGCGGCGTAGCTCAGGTCGCCCGAATAGTACTTGCCAAAGTTGCCCTTCGACTCCACGAACGGGGCGAGCAGCGCCTCGTTGCCGGTGGCCAAGCGCACCATCGTCTCGTAGATCGCGGCGTCGCCGTGCGGGTTGAGCTTCATGGTCTGGCCCACGATGTTGGCGCTCTTCTGGCGCTCGCCCTTGAGCAGACCCATCTTGTACATGGTGTAGAGCAGCTTGCGGTGCGAGGGCTTAAAGCCGTCGATCTCGGGGAACGCACGCGAGACGTTAACGCTCATGGCGTAGGGCATGTAGTTGACCTCGAGCGTCTGCGTGATCGGCTGGTCGGTGACCTCGGAGTGCAGGCCGATGACGTTCTCGGCGTTGACCTGCTTTTTCTTGGGCTGGTTCTTCGTCTTCTTCTTTGCCACGATTTCCTCTTGAACTTCTTATGGGCCGGCGTTGTCGATTTCTAAGTTACTGCAGGTCCAGCTGGTCCAGGTATTCCTTGCCGTGCTCGGAGATATGGCGCTTGCGGCCTGCCTCGTCGTTGCCCAGCAACAGGTTGAACATAGTTTCCATCTTGGTGACGTCCTCGGGCTCCACCTTGATCAGGCGGCGCGTCTCGGGGTTCATGGTGGTGAGCCACATCATGTCCGGATCGTTCTCACCAAGACCCTTGGAGCGGTTGATCGAGCACTTCTGGTCGCCGATCTCCTTGAGGATGCCGTTCTTCTCGAGCTCGGTGTAGGCAAAGTAGGTTTTCTCTTTGCAGTTGATCTCGTAGAGCGGCGACTCGGCAATATACACGTAACCCTCGTCGATAAGCGTGGGCACCAGGCGGTAGAGCATGGTGAGCACGAGCGTGCGGATGTGATAGCCGTCGACGTCGGCGTCCGTACAGATGATGACCTTGTTCCAGTTGAGGTTGTCCAGGTCAAAGGCGCCGAGGTTCTTGATGCGCTTGTCCTTGATCTCCACACCGCAGCCCAGCACGCGCATGAGGTCCATGATAATGTCGGACTTAAAGATGCGCGGATAGTCTTCCTTCAGGCAGTTGAGGATCTTGCCACGAACGGGCATAACGCCCTGGAACTCGGCATCACGCGAGGTGCGAATGGCGCCTGCTGCCGAGTCGCCCTCTACGATGTAGATCTCGCGGCGGCTCTTGTCCTTTGAACGGCAATCGATGAACTTCTGCACGCGGTTGGCCATGTCGGTCTTTTGCTGCAGGTTGGTCTTGATGCTCTGACGAGTCTTCTCGGCGTTCTCGCGCGAGCGCTTGTTGATGAGCACCTGCTCCAGAATCTTGTTGGCGGCGTCTTTGTTCTCGATTAAGTAGGTCGAGAGGCGCTCCTTAAAGAAGGCGGTCATGGCCTGCTGGATAAAGCGGTTGTTGATGGCCTTCTTGGTCTGGTTCTCGTAGGACGTCTGGGTGGAGAAACAGTTGGTCACGAGTACCAGGCAGTCCTGAACGTCCTGCCACTTAATGCCGCTCTCGTTTTTGTTGTACTTGCCCTGTTGCTTAATGTAGGCATCGATGGCGCTGGTCAGAGCACTGCGGGCCGCTTTCTCGGGCGAGCCGCCGTTTTCGAGCCACGATGAGTTGTGGTAGTACTCCTGCATCATAAAGGTGCGCGAGAAGCACATGCACGCGGTGATCTTTACGTTGTAGTCGGGCAGGTCCTCGCGATCGCGGCCGCGACGGTCGGCCTCGATAAAGAACGGCTCGGTAAGGTAATCGGTGCCGACTTTCTCGAGAACGTAATCCTCGATGCCCTTGGGGTAGCAAAAATCCTCTTCGGCAAACTCGCCGTCGTCGCCCTCAATGCGCAGACGGAAGGTCACGTTGGCATTGACCACGGCCTGACGGCGCATGGTCTCGCGATACCAATCGTGGGGAATGTTGATCGAGGTAAAGACCTCAAGATCGGGGCGCCACTTGATGGTGGTGCCGGTGCGGTTCTCGTCGCTGGGCTCAATCTCGAGTGCCTTCTTCTTGGCGCCGACGACTTTGCCCTTCTTAAAGTGCAGGGAGTACTTGTTGCCGTCGCGCCAGACGGTAACGTCCATGTACTCGGAAGCGTACTGGGTCGCGCAGGAGCCCAGGCCGTTGGTGCCGAGCGAGAAGTCGTAGTCGCCGCCCTGGTTGTTGTTGTACTTGCCGCCGGCGTAGAGCTCGCAAAAGACGAGTTCCCAGTTAAAGCGCTTCTCGGAAGGGTTCCAGTCGAGCGGGCAGCCACGACCGTTGTCCTCTACCTGAATAGAGCCATCGCGAAAGGCGGTGAGGGTGATGAGCTTGCCGTAGCCCTGGCGTGCCTCGTCAACGGCGTTGGACAGGATCTCGAAGGCGGCGTGCGCGCAGCCGTCGAGTCCGTCCGAGCCAAAGATGACGGCGGGGCGCAGACGTACGCGCTCCTCATCCTTGAGCTGGCGGATACTGTCGTTACCATAGTTTGCGGTGTTTTTTGCCATACTCGCTCTCTCGATGCTCCTTTGCTGCGTTTAAGTCATATAGATAGTCAAGGTAGCATAGCCCAGCCCTCGCACGATTCCACCCAACACGAAATCCATCGAACAATCGTTCGTAATTTGATGGAATGGCGTTTACTCGGGCAAAACCGAGTCGGTTCTGTCCGAGTAAGTTTGAAGGCGGCTGAAGGCGCCCTATCTTGTTTGCGGCTGTTGGTTCAAATCGAACATTGGGACAGGTGTCTCGTTTTATGGGCCACGGGCGGGCGTGTGCGTGTCCTTTTGGCCCATAGGGGATGCTGACAGGTCGTTATTTGGGCCACGGGTCACTTCGCCTGTGCCGCGTTTCGTCATACGCTCATAGTGGAAGCCGATGCCACGGGGCCGACGAAAGCCTCGGGCAGCGGATGAGCTGCAAGCCGAAAGGAGCGGTGAGGATGATGAAGCCCATGACGAAAAAGCTGCTGTTAGGAATTCCCACCGTGACGCTTTCGGCCGTGCTGGCGTGTTCGGTGGCCGGCTGTGGCGGTAGTGCTCCGAGCGGCTCGGCTGGCAGCTCGGGCGGCAGTGCTCCCGTAGAGAAGAAGGCCAAGGCCTATGAGTCGCAGACGGTCGAGGTGGCTGGCATAACCTATGAGTCGGTAGCCCACGGTACGTTCTATCGCGGCGACGCTAAGCTGCAGGACGGCTTTTACCTGCACGTCAAGATCACCAACAATAATGCAAAGAACAGGACGTTTAACTCCTTTAACGTGCATGCTGCCCAGGGCGATCTTGAGGCAGGCGACCCGTTATTTACTTCCGGCAAGGCGGCCGTGCTCGACTACGTTGCAAGCGAGGCTCCCGATGAGCTTCACGAGGGCATCGATCTTTCCAAGAGGCAAGATATCGGTCCGGGCGAGACCGTTGAGTACGTGTATTTCTGGGCGCCCAAGACGGCGTACTACGGGCCCATCACTGTCGAGTTCGTAGACGCTTACGCCCCCGCCAAGAATCATGAGGCTATGCACTTCGACACCACGGGATGCGAGACCAAGGAGTTCAAGGCGGCCGGCGGCGTGGCCGATTCTGGCGAGAAGGCAGATTTAACGGGCATCGATTGCGCATCGTACAGTATCGAGGCCGCCGATGGGTACACGCTGGATTCGTCCAACGAAGAGCACGAAAAGGCGGACTTCTTCCACGACGAGACTGGAGGACGCCTGCACATCAGCATCTTCCCGCGCTCGCCGGAGGAAGAGATTGCAAGCCTAGAGCAGGTCTATGAAGGCAAGGAGACGACAACCGACCAGGTCGAGTACAACGGCATAACGTGGCTGCGCTTTACCGGTCCCGACAACGGCCATACGCTGTTTGCGACGGCTCCCGCAACGGGCGAGACCGTCCGCGTGTCGATTGGCTGGAAGATCGACTGGGATGCTGCCGTGCCCATGATGGAGGCGCTGAAGCTCAAGTAACGGATTGCGATTCCCACGTCAGGCGACTCAGGGCTGGCTCCGAGTAATCGGGGCCAGCCCTTTTTGGTGTGCGATGAGCAGGGCCAGTGCCTCGCGCGGTTTCGGGTACAGCGGGGCACCGTGCGCGCAATGACAGACATGGTTTTCATAATGACAGATATAGTTGACATGCATTGATGGATGCAATATATTTCTGTCATGTTGCAACGGATATCTGTCCATTACTACGAAAGGAACTCCATGCCGGGCAAAAAGAACCTACGCATGAAGGCGGCGCGCGCGGCGGCTGGCCTTTCGCAAGCCGACTTAGCCGAAGCCGTGGGCGTTACGCGTCAAACCATCGGCCTGATCGAGGCGGGCGGCTACAATCCCACGCTCAACTTGTGCGTGGCAATTTGCAAAGCGCTGCGCGTCACGTTGAACGACCTGTTTTGGGAAGACGAGACCGACGTCGACCCTAACGCTCTTTAGGAGTTCGCTATGAAATTTGAAGATTTAAAACTCGTGCAAAAGTGGCGCGAATATGCCGGCCCAAAGGATGAACGCCTGGAGGCTGAGAACGCGAAGATCTACAAGATTGGTTTTGGGCTGCTTTCGTTTGGTATGTTGATGATCTTTTTCTACCAGTTTATAGCGCGACAGGTAGCGTGGGTTCACAGCGACGCCTGTGAAATGCCGCATGTCTTTGCAACGCCGTTTGAGGCCGCCATGTATGTGTGGCTCGTTCTCGTGATGTTGATTTGTGCAGGACTCCAAACGCGGAAGGGCTATGTCGACACCAATCGTTTTGGGCAAACCGAGCATCTTCCCGTTGGATACTTCTTGCTTGTCAGCGGTCTTAGCGGCGCCGCGTTTGCGCTTGTCATTGCCGCGATGCGCTGTATCGCTGAGGCACAGATCGTACCGCTCGAAAGCGTCTTTTGGTTGGCGAACCTGGCTACGGGCGTGTTCTGCGGTGCGACGATTTTCATAGCCACATTCGCCGTTCTGTGCGCATCGTTCTTCACGGCGAAAAAGCGCCGTGCCAAGCTCGAGGCAGAGTTCGACGACGCCGGCGATATCTAATGCGCAAGGGGCTGACTCTGGGTTATCAGAGCCAGCCCCTTTTTGTTCGACGAACAGGGTCAGCGCCGCTCAAAAAAGCGGCTGAGAGTTAGCGGGACCCATCCGTACCGGCTTCATCGCTGCCGCTACGTTCGAGGGCGGTGCGGCGGGCGCTGTAGGCGACGAGGCCGGCTCCGGCTGCGGTGAGTGCTGCCGCGGCTGCCGTCAGGGGGATGTTGCTGTCACCCGTTCCAGCAAGCGCGCCTGCTTTTCCAGAACGCTTGCTGTTACCGCGGTCCTTGCCGCTGCCAGAGCCGCTGCCGCCACCGGAGCTGCCCCCCGTGCCGGAACCGCCGCCGCTCGAGCCGCCATCGCCGTCCACGGTCATCGGTGCGTCGTGGAGTCCCATCGTATCCGCGTTGCTGCTTACGCCCACCAGCACCTCTGCACGTTCGCATGACGCGTCGGAAATGTGGAGCTCGTGCAGCACAGCGCCCAGCGCCGAGTTTGCGCCCGGTCGGATCTCCTCGAGCGTTACGGGATCGAGCGCCACCAGGTCACGCGCCTTTGCGTAGAGCGTGACGCGTTTGCCCACCTCGTCGCCCCAACTTTCCGGGATGGCAAAGCTCATGCGGAACTGTGCCGTGCAGCCTGGCGCCAACGTGGCGTTGCCATTGTCGGCAACCAGCGGGTGCGTCGCAAAACGTGCGCCCAGCGTCTCGAGTGCGTACTTTACACGTGCCATATCGTTGGCCGATGCGTCCTCGGCAAGCTCCGGGTCGTAGATCGATGCCATGCGTGCGTTCGCGCCGAATCCGATGGATGCGCTGGAGAATGGTTGGTTGGAGCCCTCTCGGTACAGGTCGACTGTTCCTGCGGTCAGCAGCGTGTTGCCGTCGTTTCGCACCGTTACCGTAAACGACTCGCTTGCCGCCCCGGGCACCACGGCGCCCAGGTTGGCTATCGCGCCCAGTGGTGTGGCGCATGCCACCAAGGGCACTTCGATGCCGTGCAGTTCTGCCTTGCTCTGCTCGGCGCTCACGATGTGCGTGGCAAGCGCTGAGAGCATGCCGCCCGAGGTCAAAAACGTCGTTATCTGATCGATGGGGTGCTCCAACTCGCAGAGCACGAATGGCTCCGTGAACAGATCGTCTATCAGCGTACTGGCGAAGATGCGGAAATGCTTGCCCATTACCGCTACCGGGTTGCCTTCTTCGTCGTAGGTTTGCCCCACTTTGCCGTCGGTGTTCTCGACGTATAGCACGCACCTGCCGTTGCTGCTCATGCTGAACGATGCCGGGCCACAGCCAGCTGCGCCGACGGGTGTCGCCGCAAATGCCGATGTGCCTCGCGTCCACGTAACATGCTGCAGCTGCTCGTTGACGGTAGCCAAAAAGCCCGTGTGCTGCGGCCACGGCACCGCGTGGGGTACTGTGGCATCTGGCGGCATAACGCCCCAACCCGCGATGGACTGGCCGATCACGGCGTACGATGCGCAGCCACAACCGCTTGCAGTCTCGTATGCGACGGGCACCACCATTTTGCCGTTGATATTCTCGGGCGCGCCCAGCTCGATGCTCGACGGTGCCTGCGGAAAGCGGAGAACCTGACGGAACGTGAGGCTGTCGCCCGACAGATCCGACCACAGGGTAAAGCACTCGAGCGCGACTTCTGCCTCGGTGCCCAACGCCTTTTCGGCGGTGGCTCCGCGGCGATGGAGATAGGCGCCCGACAGACGTCCGTCGACAAGCGTCTTGCCCACTGTGATACGCGGACATTGCAGGCAATGGTAGCCGTCCTCCTGCAGACGGCCGCGCGAGATGCTGCGCCACGACGTGTGCGATATCACGCGAACTCCGTCGTTGCTTATGCGTAGGCGCACAACGGACAGTATGCCTGCTGTGCTTGCCGTATCGAACCGGGTTGCGTCGCCTTCGGGGCGCTCTCCCGAGACCAGCAATACGTAGGCGTCTTGGTTTCCTCTCCCGTCCGTATATTCCACCACGTCGAAGTCGTAATCGAATATGCCGTTGCGCTCCACGTCGCCCTCGCCAAACCCAAGGGGGAAGTCCACGGGCGTGGGAGATGACCACGTGCCGTTCGTCTTTGTATGTACCACCAGGCGTGAACGACCATTCTCGCCGTAGCGCACCGAGGCGATACGGAACAGACACTCCACGCCGGCAATCATCGCTAGCTTCATGTGGGCTTCACTGAGCACGCCGGAAAACAGCACGTTGTCGCTCGAGGGCTTTATACCGCCGCGCTCGTCCTCCGACACGCCGGCAGAATTGGCGTTCGGGTCCGCAACGGCGTTCGTCGTCTGCAGCGAGGTGTACTCATACATCAGTGCGGCATTTTCGTCATCCTCCATCAGGACGTGGACGAAATGCTCGACCTGCCCCGTGTCATCGCTTTCTGTATCCGCCTCGAGCTCAATGCGTGTGACCGCTTGCTCCCAATCGCGTACGATCGGTACGACGTTTACGGGGGTGGCTGCAACTTCGGCGCATGCGAGTAGCTCGGCATTGGTGACGATGGTGGCCGACGCGATAAACTGCGGCACACCACCTGCCTCGGCGTTGCCGGTCGCGCTAAGGCAGGCATCCAGCGTATAAGGCGCATCTCCACCCAAGGCCAGCTCAGAGCGCTGGAGTACATACTGGTCGCCGTTGTTGACCGACATGTTCCACGAATCGAGGAGTGTGGGCCACGACCCCGACCAGGCCTTGGTGGTCCACTTGAACATGACAAACTGGAGTATCACGTCGACATCGACGTCTGCACCCACGCGCAGCCGCGGAAGCTGGTGGCCGTCTGCTTTCTCGTACCCAATGAACAGTGTGAGGGATGCGGCACCGCGCACGGCGGACGAAGCGACGCCTGCAACGCCGGCTCCAAAGGTGACGGCAAGCCCGATCTGGATGGTGAACGATCCCGACGTATTGGAATAGTCGAGCGAAATGTTTTTGAAGAACGCCGCACCGCTGCCGTGCGTGTGGGCGCCTACCGCGAGCGCCAGCTTCGCTAGCACCCAAGGGTTGACGTTTAGGAAAAACGGCACCGGGCCCAAGGTAAACTGCTCGGTCCAGTTGAGGTCGGTTTTAACTTGGAAGAGAGCCTTAATATTGCCGTACGCCGGATCGTTGTTGTTGCCCCAAGTTTTGCCAACCCAGTCGTAGGCGAGCGATCCGTACACCTGCGTTGCGATATCCATCGTGAATAGCAGCGTGCAATGGTGGCGAAGGAGCTTAGTGTTTCTTGGGTCGGTGCCCGAACCGGCACTCATACTCTTGTACTGATTCCACTTCCCCTCCATCTCGTCGAGGTAGCGGTTTGCCTGCTTGGCACCCGACTCGCGCGGTGACTTCTTCCAGTACTCCGGATCCGGATTGCCCGAATCGTTCATGTAACTGACCGGTTTGTATCCGCCGCCAAATAGTACGTACCCGGCAAACGAGAAATCGAAGAGAATCGGAAACGTGGGCATCCAGCAGGTGAACTTGTTGCCGCCGATGCCGGGGAACGCCGCGGGGAAATCAAACGGAGTGATCTCTTGATCCATGGTGGTGGGAATGATGGTGGTCGAGCCCGATTCCGCCTTTGCGGCCGGCGCGGTGACAACGGCCATGGGGGAGGAGAGCGTGTAGGTTTTGCCCTGATAGTCGAGGACAAAGCGCAGCTTGCACCCTTCTTCCAGAAGGCCCGATGCCGCATCGAGGAACTTGTCTTCGAGCGAGAACGTCGCCAGATTATCCGCACCCGTTGCGCTGGCCTTGACCTGGCCAATCTGCGTGACGGTTTCGGGTGAACTGCCCACGGCGGGCATTACCTTATTGATGTGCAGCGTTGCCTGCCCGCCCTGCGGCAGGTGGGCCTGTACAGTGAAGGCGTGCGTGTCGGGCTGCGCATTCGCTGCATCGTCTTTGGGCATCGCCATGAATGTGGCGTCGGCGTACTGGATGTCCCACTCATCAAACGTGAGTTGGCGAAAGTACGGCTCACCATCGGAGAGCGGACGCGTGGGAGCGGTAATGGCGGTGCCGCCCTGGATGCGCGCAAGGGGAATCTCGACATCACGGTAGCCCGCCATGCTAATGGAGATGCCGCCGTTAAAGTCGTACGCGTCAAGGAGCGTTGCCTCGTCCACGTAGCCTTCCGAAAGAGGGGCGACCTCAAAGATGGCCGTGCCTTCGTCATCGGTCGTGGCGGTTAGCTGCTTGCCTACGGCATAGCGCGATGTGAGCGTGACCTGGGCACCTGCGATGGGCGTATTCTTGTTGGCGACGTCGACCACGACCACACCAAACATGGTGCGCGAGAGAACGAGCACCTTGAAGGGGTCTTCTTCGTCGGCATAGGCCGCGGTGGGCGCGAACGGCAGCAGGAAGGCATTTTCGCTTCCCGGCACGCGAGGCAACATAATGCTCGCCAGCGAGGACGCTCCAGCAACAAGTAACGAACGGCGATCAAGCATCTTGGGCTCCCATCCCGCAAATATCGGTGGAAATAATCCAATTTTGCGAGAAGACGCTTCGTGGCGGTAGTGCCGTTCAAGGGTCAAAATGTCCAAATTGATCGAGCGAAGCGCCGGGTTCCGGAACGCGTTCGATGCGCTTAGCAGCCCGGTCGCTAACGCAACATGTGCGCGACCAGCTCGGCGCGTGTGCCGATGCCAAGCTTTGCGTATACGCCGGATAGGCGGTTTTTGACGGTGCCCGGCGATACTCCCATATGGCGTGCGATTTCAGCGTTGGTCCATCCGCGGCAGGCGAGCATGGCCATGGTGAACTCTGTGGTCGTTAAATCGTCGGCAACGTCCTCGCCCGAATCGGGGTTGTGGATGCGCCGCCAGCCGTAGCTGAAGCGGTACGTGATCTCGATGATGCGTGCGAAGTCGTCGGGGTATTGCGTTTTTAGGCACGCCTCGATGAGCCCCTGTAAAAGGCCGTGGTGCTCGCCGATGAGCTCGATAAGGCCGTCGGGACGCGCAATGTTCCAAGCAGCTCCGAAATGCGTTCTTGCGGCGTCGACGTCTTTGAGACTCATGCAGGCCATGGAAGCTGCCAGGTGCAGGAACAGTTCCGAGATGGGATAGCTTCCCTGTTTCATGATCGGGGCGTTTTCCGCCATGCCCAGACTGCGGCCATATTCGCCGCGCAGGTACAGGGCATGCGCCATCACGTAGCTGGCGAACAGGCGCAGGCCTTCGGGCAGATGCGCCGCAAGCGGATAAAACTCTTCGGCGGAATACGGGGAAGGCAAGTGCAGCAGGACGCTCGCGGCCGAGGCGAACAGGATATGCGTGGCGTGGACGGCGGGTGATTCCTCGTCGGCCGGCGTATCGAGGATGCCAGCAAGGCAACGGCGGGCATCGGCGATACGGTTGAGCGACAGACTGGCATATCCGCAGATAAAGCATGAGGAATAGCGCAGTGCGGGGTCGGTGGCGTCAAGATAGGGGCGTGCTGTCTTGGCGGCGAGTGCGGCCTGTCCGCGAAAGTACAGCGCTTCTGCCGTGGCGATGGCGCGTGAATCGGGGTCGGAAATGCCTGCAACCGCAGCGTCAATCTGCCCCGGCACAAAGGCGGTGCACATCAACGGCATGGGAACGCATGGGTAGCCATCGCAGTCCATCTTCCATCTCCCAACAGCTGGCAACACTAGCAGCAATTGTACTCTTGTTGCTCGGGACTGGAATTTGTGGGTATCGCCTACGATTGTGCCGAACGTATAAAGGGAGGTCCCCGGTATCTGCCGCGTGTGCTACGACCTCACGCCTAAGCCTGTCGGCACGGTCGAGTGGGAGTAAACTTCTGCTCTTTTGGGCGAATTGCATTGACAGAGAGGGGTCCCGCGCAAACGTGTGCGGGACCCCTTTCGTTTTACTGTTCGGTTTACGCTGCGGTCCGTTTTGGAAGGGTCGTGAGCATGGTGGTCCCGTTCTTGGAACTTGCTTCGACCTCAACCGTACCGCCGTGCAGCGCTGCAATCTCCCAAACAAGCGCTAGCCCGAGTCCTGCGCCGCCGTATGCCCTGCTGCGGGATTTATCCAGGCGAAAGAACGGCTGGAAGATGCTCTCGCGGTACTGCTCGGGTATTCCCGGGCCCTGGTCCTCGACTCGCAGGAACACGTGGCTGTTGTTATCGCAGATGGAGACGTTGACAGTCGAGCCGGGTCGGCTGTAACGGATGGCATTTTCGACCAGGTTAAACACCAGCCGATAGAGGAGCGTGTCGCTGCCGATTATCAAAGCGCCTCCACTGCAATTGAGGACGATGTCTTTATGCTCGGCAAGCGGAGTGAGGTCGGTGAGGACTTCTTCGGACAGGGGACCAAGCTCAATATCGTCCTCGCAGGAAACGCTGCGGAGCTCACTCATCTCAAGCAGCACCTTGGTCATTCGCGACATCCGCTCGGTTTGTTCTTGTAGCAGGCCGAGCAGCTCGGCTGTTTGAGGTTGCGATGTGGGGTGCTCGGAGACAAACAGTTCAATCTGCGCTTGCATAAGGGCGAGCGGGGTGCGCAGCTCGTGTGCGGCGTTGCCGGTAAACTGACGCTGTGCAGAGAACCCTTCGCCAAGACGGGCAATCATGTCGTTGAAAGAGGCGCTGCATCGTTGTAGCTCGGCGGGCATATCCTCGCTGAGTCTGATTTCGCTTAGGTTGTCAGGCTGCACACGCTCTACCTGGGCGGCAAAAGCCCGTAGCGGCTTGAGCGCACGGCCGCTCACAAAGTATGCCAGCACGCCGCCAAGTAGCGTGACTCCAGCCGTGATGCACCAGGCTGTCGCGCCAAAAGATTCCTGTGCGTCGTTAACAACGATCGTGACCTCGTCATCGAGGGCTGTTTTTGTTGGGTCAAACGCCTGGGGCGCATCCGCGCCGGTAGCGTTAAGGGCCGAGATGTCGCTGCCGATGGCATCCATGTAGCGCATGCCCGTATAGCCGACCAAGCAGTTCGTTAGCACGCACGCCGCACACGTCAGCAGTGCTGTCATGATCGTTATGCGCCATTGCAGCGAAAGCCTTTTCATTCGCCATCCTCCATAACATAGCCCTCTCCAATCCGATTGCGAATCGGGTCGTATCCCAAAGCGCCGCGCAACTTTTTTCGGAGCGACGAGATGTGAACGCGGGTTGCGTTGCTAAAGCTGTTCACGGTGCTATCCCAGACGTGTTCGATAAGTTCCTCTTGGCTTACCGGTCGCCCCTGATTAAGCATCAGGTATTCCAAGATTCCAGTTTCCTTGCGTGTAAGAGATAGAGCCTCACTGTCCACGGAGGCGATGCGCGCCTTGGTGTCAAAGTAGAGCTTTCCGCAGGTTAATACTATGTCGCTTTGTGCGAAGCGCCTGAGGGTAAGGCTGCGGATCCTTGCCGCAAGCTCGTCCAGATGAAACGGCTTGGTGAGGTAATCGTTGGCGCCGGCATCGAGTCCGGCGACTTTATCGGATACTTCGCCACGTGCGGACAGAATCAGTACCTTGGTCTCGCAGTCGGTTTTCCTAAGTTCCCTGAGCACGGTCATGCCATCGATACGGGGGAGATTGAGGTCGAGCACCACGAGGTCAAAGACTTCGACGCCCAGCAGGTCGAGCGCCTCCTGTCCATCGTGACAGCAGTCGACGCTGTACGCCAAGTTTCGCAAGCTGCGCGCGATTGCATCGCACAGTGCTCGCTCGTCTTCGACGATCAAAATTCGCATAACAGTCTCCTCGCACATTCCAAATCGCGCTTAACACGGATTTTATAGTCGATATGGTCCAATGGTCGCGTAACGAAAGGAGTGGTCAGGTTGTTCAAAGCGGTAAAACCCGTGGTACAGGTCGCTTTGTTGATCGTCGGAATTGCCATGGTGTGCTTTGGCGTTATGCGTGGCGAGGCGGATGCCGTGCTGGCCAAAGCGATTAGGCTGTGCTTGGAGTGTATCGGAATTGGATAAAAGAGAAAACACTGCGTCGCATGTTTTGGCCCGATTTCGCGGATTGATTCAGGCGGCGGCGACGCTTGCGACCAATATTCATCTGCCCAATTTTGCCAAGGGAGGCATTTACCAAGGGGCGGGCAAGGCCGTCTGTGTGCCGGGACTCAACTGCTACTCGTGTCCGGCGGCTTCGGGTGCGTGTCCCATCGGCTCGTTTCAGTCGGTGGTGGGCTCGTCTAAGTTTAGCTTTTCGTATTACGTCACCGGAACGCTCATTCTGATCGGCGTACTGTTGGGGCGTTTTGTATGCGGCTTTTTGTGCCCGTTTGGATGGCTGCAGGAACTTCTACACAAGATTCCCGGCAAAAAGCTATCAACGAAAAAACTCAAGCCGCTCACGTACATCAAGTATGCCGTGCTGCTGTTTGCCGTGGTGCTGCTGCCTGTCTTGGTGGTCAACGATGTGGGCATGGGCGACCCATTCTTTTGCAAGTACATCTGCCCACAGGGCGTGCTCGAGGGTGCGATTCCGCTGTCCATCATGAATACGGGAATCCGCTCCGCGCTGGGAAAGCTCTTTACCTGGAAGCTCGCGATTCTCATTGCGGTTGCGGTGCTGAGCGTGTTGTTCTACCGCCCCTTCTGCAAATGGATTTGCCCCCTCGGTGCGTTTTATGCGCTCATGAATGGGGTGTCCTTGTTGGGGATTCAGGTTGACGCGTGCAAATGCGTCTCGTGCGGCAAGTGCTCAAAGGTTTGTCAGATGGACGTTGATGTGGTCCGCACGCCCAATCATGCCGAATGTATCCGGTGCGGAAAGTGCATCGGAGCCTGTCCTGTCGATGCCATCAGCTATCGCTATGGCCTGGATGTGTCGGCGGAAAAGCTTCCCTTGACCGCCGATAAAAAGTAAACAAGCTTCGACAAAACGGAGGAATGACTATGAAGCTTTCTAAGATTGCGGCCCTGTTTATGGTGCCGGTATTGGCCTTGTGCCTTGTGGCATGTTCGGCACCCGGTGGCAATGCGAGCGAATCTGCGAGTTCCGATCCTAAGATCGCAGAACTCACTGCGCAGAAGCCGGCCAATGCCGACGAGGCCGCCGAGCTGTATGCGAAGCTCATGCAGAAGGAGAACGAGATCTTTTCGAGTGATAACGCGCTGTGGGAAAAGGTATTCAATGCGGCAAATAAAGACTCGGCAATGATTGGGGACGGTAGCAATTACGGCGATTTCCTGCTCAAGACCATCGACGGTGCCAAGGATGAGTTCACGGCGGATGAGCTTAAGACGCTCAAGGTCGGTGCACAGCAGATCAAGGAGATCGAGGACAAGCTCGAGAGCTTGGAGAAAGAGTTCCCCGGCTGTGGAAGCACGCCGAGCGCAGGCGAGAGCGTCGACGCTTCGGCCGCTGGCATGACGGCTGGTGCCAATGCTTCGAGCGAGGCGACGAAGTTCCCCAGCTTTACGGGCAAGGACCTGGATGGCAACGACGTGAGCAGCGACGAGCTGTTCTCTAAGAACAAGGTCACCGTCATGAACTTCTGGTTCACCACGTGCAAGCCGTGCGTGGGCGAGCTGGGCGATCTTGAGAAACTGAATCAGGAGCTTGCCAAGAAGGGCGGTCAGGTCGTGGGCGTCAATTCCTTTACGCTCGATGGCAACAAGGGCGAGATTGCAGATGCCAAGGACGTGCTGAGCAAGAAGGGCGTGACATATAAGAACATCTGGTTCAAGTCGGATAGCGAGGCCGGTAAGTTTACGTCAAATTTGTTCTCGTTCCCGACAACGTATGTCATCGATCAGAATGGCAACATCGTAGGGGATCCAATCGTGGGAGCCATCAGCTCCGCCGAGCAGCGCGCAGCACTCGACAAGCTTATCGACCAGGCGATTGCGAAGAGCGAGCAGTAAAAAACGCGTAAAGCATAGCGAGGATCGTGTGTCGCTGTGCGAAGTAGTCCGCTACCTTTCAAGATAATCTCCACCATATAGAGGTCCCGCTCGGGACCTCTTCTTTTAGGCGCCGTCCCGTTCGTTTTTTGATGCGGTTCCCTACATTCCTCACTGGTGTCGGCAAAAAAATGGGAATAGAGTAGGAAAAACGCGTCGAATACGAACGGCGGGGGAGAGCGGGCGAGTGCGCCCGCGCGGGAGAGGTTGCCGTCCATGCTGGAACTCAAAGATATTTGCAAAAGGTACGTCACGCAGTCGTTTACGCAGGTGGCGCTCGATAACGTGACCCTGGCTTTTCGCGATAGCGAGTTCGTGGCCATTCTGGGTCCCTCGGGCTCGGGCAAAACTACGATGCTCAACGTTATTGGCGGACTGGATCATTTCGATTCCGGCGATCTGCTCATCGACGGTATTTCGACCAAGGACTTCCGCGATCGCGATTGGGACGCCTACCGAAACAACCGCATCGGCTTCGTCTTCCAGAGCTATAACCTCATTCCGCACCAGACTATCTTGGAAAACGTGGAGCTGGCGCTTACGCTTACGGGTGTGGGCCATGCCGAGCGTCGTCAGCGTGCGCGCGAGGCGCTTGAGGCAGTTGGCCTGGGCGAGCATGTGAACAAGCGCCCGAGCCAGCTTTCGGGCGGACAGATGCAGCGCGTGGCCATTGCTCGCGCCCTCATCAACGACCCCGAGATCGTGTTGGCAGACGAGCCGACCGGCGCCCTGGACTCGACAACGTCCGTACAGGTCATGGACTTGCTCAAGGAGGTTGCGCGCGATCGCCTGGTCATCATGGTCACGCACAATCCCGAGCTGGCGTACCAATACGCCACGCGTATCGTTAACTTGGCGGACGGCAAGATCACCGATGATTCCGACTCCTTCGACGCCGCTGGGGCTGCGCGTCGCGAAGCCAAGCCCACGCGCAAAACCTCGATGAGCTTTGTGACGGCGCTGGGGCTTTCTGCCCGAAACCTTATGACCAAAAAGGGCCGTACGGCCATGACGGCTTTCGCAGGCTCGATTGGCATTATCGGTATCGCGGCGATTCTGGCGCTCTCCAACGGTGTGAACGACTACATCAAAAAGGTCGAGGAGGATACGCTCTCGAGCTATCCGCTCACCATTTCCAAGCAGGATTACGATCTGTCGTCCATGATGGGTGGGCATGGGACCACGGAGGATGGCGATGGTGTGAGCGGCGCTTCCGACAGTGAGGACGATTCGGTCAAGAAGTCCGATAAGATTCCCGTGGTCACGGCCGTGAAGGACATGTTCGCGAGCGTTAAGTCCAACGATATGACGAACTTTAAGGCGTGGCTCGATGGCGGCGGCGACGGCATCGACAAAGAGGTCAACGCCATTCAGTACAGCTACGGCGTGACGCCAGTCGTGTATCGCGCGGGCAAGGGCGACGAGAAGCCCGTGCGCCTGGTGCCCAACGCGATGACCGAGGCCATGAGCGGCGGCGCGAGTTCGGCGGCAACGGTGAGCATGGATTCCATGGGAACCTCGGTCTTCAACGAGATGATTGACGATCAGAGCCTGCTCGACAGCCAGTACGATGTTGTCGCCGGTCATTGGCCCACGTCTGCCAACGAGGCCGTGATGGTGCTTTCGAGCCGTGGCACGGTGGGCGACTACACGCTCTATAGCATCGGCGCGCTGGATATCGATGAGCTCAACGACCTGGTTAACAGTGCCATGACGGCTGACGGCGGGGTCGAAACGTCCCAGACTGACACCGACTTTACCTACGACGATGCGCTGTCCACGACGTTTAAGGTGTTGTCGCCGGCCGATGCCTATCGAAAAAATGACGAGACAGGCACGTGGACTGACATGTCTGGCGACGCCGACTTTATGGCAGCCAAGGTTGCCGACGGCATCGACGTGCGCATCGTGGGCGTGGTGCGACCCAACGAGACGGCCAACGCGAGTGCGCTGTCCCCGGGCATCGCCTACACGCACGCACTGACTCGCCAGCTTATGGAGCGCGCGGCCGATTCGCAGATTGTGCAGGAGCAGCTTGCCCATCCCGAGACGGATGTCTTTACCGGCAAGTCATTCGACGAGTTGCAGGGCGAGGCCAAGCAGGGCGTGGACCTGGGCCGCATGTTTAGCGTGGACGAGGCGGCGCTCAAGAGTGCGTTCTCGTTCGATGCATCTGCGCTTTCGGGTGCGGCCGGCGGCATGGACCTGTCGGGCATTGACCTGTCTGGATTGGATATCGATCTTTCGGGCGTTGGGCAGAATATCGACTTCACCGACATTATGGCCAAGGCGCCGACCCCGGATTTCTCAGGCGTCTTCGATGGCCTGGAGCTTACGCCCGAGCAGATGCAGCAGGTGGGCGCGCTTGCCAATCAGCTGTTCACGGGCTTTATGCAGTCGGAGCAGTTTAAGGCCCTGACGCCCGAGGACCTTAAGGATGCATCGAAGCTCGCTGCCGCGTTCTCGGCATATCTCGAGCAGGATACCGCGGCGCAGCAGTGCTTGGCTCAGCTCAAGGCGCTGGGTGGCGACGCTCTGGCCGAGCGCCTGCAGCAAGCCATGACCGATTACGTGCAAAAGCAGCTGGCTCCTTACTTGCAGCAGGCTATGGACCAGGTAATGAAGACAATTAGCGACCAGATTGCAACGACCGTGTCGGCGCAGCTCAAAGCGGGCGCAGCGGGGCTTATGGACCAGATGGCCACGCAGATGTCGTCGAGTTTTGCCAACCTGGCGAGCGCCATGCACGTTGATGCGAGCGCCTTTGCCCGTGCCATCCACTTCAACATGGACGCCGAGGACCTCAGCTCGCTCATGATGAGCTACGCGAAGGCGTCGAAGCTCACCTACGACAACAACCTGACCACGCTGGGCTATGCGGA
Source organism: uncultured Collinsella sp. (assembly GCA_934668875.1). Classification (GTDB taxonomy): domain Bacteria; phylum Actinomycetota; class Coriobacteriia; order Coriobacteriales; family Coriobacteriaceae; genus Collinsella. The sequence goes on from CAKUON010000012.1 coordinate 62,271, forward strand.
CGAGGCCGATCCCATTTCGGTTAAGATTTTCCCGCGCGACTTTGAGGCCAAGGAACGCGTGCTCGACCATATCGATGCCTATAACAAACAGGTCAAAGCCGCCGGGCACGATGAGCAGGCGATCTCGTACACCGACTACATGGGCATCATTATGGGTTCGGTGACCGACATCGTGAACACCATCAGCTTGGTACTCATCGCGTTTGTAAGCATCAGCCTGGTCGTGAGCTCTATCATGATTGGCATCATCACCTACATCAGTGTGCTGGAGCGCAAAAAGGAGATCGGCATCCTGCGCGCAATCGGTGCGTCGAAGCGCAACGTGGCCAACGTGTTTAATGCCGAGACCTTTATTGAGGGTCTCATCGCTGGCGTCTTTGCCATCGTCGTCGTGGTACTCGTGAGCTTCCCGGTTAATGCTTGGGCGCTTGCGACTAAGCAGGTACCCAACCTCATGAGCCTGCCCGTGCAGGATGCGCTGGTGCTCATCGCGATCTCGGTGGTGCTGACGGTTGTCGCCGGCCTGCTGCCGGCCCGCAGCGCATCCAAGAAAGACCCCGTAGAGGCCCTGCGCTCGGAATAATGCGACAAAGGGACAGTTTCTTTGTCGCATTGAGGCTCTTGCAAAATCGGGGTCTAATACTTTTCCGAGAAGTGAACGAGCCAAAATGGACCCTCGAAGCATCGACACTTTTTGAACGCGGTTTCCTGCGGTTTTGATTGCAAGATCCTGCGGTTTTGGTGTCTAAAAATGTCGGTGCTTCGGGGGTCCAAAAACGGTCGTTCACTTCTCGGAAAAAGTATTAGACCTCGCTGCGTAGAAACTGGTGATATTACCAAATTGGCTACTACTCCTTGTAGCTTCGCGGGATCACGAGCAACACGAGGAGCGAGAAGCCGAGCAGGATGCCGGGCAGGGCGCCTTCGACGAAGGCGCCAAAGTTGCCGCCGACAAAAAAGCCGATGTAACCGATGATGCCGCAGATGGCTCCGAGTATGCCCGTGATGCGCAGGGCTTTCATAATGCTATTCATAGCAACCGTCCTCACGCTCAATAGGATGTCGATATGTCGAGCGTGTCGAAAGTGCATATCGAGACTGTTTGCGTGTGGTAATCGCTGTGTATGGGTCTAGTTCTTCTTCGCGGAGAGCATGAGGCTGATCTCTGGGTGCGTGTATTTGTCGAACTCTTCCTCGGACTCGGTGTCAAAGGTGTAGTACGACTTTATGGAGTCGTCCTCTGTCTTGAGGCTGATTCCTTCGTACAGGGAGCCGGCCAAAAACGCCTGTTTAAACTCATCCGACAGGTCGCATGACGTGAGGAGGCTTGGGGTCGCCACGGAAATATCCAGCCCATTGAGCGGGGCACAGAGCGTCGCGATGTCCTGCTCGACGCGTGCGAGGTTGTCCGCAAGACTTGCCTTGGGATTGATTTGACTGGTGTAGTCGACGTCCGCGAGCATGCCGTCCGCATCAAAAGTAAGGTAGACATAGGCGGCCTGCGCGGCGAGTACGCCGGCGACCTCTGCGGAACGGTCTTTGTTGGTTTGGGCTACTGCGAGCCTGTTCTGCAGCTCTTTCCACTGCTTGCCCTGCATTCCAAAACGTGGCACCAGCGCACAGTAGCAAAAGATGGCGAGCTCGATCGCGGTGAGCGCAATGGCCGTATATATTCCCGCCGGTTGGAACTCTTTTTGGTGAAACGCGATATCGTTGATCATTTGAAGCGGCAGCATCAGCAGGCATGCTGCGAACGCCATGACGAGCGCGGCTGCTGCGATCTTAGGGTACGTGCAGTACAGCTGGATGCGTTTTGCTTCCTGTTCGCTGAGCTGCTGCATGGGGTCCTCGACTCTCACCGCTTCTGTCCGTGACACACGTGTGTCCTTGAGTATAAATGAGCAATAGGGCGCTCGTTCTTTACGTCCGATGACTGGAGAATGCCGAAGGATGAATAACAAGAAAGGGGACCGTTGTGTGACGGTCCCCTTTGCTTTTGGTCGCTATGACGCAGCTTCGAGAATGCTACGACGTGGCCGTGTTGAGGCGCATAGCTTGTTGCGCGGGCCTGCAGTAGGCGAGTGCGCTGGCGATGAGCAGGGCCGTGGTGCCAAAGCTGATCGGGTAGGCGAGCATGACGGTGGCAAACGTGGGGTGTGCCGGAAAGACGACCAGAGCCCAAAAGAAGCGCGTGCCGCACACGCCGATTGCCGTGAGTGCCGAAGGCAGTGCCGAGATGCCAAATCCTCGCAGGTAGCCGGACATGTTTTCGTACACCATACTAAACACGTAGGCGGGGAAGAGCGTGCATACGCGAACATAGGCGATGTCGAGAACCTCGGCATCCGAGCTAAAGAGGGTCAAAATCGTGCGTCCTTGCCATACGACCAGCGCAATCATGACGATGGTGATAATCGCGTCCTCGATAAGGGCGACCTTGAGCACCTTTTTGCAACGCCCTAGATTGCCCGCGCCGCTGTTTTGCCCCACGAACGTGGTACATGCCTGGCTAAACGAGTTGAGCAGGCTGTAGCAGACAAACTCGAGTGACAGCGCTGCGGACGAAGCCGCGACCACTTGCGTCCCCAGGCTGTTGATGCAGGTCTGGATGAGGATGTTCGCCAGCGAAAAGAAGCTGCCCTGGATGCCTGCGGGAACGCCGATGCGCAGGATGGTTGCGACCGAATTGCGGTCGGCGTGTAAGCGCGAGCGTTCGATGCGGATGGGACTTTCGGCATGCAGGAGGCGAACAAAGAGGAATGCCGAGCTCGCGGTGTAGCAAAGCACGATTGCCGCCGCTACGCCGGCCGCTCCCCATCCAAAAACGGCGACAAAGAGGGTGTCGAGGATGATGTTGAGCACGCCCGAGATCGCCAGCGCCGTCATCGGCATGCGCGTGATGCCCACGCTTCTAAAGATTGCCGCCTCGAGGTTATACAGCAAGATTGCCGGGACGCCGATAAGGTAGATGCGCAGGTACATAAGGGCATCGGGAAACACCTCGGGCGGCACGCTCAGACACTGCAAAAGCGGTCGCGAAACAAGCTCCATCGCGATGGCGGCGACGACACCGACGCGCGATAGGACGATCGCGGTGTGCGAGTGGCGTTGGGCGCGGTCGTGGTCGCCTGCACCGACGGCGTGTGCGATCGCGACATTTGCGCCCAGTGAAAGCCCGGCAAACAACATGACGAGCAGGCTCGCGATGGGGGTAATCGAGCCGACGGCGGCCATGCCAAAGGCACCGCCCTCCGCAGAGAAATGCCCGATCACCAGGGTGTCTACAAGATTCGAAAGCTGTTCGAGGATGCTCGTTGCGGCAACGGGGAGTGCGAACAGCGGGATGTTGCGCCAAAGCGAGCCGTGAAGGATGTCAAGTTCGGCGTGTTGTTTGGCCGGATGTCTATTGCTCAAATAGGACTCCTTGGTTTATTTTTGGCTCTCGACGTCGGGGTGCCAGGTGGAATACAGTGCCATCTTCTCGTCCGTGCGCTCGTAGAAGGGCTTGCCGTGGTCGAGGGTGGCCATCTGCGCCATGTCGTCATCGGTGAGCTCGAAGTCGAAGATATCGATGTTATCGTTGATGTGCGACGGCGTTTTGGAGCCGGGAATCACGACGTTGCCCTGCTGGACATGCCAGCGCATGATGACCTGAGCCGGGGTCTTGCCGTATTTGGCGGCAAGCTCGCGAACGACGGGCTCCTCGAGGATGACCTTGTTGTCGCGGCCGCCCAGGGGATACCAGGCCTGAAGCACGATGCCGTGCTTGTCCAGCAGCGCCTTGAGCTCGGTCTGCGGGAAGTAGGGGTGGCACTCCACTTGGATAAGGGCGGGCGTGATCTCGCAGTGGGCGAGCAGATTCTCGATCTCGGACTGATTGAAGTTGGAGATGCCGATGGAGCGCAGCTTGCCTGCCTTATATGCCGCCTCGAGCTTGGCGTAACCTGCCACGTAGTCACCTGCGGGCTGGTGCAGAATCATAAGGTCGATATAGTCGCAGCCCAGACGCTCGAGCGTTTCGTCCACAGCGGTATCGGATTCATAGAAGCACGGCCAGAGCTTGGTCTCGAGGAAAATCTGCTCGCGGGAGCGGCTGGAGTCGCGCATGCCGCGGCCCACGGCGCGCTCGTTGACATAGGCGTTGGCCGTATCGATGAGCTCGTAGCCGTGGTCCAAGGCGTAGGTGACGGACGGCTGCGCGTCGTCGGGCGAAAGCATAAACGTGCCCAGGCCTACCTGCGGCATCGTGATGTCGTTGTTGAGGGTGATGTAGTCCATGGTTGTTCCTTTCTAGTGATTGTCTAATGCGTTGAAAGCCTCATCGTCCACGGGCTCGAGCCACTCATTGCTGGTGTCTTCGCCCGGGAACCCAAAGGCCAGGTGGCTGAACCAGCAGTCGGCTGCGGCGCCATGCCAGTGCTTGACGTTTGCCGGAATCTCGACGATATCGCCAGGGTGCAGGCGCTGCGTGGGCTTGCCCTCTTCCTGGTACCAGCCCTCGCCCTCGACGCAGATCAGCACCTGGCCGCCGCCCTTGCTTGCGTGGTGGATGTGCCAGTTGTTGCGGCAACCCGGCTCAAACGTCACGTTGTGAATGGGCAGATAGTCGTCGGGGCCGGTGAGCGCCTTAAGATAGCTCTGGCCGATGAAAAACTTGCCAAAGGCGTCGTTGGGCTCGCCGAGGCCAACGAAGCCGCCGTGACCGTCGGTGCGCGCGGTATCGTCGGCGTAGACTTCCTTTGCCATGTTGAAGGCCGCCCAGGCGTTGGGCCAGCCGGCGTAGAAAGCGGCATGGGTGAGCAGCTCGGCCATTTCCTCGCGCGTCACGCCATTTTGGCGGGCGCTGGTCAGGTGGTACTTAAGCGAGCTATCCGTAATGCCCTTACCGATCAGGGTGCTCACGGTAACGATGCTGCGTAGCTTGAGCGGCAGCTGCGCCTCGCGATTCCAGATCTCGCCAAAAAGAATATCGTCGTTAAGGTGCGCGAACTCGGGGGCGAACTCGCCCAGTGCATCGTGGCCAGCTGTCTGTTTTACGGTCATGGGTTACTCCTTTGCTCTGCATTCTTCTTGCAGTATGTGGATGAGGTAATCGAGGATCTCGAGCTTGCGCTGCTCGGCATGGACGCGGTCGAGCAGGTCGCGCCGGTAGGTCTTAAGGCGGCAGATGCGGGCGCAGGTGCTCGGCAGCTCCGAGAGCTCGCCGATGAGTGCGTCGCAGCAGCCGGCGTCACGGAGGTTGGCGATGGTCTTTTCGTCCATGGCGCGGCCTAGCGGCTTGTTTTGACCTTGGTGGTGCCGGCGAGTGCCTTCTCGCCGGGGCGGCCCTTGGGCCCCACGAGCGCATGAGGCTGGTAGAGCTCCTCAAGGAAGTCGACCTCGGCGGGGGAGAGGGTCAGGTCGAGCGCTGCCACGGCATCGTCGACGCGCTCCGGCTTGGAGCAGCCTACGATGGGTGCCTCGACGCCGCGTGCCCAGTGCCAGTCAAGCGCTACCTGCGACATCGGCACGCCGTGGTCCGCTGCGACCTTGGCGACACGCTCAACGATCGGCATATCGATGGCACGATCGTGGTCGTACTTGTTGACCATGGTCTTGTCGGTGGTGCCACGGGTGCTGGTGCTCTCCCATGTGGGGCGGCACAGGTGGCCGGATGCCATGGGGCTGTACGGCGTGATGGCCATGTCGTACTGGCGGCACACGGGGATCATCTCGCGCTCGTCCTCGCGGTAGAGCAGGTTGTAGTGGCACTGCATGCTCGTGAACTTGGTCCAGCCGTTCTGCTCGGCGATAATCTGCAGGTTATGCAGCTGATAGGCATACATGGCGCTAGCGCCGAGTGCGCGGGCCTTGCCCTCGCGCACCAGGCTGTCGAGCGCCTCCATGGTCTCCTCCATGGGCACGTCGTAATCGAAGCGGTGAATGATGTAGAGATCCAGGTAGTCGGTGCCCAGGCGCTTGAGCGAACCTTCGATCTCGCGCTTGATAGCTGCGGCGGAAAGGCCACCTTCATTAAAGTGGACCTTGCTGGCAAGGACGACATCTTCGCGAGCGATGCCCAGGTCGCGCAGTGCGGCGCCAATGTACTCCTCGCTCGTGCCAAAGCTGTAGCAGTTGGCGGTGTCGATGAAGTTCACGCCTGCGTCGATTGCGCGCTTGATGACGGCGCGGGTCTCATCGGGGCCGATGGTCCACTGATGGAAGTCGGGGCTGGGCTCGCCAAAGCTCATACCGCCCAGGCAGAGCTTGGAGATCTTGATATTGGAATGTCCGAGGGTGGTGTATTGCATAACGCTCTCCATCTTCTCTAGGGGATGGCTATAGCGTATGCCGGTGAGTTGGGAATGTATATTACCTATAAAGACTAACTAGATATACGGAATACGAATGATAAACTGCTGAGACGAACGAGCGGATTTGGAGGCTGCGATGGAACTGCGAACGTTGCGCTACTTCTTGGCGGTGGCGCGCGAGGAAAACATGACCGAGGCGGCCAACGTGCTGCACGTGACGCAGCCTACGCTGTCGCGCCAGATCGCCGACCTTGAGCGCGAGCTGGGCGTCGAGCTGTTTGAGCGCACCAATCGGTCTTGTGTGCTTACCGGGGACGGAATGCGTCTGCGTCAGCGCGCTGAGGAAATTCTGGCGCTGGTAGAGCAGACCGAATCCGAGATGAGTGACCAAGACCTCGGCATCGCCGGCAACATACGCATCGGTGCAGGAGAAACTCGGGCTATGCGTTATGTGCTAGATACGTTTGCCGGGCTGCACCGCGATTATCCCGCCGTGACGATTGAGCTCTACACGGGCAATGCCGACGCTGCCGAGGAGCGTTTGGAGCGAGGCCTACTGGACTTTGCCCTGCTACTGGAGCCGGTCAACCTAGACAAATACGAGTGGATTCGTATGCCGCAGGCCGACCGCGTGGGCGTTGCCGTGGCAAGCGATGGGCCGTGGGGGTCACTCGACGCGCTGACCCCTGCAGATCTGGCGGCGATGCCGCTGTTGCTGAGTTCGCGCACGTCGAACAAGGCGATCGATCTGGTGACATGGTCGGGCGGAACACTCGACCCCGAAGCGCTCAACGTGGTGGGGCATTTTGACCTGATCGGCAACGCGTCGCATCTCATTCGCTCGGGGGCGGCGTGCGCCATGGGCATCGATCATCTGCTGCAAGTTGATGCGAGTTCTGATATACGATTTGTACCGCTCGAGCCGGCTATCGAGATTGCGTCTTTCCTGGTATGGAAAAAGTACCGTCTGCGTTCGCGCGCCTGCGAAGAGCTGTTGAACCGTCTGAACATGTGACAAAGGGACAGTCCCTTTGTCACATTGATCTGAAAGTTGATGTTGATGATTCTATCGCTGGCCCCCATGGAGGGGATCACTGGGCATGTGTTCCGTCGTGTGCATGCGGAGTGCTTCGGTGCGCTTGACTGCTACTACACGCCGTTTTTGCCGCCGCCGAGGGTGGGCAACCGCTTTGGCGGCAAGGCGTTTAAGGAAGTCGATCCGGCCAACAACCAGGGGCTCAACGTGGTGCCCCAGCTTATGTCCAAGAATGCGGACGAGTTTGTGTGGGCGGCGCAGGTGCTTGCCGACATGGGCTACCGCGAGGTCAACCTCAACTTGGGCTGCCCTTCGGGAACGGTCGTCGCCAAAGGCAAGGGCTCGGGCTTTTTGCGGAACTTGGATGAGCTCGAGGTGTTCTTGAGTGACGTGTGCGAGCACTCGCCGCTGCCGGTGTCGGTAAAGACCAGACTGGGGCTCGAGAACGATGACGAGTACGAGCGTGTGCTCGACCTCTATTGCCGTATGCCGCTGGCGGAGCTGATCGTGCATCCGCGCGTGCAGAAGGATCGGTATACGGGCTCGCCGCGTCGGCGCTATTACGGCGAGACGTTGGAGCGGGCGCCGTTCCCCGTGGCCTATAACGGTGACATTTTTGACCTTGAGGACATGGACGCGTTGGTGGCGGCCTATCCCGGTACGCGCCACGTGATGCTGGGACGCGGTCTGCTCGCGAACCCTGCGCTTGCCCGCATGGTCAAGGGCGGCCCTGCTGCCACGGCCGCCGAGCTGCAGCGTTTCCACGACACGTTGTTTGCGGCCTATGCAGAAGAGATTGGCGGCAACGCAGTCTTTCGCATGAAGGAATGGTGGTTCTACGCCAAGTGCGCTTTCGCTGATCCCGCTACCGTCCACAAGCTTGTGCGCAAGACCAAGAAGGTCGACGAATATCGCGCCGCCGTCGACCACGTCTTCCACGAGCAACCGCTCGCGCCCACAGCCCGCTTCCACGGCTAACTAGTCATTGGGGACGTTCTTTAACGACTAGTCATTCAAGAACGTCCCCAATGACTACCTGCAAAAAGTTGTACACCAGCATCCAAAGATGTCGAAAATTGTCGACTTTGGATGCTGGTGTACATGTTTGAAGACAGTATTGTCTCCGCTATCTGACGGCCTGGACGGCAAGTGCTTCTATTACGCGCTCGGCACCGGCGTCGATCAGAATGCTGCGATTGGCGATTTCTGTCGGAGCGACTGCCTCGCCAAGGTTGATGCATGCATACATGGCGCGCTCGTTTTTGGCCGTCATCTGCCAAAACGGGTACTTGATGATGACGGGCGTGTTGCCGCCTACGCCAAGCTCCAAGAACAGAACGCGCATGTTGTTGTGGCGGCGCAGAAAATCCTGGTAGCGATCGGCGGCAGCGTACCACCCCTTGTCCTGGACAAACGTATCGTCGGCGCGCAGGTTCATCGTAAGCGGGGCGTCGCAGTGAGGACAATGGGGCACGAGCACGGACGGGATGCGCAGGTCCTGTTGGGCGGCAACCATGCTGCGCACGAGTTCTTCGTTATCCCATGTTTCCTGACAGCAGGGCTTGCTACATTGGAGCAGGCCGTAGTCTCCCTGCGTGTAGAAGAGTCGCTGCTTGTCAAAGCCGGCGCGCTGGAAACAATGGTCCACGTTTGTGGTCAGCACAAAGTAGTCGCGGTCGCGCACTATGCTCAAGAGCTGTTCGTAGAGCGGCGTCGGTACGGGATCGTATCGGTTGCACATGATGTAGCGGCTCCAAAACGCCCAGTACTCCTCGAGCGAATCATAGGGATAGAAACCGCCGGAATACATATCGGTAAAGCCGTAGCGTGCGGCGAAGTCACCAAAGAGCTTCTCGAAACGCTTGCCCGAATAGGTGTATCCGGCGGCGGTCGAGAGCCCTGCTCCGGCACCGATTACCACGGCGTCAGATGCATCGAGTGCGACTCGGAGCTTATCGATTTGTTTGGAGAAGGCTGCGGTAGATTGCCTCGTCAGACGCGAGAAAAACATTGAAGATCACCTTAAGGTTGGGGTCGTTATGGTCTAGATGATGACGAACGGTATCGATGGCCACGCGCGCGGCGGCATCTTGCGGATAACCAAACACGCCCGTCGAGATGCAGCAGAATGCAAGCGTGCCGAGTCCTCGGCGTGTCGCTTCTTCCAGGCAGCTGGCGTAGCAGCGCCGTAGCAGCAATTCCTCGCGAGGGCCAGGCTTATGACTGGGAACGATAGGGCCGACGGTGTGGAAAACGTAGCTGCTGGGTAGATTGAACGCCGGCGTAACCTTGACGCGTGCTGTTGGTTCCTCGTGCCCCTGCTCGTCCATGAGATTGGCGCACGCCAAACGCAGCTGCATGCCGGCGTAGGTGTGGATGGCATTGTCGATGCAGCGATGCCCCGGCACAAAGCAGCCGAGCATCTGACTGTTGGCGGCATTGACGATGGCGTCGACCTTAAGCAACGTAATGTCGCCGCGCCAGATGGCAACGCGATCGCGGTAGGGGAGCGTGCTGGCATCGGTCGCTCCGCCGCGCTCAAGAAGGCGTTGCTGCAAGTAGGTGTCTTGTATGTCGAGCGTCTCGGCCGCAAGCGCCTCGGGCGGGCGTACGTTCATAAGGGCTCGAAGCAAATCGCACTGCTCGTTGGCTCCGGCAGGTACAGCAATGCTGCGCCCGTCTGGCCGCTCATCGAGCAATGCTTTGATAAGCCAAACACGGCGCTCTGCCTGATTCATGGCCTTCCTCCTGTTCGATTGAGATGGTTTCGCTCGACAGTAGTGTGCGGCCCAACGCGCCTCTGTAAAAGAAGGCACAAAAAGGTAAGCGCCGTGGAGCGGTATGCCCCACGGCGCTCAATGTGCAGAAGCCCGCCGCTGTTAGGAGTTTCGCACGAGCTGCTGATAGTCGGTGCCCCATTCCACTAGGGAATCGATGATGGGCATAAGGCTGTGCCCCAGCTCACTGAGTGCGTATTCGGTGCGGATGGGTGTCTCGGGGATGACGGTGCGCGTGATGAGGCCCGCGGTATCCATTTCCTTAAGGTTGGACGAAAGCACCTTTTGGCTAATGCCGGGGATAGCGCGATGCAGCGCGTTGAAGCCCATGGGATGGTCTATGAGCTGTTGGATGATATAGATCTTCCACTTGTTGCCAAAGAGTTGAAAACACGTGGCAACAGGGCAGGGAGGCAGTTCTTCTTTGGTAAGCATGGAGACTCCTCAATCGTGTGGACAGCTTTCATTATCGCAGCCGCTGTCGTTTGCGGCTACTACTTACCTATTGGTAACTGGCTAATAGATTGGTGCCTTCTTTTGGTCGTTGCGCGCTTTTTGCATGATGCATATAGACGCAAAGAGCGTCAAAAACTGGATGGCTTCGCCCGGCCATCCTCGACCGAAAGGAAATGCCATGTCCGAGAATCTTGAGAACGTTGCCGCTTTCGCCTCCTGCGGTACTGCCGATCCTGCGCCCGCCTGCGGCTCCGCCGACCCCAAGGCCGCTCCCGCTTGCGGTTCTGCCGATCCGGCTGCTGCTCCTGCCTGCGGCTCTGCTGACCCGGCTGCTGCCCCTGCCTGCGGCTCCGCTGATCCGGCTGCTGCTCCTGCCTGCGGCACCGCTTGCGGCGCTGCCGACGCTCAGTAAGCAATCGCTAGGAAGGGACTCGTAATGGATGCTCAGACTTGCCTCAAAAAGATGCAGCTTGCCGGGACGCTCTCTCTGGCAACCGTGGACGAAAGTGGCGCACCGCAAATTCGCTGCGTGAGCGCCGTCCATTACGAGCCCCGTGCTATCTACTTTCTCACGGCACGTGGCAAGGAGATGGCTCGTCAGCTTATGGCCGATGGGCGTGTCCAAACGCTCGTTCACACGCGGTTTAACGAGATGATCCGCATGTCCGGCGTTGCCACTCCCGTCTCGGGGTCCGAGCAAGTTCACTGGCGCGATGTCATTTATGCCGAGCAGCCGTATCTTGCCAACGTTTATCCCGGTGATACGCGCGAGATCAACATTATCTTTAAGGTCGAGAACATAGTGCTCGACTACTTTAACCTGGGAGTTCATCCCATCGAGCGCGCGGTCTTTACCTTGGGCGAGAGCATGGCACCTGCGCCCGCCAAGGGCTTCTGCATCGATGCCGATGCGTGTATCGGTTGCGGCACCTGCCTTGAGCACTGCCCGCAGAAGTGCATCGAGCCGGGAGACTCATATCGCATAGAGCCCGAGCACTGCCTGCATTGCGGTGCCTGTGTCGAGAATTGCCCCGTCGGCGCCGTTGCGCGCCTGTAGCCCAAATACCGTCATCAGTTTCAACATCGACCAAGGGAGTCCCACGATGCAAAAGCCTGCGTTTGCCTTCCAATGGCATATTACGGATGAATGCGATCAGCGTTGCAAACATTGCTATATCTTTGCCAACGGTGCCTGCGCCGGTTTTAAGCGCATGCCGTGGGAGCAGATGGTCCAGGTCGTCGATCAGGCCCAGGCGCTCTGCGAGCGCATCGGTCGCCAGCCGTACTTTTACGTTACGGGCGGTGACCCCATTCTTCATCCCGATTTTTGGCGCCTTGCCGAGCTCTTGCACGAGCGCGGTTTCATGTGGTGCGTGATGGGCAATCCGTTCCATCTGACCGACGAGGTCTGTGCTCGCATGAAAGAGCTGGGTTGTCGCAAATACCAGCTCTCGCTTGATGGACTCGAGGCAACGCACGATTACTTCCGTAAACCCGGCTCGTTTGCCGAGACCATGCGTGCTATCGGTTGTCTTAAGCGCGCGGGTATCTGGGTTGCCGTCATGAACACGGTATCGAGCATGAATGCTGCCGAGTTGCCGCAGCTCATCGATCTGGTGGCAAGCCTCGAGGTCGACGTGTTCGCCTTTGGGCGCTACTGCCCCACGTCGGGCCAAAAGCGTGACGAGTTCCATTTGGAACCGCTGGAGTATCGCGATGTGCTGCTGGCCGCGCAGGAGCGCATGGAGTTCCATCAGGCGGCGGGCTGCAAGACGTTCTTCCAGCTCAAGGATCACCTGTGGACGCTGCTTTTGTGGGAGCAGGGTAAGTTCACCATTCCTGAGGATGCTAAGCCCGGGATGATCTATGACGGCTGCCACTGCGGTACGGGCCATATGACGGTGCTGCCTACGGGTGATGTCTATGCGTGTCGCCGCATGGAGAGCAAGGTGGGTAACGTTGCCGAAAACTCGCTGGAGGAGCTCTTCTTCTCTCCGCAAATGGAAGCCAAACGCGATTTTAAGAAGTTCAAGAAATGCGCCAAGTGCGAGCTCTTTGGTTGGTGCCGCGGATGTCCTGCGGTGACGTACGGCTACACGGGCGACATGTACGATGCCGACCCCCAGTGCTGGAAAGAGATTGAGGAATAGGATTGCCATGGATACGCTTGGGCTAATCAAAACGAGGCGTTCGATCCGGAAGTACGCGGACAGGCAGGTGTCTCGCGAGGATGTCGAGAAGGTGCTTGAGGCGGGGATTTATGCCGCCAACGCCGGCGGCGGACAGCGCAGTATGGTGGTTGCCGTGCGCAACGCCGAGCTTGCCGCACGCATCGGTCGCATGAACATGGCGGGCTTTAGCCGCACCGGCCTGGTGGGAAACTACGTGAGTCGCGACCAGCCGAGCGTCATCGACAACCCGGCAATTAAAAACGGCTTCTATGATGCGCCGACGGTGTTTTGCATCTTCTGCCAAGAGCGTTTTTTGTTTAGCGTTGCCGATGCGTTTGCCATTGCGCAGAACATGACGCTCGAGGCCCATGCGCTGGGACTTGGAAGCTGCATCGTCAGCCGCGCCGAGAAAACCTTTGCCTCGGAAGAAGGCCAGGAGCTGCTTAAATCTTGGGGCGTGCCGGAGGACTATATCTGCCGAGCATTCGTAACGCTCGGTTACTGCGACGGCCCCTATCCTCCCGTCAAACCGCGCCGCGACGGTCGCACCCTCATCATCGAATAACGGAAATGATCCCTCAGGGACGGAGAAAAACGGATCATTTGCGGCGGCCCCATGCAAAAAGCTGTACGTCAGCATCCAGAGATGCCGAAAAACGACGATTATAGATGCTGACGTACGCGTTTGATTCCGGCAGGGGAGTAGGGCCTAGGCAATCATCGCGTCGAGCGTAATGAGCTCTCTGAGTCGCTCCGTGCGTGTTTGACCATGACGTTTCGCCTTTTCGTCGAAGGCTGCAAGAATCGATTCGCCTACACGTGCCGATAAAACAACGCTTGGCTCGTCGGAGATTGGCGGTCTTCCCAACTTGATGGTGTGGCCCTTCGGCCATTCATCCCTCTCGTATGCCTCTGCGGCTTTCTCAAGCTCTCCAGGGGCAAATCCCATCATCTTTTCGAGCTGCTTAGCATCCATTGTGCCTCCTATCGATTGGTATAATGTCGAGCGCTGGTTCTCAGAATCTCTTTTTGTATACAGTTTTGTAGACAAAAATACAAGCAGTTTGTCAAGCTAATCAGCTTCTTCTGACTTGGTTTATCGATAGGAAATGAGCATTGACGGCTTCGATACTCCTTTGCTTTTCAGCTTGGAATTCGGATGCTCATTGAACTTCCGGAGGGGAGCGTTTTATTAAGCTATCGAGATTCTGGGCAGGAGCTCTCACCGGTCTTCGGTAGTGGGGCCAGCTTAATTCGCGACACAGTGTGTCACGAATTGGAGTAGTCGTTGGGTGTCCTTCAATGGCTAGGCATACAAGAACGTCCAAGTGCCGGATTTTGTCATTTAGAGTCGTCCCGTGGTCAAAAAGTGGCAAATATGAGTACTGTTGCCATTATGGTTGCATTTATTTTGCTATAAATAGTAGCTCCTGATGAGATTTGTTCCCATTAGAAGCAACTTTTATTGAACATATGAGGAGAAATAGCATCGTCTGCGGGCGCATGGGAGGTAGCGCGCAGAGATGTGGTGTAAGAGGCGGGGCATGCCCCGCCTCTTCCCTTTCTTGAAAGGAAGGGGACACCGC
>CAKUON010000013.1 GCA_934668875.1 uncultured Collinsella sp.
AGTTACTTGCCTTTTCAGGCTCATATACTCTCCGGTCAAGGGCTTCGCAGGTACCGCGCTTCGAGCAGTTACTTGCCTTCGTCGCGGTGCCGACCATGCGGAACCCCGCTTCGCAGGTACCGCGCTTCGAGCAGTTACTTGCCTTTTCAGGCTCATATACTCTCCGGTCAAGGGCTTCGCAGGTACCGCGCTTCGAGCAGTTACTTGCCTTCGTCGCGGTGCCGACCATGCGGAACCCCGCTTCGCAGGTACCGCGCTTCGAGCAGTTACTTGCCTTTCTCGACGTGCGCCATTTAGTCCTCACTGCTTCGCAGGTACCGCGCTTCGAGCAGTTACTCGCCTCCTTCTGCTGTCCGTAGAAGAACGTGCCGGCTTCGCAGGTACCGAGCTTCGAGCAGTTACTTGCCAAGTATCCAACAGGAAGATGCTCGGTTTGCGCTTCGCAGGTACCGCTCTTCGAGCAGTTACTTGCCGGGCTATGTTCCATTGGAACGCTCCATATGCTTCGGAGGTACCGCGCTTCTAGCAGTAACTTACCTCGAGCTGATTAGCGCCGGAGTGCGCGAGGGCTTCGTAGGTTCCGCGCTTCGGGCAGTTACTTACCGCTGAAACCACTTTTCTTAAATCTCTTAATACTTCGCAGGAACTGTGCTTCGAGCAGTTGCTTGCCAGGATTCACCGTCTATACGGTATGGTTACTGACTCGCAGGTGCTGCGCTTCGAGCAGCTACTTGCCCCTCCATATTGGCCCGCTTCTCACCCGCGAGCTTCGTAGGTATCGCGTTTTTAGCACTCGCCTCCCGCTGTCAAGAGAATCAGAAGGCGCTCGTGGGCCCCGAGAAAAAGACACGTCAAGCATCGCCATACCCAACTTTAGCGTCTGCAGAATCATGCGCTTCATAGATACCTCACCTCGAGCAGCCGCTTGCCCGAGACTCCTTAATTCGAGAGGGGTATACTTCGCAGGAAATGCACTCCGAGCAGCCGCTTACCGGAACGGCCTCCAGCTTATTTAGCACATACGCGGCAATAGCACAGCGCTTCGAGTAGATACTTGCTGCATATCAATGCGGTTTGTCTGCTCGATGGGTTTCGTAGGCAACTCACTTCAATTTGTTTCTTGTCTTCTCCCGCCCTTGACGGAAAGCGACATGAGCTTCATAGGCATCGCGCTTCGAGCAGCTGCTTACCATTTTTCCGAAAAGGAAGATGACGGGATGCACTTCGCCGAGACCGCGCTTCGAGCAGATACTCATTCTGTTGCGACGAGCAGTGCGACTGTAACGGGCCTCGTAGGCACCGCGCCTCGAGCAGCATCTTTCCTCAGGTGTATGGCGTTGGCTATCTGGTGATGTTTCGCAAGTACTGTATTTCGTACGGCAATTTTATCTGCCATGCGTTAGCTCCTAAACAGCTGCTACTTCGGATGCACCCTTATCGATCGGCTATCCACCATACGCATCGCGATTGAGCCGCCAACTGTCCGCAGGCGTCCTCAGGACGGAGGCTCCGCAGTTTTGTAGGTGTCCATGGTGCGGTCCAACCCGCATAGGTTGCGTTTCGATATATACCTGTCACCACGTGGCACCAAATAGGCCTTATTTTGAGTAAACACGACTACAGAATTAAATATGAGTTCCCATGCCTGTATCGAGGAGGCTCCCGTGTCTTTTGGCGTCAGATTGGCGACCATATTAGCCGTCGGCTGCGGCTTTTGGTGCGCCTCCCATCTTTATCAGCGTTGGCGCTACGCCGCGCTGGAGCATGAGGACAAGGCCATGCTCCAGGCACGACCCGGTGACGCCGATAGGGACAAATGGATTGACGCCGTGAACAGAGAGGCAGTTAATTACGGCGTCAGCCCCTCGACGCTCATTTCCCTGGGGAGTAAAGGATGTATCGGCGCGGAGTTATCCATGCTTGGCGACACCGGAGCATACCTCCGCCACCATAACCCTCCCTTGACCTCAGAAATCGCCCTTGTCTACCCTTACCTGTTTGCCTCATGGGTGGGAACGCTCATCTCGGTTCCCTACGCAATCTTGCTGGCGACCTCTGTTGCGCTTGGGCAGGAGGACATGAGATTCAGGATTGCACCGGTGCCCATGCTGCTCCTCTTTGCGGCCTCAGGCGCCGTGTCGTCCCCCTGGGGACCATATACGTGGGCGATAATCACCGTTCCCTGCGCCGCCGTATTCGCGTTGATTTCATTTGCCATGAAGTGTATCGGGGGCATCTCCTGGCACGCCGGCGACTATCTCACACTTGCCATCGCCCTCATGGCCGTGCTGTCCGTCGGAACGGTGCTCGAGTTTCTCACTATCCACCTTCTGTGCGCGTGCGCTCTTGAGCTTGCCATCAGGTTCATTCCCGCCTGTGCGCGCCTCAAAGACAACGTCCCCTATAACGCCGTGCTGTCGGTAAGTCTGGTCGGGGCGACGCTAATCGCAATCTTGAAAGGTAATCTGCTATGAGGTCAAGGCCAACAGAACTCAGGGCGGTCATGGTGACCCAGCTCGTCCTTCTACTCCCCATCATGATCGCAATGCTCGCACTCGTCGTGGACTGCGCGAACCTGAGCCGGTGCAAGGCCCTCGCATCGGCGGCCGCATCCGAGGGGGCGCGCTACGCCGCGGCGAACCCCGATAAGAATGATTCTGAAGTCGAATCCTACGTAAGGGGCGCTATCGGTCTCGATGGCAGCTGCACTGTGGATATCGAGCGCGGCGCGCTTTCGTCCAAAGACGTGAAGCTAAGGGTTGGGGACAAGTCCAGGGACTCTTCAATAGAGCGCAAGTCCGTCACGGTCAATGTCCAGATTCCATGCCGCCGCGTATTCACCCTGGCCGTCTTCGATGGTCTTGCGGAAATTGAGCCCGAGTCATCCTCGGCAACGGCAATCTCATCGGAGGTCAAGTGATGGTGCGTAACAGAAGGCCGCTCGAGGCACTCATCTCCACTGAATTCATATTCGTATTCCCGATAGCGCTCACCGTCATCCTCGCCATCATGGGCTTCGGGTTCACGGGCTATCAGCGTGCCAGAATTGATTACTCCCTCGCACATCTCGCGGACCGGCTTCCCGCAGGCTGGGATTCCATGGACGCCGACACGCTCGTGAAGAAGCTCGTAAGCGCATCGGCCGATATCGACCCAAGCTACCTCACGGTAAAGAACGCCTCGGTCAACATCGATTCCGATGAGAACCTCGGCCATGGAAACGCCGTCGCAGGTGATTTGGGCACCGAGAACCTCAGGACCGAGGAAAGGGCCGTAACGGTGTCAGCTGAAATCACGTACGACTACCCGGCGCCCTACAACGTATTCGGAAAGAAATCCGTCCGAAACATCACGCGTTCCTACATCAGCTATTCCGACTGGGAGGTCATCTAGATGAAGCGTCTCGCACTCAGGGGAGGGGGAGCCCGCGCGCAGCTCACATCCTTTTTCGTCGTGATGCTCATCCCCCTATCCCTCCTCATAGCGCTCGCCGTAGACCTGGGAGGAGCGCTCGCATATAGGACATGGCAGGGGTCGCTTCTCGAGAGCACGAGGCAGTCTTGCTTCGGTGAGGCCAATGCCGTCAAATACGCCGAGAACCCGGGGGATGAGGCCCGCTCCGAGGTTCTCGAGATGCTCAAGGCCAACGGTTACACCGGAAAGGCCACGGTCTATTACGTAGAGGCCCCTGAAAGCCTTTGCGGGGCAGCCGATCGCTACGCCGGCGTCTATGTGGTCCTTGAGGGGACCTGGCCGTCGTCTTTCGCGAGATTCGCCGGCGTCGATGAGCTCAAGGTGCGCTCGGACGCCGTCTGGACCCTACATCCCTATTCGTCCACGACGGTATGGCGGCCGGCCGACACCGGTAACGGCTGGTGCGAGTACACGATTGACAAGGAAGGTAGCGTTTCGACGAAAACGGGGGCATGCTCACTCGACGATGCGCCCGAAATTCTCTCCAAGGCCGTGAGGGACATGCTTCCCTGATCGACGGGCGGCAACCGCCAGCCAACACGCTACAGCGCGCCGTATTGTCACCCAATGGCACCAAATCGCCCTGCGCAGACGGCCGCGCGGGGCGATTCTTTATATGTCGGAATAGCACGGCAGGCCGAAGAGCCCTCGGGCCCGATGTGCGACCCGATGCGTCAGAGACTGGTCTGCTCGACCAAAAAGGCTTTCGAGATGGTTTGTGCGGCGGCAGAGAAAGTTCGGCCAGTATCACCTGGCACTGGAAAGCGAACCATTCTCCACCGCTCGCGTTTAAGGGACTCCTAGGTCCCAGGAAGGAATCTTAAAGATGAAAAAACGGACCCAGGAGGAAATAAGGGCAGAAATCGCCCAAGTCGAGTCGGAAATGCGCACGGCCATCGACTCCGGGCGCATGCGAAGCGTCGAACGGCTCCGCGGGCGCAAGCAGGCGCTCGGCCATGAGCTGGAGCGCGCAATGGCACAGGAGGCCGCCATGGGGGCGACCACGTCGACGCAGATGCCCGCCGCGGCCCCCGCGCCCGCACAGGGCGGCCAGAGGACCACGTCGACGTCAGGTGCCGCGACCGCTCGCAGGCAGCGCGGGCCGGCAGCAGGGGGAACGCGTAAGGACCGAAGGCTCGCCGCCGTCGCCGGCGTGGCGATCGCCGTCGCAGTCGTGACGGTCGGTTTCTCGGGCTGGCGATGGACTCAGGCGCAGGGCGAGCTCGCGCGTCTCGAGAAGTCGACCGTCAAGGTAGTCACCGTCACGCGCGATGTCGCCCCCGGCGAAGTCCTCACTTCGGCAGACCTTACGGTCGCAAGCGTGCCCACGGCGTTTGCGCCCAAGGACGCGGCGAAGAAGGTATCCGATGTGGCGGGCCGCCAGTCCGTGACGCAGCAGACCTTGGGGACCGCAGTTTCCCTCTCCTCCGTATCGGGCTCGAAGAAACCCGCTTCCATCACCACCGCCGTAACCGAGGGCCACGTTGCCTATACCGTCGCACTCGACAGCTCAACGGGCCTTTCCCCGCTGCTCTCGGTCGGTGACAAGGTCGATGTTCTCGCGAGCGTGAACGACGGCCAGGTCGTGAGCACCGTGCGCGTGGCCGACTCCATTCGCGTACTGGCGCTGGACGGCAACCTCTCGGGCTCCAAGTCAGACGGTTACTCCAACGTCACAATCGAGGTAACTGAGGACCAGGCCCTCGCCCTTTCGAGCGCGAGCGGCATCCGACTCGTGGCCCTTCCCGAGACGGGGGAGGCGCAAAATGCTGAATAGCGATCTGCTCGGCATCGAACGCGAGGCCGTCCGCCAGGCGACGGGGATCCTGACTGCCGCCAACGATGCCTCCGAGAGCGATGTGCAGCGCGACTCGCGCGCTCGCGACCTCCTTGCCGAGATTATAGATTCCAGTCCCGAGGGGTCGCGTCTGGACGACGACTCCTTTGATGCCGTGATCCAGGCCGGACTCAACGACCTATATTACCTGGGCCCCATCGAGGAGCTGCTTCCTGATACGTCGATCTCCGAAATCATGGTGAACGCCCCGGACGATGTGTGGGTTGAGCGTGCTGGACTACTTCAGAGGGTCCCCGTCGCCTTCGAAGACGACGACCACGTCAAGTTCATCATCAATCGCATAGCGTCAGCCGACGGTCGCCGTTGCGACGAGGCGCAGCCGCTGTGCGACTGCATCCTGAACCGCCCCGGTGCGATATTCAACGGCTCCCGTGTCGCGGCGACCGCAAAGGGCATCGCCGTCGATCACAACATTCTCAACATCCGTAAGTTTCGACCGGATGCCGTGGAGCCAGAGGACCTCATGGCACTCGGCACCTTCGACCAGCGCATGCTCGAGTTCATGGAGGCGATCGTACTCGGCCGAATGAACGTCGTCATCGCAGGCGGCACCGGCTCGGGCAAGACGACGCTCCTCAACGCCTGCTCGTCCTTCATCCCGGACAACCAGCGCATCGTCACGATCGAGGATGCGCCTGAGCTGCGCCTCCAGAAACCCCATGTCGTGCGCAAGACCGCTCGCCGACCCAACATCGAGGGCGAGGGCGAGATCACCATCCGGCAGCTCGTGATTCACGCGCTGCGCGAACGCCCCGACCGAATCGTCGTCGGCGAGTGCCGCGGCGGCGAGGCTTTCGACATGATCCAGGCGATGATGACGGGACACGAGGGCTCGCTCACGACCGTCCACTCCTCCAACGCGCGCGAGGCCATGACCCGCCTGCGCTCGATGATCCAACAGACCGGAACCGAGATGCGAAGCGAGCAGATTATGGAGCTCATCGCCTCGGCTATCGACTTCGTCATCTTCGTCAACCGCTACGATATCGACGGCTCGCGCAAGATCACGGAAATCGCCGAGGTCCAGGGCATGCAGGGCGACGTCATCACCATGGGCACCATCATGCGTTTCGAGCAAACGGGCTTTTCCGAGGACGGCAAGGTGCTTGGAGAGTTCATGCCCACCGGTGAGCGCATCACCCCGGCGCACCGCGAAAAGCTCTTCGCGCGCGGCGTGTATATCGATGACGATTTCTGGTTCCGTCGATGAGCGGGCAGATTTCCCCGGCAGCCCTCCTTCCCGCACTGCCGGCGGTCCTGATGGGAATAATCCTGTTCCTGACGGCAAGAAAGCTTCGCATCGAGCGTGAGCAGTCAGAAGCCGGCCCCCTTCCGGAGAACCCCTCCGGTAAAGATGGGGGCAACCGCCTTTCCGGCGCCCTGCGACGCGTGTGCCAGGGCGCGGCGCCCCAGCTCTCCACCACCGAGGCGGCACAGCTATGGGCGGTAATCGCGTTCGCGCCATCGGTCTTTATCCTTGCAATGGGCTCGACAGCGGGAGCGGTCGCCGCACTCCCGCTCGGCATCGCGGCCTTCCCGATCTGGGTGAAGTCGAAGCGCGGGGCCGAGCAGGGCCTTTTCGAGGAGCAGCTCGGCCAGGCGATGCCGCTCATCGCATCGAACCTTCGAACGGGAGCCTCGATCGCGCAATCGGTGGCACCGGTCGCAGAGCACATGGATGAGCCCCTGAAGTCCGAGTTCGCCATCCTCGAGCGCGACCTTAGAAACGGACGCCCCATCGACCAGGCACTCGACGATATGGCAATGAGGACCAAAAGCTCCAACCTCAGGCTCTATTCAACTGCCGTATCGGTATCGCAGCAGACCGGCGGCTCGCTATCCGAGATTACGGAGCGTGTCGGCGAGGCCATCCGGGCAAAGGTCAAGGCGAAGCGATCGGCCGAGGCCAAGACCTCCTCGGCACGGTTCGAGGCGAAGATCGTCGGCTTCGCGCCGATCGTCATGCTGGTGCTCATGTCGGTTGCGTCGGAAATGCACCGGCAGTTCTTCATGACGCCTGCGGGGTGGGCGTGCCTGGGCGTGGGCATAGCGCTCGATATCATCGGTTTCATGGTGCTGAAGCAAATAAGTAACATCAGGTACGACTAGGGGAGCTCAGATGTTCGAATCAATAACAACTGGCTTCATTATCATCCTCATCGGAATCGCCGCGGGCCTCGGAGTGGACATCGCCCTCAAACGCGTCTTCGGCCTAGAGCAGCCTGCGGAAGAGGACGCCTCCCCGGCGCTTCCCGGAATCGCCGACAAGCTTTCCAACGTTGTCTCCAGGCTCGCTCCCATTTCGCGCACCGTAATGGACTCGACGCGCGACTCCCTCGACCGCGCCGGTTCCACCATGCAGCCGGCGACCTTCTGGGCCTTCCGCGTCGCGAGCGCCGCGGGATTCACTGCGGCGGGACTCGTCGCGTCGCTTTTCGTCGGCGGGGCAAAGGGTCTAGGCATTTTCGCCGCGCTGGCGCTCACAGGAATCGCCATCCCGCAGCTGTGGCTTTTGAATGAGCGCGCGAAATGGCGCGACGAGCTCGACCGGCAGCTTCCCGACGCCCTCGATTTGCTCGCAATCTGCATGTCGGCGGGCTCGTCTATCGATTTCGCCCTGCACACGGTCGGCAGCAAGATGGACGGCGCCATCGCGCAGGGCTTCGAGCGAGTGGCCAACGAGGCCAGCTTCTCATCGCGAACCGAGGCGCTCCTTCGCTTCGCAGAACGCGCGCGCGTGCCGTCCCTCACGATCTTCGCGGCCTCGTTTGCGCAATCCGAGCGCGCGGGCGGATCTCTCGTCGATATCATCCGCGACCAGGCGGGGACGGTTCGCGAGCAACGGCGCCTGAAGGTCGAGTCGGAGATCGAGAAGCTCGGTACAAAGATGCTCTTCCCGATCATCCTGTTTATCCTTCCGGTGTTTCTGATCGTCGTCCTCGCCCCCGTGTTGGCCCAGATCGCGCAGACGTTCACCTCTCTCATGTAGGAGACGGCCCATGAGCTTCGAATACGATATCCCCTGCGTGGCCACCACCCGGTTCGGCGCCGAGGTCCCGATTTCCCTCAAGATCGCCAAATCCTTCAGGGACAAGGCGATCGGGTATATGGGCGCCAAGTCAATCGGCAAATCCACCGGCATGGTCTACGCAAGGGGCAGGTCGCTCCATACCCTGTTCATGCGCGTCCCGATTGATGTCTGCTGGATTGGCCGTTTCGACCCCTCAGATCAGTTCTGGCCGGTAGTCTCGCTCGATGCCTCAGTCGCCCCCTGGCGCATCCTTTTCGCACCGCGGGGGGCCGTGGGCGGCATCGAGGTCGCGCCCGGGACGTTCACCGAGTCGGACCGCCCGATCTCTATCAGGAGACTCGATTGAACCAAATTAAGGTAGCGAAGATCGTACGCTGTGCCTCAGCGGCGCTCGCCGTCATCCTGTCAATGGCCGTTATGGCCTTGATTCCCACCATCAGGTCGGCGGGGACGCTTGATACGGACGGATGGTTCCTTCTGGCCTCGGGGCGCGTGGTCGTCGAATCCGGCATCCCGAGTACGAACCCATTCACCGCAATCGCCGGCCAGGGAATCGTGCTCCAGCAGTGGCTGCACGACGCGTGGCTCTACCTGTGCTGGAAGGCCGCGGGCTACGTGGGCGTCGCCGTCTCCGTGGCGGTACCCGCCGCACTCGCCCTGTGGGCCTATACCGGCACCGTTTCCAGGCTGGCGCAAAACGCACGCTACCCCTGGGCACCGCTGCTAATCGGTGCGCTCGGCTTTACCCTCATGGCCTCGTATCTGTCCATCCGTCCGTCCCTTTGGACGGCAGCGCTGCTGTTTAACACCATCTCTACGTGCCTAGAATGGCGACGTGGCGCCAGCTCTCATTACCTTCTGGCACTCCCGGTCGTGTCGCTGCTGTCTGTAAATCTGCAGGCGGCGCTTTGGCCCTTGTCGGCCGCTGCCGCCGCGTGCTTCCTGCTTCCGGAAGAGGACGAGATCTCGCTCGGCGAGAGTGGTGAGACAGTTCGCTCATGGGCGCGGTCCAGGCTGCCGCTGCTTGCGGCGATTGCCGGAATGGCAGCGGAATCCCTTGTCAACCCGTATGCAATCGACGGCTCGCTCTATGTGCTCCGCTCACTCGGTGCAGCATCGTACGGTGGGGTCATCCTCGAGCTGAAGCCGGTATGGGCGATGCCGGCGGCAGCCCTGTTCTGGTGCGTTGCGATCCTCGCGGCAACCATATCGTGCGCCCTCGCGCGCCGGTTCCCGCCCAGATGGCTTCTGGCTTTTTGGCTGGCGTCCGCAATCGCCGGGGCGCTCGCCGTCAGGTGCCTCTGGATAACGTGGACTGTCTCGTTTCTGACCGTCGCGGTATCTGCTGGGCGTAAGGACGAACCCGAGCCCCAAACATATCGTTTGCTCATTGCAGGCAGGCTGGCCTTGAGCTTTGTCTTGGCGCTCTCCGTCATCAACAGCGGACTCCACTCAATCGAGCCCAAGACAAGCGGGGTGGAATCCGGTTGGTGCGGTATAGATGCGGATATGGGGCAGATCGTCGAGGCCCTGGGCGACAACCCCGGCCGCATATGGTCCGAGGACGTCTCCGTGATGAATTATCTCGAATGGGCCGAGGTGCCCGTGACATACGATATGCGACCTGAGATCTGGTCTGAGGCTATCGCAGGGGACAGCGCTGCCAATGACTACCGACTCTACGTTGACAGCCTGGGAGGCGGCTTTGGGCGCCTAAGGGAGGATGGCTGGGCATGGGCAATCGTGATGGACTCCCATGGGAAACGCCTGGAGAAAGCCTGTCCCGGTGCAGAGAAGACGGCGAGCGGCAGGGGATACGCGCTCTATCGGTTGTGACATGAAATGGATTGATGGGTGATAACGCATGGGTAGCGTCAACGTCAGCAGAAGGGCCGTTCTGGCCGGTATCGGCTCGATGGTCCTCATGGGATGCGGCTGCGCCAAGAAGTCGGATAAATCGGACGACTCGAAGAAGAAAAAGAAATCCGAGAAGAGCGAGGACGAGGCGTTCTCCTTCGGAGGCATAGGGGACACGAGCTCCTCCGATGCCTCCAGGGGGCTTACGGTCGATGGCGTCTACAAGAGGATCGCCACGGACTCGAGGGGCAAGGAGTATCGATTCCTGCTCGTCGGCATGACATTCGAGAACAGCCTCGACCATGACGGACGGGCACCGGTGTCCTACGTATCGTGTTACCAAAACGGCGTGAAACTGTCCCATTGCACGAAATACAGCGACCCGAACGCCTCGAAGACACTCGAGCCCGGCTACTCGATTTCAGTCTGTACCGCGTTTCTGCTGGAAGACGAGGGCCAGCCCGTGAAGGTGAAGATCAAATCATCGAACTCGTCGGATTATGTCTACGAGAACACCTTCCCGATCTCTCACTTGGACTATACAGCCCTCTAGGAGTCCTCTCCGGCGCGCACGATAAAGTACTCATTTTCATCCCTGACGATGAAGCGATGGAAGGGTCTGCCCTTCCACTCAATCTCAACGCTCCAGATACGGGCGAGACTGCCCGCTTTGCGCCCGGGACAGGGGACAGATGCGCCCGTGGAGCGGACCGGGAACCTACGACCGTCGGAAAGCTCGATCCACCTGAACTTCGGCTCCCTACCGGGCCTCTCCACGACGCTAACAGTAACGGGAGTCATTTTCGCTCCAAAAGAATCTCATGACCATATGAAATTGGAAAGCTGGCCGACGGACACTGCTGCGCAATCATGGCTGTTCCGGCCTAAATACTGGCAGGTGATCATATATGCTCGCAGCATCATATCTAGTCAGCAGCAGGACCAGTATGCTCTCTGGTCTATTCTTTGCCATAACCGTTCGGCCCATTCTTACAGGGGTTTCCATAAGGTAAGAATCCCACTGTTGAAGCTCTCGCGCAGGGCTGTTTGGTGCCATCAGGTGACATCTTAGCTCGCATCGCAAAGGCTTTTTATTGATTGGCATCAACGCTATGGGATGTGTGATAATAGAACACGCGTTCGTTAGTTATTGGCATGAGGAGTCGGCGTGGGGAAGAAGTCAATCAGACTTGTGACGGCACTGGTCGAGTGCCGGCCGGACGGAGAATACGTACCGTGGGGGATCAAATGGTACGACGGCAGAATCTTCCCCTTCGTAGAGGTCGGTTGGCACGAGCCCCGGTCATGGGTGATGGGGGAGGGCCGTGTGTGCGAGAGCTGGCGCGTAAAGATGGGAGACGGTACCCTGCGCGACATCTGCCACCACGGCAACAGCTGGTATGTGGTCCATGATCCGGAAAATGACAGACCGGATGAAGGATGGTCTCCGTAACCGAGATATCGTATTGGCAATAGCCGAACTGTGATATGACTCAACTACGTGACAATGTAACTACGCAATAACGCAACTACGGCATAGTGTAACAATGTAATAGAGTGGTTGTGTAATGCCGTAACTTCTTAAAATGCAAGTATTCGTTAACGTAATTTCGCAGTTATCGGCACCATGATTTTCCAAAGCTGTCCTGGGTGGCCTTTTTCGTTACAGTTCACATTACATGAACGATGGAAGATCAATACATTTATTGTGCACCTCTGCGGTGATCGATGTGCTAGAATGTAATACACGTTATACGCATGATTGGGAGGTGCGTTATGGCCACTGCTACCGCGGCATTGAGGCTGCCCGAGGACTTAGCAATCAGGTACGACCGTTTGGCGAAATCAACGGGACGCACGAAGACTTTCTACATGACAGAAGCGCTCGCTGCCGAGATTGACAGGCTTGAATACGAGTACGGCTTAATGAAGAAGGTCGAGGATTATAGGGCCGGCAGGCTTGAGACTGTGACGCTCGACGAGCTGGAGGAAAGCCTTGGCTTGGCGGATTGAAGTCGATAAGGATGTCCAGCGATCAATGAGAAAGCTGGACAAGCAGATCGCCAAAAGAATTGTGGCAAAGCTCCATGAGATTTCACAGCTCGAAGACCCGAGGAGCATGGGAAAGGGCTTGACTGAAAATAAGTCTGGTCTATGGCGCTACAGGGTCGGAGACTATCGGATAGTTGTCGATATCGAGGACGATGTTCTCGTCATCCTTGTTGTCGATGTAGACCACCGAAGCAGGGTTTACAGGACTCGCAGGTAGGCTGGTCGACACCGCTGACACAACGGGGAGGGTTTTTGACCCTCCCCGTTTTACGCTTGCCAACAGGGGTGGCCGTCGTAGGGCCCGCCGTCTGGAAGTCGGTCGTACTCCCGCGGCCCCGTTTTCAGCAGCTCCTTGGCGCGAGCGAGGTCGTAGCGCACGTCCCATTTGCTGCAGCAATACCAACTCGAATCGCCGTGGCCATAGGTGACGGGCTTCCATCGCGTGTCGACGATCGGGACGAACCCCAGGACACACCACCGATAAGTCGTGTTTTCGATGTAGCTGTCCTGCAGGTTGGCCTCGCTGATGGTGTCGATGGTGCCACCCCAACGGCATAACGTAGCTACGTGATAACGGAACTGTGCAATATCGTAACTATGTAATTTCTGACTAAATGAATTTCCTAACAGACGAAAAGCCCCTGATCAGGGCAGGGGCTTACGGATTTGCGAGCTATTAATGTCGCGTTGAACGCTCTCTCATATCGAGCGATTTCTTAAGGTTTTCCGTATCGGCGACGCTATGGCCCAAAAGCCCATCGAGTCCCGATCTCAGCGCCGCTACATCTGCCGCCGAAGCCCCAGCACGCAGAATCTTCGAATCGAGCAGCGACCTCATGAACCGTTCCGGAGTCTTTTCCGAGAGAATAGCCTCGACCTCTTTGGAGATTCGGTTCGGGTCTCGGTCTACGGGAATCGTCGGCATCTCCTTAGCCGAGACGGGGCGTGTGCCGTTATTCCTGAGCCAATACCTGAACTCGATATCGATATCCTCGGGGACCTCGACCTTGATCTCGTTGGCCTTCTCATCGATCGCGAGGGCACCGTAGAGTGAATCTCGCTCGGCGTTCTCCACCAGCCCCTCGATCTCGAGGATGCCCATGAGGATGGGGAGCTCCATCAGGCGTTCATTGCCCGCGCTGATAACCCAGATGCCGCTTGCATCGGAATGACCGGGAAATTCGACGCAGTATCCGTTGTGCGACAGCTCCGGCCATCCGAGCGCGAGCGCGGCCTCCACCTCATGTGAGACATGGGCCACGGGGGAGATTCCGGCGCATGAGAACGGCTCGACAAAGACGCCTTCAGGACCCTTCTTGTCTTTCAAGAGCTTAAGCGCAAGATCACAAGGCTTCAGCGGGCGACCTCCGTACTGGGGCACGTATTGCACACTAAACAAAGCGACGTATGGCTCCCCAGAGTCATCGACAAGGCGCATATCAATTCCTCCTCATGTTTGCTCGCTTGGGTGCATCATTTGCGGCCCCGTCGATACCGTGATCATTCTTATGGGTACGCTCCGCATCGAAGGCCCTAACGAGCGCGGGCGCATATTCCTCTGCAAGTGAAGCCGCCTGCAATTTGAACATGCGGGATATAATCCCCACATCCTGCTTCGCCTGCTTGCCGGCGAGCGCGATTGCGGCCTCGCAGATCTCATTGGTCGTCGGCTCTCTTCCACCGAACTCAGCGAGCTCGTTTTTCACGGTATCAAGCGAACCGCCATCGTTTCGGGCGTACGCTGCGATATAGGCCTGCTTGAGCGCCTCGACCAGCTTCTCATCGGCCGCGATTCCGGTCTCGGCGCCACCGCCGTCGCGATAATAGGCTGTCGTGGCCTCCTCGATTGATTCGGCGAGACTTTTCCCTGCGTTCATCCCGTCTCCGTTCTCATAAAGCTTTCTTATCTCAAATAGCCCTTGGTTCAGCCATTCCCTTTGGGGGCTAAGAGAGCCGGACGATTAAATACCGTGTCCACCTCCGTGGGAATGGCCGTTCTCGTCATTTCCTTCATCGAAGTTGGAGGATTCCGCAAAGGCGGGACCGTCCTCATCCTGAGCACAGCCCTCGTTCGACTCGGCGCGGCCCTTTTCCAGCTCCTTCTGCTCTAGCTCGGCAAGCTCGGCCTTCAGGTTCGCGAGATTCTCCTCTCCATCCCATGGCTCAGCTACAATCTTCCTGGCATCCTCGAGCTGTTTGTCGGCGCGCTCCATTAAGGCCCTTGCCTGGTCTAGACCATTCGCCTCCTTCTCAACAATGCCGTCCATCTGCTGCAGCACGGTATGGGAACCGGATGTGGCCGATGGCAGCATATGCCTCGACCAGTGAGCCTCGGTCTCACCTTTCACCCTCAGGCCGATGAAGGGGTCGTAGCGGAAGCTGCCGCCCCGTTCCTGAAGTGTCTGCTCCTTCTTCACGACGACTTCCAACCCACGGAACTCTCCGATGGCCCTGATGGGGCCGATAGGGCAGTCGTGGGCCGCCGTCTGAATCATCTCGATTGCGTTCGCGCGATTTTGAGCCGACACACCGTTGACCGATACCCTTACGATATCCGAGCCCTTCTCGAGTTCCCTTTGCCTATTCGCGCGGTCAAGGGCATCATGGTCGCGCTCAAGCAGCTCAAATATCCGGCGATTGACCCTGGCAGACGGCTCATAGCGAGATTCGATTTGATGGCGCATATTCGCCACCATCTCGGCATGGGACTGCCTGAGCATAGACTGCGCCATGATCTCGCTTCTCAGTTCCTGGATCCTCTTGACATCGGGGTTGCCTGACGCCACGGCAGCGAGGTCGGAATAGGAGATTCTCGTCTCATCGATATCGTCCATGCTGCGCACGGACGGCTTATTCGAGAAGACCTGCCCGATAAAGCGCTGCTTATGCTCGACGGTGGAATAGAGGAAGGAGTCGAAGGTTCCCTGGGCGACATACTTGTAATCCTTCACCAGATCAAACAGGTTTCCCTGACGCTTGACTCTTCCCAGGCGCTGCTCGAAGTCTGAGGGCCTCCAAGGGCAGTCCAGGTTATGGATGGCCGCGAGTCTCGTCTGGACGTTCGTGCCCGTTCCCAACTTAGAGGTCGAGCCCATGAGCACGCGCACCTCACCCGTGCGCACCTTCTCGAAGAGCGTCTCCTTCTTCTCCGGGTTGTCGCCGACATCGCTGACGCACGCAATCTGCTCGGAGGGGATCCCCGCCTCGATAAGGCGCCTTCTCATATCATCTTGGATATTCCAATTACCTGATGCCGGGGTCGAGCGGTCGCAGAAGACGAGCTGCGCACCGCGCATGTCAGCCGTCTCGCTCCATATCTTAAATACCTCCCGCGCGCAAGCATCGCATTTGCCGCCTTCCAATGGTTCCAGCTCTGGATGCAACAGTTTTGGATCGAGGGCGACCTTCATGCCGTCGCCCGTGATTGCCAGCAGGTTGTCGTTGTCATCGGCGTTTCCGGCACGGACGCGCTCGCCGCGGATGCCGAGCTTCTTAACCTCTTCGACCTGTTCAGGAGTGGCGGGTACGGTGACATGGATTTCCTCGCAATCGGGCACCTTGAGGTTCACATCCTCCTGCGTGACGATATCCGCAAAGGATCGATAGGCGCTCATGAGCTCGGGAAGGTTATGGAACTTCGTGAAGCGCTGTTTTAGCTGGAAGCCGTTACCCTCCGGTTTAATCTCCATCGAGTCCTCAATCGTCCCGAACGTGAACGCCCAGGCCGGAAACGACGATAGGCCCTGCCGTTCGAGAAGCTCAGGGGCGAGGTATCGCTGCAAGTTATACAGCTCGCCCATCGTATTGGTGACAGGCGTGCCCGTGGCGAACACGATATTGCGCCCGCGGCCGATCTCGCGAAGGTAGCTGCACTTATCGAGCAGGCTCTCACTGCGGTTGGACTTTGAGGAGGCCATTCCCGCGATGTCGAGGCCGTGGGTCTGGAGATTCTTATAGCCATGCGCCTCGTCCACGAAAAGGAAGTCGAAGCCTATCTCCTCGAATGAAAGCCCCTCGGTCTTCGGGGTCGAATGGAGACTCGCGAGCTTATCATCGATTTTCTTGGCCTCTTCCTCGAGCCTTTTAACCGAGAAACTTCCACCGTTCGCCTGTGCATCCATCTTAGCCTGCAGGAATTCTTCCTTTCGGCGTTTGAGATAGATCTCCTTCCGCTCCTGAGAAAGGTCGAGCATATCGAAGCGCGAACCGGATACGATCACGGCGTCCCAGTCTCCTGCCGCCGCACGTCCGAAAAACTCTCTAACGGAGTCTGCGGAATCCGACTCCGTTTTCCCCATATAGAGGACCCTTGCCCCGGGATAGAGGTAGGCGAAATCAGATGCCCACTGCTCGGTAAGATGCTTAGGCACTACAACGAGCGGCTTGTTGGCCCGCCCGAGGCGCCGAGCCTCCATGCACATTGCGATTCCCGTATAGGTCTTACCGGCGCCGACAACATGGGCCACGAGCGTGCCCTCATCAGCTTGTCCGGCACGTGCCACAGCTGCGCGCTGGTGCGGCCTCATCTCAACGTCGGGATTCATGCCGGGGAATGTGAGGTATGAGCCGTCATACGTCCTGGGGGCCAGACGGTTATATCTGTCGTTGTAGATTCCGCAAAGGACATTCGCCCGATCCGGATCAGTCCACACCCACTTCTCGAAAGCCGATGAGACAATGCGTCTCCTGTCCCATGCGGCCTTGGTCGCCTGAGGGTCGGGGACCTTCTTGCCGGTGAATGGGTCCTCCCTGTTCAGCTTCGTCTCGCTGCCGTTGAGAACGGCCGAGACGACTTTGAGGGGAGTGTAGGCGTTGACGCCAAACCTGGCCAGCACCTCGAGAGAAAGGTCTGTCACATTTCCCGTCAGTCTCCATTTGCCGGTATGGGGCTCATGGGCGACCTCGAACTTCCTCCGCTTTGACGCAGGCATCTCACCATCGGTAATCTCGAACGTCTCCTCGATGAAATCCATGACGATAGAGGGCGGGATCCAGGGGGAACCGAGGGTTGCCGCAATCTCCCCAGGGCCCAACTCACGCGGAAGCACGGCCTTCAGCTTCATTTCGCACGAGCGCAGTGTTGCAAGCCTCCCGGCATCCGACTCGGTTAGGCCGAAGCCCGCCATATGCTGTTCACGCCTTGCCCTGTAATCGGCAAGGTCCTCAGGGCTGAAAAGCTCCTCATGCGGAATAGGCTGTTCGACGTCGCCCACCCAATCGACATGGGTGATCCTTGTGGCAGCATCCTCATCCGCCTGACGATAACCGAGTGAGACTAGGAATTCGGCCGGAACGGGATCCGCCTTCATAGCGGCTGCGAGGGCTCCCGAAAGAGGCTCCTCTCCCGATTCCCGGGAAATAGAGACCCCATACACCGTCGCAAGGTTTACGATTGGCTTGGGAGTCTGATAGACACAGTCGGCGTCGGCCTGTCGAAGCGCGACGGCAAGAACATCTGCTCCCACGCGGGGCTCCCTGGACAGGCGCCAGAGAACTTCCTCGGTATTCATTCCATCGGTTGCAAATTCACGATTATTGGCTCGATATCCGACCGATCGCGCGACAAGCGTTGCGATGAGCGGGTTCGAGATGACAGTGCGGCCGTCCCTGCGCTCGGTAGAGACGGAGACGCCCTCATCAAGTTCGCTCAGGGCGGCGATAAGCGCCTCGCTCGTCCACGTACCGAATTCACGGTCACGCCAGCTGTCCGGCAACCTATCGACATGTGCCGATGCGATAACGGCACGGTTGGCAGTCAGAGGATGGACGCAGGTGTCCCACAGGCCGCTCTTCACGAGAACGGCTACGGTCCTAGCCACCCCCGTGCTCGTCTCGGGAGTTCGAGCAGGGGGAATCGACTCGGATTCAAGCCAGGAGCTTTCTCCGGCGTTAAAGCGCTCAGTTTCAATCTTCTTCTGTAGCGCATGGATGGCATCAAGTTTCTTGCCGATATCGCCGGAAAGGTATGCCTCGGCGCTTTCGATTTTCGATGTAATCGGGTCGCGGACGATGAGGTCGCCGAGCCTTTCCTCGGCCTCGTCGGCATCGCAGCCCAGAAGGCCACCGATGAGTGCGAGGTCCACATCTCCCGTACGGTCATACGAGACTGCGAGGGCATCGGCCGGAGTCTCTGAGCGGTCGGGGAGGGGCGTCTGCGGACGTACCGTGCGCTTCGATAGCATGTCAGCCTTGCGCACGAAGTTCTTCTTGGTGTCCAGAACCTCGAGGCTGAACAGGTTGATGGCGAGCGAGCAGTCGTGATAGCCCTTCTTCGTGAGGATTCTGCGGTTCTTCGGGTCGTTCAGGCGGCCGTAGCGCTCGGTAAAGCGATCGTAGCGCTCGTTAAGAGACTTGATTCCGGCGTCGATTGCGGCGTCGGTCGACTCGGGATCGCGCTGGAGCGAGATAAGCGCTCGCGCGGCATCCCTGAGCTCGATCATGGCGCGGGCGCGGTCCTCGGCACCTCGTCCCGCGGGGTGAAAGCGCTCCACGATATCGCCGTTGCCATACCAGATCGAGCCGCCGTCGCCCAATGTGAACTCGTAGAGCGCCGGGTCGGTGGGGATTTGAGCGACCTCGGGGGCTGCGGACCTACCCGGCATACCCTCAAATGTATGGGCCATAGTGCTGATCGCCTGATTTGCCAGAGCCTTCCTGGCCCCATCGGCGATTCCTGCGGCGTCAAGTCCGCTGGTTAGAGAATACCCGGGGCCGTATGCGGTCATCTCGGAGCCCTGGTCTCCCACGGCGATGGATTGATTGGCTGCAAGTTCCGAGTTTACGCGGAAGCCGTCCGCGTTCATCGTTGTGTGAACCCAGGCTGGCGCATCGTCGCGCGCAATCTCCCGCGGCTCGGCAAGTTTCCTCAGGATAACGAGGTCGCACAGCGCGCTCGTTCCGGCCTGGCTCTCAAAAGTCTCCTTGGGGAGTCGGGCCATGCCGATAAGGTCGCACTCGCGCGCAAGGTTCTCGCGAGTTGTCTCGCGGGCCTTGTCCATGGTATAGCGGCTCGTCAGCACGGCGACGATGCCGCCCGGGCGCACGGCAGCCACCGACCTCTTGATCATATAGTCATGGAGCGGGACTCCATCGATTTTGATTGCATCCGAATAGGGGACGTTGCCGATAGCGGCATCAAAAGAACCATCGGGGATCTCGCATTTGGCGATATCCGCCGCGACGATCGTGTGGTCCGGGCACAGCACGCGCGCGAGACCTGCGCTCACGGGGTCGATCTCCACGCCGGTGACGTGCACATCCATACCCTCTGGAACGCAGCGCATGAAGTTGCCCGTACCGCAACCAGGCTCCAGGATCTCTGCTGTGCCCTCATCGCAGATACCGGCGCCCCTCAGCGTCTCCCAGATTAGCTCCACGACGGGACGCGGGGTGTAGAAGGCCGTGAGGACCGTGGCACGCTGCTCCGCGAACTCATCCTCACTCAGCAGCTCTTTCAGCTCCTGGGATACGGCGACCCAGCCGCCGGTCGGATTCTGAGCGAAGGCGTTCGCGGCGCCGCCCCAACCGGAGTAGGCCGAAATCGCACGCGCCTCCTCGGGAGTCGCGTCTCGTTCCTCGTCCATAGCCGCCTTGAGGGCGCGTAGCGCGGCTACGTTGAGCTTCGCGCGCTCCAGGGGCGTATGGCCGGCCTGAGCATCCGGGTTCAGGTATTCGTTGTTGTGGGTTGTGGCTAGAGCGTGAGCACCGTCTCGTTGAGGGCGATCTCCTCGGCCATCTTGTGGGCGCTTTCGGCCTTGCGGATGTAGTCGTCGTACCGGCACTGGGCCATCGTGAGCTGCGCGAACTCCGGTGTCGCCCCGCAGCTCTCCATGCAGCTGTCCTGGAGTTCTGCCAGCCTCGTGAGGTAGTTGCGCTCCACCGCCTTGAGATACTCCTCGGTCTCGCCGGACGCGTCCATCCTGGCCAGCTCCTCCGGAGCGTTCTGCTCCATGAAGGAATAGCGGAGACCCCTCACGCCCTTGTACGGGTTCTTCAGCACCGACATGTGCTTCCTCCTCGGAATCGTCCTTGCGGGCGGCCTCATTGCCACCCGTTTGGCTTACATAAGATTCCAGTTGCGCCCCGAAGTCAAGAGCCAACCTCTGTTGGGTCTCCTCTTTTTCTGCCGGTTTCTCAGCCTGTTCCTCATAGATTGTCGGGTCATCCATGGCGAAAAGGGAAATCTGCCCCTCTGCCGCAACGAAGCGCTTCGACGTTCTCCTCGCCATGGCGCTACGCCCCCTTCCGTGCGTTATGGGATGTCCCGCGCGCTCCGGCATCGAAGGAGGCGAGCATGCTCTTCAGGCGCTTCGTCGTCATGTTTGCCGACTGGCCGCGCTCGGACGGACTTTTCTGCGCGGCTCGCGTTCTCGGCCGGCACTCGAAGCCAGCCCTTTTAAGGGCCCGGTCGATTCTATCCGTGGCACCCCTAACCTGGGCGCAAACGCGCTCGATTCGGGCGAGAAGAAGCTCTGTGTCCTCCATCGGCACGGGAACATCCAGGCCGTCATCGACCCCGTAGCGTCGAAGCGTCACGTGCGTGGCCATCGGGTCCATGCCCTCGAGATCAACGTCTTTTGAAGCCTCCGAGACCGCGTCGAGTCCGACCGCGTCGCCCTCGATCACCCTGATCGGAGCGGCCCCGGGCCATGAGGTAAGGCCCTCGAAAGCGGAGGCGGGGTAGACCGTCTCGGGTGCGAGCTCGCAATCGAGAGTCAACTCATCCCCGACTCGCCTGGCGATAGGGACGAGGATGTCGAACCCAACCGGATGCTCCTTGATTCTGCCGCCCAGTTTATCGGCGCGGGATCTGCTGAGGACGGTCGAGGTATCTGCCTCTGGATGGTCCAGTTTGAAGGCCGCAAGGGCGAGGATTCCCCTCGGGCCCATCTCGGGATGCTCGGACATGGAGTCGAGAATTGCGTCCCAACCATGTGGATGTCCCAACACGGCCGCAAGCATCTCGACAGGCGCTTTGGTGTGCCTCTGCTGCATTGTTTCCTCCCCGTCTCAGTCAACTCCCATTGATGATGGGGGAGTGTAACCACAACATCCGATGCGGGAACAAGTGTTCACGGCGAATAGGAGGTCTCAAATCTATAGGCTCATAATGATTCAAAATAAATCGCGGCGCCGTACGGCGCGCCTATGCCTCGAGTCTCATAGAAGGATGCGTTTCGGAGATCGGAAAAGTAATAGGTCCCCGATGTTTTTATGCCATCCGAATCGACAGGCGCGCACCCGCTCCCCATTACTGCATGATTGTCACGAGGATTACACCCAGAGCTCCACGCACGCCCAGCTTCGGCAATAATCTCGTCCTTACAGTAGCTACCGTTATGAAAGAACGCGAAATGGGGAGCGGCGCCCCCAAACTCCTCGCCCAATTCAATTACGCCGACATTTTTACATTTGGCAGCGTCATCGTCCGTGCCAAGGACAATCCAATTCGACGGAATTAGCGCATAGGCGCCACCGCTAAGCTCGATACGCCTAAGCTCATCCGGTACGCCGTCCTGCTCATAGTATGAGGAGAAATGTTCGTGAAGGCGTTTTAACTGACTTCGTGTGGCCTCCAAATCGCTCCACATCATTTCCCGCGATCCGTCCTGCGGAAGAAGCTTCATCTCCTTTTCAATTACCCTGATCTGCTCCGTACAGGCCACATCGACCGTCTTGGCAACTCTCGGTTGGAGCCCCATAGCGATATTGGCGATGTAGTCTATGGCCTCGCCAGGTGTCCGGAGAGAGTCTGGGGTTGCCTGCATCAACCCATCTAAGGCGGCCTTGGTATCCACCTCAATCGTAGTGCCGATTTTGACCTTATTCATCTTGGCGCCATGTCGCGGCAATCTTGCCATAGTTCATCCATTCTCAATCTATGTTTACATGACCTGGCGCCCAGCAAAAGAGCGGTCGTCCACAATTGCCCGAGTCTTTAATCCGACACCTTTTCGGTGTGCTCATCCATCGTTTTAGGAGCCGTGGCAATCTCCGCGAGCCTCGTGAGCCCAGAGGCGATCTCCACCGCGTCCGCACCCAGCAGCCAATCGGCGGGCACACCGAACGTCCTCGAGAGGGCCTTGAGCGAGACAGCGGAGGGCAGCCTGACGCCCGTTAGCCAAAGGCCGATCGAGCGCGACGACTGACCGATCATGTCCGCAAGCTCATCCTGACCGACACCCGTCACCCTCATGAGGGCGGCCAGGCGCCTGCGAAAGAGCAGCAGGGACGGTTCGGTTGTGTACGGTCCGGGCGCGTTCTTCATCTCGATCAGTACGTCCCGACGTTGAATCCCTCGCCCTTGGTGTAATCAACTGTCACGGGGATCTCCGTCTCGTTGGGGAAATAAGCTCGGATGATCCAGTAGGGGATATCTGAGCCATCGGGACCCATCCCCGTGTTGACGCCACTCGACTCGATAAGGGTCTTCTCGGGAGCGCCGTATTCAGAGGTCAGGGAAGTGAGGTACCTTGCGACCACGTCTTGGAAACCAGCCTGGGTCATCTCCTCAGGGAGGTTGTCGGGGACGGACACGATCGACGGATCGACCTGAATCGTATCGCCCTGCCCATCCGCGGCGCCTTCCGATTCGTCATCCGTGCCAAAGCCATCGGTATCGACCGCACCGTCGGAGGCAGCCGAGGATTCCACTGCCGAGTTGTCATCTGTCCTGCCTGTGGGCGGAAAGAGTGCGAACGCGACGTTGATTGCGATGCAGACAATGATGATGCCCACGCAGGCGAGGATAATCCCCTTCGAATCCAACTTCTTTCCCTTTTTGTACATGGTGGTCTTCCCTTTCCCTTGTCCGTTATTTGAGTTCGACCCCGCCTATCCAACCCCAGTAGACGCCTGAGCCTTTACCGTAGAAGGCGATGAACTCATCAAGCGTCTTGGTGGTAATCGCACCCTCGTTGCTCATGACCTTGCCGTCACCGACATAGATGCCGACATGGCCATAGAGAAGGCCCGGGCTGCCGGTGCCGGGGTGGCTCGCATCGCCGACGATCATGCCGACCTTGAGGTCCGCAGGATTGTTGCTGTGGCACCATGCCTTGACCATGTCGCAAGCGTTTCCACCGAAGGCGCCGACACCCGCCGCCTTGAATACGTTTGTCACCCACGCGGCACACCAATTCTGGCCAGGGGAAGGCGTTGACTTACAGGCGTCCACGACGGCGAGCTGACTGCCCGTGGCCCCCGCGAGTCCCTGTCCCGAGCCGCCGAGGGTGCCGGACGTAATGGCGTTGTAGAAGTACAGCGCGTTGGTATACCTCGATTCCCAACCGGAAGGCTTGCCTCCCACCATGGCGCAGCGCTCCCACCCCATGGCGTAGTTTTTCGTCGCGGCCTCAAGATCGGTTGAGTCCATGAAAGTCTGATAGGTGTATTTACCGTCGGCACTGGAAAACGAGCCCCATTCGTCGTGATCGGACCAGAACTCGAGCTGGACGTCGAGGTCATACCAGTTCTTGCCCTTCTCCTTGGCGAATTGAGCCAGGCGAAGGCGGCGCCCTCCGTCCCATTGGCCTATACCGGTCGCCTTGTTATAGACTGAACCCCTCGCAATGATCTCGTCGTTTGTCTTCGGACTCTTTCCGTCCAGCCAATAGGCATACGAACCCATTGCCTGGTCCGCCATCGGGTAAATCTTATGATTTGAAGATCCAGCAGACTCATGGCAGTAGTTGCCCATGATGGCGGCCGCGTGGATGTCGTCACAACCGTGGTCCTTGAGGTATAGGTAGATGGTGAGCTCGTCTCCGTCCAGGCTGCCGCCGTTGCTCGCACCTCCCGCCGGTTGTCCGAACTGCACGAGTCCGAGCGACGAGGCGAGGATCGCACCCATGAGCAGCAGGCCGCCGAGGGAGAGCAGTGAAGCGAACAGGGCGATCCTGTTCTTCCGTTCCCTGAGGGAGAGAAGCTGCTTTCTGCCCTTACGACCCTTGAATAGCTTTCGGGAGAACTTGCCGCCGACCGCGCGTTCGGCCTTCTTCCCAAGGGAGGCCTGCTTGAGGGCGACCTTCCTCTTCCTGCGCAAAACCATCTTGCGATGGTCCTTGAGCTTTTTGACGGCGGCCGGGTCCTTCTTGAATGAACCCGGACGGCGCTTCATAAGGATGTCGAGCTCGACAGCATTGGCGCGCTTGAGTGTCTTGGAAGCGCTACCGGAAACCGGGGCGACGGGGACCGTAGCCACCTTTTTCGCGAGCGATGAGGATGCCAGGAGCTGGGCCGAGGGCGTTGCGCCCGACACAGCGGCCCCGCGTCGGGAAGACGAGGCCATGCCGGAGGGGGAGAAACCCGATCCCTCCGATGTATCTGTGCCGGGCGCATCGGCTTCGGATGCCCCTGCCATGGATGATTTCACGACCGACGCGAAGGTTCCGCCGTATGAGGCGGCGCCCGCGGCAGCGGATGCCGCACGCGAGCGCGTCGATTTCTGGGCGCTGAGACGAGAGAAGTCCGAGGAGCCGGTGCGTAACCTGCTCGGTCGCGGTGAAGATCCTTCCCATGCAGAAGTGCGCCGCGACTCGGCTTCGAGCACGGCGGGTACGGTGCCCGTACGCCGACTTGCGGCGGTACGGGCATCCGCGTGGGCAAGGTTTGAGCTATATCTCGTCGAGCGCGGTTTCATCTACTAGCCCACGAAGCCGGAACCGTCGGCATATTCGTTGAGGCCCTCGGGACTGATCTCGTCGGGGCTGGCGAACATGCCGCCGACATCCTCACCGCTGTCGTTTTGATATTTCAGCAGGGTGGCCATCGCATCGGAGACCGATGCGCTGCCAAAACGCTGGTCTGCCGACTGCTGGGGGGCGACAGCCGTCTGGGAGGAAGCCTGGGCACGATGACGCTGCGCGGCACGCTGATTCAAAAACATGCCATTCGGCTGCGTAAAGCTGGTTGCGGGGGCCTGCTGGACAGAGGAGGAAGGCGCCGGCTGCTGAGGGGCCTGCGCCTGGGTGCGCGGACGAGGCGCTGAATCCCTCTGCTGCTGACGGGTGCCGTTTGACCAGGAGCCCGGCTGTGCATTGAGATCTTCGGCGGGCTGAGCCTGCTCGGGAGCGGGAGCGGGCTGGGGCTTCACCTCGACATCGAGACCGTTAGCGCGCTCCGACATGGCCACGAGCGCCGGCAGCGTGTAGCCGACCTCGGAGCCGGAGAGGGCGACCGTGCCGTTCGAGAAGGCGATATCGCCGGAGGGCTCGCTTCCGAGCGTGACCCCGACAGACGAAAGAGCCAGCGCGAAATCGTCGAAATGGGTGTCGCTCTCGCGGGTGAAGACCTGATCGATTGCATTCAGGACAAGGTCCTTGAGCTCGGCCTCGGCCTGCGCGCGCAGCTCCTCCTCACTCGGGAGTCGACGGGTGTTGAAGCGCGAGAAGTCCGCGCCCTCCTGGAAGTCACGAATATCCATATCTTCCATCCTTTCCTTTTTGGCGGTAACCGTGTCTCGGTTGCCGCCTCCGTTAAAACCGAATTGCTCGCACGCCGGCCGCACGTTGGGTCGAGGGCACGCCGGGGGAGCCATGTGTGCAGGTGACGGAACGTTGCGGCCGATTTCCTCACGAGTGGAGCGCGGGGTCGAAGACGGGGCATCTTCAGGCTCGTCGAGTGAGCCGACATCGGGTTTCGCTGCCGGCTTCACCGCCCGGCGCTTGATATCGGCGGGACGGGTCGTGCAGATGTCGTAGAGAGTCGGACAGGTCTTCTGGTCGATCTGGAAGTCGAAATGGACCACGCGGTTCTTGAACACGTAGAGACCCTCGCCGGGATGTGCGGTGGCCAAAACCTTCGTCTGGCTCTCAGAGAGATTGAACAGTTCCTGGAAGTCGGGGAGGAGGTCGCTCGTCTGCTGCAGAATCGTAACGAAGGGCGAGTTCTGGAACATATAGCGCGTCTCCTCGCTGTTGAGGACGCGGGAGAGGTTCTGCGTGATGGCGTTGATGTAGAAGTCCCACTTACCGCCGCGGGTGAAGAAGCGGTCGATCTGGCTGCGGGCGTAGGGACTGTCGAGCAGGAGCTGGAACTCGTCGATGATGAGCCAGGTTCTCCTACCGGCACGGCGGTTCGCCGAGACGCGGACCCAGATGTGATCGAGGATGATAAGCAGCGCCAGCGGCTTGAGCTCGCTGGACAGCTCGTGCAGGTCGAAGCACACGAGATTCGACTGGAGATTCACGTTCGTCGGATGGTTGAACAGCGACAGCGTGCCCGTGACGTAGCGGCGAATGAGCTTGGCCAAATCGCGGGCGTCGCGCATATCGGAGCCCTGCTCGGACATCAGGAAGTCATAGATGTCCTGGAGTGTCGGCAGGTTCTCGGGACGCGGGTCGTCAAGATACCGGTTGTAGGCGTATGCGGCAGCGGCGTCGAGGACGTTAGCCTGGGCATCGTTGACGCTGCTGGCCATCATGCGAACGAGCGACTGGATGAAGGACACCTTCGCGGGCACGGGGGAGGACTTCGTCTCCGGATCATCCGAGCCGTAGGCAAGGGAGATGTCGAGCGGGTTGATGAAGTCGCCCGAGTTCTCGGCGATACGGATGACCTGGCCGCCCAGATACTCGGTGGGCGTGACATACTCGCCCTCGGGGTCGATCGTGATCACGTCGTCGTCCGGATGCTTCAGGTGCACGGGAATGATGCGCGTGATCTTGGAATTGAACGACTTGCCGGATCGTGGCTGCGCCAGCGTGAAGCTGTTCGTGTGCTCATGGGACACGGGGTCGTAGACGATAAACGAGCGGGTCTCGGCGTTGAGGCCCATGATGTTGCCGCCCGGGTCGTTCATCTCGGCGGCGACGAACATCAGCATATGGGACAGGGGGTCCGTAGTCAGCGTTCGCTCATACGGGATGTAGGAGGCTCCGATCGGCAGGGCGGTCGAGAAGGACTCCTCGCGAAGTGCGCGCCATGAATCGGGATAGGGCTTCCTGTGCGTGGAGAACACCTTCTCCACCTCGCGGCAGGCCTCCTCGAGCTCGGTCTCCGTGCGCCCCTGGACGGTCACGACGGTCGTGACGCCGAAAGCGTGCATCTCCGCGCTCTCGAGGTCGTCTCGGAACGCCTCGGCGTCCTCCTGTGCCTCGCGCATCGCGGGCGGCATGTTGTTCTGGTCGACGAAGTAGCCGACCTCGGGACGGCTCGTGTTGAACTGATAGGTATTGTTCTCCTCGGTGATATCGTGCAGGTGGTTCTCGGCGGCCGAGATCGCGGCAGAGAACTCCCAGGGACGGATGTGCCACGCGACGGTAAGGTCGTAGGGCAGCCCTGTCAGATCCGAGATGAATGAATCCTTCATGGTCTTGCCGTAACCGTCGAGCGTGACGTCGTAGGTCTTAACCCATCGACGGCCGACGATCATACGGGGGTCTCCGCGGTAGCCGTCTGCGGTGAGGACAGAGGAGGGCGCCACGAGCTCGCGGGTCGTAAGGCCGACGGTCCCGGACAGGCGCTCGAAGTTCGCCGTGCCCGGAGTGTCGTCCTGGCGCGTCATGGTCTGGATGATGTCAAGGCGCTGCTGGCCGTCGAGGACATGTGCATCGGAACCGAGGTCGCGCATGAAGCGCAGGAAGGAGTCCGCCTCCTGGGACAGCCGGGGCACCGCGCGCTCCAGCGTGTCAGCGGACACGGCGATCGTGATGATGCGGTCGCGGCGCACCGAGCGCGAGGATTTGGCGAGCATGGAGCGGGTCCACGCGTTGTACTCACGTCGCAAGACGTTGCCGCGCTCGTCGCCGGGAACCTCGCGGAACAGCAGGTCGGAGGCGAACTCCTCCGGGCTCACGCGCTTGTTCATGATGAAGATGCCGAGGCGAACCGTATGGTCGAGCGAGTCGAGGTATCCCGCCCATGCCTCGCGTACGAGATACTGGTCCTCGGGTCGCGCTCCCTGGTAGTTGACATCATCGACGCGAAGGGCAATGGAGTAGGTCTCGCTGTCGATGCGCATGACGCCGTCAACCGTGAGCAACTCGTAGGGAACGAGTTTCGTGGTCGACCACTTAGGCTGGACGAGCTTCACATCGGTCGAGAGCGCAGTGTTGACGCCTAGCTCCATCTGCTCCTCGTCTATCGCCCAAGAGGAGCCGAGGGGGATGGAGGGCACGTCGGCGCCGTACTTCGCAACAAACTTGTCACGCTTCTTATTCAGCTTTTTCAGGCGTTTGTCCATCTGGCGCACGCCCTTTTGCCAACCGGCCTCGAGAGCACTCGCACGGCGCTGTTCGGCCTCGGCAATCTCTCGGTCGAGATCGTCAATAGTCAGTTTGCTCATCTAGGGTTTCTCCCATCGTTTCTCACGGAGGCCTCAGCCATCGCCTGGGCGATTCCCGCCGGCACGGCCTCCTGCTCCAACTTCCTCGCCTTCCTTGCTGCCTTTTCGCGGCGTTTCTGCTCGCGCACCTCTGCCTTCGTCTTCTTCGGAAAAGCCACCTCGAAAGTCGGGACAGCGAGCGTGAGCTGATCGGGCTCGGCGCGGTCCTTCAGCATAAGGGGGAGCCATTTCTCGGATTTGAGGCCATGGTGCGAATGGAGGCCGATGACACCGATAGCCACGCAGATCGGTATCACCATGTAGGTGACAATATCGAGGCTCCAGTCCCATGCGTAGACGCCGTATATGCCGACCGACACGACGGCGACGGCGGCAAGCGCGGCAATTGCCGAACGCTTGGAAAAGCGACCGAAGATGTTTCTCGCGACGTAGTTGTTGATGTCATCGCGTACGAATGTCTCAGCCATTTCACTACCTTCCCTAGACGAGGCCAAACAGGCTGTTGGCAACGACTTTTGACTTGTTCACGACTTCCGTAATGCAAAGGACGGAACACATCGACGGGATGAGCGCGGCCGCGGCGCCCCCGAAACCATTTAGGGTGCTCGTATCAGACGTGATGGGGGCTATAAGTTCGGTTGCGACCGTATTGATGAGGGGTATCATGCCAATCGCGATGACAATCATCACTGCCTGGAAACAGACCGCGGCAAAACGTTTGAGATAGCCAACCCCCATGGGCCTTGATTTGTCGTCAGCAAAGAACGATAGGCAAAGGGGGCTTGCCGCGGCCCTTAAATAGATTTCACCTATACGTACGAAGATGGTCGTCAGCACGGTGAATAGACAGGCTACGCAGGCAACAAGTGAGACGATGGCGAGAATGAGAAGGATAAACGAAGTTCCAGCCTGTGCGTAAGTCAGGGCGTCGAATGATTTGATCACCTGGTCTTTTATGCCAATGGAGTTGGTAGTATCGATCCCCATTGATGCAAGCGTACTATTCACGATGCCCACAAGGTGTTGGGCGAGAACGTATACGGCTGCACAGATGTCCATCGCGTGGATGATGAGGGTGTAGCTCACCGCGAACATCATGACTACGAAGGCGAGGCTTGCCATGATATCGACGCCGGCCATCTTGCGGCGAACATCCAGCTGGTGCATGAGGGCGACGCCGAAGGTCAGGCCGAGAAACGCCATGGCATAAGGCTGGAAAGCGCCTTTCGAAAGCTTCGACGCCATAGTGTAGAACTGGGCGAAAGGACCATTGGTAAAGTCGGATGTGAATGCAGTATTCGCCGTAGAGGACACTAGCGAAATGCACCATTCGGCAAGGCTCGTGGCGCTTTCCGCAAGCCCACGGCAGAAGGTCCACACCAGATTTTCAGCCGCATATTTAAAGAAATTAAACGACAAGGCGAATTTTGGAGGGTTTTTACTAATTAGCTTATCGTCTAAATCGTCTTCTTCCTTTGCTGCCGAGTCATTAGAGCCGCTGGGCTTGTTATTATCATTTCGGTTAACGCTGGTTGAGGCGGACGCGGCCTTTTCCCAACCATCGGGCGCCCATGAAGGCTCGAAGTTTTTCTTTAGGTCTTCCTTCTGTAAGCCACCGGTGTACTTCTTGCTTTTGCTATGTGACTTATCGACAACCTTGCCGTTTTTATCGTAGTAGACGGGCCCCTCGACGGTGTTTCCGTTAATGCCGATCGTTACGGTGTAGCCGATCTTGTAGGCCTTGATACCGTCATGCTCGAAGGTCACATAC
The DNA here is from genome assembly GCA_934668875.1 of uncultured Collinsella sp. Lineage (GTDB taxonomy): Bacteria > Actinomycetota > Coriobacteriia > Coriobacteriales > Coriobacteriaceae > Collinsella. Next base: position 30,329 of record CAKUON010000013.1, read on the forward strand.
TTGTTCTTGTCGATGTCGCTCCACTTGATGGTAATTTGCTGACACTCGGGGGCCATGTTGTCAAAGCCGACGTTGACGTTCCACTGCCCCTTTTGCGCAGCATAAGCAATCGTCGCAATGGCGCATGCCACAACGAGCATCAAGACGCTGACGGTAGCAAAACGTAAGACGCGATCGCCAAACGAAGTCGGCCTTTCATCGTATTCAAATTCGTCATACGGGTCTGTTGGCCCGGGCGACGCAGCACCACCGATAGGGGAGCCGGCCGCGAAGGCGAGCAGCCTCTCTCGGATCTCCATTATCCGAGGATGCCGCTAAACAGCTGGGAGATGATATGGGAGACGCCGCAGCCGGCGATGAAGACGCCGGCGAGAACCTGCCACCACTCGGTACCGTGGCCGGGACGACCCTTGGTCTTCTCCTCGAGCAGATTGTAGACACCCCACAGGGCAAACAGAGAGCCGCCGGCGATCATGACGTTCTCGAATTTGGTGACGAGATCAGCAAGCTGTTCCATTGAAGATTTCCTTCCCTTAAGGATTTGTCGATACCTATTCACGCGCCCTTAGGCGTCGATGACGATGGTTTTGGGGTTAGTGCGGTCTATGAGAACGACACCCTCCGGTGTTGACACGACAGAGTTGTCCGCGTGCCGCCTGGCGCGTGCCCACTCGAGCATTTCGGTTTTGCCGGCGCTGAGATACTCCTTGCGCCTGGGGTGAATCTCGGGATCTGCCTTGAGGTCGCGAAACCACATGCCTTGTTTGTAATGGGTCACGCACTCGTCAGGGGACAGGCCGTCCTCCTCGTTGAAGCTGTAGAGCTCCTCGGGGCTCATGAGCGGAACCTTGACGTATCTCGTGCTCTCCTGGATGGATTTACCGCTCGCGGAGTTCGAGACTGAGTAGTCCGTGAACTTCTTCGTGGTGTTGCCCATCTCGCGCGATATCTGCTCGCAGTCGGAAAAGAGGGAAGAGCCCATGTACATAAAAATGGCCGAGTTTGCTCGGATGGATTCCGACTGCTTGCCATATCTTGCCTCGAGTTGCTTGCCGTCCTGCACGATTGCGCAGAGGTTGATCCAGAACTTACGGCTCTCGGCGAAGAGCTTCTCAAGGTCGGGGATCTTGCCTATCTGGGCGAGCTCGTCGAGATAGCAATAGAGGGGGATTTCGAGATGGCCGATTCCATTCGTTGACCCGATATCCTTCGAGATATCGAACAACTGGTTTAGGGCCATCGCGGCGACGAAGTCATAGGGGCCTCCGCCGGACTTGATGCAGAAGAAGATGGCGCGCTTGCGCTTGTCGATAGACTGGAGGTCGAGCTCATCGCGGCCCAGCATCTTCCTGATTGCGGGGTTATTGAGCCTTTGCAGACGAGCAGCGCACGAGGACACGACCGCCGCCATCTGCTCCGGAGCGCCGGCGTTGGCCTTGAAGGTGCGGTAGTTGGTGAGGACCGAGTTCTCGGGGAGCGACTCGTCATCAAGCGCGTCCTCTCCGTAGGTATCGATGATGTACTGCGCGAACCCATCGAAGCCGTCGCGCTCCCGGGTGCCCTCGAATACGAGGTCGAGCTTGTTGATGCCCTCGGCGCCGTCGGCCTTGGCCATCGCGAGGTAGTCGATGATGCCGGGAAGGGTGCAGTCGGCGGTATTGCCGTTGGCCTTGAACCAGAAGACGAACATGCCGCACACGCAGGTGTAGAAGTTCTTCTCCATATCGATGAAGAACTGCTGGTCCCCATGTGTGTCCTCACCCTTGGTGTTCGAGATGAACATATTGACCAGGGAGTTGATCGACGTGACGTCGCGGCAGTTGATAAGCGGGTTGTAGGGGGTTGAGGCAAGGATATGCTCTTCGTCGCGCAGGTCGATGACCTGCACGTCATAGCCGTTCTTCTCCAAAAAGGCGGCAGATGCACGGAACAGCTCGCCCGATGGGTCGGTGAAGACCATATTGCCGTTCATCTGCATGATCTGGTTGGTCACGAAGCGGTAGGACTTGCCGGCGCCCGATCCGGCCATGATGAACATGTTTCGATTTGGTACCTGGCTCTCGCGCCTGATCGGGTCCTTCTTGTCGTTGACGATGGATGTGCCGGCAACCTTGCTGTGGAGCGAGAGGATGATATTGTCGTCATCGACCGTCTCGCACCACTCGGGAACCGGCCATTCGTCTGTTGCCTTGTTGTGCGAGTACAGCAGACGCTCCTGGGCAGTCGAGAAGCGCTGGGATCCATATTGCTTGGCAGGTGAGATGTCCTCTCCGGGCGCCTCATGCTTAAGGAGAACGGCAAGGGCGATTACGAGGGCCGCGACAACCGAGGCCAGCAACGGAACCCCACCGAAATAGATGCCGAGGGGCCGACGGGATGCCGCCCATGCGACGAACGCCACGACGTCATCGGACGTTTCGATACCGCTTGTGCCGAGCATGACTTTCTGGACCGTGAGGTTCACGATCCAGAAGGCGGCAGATCCCAGAACGACGGCTCCGATAACCTTCGTTATGTCTATCTTCGGCAGCTTCATCGGCTACCTCTTGACACGCTTGTTGAGGGTTCGGGAGTGCGTGGCTGGACGGTTTTGGTTGCCGATTTGGTGACGGTTGGCCTTGCGGTCGGCCGCGTCGCGCATGTTGACGGCGCGGATGACCTCATGCGAACCCATTTGCTTGGTTCGTCCCTGGCGCTGCTGGAGTCTGACCGATCCTTCAAAGGCCTCGCGGTCCTTCAGCGTCTCGATTTGGGTATGGCATCGGACGATGGCATCGGCACGATCATCACGAAGCACGCCCTTGTCATCGCCCTCGCAGATTTGGTTTCCGATTTTTGCCGTGTGTCCGTCGGGATCGGTAATCCTGAAGGCTCCGGCCGTGGAAACGGCGGCAGAGTATACGACGCCGTCCCACCCGGTGAATTTACGCTTGTACATGCCATCGTTCTGATCGAGCTTCCAAGACTCCCCCAGATATTCGATATTCTCCGGTGCAGGCGGGAGCCCTACCGGAGGAAGACCCACAGCAGGTAGGCCGATTGCCGGAAGGGCGGGATACTCTTTTGGTTGTGCAGGCGTATGGATATCGTTTGGATTGTTTGTCGTCTGGACGCCACTCTCGACCGGGCCCCTCATCGCGTTGTCCACATCGGCATTCGAGATCAGTTTCCTCTCGATTGCCGTCTCAATGCAGGCGGCGAGCGCCTCCTGGTCCTTCATCTTGTATTCGATTGCGAAATAGCCAGTCGCCGGGTCCTCGAAGACAGCGAACCCGATGCGATGCTTTCGGCAGATGTCGGAAAGAAGTGACAGGTCGCTTCGATCGAGCGCACCTTCCTTGCCGAGGTTGACGAGCTTGATGACGTCATTGCGGTCACGCCTGAGCGTATGCTCGGTAACGAGGCCGTAACGGCCAAGCCCATTCACATGGCTGACCGCATGGTTCGCGCCGCGACCGGCAACCCTGCCGGCACCTCCAGCGACTTTGCCGGTACCACGTGCGAGCGCTCTCATCGTGATGATGAGGACTTCGCGTGCCGGGGGCAGAACAGCCTGGCCGAGCATCAGCAAAACGCGCATGGCCTCTTCATTCTCTCCGGGCATTACTGCTACCTCCTTCCGGCGACGTGTAGTTGGGGCCGCACATAAAGCGGCCCCAACTACAGTTTTCGCCATATAGGCCACCCGTGCCGAGCGGTTTGGTGCCACAGGGTGACAATTTCTTTATTTAGCTATGCCTGCGTGCCCCAGGTCGTTTGACATGCACGCCCGGTTGCTTCAGGCCCTCGGTAACTGCAGTCGTGTGTTGATATAGACGCCTTGTAGCCAAGGCATCAGCGAGCGCGGTATGCGGAGCGCCCTCGAAGCTGTATCCCATGGCATCTGCCGCAGAGGTGAGCCTCCATCTTGAATGGGACTCTGAGAATGGGCCGTATACGCGCCCGAATTCCTCCATCGCATCGACAATTTCCGCTGTCTGCGGAATGATGACGCCCTCATGCTCGAGGAATCCAAGGTCGAAGCCGACATTCCATCCGACGATCTTCTCCGTGCGGTCGAATAGCGACTGGACGGCCTCGAGATAATTCTTAAAAGGCTTATAGTTCGCCACCGAGTCGGGTGAGATGTGGTTCACGCGCTCCGCGGCAGGCCACTCGGTCTTATGCTGCGGCTTGACACGCAGGTGGACCGACGAGGGCGAATCCTGACCTTCGATATCGAGAACCATTGCCAGGGTCAAGATTTCATCGCCGTCAAAGGGGTCGAGCCCCGTCGTCTCGGTGTCGATAGTCATGCACTCGATGGGAGAGTCGAAAGGCACCAAGGTGATGCTCATCTTGCCGCCCCCCTTATGCCTGTCCGTAATGGAAATAGGCAGTGCGATTGGGGGCCGTGGTATGAAGGGCGCCCTCGGTACCGCCACCCAGCTTCCTGCTGATCTGCGCGATGAGGTTTTTCGTGCCGGGCATCTCATGAGCTCGCTCGGTCTTGATATCGCTCTTTTGGACATAGCCCTCGTCGACAGACTCGTCCCACTCGTCCTGGGTCGCCTCGGTGTAGAAGACCGGCGCCTCGGGGTCGTTTTCGATAGCCTGAGAGGCAAGCGTATCGATGTGGCCGGTATTCCCCCTCACGGCAGCGTGGACAACGTCGTCGGTAAGTGCGCCGCCATTCGCGATGTACTCATAGAGGCTCTGGTCGGCCGGGTCGGGAATCACGCGCCCGAACTGCTCATCCGTGACATAGCCCTCGTCGCCGATCCTGAACTGGCCATAGGGCCCCGCCGGCCATGGCATCGCGATACGCGAGAGCTCCGTGTCCGCCATGACATAGAATTTCATGACAGCGAGCTTGTCATCTCGCGAGATATAGTCCTGGACGGCAATAGACGCCTTCGGGTTGATGTGGGTTCGATCCGACGGCGAGAGTTCGAGGCCGCGATCGATCTCATATTCGGCCTGGGCGGTGGAGGCCGTGAAAAGGGCCCGTGCGAGCAGCCAGGACTTCTGACCCGCATACGTGTCGGGGACGATGCCGTCAAGAGCGACCTCGGCCACGGCCGAGAGAAGGTTCGGCTCTGCCATGATCGCACCGAGCGTGGCGACAGCCGGCCACTTAAGGTATCCCTCGCATTGCTGCGGGTCCATGATCATTTCGCGCGCGGCATCGAAAACGCGGTCGAGGTCGAGCGGGCCCAGCCCGGCCGCACCCGCTCTATCCAGTTTGTCCATACGGCTCTCCCTTCGGTCATAGTTCCGTTGGTTGTATCGTCCGCCCTTGGGCTTGTCGATGAGAGCCGTTGAACAACTGTTCCTAGATTTTGGTTAATGTTTAAGCGACTGAGCGTGGGGGAGGGTCACGTCGCGCTCCATCGACACAACCCCATCAGGCGATGCCGTGCTTTTGGTCGCAAGTCGAAGGGAGTCAATGATCTTTTTCGTGCTGGGGCTGCAATCGACTCTGTGGGGAGCCACGCTCAGCTCTTCATACTGATCGAGGATCACGTCCACCTTCCGCGACTCGTCGAAGGTCTGGCCGCGGTAGAGCGTATAGTCGTGCCCGCCGATGCTGACAAGGCCGTCTGGCATAAGGGCAATGTCCTTCGCTTCAATCGCCGGCACGATGGCGAAATTTACGCCTGCGGCGATGGCGATATCCTTATATTCAGGGGGAATGACCATCTCGCGGAATTCCGGCAGGTCCCTCATCGAAAGAAACGCGTTCATGTTAATTTCGACGGCCTCGTATCCGCCCCGTCCGGCGCCATCGATAACGGAGCCGAATATCTCCGAGTCCATGAGAATGCCGGGCAAGGGATCCACACTTGACCTCTGCATGTAGACGGTACGGTCCCCTTGGGCAGGTCCGTCGAGGTTCACAGTCACATCCGACCAAAGCGAGCCGAATGAGTCAGAGCCGTCGGTCACATCGAAGGCTTGGATGCAGAGCGTGTCGTTCTCCTCGTAGAATTGCTTTACCAGCTCCACGGTCTTCGGCTCACCGTCAACCGAGTAGTTGACCTTGATGCCGCCCTTGGTGGTTGCGTCCACATAGAGGCTGCTGTCCTCGATGCGCTTTTTGAGGTTCTCTCTATAGGAGGCCAGCGATCCTGGGAGCGCCTGGATCTGAGAAAGGCCTTTTTCCAATTGGTCAATATCGACAACGACGGGCTGTTCGATTTTAGGGAACGGGCCCAGCTGAAACGCCTTCATCGCATAGTCACTTCGATCCTCTCGGGCCGTCATGACGAGGGCGGCGTCGCTTGGAAACAGCGTAGTACCGTCAACCCTAACGATTCTGACGGCATCTCGCCTTGTAACCGATGCCACAGACTGAAGGACATTGGACGATGCCTGATCGATATTTCCGAGAACGATGGCGCCACCGCTTGCGGCAGAGATGACACCCGGCCTGATTGGGCGTCCGCCGCCGATAATGCTTGCGAGGCTCGCCGTCCCGATATCGGAGACGACGGCAACGTTACCCTTTGCACCGACGCCGGCAAGGTCCCTCATGAGCGTCGCCTCATCGCTTTCGCCGACGCGGAAGAACGCGCGAAGCGCCTCTCCCGCACGCTCCGGGCTATCCGTCTCAATTAGAATGGGAATCCGCGTCGCAAGGGCCTCGGCCACAGCGGAAACGGCCGCAGGCGGATAAACCGGGCTTAGCTGATCGGGTTCAACCGGCATAGATCTTCCGATTAGTTTCTCGGGATTACCCAAAGAGTCAGATGAGATTGAGTCCAAAGCCTGAAGGCTCGGATGGGCCGGCCTCAATCCGCGCGGGGTCGCCGCGGAAACGACTCCCTGGAGATTCAACTCATGACAGAGGTTCTCGACTGCAACAGTGCCCCGACACGACGTTACGTTGCCGCCGAAGTCCAGCGATCCGAAAAACAGCTTATCCTTGAGAAACTCTGAATCCAGTTGTCCCGAGACACTCAGAATGCCAAGAGCGATAGGAAGAGCAAGAGAATCGGGGGTCCGCAATCGGCCCGAGAAGCTCCTGTTATAACCGGGGGAAGGCATTAGCTCGATGGAGATATTGTCCCGGGGTACGGTGTACCCCTGCGCCTTAAGGGCGCATCTGACGATACCTCGCAACTCCACGGCGGCATTATCCTGAACACCCGCAATGGTTATGCCGGGTAATCCAGGCTGCATTTCAATTGCGATGTCAATGGGCACCGCAGAGGCGGCCTCTACAACAGCCCCATGGACAACAGAACGCTTGGCCATATCATGCTCCATTCCTCAATGGTCTTGAGGTAAGTTTGATATTGGCGACGGTTGGGCGAACCCATTGAACAACTGTTCCTAAACATCAACGGAGTCAAACGTCCATTCAACTTAAGCCCGTATTCATGCGCAAATCAGTGGTGGATAGTGGTGGATAGCCAGAAGAAACCAGTGGATTCTAGAAGGAATAGCCAATAGTAAAGCGGTTCCCCCGATTGACTGTATATCAGGGAAACCGCTGGTAGATAGTGGTGGGCCCTCCGGGATTCGAACCCAGAACCCAGGGATTATGAGTATGATCAAAGTTCCATCGAGGAGCATTTAGACATCGATGTCAGCTCACAGGTCAATTGGCACCAGCTGCCAGGTGTGTGCACGGCATCCTCGCCGGGATTTCGGAATTCAACGCTGATACCGGGACTCTCCAACTCATGAGCCATCGCGTAGGGTTTGGCTTGACCGAAGAGATTCCGGTTGCGTCCAACCTCGTCACATATGGCCCAGCCGCGATAGTGAGTGATTGGGGCGGCCACATGCTCAACCCTTAGCGCCTCGATCTGCCACGTAACCACAGCGCAATCATAGGAAAACCTAATGACTTTGAATATCGACTGCTTTTATCGGATACCAAAGAAGCAGTCTGTCAATAAGTATCAATTAGCCATTTCGAGTAAAACTAAGGTACAGCAGAATTTGTAATCCGCTGCTATCCACACTTATATTTACGTTTCCGCACTTGAATACGGTTTTGAGTATGGACTCATAATCCCTGGGTTCTGGGTTCGAATCCCGGAGGGCCCACCAGAATTTCCGGAAGGCCAGACATGAAGTCTGGCCTTCTTTCTTTTATACAGCCTAAATATCGGTCGATAAGTGGCCGCCTTGCCGCTTCCGGGCGCCCCAGGTCGGCCGTCCGGGGTGCCGCCGCCACGGAACCGGCCCATCTACTACGTTTTGGCCGGACCCCTCGACCATACCCCCGATTTCGATAAAACCGCAGGCCGTCTACCTGCGGTTTTAATTTTGTCCAAGGCGCTATGGTCGGGGGATGCCGCCCGAACGTAGTAGATGGGCGGCTTTCGTGGCGGGCGTCCCGCGGGGCGGGCCCCGCGGGCGTGATCTGGCCGTGGGCGGGCCCCGCGGGCGTGATCTGGCCGTGGGCGGGCCTTTCCTGCGCCCGGCCTCGGGTCCGGCACCGCCCCATCCCGCTGCCATCCTGCGCCGCCGGAAGTTTTTCCAAAAATGTCCTTGCATCGGCGTTCGAGTTCCCGTATAGTACTTTTTCGCACGGGGGCGTAGCTCAGCTGGGAGAGCGCTTGACTGGCAGTCAAGAGGTCAGGGGTTCGATCCCCCTCGTCTCCACCCGAGCATTGAATGAGGCTCCAACGCAAGTTGGGGCCTTTTTTCATATAGGCACACAAGGTCAAAGGCGGCACCATGATCCTCCTGGTCGACAAGATCGAAAAAAGCTTCGGCGCGCGCGTCCTCTTTAGCGGCGCGTCCTTCCAGATCAACCCCGGCGAGCGCTTCGCGCTCGTGGGACCCAACGGCGCCGGCAAAACCACCATGCTCAAGATCATCATGGGCATCGACAGCCCCGACGCCGGCCAGGTCCAGTACGCCAAGGATTGCCAGGTGGGCTACCTCGAGCAAGAAACCAACCTGGAGCAAAAGGACACCACCATCCTTGCCGAGGTCATGGCCGCCGCCAAGGAAATCCGTCGCATGGGTGAGCGCGCCAACGAGCTGCAGGCCCAGATCACCGAGCTCTCCGAGCAAGGCAAGGACGTCGACGCCCTCCTTAACGAGTACGGCCAGGTCCAGGACCGCTTTGAGCACCTGGGCGGCTACGAGCTCGAGAGCAACGCCCGCAAGATCCTGTCCGGCCTGGGCTTTAAGGTCACCGACTTTGAGCGCCCCTGCTCCGAGTTCTCCGGCGGCTGGCAGATGCGCATCGCGCTCGCCAAGCTCTTCCTGCGCCATCCCGACCTGCTGCTTCTGGACGAGCCCACCAACCACCTGGACCTCGAGAGCGTCCAGTGGCTGCGCGGCTTTATCGCCAGCTACGACGGCGCCGTCCTCATCGTCAGCCACGACCGTGCCTTCATGGACGCCTGCGTCGACCACGTCGCCGCCCTCGAGAACCGCCGCGTGACCACCTACACCGGCAACTACAGCAGCTACCTTAAGCAGCGCGAGGACAACCTGGAGCAGATGCGCGCCAAACGCGCCGCCCAGGAGCGCGACATCGCCCACATGCAGGTCTTTGTCGACAAGTTCCGCTACAAGCCCACCAAGGCCGCCCAAGCGCAGGAGCGCATCCGCAAGATCGAGCAGATCAAAAAGGAGCTCGTCATCCTGCCCGAGGGCCACAAGCACATCGACTTTAAGTTCCCCGATCCGCCGCGCTCCGGCGACATGGTCGTGGGCCTGGAGGGCGTATCCAAGTCCTACGGTGACAAGCACATCTACAGCGACATTGACCTTAAGCTCTACCGCGGCGAGCACGTGGCACTCGTCGGCCCCAACGGCGCCGGCAAGTCCACGCTCATGAAACTCCTCGCCGGCCTTGAGCCGCCCACCACCGGCACCCGCGACCTGGGCACCAACGTGGGCGTGGCCTACTACGCCCAGCACGCTCTCGAGGGGCTGACCGAGTCCAACACCGTCCTGCAAGAGATCGACACCGTCACGCCCAAGTGGACCGTTCCGCAGCAGCGCAGCCTGCTGGGTGCCTTCCTGTTTAGCGACAACGACGCAATCGAAAAGCAGGTCCGCGTCCTCTCCGGCGGCGAAAAAGCGCGTCTGGCCCTGGCCAAGATGCTCGTGGCGCCCGAGGCACTCCTGTGCCTGGACGAGCCCACCAACCACCTGGACATCGACTCGGTGGATATGCTCGAGAACGCCCTGCAAAACTTCCCCGGTACCATCGTGCTGATCAGCCATGACGAGCACCTGGTACGCGCCGTGGCCAACCGCGTCATCGACATCCGCGACGGCAAGGTCACGGTCTACGACGGCGACTACGACTACTACCTCTACAAGCGCGAGGACCTCGCAGCCCGCGCCGCCGCCGAGGCGGCAGGGGAGGGTGCGCCGGCCACGGCCAAGTCCGCCAAGGTCACTGCGGCCCAGCCCGATGCGCCCGCCGCCTCCAAGCCTGCTGAGGGTAAAAAGACCAAGGAGCAAAAGCGCGCCGAGGCCCAGGCCCGCGCCGCGCTCAACAAAAAGCTCAAAGGCGTGCGCAACCAGCTCAAGAAGATCGAGGCGGAGCTCGACAAAAAGCGCGCCCGCTATGACGAGCTTATGGAATTGATGGCAAGCGAAGAGCTTTATGCCGATCAAGACAAGTTCAACGCCGCGCTGGGGGAATATAACGGCCTTAAGCAAGAGCTACCCAAGCTCGAGGACGAATGGCTGGAGCTTTCCACCCAGATCGAAGAGGAGACCTCGCGTGAACTCTCGTAAGGCCGCTGCCGTGGCAATGAGCATCATCGCCATCGCCTGTCGCATCTGCGGCATTTTTATGAGCGCGATGACCGTGCTGCTGTGTTTTAGCGGCCTCACCGCCAAGCTGCAGATCGTGGGCTTTGTCGTCGAGCTTTCGCGCGCCCTGCCGAGCGCCATCGCCGGCTACGGCGTCATCACGTCGCCCTTTGGCGGCGTGTTTCGCCTGGATTACGCCATCGTCGCCGTGATCCTGTTTGTGATTGACTACCTGCTCACACGCGCCTCGCGTCGCGTCCGCTAGGGGAGCGCCATGTCCAGCAGCTACCTCATGAACCTGCTCGCCAGCGCCGTCGCCGTCATCGTGGGCATCGTGATCCACGAGAGCGCGCACGCCGCCGCGGCCTGGGCACTCGGCGATAAGACGGCCCGTTCGCGCGGACGCGTCTCGCTCAACCCGCTCAACCACATCGACCCGTTTGGCACCATCATCCTGCCGCTGCTCATGCTTGCCGCCGGCGGCCCGGTGTTCGCCTTCGCCAAGCCCGTGCCGGTCTACCTCAACAACCTCAAACACCCCAAGCGCGACGAGGTTCTGGTGAGCGTGGCCGGCCCCGCGTCGAACATTGCACTTGCGTGTCTTGCCGCAGCCTTCATGCGACTAGCTTACGGCAACCTCTACGCCAGCATGTCCTTTGCCCTGGCGTCACAGATCATGAACTTCGGCGCCACGTTTATCGTGGTCAACCTGTCACTCGCGTTCTTCAACCTCATCCCGATCCCGCCACTCGATGGCTCGTCGATCATCGTGCCCTTCCTCAAAGGCAAGGCGCTCAACGACTACTATCACCTGCAGCAATACGCCATGCCCATCCTCATCATTGTGCTGTACCTGCTGCCCATGTGGACAGGCATCGACGTGATCGGCCGCTATTTCGACGTTACCGTGTATCCGCTTGCTGAGCAGCTGCTCAACTTCGCAATCGCCGGCATCTAAGGTAAACTTACAGGTCGACCGTGCAAAACGGTCGCAACATGCACCCAAACCGCGCCGCGAAGGCGCCGTCAAAGGAGGTCGAAAATGTCGTATCGCGTGTCGACGCAGGTCTACAGCGGACCGTTCGACCTGCTGTTGCAGCTGGTAACCCGCCAAAAAGTAGATATCGGCGCTATCTCCATCAGCGAGGTGGCAGAGCAGTACCTTGCCGAGGCCGAACGCATCGAGGCGCTGGACCTGGACGTGACGAGCGACTTTTTGCTGGTCGCAGCAACCCTTTTGGACATCAAGGCCGCCTCTCTTGTGCCGCAGGAGGTCCCGCGCAAAGCCGATGACGACGATGGCGAGTTCGACGAAGACCTCGAGGAGCTCAGCACGCTCGACGGCGACGCCCTGCGCGAGGTCCTGATCCAGCGCCTGATTGCCTACAAGCAGTTTAAGGGCGCGGCTGCGGCCCTTGGCGCGCGTATGCAGGCCGAAAGCCGCATGCACCCGCGCGTTGCCGGCCCCGACCCCGAGTTCCTAGGCCTTATGCCCGACTACCTGGCTGGCATCACCCTGCGCGGTCTCGCCGTCATCTGTGCCGACCTGGACGGCAAGCGTCAGACCTTCCTGCTTGAAGCCGAGCACGTGGCGCCGCATCGCGTACCGCTCGACCTGACCGTGGCCTCAGTCGACCGCTTTACGATGGCGCACCAAACCTGCACCTTCCGCGAGCTGTTGGACGGCGACGCCACGACCGAGCAACTCGTCGTCACCTTCCTTGCCATGTTGGAGCTCGCCAAGCGCGGCTCGCTCACATTGAGCCAGGACGAGATCTTTGGAACCATTCAGATCAACCGCGTCGAGGGCGCCGAGGCATACGTGCCCGGCGAGGGTCCCGAACTCACCGAATAGGAGTCGCAACCATGTCAACCCTTTCAACGCTGGAGGCAAACAGCCTCAAAGGCGCCCTCGAGGCGCTGCTGCTGGTGTCGAGCGACCCGGTGAGCGCGCCCGCGCTGGCAGGTGCGCTGGATATCGCCCCCGGCGAATGCGCATCGCTGCTCGCCGAGCTCAAGGTTGAGTACGAGGAGGCCAACCGCGGCTTTCAGCTACGCGAGGTCGCTGGTGGCTGGCGCCTGTTTACGCATCCCGCCTACCACGACGTGGTCGAGGGCTACGTGCTGAGCTGGGACACGCAAAAGCTGTCGCAGGCGGCGCTCGAAACCCTAGCCGTCATCGCCTACCACCAGCCCGTCACGCGCGAGGTGGTCAAGGGCATCCGCGGCGTCAATTCCGACGGCGTCATCGCGTCGCTCGTCGATAAGGGCCTGGTGCGCGAGCTCGGCCGCGACCCCCAGCGCGGTCAAGCCATCATCTACGGCACGACTAACGCCTTCTTGGAAAAGTTCGGTCTGCGCTCCACCCGCGACCTACCCGACCTGGAGCAGTTTGCCCCCGACGAGCAATCGCGTCAGTTTATCCGCGAGCGCCTGAGCGGCCGCAGCATTCAGTCCACGCTCGAGGAGCAGGCCGATGACCTGGACGAAGAGCGCGAACTACTCGATACAGATGTTGAAGATGTTGAGGCAGTCGAGGATTTGGAGACCCTGGTCGTCGACGAGACCTCGGAGGATTTGCATGACGAGGACTAACGAAGTAGGGGAGACGCGCGCCATGGGCAACGCAGTACCCGCAACCGACGCCCAGCCCGTCTACCCGCATACCATGCGCCTGCAGCGCTTTTTGGCGCGCGCGGGCGTGGCGAGCCGACGCGGCTCGGAAGACCTGATGACCGCCGGCCGCGTGACCGTCAACGGCGAGGTCGCGACCGAGCTGGGCACCAAGGTCGACGTCGACCGCGACCATATCGAGGTCGACGGTATGCCCGTCAAGCTCAACCAGGGCGCCGTGTACCTGATGCTCTACAAGCCGACCGGCTACCTCACCACCATGAGCGATCCACAGGAGCGCCCTTGCGTGGCCGACCTGGTCCCCCGCGACCGCTTTCCGGGACTTTTCCCGGTGGGTCGCCTGGACCGCGACACCACGGGCCTATTGCTCTTTACCACCGACGGCGACCTGTCGCAGGACCTGCTGCACCCCAGCAAGCACGTCTACAAGACCTACCAGGCGCTCGTGGACGGCCACCTGACCGATCGCGACCTGGAACCGCTGCGCCGTGGCATCGAGCTCGACGACGGCCTGTGCCAGCCGGCGATCTGCCGCGTCATCAACGCGCGCGAGGCAGAGGCCGTGGCTCCGCAAGGCGTAAAGCCCGGTACCACCGCCGTGGAGGTCATCATCCGCGAGGGGCGCAAGAACCAGGTCAAGCGCATGCTGAGCAAGATCCACCATCCGGTAATCCGCCTGCATCGCTGTAACTTTGCCGGCCTGGAGCTCAAGGACGTGGCCAAGGGCTCGTGGCGCGAGCTCACCGACCGCGAGGTGCAGATCCTCAAGGCCGGCGGCATCCCGCCCAAGCAGGCGAGCGCCAAGCGCAACGGCGGCAAGCCCCAAGACACGCCCGCCAGCCGCACGCGTCACCACGGCAGCCACGGCTCCGCACCCAAGCGCAACACCTACCGCGAGCGCTACACAGGCTAGGCAACTCGCCGCGCCCCAGCGCCCGCGAACCATAGCAGCACGTCAACCATCGAAAGGAAGCATTGCATGATCGTCGCCATCGACGGCCCCGCCGGTTCCGGCAAGTCCACCATCGCCAAGGAGATCGCCCGCCAGCTTGGCTTTAACAAGCTCGACACGGGCGCCATGTATCGCGCCGTCACCTTCGCCGCGCTCGACCGCGGCATCGATCTGGACGACGAGACGGCCATCGACGCCCTCGCCGAGCAGATCGAGATTCGCTTTACCAACGGCACCGGCGAGGATACGCGCCTGACCATTGACGGCAAGGACGCTTCGGCCGCCATTCGTACCCCGCAGGTCGACGCCAACGTGTCCAAGGTCTCGGCCTACCCGGGCGTGCGCGCGGCCATGCTCATTCACCAGCGCCGCGCCGCCGAGGACCGCGATATCGTGGCCGAGGGTCGCGACATCGGAACCGTCGTGTTCCCTAACGCGCAGGTCAAGGTCTTCCTGACCGCCGACCCGCGTGAGCGCGCCCGCCGCCGCGTGCTGCAGCGTCACCAAAACGACGCCCAACCGCTCACACCCGCGCAGCTCGAAGCCGAGGTCGACGAGACCCTCGACGCCCTTAAGCAGCGCGACAAGCTCGACAGCAGCCGCGAGGTCGCCCCGCTCGTGCCCGCCGAGGACGCCGTGCACGTCGACTCCACCGCCCATACCATCGACGAGGTCGTCCGCATTATCGAGGGCCTCATCAACCAAAGGAGGTAGCCCATGCGCCTGTTTAAGCAGACGCCCGAGGACTATTACAACGCCCCCTACGCAGAGTTCCCAGCGCTCATCCGCGGCACCGTCGTCGTAGTCATGGCCATCCTTTGGGCCTTCTCCAAGCTCATGTGGCGTTGGAAGGTCGAAGACGCCGATCTGCTGTTTGAGCGCCAGGACGGCCGCGGCAGCGTGGTCATCTGCAACCACACCTCGATGGCCGAGCTCTTGGCCGTGGAGACGGCGCTGTTCTTTGGGGGCCGCCGCATTCGTCCCATCTTTAAGTCCGAGTTCGCCAAGAGCAAGATTGTGCGCTGGGCCTTTAGCCGCGTTGGCGGCATCCCCGTAGAGCGCGGTACTGCCGATATGAAGTGCTTGCGCGCCGCCCAGCATGCGCTGCAGCGCGGCGAGGACGTCCTGATCTTCCCCGAGGGCACGCGCATCCGCTCGCGCGAGATCAAGCCCGAGGTCCACGGCGGTTTTGCGCTCATCGCTCAGATGGGCAAGGCGCCCGTCAACCCGCTCGCCATCTGCGGCTGGTCCGACATCACGCCCGCGGGCAAAAAGCTCATGCGTCCCAAGAAGTGCTGGATTCGTGCCGGCAAGGCCATCTCGCTTTCGGACGCGCCGGCCGGGCTTAAGCGTACGGAGCGCTTGGCCTGGTTTGAGTCCGAGGCTATGGATCGTGTCTATAAGATGCGCGACGACCTGTGCGCTGAGCACCCGGGCAGGTTCTAGCCATGAGCGAGAACGTGACGAACACCGCCGCGGCTGCGCCCGATCAGGACGGCGCGCCCACCATCGAGATTGCAGCTCACGCCGGCACCTGCTACGGCGTTCAGCGTGCGCTCGATATGGCGCTGGCTGCCGCGCCGCAGGCAGGGGAGTGCACTCAGGTCCACACCTTGGGGCCGCTCATCCATAACCCCATCGTGGTGCGCGAGCTTGCCGAGGCAGGCGTTGGCCTGGCCGAGACCCTGGACGATGCCGCATCGGGCACCGTGATCATCCGCGCCCACGGCGTGGTGCCGCAGGTAATCGATGCAGCTCACGATCGCGGTCTTACCGTGGTCGACGCCACCTGCCCCTACGTGAAAAAAGTCCACGTGGCGGCGGAGCGCCTGGTACGCGAGGGCTACCACGTGGTAGTCGTGGGCGAGCCGGGCCACCCCGAAGTCGAGGGCATCCTGGGCCACGCCGGCGATGACGCGCAGGTCGTGAGCTGTGCCGCCGACGCCGAGGCCCTGCCGCTCAAGGGCAAGGTGGGCCTGGTTGTGCAGACCACCCAGACCGCGCAGAACCTCGCCGAGGTCGTGGCCGCAATCACCCCGCGCGTGCAGGAGCTGCGTGTGATCAACACCATCTGCGCCGCCACGAGCGAGCGTCAACAGGCAGCAGCAACACTTGCCAACCGCTGCGACTGCATGGTCGTGGTGGGCGGCAAGAACTCGGGCAACACCCGCCGCCTGGCGCAGATTTGCGCAGACGCCTGCGAGTGCACGCATCACATCGAGGAAGCTTCCGAGCTCCAGGCCGCGTGGTTTACCGACGCACGCCACATCGGCATCACCGCCGGAGCCTCCACCCCGCAAGAACACATCGAGCGCGCCGTCGCGCGCATCAAGGAGCTTTGCCGCTAATCATGGACCAGACCGTACCCGCATACGCCGCCGAGGTGGCCGATTACGGGCGCAGCCGCGACCCCGAGCCGGGTGAGGGCGCGCTCGTAAAGAACGTGCGTCCCGAATCGCCCGCGTGGGATGTGGGTATCGAGCCGGGCATGCGCGTGCTCACGGTCAACGGCGAGCAGCTGACCGATATGATCGTGTGGCTCTGGGAGGCCGACGACGACACCGTCGATCTGGAGGTATTCGATCCGCGCGACGGCACCGTCACCCCCGTCGAGCTCGATCGCTTTCCCGGCGAGGACTGGGGTCTGGAGTTCGATGGCCCCATCTTCGACGGCATGCGTACCTGCGTTAACGCCTGCGTGTTCTGCTTTATGACCATGCTGCCCAAGGGCGGCCGCTCCACGCTCTACATTCGCGACGACGACTATCGCCTGAGCTTTTTGCAGGGCAACTTTGTCACGCTCACGAACCTCTCCGACGAGGACGTGAAAAACGTCATCGACCGAAATATGAGCCCCATGAACGTGTCGGTCCATGCCGTGAGCCCCGACGTCCGCCGCCGCATGATGGGCCGCAACGCCCAACGCGGCATGGACGTACTCGAGGCCATCATGGCCGCCGGCATCGAGATTCACGCGCAGATCGTACTGTGTCCCGGCATGAACGACGGCGAGGAGCTGGAAAAGACGTTGCGCTTTTGCGAGGAGCACGAGCAAATCACGAGCCTGGGCATTGTGCCACTTGGTTTTACCAAGCATCAGAACCGATTTAGCTGGTCCTACAGCGACAAGCCCGAGCTGGCGCGCGAGACTATCGCCATGATCCGACCCTTCCAGGACCGTGCCTACGAGCGCTTTGGCCGCCACACCTTCCAGATGAGCGACGAGTTTTATCTGGATGCCGGCATCGAGCCGCCCGAGGCGGACTTTTACGACGGCTACCCGCAGTACTACGACGGCATCGGCATGATCCGCTCCTATCTGGATGAGACCGACAACGTGCTCGCTGCCGATGCCGAGCGCCTGCGCCGCGTTCGCGAGGCAATCGCCGCCCGTGGCCAGCGCCTGCTGTGCCTCTCGGGGGCCAGCGCGCGCGATACGGTGGCACGTTTTGTGGAATCGCCGCAGGGCCTTGCCGGTACCGTCACGGCCATCAAGAACCGCTACTTTGGTGGCAACGTGGACGTAACCGGCCTCATCGTCGCGTGTGACATTCTGGAGCAGCTGCCCCAAGATCTGTCGGGGGTTATGCTCTTTGTGCCTAAGCTCATGTTCAACGCTGACGGCATGACGCTTGACGAGTATCATCGTGACGATTTACTCGCAAGCCTTACCAGTCGCGGCGCCGAGGTTCATGTGGTGTCGACCATGCCGCATGAGCTGCTCGATACCCTGGAGCACATCCTTGGCATTGTGCCTGTCGACTCTACTAATTCCGCTGACCCTACCCATTAAAGGAGAGCAGATGAAACCTATCGTCGCCGTCGTCGGACGCCCCAACGTGGGCAAGTCCACGCTCGTTAACCGCCTGGCCCAGACCTCGGACGCCATCGTCCACGAGTCCCGCGGCGTCACGCGCGACCGCTCGTACCATACCGCCGATTGGAACGGCCGCGAGTTCACCATCGTCGACACGGGCGGTATCGAGCCGCTCAAGAGTGACGATGTCTTTGCAACGTCCATCCGCGACCAAGCGCTCGCCGCCGCCGAGGAAGCCGCCGTCATCCTGTTTGTGGTCGACGGCCGCACCGGCGTCACCGAGGAGGACGAGTCGGTCGCTCGCATGCTCAAGCGCTGCGACAAGCCGGTCTTTCTGCTGGTGAACAAGCTCGACAACCCCGATCGCGAGAACGACAGCATCTGGGAGTTCTATTCGCTCGGCATCGGTGAGCCCACGCCGCTCTCGGCCCTGCATGGTCATGGCACGGGCGACCTGCTCGACGATATCGTGGCCCTGCTTCCGGAGGAAGAGGACGAGGTCGCCGATGAGTTCCCCGACGCGCTGAACGTCGCCATCATCGGCCGCCCCAATGCCGGTAAGTCCTCGCTGTTCAACCGCATCCTAGGCGCCGACCGCTCCATCGTGTCCAACATTGCCGGCACCACGCGCGATGCCATCGACACGGTCGTCGAGCGCAACGGCAAGCACTACCGCATGGTCGATACCGCGGGCATCCGCAAGAAGAGCACCGTGTACGAGAACATCGAGTACTACTCCATGGTCCGCGGCCTGCGCGCCATCGACCGCGCCGACGTGGCGCTGCTCGTCGTCGACGCCTCCGTGGGCGTCACCGAGCAGGACCAGAAGGTCATGGGTCTTGCCATCGAGCGCGGCTGTGCCATCGTTGTGCTGCTCAACAAGTGGGACCTGCTCGACGATGACCGCAAGCGCGAGGCCTGCATGGAGACCATCGACCGCCGTCTGGGCGTCATGGCTCCCTGGGCCCAGTACCTGCGCATCTCTGCCCTCACTGGCCGCAGCGTCGAGAAGATCTGGGCAATGGTAGACGCCGCCGAAAAGACGCGCTCGCAGAAGATTAGCACCTCGCGCCTCAACACGTTCCTCACCGACCTGCGCGAGTTCGGTCATACCGTGGTGGACGGCAAGCGCCGCCTGCGCATGCACTACGTGACCCAGACGGGCGTCAACCCGCCGACGTTCACGTTCTTCGTCAACCACAGCGACCTGGTCAACGACACCTACCAGCGCTACGTGGAGAACCGCATGCGCTCGACCTTCGACTTTGCCGGCACGCCCATTCGACTCTTCTTTAGGAAGAAGGAGCAAAAGGATGCATAATCCGATTCTGCTGACCGCCATCTGCGCCGTGGTCTCGTTCTTTATCGGGGCGATTCCGTTTGGCCTGATCCTTGGCCGCGTGTTCAACCACACCGACATTCGCAAGGCGGGCTCCGGCAACATCGGCACCACCAACGCGCTGCGTGTGGCCGGTCCCAAGGTGGCCGCGCTCACGCTGCTGCTCGACTGCCTTAAGGGCGCCATCTGCGTCATTATCGCACGTCCGCTTATCGCCGACATGGGCTACGGCTTCCCCGTGAGCATCATGGCTCCCGGTGCCGCCGGCGACTGGATGCTCGGCGTCATCTGCCTGGCGGCCGTGTGGGGCCACATCTTCTCGCCCTACCTCAACTTCCACGGCGGCAAGGGCATCGCTGTGGGCTTGGGCGTAATCCTTGCCTGGAACTGGCCCATTGGCCTGTCGCTGCTGGGCATGTTTATCGTGGCCGTCGCCATCACCAAGTACGTGTCGGTGGGATCTCTTGCCGCCGCCATCGGTCTTCCCATCGCTGCCTGCGCGGTCTTTCCGTATAGCAGCCTGGGCCTCAAGTTTTGCATGGCGATGATCGGCATCACCGTGGTGTGGGCCCATCGCTCGAATATCCAAAAGCTCATGGCCGGTAAGGAGTCCAAGCTCTCGTTTACCAAGCGCGTCACCGAGCCCGACGATAAGTAGGAGAGAGTCATGAATGTTGCGCTGATTGGCTCCGGCTCCTGGGGAACCGCCGTCGCCGGCCTTGCCGCCGCGCGAGCCGAGCGCGTGACCATGTGGGCCCATAGCGAGCAGACGGCTGCCGGCATTAACGCCGAGCACCGTAACCCGCGATATCTGGTGGGCTACGAGCTGCCGGATAACGTCGTCGCCACGACGGAGCTTGCCCAGGCGCTCGACGGGGCCGAGGCCATCATCTTTGCCGTGCCTTCGACGCATCTGCGCAGCGTCTGCCACCAGGCGGCGCCCTTTATCGCGGACGAGACACCGGCTCTGTGCCTCACCAAGGGCATCGAGCCCGAGTCCGGCCTGCTCATGAGCGAGGTCATCGCCAGCGAGATCGGCAACGAGTCGCGCGTGGCGGCGCTTTCGGGCCCCAACCATGCCGAGGAAATCTGCCGCGGCGGACTTTCGGCCGCAGTCATCGCCAGCGAAGATCCGCAGATAGGGGAGACCTTTAAGGACCTGCTCCTGTCCACGGCTTTCCGCATCTATCTGTCGCAGGACATGACCGGTGTCGAGGTCTGCGGCGCCATGAAAAACGTCATTGCTATCGTGTGCGGCATCTCCGCCGGCTCGGGCGCGGGCGACAACACGCTCGCCCTCATCATGACGCGCGGCCTGGCCGAGATCAGCCGTCTGGTGCATGCCCGCGGCGGCCAAGCTATGACCTGCATGGGGCTCGCCGGCATGGGCGACCTCATTGCCACCTGCACCTCGGAGCATTCGCGCAACCGTACCTTTGGCTACGAGTTTGCCCACGGTGTGTCGCTCGACGAGTACCAGGCGCGCACGCATATGGTGGTTGAGGGCGCCGTCGCGGCCCGCAGCGTCAGCGAACTTGCCCGTTCACTGGGCGTAGACATTCCGCTCACCTTTGCCGTGGAGCAAACGCTCTACAACGGTGTTACTTTGGATAGGGCGCTCGAGATTCTTACCGATCGCGTACCCTCCCAAGAGTTCTACGGACTCACCGACTAGTGCAGAAAGGCTACTACCATGGGTTCCATTAAAATCGCTCCGTCCGTCCTTTCGGCCGACATGGCCAACCTCAAGGGCGAACTCGACAAAATCGCCGGTGCCGACTACGTGCACTTCGACGTAATGGACGGCCACTTTACCGGCAACCTCACCTTTGGCGTTGACATCCTCAAGGCCGTCAAGCGCTCCACCAACGTGCCGGTCGACGCGCATCTCATGGTGTCGAACCCCGACGAAACGGTCGATTGGTACGCCGACGCCGGTGCCGACATGATCACCGTGCACTACGAGGCTTCCACGCACCTGCACCGCACGCTCACGCATCTACAGCAGCGCGGCGTCAAGGCCGGCGTGGTGCTCAACCCCGCCACACCCGTGTGCGTACTCGAAAGCATCATCGACGTTGTCGACATGGTTCTGCTGATGAGCGTGAACCCTGGCTTTGGCGGCCAGAGCTTTATCCCGGGCACCATCGCAAAGCTCCACGAGCTCAAGGCTATGTGCGAGCGCCACGGCGTGTCGCCCATGATCGAGGTCGACGGCGGCATTTCTTCCAAAAACATTGCCGAGGTCGTAAAGGCCGGTGCCAACGTGCTCGTAGCCGGCTCCGCCGTATTTAAGTCCGAAGATCCCGCTGCCGAGGTTGCGCTGCTGCAGAAGCTGGGCAACGAGGCCGCACAGGAGGCATAAACCCTTATGACCGCAGGTCAAAACCGCATACCCGTGAATCTTGACTATGCCGCCTCGACGCCTATGCGCGCCGAGGCGCGCCTTGCGCAGCGCGAGTACGACGAAAGTGAGCTTGCCGGCGTCAACCCCAACTCGCTGCACTCGCTCGGCCGCAAGGCCGCCGCGCGTCTGGAAGTCGCCCGTCGCGAGATTGCCCGCAGCTTTGGCGCGCGCGTTCGACCGTCCGAGATTGTACTGACCAACGGCGGCACCGAAGCCAACCAGTTGGCACTGCTCGGTCTTGCCGAGGGCGCTCGCCAGCGTGATCACAAGCGAGACCGCGTGATCGTGTCCGCCATCGAGCATGATTCGATCCTCGACAACCTACCGCTGCTGCGTGCCGCCGGCTTTACCGTCGACCTGGTGCAGCCCTGCCGTGCGGGCTATATCGAGCCCGCTATGCTCACCGAGCTGCTGGGCGACGACATGGCGCTCGTGAGCATTATGGTCGCCAACAACGAGACCGGCGTGGTGCAGCCCATTCGCGAGCTTGCTACCGCCGCACACGCTGCCGGCGCCCTGTTCCACACCGATGCCATCCAGGGCTACCTGCATATTCCTCTCGATGTCACCGAGCTTGGCGTCGACGCCATGACCGTTGCCGCGCACAAGATTGGCGGCCCTGTGGCCTCCGGCGCGCTCTACCTTAAGAGCCGCACGCCGCTGCGCCCCCGCATCTTTGGCGGCGGACAGGAGGCCGGACGTCGTGCCGGCACGCAGGACCTGCGCACGCAGCTGGCCTTTGCCGCCGCCGCGTCTGCGTTGGCCCCCAACGTGGCCCAGGAGCGCGCGACGCTGCAGGCCCTGTCCGACAAGCTCTACGCCACGCTCACGGCCCATCCGCGCATTCACGCCACGATGGGCGACTACACGCAGGCCAATCGCCTGCCGGGTATGGTTTCGATCTACGTCGATGGCATGGACTCAGAAGAGCTCATCATTAAGCTTGATGCCGCCGGCTTTGAGGTTTCGGCCGGCTCGGCTTGCTCGAGCGGCAGTATGGACCCGAGCCACGTGCTCAGCGCCATGGGTATTGGCCGCGAGCAGGCATTGGGCGCGTTGCGCATCTCGTTCGATGACCGCGTGAACCCCGCCAATCTGGACGAGTTTGCCCAGGCGCTGCTCTCGATCGTGGGTGCCGCATGATCGTCGCCGAGCTTGAACGCGCGCTGCTAGCGCGCTATCCCAAGGCGGTTGCCGAGGGCTGGGATCATGTGGGGCTGTCGGTCGGAGATCCTGCTGCCGAGATCACCGGCGTTGCCTGCGCACTCGATGCGACCGAAGCTAACGTGCACCGCGCTCTTGAGGCCGGCGCCAATGTGCTGCTGACGCATCATCCCATCTACATCAAGGCTCCCGAGGCCTTTTGCCCGGCAGATGCTACGCGCCCCCAATGCAGCGCGGCGCTGTACGAGGCAGCCCGTTGCGGCGTGAGCATCATCTCGCTCCACACCAACCTGGACCGCTCGCACGAGGCGCGCGTCTGCCTGAGCGAGCTGCTGGGCGCCGCGCCCGTAAGCTCGCTGGAGCATGTGGACGACCCCGAGGCCACCGGCTTGGGCGCACTCGCAACCCTCCACGACCCCTGCAGCCTGCGCGACCTTGCTGCCCGTGCCGCCACAGCCTTTGGCAGCGACCCGCGCGTGTGGGGCGAAGCCGACCACGCGTGCCGTACCGTCGCAATCCTCGGTGGTTCCTTGGGCGACTTTGGCGAGCTCGCCATCGTCGCGGGCGCGGACGTTATCGTGACCGGCGAGGCGGGCTACCACGTAGCGCAGGACCTTACCCTGCGTGGGCTGCCCGTAATCCTGCTCGGCCACGATCGCTCCGAGGAACCGTTCGTGGATATCTTGATGAACTCTGTGAGTGACGCAGGGGTCGACCCCCGTCATACGATTAAAATACTGAACCCTTGCCAATGGTGGACTGTGACAAAAGGAGAGAACTTATGAGCGCCGGCGCTACGCTACTCAAGCTGCAACAGATCGATTTGGAGCTCGCCCGCAACAAGAGCGAACTTGCCAATATGCCGGAGCTCAAGGAGCTCGCTTCCAAGCGCAAGACCTATGTGAAGCTCAAGTCCGAGATGACCAAGCTCTACGCCCAGCGCAAGGACCTGGACATTGAACTCGACGACCTCAACACCACCGAGATCCAGACCAACAACGCCATCGAGGCCGCCAAGAAGCGCCACGTCGACGGCTCCGACTACCGCGAGGTGCAGGACCTGGAGAACGAGCTCGCCACTCTGGCTAAGCGTCTGGACAAGATCGAGCACACCCGCAAGGACGTCGTCGTGGCCCATAAGGAGGCGCTCGACCGCGAGGCACGTGCGCAGGCCATCATCGCCAAGTTCGAGGAGGGCGTGAAGGCCGACACCAAGGCCGCGCGCGCTAAGGCTGCCGACTTGCAGGCCCAGATCGATGCCGCGACCAAGGAGCGCACCGCGCTTGCCGCCACGCTGCCGACCGACGTGCTCACCGACTACGAGCGCCTGCTCAAGCAGTTCCGCGGCCTGGCTGTCGAGACCATCCAGGGCAACATCCCCACGGTCTGCCACACCGCGCTGCAGGCGTCGTCCATGAGCGACCTGAACCACGATGGCAGCGAGATTACGCACTGCCCGTACTGCCACCGCCTGCTGGTACTCCCGAGCAAGGAAGCTTAAACGATGGCGGCCCCCAACAATTCAATGCAACTTGAGGGAAAAACGATCCTGCTGGGCATTACCGGCGGGATCGCCGCCTATAAGTCATGCAATATCGTGCGCCTACTGCAAAAGCGCGGCGCACGCGTAAAGGTCGTCATAAGCGAGCATGCCACGGAGTTCGTGGGGCCGCTCACCTTCCGCGCGCTCACCAACGAGCCGGTCGCCGTGGGTCTGTTCGACGATCCCTCCGACCCCATCCACCACATTTCGCTCGCACAGGAGCCCGACCTGTTGGTCGTGGCGCCCGCAACGGCCAACATCATCGCCAAGATGGCCAACGGCATCGCCGACGACCTCATTTCCACCACGCTGCTCGCCACGCCGCGACCCATTGTGATTGCGCCGGCCATGAACAACGGCATGTGGAAGGCGGCAGCGACGCAGGCCAATATGGCAACACTGCGCGACCGCGGCGTGCACGTGGTGGGTCCTGGCAGCGGCTACCTAGCCTGCGGTGACGTGGACACAGGGCGCATGAGCGAGCCCGAGGACATTGTCGAGGCCATCTGCGAGGTGCTTAATCCCGCCCCGCAGGAACTGGCGGGCAAGCGCATCGTTATCACGGCCGGCCCTACGCACGAACCAATCGATCCGGTGCGCTTTATCGGCAATCGTTCGTCAGGCAAGATGGGCATCGCCTTGGCAGGGGAGGCCGCACGCCGCGGCGCTGCCGTCACGCTTGTACTGGGTCCGACATCGCTCGACGTTCCCCGCGACGTTGAGTGCGTGCGCGTGCAGACCGCCGCAGAGATGCTCCAGGCCGCGCTCAGCGCCTTCCAGACGGCTGACGCGGCAATTTGTGCCGCAGCCGTCGCTGACTACACGCCCGCAGCCCCTGCGGACCACAAACTCAAAAAGGCCAACGAGCGCCTCGACCGCATCGAGCTTGTCGAGACCGTCGACATTCTGGCCGAGCTCTCGCGCCAGAAGGGCGAGCGCCGCGTGATCGGATTTGCAGCCGAGACCGATAACGTCGTGGAGTACGCCGAGCGCAAATTGGCCCGGAAGGGTTGTGACGCGATTATCGCCAACGACGTATCGCGCGCGGATTCGGGCTTTGGAACCGACACCAACAAGGCTTGGATTGTGAGCACAACTGGCACGCAAGAACTTCCTGTGCTAACAAAACCCCAGCTTGCAGATACAATTTTGGACTTGCTTCAAAATTTGTAAAAAAGTTCTTGCACAAGGCTAAAGTTTCGGGTTAATATACTCCCTGTTGCGAGCGAGAGCAGAGCAACAAACAAAAGCTTCGGGACGTGGCGCAGCTTGGTAGCGCACTTGACTGGGGGTCAAGGGGTCGCTGGTTCGAATCCAGTCGTCCCGACCAGAAGTTTGCAGGTCAGGCACCTAGTGCCTGACCTTTTTTGTTTTGAGCAATTGCTTAATTTTCAGTAAGCAACAGGGTGCCAAAAATCTACCTACGCGATAACCGCCTATTGCGGCTACTTGCGCGTTTTGCACACGCTTGAGCCGATTTATTAACGCGATATGAATCTACATACGCGTAGCTGGTATACAGTCGAGTACAGGCTGTATTTATCGCGGCGATTTACACAGATATAGCGACTGTAACGGACAAGCGTGTCGCTGTATTTATTCCAGTAGTTCACTTGACCGGTGGACAAGTGGGCGATTGCAACGATATGCCAAACGGGATGGGCTCTATTCGGGGACGCCGCAGAGATAATGGCGGGGGAGTGCGGCAGGCGCCCTGAGAGCCGCTGTATGACCCCATTTCTCCTCAAACCGATAACCTATGCCACAAACATCAAACCGTTCGAGTAACCGCCAAAAGAAAAGCCCGCACAGGCCGTGCGGGCTTAACAGATGAATCTAGAAGCACCAAGCTGGGCAGACGCGATTCGAGTTCGTCGCGCCGTAGTTGTACGACGGATCGCCGTTGCTGTTGACATAGAGGAAGAGCGCAGAGGCGCTCGGATTCAAGGAACGCTCCCACCAAGCGACGCCAACACTCAGGCAATCGTTACCCGAATAATTGTTCGTCACCTTACCCTTGAAGGCCTCGTACTGGGTTCCTTCGTTTCCGATCCAAGAATAACCAGACCAGCCGCTATAAGGGGTCTCGACGATTTCGGAATAACTGAGCATGAACAGCTTGTCCGAGGTCGCCGTCACGGCGGCATTCTTGTCGGTTCCATCAACGTTGTTCGTCAGCTTCCTGACCGGCTTCACCTTGGATTGGAAATCGGAGGGCATCAGGTTCCAGATCTCGCCGGAGTTCATCTTCGCGCGGAGTTCCGACTTCTCCCAGCCACCGGCATTGGTGTTGGTGGCGTTCACGCGAGATTTGATACCCGTCGAGGTGGCGAGGAACGTCAGGCCCGCCTTGCCGCTACCATCGGCCAAGTCATCGTGGTTGATGCCGATAATCTTGTACTCGAGCGTCTGACCATCGGTGAGCTTCATCGAGAACTTCGTCCCTGCATTCATCGCGGCCTCCGCCTTGGCGAAGGCGGACGATGCCTCGCCCTTCGCGGCGATGTCCTCGGCCACGGCCTTCTGCTCTTCGAGGGTCCAGTCCTTCGCGTCCTTGGCGATAGCCGCCTGGACGGTCGCGGAATCGGTACCTGCAGACCCTCCGCCGGATGCGCCTCCCTCGACGCCGCCAACCGTCCCATTGTTCACCGTGTTGCCGACCAGGTTGAACTGGTTGCGGATGGCTCCGGCCACGCCGGGTCCCGCGAACACGATCACCAGGCCGATGACCGCGATGATCAGGACGTACTCGATAATTCCTTGGCCTCCGGAGGCGGATACCTCTAGGAGATACCCCCCCCCGGAGGTTCTGCGCCGCTGCATGCATATGCGACACTCCCTTCGCTCAGGGTGAATAGAAACGAGCTGAGCGTAGGGTTATCGCGGGAATCTGTCTTTGTCTTGCCGCTGCGGCATCTTGACTATTGCCATGCCTTGGGAAGGATTACGCCGGGGACTTTCTTGTCGGAGTCGCTATGCAGTGTATTCGGGCTGATGTTCCAGTCGGAACAATCCAGATGGAGACTCCGGCACTGCTCGGACATTCCCGTTAAGTCATATACAGCACTGAAATCGCACTTGGCACCGAGACCAGTTACGTCCACATCCGCGTCCGGAACGAATCGAAGCGGTATCCCGTTTCAAAACGTATGCGTTTCACCATGAGAGAGGAATCTGTTATGAGCTGGAAACCGAGAAAATGCGTTATCGCCTTACTGACTTTGGCGGCTCTGGTGTGTTTCGCCGTCTTAATCGCCGCCAATATCAAACCGCAACACGATGCTTATCCCTCATCTTTGTCCATTAAAAAGGGTCAAGATTTCAGCCTCGGCCGAAACGTCAATTATTTTGACAAGCTAAAACCTAATGAGGAAAACATCTTGATGTTCTGGGCATCGTGGTGTCAGCACTGCGAATCTCTCATAGAAGATATGCAACAACTTGATAATTTCGCAGCCTTAAGGAAGAACCTTTTCACTGTTTCCGAGGACAGCACAATTGAAGAAGCCTCGGTCCATGAAGGAGACTTTCCCATATACATAGATTAAGATAAGACCGTGTATGACCAATATGAACTTGAGCATATTCCGTCCGTATTCATACTGGATGATCAAGGAAACATCATCGGCTTATCCGAAGGAGAGGAAGAACCCCTTGCCTTATTAAAGAAATACGCCGAATACAACGGATAGAAAGCGGAAGGAGGCGACATCGAGTAACTATCAAAGGCCAGATTAAGGAGCCCGCCATGAAGAAATGCCTGCCCTCCATCGTCTCAGCAGCTCTTTGCCTCTCCCTTGTCATGACACCATTTGTGCCCGTTGCGGCAGCCCATGCCGACGAGGGGTCTCCCGCCGAGAGCAGCGATATCTACGTCGGAGTCAATTACGACGAAAATTACGATATATCCCTTTTTTGAGCGCGGGCGCTGCACGGATTCATATTCCAAGGCGTGGTGCGATTCTCACGGATCTGCAAATAACCGCCCCGTCCCTCACAAGGTCAAGCTGAACGCGAAGGAGGAGGCTTGCCTGCGCGATCTCTAGCTTGTTGGCACCGCTGAAGTTATCGCCGGTCTCGTGACAACCGGTCCTAGCGGCGGCTTTTTTGCAACCGCAATGACATCGTACCGACTTTTCACTTGCATGTTCTGAAAGGCAGTTGCCATGCAGTCGCAAAATCAATCGAGATACTTGACCACAATCGGCTTTGCCCTGCTTGCATTACTCTTTGCTAGCGACCTTTTGCTGAAACCGCCCAAGGAACTCGTTTCGCTTGCCATAGCCTGCATTTCCGCCCTTTACTTTACGGCAACCCTATTCGTCGGACTAAAGGAGAGGAAAAAAGGCGCAGTCGTTGCATCTGCCGTAGGCGTGATCATAGCCATTGCCTCATTCTTTATCTGACACATTGGTGATCTAGGGGCGATATCGTAGGAATACGACCGGGAGAGCCGGGACCAGATTGCCCGGGTTGCCCGGTCGGCTCGCGCGACGGCGCGGCGGTTCCACAGAAAGCTCTCCGGACTTCACGCCGTTTCTGATCGCATTGTAGACAGCCATCTCGTCTTCGCAGTCGGCGAGCACGCGGTGTGCGTTGTCGTTTTGGATGTCCAGTAAATCTCGAAGGTCCTCCATGAACCAGCGTCCGAGATTTGGCCATGCGCGTTGCGCGAGCTGATAAGTGCCGATTGCGATGTTGTAGTTAAAGTCCAAGCCAAAGCCGTCCCAGGCAGAACGGCTTTGTTTCCTTGATTATCAACTTCATCCGGACACTTCCCGCATTCATCCGTGTGTGTACGGATAAATGCGGGGTTCAATACCCCGGCGGCCTGATCGGCAGACCGCCGGGAACTCTCACTCCTCGAAAAAAGCCGGCACTCGATTAGTCCTGCGCATCTTGAAATCGCCAGACTCGTGGGAGACGTAGAGAATGCCGTCCATCCCATCTCGCGATGCATATGAAAGGTGAACAGAACCGCAATCCGCTC
>CAKUON010000014.1 GCA_934668875.1 uncultured Collinsella sp.
CCATCGCGCCGAGAGTACTGCGGGGTCAGCCCGTGGGAGGCCAGGGCGCCGCTGACCGGTGGACGGCACCGAGCCGTACGCTTGAACTGAAAAAGGGGGAGGCCTCGCGGCCTCCCCCTTTTTTTGCGTTTACGGGGCGTAATTGACTCACTTACACGAGACAATCTTGTTGTTTTTGGTATTGAGCCTTTATTTAAAGAAAATAAATCGTATAACAAGGGCAACTGCTATGGCCGCAATGATCAAAAGCAGAATTGTCAGCTGATGCTGCTTGCGTCGTTTACTTGACGAAACGAAGATTGATTTTCCCTGTTTTGGCGTTTCGAGATAACGAGCCGAATGCGTCAAGGTTTGCTTAGGTCGAGGACCTCTATGCTCTCGAGCTGCGGGCGCATTCGTTGGCTCGGCATTGATTGCGCTGTTTTTAGATAATGGTGCGTCTTTCAGATATACAGGGTCTCCCGAGGCGACGCCCATATGTTTGCGCCCCGTTTGTGCTTCTTCGAGTGTTTGATATCGGTTTCTTGTCACATATTTGGGTTCTGGATTATTGATGGGCTCTTGCGAGATGTGGGAGCGATGGAATCGAATCGGTTGCAGGCTGGATGCTTCGTCCTGCTCCGGCATAAACGTATTGTCCTGTTTTTGATCGTCCATGATGCCCTTAGTTCGTCATCAATATCGTGTATGCGCCCATTGTAAGCCAGCCGTCTAGTTTTGATGGGATTGCATACATTATTTAAGCCTTCGTCAAAATTTCGTTTATTAGACAAAACCTTAGTCAACCAGACTTAGATATGCTTATATCAATAGACTCAAAAAACTTTATAGTCGATGTATATATAAGAAGCGGCTGGGCATATATATGAGCGTCAAAAGAAGTCCCAGCCACCTAGAAGATGGCTCGGCAGTCCTTAAAAGGAGTGGTAAACATGGCAAGCATGGTTCCTTATCGTTCGGTTTTTGGCGTTCGTCCTTCTGCTAGCTCGCTGTTCGATTTGTTTGATGATATGACCGACCTGGCGAATAGCTCGATTGCCTCCAAGGCGTTCCCCGTTGACGTTGAGGACAAGGGCGATGGCTACGAGGTCAAGGCGTATCTGACCGGTGTCGCCAAGGATGACATCGACGTCGAGCTCAATGAGGGTCGCCTGTCGATCAGTGTGAACGTCGAGGAGAGCGCCGAAAACGAGGGCAAGAACTTCCTCCAGAAGGAGTTCGGCTCGTACAGCGCGACGCGCGGCGTGTATCTGAAGGACGCTTCGAGCGAGGGCCTTTCGGCTAAGTATGCTGACGGCATCCTGACCGTTACGGTTCCCAAGATTGTCGAGAAGAAGAACGTCACGAAGATTTCTATCGACTAACGATGGCTCTGCTTCAATCGAGAGTATGAATTAAGGGGGCTGGGAAGTGATTCCCAGCCCCCTTTTGTTGTCTCGAGTGGGCTATTGAATAGTTGTCGGTTGATACTGACTTGCAGGGCGTATCGAGAGCTTCC
This sequence comes from uncultured Collinsella sp., assembly GCA_934668875.1. GTDB lineage: Bacteria > Actinomycetota > Coriobacteriia > Coriobacteriales > Coriobacteriaceae > Collinsella. Next base: position 1,499 of record CAKUON010000014.1, read on the forward strand.
GTGGCCCTTGAAGGCAGGTGGCTGAGCTGCCGAGTTCATCATCGAGACTTGCATCAAGCGCGTTGGCATAGCTTTTGACGGTAAGGCTTGGACGATTATTGTCTTGGCTGATGTGCATGGCGATGAGCTGTTCTGTGCGATCGGTAACAAGTTCTCGCGCGGCTTCGGCGGCTTGGTTGTTGGAGAGATGCCCCTTTGCGGACAGGATGCGCTCCTGAAGAAAGCGTGGGTACGGTCCTTCGCGCAACATAGTTACATCGTGGTTGCTTTCGAGCGCGAGAACTCGACAGTCTTTGAGGATGCCTATGGCCTTGCTCGACAACTCTCCGGTGTCGGTGGCAAACCCAATGGAATCATCGAGAGCGTTGAATCGATAGCCGACAGGATTGATGACATCGTGCGATGTTGAGTAGGTTTGCACCTGGATGCCGGCAATGGGGAGCGTGTCGCCGGGGTCAAATTCCTCCACGGGCAGGTGCGCGAGGTTTTCTTTGCATGAAAGGGTGTCCTTACTGGCAAAGAGGGGACCATGCCAGTGCTTGCACCATACATCGAGCCCCTTGATATGGTCTCCATGCTCATGAGTGATTACAAGAGCGGCGACGTCGTCTGCCGAGAGGCCAAGCTCCGCCATGCGTTTAAGTGTCTCGCGGCGGGACAGGCCGTTATCGATCATGATGAGCCCCTGAGGCCCCTCGACAAGTGCGCAGTTGCCTTTTGAGCCGCTGCCGAGGATATGAAGGTGCAGGCGAGACATAAGATTCCAAAGGATACAATGGGTGCGGACGAATAGAGGAGGAAGCGAATGCCAACGGTATCTCAGCACTATGGACATCATGCCGCGCCGAGGACGGATAAGAACGTTCTGGCAACGCGGCAGACCGCTGCCCCCGTAGTGCTCATGGTATCAGGCGGTGCGGACTCGACGGCGCTGCTCCTTATGGCTTGCACATCAAAGCTGGATATCCAGGACGGGCGCGGCATCGCTTCCATTGCACGCGAGCGTTTGCACGTGCTGCATGTGAACCATCATCTGCGCGAGGAGGCATCCGATGGCGACGAGGCCTTTGTACGTGATTTGTGCGTGCAATACGGCTTGCCGCTGTGCGTTGAGCATGCCTATTTTGATGACGAATCGGGCAATATCGAGGCTGCGGCCCGCGAGGTGCGCTATGCCGCGGCACGGAGATATGTTCGCGAACTTTGTGCCGAATCGGGCGCACCGCGGACGGCGGCTCGTATCTGTACCGCGCATACCTCGTCGGACCGCGCGGAAACATTTTTGATGAATGCCATTAAAGGGTCGGGTCCCGCGGGTCTATCAAGCATTCCGCGCCGTCGGAACATTGTGGTGCGCCCCTTGCTCGACCTCACGCATGATGAGCTCGTGAGCTATCTGCAGGTGCACGGTCAGCCATGGCGGGAAGATGAAAGCAACGAGGACGTTTCGTACCTGCGTAACTATGTGCGCCATCGGGTGATGCCGGTGGTGGCGCAGCGCAACACGAACGTCTGTAAGACGATTGGCGCCGCTTGCGAAATTCTGGGCGACGAAGACGCCTTTCTTTCCCAGCTTTCGGCACAGGCGTTTCGAAGCTGTTTGCGTAAAGAGGCGGCGGGCGCGCTGGTGCTCGATGCCAGGCGCCTTGCTGCGGCCGAGGTGGTAATCGCGCGGCGCATCGTGCGACTGGCGATCAAACGCATCGATCCGGACGCTCGTCCCGAGATGCGGCATGTGGAGCGCGTGCTCGCCTGTGTCGCCGAAGACTCGGGTTCGGTCACACTGCCGGCGGGAATTGACGCACGCGTTGAGTTTGGCATGCTGGCGTTTAAGGCGCCGGTGGCTCGCGAGGGCTTGGTCGCGGACTGGGTTACCGTACCCGGTCGCTTGCCGTTGGGCGGGGGACGTATGCTGGTCACAGAACCGATGGCCGTTGAGCCGGGATGCGATATCGTGCGCCGCGCCCGTGAGCTTGGGGCTGCCGGGGAAGCGACAGCTTTGGTAGACGCGGCTGCCCTGGGTTTTGCCGACAGCGATAGCGAGCGGATCCTGGCGGGCTCGCGCGGCGAGATCCCTGCCGAGGCGCGATCGGCGCGCCTGTGGGTGGACGGCCCCTCACCGGGGGACGTGATGTGCCCGCTGGGCATGAGTGGCCGAAGCAAGAAGGTTTCCGACTTGCTGGGCGAGGCTCGCATTCCCGTTTCCGAGCGCGCTGGCGTGCCCATGGTGAGGACGGCGCCGGGGGGTGCCGTGGTGTGGGTCGCCGGAGTTCGCGCGGACGAGCGCTTTAAATGCACGGCTGCAACGCGTGTGGCGTATCTGCTCCGTGTGGTCGATGCGGAATAGCGCCCTGCGCCAGCTATTCTGTGCGACGTTGACGCTATTCCCGCGCTGATGGCGCACGGGCTGGTAAATTTACCCCGTGCGCTGCTAGAATGTGTAGTTCGCGTCCATACGGCGGTGTGTGGACGATAAGCACAAGAAAGGGTTGTCATGGCTTCTCAACATCCGGATATCGAGAAGGTTCTGTTTACGCAGGAGGATATCGACGGTATCGTCTCTCGCCTGGGCGAGGAGATTACTCGCGACTACGCGGGTAAGGATCTGGTGCTGATTGCGGTCCTGCGCGGCGCCGTGGTCTTTATGGGCGACCTGATGCGCAAGATCGAGCTGCCGACCAATATCGATTTCATGGCTGTTTCGAGCTACGGCGACGGCGTGAAGTCCTCCGGTATCGTGCGTATCATTAAGGACCTGGATATCGACATCCGCGGTCGCGACGTGCTGATCGTCGAGGACATTCTGGACTCGGGCCTGACGCTCAAGTATCTGATGAAGAACCTCGAGAGCCGCAAGCCTGCTTCTCTGGAGGTCGCCGCCTTCCTGTGGAAGGACGTTGCGGACCGTACCTCGGCCGTCACGCCCAAGTATGTTGGAACCCATTGCCCCGATGCCTTTGTGGTGGGCTACGGCCTCGACTATGCCGAGCGTTACCGCAACCTTCCGTATCTGGGCATTTTGAAACCGGAGGTTTATTCGTAAGATGCCCGACGACCGTAACGATAACAATTCCCAGACTCCCCGGGACCCTAAGATCCCGGGGATGCCCGGAGGCAAAAAGCCCACGCGTACGGGCTGGCTGTATTTTATTTTGGCTTGCGCGCTTCTGGGCTATGCCTTCTTTAACATGGGCTCCGGCTTTGCCAATTCCAGCAATACCGTAAAGCTCGCGACGAGCGAGATGGTCAACGCCATCAAGCAGGATCGCGTCGACGACCTGACCTACACGGTCGTGGACGGCAGCGTGACCGGTCATTACTGGAAGGCGAGCAAGGACAAGGGCGATACGAGCGAGCTCAAGAGCTTCTCCTCGACCTATGTCGGCTCCGATTCGCTTGCCGAGCTTATGGCGGAGCACCCCGATACCAAGTACATCGTCAACACCAATGACCCCGATTTTTGGGGGGACTTGGCGATGAGCGTGCTTCCGACGATCGCCCTGATCGCCATCATGTTCTACTTTATGCGCCAGATGATGGGTGCCAACAACAGGAATATGCAGTTTGGCAAGACCAACGCCAAGACCAACGAGGCCACACGCCCCAAGGTCAAGTTTGAGGACGTTGCCGGCGTGGACGAGGCAGTCGAGGAGCTCGAGGAGATCCGCGACTTCTTGAGCGATCCGGATCGTTATCGCAAGCTGGGCGCCAAGATTCCGCGTGGCGTATTGCTCGTGGGCCCTCCGGGCACCGGTAAGACGCTGCTGGCCAAGGCTGTTGCCGGCGAAGCGGGCGTACCGTTCTTTAGCATTTCGGGTTCCGACTTTGTCGAGATGTTCGTGGGCGTCGGTGCCAGCCGCGTGCGCGACCTCTTTAAGGAGGCCAAGTCCCAGGCCCCGTCGATCATCTTTATCGATGAGATCGATGCTGTGGGACGTCAGCGCGGAGCCGGCTTGGGCGGCGGCCACGACGAGCGCGAGCAGACGCTCAACCAGCTGCTGGTCGAGATGGACGGTTTTGAGGAGAGCGAGTCGGTCATCCTGATCGCCGCCACCAACCGCCCCGACATTCTGGATCCGGCGCTGCTGCGTCCCGGCCGTTTTGACCGCCAGGTGACGGTCGACCGTCCGGACGTGAAGGGTCGCGAGCAGATTTTGCGCGTGCACGCCGAGAACAAGCCGATGGACGAGGACGTTAAGTTTGAGAAGCTCGCCCAGATGACCGTTGGCTTTACCGGTGCCGACCTGGCAAACCTGCTCAACGAATCCGCATTGTTGGCTGCCCGCCGTCATCGTTCCGTGATCTCGATGGACGAGGTCGAGGAATCGATGGAGCGTGTCATCGCCGGACCGCAGCGCAAGGGTCGCGTGATGACCGAGGCCGAGCGCACCACGATTGCCTACCACGAGAGCGGCCACGCCCTGGTTGGCCACATCTTGGAGCACTCCGATCCGGTCCACAAGATCTCGATTGTCAGCCGCGGCCAGGCCCTGGGCTATACGCTGCAGCTGCCGCAGGAGGACCACTTCCTCAAGACCAAGAACGAGATGCTCGACGAGCTTGCCGTGTTCTTGGGCGGTCGCGTTGCCGAGGAGCTCATGTGCGACGACATTACGTCGGGCGCGAGCAACGACCTGGAGCGTGCAACCAAGATGGCGCGCGAGATGGTCACGCGCCTGGGCATGAGTGAGGAGCTGGGCACGCAGGTCTTTGGCGAGGCTCAGCATCAGGTATTCCTGGGCCGCGACTACGCCGATCATCAGGATTACTCCGAGGAGACGGCGCGTCGCATCGATATCGAGGTTCAGCGCATTATGCGTGAGGCCCATCGCCGTGCGGTCGAGATTCTTGATGCCCGTCGCGATCAGCTCGATCTGATGGCCAAGGTGCTGCTTGAGCGCGAGACCGTTGAGGGCGATGCCGTGAACGCCCTGCTCGACAACGAGTGGGATTCCTACCTTGAGCGCGAGGGCGATATCCTGGCGGCCAAGGAGGAGCGCAACGCCAAGGCGGCCGGCATGCCGACCAAGAAGCGCGCGCCTCGCATGAGCGAGGAGGAGCTGGCGGCCGACGCCGCGGCCTTTGCACAGGCGGCTATGCAAGAGGATGCCGAAGCCGCATCCGACGACACCGGAGACGCCGACAGCGATGACGAAAAGAACGCCGACGGCAGCACTGACGTCGACGAGTAGTCTTTGCCATGAAAGCCTCCGCGGGGAAACCTGCGGAGGCTTTTTTGAACGATATGGGGCCGTCTGTTGATTGGGGACAGACTTAAATGAGTGTTTTCACGCATTTAAGTCTGTCCCCAATCAACATTGCTGCGGCACTTTGCTCAACTAAAGCGTAAAATACCGCCTATGCGAAAGGGGAACAGATGATTAACGAAACCATGTATGCTCGCGGCGCGGAGAGTTCTATCATCCGCGAGATCTTTAGCTATGGCCTTGAGCGCAAGGCGCAGATCGGCGCGGAGAACGTGTTCGATTTCTCGCTGGGCAACCCGAGTGTTCCGGCGCCTGCAGCCGTTGCGGAGTCCATTAAGAAGGCCTTGGAGCTGCCGAGCGAGCAGCTGCACGGATACACGCCTGCACCGGGCCTGCCGCAGTGTCGCGCAGCCGTGGCCGACTCGCTCAACCGTCGTTTCGACACGAGCTATGAGGGCAAGGACGTCTTTATGACCGTGGGTGCGGCGGCTTCACTCACCTGTACGCTCAACGCCATCACCAATCCGGGCGATGAGGTTATCGTCATTGCTCCGTATTTTCCGGAGTACCGCGTCTGGATCGAGAAGGCCGGCTGCACGTGCGTCGAGGCGCTTGCCAACGAGGACACATTCCAGCTGAGCGTGGGCAACGTTCTTAAGGCTATTACCGACAAGACGGCAGCGGTCATTATCGACTCGCCCAACAACCCGACCGGCGCCGTGTATACGCGCGATACCTTGACGCGCCTGGCCAATGTCTTGCGAGAGGTCAACGCCAAGCGCGATCCCGAGAACCCGATTATGTTGATCTCGGATGAGCCGTACCGCGAGATCGTGTACGGTGCCGAGGTGCCTTGGGTGCCCTCGATCTACGAGAACACCGTGGTGTGCTACTCGTATTCCAAGTCGCTTTCGCTACCGGGCGAGCGCGTGGGCTGGATTTTGGTTCCCAATACCAATCCGCAGGCTGCTCGCCTGATGCCCGCCGTTGCCGGTGCCGCCCGTACGCTGGGCTTTGTGTGCGCACCGGCACTCTTCCAGCGCGTGATTATCGACTGCATCGACGAGCCGAGCGATGTTGAGGCCTATGCACGCAACCGCACAGCGCTAACCGGTGCGTTGGCGGAGTATGGCTACACGTATGTTGAGCCGGATGGTGCGTTCTACCTATGGGTGAAGGCACTGGAGCCCGATGCGAACGCCTTCTGCGAGCGCGCGAAGAAGTACGAGCTGCTCGCGGTGCCCTCGGATAGCTTTGGCATGCCGGGCTGGTTCCGCTTGGGCTATTGCGTGAGCCATGAGACGATCATCAACTCGCTGCCTGCCTGGAAGCAACTGGCCGACGAATATCGTCGAAAGTAAAGCGCTCTGCTTACAATGTTTTACGTGAAACGGGGTTTGGTGCTAAGCCAGACCCCGTTGTCTATGCCGTTGTGTGATTGGGATGAAGCAGTTTTACGACTGCCGAAAGCTATGCGTACAATGAATATACGCGACGGCCATACTGGACAAGGAGACCCGATGCCCTACCTTCTTTCTTGTGATATTCATACTCATACGATGTTCTCTGCGCATGCGTACTCAACCATCGAGGAGAACATCTATTGGGCGGCAGAGCGCGGCCTTCAGGTGCTCGGTTCCGCCGATCATTTAAGCTCGATGGTTACGCCTTGTCCCAATGACCTGCGCAGTTTCCAATTCTTTATTAACCAGGATATCTGGCCGCGCATTTGGAGCGGCGTGCTGGTGCTGCGTGGTGCCGAGGCCGATATCGTTTCGCTGGACGGAAGACTGTTTGGCGAGGATACTCCTGTTACGCTCGATATTGCCGGCGATTCGTACAGTCACCAGCATTCGCTGTTCGATTTGGTGACGCGTAATTTGGATTATTTGGTGGCAAGCGTGCATAACCCGCAGTTTGCCGAAGGCGCGACGCTCGCCCAGACAACCGAGATGTACATCAATGCCCTGGATCACCCCAAGGTGTTCATGCTGGGGCATACGGGGCGCTCGGGCGTGCCGTTCGATATCGATGAGGTGCTGCTGGCGGCCAAGGCCAAGCACAAGATTATCGAGATCAACAATCATAGCCTTGAGCATGGTGCCGACACCGAGCATTGGGCCGTCTGCCGCAAGATCGCCGAGCGCTGCGCCGAGCTGGGCGTGGGCATTGGCGTGTCGACCGATGCCCATATTGGCATGGCCATTGGCAAGCTCGATCACGCGCGCAAGATGCTCGACGAGATTCATTTCCCGCTGGATTTGATCGTGACACGCGACCGCGAGACGCTGCTGCGCGAGATGGCGGCAGCCGGCGTGTGTGACCTGCGCAAGGGGATGTAGCGAAGTTCATAAGCCAAGCGAAGGGGGCAGTCCAGACGGGCCGCCCCCTTTCTTGTGCCGGTGGATTAGCGGCGCTCGAGGACCGCGACGGTCTCGGTGTGGTCGGTGTGAGGGAACATGTCGACCGGCGTGATCTTGAGCAGGCGATAACCTCCGTCGAGGAGCTGGTGTAGGTCGCGCTCTTGGGTGACGGGATTGCAGCTGATGTAGGTGATGCGGCGCGGCTTGAGTGCGCAAGCGGCTTCGAGGAACTCTGGTGTGGAGCCGGCGCGTGGCGGGTCGATGGAGAGAACGTCAACGCGCTCATTGTTATCGGCGGCGTCCAGGATGTAATCGGTGGCGTCGTCGGCCATAAACCAAGCGCTGCGGGTGAGGCCGTTGAGCTCGGCATTGCGGCGCGCATCGGCAATGCCTGCCGTGTTGCGCTCCACGCCGAGCAGCATAATGCCGATACCCTTGTTCTGGGCTTCTTTAGCTGCGCACAGACCGATGGTGCCGCTGCCGCAGTAAGCGTCCATAAGAATGTCACCCTGCTGCAGGTCCATGCCGTCAATGGCAAGTCGATAGAGCAGCTCGGTTTGCTGCGGATTGGTCTGATAGAACGCGGTAGGGGAGATGTCGAATTCGCAACCGAGTAGCTGGTCGCGCATGCATTCGGCGCCATAGACGATACGGGTCTCCTCGCCCAAGATGGCATTGCCAGGGCGCCCATTGATGTTCTGAGCAACGGTGACGATATGCGAATCGAGCGCCGCGACGGCCTCAAAGAACTCCTGCGCATGCGGCAGGTCGCGCTGAGCGGTCACGAGGGTGACCATAATCTGGTCGGTGCGCCAGCCGCAGCGAACGACGGCATAGCGAAGCAGCCCCAGATGCTTGTCCTCGTTAAAGGCAGGAATGTGCAGGCGTTCTGCCTCGCGTGCAATACCGTTGAGAATCTGACGAGCACCCGGCGCCTCGACAGGACACTCGGGTACGGCAACGATCTTGTGCGTGCCACGCTCAAAGAAACCGCAACGGACAGCACCCTCCTTACCAGGAGCAAAGGGGGTCGCAGCCTTATGGCGAAAACCACGCGGCGCAGGATACTTGCCCGGATCGCCCAGGGTAACACCCATACCGCGAATGGGATCAACGGCGATGCCCTCGCGCTCACAAAGCTCGGCAAAAAGCTCTTCCATGGCAGCCTGCTTGGCAGCGAGCTGCTTCTTATAAGGACGATTAAGCGCCGTGCACCCACCACAATCCTTCATGATGGAACAAGGCGATTTGGGATCCACGGTTTTACGAGCAGGCTTGGCCGAGTCCCTATAAGAACGCCTAGAGCGAGCTTCGAAATCTTTGGTTCCAGCCTGACGAGCGCCAGAACGCTTACCCTTTGCCTTGCCCTTGTTAGATTTACCCTTCGCATCCTTAGACGACTTAGATTTCTTAGAAGATTTCGTCTCCTCCGACCCCTCAGCCGCCTGGATCAAAGCACGCCGAGCCTTACGCTCAGCACGAGATTCTGCCATGAATCAACCCCACTAATTTACAAATTGAAATCTGAAAGCATTGTACCGTGCCAAGCTAGTGGACGATATGCAAGCGCCCATTTCATGTTAGTGATAAGCCCAACGACGTTTGCCCGCCGGGTGCCGGGGCAGGAGTTAAGTTTGTCGCGAGTTCCGCACGAACAGGAGAGCACTTAATGTGCTCTCCGTCGTGAGCAGGACTGTAGAGCAGCAAACTTAACCCCTGCCCCGGCACCCGGCGGGCAAGCCCTCCCTTGTACTCCATCTCACTAAAGTGTATGATTCTGAACGTTACATGACTCACTTTACCTAACTAAAGTTCCATCAAGGGGGAATACCATGAATACCGATATGTCTCGTCGTCAGTTTGTTGGTCTAGCCGGCTCGCTTGCCACGGTGCTCGGCCTTGGTCTTGTCGGCTGCGGCGGTGGTGCCGGCAAGGGCTCCGCTGCTGGTTCTGCCGCGGCCAAGGATGTGAAGGGCGCTGCGGAGTCCAAGAAGCTCGTGGTGGGCTTTGATAAGTCCTATCCTCCGTACGGCTTTGTGGGCGACGATGGCGAGTACACCGGCTTTGATCTCGATCTGGCCAAGGCTGTTGCCGATAAGCAGGGCTGGGAGGTCAAATACGAGGCCATCGACTGGGACGCCAAGGACACGCTGCTTAACTCAGGCGCCATCAACTGCATCTGGAACGGCTTTACCATGGAGGGCCGCGAGGACGACTACACGTTCTCCGAGCCGTACATGCTCAATGAGCAGGTGCTCGTGGTCAAGAAGGACGCGGGTATCAAGAGCTGGGACGATCTTGCCGGCAAGACTGTGATTACCCAGACCGATTCCGCTGCGCAGGACGTGCTCGAGGGTGACCAGAAGGATCTGGCGGCGACGTTTGCCACGCTCGATACCATCGGCGAGTACAACACGGCCTTTATGCAGCTCGAGAGCGGTGCGGTCGATGCCGTGGCGTGCGACCTTTCGATTGCCCAGTATCAGCTTGCCGCCAAGCCCGATGCTTACACGCAGCTTGATGAGCCGCTGTCCAGCGAGCACTACGCCGTCGGCTTTAAGAAGGGCGACACCAAGTCGGCCGATGCTGTAACCGAGTCGCTCAAGGCGCTCTACGAGGACGGCACGGTCAAGGACCTGTGCGACAAGTATTCAAGCTATGGTCTATCTTTCGATAGTTGGGTGCTCAAGTAATGTCTATTCAGGTCATGATGCAGATGCTTGGCCAGGGATTCTTGGTCAGCTTGCAGCTGTTTGTGCTGACGTTGCTCGGGTCGATTCCGCTGGGAATCCCCGTGGCGTTTATGCGCATGAGCAAGGTCGCGCCGCTGCGTTGGATTGCGCGCATCTATATTTCGGTGATGCGCGGCACGCCGCTTATGCTGCAGATGTTTGCGATCTACTTTGCCCCGTACTACGTGTTTGGCATCTCGCTCACGCCCGATTCCAAATGGACGGCGTGCGTCGTGGCATTCATCATCAACTACGCCGGCTACTTTGCCGAGATCTATCGCTCGGGCCTGCAGTCGATTCCGCGCGGTCAATATGAGGCCGCCGAGGTGCTGGGCTACTCGCGCATGCAGACGTTTCTGTATATCGTGATGCCGCAGGTCGCCAAGCGCATTTTGCCGGCGATGGGCAACGAGATCATCACACTGGTCAAGGACACGTCGCTGGCGTTCGCCATCGGCGTGGGCGAGATGTTCTCGACGGCCAAGGCGCTGGTCGCCTCGCAGGTGAGCATGGCGCCGTTTGCAATTGCGGCGCTGATTTACTGGGTCTTTAACTTCGTCGTCGAGATGCTGCTGGGCGCTGCCGAAAAGAAGCTGGACTATTATCATGACTGATTCGTTCCGCCGTTCTAACGAACGGCGGACTGCTCGACGCTGCGCGCGTGTCTGACGGCCAATCTGCTTCTCAAGCCGTCGCTTGCGTACAGAAGTACGCGGCGCTCCTCTTTCGAAGCACATTGTCTCGTCAGCCACACGCTCGCTGACTTCTCAAACACATGGAGGTTCCCGTGTCCGGAACGGTAATGATGATAACGAACGCGCGTAAGGCGTTTGGCGGCAATGAGGTGCTCAAGGATATCTCACTCGAGGTAAAGCGTGGCGAGGTCGTGGCGATTATCGGACCCTCGGGTGGCGGTAAGTCAACGCTGTTGCGCTGCGCTACGCTGCTCGAGACACTCGACGGCGGCTCGCTTTCGTTTGGCGACCTTGCGGTTGCGACGGATGTGGGATCGGGCGCGGTCTATGCGAAGGGAGATGTTCCCAAGCAGGCGCGCTCGCGATTCGGCCTGGTGTTCCAAAATTACAACCTGTTCCCGCACTATACCGTGATGAAAAACATCATCGACGCGCCGATCCGCGTGCTTAAGCGCCCGCGCGAGCAGGCGGAAGCTCGTGCGTATGAATTGATTGCTCAGATGGGGCTTGTGGGCAACGAGAATAAGGTTCCGTGTGAGCTTTCGGGCGGTCAGCAGCAGCGCGTGAGTATCGCCCGCGCCCTAGCGCTCGACCCGGAGATCCTGTTCTTTGACGAGCCGACCTCGGCGCTCGATCCCGAGCTGACGGCCGAGGTGCTGCGTGTCATTAAGGACCTCGCTGCGCAGAACATGACGATGGTGATCGTGACCCACGCAATGCAGTTTGCGCGCGATGTTGCCGACCGCGTGGTCTTTATGGATGGCGGTCGTATTGTCGAGGAGGGTCCTGCCGAGCAGGTCATCGACCATCCGCGCGAGCGGCGCACGCGTGAGTTCTTGAGCCGTATCGAGGGATAGGCTCAGGTATTTACTCAACTATTAATTGAGGCGAAGCCGCCGCAGGTCTTACGGTCTGTGGCGGCTTTTTGTTTGCATCGACGGGGTTCAATAATCGCCTCACAAGCTTGTCTCTTCCTCTCGCCGCCTGTATTCATACGTGCGCCGAAAGGTGTGCATGGACAGCCGCCCGTGAGGGTAGGGTGGTGGCATAGGACATTTGGAGGGTGAGTCGGCTCGGCTGCCGACCATGCTGCTCCCGGGACGGCACCGACCGCGAACTCTCCCCGTTGGCGTCGCGCATCGCGCGCGGCCCTGCAAGGAGGTCATCATGGGTGCTCCCAAGACCGGTAACGTAAGGAACGTGGTGCTCGTAGGCCAAGGCGGGGTGGGCAAGACTTCACTCGCCGAGGCCATGCTCCACCTTTCCGGCAAGACCGCCCGCCTGGGCGGCCACGACGGCACCAAGCCCACGCTCGACTATGACCCCGAAGAGGTCAAGCGTGCATTTTCCATCTCGACGACCATTGCGCCGATCGACTGGAAGGGCGCGCGCATCAACGTGCTCGATGCCCCGTGCTACCCCGATTTTATCGGCGACGCCTTTGCCGCGATGAGCGTCTGCGAGACGGCTCTGTTTGTGGTCGACGCCGAGGCTGGCCCGCAACCGACGACCGTCAAGCTTTGGTATGCGGCCGAGGACCTGCGTCTGGCGCGCGCGGTGTTCGTGAACCGCCTGTCGCGTCCCGAGGCCAGTTTTGCGACCACCATGGAGCTGCTGCAGGAGCGCTTTGGCACGCGTTTGGGCGCCGTAACCCTTCCCTGGGGCGAGGGCGAGGACTTTGACGGCATCATCGACCTGGTGCGCATGAAGGCGCGCCACTGCAACGGCGCCGAGGCTGTTGAGTCGGAGATTCCCGAGGAGTATCGTGCCCAGGCCGAGGAGGCCCACGACCATCTGTGCGAGCTGGTGGCCGAGGCTGACGACGAGCTGATGATGAAGTACCTGGAAGGCGAGGAGACGCTGACGCAGGAGGAGCTCGAGGGCTTGTTGTCCAAGGCGATCGCCGAGCGCATCTTTGTGCCGGTCTTTGCGGGCGATTGCATTAAGGAGCAGGGCGTCAACTCGCTGATGGACGACATCGCCACGTACTTCCCGGCGCCGACCGACTACGGCGAGATGCCGCTCATCGACGGTGATTCGCTTAAGATTTCGAGTGACGATGACCGTCCGGTGGCGTTTGTGTTTAAGACGCTGGCCGATCCGCAGCAGGGCCGCATCAGCTTTATCAAGGTGCTGACGGGTACGCTTGAGCCGGGCCTTGAGCTCGTCAACGCCCGCACGCGCAAGAGCGACCGTCTGGCTCACCTGTATGTGATGTGCGGCCGCGACATGACCGAGGTCGGTCACGCCTACGCCGGCGATATCATCGTGGCGCCCAAACTGGCGGCCGAGACGGGCGACACGCTCTCCATTACCGGTAAGGTCGAGGCGGCGGCGTTTAAGTTCCCCAACTCGCAGTACCGTATCGCCATCGAGGCCGAGAACCGCGGCGACGAGGAAAAGCTCTATACGTTTATCGAGAAGGCATGCAAGGCCGATCCGACCATGAGCATCGACCGCGACGAGGAGACGGGCCAGACCATCATCTCCGCCGTGGGCGAGGCGCAGGTTTCGGTGCTGCTCAACCGTCTGGAGGATCGCACCAAGGTTGCTGCCAAGAGCGTGCCGATCCGTATTCCGTATCGCGAGACCATCCGCCGCACGGCAAGTGCCCAGGGTCGCCACAAGAAGCAGACCGGTGGCGCCGGTCAGTACGGAGACTGCTGGCTGCGTGTTGAGCCGCTCATTGGGCCCGACGGCACGAGCGACGGCTACGAGTTTGTGGACGAGGTCGTGGGCGGCCGCATACCGCGCTCGCTCATTCCCGCTGTGGACAAGGGCGTGCAGGAGACCATGAAGGACGGCATTATCGCCGGTTATCCGCTCACGGGCATTCGCGTCGCGGTGTACGACGGTTCGTATCACAGCGTCGACTCCAACGAGATGGCGTTCCGCGCGGCGGCTCGCATTGGCCTGCGCAAGGCGTGCGCCGATGCCGACCCGGTGGTGCTGGAGCCCATCGAGGAGATCACCGTGACCATTCCCGAGAGCTATGCCGGCGCCGTGATGGGTGACATCTCGGCCTCGCGCGGTCGCGTGACGGGCATGGAGACCGATGAACGCGGCGACACGGTGGTCATCGCCCAGGCTCCGCTCGCCGAGCTGACGGATTACTCGACGCGTCTGCGCTCCATCACGCGCGGCACGGGCGACTTTACCATGAAGCCCGCCGGCTACGAGCAGGTACCCTACGACGTTCAGGCCAAGCTGGTCGAGCGCTATGAGGAGGGCCGCGCTAAGTAGCGTGTGGCTTCGCCTGCAATATAGGTGCTGACGAAAAGGCCGCCCAGGGTAACCGGGGCGGCCCTTTTTGATCCGCATGCGACGGAGGAAAACGGATCATTTTTTGGTTACGGGCGGTGCGGTTGCCGCTAGTCCCCCGAGGCCTGGTTGCGGCCGGTGGCGTAGTCAATTTGCACGTGCGGCTGCAGGTTATAGCAGTACACGTGGAAGCAGAGCGTCTTGCCATGGTCCTCGACTGACTGCGCCTCCAGGCGTACGCCGCGGCAGACAAGCTCCTCCTCGTTGTACATGGGGGTGACGCGGTAGAGCACGTGGTTGCCCGTGTCGCGAATATAGTCGAGGATCTGCTCCTCAAACGGCAACATGCCCGTCTCGTTGAGATAGCGCGTGCCGGTGAGGAGATTCTTGCGGTTGGCGTTTTCGCCGCAGAGTGACCAGGCGATAAGGTGGCAACGGTTGTAGAGGCTCTGACCTGGAATAAAGTCGTAACGCTGCTGGTGCCAGCCGGCGGGATGGATGCGCGAGATGTCACCGCGCTTGCCTTGGCCGAGCGATTCGGGGCCCACGCAGGCGAGCGCCTTGCGGGTGCGGCCCAGACTGTCGAGTTTGGAGAATTTCTTAAAGCAACCTTCTTCGGCGGCTCGTTCGTACTCGTCGAGCGTGAACGACGGCGTGCCCAGCGCGTGCGTGCTGTCGGCGCGCAGGGCAACGTAGGGGTTGCCCGCGTAGTCGGGGATGCTGCTGAGGTATACGCCGCGGGCGCGGTCGAGATCGGGGTTCTCTATCTCGTCGATGGGGGTGGCGGTGTTGTCCGAGGCAACGTCGCCGCCGGTGTCGGTCGTAGCGGATTCGGAGCCATCGCCGGAGTCTTGAGCGCCTTCGGAATCCGTTGAGCTCGCCGTCCCCGATTCGAGCCGGGCGACCAGGTCCGCCTCGTCGTCGGTGCGGCTGGGGCTCTCGTTTTGCTTCTCGGCCAGAGCCGCCGCCTGCTCATCGCTTTGCGGCGACAGCAGCTTGGGAGCTCCGTCGAGCGATCCCGTAAACAGCGCAAACCCCAGCACCACGGCGGTGCCGATGGAAAGTACTTGCTTGTAGGCGGACTTGCGCGACATTGCGGCTCCTGGCTAGACGGTTGGGAATCTACCAGTCTAGCAGGTGCCACCGAGGGCCGTTCTATCGAACAAATACTTAAGATTTTGGGGCAACCGTTGCTGATTGCTTTGTCCCACACAAACTTGCGGTGGAATAGTTCCCGAGTAGCTAATTTGGGACGGGGCTTTTTTGACTACTTGGGCAACTGCGCTGGCAAAAGTAGTCAACCCCCCGTTCCGAATATACCGATCTGGTGCGGCGCCATAAAAACGGCCTATCTACTACGTTTGACCCGCACCGGCCGACCATAGCCGTGTTTTCCGAAAATCGACAAGCCATCTACCTGCGGTTTTGATTTTGAAAAATTCGACATGGTTGAGGGTTATCGGCCAAACGTAGTAGATGGGCCCGTTTCGCGGCGAACGATCCGTTTCTAGGTTAAAGGTAACGCGCTTCAATTGATCATTCTGGAAGTTGCGGTGGAATAGTTCCTGGTTTGACTCAAAAGGCCGCTAAACAGGAACTATCCCACCGCAAGTTAGGGGTGGTTGAGATCTGTGAGCGCCAAAGAGCGGGAGTCACAAGTTAGAGAGATGTGCTGCGTTTTAAGGAGACAATCTCCCTGCGGCGTTTCCCCAGATAAAACCCGCCAAAATAAACCTGTCCCTTTTTGGCAGGTTACTGATTCATGTTGCCGTGGATATAGGGGGTGACCTCGGGGGAAATGTCGCTGCAGCCTAGGTCGCGTAGGGCAGATTCGATGGCGGCGGGCAGCGGCGTCTTGCCTTCGTCGTTGACCGCGGTGCCGCCGAGGGCGGCAATCTTGGCGACGTCCGCCGGCGCCGCTTCGACATGCATACAGCCGCCGACGAGGCGCGCGCGGACCTGCGCCAGGTCAAGATCGTGCAGGTAGTCCTCGCACGCCCGAATGAGATTAACCTTTTCGCGCGTAAGCTCCTCGCCCGTGGGGATGCGCGTGGCAAGGCAGGCGCCGGCGGGTAGGTTCCAAACGGGATAGCCCCATGCGCGCAGCAACTCACGCTCCTCGTCCTTGGTAAAGCCGACCTCCATAAGGGGCGAGCGCACGCCGAGTTCCTCGGCAGCACGCATACCGGGGCGGTAGTCGCCGCGGTCGCTCTCGTTGCTTCCGTCGATAACGGTGGGGAAGCCTAACGATTTGGCGTGGTTGACGATGGCGGTGAAGCCGGCGCGCTTGCAGTGATAGCAGCGGTCGGCGTCGTTGCAGGCAACCTGCGGAAGCTGGAGCTGGTCAACCGAAAGATTAAGCACGGGAAGCTTAAAATGCGGGCCCTCATCGGCTTGTCCGTCAACAGATCGCTCAAACGAAGCCTGCTCGGGCGTGCCGATGAACGGCGTGGTGAGATGGACGAGAAGGGTGTTAGTGGGCATGATGCGGGAGCAGACGGCGGCCAAAAAGCTGCTGTCGACGCCGCCGGAAAAGCCGATGGCGACGCGTCCATATGCCAAAAGCAGCTGCTCGAGCGCTGCGAGTTTTTCCTGAAGCTCCTCTGCGGGTGCGGTGGTGTTTGAAAGCATGAAACGTTCCTTACAGTTAAAAGCTCGGACGAAACTATAATCCTACCGAGCCGCTCGCCATAAGACATCTATCTATGTAACGAAAGTGCAATATGTATATACGTTATATACAAGTTTGCAAAGTGCGGTAGAGTAGCGGCAATGCAAGCCGATGGGGGGACCGAAATGATCAAGGCTGTCATTTTTGATATGGACGGAACGCTGGTCGACACCGAGCGTCTGGGCATTAAGGCGTGGAAGGCGGGTGCCGCTGAGCTGGGGCTCGCGATTGATGACGCGCTGATTCATCAGTTCATCGGCCGTACGCTGGTCGATGTCATGGGCATTCTCGAGGAGCATTACGGTAGCCATGAGACTGCCGAGGCGATCTATGTTCGCCACAAGGAGATTCGCGACGAGATGGTCAAGACCGAGCTGGAGCTTAAGGCCGGCGCTGCCGAGTGCCTGGACGAGCTGCTGGCGGCGGGCTATCACGTGGGCCTTGCGACGTCTTCGCGCCACGTTACCGCCGAGCGCAACCTTAAGGTGTTCGGTCTCTTTGACAAATTTGAGACCGTGACCTGCGGTGAGGACGTCGTGCACGGCAAGCCGGATCCCGAGATGTATCTGCTTGCCTGCAAGCGCGCGGGCTTTACTCCCGAGGAATGCGCCGTGGTCGAGGATTCGCGTAACGGCTGTGTCTCGGGCATCACGGCCGGCTGCCATGTCTTTGCCGTGCCCGATATCGTCCCGCTGCCGCAGGATGTGGTGGACGGTTGCGATGCCGTGCTCGACACGCTGTTCGATCTGACGGCGGCGGTCAAGGCTGTGTGCTAGCGCCAACCCTTGCATTTCAATAGCGTTTTAAAGACCCGGCTATCCGCGTTCTGCGGGTGGCCGGGTCTTTGTATCCGCAGGACTTTTCGAACAGAAAACTACCGTTTACCGACTGTAAGCAACCGCTCGCCGGACTGAAATTGACTCATATTGAAATTGAAACGGTTCAAATAATAATGAAAACTGTAAATGAACCGCTTCAAAAAGGGGAGAGCACATGGAGAGTCGCATCGAGTCCAAGCATTACGCAGCGGTCGATATCGGTGCCTCGAGCGGTCGCGTTCTTGCTGGCTGGGTCGAGGACGGCAAGATGTCCTACCAGGAGGTCTACCGCTTTGATAACGAGCAAAAGCGCGTGAACGGACACGATTGCTGGGATGTCGAGGCTCTGTTCGACCATGTTGTCGCCGGCCTGCGTGCCGCCAAGGAACAGACCGGACAGGCTCCTGCCACCATCGGCATCGATACCTGGGGCGTCGATTTCGTGCTGCTCGACGAGCGCAACGAGATCGTCGGCGACACGGTCGCCTACCGCGATGCGCGTACCGACGGCATCTATGAGGTTGCCGACCAGATCATGGATCCGGCCGAGGTCTATGCCCGCACCGGCATTCAGCGTCAGCCGTTCAATACGCTCTACCAGTTGCTCGCCCTTAAGAACGAGCATCCCGAGCAGCTCGAGGCAGCCCGCACCTTCCTGATGATCCCGGACTACCTCAACTGGCGTCTGACTGGCATCAAGGCCAACGAGTACACCAACGCGAGCACCACCGGTATGCTCGATGCCGAAAAGTGCACATGGGACAGCGACATCCTCTCGCGCTTTGGTATTCCCCTGGGCATCTTCCTGGAGCCGACTATGCCCGGCGCCGTGCTCGGCGAGATCACGGCCGATATCTCCGAGAAGATCGGTTACTCTGCGACCGTCGTGCTGCCCGCCACGCACGATACCGGCTCTGCCTTTTTGGCAGTGCCCGCCAAGGACGACAATGCCGTCTATATCTCGAGCGGCACGTGGAGCCTGCTGGGCGTTGAGAACCAGCACGCCATCACCAACGAGCTCGCCCGCAAGCAGAACTTCACCAACGAGGGCGGCTACCTCAAGCGCTACCGCTTCCTCAAGAACATCATGGGCCTGTGGATGAACCAGTCTGTCCGTCGCGAGGTCAACGGCGTCGACTATGTCGAGGGCAAGACCTCGCACAAGGCGCTCATGGACCACAAGGTTGGGTTTGATGAGCTCCGTACGCTCTGCCGCGAGGCCGAGCCCTTCGAGGCCTACGTTGATGTGGACGATGATCGCTTCCTCGCTCCCGATTCGATGATTCAGGAGATCAAGCAGGCTTGCGCTGAGGGCGGCGAGCCCATCCCGCACACCGTGGGCGAGATTATGCGCACCAACTACTGCAGCCTGTCCCGTTCGTATGCCAAGGCTATTGAGGCCCTGCGCGAGCTTTCGGGCCACGACTACACGAGCATCAACATCGTGGGCGGCGGCTGCCAGGACTACTACCTCAACCAGATGACGGCCGACACCTGCGGGCTTCCCGTGTTCGCCGGCCCCATCGAGGGCACCTGCATCGGTAACTTCATCGTGCAGATGATCGCCGGTGGCGACTTTGCCGACCTGGCCGATGCCCGCGCCTGCGTCGCCCGCTCCTTCGATGTCAAACGCATCGACCCCAAGGGCACCCAGGCTTAACCGAGAGGGGGAGACGCTCTCCCCACCACCTACCTACTCCTAGCCCCGCGTATGGCAAACGACTCCTGCTGTACATGAGCGGCTCTCTCCGATGACATACGGCGCGGAGGACCCTGCAGCACCATGCTCCGCGCCGCCGTCAATCGGCTTATCACGTTTTTTCAATTGGGCCCGCGGGCCCCGGAGAGGAGAGAAACAATGGCAATGGAAGATCTAGCGTTCATCAAGGGCTTTTGCCGCCTGTGCGACGATGGCTTTAAGCAGGGCTGGCATGAGCGCAACGGTGGAAACCTTACCTACCGCATGACCGACGAGGAGGTCGCCGAGGCCAAACCGTTTTTTGAGGAGCCCCGTGAGTGGGTCAAGATGGGCGTGCGCGGTGAGAACCTCGCCGGCCAGTACTTTGTGAACACCGGCTCGGGCAAGTACATGCGCAATGTCCTGGAGGACCCGCATGCCAACATCGGCATCGTCGAGATCAACGAGACCGGTGATGCGTTCCGTATTGTGTGGGGCCTTGCCAACGGTGCCCGTCCGACCAGTGAGTTCGAGAGCCACTACATGAACCACTGCGTCGCCGCCGCCCGCACAAATGGTGCCGACCGCGTGATTTATCACGCCCACACTCCCGGCATCATCGAGATGTCCTTTGTGGTGCCGCTGGAGGACCGCGCCTTCACCCGCATCCTGTGGCAGATGATGACCGAGTGCGTCGTCGTCTTCCCGACCGGCGTGGGCGTTGTGCCCTGGATGGTCCCGGGTGGCCCGGCCATCGCCGAGGCGAGCTCCGAGCTCATGAAGACCTACGACACCATCGTCTGGGCTCACCACGGCCTGTTCGCCGCCGGCCCCGACTTCGATACGACCTTTGGCCTGGCGCACACCGTCGAGAAGGCCGCCGAGATCTACCTGGCCGCACGTGCTGCCAACGGTGGTTCGGACGACTTCCTCAACAAGATTAGCGACAAGGGCCTCAAGGACACTTGCCACGACTTCAATATCAAGATCAACGACGCATTTGTTGACTAGTAAGTAAGAAAACGGCGGTTCCGGTTGCTGGGGAGCTCGTGGAAACCGCCGTCAAATCGCTGCTGTTTGGGCAGCTTGGAAACATTGTAAGGGGAAATAGAATGGGAAACACTCGCGAGCGTCACGTGAACCCTTGGTGGGTCGCTGTTGTCTCGGGCATGGCGTCCTACATCGATTCGTGCGCGATTATCTCTTCCGGCACGGCGCTGGTCATTTACCAGCAGACCTTTGGCCTCGATAACGGTCAGTTTGGTCTGATCTCGGCGGCGCTTACCTTCTGCATCGCCATCGGCTCCATTCTGGGTGGAAGCCTCGGCGACCGCTTTGGCCGCAAGCCGGTCTTCTCGGTCACCATGGGCATGCTCATCATCGGTGCCATCACCATGATCTTTGCCCAGTCCTTCCCGCTGCTGCTATTGGGCGAGATTCTGATGGGCCTGGGCGTCGGCGCCGACCTGCCGGTTTCGCTGGCGACCATCGCCGAGGAAGCGCCCGATGACAAGCGCGGCAAGATGCTGCTGTTCTCGGACATCCTGTGGGTTGTCGGCATCGTCGTTGCGCAGGGCATCGGCGCCGTTGTCGGCGATTGGGGCTACCTGGGCGGCCAGATCATGTTCACCCAGCTCGCCGTGGTCTCCATCCTGGTGCTCATCGCTCGTCAGACCATCCCGGAGTCCCCGGTTTGGATTAAGGCTCACGAGGACCGTCTTGCCGGTAAAGTGAGCAAGCAGGCCCAGGGCAAGATTTCCGATCTGTTCAAGAGCCCGTACGCCAAGCCGTTCATCGCCCTTGCCATCTTCTACATCGGCACCAACATCCCGGCTAACTCCCTCGGCCAGTTCTCGACTTGGATCGGCGCCAACGTTGTTTCGCTGCCCATTTCCGTCGTGTCCACCATCGGCCTGATCTGCTACCCGATCCGTGCCATCCTCGACTTCGTCTTTATGAAGTTCGTCGATACCGACAAGCGTATGCCGCTGTTCTATATGGGCGCTGCGCTCTACCTGCTCGGCTTCCTCATGTTCCCGATCTTTGGCGCCTCGACGATCACCTATGTCGCTACGCAGCTGCTCTACTGCATCGGTGCCGCTTTTGCCTTCGAGGGCATCCTGAAGGTTTGGATGCAGGAGTGCTTCCCGACCCTGCTGCGCACCACCGCGAACGGCGCCATCGTGTTCTCCTCGCGTTTCCTGTGCGCCGTCTTTGGCTCCTTCACCGCTTCGTTCATCGCACTCGCCGGTTACAAGGCTGCCTTCCTGGTCCTGTCGCTGCTGTGCTTGATCGGCTTTGCCGCCGCTATCTGGGCTTTCCACAGCGAGCGCTACAACGCGTTCGACGACGCCGAGTAAGCTGCTTCATCCGTGCCGCGGATGCCGCGGCAACCTTTGGGGCGAAGGTTTGGTCCCATACCTTCGCCCCGCCCCCTGTGCAATCGCGGGCAGGCGCGACGAAAAAGCATGTCTGTTGCGCTGATCTGATAACCGTCGCGTCCGCCTGCTTGCAATCATCACCTTTTCTCATTGGAGGAAATCATGCTCGTTAACACCAAGGCCAAGGTCGGCGTCTTCTCGATTGCCCTCGGTGCCTATCTTCCGCAGTTCCCGCAGCTCGTTCCCAATTTTGAGCAGCAGTACGAGGACTTTAAGGCCACGCTGCCCACGACCGTCGAGCTTATCGACGGCGGTATGGTGACCACCAAGGAGCAGGCTCAGGTCGCGGGCGACAAGTTCCGTGCCGAGGATGTCGACCTGGTCATCCTGCAGATGCTCACCTATGCCACGAGCTACAACGTGCTGCCGGTTGTGCGTGACCTGGACGTACCCGTCGTCGTGGTCAACGTGCAGAAGAAGGCTCAGCCCGATTACGCCAACACCGACATCCCCACGTGGCTGGGCGACTTGTACGCCTGCGGCGCCCCCGGCGAGGTCGTGGCCGACCTTAACCGCGCCGGCAAGCGTCACGCCGTGGTGACCGGCGTCGTCGAGGGTGGCGACCCGGCTGTGGCTGAGCAGCTCGAGCAGTGGTGCCGTGCCGCTCAGGTGCGTCGTCGCCTGCGCCGCACCAACATCGCCCAGATCGGCCGTCCGTACCCGGGCATGATGGACCTCTACATCGACGAGACGAACCTCTACAACCGTCTAGGCCTCTACACCAAGCAGTTCGACTGGGAGAAGATGTGGGCTATCGCCGACAACATCGACGACCAGACTGCCGTGGACGCCAAGGCTGCCGAGATCCTTGACACCTTTGACGTCGAGGGTGGCGCCAAGGTTTCCGACGAGCCCATTCAGGAGATGGCCAAGTACGTCGTCGCCTTTGAGCAGTGGGTCAAGGACGAGGAGATCGGCCTGGTCGCCAGCCACTACGACGGTTACGCCAAGGGTCAGGCCGGCGTGCTTGACTCCATGCTCATCCCGGCGTTCTCCATGCTCATCAAGCAGGGCACGAGCTGCGCGGTCGAGGGCGATATGAAGGTCGCCATCGCCATGAGCATCCTCAAGACCATCTCTGGCACCGGTCAGCTCTCCGAGATGTATTCCATCGACTTCCCCGAGGACATCGTCATCATCGGTCACTCCGGCTCCGGCGATGCCGACATCTCGACCGCCAAGAAGCCGACCCTCAAGGTCGTTCCCGTGTTCCACGGCAAGACCGGTGGCGGCTACCTCACCCAGTTCTACCCCGGCCACGGCACCATCACCTTCTTGGGCATCACGCAGGACGGCGACGGCAACTTTAAGTTTGTGGTTGCCGAGGGTGAGAACGTCGACGGCCCGATCTTCACGTTCGGCGACACCAACATGCGCATGAAGTTCTCGATCGGCGCCCGCGAGTTCATGGACCGCTGGAACGAGACCGGCCCGACCCACCACATGGCCGCCTGCCTGGGCAGCCAGACCGACACGATCCTCAAGGTCGCCAAGATCCTGAACGTGCCTGTGGATGTCGTCTGTAGGTAACCTTGTTCCGTCGTTCTAACGAACGTTGCGAACGCAAAAGAGTAAAGGGCCCGACAAGTACCTGCTTGCGGGCCCTTTTTGTTTTGAGCGGCGGCCTGGGGCATCGGGGGTCTGTTGCTCGGTTCGGCTTTACAGACAGAAACACATGTAGAGCGGCAACCTGATAACGTCATCTTCCGCAACCAAAGGCTTGGGATGGA
The DNA here is from genome assembly GCA_934668875.1 of uncultured Collinsella sp. GTDB lineage: Bacteria > Actinomycetota > Coriobacteriia > Coriobacteriales > Coriobacteriaceae > Collinsella. The sequence goes on from CAKUON010000014.1 coordinate 25,095, forward strand.
GGATATAGCTCGTCCCTACGCGCTTTCCGAATTTCGCTGAAAACTTGTTGAGTGAAGATGTCCGGTATCGCTTTTTCGATTTGACTTCGATGGGGGACACTCTCATGCGGCCAGCTGCATCGTCATATCCTTTGACAATCAGAAAATCAATCTCCATGGTGTTTTTAGGGTTTGAATCATCTCGAACGGAGTAGAAGTAAAGCCCATGTCCCGACGCGGCGAGTTGCTGGGCAATTACGTTTTCCGTAAACATGCCCTCATTGATTTCGAGCTTATCGAGCAGTATGTCCCTGTAAACCTCATGTGGGGTTACCTGATTGTCGCGGAACGTTTGCGAAACCAAGAGGCCCGTGTCGGACATGTAGCATTTAAATGTTGAATCTTCCGCGCTAAGCGAGAGTCCGACCGAGGGGTCTGTAACGCTAAGGCAAGTTGCCCCTATGCAAGAGTCGGCAAGCCAAAAGAATGAGTCGGCATAGTCGCGACTTCGTGCATTTTTGTCTAATGCGGCGAGGCGATACTTTTTGTCGTGCTTTGCAAGCTGCCCCGGTAGGGTTCTAAAAACACGGCGGATCCTAGTGGCGTCCGTGCCTCCAAAGCGCTCGATATCGAAATCATAGAGATTTAGAATGTCGCGTTTTACAACATCGACGGCACCAAAATCGTGCTTAGCAAGGTATTCGTCGACCGCTTGAGGCATACCTCCCACAAGCATGTATTCCCTAAAGAGCCGCTCGGCTTTTCTGTGGAGGGGAGGGGGTAGCGGTTGCAGGCTCTCGTATGAGGATCGAATTGCTTGGGCTAGAGGCCGTTCGTCGCATGCCCAGAGGAACTCTTCATAATCGAGAGGATGGAGTGTCATTGCACGCTCTTCCGAAGGGACGACAATCCCCTCGATGTTCTTTTTTATCGAGATGAGCGAGCCAGTTTCTATGTAGTCATAACGGCCGTCGGCGACGAGTTGCTTGATAAATTCTCGTGCGGCAGGAAAACGCTGAACCTCGTCAAGGACTATGACGGATTGTCGTTTGGGAAGGGCTGTGCCTGTATAAGCGGTCAGGTACATGAAGAAGGAGTCGATGTCAGATCGATATTGAAGGAAAAGCTCTTTAATGTCGTCAGAGACTTCTGAGAAGTCGAGCATGAGGCATGCTTCATATTCTCTGTGGGCGAATTCGCTCACGAGCGTGCTTTTGCCCACACGACGGGCGCCCTCGATGAGTAGCGCTCTTGATCCTTTACATTCGTTCTTCCAAGCGAGAAGGCGCTGATACAGCTTTCGTTCGAACATGATGCTCCAAACAGCTTAAATTATCTGCGTAAACACGAAATGGAGAGTTAATTTAGCTGAATCATACACGAAATGGGAAGTTAAATATAGAGTAATTTACACGATATGGGAAGTTAAATACGCGCTAGTTTACACGAAATGGGAAGTTACGCTCGCGTGGGCATAGATAGATTACCCCGCTGCACCTAAAGACTCAGCGGGGTAAGCGGTTACAGGTACGCGCCGAGGTTGATGGCGGTGGCGTCGGTTTGGGTGCTTGCCTGGGTGCTCGCGCGTTCCAGCAAAAATGGGCGCACGATTTCCTGACGGTTGATGTCTTCGGTGGCGGTGACCGTTGTGACGGGGCGGGCGGCCGAGCCGACGCGGATGTGTTTGGTTTTGGGCGGTGTCTTTTGCTCGATTTGCTCCATCAGCAGCTGGACGCCCTTGCGGCCAATCTCGTAGCCCGGGGGAGCAACCGTGGTGAGCGAGACGGATCCGCTCCAGGCAAGCGGGTTACCGTCGCATCCGGCGACAAGAATCTGGCCGGGGACACAGATGCCTTTGTCGACCAGCGCCGAGATGACGCCGGAGGCCAACACGTCGGTAAGTCCTACGACAAAATCGGGGCGCTCGTCGGTCGGGCGCTCGGCAATCTGTGCGCCGATGCCGTAACCGTCGGCTGCAGTGTTCCATTCACCGGCGTCGATGACTTCGATCTTAATGTCAGGGCGCATTGCCAGCGCCTTGTGAATACCAAGAACGCGCAGGGTGAGCTGCATAAATGCCGCTCGGCCTACAACGACGATATGGCGCGCGCCGCGGGCTATGGCGAGTTCGGCAATGATGCGGCCCTGGGCCTCGTTGTCGGCTGCCACGTAGTAGCCGGGCTCGGAGCAGTGGATGTCCAGGTAGACGATGGGCACGGACATCTTGGCCATGGCCGGGTGCCAGTCAGGGGATGCCATGGGCTGAACCATGACGCCGGACATCTGCGTGCCCATAAAGTAGCGCAGGTAATGATCCTCAAGAATATCGTTGTTGTCGGCATTGGCGATGAGCAGATCGTAGCCGTGCTTTCGGGCCTCGTTGTGGGCCCCGCTGGCGATCTGGAGCGAGAAGCCGTGGTCGAGGCGGGGGAGGACCAGGCCAAAGGACTTGGTGGTGCCGCCGGCCAGCTGACGGGCGCTTTGGTTGGGCAGGTAGCCTAGACGATTGATGGTCTCGTTGATGAGTTTGAGGGTCTCGGGGCGCAGCTTTTCGGGATGGTTGAGCGCGTTGGAAACCGTGCCCAACGAAACTCCGGCCTCGCGCGCGACGTCGCTGATTTTAACCTTTGCCATAGCGGCCCCTTTGATGCGTTTCAAGTACAAGCCTGATTGTAGCATCGCCCGACCCCGGGGTGTCAAAACCTGCCAATTAGGGACAGGTTTATTTTGGTAGGTTTTATCTGGGAAAACGCCGACTCCGGCGCAGGCCACCACGAAGGGGGCAGTTCACAATCCCCTTCGTGGTGGTTTTGCTGCCCCGGCTTTCAATTGTCTCGATCTGTAACATCTGGACGGTGAAACCGGCTCTACACGTTACAGATTGAGACAAAACGTCGAGGTCGGACGGAAAATCTCGATCTGTAACAGTAAGCCCGCTTTCGGAGCTCTAGATGTTACAGATTGAGACAAATCGCCGGAACGGGCCGCCGCCCCGGCCCAAACCACCACAAAGGTGCCTGTCCCCATTGTGGTGGTTTGGACCAGCTGGACGTGTGTGCATCGGGTGGTATCTAAGTTGAGATACCACTTCTGGTATATCAGCTTGCGGTTGCGTGAGTACAATACTCGAACGTTATACGTCTCAGCGCTCCTTGTGCGTGGACGTCTTGCAGTCTCGCGAACGAAGGGATTTATCCTATGTGCGGAATCGTCGGCTACACCGGCTCTGATATTGCAAAGAACATCCTGGTTACGGGTCTTAAGCGTATGGAGTATCGCGGCTATGACTCCTCGGGCGTTGCGCTCGAGGTGGGCGAGGGCGCTGCGGCGCACCTCGACGTCATTCGCCGCGTGGGTAAAGTTGCGGGCCTGGAGAGCGAGCTTTCCAACATCGATAGCGATGCCACCTGCGGCATCGGCCACACCCGCTGGGCCACCCACGGCAAACCCTCCGTCGCCAATGCGCACCCTCACACGAGCTGTGACGGCCGCATTGCCATCGTCCACAATGGCATCATCGAGAACTTCGCCGAGCTGCGCGAAGAGCTGGAGGGCCGCGGCCACCACTTTAAGAGCGAGACCGATACCGAGGTCTTCGCGCATCTGATCGAAGAGGCTTATGCCGAGACGCACGACCTGATGGCCTCCGTGCGCGAGGCTTGCACCCACGTGGTGGGCGCCTATGGCTTGGCTGCCGTGTGCGCCGACGAGCCCGGTGTGATCGCCGTGGCCCGCAAGGACTCCCCAATCGTCGTCGGCGCGGGCGAGACCGGCGCCTATGTCGCCTCCGACGTCATCGCGCTTATCGACGCCACCCGCGACGTGGTGGTGCTCGAGGACGGCCAGTTTGCCAAGCTCACGCCCGCGGGTGTCGAGTATACCGACGAGGCCGGCAACGTTATCGAGCCCAAGGTCACCCACATCGACTGGGATCTGGACATGGCCGAAAAGGGCGGCTACCCCGACTTTATGCTCAAGGAGATCCACGAGCAGCCGCGCGTCGTGCGCGACACGCTGGTCGGCCGTATGACGCCTGCCGGCGAGCTCGACATCGACGAGCTGGGCCTGTCCCTCGAGGAGCTCAACGACATCGACCGCGTCTACGTGATCGCCTGCGGCACCAGCTACCACGCCGGCCTCATTGCCAAGAACCTTATTGAGGGTTGGGCTCGCATCCCGACCGAGGTCGAGGCGGCCAGCGAGTTCCGCTATCGCAACCCCATCATCACGCCGACGACGCTCGTCGTTGCCGTGTCCCAGTCGGGCGAGACCGCCGACACCCTCGCCGCCATCCGCGACGCGCGCATCAAGGGCGCCAAGGTCTTCGGCATCACCAATGTGGTGGGCAGCCCCGTGGCGCGCGAGAGCGACGGCGTCATCTACACCAAGGCCAACAAGGAGATCGCGGTCGCCTCGACCAAGAGCTTCATCGGCCAGGTCGTGAGCCTGACGCTGCTGGCTCTGCTGCTGGCGCAGGTCAAGTATCGCCTGACCACCAAGCAGGCACGTATGTTGTTCCGCGAGCTTTCCGATACGGCCGAGCAGATCCAGTGGATTCTGGACACGCAGACCGAGGCCGTGCACGAGGCCGCCCTGCTGTGCAAGGACGCGCAGTCGGCGCTGTTCGTGGGCCGCGGCATGGGCGCCGCCATCTCCTACGAGGGCGCGCTCAAGCTCAAGGAGGTCAGCTACCTGCACGCCGAGGCCTATGCCGCCGGCGAGATGAAGCACGGCCCTATTGCCCTGATCGACCCGGGCTTCCCCGTCATCGCCGTGGCCACCAAGAGCGCCACTTACGACAAGACCGTGTCGAACCTTATGGAGTGCAAAGCGCGTGGCGCCAAGGTCATCGTCGTTGCCACCGAGGGCGACGAGGAGATCAACAAGATCGCCGACTGCATCATCCGCGTGCCGGCAGTCCGCGACGTGTTCAGCCCCATCACGGCGAGCGTCCCGCTGCAGCTGCTCGCCCGCGAGGTCGCCATCCTGCGCGGCTGCGACGTCGACCAACCTCGTAACCTGGCGAAAAGCGTCACGGTCGAATAATCGAGTTCCGTCGTTCTAACAACTAAGGCCCGGCTCCGCATCAAGACGGAGCCGGGCCTTGTTGCATTTGCCCAGATAAAACCTGCCAAAATAAACCTGTCCCTTTTTGGCAGGTTAGCGGAGCTTGCTGGTCTCGAAGTACTCGGGGAACTGATCGAGAACCTCGGTTTGGTTGCGGAACATCATATGCAGGTGCTTGCTGACTAAAAAGCTCGCTTCGATGGGGTCGCGACCGGCGATAGCGCGGCGAATCTGCTTGTGCTCGTTCACGATGTCCTGATTGTCGAGAACCTGCGTGGCGGCGCGCAGCCAGCGGAAGCGCTCCAGGTCGGCATTGGTCTCCTCGAGCCACGACCACACAGTGCTGCGGCATGCGATGCTAAAAATCATGTGATGCATGAGGTTGTCGCTCAAAAAGAAGCCGATGCGATCCTCTTCGGCCATGGCCTTTTCCTGCAGCGCGATGGCGCGGTCGAGCTGCTCGATGCCGGCCGACGTGGCGCGCGCACAGCACTCCACGATCACCTGCTTTTCCAGATGCTCGCGGATGTAACAGGCACTCTCGGCAAGGGTGAGGTTGATGGGCGAGACATAGGTGCCACTTTGGGGCACGGTACGCACCAGACCTTCCTGCGCCAAACGAACCAAAGCCTCGCGCACGGGGGTGCGCCCCATATCTAGGTCGTCGCAAAGCTGCTTGACGCCTAGCTTTTCGCCCGGCTTGTAGTCCAGGTAGACGATTTTGCGTCGAATGGTGTGGTAGGACTGGTCTTGTAGGCTTGTTTCTTGCTCGCCGACGTGCATCGATTCTTCCATAGTGCCTCGCAACCGTTCTATCAAACTCATATGTCAGTTGTTAATTATGCCGCGAATCAGCTCTCCGCGGTGAGTAATTCGACTGTCGCCCGAGAACTATTGCGGCATCTTAGTCGTTGTTTACGCAAGGCTGTGCTCAATGTTGCCGTATCATAAGCCGTCGCAAACGTGAAATAGAAAGAAGGAATCCCATATGCAACTGGCAAATTTCGTACGCGAGCGCTGGAAAGGCGTCTTGTTCTGCCTGATCATCGCCATTCCCGCGACCTTGCTCGGCAAACAAATTGAAGTGGTCGGCGGTCCGGTGTTTGCCATCCTCTTTGGCATGGTCCTGGCGCTCGTCTTTCCCAAGAATCGTCGCGAACAGCTCGCCGCCGGCGTTACCTATACGTCCAAAAAAGTCTTGCAGTACGCGGTTATCCTGCTTGGCTTTGGCATGAACCTCTCCCAGATTCTGTCCAAGGGCGCCCAGTCGCTGCCGATTATCGTGGCGACGATCTCGACCTCTCTTGTCGTCGCCTTCGTGCTCTGCCGCGTTATGAACGTGCCGGGTAAGATCGCGACGCTTGTGGGTGTGGGTTCGTCGATTTGCGGCGGTTCTGCCATCGCCGCGACCGCACCCGTCATCGATGCCGACGATCGTGAGATTGCCCAGGCCATTTCGGTTATCTTCCTGTTTAACGTTATCGCGGCGCTCGTGTTTCCGACGCTCGGTGGCATGCTCGGCCTGACCAACGAGGGCTTTGGGCTGTTTGCCGGCACCGCCATCAACGACACCTCGTCCGTAACGGCTGCGGCGAGCGCTTGGGACAGCATGCATCCCGGCGCCAACGTGCTCGAGAGCGCCACGGTGGTCAAGCTCACCAGGACGTTGGCCATTATCCCCATCACGTTGGTCCTTGCGTGCTGGCAGATGCATCTGGCGCGCAAGGCCGGGGGCGACGCCAAAAGCACGTTCTCGTTGAAACGCGCGTTTCCCATGTTTGTGCTGTTCTTTGTGCTGGCGAGCGTAATCACCACGGTGCTTCAGCTTCCCGTGTCCATCACGGCGCCCATCAAGGAGCTGTCGAAGTTCTTTATCGTGATGGCCATGGCGGCTATTGGCTTTAATACCGATATCGTCGAGCTGGTCAAAAAGGGCGGCAAGCCCATCGCGTTGGGCTTTTGCTGCTGGATTGGCATTGCGTGCATGAGTTTGGGGATGCAACACGTGCTGGGAATCTGGTAAAGAGGCAACTGATTTGCGTGCTGCGTGCTGGTGCGCGCATGCCTGCGGTGGAGCGATAGGAGCTCTTGCGGGTATGGCTTGTCCGCAGGTTTATAAGTCCCGAAGAGCTCTTATCGCCCCGCCAGGATGGCGATGCGGGGCAACACCTATACTCGCAGGACGGCGCTTTCTGTCCTATAGTGTTTGGTGAGCAATATCGTTCAATTTTGAAACACTTGAGATGCCAAGCCGCAGATAAGGGTCGTGGCTGGAGACGGGGCAAATCATGGATAGCGATGCCAAGCTAAACATCTTGACCGAGGCCCTGGCTGCTGCCGGGGCCTCGGCATTGGCAATCGATGCGCGTGGGGACGTCGTGATCTCGACCATGAATGACGCGGCGCTTGAGCGGGATGTGGCGACTTTTGTCGCTGAGCGCCTCGACCGTATAGGAGACGGCGCGCGTCTGGTTATGGGGCGCGCGGGTACGCGCCTGAGCCTGACCGTTCGCCCCACCGACAAAGAGGGTGGGGACCTTTGGGTCGTCGTGGTCCGCGAGGTGCGCGGCGCCGCGGCACATGCGGGCATCGAGTGGCTCAACGCCGACGAAGTTGAGGCCCGCTACGAATCGAGCGCGTACGGCATCGTTGAGGGGGCGGCCTCGGTAGCTGCGCCGGTCGCCGAGAGCTACGCGCGCGGTGTGCCCCTTATGCTCGAGGGCGAGCTGGGAGCGGGTCAGATCGAGATCGCCAAGCGCCTCTATCTGGACGGTCCTTTTGCCGATCAACCCTTTGTTGCCGTTGCGCTCGATGAGCTTACCGATCGCGGTTGGCGCCACGTGCTCAAAAGCGCCGAATCGCCGTTGTTCCAAACGGGGCTGACACTTTGCATTGCGGGCTGGAATGCGGTTGGCCCCCAGCGCCTTCGCGAGCTCGTTTCCACGATGGCCGACACCGCGTTGGCGACGCGCTGCCATGTGGTGCTGACGGCGAATGACATGCCGGGCGGCAGCGAAAGTGATCAAGCCGCCTTTGTGACCGAGCGCTTCGCCTGTGCGGTGAGCGTGGCGCCGGCAATCGTCGAGCAGGGAGCCGCGTCGACGAAGGTTGCGCGCTATTTGGAATATCTCGCTGGTGCATTTGGGACGGCAGCGCCCACGCTGTCTGCCACGGCGACGAAGGCGCTCGATGCTTACCGCTGGCCGCGCAACTATCTGCAGCTCCGCGAGGTCTCGGAACGACTGTATATATTGGTGGGGACGGGCACGGTGGATCGCGCTGTGGCGGAGGAAGTGCTAGCCCAAGAGGACGTGATTAAGACCGCAACCTTTGGCGCCCCGACACTCGAAAGCGACCTGTATATCCTGCGACCGTTGGCCGATACCGAGCGAGATATCGCGCATCTGGTTGTAGATCATCTCCACGGCAACCGAACCCGTGCGGCGGAGGTGCTGGGCATAAGTCGAACAACGCTGTGGCGCTTGCTGAAGGACGATGACCGTTGAGCGAGGCGCCCGTGACCGCGCGCGACGCGTGTGCTACAGTCCAAAGCGTTATTGTTTCGATTTGGTTACGGCGTGCGGGGGCGTATGGCTGAGACTACAAAACCGAGCCGCAGAAGGCGGAGCGCCGCACCGGTCAACCGACGCACGACATCGGTGACGTGGGGCAAACACGCCTCGGGGTTTGATGGTTCGTTCAAGCGCACTAAATACGGCTATCCTTCGGCAAGCGCCCGCTTGGCCATGCAGGCAGAGTCCTCGTTGTGGGGCCGCAAGTGCGTGGTGGGCTCAAAGCTCAAGCACGACGGCACGCTCGGTTACATCAGCCGCGGGGCGGCTCGTCGCAGCGGACTCAATCCGGCTGGTTGGCATCGTTATGTTCCGATCGCGGTCGTCGTTGCAGTGATCGTCATCGCACTCGCTGCGCTTGGCTACGCCGGCGGCGGTGCCAACTTGGACGCGATGTTTAAATCGCCCGAGCTCGCGCATGCAGGCACAGAAATTGTTGAGGGCGCTCAGACCCAGACGGGCGTCGCGCCCCAGCGCGGTATCGTTGCGGCAGCCTCCACCATCGCCGACGCTCAAAAGGACGACGGCGAACAGGGCGACGGCGCCGAAACGACCCACACGAACGAAACGACGACAACTCCACCGGCAAGATAAGTTGCGAGCGGGTCCGCCGTTCGTTAGAACGGCGGGACTAATTACTTTACATACACCACGTTGTCGCGGCGGGGTTTGGGCTCGGGTAGCGTGTCTTCGGCATAGCCCAGAATGCAGTGACCGACACCGCGCAGGCTGCCGTCGGCGGGCAGGCCCCAGCTGGCCAGCAGCTCCAGGCCCTCGGGCGAGTCAAAGACCTCATGCGCGCGGTGAATCCAGCACGAATCGACACCCAGTGCATAGGCGGCGTTGAGCAAGTTGCCCATGGCGAGCGAGCCGTCTTCCAGATGCGTGGGCACGCTGCGGTCGACCAGCACCACCACAACGGTCTTGGCGCCATAGAAGGGGTCGCCGTTGCCGCCCATGACCTGGGCGTTGAGCTGTGAGAGACGCTCGACGGTCGCGGGGTCGGTGACGGCGACAAACGTCACCGGCTGGCGGCCCATGCCGCTCGGTGCATATTGGCCGGCTTCGATAATGCGTGCAAGCTTTTCGGCCTCGACGGGACGATCGCTGTATTTGCGGCAGCTGCGGCGGTGAATGAGTGCTTCGATAGTCTCCATGGTGTCTCCTTGCGGTGGCGTTGCAGATGCCCCGTTCATACCCGTCGGGCTCAAACGATAGACGGTCAATTGCCCGGCCAAAAGGATAGATTCCAATTGGGAAAGTAGGTTTGCATAAAAGTACCTTCAGAATGTGACAAACAAATGGGATGGTTAAACGTTTTATCCCGTCTACCCTGCGGTTTTTTACCACTTGCCTAAATCATGTGCGTATATCAATTGATAAAGGTTTTACTAAAGGAGTACCAACGTTTATCAATGCGCCGTGGTGGCGCCGGGCCAGGAGGTAACATCATGTTCCAGGCTGGAGATGTCGTCGAGACCGACTTCGAAGGATTTCTGAAGCTGCTGCGTTCCAAGACGCGCGCTTTTGTGACGATTGACGATCACGAGTACTACATCACGCACACCGATGGCTATTGGCGTGTTCAGGATTGCGAGGCCCTCAACGACAAGGGCCACTTTACTGACTGCTCCGAGCTGGTCAACACGGTCTGCGAGGTCGTCGAGCTGCCGTGGATTGCCGGCAAGAGCCTGCATGACAGCTTCTCGGGCGCTACGGTCTATGAGGCCGTCGCCGCCTAACAGGCAATAAAACCCGATTTTCACGTGACCGCCGGCGCTGCCCCCGCGCCGGCGGTCTTTTTCTGCCGATAGGCCATAAAAGTGCAAGCATTTGCGGAGAGCCTGTTGACGATAGTCAAAACTCGGACTAATCTAGAGACACAAAATTGGTCAAAAATCGGACAATCGAATGGTGGGATAGATGAATAGTGCGGTTACGCTGGTCGACTTCGACCGGTTGCTCAATGGACTCGACCATATCTATTCGGAGTTCTCGCGCGCCTGCGGCCTTTCGGACTGCGCTTACTGGATGCTCGTCGATACCAGCACGGCGGGCGGCAGTATTGCCGTAAGCCGTCTGACAAGCGAATGGTTCTATAGCAAACAGACCATCAACTCGGCAATTAAAACCTTGAAGGCGCGGGGTTTCGCCACACTGGAGTTTGCCGAGGGCAGTCGCAAGAATAAGGTTGTGAGCCTGACCGAAGAGGGCAGGCAATTTGCCGAGCGTTATGCGCTGCCGGCACTCAAGGCCGAGCAGCGAGCCTTTGGCGCGCTTGAGCCATGTGAGCAACGCGAGATTATGCGCTTGATCGGAAAATTTTCCCAGGCGCTCGGCGATGAGTGCGATGCCTTTAAGCAGCATATCGCTGCCGAGAGCCAGGCCGAGAATCAAGGTGAGGGGGAGTCGTGCGACTCTTAATGAGGTTTATGAAGCCGTATCGCGGGCTGATCGCGGTGACGCTACTGGTGCTGCTGATAGACAACGTCGGCACGCTGCTGGTGCCCACGATGCTGGCGAACATGGTCAACACCGGCATTACCACGGGCGATGTCGACTACATTTTGCGCAACGGTCTCTACATGCTTATCGCGACCGGCATGGCCAGCGGCGGCGCGGTGTTGGGCTGCTATCTTTCGGCGCGCCTGGCCGCCAACGTGGCCTGCGATATCCGCAATGCCGTGTACGACAAGTCGCTCGAGCTCGCGGCCAGCGACTTTGAGCGCTTTGGCACCGGATCGATGATCACGCGCTCGCTCAACGACATCAATGTGATTCAACAGGCCATCCTGCAGACGATCCAGCTGGTGCTGCCGGTGCCGTTCTTGGCCGTCGCGGGCATCATTTTTGCTTGGCTCATCGATCCGGCCATGGGCATGCTTCTGGGCGTCGTGGTTGCGATCGTGCTGGTTGCGGCGGTCTTTACGGTTGCCAACGCGGCTCCGATTTTTATGCGCTTGCAGAGCTTTATCGACCGCATGAACGTGGTGCTGCGCGAAAACATCGTGGGCGTGCGCGTCATCCGTGCGTTTAACAAGGAGCGTCATGAGGAACAGCGCCTGGACGAGGTGTTTAGCGACTACGCCGCCAACGCCATAAAAGTCAACCATCTGTTTGTGGGCCTCGACAGCTCCACCTTCTTTCTGATGAATATCGCCGAGGTGGCGGTACTGTGGGTGGGCGGCAACCGCGTGGGCGCCCACGCCATGCAGATCGCGAGCATCTCGGCGGTGCTGGAGTACGCGCTTCTGATCCTGTTCTTTGTGATGATGGCCCAGATGGTGGTGCTGACGCTTCCGCGTGCCGCCGCATGTCTGAACCGCGCACAGCAGGTGCTGGAGATTAAGCCGAGCATCGTGGACGGCGAGCGTATGCTGGGTGACGAGGCGCCTGCCTCCGAGGGAGATGCGGATGCGGTCGCTGAGTTCGATCACATGTCGTTTCGTTTTGACGATGCCGATGAGGACACCCTGTGCGACCTGAGCTTTGCCTGTCGTCGCGGTCAGACGACCGCGATTGTGGGCTCGACGGGCTCGGGCAAGTCGACGGTGGCAAAGCTCCTGCTGCGCTTTCACGATGCCACCAAGGGCGTCATTCGCCTGGACGGCGTCGATCTGCGCGAGCTTTCGCAAGGTGAGATTCGCGGGCGCATCGCCTATGTGCCGCAGAAGGCATGGCTGTTCTCGGGCACCGTGGCAAGCAATCTGCGCTTTGGCAACGAGGACGCAACCGAGGCGGACATGCTTCATGCGCTGCAGGTTGCCCAGAGCACCTTTGTGCTCGATCAACCGCAGGGGCTCGATACCCCGGTTGCCCAGGGCGGTACGAACTTCTCGGGTGGTCAGCGCCAGCGCCTGGCCATTGCTCGCGCGCTCATGAAGCGCGCCGACCTGTATATCTTCGACGACAGTTTTTCGGCCCTGGACTTTAAGACTGATGCGGCCCTGCGCCATGCGCTGCAGGACGAGACGCGCGACGCCGCGGTGCTTATCATCGCGCAGCGCATCTCGACGATTCTGCACGCCGACCAGATCGTTGTGCTCAAGGACGGCGAGGTCGTGGGCTTGGGCACGCACGAGGAACTTATGGAAACCTGCGAGGTATACCGCGCCATCGCGGAATCGCAGATGAAGGGAGGTGAGTAGCATGACCGAGGAGCTCAAGAAGCGCGGCGACGCTATCGATGCCGCCGCTGCGGACGCGGCCGAAGCGGTCGAGCAGGCTGCCGCGCCGACCGAGCTGGATGACGTTGCCAAGGCCGCGGCCGAGCGTGAGGCTCGCCGCCAAGCGCTGTACGAGGAAAACGAGCGTGCCGAGGACGAGCGTGCCCGCGCGGAGGCAGAGCGCATGCGCGATGTGGACGACGAGGATGAGGACGAGAAACCCCGCGATACCTGGGCGACGGTGCGCCGCTTGTGGGGCGAGGCCGCCGGCGACCATTGGCGCTTCTACATCGTGTTTGCGAGCATCGTGTTCTACGTCATCTTTAACACCGCCGCGCCGGCATATAGCGCTCATGTTATCGACGAGCTGTGGGGCCATATACAGGTGGCGTTTGCCAGCGGAACCACCTTCAGCATCACCTGGGACCAATGCGGCAAGACCATCTTTGTCTACTTCTTGATCTGGACGGCCGCCGGGTCGTTCTATGCGTTGCAGAGCTTTTTGATGTCGAGTGTGGCCGAGCGACTCAACCTGCGCCTGCGCAACCGCATCGCGCAAAAGCTCAGCCGCCTGCCGCTCGCCTACTTTGACGCGCATCGCCCCGGCGAAGTGGTCAGCCGCGCGACCAACGACTTGGACAAGATGTCCGAGAGTATGCAGCGCGGATTGCTGCAGCTGCTGGTATCGATCGGTACCGTGACGGGTGCCATCATCATGATGTTCGTCTATAGCGTTAGGCTCACGTTGGTCTTTTTGGGCTTTACGGCGGTATCGCTGCTGGTGACCAAGGTGGTTTCGCGCCGTACGCATGATGTGACGGGCGAGCGTCAGGAGTGGGTGTCCAAAATCACGAGCGCGGTCGAGGAAGGCTATTCGGGCCGTTTGGTGATTCGCGCATTCAATCGCGAGCACCAGAGCTCTGCCGAAGTGCACGAAGCCTCGGGCGAGCTGGCCCGCGTGAGCGCCAAGGCCGACTTTATGATCAACGCCGTCGGACCCGCGGTCCGCTTTATCGGTCGCCTGGCGCAGATCGTGATTGCGCTCGTGGGCTGCAGCATGCTGGTCGCCGGTCACATGACCGTCGGCGTGTTCCAGGCGTTCTTCCAGTTTATCTACGAGGCGTCCGAACCCATGACGCAGCTGTCGTTCACTTTCAACTCGCTGCAGAGCGCGCTGGCGAGTGCGGAGCGCGTGTTCGACCTGCTCGATGAGCCCGAGATGGAGGCCGATCCGCAGCCGGGCGAGGCTGCCAATCTGCCGGGTCGCGTGGAGGGCCGTGTCACTTTTGAGCATGTGCGCTTTGGCTACACGCCCGAAAAGCCGCTCATGCGCGACGTGTCGTTTACCGCCGAGCCGGGCCAGAAGATTGCCGTGGTGGGAACCACGGGCGCAGGCAAGACGACGCTCATCAACCTGCTCATGCGCTTTTACGAGATCGACGGCGGCCGCATTACGCTCGACGGTGTGGATACGCGCCTCATGAACCGCGGTGAGCTCCGTCAGCAGTTTGGCATGGTGCTGCAGGACGCCTGGCTGTTCGACGGCACGATTGCCGAAAACATCGCCTATGGCTGTCCCGAGGCAACGCGCGACGAGATCGTGGCTGCCGCCCGCGCCGCGCAGGTCGACTTCTTTGTGCGCACCATGCCGCAGGGTTATGACACGCGGGTGGCCAACGATGTCGAGAGCATTAGCCAGGGCCAGCGCCAGCTGCTGACCATCGCGCGCGTGCTGCTCAACAACCCGGCGATTCTCATCTTGGACGAGGCAACCTCAAGCGTGGACACGCGCACCGAGCTTGCCATCGGCCGCGCCATGGACGCGCTCATGCATGGGCGCACGAGCTTTGTGATCGCACATCGCCTGTCGACGATCGTGGATGCCGACCTGATTCTGGTCATGGATCACGGCAACATTATCGAGCAAGGCACGCATAAGGAACTGCTGACTGTCGAGGGTGCTTACGCTGACCTCTATCTGAGTCAGTTCGCATAATGTGACAAAGGGACAGTCCCGCATGTCACATTGGAAACAAGGCGCGCCGGGGATGAACTCCCTGGCGCGCCTTTTGCGTCGGTGCCGATGTCGTTTTGTGCCGCTTGCGTTCCTAGCGTTCGTCCACGAGCTTGGCGACGAGGGCCTTGAGCTCGGCCACCTCTCGCTCGAGTTCCTTGACACGGCGGGCATTCTCGGTGATGCCTTGGCGGTTGAGGGCACTCTGCTCGGCGGCATCGTCGGGCATGTACTCGCGGTGCTGCTTGGCGTCGAAGCTCTCCTCGAACACGCGGCAGCCGTTGCGCTTGATGATGCGCCCGGGCACGCCCACGACGGTGCAGTTATCGGGTACGTCCTTGACGACGACCGAGTTGCCGCCGATTTTGACGTTGTTGCCGATGCGGATGTTGCCGAGCACCTTGGCGCCCGTGCCCACGGTGACGTTATTGCCCAGGGTGGGGTGGCGCTTACCGGTCTCGTTGCCGGTACCGCCGAGCGTGACGCCCTGATAGAGCACGCAGTTGTCGCCCACAATGGTGGTCTCGCCGATGACGACGCCCATGGCGTGGTCGATAAAGAAGTGCTTGCCAATTTGCGCGGCGGGATGAATCTCGACGCCGGTGATGTGGCGGGTGATTTGTGAGAGCACGCGGGCGAGCGAGCGATGGCCGTGCTCCCAGAGCCAGTGCTCGGGCACGTGGTTCCACTTGGCATGCAGGCCGGGGTACGAAAGGAAAATGACCAGGCCGTTTTGCGCGGCGGGGTCCTGCGCCTGGACGGTCTTGATGTCCTCGCGAATGGTATTGATAAAGCTCACCGGCCGCCCTCCCTTAGCGCCATGGCAATGCGATTCAATAAAGTATAGCGATTCGCTAGGGATTAGGAAGAGCAATCTTTCACGGCTTTGCGTGACAGGTGTCAGTTATGCAAACTTGCTGGTAATGGAGTCATGCTTTTGTGCGGTCGTGTGCATGGTCGCGCCGCAACCGTATACTGGTCAACTTGGACGTATCCGCGCCCACAACTGAGAGGTTTTACTTCATGGGTTTCATCAATTTTATCGCCGAGCTGCTTAAGGATCCGCGCACTGCGATCGCCGGCTGGATCGCCGCCGGCCCGCTTATGGCCTACGGCTGCGTGTTCCTGATCATCTTTATCGAGACGGGCGTGGTGTTCTTCCCGTTCCTTCCCGGCGATTCGCTGCTGTTCGCCTCGGGCTTCTTTGCCCACAACGGTGGCTTTAACATCGTGGCCCTGCTGGCCGTTGCATGGGCCGCTGCCATCTTGGGCGATCAGTGCAACTTTATGATCGGCCATTTCTTTGGCAAAAAGATCATTGCCTCGGGTAAGGTCAAGGCCATGACGCCCGAGCGCATCAAAAAGTCCGAGGATTTCTTGGACAAGTGGGGCCACCTGGCCATCTTCTTGGGTCGCTTCTTCCCGTTTATCCGCACCTTCGTGCCCTTTATCGCCGGCATGGGCGGCATGCACTGGCGCAACTTTGTCATTTTTAACGTGCTGGGCGGCATTACCTGGTCGACGCTCTTTACGCTGCTGGGCTACTTCTTTGGCGGCATTCCCTTTGTGCAGGAGCACTTTGAGCTGCTGATTATCGGCATCGTCGCCGTGTCGATCATCCCGACCGTGGTCGGTCTGGTTAAGGCAAAGCTGGGCAAAAAGAACGCGTAGATCGAGCCAGCGCGCAAACCGTGCAGTTGAGGCCCGTCACCGCTTACGGTGGCGGGCCTTTTTGCTTCGGTCAAATGAAAATACTTTACTTAGTTAAAGAAAAGCGTTTTATCAGACGCGTACGGGGAGTACAATCTCGTGCATGCGAATCGACGTGCCATCGGCTTTGATGCCGTTCGCGTGTCCCGTCCGGCTCTACGCTCCGGGCGTGCGACGTTGCGACGCGGTCGGCCTCGGTCCTTGCGTGCGGGTTCGCGAGTATGCAACTGTGTATGTAAGGAGCGACATATGACTGTCGAGAAGAAGGATATCGATTGGGGTAGCCTCGGCTTTGGCTACATGAAGACCGATTACAGTTACGAGGCTCATTGGAAGGATGGCGAGTGGGACGAGGGCGGCCTGACCACCGACCACACCCTGCATGTCTCCGAGTGCGGTGGCATCTTCCATTACTGCCAGGAGGTCTTTGAGGGCCTGAAGGCCTACACCGCCGAGGACGGTAGCATCGTCTGCTTCCGTCCCGACATGAACGCCGAGCGTATGTACAACTCTGCGCAGCGCCTCGAGATGCCCCCGTTCCCCAAGGACAAGTTCGTTGAGGCCGTCAAGCAGGTCGTTTCTGCCAACGCCGCCTGGGTCCCGCCCTTCGGTTCCGGTGCGACCCTGTACGTGCGTCCGTTTATGATCGGCTCCGGTGACGTGATCGGCGTGGCTCCCGCTCCTGAGTACACGTTCCGCATTCTCGTGACCCCGGTCGGTCCGTACTTTAAGGGTGGCCTTAAGCCCGTCAAGCTGCGCGTTTCCGAGTACGACCGCGCCGCACCGCACGGCACCGGCAACATCAAGGCCGGCCTGAACTACGCCATGTCCCTCAAGCCCACGATGGAGGCCCATCGCGAGGGCTATGCCGAGAACCTGTATCTCGACTCCGAGTCCCGCACCTATGTCGAGGAGACCGGTGGCGCTAACGTCCTGTTCGTGAAGGAGGATGGCACCCTCGTCGTTCCGCAGTCGCACACTGACTCCATCCTGCCCTCCATCACCCGTCGCTCGCTCGTTCAGGTTGCTCAGGACCTGGGCATAACCGTCGACCAGCGCCCCGTCGAGTGGGCCGAGGTTAAGGCCGGCACCTTTGTGGAGTGCGGCCTGTGCGGCACCGCCGCCGTCATCTCCCCGGTGGGCGAGATCGACAATAAGGTTTATGGTGCCGATGAGACCGTGACCTTCCCGGCTGGCTACACCGAGATCGGCCCTGTGATGAAGAAGCTCCGCGAGACCCTGACTGGTATCCAGTCTGGTGCTGTCGAGGATAAGCACAACTGGGTTTACACCGTGGCGTAAGCTGCCATAGCTGTTCGGCCCGAGGACAACCTTCCTTTCCGGCGCGTCCTCGGACATGAAAGAACCTCCGCTGCGCACTTCGTGCGGCGGAGGTTCTTTCGTCCTGCGGAGTGCGCCGGAAAGGAAGGTTGCCCTCGGGCCTGCGTTACCTCGGCGCTGCCGTTACGGGCAATATAGATCTGAATTAAAGCTGGTGCGCGGCCTTTTAGGCCGCGCTTTTGTTTTGGTTCGCGCCATGTGGGGGTGATGGCGACGTGCATTTTTGCGAGTATTCTGCAATCGAAGGCCCCTGCATACCGACCTCGGGCAAAAAATCGGGATTTCTCGATGTTTTCTACGAATGATGGGCGGGGTTATGGGCTGACAGCGGGTGATTTGCAGGGATATTCGCGGTCTTTGGCCTTTGTCGTGGCGCCCGATGCTCTTGGTTATGTTGAATACTCCCAAAAATGCACGGCGCTTAGAGGGGGACCTACGCGAAAAAGGAAACCGCCCCGTCGAAGTATGCATTCGACGGGGCGGTTTATGCATATACCCGAGTAAGACTCGGCCGTGATTGTTAGAACTTGACGGTCGGGGCCTGGCGGGCTGCTTCGGCGGCCTCGAAGCCCTGGCGCTCCTTAAACTGGAAGATGCCGGCAAAGATGACAGCCGGGAACGTCTGAATGGCGTTGTTGTAGCTGAGCACGCAATCGTTGTAGCTCTGGCGTGCATAGCTAATCTTGTTCTCGGTATCCTCGAGCGATGCCTGCAGCTGCGTAAAGTTGGCGTTTGCCTTAAGATCGGGGTAGGCCTCGGCTACGGCGAAGAGCTGGCGCAGCGCACCGGTCAGCACGTTGTCGGCTTCCATCTTGGCCTCGGGCGTGGTGGCCTTGACGGCGGTGTTACGCGCACTGATCACGGCGGAGAGCGTCTCTTGCTCGTGCTTGGCGTAGCCCTTGACGGTCTCGACCAGGTTGGGGATCAGGTCGTTGCGGCGCTGCAGCTGCGTATCGATGTTCTGCCAAGCGTTATCGATGCGGTTACGCTTGGTGACCATGTTGTTGTAGATGCCGGCGATGGCGCAGACAATCACAATGACAACAACGATGCCGATGATGACGGTAATCATGATGTCTCCGTTTCGAATGGCCGCGGCGGCATGCGCCAGCTGCCGTTGGTATAACGCTACTAGTATACCCGCAACGTTTTGCCGTGCCGAACTTTCCGGTAAGCGTTATGTTTTCGGTAGGGTTGGCACCGGGGCAAAGCGCGCGAGGTACAGGTGTAAGATATGCGACAGATTGACGAGTGTTGTCTTTGCCCTGAGGATGGCGATACCAGTGGACCTTCGCATCAAGAAAACCTACCGTGCCCTGTTCGATGCCTTCACCGAGCTTCTCGAGGAGCATCGTTTTGAGGACCTGACGGTTGCCATGCTGTGCGACCGCGCCATGATTCGCCGCACGACGTTCTACAAGCACTTTCGCGACAAGAACGATTACTTTGCCTTTTATATCGATGAGCTCATGTCGGGCTTGCCGCAAAAACAGCCTGATGAGGCTGGCGCAGTGTCTGCCGAGGACGTGCGCGCGCTTCGGCACGCGATTTTGGACGATGCCATGGATTTGATTCTGGCGCACGAGCAGCTCATGGATAACATTTTGGCAAGCAGCATGTCGGGCATGTTGACCAACGTTATTTGCGACCGCATTGCCCGCTCTATCCGCGAGCGTGTGATGAACGTGCTTGCCGAGGATGCCCTGGCCCCCGTGTCGCTCGAGACGACGTCTGAGTTTGTCGCCGGCGGTATTATTCGACTTTTCACGATATGGTGGGAATCGGGCCACGATCTTGAGCGTCGACCCGAGATGGCCGACGTGGTCGATGCACTGTTTGAGCGGACCATGACACCGGTGCATCACTAAAAGTGGCGGAGAGAGGGGGATTCGAACCCCCGGAACGCTCTCGCGCTCAACGGTTTTCAAGACCGCCGCATTCAACCGCTCTGCCATCTCTCCGTGAGTCGTAATGATAGCATCGTTTTGAATTTGCAACAGGGAAGGCGAACGATGACGATCACCGAAATCGACGAGAAGTTCATGCGCGAGGCGCTGGCGGAGGCGCGTGCCGCGGCCGCGGTGGGCGAGGTGCCGATCGGCGCCGTGGTGGTGCGCGCGGGCGAGATTGTCGCGCGGGCGCATAATCGCCGCGAGCTCGATCAGGACCCTTCGGCGCATGCAGAGTTCGCGGCCCTGTGCGCTGCCGCTCGGTCGCTCGGTCGCTGGCGCCTTTCCGACTGTACGGTCTACGTGACGCTCGAGCCCTGCTGCATGTGTGCGGGGCTTATGGTCAACGCGCGCGTGGGGCGCTGCGTGTATGGCGCGGCTGATGCCAAGGCGGGCGCGCTGGGATCCCTATACGATCTGAATGCCGACTCGCGCCTGAATCATCGGTTTAACGTGAGCGCCGGCGTGCTGGCAGACGAGTGTCGTGAGGTGCTGAGCAGCTATTTTAGTGGGCTGCGTGGCACCGATGGTGCTGGCTGCGGTTGCGGGGCCGATCTTGAGGCGCATGCCGCTCATGCTGAGGCGCTCGCGTGTGCCGAAGATATCGCCGTTGAGGCGCTCAACTTTGGTCCTGCGTGCCGCCGGCCCCGCCGTGTGCTGTTGGCGATTGATTCCTTTAAGGGCAGCATTTCGAGCGCGCAGGCGGAGGCGGCCGTTGCCGAAGGCGTACGACGCGTTTGGCTCGATGCCGAGGTGCGCACATTGCCGCTGGCAGATGGTGGTGAGGGAACGCTCGATGCCGTTGCCGCCTGCGGTGGCGAGCTTGTGACCTGCGAGGTTGCAGGGCCCTTTGGCGAGCGTGCGCCTGCCCGGATGCTGGTTGATGTCGAGCACGAGTCGGCTGTTATTGAGATGGCCGAAGCCGCGGGCATCGGGTACTCGCCTTGCACGGAGTCGTCGGCGCTGGCTGCTACAACCTATGGCGTGGGCGAGCTGATGCTCCGTGCGGTTCGTGCCGGGGCAAAGACTATCTATCTTGGCTTGGGCGGTAGTGCCACCAACGACGGTGGCGCCGGTATGCTGCAGGCGCTGGGCGCGCGCCTTGTCGATGAGCACGGCCGCGATATCGCTCCCGGTCTCGCGGGTCTCGAACACGTGGTGAGTATCGATTTGGCGCCAGCGCTTCGGGCGCTGAGCGGCGCGCGTGTCGTGGTGCTTTCCGATGTCGAGAATCCGCTTGTGGGACGCCGAGGCGCCCTAGCGGTGTTCGGTGGGCAGAAGGGCCTGCCGACGGATGATGCCGAGGCGCTGAGCAGGTGCGACAGCTGGATGGTCGGCTACGGCCGCCTGCTCGATACGGCAATTGCTAGGGCGCGGGCTCAGGGGTTGCTGCGCACGCCCAAGGGCGCACGGACATTTGGCTCGGTGCTCGGCGTGCCCGGCGCTGGTGCCGCCGGTGGTCTGGGTGCCGCACTGTTGGCGCTCGGCGCCGAGTTGCGCTCGGGCGTGGAGACAGTGCTCGATCTGATTGGGTTTGACGAGCGCGTGCGCGATGCCGACCTGGTCATTACAGGCGAGGGCAATATGGATGAACAGTCCGCCGCTGGAAAGGCGCCGGTGGGCGTGGCGCGCCGCGCCAAGCGATATGGCAAGTCGGTAGCCGCCGTCGTGGGCGGTCGCGCCGACAACCTGGATGCGGTGTACGAGCAGGGTATCGACTTGGTTTTGCCGATCTGTCGCAAGCCCATGGACCTGGAGCGGGCACTCGATCCGCAAGAAGCCACAACCAACCTCATCTGCGCCGGCGAGTCAGCCGCCCAATCCTACGACCTCGGCCGCCTCTAAAACCCATCCCCTCGATAAGTTGCGGTGAAATACGGAGCGTTTTTGCCTTTAAGGGGCCAATTCAGTCCGTATTCCACCGCAACTTCGAGAATGGCCATTCGAGGTTGGCTGCCTTGGGTCTTGGGTCGGACCGTTTGCCACGAAATGCAGTGTCAGACTAGTCTTTTTGGGACGGGGCTATTTTGACTACTTGCAGATCTGATTGCCCAAGTAGTCAAAAAGCCCCGTCCCAAATTAGCTAATCCCGCCGAACCCCTTTGATGGCGCGAGTGGTTCGATTTTGAGCCTGAGTGGCAACCCGAGGCGAAATTTCAGGTCACCCAAATTGCTACAATTTTAAGCATATAGCGATGTCCTGCCTTGCGTTTCTGCGCGGGGGGGGGCGTATATTTGCATCGATGGGGACGACGACACATATATAATGAGCCGCTGCTTGCCGTCCTCATGGATTGGGGAGGGCCTTCATGAATCGCGTGTGTGCGAGAGCTCGAGAAATGCTAAAGCCTTTTGGCAAGAAAACCAATACCGCCAAGCGTGTCCTGAGGGTTTTGGCCGTCCCGCTGGCGGCGTGTGCACTCTTGTTTGGTGCGACGAGCGCGTTGGCCGACCAGGCGGTTCCCTTTAGCAACCACACCGTGAAGACGGTGAATCCCACCGGCACTACGGTCAATTTGTTCGACTATTGGGTCGTCGATGGCGCCAATGATAGCTCAGCAAACATCAATATCGACAACAGCAATAACAACACTGGCATCAACAAAGATCACCAGCTCAAGTTTAATGGTGGAGCCGGCACGGGAATTAACAAGTGGACGGGAAAAAGCGGCACTGGCGGCTTTGGACGTCTTTCATTTGTGAAGAACACGCTGGTAAATGGTTATCCGGAGATTGATGGCACCTACGCCTCCTATAACACGCACGGTACGTACGAAGACGAGTCGCTCGATTATCTCTTTAACAGCGCCAGTCAGGCAAATGAAAATGACAAACAGGACGGCAAGGCCGTTTACAACAACGTGCAAGGCCTTTTCCAGCTCAAGAAAGGCTATTACGTTTACGACTCGTACGGCTCTGACGGCTCTGACGGCAACTATGCCGTCTATAACCTCACGACCAACTCCTTTAACGTCTACAATAAGGCGGGCGTATATAAGGGCGATGCGAGTAGCGAAACCAATCTGGGTCAGTTCTTCCCCTTTGACTCGGCTAAGAAAGTTTTTACCGACAACGGCAACGGCCTCTCTCCTAATAGCGTCATTGACGGGGACAACTCAACCCTCAACCACCACTTTGGTATGTCCATGACCACGGAGTTCGTCCAGCCTGCGGGCGGCAAGACCACCGATAACAAAGACATGGTCTTTGAGTTCTCGGGCGACGATGACGTGTGGGTTTACATCGACGGCGTGCTCGTGGGCGATCTGGGCGGCATCCACGAGAAGGCGACGCTCGAGATCGACTTCGCCACCGGTGAAGTAAAAGTCGGTCATGTCGACGGTGCGAATGGAACCAAGAAAGAAATCGAAAATACCAACATCAAGGCAAAGTTCGAAGCCGCCGGCGTAGATACCACCAACTTCTCCGGCAACACCTTCCTCGGCAGCACCAAGCACACGCTGAGCTTCTTCTATCTGGAGCGTGGCGCGGGTGCATCGAACATGTCGCTCAAGTTTAACCTCACCACCCTGCCGTCGTCCGAGGTCGCGAAGGTCGACCAAAACGGCGAGGCAGTCAATGACGCAACCTTCGGGCTGTACCGGTCCGATGGACCAGATTACGACTGGAATACGGGTGAGCTCGTCGCTCGGGGCACGACGGAAAACGGGGGCCAGCTGATACTTCGAAAGTTAAAGCCGGGCGACTCCGAGCCGAGCGACTCCGTCCTCTCGTTTGACGAAGAGCACAACAAAAATCATTGCGACTACTTTGTACTCAAAGAAGAAAACCTGCCCGCGGGATATCGCTCGAGCCTGACCTCATCAACCACCGCAACTCCAGGCGAGTTGCATTTGCAGTACAAGCCAGCCGCGGCAACCGGCTCGGGTGGCGTGGTAGTTGCGCCGCAGACAACGGTTGAAACAGCCGACGGCGATCAATGGAAGGGTAGCCGCATGTGGCTGAACGGCGGCTATCTGGCCGCTAAGGAGACCATTTCCCTACATAAAGATACGCAAGACAATAAAGGCCACGTTATTAGTTCGGGTACGACCTTCGCCGTTGTGCTCAAGCGCACCGATGAAAACAAGAGTGACACGGACGAAAATGCGTGGACGGCGGTCACGGGCAACCCGCTCAAAGGCTATAAGCTGTGCTCCAAACACGGCATTGAGGGCGCGGTCGAGGCTGCCAGATCGGCAGATACGAGCGTCTTCGGCGTCAACACCAATGGCGACTATGAGGTAACGGTCAGGTCGCTGCCCGGAGATATCGAGAAGTACGCCGCCATGATGGCGGACATGTCAAAGGCGGAATATACCGTGGCGGTGTATCACACCACTGCACCGTCTCTGGCGGGGGCAACCATCGGCAACACCTCTATGGTCAAATATCAAACGATAAACAGGCAGTTCTCTACGGTGATCCACCTCACCAACGTCCAGAATCGTCTGTTTGTGCAGAAGGTTGACGACCTGGGCAGGCCCGTGAACGACGCGAAGTTTGAGCTGTACAAGGCCGAGGACGTTATCGGCGATAGTCCCAGCACGTATGCCATTAAATCGGGCGCCAAGCCGTATGACACCGTGCAGACGAAGGACGCGACCTATCCGTATGAGATTAAGGGTGCCGCATGCTTCCCGCTCGATTCGACAAAGCATGCACCCCTTATCAAGGGTACGTACTACCTGCGTGAGTCTAAAAGCCCGGATGGTTATGAGATTAACAACACTATCACCAAGGTAATCGTGGATGATTCGGGCGTATACGTGGACGCCGGTGAGGAGAACGACGGCGTGCGTAGCATGAGCGGCCCGGGTTCGCTGATTGCTTCCCTAGCGCAGTTTGGCTCTCCCGACTCCATCGACAACACGCTTACGCACATTAAGGGCATGCTGCAGAGTACAACTGGCGTAGATGCCAAGGGAAACCTGACATGGGGCCAGGTGAAGCCTTCTCTGGCGGACGTGCACATGCGCTATGACAAGGCGACGCAGGGCACCAAGACCATCCTGCGCTATGTCGAGGACGGTGGCGAGCGCGACGGCAAACTGGCTACTATCTATGCGGACACGGGCATCAACCGCATGGCTCTTTATCAAGAAGACGATTCAAAATATATAGACGATACCTCCAAGACCCGTACTAACCTGGGCACGCTTCAGCTCAATCATCTCTTTACCACGGCAACGGCCGTGCAGTATACCGATTGTCGCGTGGCACGACTGCAGGTGACCAAGACGGTGACGGCAGATACTGGTCTTACTGCACCCACTAAGGATGCGAAAGGCAACGATCTGACCTTTACGTTTAAGTTCACCCTGCCGTATTCCGAGGAGGGCTATGAGACGCGTGTATTCGATGCGAATGGCATGCCCGTGGGCAACTCCTTTAAGCTCAAGAACGGCGGCACCCATTCCATCAAGGCCGGCCAGACCATTCGCGTATATGACCTTAAGCAGGGCGACAAGTATAGCGTGAGCGAGCTCACCACCAAGGGCGAAGCGTCCAGCGGTGACGTGCTGGCGAGTATCGTCAACACCGTGACCGGTTCCGCCGAAGAGTCGGTGCTTCCGGCTGGCTTTAGCCTCGTGAGCCGTAAGGTCGGCGGCGAGGAGCAGTCGGGAACTGGCAACACCATCGAGGGCAAGATTGTAGCGCTCGTGGACGGACAGATTCCCGCCGACAACACGCTTGAGTTCACCAACAATTACAGCGTAATCTCGGTGCCCGTCGAGAAGAAGTGGGTCGGCCCGGCGGCCGCCAAGGCCACCGTGCGCCTGCTCGCCGACGGCAAG
>CAKUON010000015.1 GCA_934668875.1 uncultured Collinsella sp.
ATCGAGGCCGGCACGCTCGTGGAAAAGATCAAGTCGTCCTCGCAGACGCTCAAGCAGGAATACCTCGATACATACGAAGGAGGTGAATGACATGAAACTATTTGAACAGCTGAAGTCCAATGCGTCGCGCATGGCTGTCTAAGCCATCCTCGTGGCAACGGCTTTATGCGGAATCGCGGCACCCGTCTATGCGCTCAACGGGGAGAAAGGCGATGTCGAACCCGCGTACATGGCTTCGACGGTTAAGGACCGGTACAAAGCCTTCTCTGGAGACACGTTTTACGTAGCAGAGTACGACACGACCTACCGTCAGCTTCGCTACAACAAGGGCTACGACTATCTAGGCGCAGAGGCAATCAGCTATACGTCGGGTTGGTACCGCTCCAACTATGGACACATAACCCAGTTCAAGTGTAACTACCGTGTGTACAACTAAAGCAACCGGCCGGGACGAGGGGTGACGCAAAAGCGTCGCCCCTCGTTTTTAACCATGTCAACTGAACCTAGTTCAGTTTGGTTGATTTCCGATCTCAGCCGAACACATTGAGCGGAAAGGCCGTTCCCGCAGTCAGTCGAACGTCCCCGGGGCCCTTCTCAGACCCCGGGGACGGCATTTTCCCAGTTGAAGGAACGGTGGAGATGTGTTTCGATGGGCCAGATTCGTGTCGTTCCGAAAAGACCGTGAACCTTTTGTGGGACGCGCGGCGCCGTGGTACCATAGCCGAGTTTGTTGTCTTGGTCGGAAACCAAGACGCCTTATGCG
Source organism: uncultured Collinsella sp. (assembly GCA_934668875.1). Taxonomy (GTDB): domain Bacteria; phylum Actinomycetota; class Coriobacteriia; order Coriobacteriales; family Coriobacteriaceae; genus Collinsella. The sequence continues at coordinate 764 of CAKUON010000015.1, forward strand.
CTGATCGGTAACCAGCGCCTGACCAATAAGGAGTCCTACCATGAAGCAGGGTATCCATCCCCAGTATGTCGAGTGCACGGTGACGTGCTCCTGCGGCAACACCTTCAAGACGCACGCTACCGTGTCCGAGATGAAGGTCGAGCTTTGCAACGAGTGCCACCCGTTCTACACCGGCCAGCAGAAGTTCGTCGACACCGGTGGACGCGTCCAGCGCTTCGCCGACAAGTTCGGTGGCGCCGCTGCCGCCCAGCTCAAGAAGGCCGAGGAGGCCAAGGCCGCCAAGGCCGCCAAGGCTGCTGAGGCCGAGGCCGCCCGCAAGGCCGCCGCTGAGGCCAAGGCTGCCGAGAAGGCCAAGCGTGCCGCTAAGTTCGCCGAGGAGGCTGCTAAGCAGGCCGCCGAGGCTTCCGCAGAGGCTCCCGTCGAGGAGGCCGCTGCCGAGGCCGAGACCACCGAGGCTGCTGAGTAAATAGCTCGCCGCGGAATCGCTCGCATTCATGGCATAAGGGCCGCGCATCCGTCTGGGTGCGCGGCCCTTTTCTTTTTATTGGTGCAAGCTAACCTGTCCCCGTGGCACCAAATGGCAGAGAGACGGCGTTTGCTCAGATAAAACCTGCCAAAATAAACCCGTTCCATTGCGGCAGGTTGGTCATAGTTATTACGTGGCGGTCGAGCTCGACCGTATAGGCCGCGCCTTGTTTGGCTAAAGTACAATCATCTGTGTTTAACTCGCCCGCAGCTGCACGGCGTGGGCGATGGCCAAAAAGGAAAACCACATGGGATTCATGTCAAAGCTGCTGTCCTTTGGATCCGATAAGGACCTTAAGCGCTACTACAAGATCGTCGACCAGATCAACGGTCTTGAGCCCCAGTTTGAGAAGATGACCGAGGAGGAACTCCGCGGCCAGACCGATAAGTTCCGCGAGCGTTACGCCAACGGCGAGTCGCTCGACGACATGCTCCCCGAGGCCTTTGCCACCGTGCGTGAGGCTTCCAAGCGCACCATGGGTATGCGCCACTTTGACGTGCAGCTCATTGGCGCCATGGCACTGCACGAGGGCCACATCGCCGAGATGAAGACTGGCGAAGGTAAGACCCTCGTCTCCACGTTGGCCGGCTATCTCAACGCTATTGCCGGCAAGGGCGTGCACGTCGTTACTGTCAATGATTACCTTGCCAAGCGCGACTCCGAGTGGATGGGCCGCATCTATAAGTACCTGGGCATGACCGTCGGTCTGCTCCAGAACAACATGCCGCTCGAGCTCAAGCGCCCGGCCTACCAGGCCGACGTCACCTACGGCACCAACTCCGAGTTCGGCTTTGATTACCTGCGCGACAACATGGTTACCCGTCCCGAGCAGCGCGTGCAGCGCGGCCACAACTACGCCATCGTCGACGAGGTTGACTCCATCCTGATCGATGAGGCTCGCACCCCGCTGATCATCTCGGGCGCTGGCACCAAGTCCGCCAGTACCTACAAGGACTTCGCGCGCGCCGTGCGCGGCCTTGAGCGCGGCGAGGACGTGTCGCACGACATGCTTACCGCCACCGAGGACGTTGAACCCACGGGCGACTACGTCATGGACGAGGCCAAGCACACCATCGCTGCCACCGAGCGCGGTCTTAAGAAGATCGAGCGCCGCCTGGGTATCGATGACATCTATGCCGATCTCTCCGGCCAGCTGGTCAACCACCTGCAGCAGGCGCTGAAGGCCCAGTACATGTTCCACCGCGATAAGCAGTACGTGGTCACCAACGGCGAGGTCAAGATCGTCGACGAGTTCACCGGCCGCATTATGGAAGGCCGCCGTTACTCCGAGGGCCTGCACCAGGCCATTGAGGCCAAAGAGGGTGTGCTCGTGCGCGAGGAGAACCAGACACTCGCCACCATCACCCTGCAGAACTACTTCCGCCTGTATGACAAGCTCTCTGGCATGACCGGCACGGCGCTCACCGAGGACGCCGAGTTCCGCGAGATCTACAAGCTGCCCGTCGAGGTCATTCCCCCCAACAAGCCCGTGCAGCGTGTTGACCACGAGGACCTGGTCTACCGCACCATTCAGGCTAAATACAACGCCGTTGCCGACGACGTTGAGCGTCGTCACGCCAAGGGCCAGCCGGTCCTGGTGGGCACCGTCTCCATCGAGAGCTCCGAGAAGCTGTCTGCCGCCCTCACCAAGCGCGGCATCGCGCACGAGGTCCTCAACGCCAAGCACCACGAGCGCGAGGCCCATATCGTGGCCCAGGCAGGACGTTACGGTGCCGTGACCATTGCCACCAACATGGCCGGTCGTGGCACCGACATCCTGCTGGGCGGCAACCCCGACGAGCTGGTGCGCGAACGCCTGGAGTACGAGGGCCTGACCATGGAAGACGTGACGCCCGAGCAGCTCGAGCAGTTTAACGCCGAGGCCAAGGAGACCTGCAAGGCCGAGCGCGAGCGCGTGCTTGCCGCCGGCGGCCTGACCGTTATCGGTACCGAGCGCCATGAGTCTCGCCGTATTGACAACCAGCTGCGTGGCCGTTCCGGCCGTCAGGGCGATCCGGGCGAGACCCAGTTCTACCTGTCGCTCGAGGATGACCTCATGCGCCTGTTCGGCGGCGACAGGATGGACCGCGTCTCCAAGATGATGGTCACGGCCGACATGGGCGACGACATGCCCATCCAGCACAAGATTATTTCCAAGGCCGTCGAGAGCGCCCAGCACAAGGTCGAGAGCATCAACTTCTCCATGCGTAAGAGCGTTCTTGAGTACGACGACGTTATGAACAAGCAGCGCCAGGTCATCTACGCCGAGCGCAACAAGATTCTGGACGGCAAGGACCTGACCGACCACATCACCGAGGTCATGCACGATACCGTGTACCGCTGCGTGCAGGAGTTCTGCACCAAGGACAGCCACGAGGGCGAGCGCGATCTTGAGGGCCTGCGTAAGTGGGTCGTCGAGCTGACCGGGCATATCGATACCCCTCAGTTCCCCGACGAGGACTTTGAAGCCCTGGCTGCCGATGTCTTGGCCTATGTTGAGAAGTGCTACAACATGAAGGCCGAGCGTCTGGGTGAGGACCTGATGCGCGAGCTCAATACCCAGGTCATGCTGCGCGTCATCGATACCCGCTGGATGAACTACCTGCAGGAGATGGACTACCTCAAGACCGGCATCGGCCTGCGCGGCTTTGGCCAGCGCGACCCGCTGGTCGAGTACAAGACCGAGGCCTACGGCGCGTTCCAGATACTCGTCGATACCATGTACGAGGATTACCTGCGCACGGTTCTGCGCATCGAGATCAAGGCTGCCCCGCGTGCCGTGGAGCACAAGGAGGAGCCCGCGCTCGAGGGTGCGCACTTCTCCGGTCCTGCCGAGGTCGATGGTGACAACGGCGACTCGGTGCTGCGCAAGCAGGCGCAGGTGCAGGCCCGCACGGCTGTCCAGGGTGGTCCGGCTGCCGTCAACAACGGTGGCAAGGTGACCACCTATCGCAAGTCCGAGAGCGACGATCCGTACGTCAACGTGGGCCGCAACGACCCGTGCCCCTGCGGTAGCGGCAAGAAGTTTAAGTACTGCCACGGCAGGAATCGTTAATGGCTGAGGCTTTAGAGGTAACGCCCGCCGAGCTGGACGCGTTTGCGGACCGGCTCGGTGAGGTCGAATCGTATCTCCATTTGGACGAAAAGCGCACGCGCGTGACCGAGCTCGAGGCCAAAAGTGTCGCCCCTGGCTTTTGGGATGACGCCGACGCCGCCCGTGCCACCATGGAGGAAATCGCGCGCACCAAGGAAGATATCGCTGCCGTGGACACCGCACGCGGCGAGCTATCTGACGCCCGCGCGGCGCTGGAGCTTGCCGAGGAGATGGGGGATGACCCCGACGCCGCCGCATTGCGCGAGGAGGCTGCCGCTACGGCAGAACGCCTGGCCCGCGCTATCGACCAGCTCGAGCTTTCGAGCTGGTTCACCGGTGAGTTCGATCACGGTGATGCCATTGTGACCATCAAGCCCGGACAGGGTGGTCTGGAGGCCCAGGACTGGACCTTCATGCTTTTTAAGATGTACATGAAGTACTGCCAGCGTCGCGGTTGGAAAGTCACCATCAACGATTGTCCCGCGGCCGAGGTTATCGGCATCGATCGCGCGACCTTTACTGTCGAAGGCAAGGATGCCTTTGGCATGCTTCGTGCCGAGGCCGGCGTTCACCGCCTGGTGCGCATTAGCCCCACCGACGACAAGAAGCGCCGCCAGACCACGTTTGCCGGCGTCGAGGTCATCCCCGTGCTACCCGATGATATCGACATCGAGATCAGTCCCGACGACATTCGCGTCGACGTGTACCATGCAAGCGGCCCGGGCGGCCAGGGTGTCAACACCACCGACTCTGCCGTGCGCGTGACGCATTTCCCCAGCGGCATTGTGGTGACCTGCCAAAACGAGCGTAGCCAGATCCAGAACAAGGCCGCGTGCATGCAGATCCTCAAGGCTCGCCTGTACGAGATTGAGCTCGAGAAGCGTGCCGAGGCGCTCGATGAGATTCGCGGACCCAAGACCACGATCGGTTTTGGCAACCAGATTCGCAGCTACGTGCTCTACCCGTACCAGATGGTCAAGGATCTGCGCTCGGGCGTGGAGACCAGCAATGTCGAGGCCGTTCTTGACGATGGCGACCTGGACCCGTTTGTTATTGGCTACCATCGCTGGGCCACCGGCAACGCTGACGCGGAGACTCCATCTGCATAAACCGCCCGGTTTATGTGGAAATGGATAAAACCCTCCGAGCAGGGTGGTTTTGTATCCAGAATTAACCCTGCGCAGGGGTGGTTTTTGTTTGGCGAATCGGTAGAATCGAATACAGCAAGAAGTTCGAAGCGCATCCGTTTGGGTGCGCTTTTTTGAGGGAGGTAGCATGGCATATCGTCTGGACATCAAGCGCATTCTTTCGATGAACTTCTTTCACGATCTGCCCCAGATCATGTTGGGGTGCGCCTTGGCCGCCATCGCGACCGACCTGTTTTTGATTCCCAACGGTCTTGCCGCCGGTGGCGTTACGGGCCTTGCCACCATTATCCAGGCGGTCGGCGCGGCGCGAGGCGTGTCGCTTCCCGTTGGTATTCAGACGATCGTGATGAACGCCTTGCTGTTGCTGGTCGTTATGCGCGAGGGCGGCATGTTCTACGTGGTGCAGACCGCGACGGGCTTTGTGCTGCTGGGCTTCTTTACCGATCTGTTCGCCCCGTTTGTAGCGCCTCTGGCACATGCAGACCTGATGCTTCCCGCTATGTGGGGCGGCATTATCACGGGCATCGGTTACGGCATGGTGTTGCGCGCCGGCGCCAACACCGGCGGCTCGGACACGATTGGCCAAATCATCTCGCGTAACACCTCGCTGCCGGTGGGCTCGACCGTCATGGCAATCGACGTTGCCGTATGTGCAGCATCGGCGCCGGTCTTCTCGCTCGAAAATGCTCTGTACGCAGGACTTTCGATGGTGATTAGCGGCTATGTGATCGATGCCGTGGTCGATGGCGGCAATAAGCGTCGTATGGTACTCATCATCTCGGACAATTTCCCCGATATCGCGGCCGACATCATGTATGGTCTGGGACGCGGCTGCACCAAGTTTAGGGCGACTGGCATGTACTCGGGTGCCGAGAAGCCGGTGATCATGGTCATTGTGAGCCGCCGCGAGCTCAATACGCTCAAGACGATCGTGCGCGAGCGCGATCCTCATGCCATCGTGACGGTTGCCGACGTTACGGAAACCTTCGGTGAGGGCTTCAAGGACATTAACGCGTAGGGCCGACCGCGTCCCATCCAAAAGACGTTCACATTGATAAACCGTTTCATCAGCGGTTCTGCCTGCTAAATTGTTCAAATAATGATAAAAACTCTGGTAAAGCTTCCAGTTTCCAGCATAATGAAGGACGTACGTGCATCGCGGCTGGGTTGGGACGACCTTCTGTGCCGTGCGCATCTTGTCTAAAGAGGATGAAAGGAAGGCACAATGAGCGACGAAGAGCTCAAAAAGGTTGCCAACGAGGTAAGGAAGGGCATCGTCACCGGCGTGCACGCTGCCAAGTCCGGCCATCCGGGCGGTTCGCTCGGCGCTGCCGACATCATGACCTATCTGTACTTTGAGGAAATGAACGTCGACCCGGCCGATCCCCGCAAGGCCGACCGCGATCGCTTTGTGCTTTCCAAGGGCCACTGCGCACCGGGCCTCTACGCCGTGCTCGCCGAGCGCGGTTTCTTCCCCAAGGAGGACCTCGAGACGCTGCGCCACATCGGCAGCCACCTGCAGGGCCATCCCAACATGAACGACACTCCGGGCGTTGACATGTCCACCGGTTCGCTCGGCCAGGGCATCTCTGCCGCCGTCGGGATGGCGCTCGCCGCCAAGCACTGGGGCGACGGCTACCGCACCTACGCCCTGCTGGGCGACGGCGAGAGCGAGGAGGGCCAGGTCTGGGAGGCAGCCATGTTCGCCGGCAACCAGCACCTCGACAACCTCTGCGTGATCGTCGACCACAACGGCCTGCAGATCGACGGTCCCGTCGAGGAGGTCAACGACCCCATGCCGCTCGCCGACAAGTTCCGCGCCTTCAAGTTCCACGTGGTGGAGCTCGCCGACGGCAACGACTTCGACCAGATCCGCGCCGCCTTCGCCGAGGCCCGCGCCACCAAGGGCCAGCCGACCGCCATTATCGCCGAGACCCTGAAGGGCAAGGGCGTCTCCTTTATGGAGAACCAGGTGGGTTGGCACGGCAAGGCCCCCAACGATGAACAGTTTGAGCAGGCCATGGCAGAGCTCACGGCCGCCGGAGAGGAGCTCTAGGATGGCAGACGTCAAGAAAATCGCCACGCGCGTAAGCTACGGCGAGGCCCTCGTCGAGCTGGCTGCCGAGCACGATGACTTTGTTGTTCTCGATGCCGACCTGGCTGCTGCAACGCAGACCGGCAAGTTCAAGGCTGCCTACCCCGACCGTTTCTTTGATGTGGGCATCGCCGAGAGCAACCTGATGGGTGTTGCCGCCGGTATCGCGACCACCGGCCGCGTTGCCTTTGCGAGCACCTTTGCCATGTTTGCTGCTGGCCGCGCCTTTGAGCAGGTCCGCAACTCCATTGGCTATCCGCACCTCAATGTTAAGATCGGTGCCACGCATGCCGGTATCTCGGTGGGCGAGGACGGTGCCACGCACCAGTGCTGCGAGGATATCGCCCTTATGCGCGTCATCCCCGGCATGACCGTTATCGTTCCCGCCGACGACGTCGAGGCACGCGCCGTGACGCGCGCCGCCTACGAATGCGACGGCCCTGTCTACATGCGCTTTGCCCGTCTGGCCTCGCCGGTCATCAACGACCCCGAGACCTACAAGTTCGAGGTGGGTAAGGGCATCGTCATGCGCGAGGGCGCCGACGTCACCATCATCGCCTGCGGCCTGATGGTCGGCGAGGCCCTCGATGCCGCCGAGCAGCTCGATGCCGAGGGCATCGATGCCGAGGTCATCAACATGCACACCATCAAGCCCATCGACGCCGACCTGATCGTCAAGAGCGCTACCAAGACCGGTCACGTCGTGACCGTCGAGGAACACTCCGTGATCGGTGGCCTGGGCAGCGCCGTCGCCGACGTGCTCTGCGAGCAGTGCCCGACGCCGCTCAAGAAGATCGGCGTCAACGACACCTTCGGCGAGTCCGGCCCGGGTGCCGAGCTCCTGCACAAGTACGGCCTGGACGCCGCCAACATCGTGGCAACCACCAAGGAGTTCTTGGCGTAAGGCGGTCTGCTTTGGCCTTAACTTGAGAGCCGCTTCCGCATTGGGCAATGAACAAGCCGGGGCGCCTTCCATATGGAGGGCACTCCGGCTTTGTGTTTGGAGACGGCAGGGAAAGAAGCTAGAGAGGTTTTACGGTCGGGGCCAGGGCGCAGTTGCGCAACATTCAGCCCTAAACCCTAACAGCCAGAGGCGAATCGGAGAGGATTTCGCCCTGAAATGCGATGGCATGCATCCACTCGAAGGCTCGCTGATTCACGCATCCTTGGCGGCAACGGCCCTCCTTGACATCATCAGGCAACCTGATGGCGTTTGAACGTCCTTATCGCGAGAGCAATGCCCGTCGCGAAAAGCAGGAGGTAGAAAGCGGCGAGGAACACGGGCAGCTCGACCACGACAGGGCCTATGGCATACGAGACCATGCCGAAGAGGTTGAGGGGGTTCAGTGCGTCGTAGGGGAACAGGTAGATGATGCGGTTCGCGATGCTGCTCGTCATCGTCGGCACGAAGATCGGAATCAAGATGAGAGCGACGCCGACTGCGAGGATTCCCATGGGGCTGTCTATCTTGGCTGACAGTGCGAGCACTATCCCAAGGAGGGCGAGGGTTGCGAGATACCCGACGAGGCAGCATATGAGGGCGGCGGCTGACAGGCTTATGCCGTAGGTGCATGTGATGTTGTAGATCTGGATGGGTAGACCTGCGCCGTCGGCTCCGTAGAAGACGAGCGTTATTGCCAGGAAGACGAGTGTGAAGACCCAGTATATGGCGCTTGCCGCGATCATAGAGGCCGCCGCCTTCGCGCGCCCGAGCCTTGATTTGCCGAACTTGGTGGACAGCAGGATGGCGTCGGTTTTGGCCCGGTACTCCCCGTTGAACACCGATGCGCACGTTATCACGACTGCGAGCATCGCGAATATGAGGAACTGGGCGAGGTTGAGGAAGTCCTCCCATCCTCCTGCGTATCCGTACTCGATGGGCGTTTGCATGCCTTGCGCCCTCTCGCTCCAGAACGCCCTCTCATCGTCGTTGTACGAGAGGGCCCCGTTCGCGTCGAGCCCGGAGGCTATCTTCGAGCGGACTCGCCCGTAGAGGTCGACGGTGCCAGTCGTGTCGATAGCGGCTGCCGCGGACACGGGCATCTGGTAGCCTTGCATCCAAGGGCTTGTCAGCAGCGCCATGAGGGCGCCGTTCTTCGCGCTGAACTCCCAGTACTCGTTCGCCTTCTCCCCGTAGGGCTTCCTGTCCGTCCTGTACTCTTCCTTGACCTCGCCGTCCGGACCGACGAACTCCTTGAACTCGCGGAGCGCCTCGGTGGCCTCCTCGTCGGTGATGGGGCCTGCGAGCGCTTCCGTGTTTGCCTTTATCTGGGCGATGGCGGCAGTGCCTTCGAATTCGGTGCCCATCTCCTTGGGGTCGAGGGCGTACTGGGACGTTATGTTGAAGAAGGCTATGACCGCGACCAGCGCCAGGACGGCCGCTATGGAAACCTGCGAGACGCGCCTTGAGAGCATCTTCTTGAGCTCGTATCTGATGAGGCTACCCACGGCGCGCTCCTTTCCTGCGTGCGATTGCGTCCCGTCCCGCTTCCGCTTTCGTCCGCGAAACCGGCAGGCCCCCGGACTGCTCCTGGAAGAGGTAGAGGTAGACGTCCTCCAGCGTCGGCTCCACGGCGCGCGCGCTCGGATGCGGGCGCTGCTGCGCCACCACGCGAACAATGGCAGAGCCGTCCTGGGCGTAGTGGATGTTGCCCACCGTGAGCGATGCCGACATGGCGTCTGCCTCCCTCGGGGCGACAGTGCACTCCCAGACGCATCCCCTGATGTCCCCTGTGATCTCGTCGACCGTGCCCGTCGTGATGATGCCGCCAGCGCGCATCACGAGGATCTCGTCGGCGATGTACTCCACATCAGAGACGATGTGCGTGGAAAGGATGACGATCTTGTCTTGGGCGAGAGAGGATATGAGGTTGCGGAAGCGGACGCGCTCCTTGGGGTCGAGCCCTGCGGTGGGCTCGTCGAGCACGAGGACAGACGGGTCGTTGAGCACCGCCTGGGCGATGCCGAGCCGCTGCTTCATGCCGCCGGAGAAGGTCTTGACCTTCCGCTTTGCGGCCTCTGCGAGACCGACAACTCCCAGGAGTTCGCGCGTACGCACTTTCGCCTGCTGCGCGGTGAGCCCCTTGAGCGATGCCAGGTACATCATGAAATCGCAGGCCGTGAAGTCCGGGTAGTAGCCGAAGTCCTGGGGCAGGTACCCGAGGCGCGCCCGATAGCCGTCGCCAAGCTGGTCTATGGGGGTGCCCCCGAACAACACGCTTCCCGATGTCGGCCTCATGACGTCGCATATCATGCGCATGAGCGTGGTCTTGCCTGCGCCGTTGGCCCCGAGTAGGCCGTAGACGCCGGGCGTGAAGCTGAAGCTCACGCGGTCGACGGCGATATGGCTGCCGAACTGCTTGGTGAGCCTGTCAAGCCTGAGTTCCATGTTCGTTCCTTGTCCTTCGTTCGATGTTGCAGGCATGCAGGAGGAGAGCTAGAGCGCCGCCTTTGACGGGCGTGGCGAGAGGCCGCCTGAGACGCAGCGTATGAGCCTTGACGCCTCCAGGGCGGCGAGCGCCATGGAGGCCATGAGCGCCGTGACCCATACGGCGAGAGACGCGCCCTCGTACCAGAGGGGGAACGCCGTGCTCAGCAGCCAGAGCGCTGCGAGTACGGACATCGCAGGGGCGACGCTGGCGACGAGCGAGTTGCCCGGCAGACGGCGCGCCGCATAGAAGCAGGCGGCACACGAGCAGAAGAACGGCGTGCATGCGTACAGCAGTACGCGAAGCGCGTCGATCCCCGCGAGCGTTGGCACTGCCGCAACGGAGAGCGTAATCCAAAGCACGTCGGCAAGGCCGAAAAGCAAAAGCCTGCTCGCCAACACTTGCACGCAGCTGAACCGGCACGAGTACTCCATCTCGCAGACGCGGGTCTCGAAGCTCTTGAATACCGATGGTGCCGCTATGGCAACCGAGAGGGCCGATGCCGCCATGACGACGACGGGACTTCCCGAGCGCGGGCCGATCACGCCGACGAGAACGAGCATGCATGCCAGAAGCGCGATCTGGAGCATCCATGCCCAGGGACGCACGAACCGGACCTGGCTCGCGACGAACCGCCAGAGCGGGATGTAATCCGCCTCCCTCGCGCCTCCGCAGGCGCGAGCCGCCTCTGCTTCCACGAGCAGCAAGGTGCGCTTGCGCGCCGAGGCATCGGGGGATGCCGCGTCGGCGGCGTAGTAGCTCCTCAGCGCATCCTTTAGCTTCGAGTCATCCATTGCCTTCTCCCATCAGTTCCTTGAGCCTGCTGAGCGCGCGCCGCTCGATTCGATAGAGAGCGAACCTCGACTTCCCCGTCACGGCGGAGATATCGGACATAGGCAGGTCCTGGTCGTAGCGAAGCTCGATGACCTCGCGCTCCTCTTCCGTAAGGCGGGCGAGGGCACCCGCCATGGTCAGCCGTCCGTCCATGTCTGCATGCCGCACGTCAGGAATTGTCTGCACATCGTCCTCGTCCAAGGCACCAACCGGTCTCTGACCTCGGTAGAAGTCGGCACAGACATTGCGCGCGCAGGCGTAGAGATACGCAAGGGGCTTTCCATGCTCGGCGTATAGCGCATCGCTCCGCACGAGCCGAAGGAACACCTCCTGCGTCACGTCTTGGGCATCCTCTTTCGAGGGGAGCCTTCGCGCGCAGTAGCGGTATACCTTGTCGTAGTGCTCCTCTGCGAAGCGCCCTACCAAAGAGTCGTTCTCGCGGCCTGGCGCGTCCGCCCTGCCGTTGCTGCCGTATGGAAAGCTATGCATTCTCTTCCCTCACCTCCTATAGGGCATAACGTGGTTTGGCGCCGGGATGTGCGCGGAATTTTGAAATTTACATCCCATTTTGTATCCATGCGGCAGCCCTGTGAGTGGCGGGCATTTCACTGAATTCCAGCATGTCAGGGATGATGGCTGGGATATTAATGGGGTTAGGGTGCATCCAGAGCTTATTGCATCGGGCGGCTTGAGCGTTTTCGGAGAAGAGATTGGGCGGTTTATGCGAGAGTATTTAAGAGGTGGCACCGCTCATTAGAAAACCCTAACGTCAGACGAGTATCAGTCTGAGTGGTCTAGGTACAGAATTAAATTGATCTCAAAAGTCAATATTGACCTCAGAGATCAATTGCAATATCCTTCTATCAAAGGAGGTGGCGATGGATATCGAATATGCAAGCAAGTCGCTGGAGAAGAGCCTCAAGGATCAGAGGGCGATAACGAGGAACTACGGCAAGATAGCCAAGAACCTCATTCATCGTCTTTCCGATCTGCGGGTTGCGAATGACCTTTCGCAGATTACCCATCTGCCGCCGCCGCGCAGGCACAAGCTGACCGGCAACTTTGAGGGCTGTTGGGGAATCGACCTAAGCAAGAACATGAGACTGGTCATCCGTCCCGTCGGGGAGTTTGACCCGGATGACCTTACGACGATCACCAGCGTCTGCATCGTGGATATTCAGGACTACCACTGAGCTAGGAGAGGAGAAGATAGCTATGAGTGATTTCATCGTCGCGCCCGGCGAGATCATCAAGGAATACCTTGATGCGCGCGGTTTGACCCAAAAGGAAGTTTCGAAGCGTACCGGCGTGAGCGAGCGCCACCTCTCCCAGCTTCTGAACGGGAAGACCAGGCTTACCGAGGACATGGCGCTGAAGCTTGAGAAGGTCATGCCCGACGTTCCCGCGAGTTTTTGGCTTAACTATGAGGTCAAGTATCAGGAGTACCTTGCCCGCGAACGCGAGGAGGCGCATCTGGAGGAGCTTGACCTTAAGGAGATCGCCAAGAGGTTTCATTTCAAGGAGGTCTTTCCGCGAACGAGCATGTCTTTGGTTGAGCAAGCTGCGGCTATGCTGAAGATTCTGGGCGTTTCGGATTTTGACCGCTACATGACTGCAATTCCCGGCGGGATGGAGTTCATGCAGGATGGTGGCAATTCGGAGGCTGTTGCCGTTTGGCTCGGGCTCTGCAAAGAGGAGATTGAGACTCAGAATAAGGATTTAAGCGATACTCAATACTCTAGAGAGCTGCTTGAGTCGTCGCTTGGTCGTTTGAAGAAGATTGCCCTGAATCCAGATGTAAACGGTTCTATCAAGAGCGCACGCAAGTTTCTGAACAGGTGTGGAGTTTACCTAGTTGAGCATGAAGCTATCTCGAACGCTAAAGTACGTGGCGTGTTGACAACCTACTTGGGTCATCCTGCTATTTTCATCAGCAAGCGATACAAGACTCATGATCATGTCTGGTTTACGGTCGTGCATGAGCTTGCACACCTCTTGTTTCATTACGACCCCAAGCAGCAAATCGTGTCGATGGAAGAACTTGCAAGCGAAGAGCATAAGGACGAAGAGGCCAATGCGTTCGCAAGGCGTTTCTTCGTAGACCTGGACGAGTATGAGAGCTTTGTTGCAGCCGGTCATTTTACTGAGGGAAGAATCAGGGAATTCTCGTCCAGCCAGAGGGTGGATCCGGGTATTACGGTCGGCTTTCTTCAGCATGATGGATGCATCGGGTTTGACGCTTTCTCTAATCTTAAGTCCGCTTGTTAGTAGGTGACGCCCCATGTATGTCCTCACACTAAAGAATCGCCTAAATGAGTTCAGGGCCGTACAAAGGCTGCGGGAGCTCGGACTTTTAGACGAAGGGCTTCTGCCTTTGGTCGAGGTGGTTAAGAAGGACGTTGCCTTTGATAAGCTGGTCGATCCCTCAACGGGTGAGTACGTCAAGGTCAACAAGCCATATAAAAGTGGAAAGCGCAAAGGTCAGCCCCGTATGTGCACGGTAGATGATCTTGAGACTGAGCGCGATGTCACCTTGGATAACATTAGTGATGCCTTTGCCGGTAAAAAGGTGTTGGTCGACTTCTTCCGCTGCTATATGCCCAAATACAAAGGCGCCGACCCCTCAAAATGCAAGCTTGTTCTTAAAATGAGCAACGACTTGGCGTTTTACGAGGAGGCGGTTAAGCGGCTTGCCGACTATCGAGATCTCATCCCGGTCATCTCGGTGATTGACGAGCTGTCCAACCTCTCACCAAAATCCTTGGAAGCTTTGATTTTGGAGCTAAGGAAGACTTCTTCAAATAAACCAGTCGCCATCCGGATATCGACATATGAGGGGTACGAGCACATCTTGTCTGACCTTTTGGGGCCGGATGACTACTTGATTTACGACATCAACGAGACCCCGCCCGCTTCTCGTATCGAAGAGTTTGACGAGTTGGCTGACCTTCATATTGCGGCGCACTCTGTCCTACTGTGTTCGCCGCGCAAACGCGATGACGGGAACAAGGTGTACGAAGATGGCTGTTTCATCGACAATAGCCACATTCGTGACTTTTCCGAATATGGTTTCGAAGGCGTCGGCGACTATGCCGGGCTTCGTGATTCCTTACCGCCCCGTCCGGGCGCGGGGGCCACTGGACGTGCTCTTGCCCTTTTTTATGACGGTTCATCAAATACCTTCAAAAGGTATATCAATCCAGACGTGAAGAAAGGCCAATCCGGCTACGACGATGTCGTAAAACAGATACTTGCAGACAGGGGCGAGCTGGAAAGACGTGCTGGCGAATGCGCCGTACTGTCTGAAATAGCTGATCATGCCGCAGCCGGAAACTATGGCGGTTGGCAGACTTGGATTGTGTACACCGTTGTTCGCTACGTGCAGCAGCTCTACCTCGCCCACGGTAACAGCTACAACCTCTAGTACACAATCTCCGGCTCTAGTCTGTTGCGGTAGAACCATTCGTAGTCAATACCGAAGACCTGCGGCTTTACTTTGCAGAAGTGCTCCCAGTAGGCACCGTAGCGTTGCTTGAGATAGGCCTTAAACAGCCGATTGATTTTGGCTTGGCTGTTCTCGGCAAGACACTCTTGAATGATGGCGGGCTTTGACGTGCCCCCGCCGTCGATGCCGAAGGTCTCGCAGAGGGCGCGCTTGGGCATGACCGCGAGCTGCTTTTCGGAGTCCAGGTTGGTGCTTTTGATGGCTTTGCGCTGTGCCTTGAAGTGATAGGAGCCGTCCCTTGCGTCCTGGCTGTAGGAGTAAATCCCACAGGCCTCGGGGACGTAGCTTGGCAGTTCTTGCCAACGCTTGTCGGACGTCACGACGTAGACGGTCTCGAACACGTCGAAGTAGTCGCTCAACTGGCCCTCGAGACGATCGAACGTGTCGAGGTCGGTCTTGATCTCGTAGGCGGCGCTGTGGCCGTTGACCTTACACATGTCCACGCGGCTGTTGCCGATGGGAAGCTCGAAGATGGAGATGTTCGCGGGGCTCAGCGGAAAGAGGACCCTATCGATGAAATTGGCCTTGATGGTGGCTTCGTTCGGGTAATAACCCATCACCAAGTCGTTGATGGTCCTTCGGGCCGCGTATTTGGAGTCGAGCGCGGGGGCGAAGTCGCCGAGGACGTCTTGGATGATGGAGATGAGCTTGGATTCGGAGAGAACAGTCGAGTATGAATCGTAGAGCCGCTTTGCAGTCTCCCTCAACTCTATGTCATCAAGTAGCATGGTCTCCATCGTTACCTCCGATGGGAATTTTACCATGATGGCCCAAAAACGCTTCTTAAGTTCGGTGTGTGTAACCCAGTGGGACGTATTTCTTCGGGCACTGCCGCCTTGCGGCTCCGATGCGCGGTTGACTTTTTGACGCCCGCCTAGGCTGCTCTTGATGAGTAACCAGGCGGGCATCTTGTTGTGCTTGCCGTACGAGCGGAAAGGCGGTTCTCGTGAAGGAGGGATCGAATGGCGGGCAAGCGGACGAGGCGCAGCAGCAAGAGGCGGGCTCGGAAGACGCGCAGGAGCAAGGGGAAGTGACGGCCCTGGGCGGAGCCGGCGACGACTACCAGGCGATGCTTGCGAAGCGGGACGAGCGGATCGCGGAGTTTGAGGCACAGGTGGCCGATGCCTCCGCTTCCAAGGAGGCTGCCGAGGCGCTTCGCGGTGAGATCGAGGCGGTGAAGACCGCCGCTACGGACGAGCGCGTGGAGTACGAGCTGCGCCTCGTGGGCGCTCGCAGCGTAACGGCGGCCAAGGCTCTGCTCGCGGATCACGGCGGCGACGTGGTGGCGCTCAAGGTGTCGCGCCATGTGGGCGACGGCGTGGAGAGCGGGCCAACGCAGGCGGCCCGCGCCGTGCTGGCGGAGCTTAGCGGCGCGGGGATCGCATTCTGCGGGGTGGCGTGATGCCGGGGCGGCGCCGATGCGGCGGTCGCTTCTGCCGGACGCGATGAGCGTGCGGGTGCCGTTGGAGGACGGGTTCATACGGCTCGGCGCGGGTCGTAAGGCGCGTGCGTCCCATGTAATGGGGGAAACCGCAGCCAGCGATGCTTGGTGTGTGGCGGATATGCGAGGGGGTGGCAGGCGGAAAGGGAGCTTATTCACTTTCCCAAACCGCTCTGGTCATTTGAACGAGGCGCGATCTCTTTGAGCTTCTTGGGAGTCGGGGGCGCAGGTTCAGTGCGACAGAGCTGATATGTGCTCACGTTCCGCGCAAAGTTGCCGGATTGTCGATATGAGGAGAATGCCAGACGGGCTTATCGAGGAAACCGGCCTGCTATACGTCGGCGTCACTCGCGCTCGAAAGGCGGTATATGCCTCCGCCTCGATGCAACGCAGGACAAAGTTGGGGGACTATCAGGCCACCTGTCCCTCTTGTCTAATGCCTATTCCGGGTATTGCGCCTGTGAGCTGGGCGGTGATGGATACGGAGAGCTGACTTCTGGTGCTACGAGACGTGTCCGCTATGGCCGTATGGCCGTGAGAGCCGATCGGCCGCCCTGTCTATGACCTCGCTGAGCATGGCCAGACCGTTCTTCAGCTCGCTCTGCTTGGAGAAGTAGTCCCTGTGCGCCATGAATCGTCTGCGCAGGGCTCGGAGCTGCCCGGCGCAGACGATTCATGGCCGTTCCCTTGTTGTCGCGATGCCGGAATCTCCCATATCGGCTCCACAAGATAAGAAAAATGCGGCTGAAGGTACAGGTACCCGCAGCCGCTAAAAGCCCTAGGGCTTTTCACAATGATTGAAGTATGCCCGATTGAGGCGGACGGGGGAAGCGCTTGGAAAGCGCGGACCATCCATCAGAGGAGTTCGGATGAAGTTGATATTCATGGCGGCCGACGGGAATCCAAGGTGCGCCATGCTTCTTATGTGCAGCAAAGCTAATGCTGCTAAAATACAAAGCGCTCATGTAGTTTAAACGCACGACGATAAGGAGCACCAGTGGGTAACCACTTCCGTACCTCCGGTGCGGGCGATGACGCCCCCAAGACGCAGCCAGGCGTCCAGGGCAGTCGTTTCGCCACTCCGGATTCAGAGGGCCAGCCTGTTGCTCAGGCCCCCGTTCAGCCGGCAGATCAGGCACAGCCGGCATCCGATCCCTTTGCCTACAATCCCACCAGCGATGTCGCGCTTTCCGGCACGGCGGGTTTTGAGCCCGTTCAGGCCGTGACCGCTCGCGTGGAGCAGCCTCAGGCTGGTGCCGCCGCGTCGCAGCCTACCATGGCCGGCATCCCCGACCCCATGACTCCTGCGACACCGGCTCCTCAGCCTGCGCAATCTGGTCTTTTTGCCGCTATTCCCGACCCCACGCAGCCCGCTGCGCCGGTGGTCGAGCGCGATCAGGCCGCCGAGGTCGCAAGTCTCGACAACGCGCTCAACAACCCCGATTTTACGTCGGTGTTCGCGCCCATCGACCCGCAGGCGAGCCGCAAAAAGATGGCCAAGCAGGCAGGTGTCGAGCCCGTCATCCTTATGGAGCACGTCACCAAGATCTACCCGGCGCAGCCCAACAAGCCTGCACTCGACGACATCAACATCGAGATCTATCCGGGCGAGTTCGTCTTCCTGGTCGGTCACTCCGGCTCGGGTAAGACCACGCTGCTGTCGACGCTCAACCGTGACGTCAAGCCGACGAGCGGCCGCATCCTGGTTGCCGGTCAGGACCTCATGAAGATCAAGAACCGCAAGGTTCCGTTCCTGCGCCGCCAGATTGGCGCCGTGTTCCAGGACTTTAAGCTTCTGCCGCAAAAGACCGCCTACGAAAACGTGGCGTTTGCCCTGCAGTGCATCGGCAAGCCCAAGGGCGTCATTCGCAGCCAGGTGCCCGAGGTGCTGCGTCTGGTCGGCCTGGCCGATCAGATGGACTCGCTGCCCGACCAGCTTTCCGGTGGCGAGCAGCAGCGCGTTGCCGTCGCCCGCGCTATGGTCAACCGTCCGCCGCTGCTGATCTGCGACGAGCCGACGGGCAACCTCGACCCGGCGATCTCGCTGGGCATCATGAAGCTGCTCGAGCGTATTAACCGCACCGGCACCACCGTGATCGTCGCCACGCACGACCGCGAGATGGTCGATAGCATGCACCGTCGCGTGATCGCCCTCGAGGGCGGCCACGTTATTCGCGACCAGGAGAGGGGAGGTTACGGCAACTATGGCACCAACTAACGTGGGCTACTCCTTCAAAGAGGCAATCAGCCACTTCTTCCGTAACTGGACTACCTCGCTCGGCGCCGTCATCACGATCTTCCTTTCGCTGTTTATCATCGGCCTGTTCATTATGGGTTCCGCGATGCTGAACTCCGTGATCGGTACCGTCGAGGATCAGGTTGTCATTAATGCCTTTATTAGCGATGACGCCGATCAGGCCGATGTTCAGGCTTTTGAGGCCGAGCTCAAGACGTGGAGCAACGTCAAGTCCGTGACCTATAAGGACAAGGACGACGCACTGGCCGAGTACACGAGCAAGATGTCGGGCAACGCCGACGCCACCATGAGCGCACTCGATGGCCAGAACCCGCTGCCGGCTTCGTTTGCAATTGAGATGGATGATCCGTCCAAGGTCGAGAGCACGGCAGAGAAGCTCAAGAAGGATGCCGATTTCCAGAAGATCGCGGATGACGGCGACGTCAACGCGAGCGTGCTGTACGGCCAGGAGGAAGTGAGCCGCCTGTTCCAGGTGACCAACTACATCCGCATCGCCGCCGTGGTGCTCGTTGGCCTTCTGACCTTTATCGCATTCATCTTCATCAACAACACGATTCGCCTGTCCATCACGGCGCGTCGTCGTGAGATTGCGATTATGCGTCTGGTCGGCGCCAGCAACGGCTTCATTCGCGGCCCGTTTATCACCGAGGGCGTACTGCAGGCCATTTTGGGCTCGCTGCTTTCCATCGGCGTTCTGGAGCTGCTGCGCAATCTGATGATTCCGCGTCTGCAGGAGAGCATCGGCTGGATGTCGTTTGCCCTGCCGATGCAGTACTACCTGGTGACCTATGCTGCGCTGATTCTGGTCGGCGTGATTATCGGTCTCTTTGGTTCTGCCATCGCCATGCGCCGCTACCTGCGCGTGTAGGCATGCCTGGAATTCATCCCTTCCAACGGGTCGTCTCTTATGGGGCGGCCCGTTTTTTGATTCCTAGGGGACGGAAGAAAACGGGTCATTGTGGCGCTGGTCTATCTATGTGACCCGCAATCCTGCCGTCCCCTAGGGATCATTTGGGTAGACTCTTGGGATGTAAACGGCAATCGATAGCAAGGAGGCGCCATGGGGCGCAATAACAAGCATAAGCGTGGAGCTCGCAATAAGCGCGGGCCGGTGCGCAGCGAACGCCGTCCGAGCCTGACCGGGCGCGTGCAGCTCCATGAGCACAGTGCCTATGTCATAACCGAAAACGGCGACTACAGGGTCATGGGCCGCGGTAAGCGCGAGATCATGGATGGCGATACCGTTGCCGTGAGCATTAAGAACAGCCCGCACGGTGAGCGGCGCGCCGTGATCGAAAGCGTGGTTGAGCGTGCAGCCATAAGCGTGGTGGGCACGTACCAGACCGCCGGTCCGCTCGGTGTGATCGAGCCGCTCGATTCGCGTCTGAAGGCCGACTTCTTCATTCTGCCCGAGGATACCTCGGCGGATCGTCTGGGTGTCCACCCGGGTGATGCCGTTGTCGCGCGCATTTTGACCTACCCGACGCGCCTGGAATCGGGCACCGTGACGATCGAACGCCGCATTGGCGGAGATGACGCGCCCGATTTGGGCGTTCAATACGTGATGGCGCGTTACGGCTATACCGATAGCTATCCCGAGGCCGCGCTGGACGAGGCCGAGGGGCTTTCGCTCGATGTGTCCGCGGCGCTTAAGGACCCGCTCCGCCGCGATCTGCGCGACCGCTTTGTCATCACGATCGACCCGGTCGACGCGCGCGACTTTGACGATGCCATTTCGCTTGAGCGCACGCCCGAGGGTGGCTACAAGCTGGGTGTGCATATCGCTGACGTTTCTCACTATGTGGCTTGGGACGGGCATATCGATCTTGAGGCGCGCCATCGCACGACATCGGTGTATCTGGCCGATCGCGTGCTGCCTATGCTGCCCGAGCGCTTGTCGAACGACCTGTGCTCGCTTCGTCCCGACGAGGACCGTCTGGCGTTTACCGTCGATATCGAGCTCGATGCGCAGGGCCACGTTCGCCACTACGATCCCTATCCCAGCGTGATTCGCTCGCGCGTGCGCATGGACTACGATGGCGCCGAGGCGCTGCTGGTGCGTGCCGGCGCGGTGAAGTATGGGGTGCTGGAGGGTGCCGCCGAGGATGTTGCGGCTGTAGAGACTTCGCGTGAGGAAGCGCTCGATCGCGGGCTTGCGTGCGAGGAAACTGCTCGTGGCTATAACGTCGAGCTGGGTGATTTTCTCGTCGCTGCCAACGAACTCGCCGAGCTTCGCCGCCACATTCGTCGCGCGCGCGGTTCGGTCGACTTCGATACGGCCGAGATTCGCGCCCTGTTGGACGAGGACGGTGTGCCCGTGCAGATTGTGGCGCGCGAGCGCTCGTGTGCCACGTCGCTGATCGAGGAGGCTATGCTGCTCGCCAACGAGTGCGTGGCCGAGTGGCTGGCCGACCGCGATATCGAGGCCTGCTACCGCGTGCATGAAGATCCCAGTCCCGGCAGTCTTCACGGCGCCGCCGTGGCACTGGCTCAGCTGGGTATTATCGACGACCGCCGTGCAGCCGGCATCGCCCTGGGAAGTCCCGATGAGCTGCAGGCTGCAGTTGATGCTGCCGCCGGTACGGCCAGCGCACCGCTCGTCAACACACTGCTTCTGCGCAGCATGCAGCGCGCACTGTACAAGCCGCGCAACGAGGGCCACTTTGCGCTCGCCGCGCCGTGCTACTGCCACTTTACGAGCCCCATCCGTCGCTACCCCGATCTGGTGGTGCACCGCGTGCTCAAGCTGCAGCTGGCTTACGAGCAGCTGGGCGGCAAGGACGCCCTGGTCCGCACACCGCGTCTGATCGGTAAGGGGCGCGAATCGCTGCCGCGCATTCTGCCCCAGATTTGTCGTGCCTGCAGCGATGCCGAGCGCGCGGCCGACGCCGCCAGCCATGCGACACAAAAGATCAAGATCGCCCAGTACTACGAGGACCGTCTGGGTGAGCGCTATACCGGAACCATCTCGTGGGTCAGCAGCATGGGTCTTTTTGTTCGCTTGGACCTGACGCAGGTCGAAGGCTTGGTTTCGATCAAGAGCCTGGGCAACGAGTGGTTCGAGTTCGACGAGGATGCGCTTACGCTGACGGGCGCCGACACGGGGACTCGCTATGAACTGGGCCAGCGCGTGATTATCGAGGTCTCGCGCGTCAATACCACGCGTGGGCACTTGGACTTTAAGCTTATCCATTAGCCAAATCTCGACTCATGGCGGGAGAGCGGAGGGCGGTCTTTCGGGGCCGCCCTCCGCATTTGGATCATGGCTACCTTGCCGTCTGCTCGGCCGCCCGCTTACCTGCTATTTGAGAGGTAAAACCTACCAAAATAAACCTGTCCCTTTTTGGCAGGTTTACAAGAAAGCGGGGATGAGATGGCGACGGTGTATGGTTATGCGCGGGTGAGTTCGCGCGATCAGAATCTTAATCGGCAGCTGGATGCGCTGGGCGCCTATGGCGTGGGCTCGGCGAATATTTATGCCGACCATGCGAGCGGCAAGGACTTCGATCGACCGCGCTATCGCGAGCTGCTGCACGTCCTGGGAGACGGGGACGTGCTGGTGGTGCTTTCTATCGACCGACTTGGTCGTAATTACTCCGAGATTCTTGAGGAATGGCGTCGCATTACCAAGGAGCTCGGGGTTGCCATTGTGGTGTTGGACATGCCATTGCTTGACACGCGCGCCAGGGCAAGCGGCACGCCGGATGTGACTAATGCCCTGATTGCCGATATTGTGCTGCAACTGCTGAGCTATGTGGCGCAGGTGGAGCGCGAGAATATCCATCGGCGCCAAGCGGAGGGAATTGCAGCGGCGCGGGCGCGAGGGGTCCGTTTCGGTCGACCTCGCAAGCCGTGCCCTCCTCAGTTTGATCTGGTACGGGATAGCTATGAGGCGGGCGATATTACCCGCAGCCAGGCAGCAAAGTGCCTGGGCGTGTGCGTGGGGACGTTTGATCGCTGGATGCGCGAGGCGGGGTAGGGGTTTGCGTCGCTTTGGCGCTTCCTGTTGCGATTCAAATTTTGATACGGTGACGATGTCATTTGGGGCTACACTCGCTGATATTCAAAAAAGGAGGTAGGCCCTTGGCGCGCGTAAAACAAATAATCGGATGGACCGCGATCGTTCTGTTTACTGCAACGCTGGCGGGCATCTGGGTGCTGACGGAGCAAAATGCGGTGGAGACGTCGTTGCTGAGCGAGTCCACCGCGCATGTGGTGGAGGGTCAGGCTACAGGCGTACAGGCTGCCGATGCCACGGGTGAAGCTCAGACGGAGAACGGAATGACCGGAGGCACCGATTCGGCTGCCTCGAATGTACGGTCTGGCCGACTTGCTTCCATTCGCATGTGGGTGGGCACGAACGTCCGTCGCGTTGCCCATACCGTAGAGTTTTTCTTCGTCGGATTGTTCGCCTCGGTGGTCGTGGTTTGCCTTTCCAGGCGTCCGTGGAGCGTATGCTCCCGTTGCCTGCCCGTATTGCTATTTTGCGCCGCCTGCTCCGTTGGCGATCAGGTGCATAAGATCTTTGTTCCCGGCAGGCACTTCGACGTTATCGACTTGGGATTCGATGCTGCGGGCTATGTCACCGCCATGCTGTTGGTATTGCTGGCGGCGGCGTTGGTGCACCATGCGACGCGTCCCATCGGCGCCCATGCGAGGCGCTAGTCGGTAACAAGCCCGTTTCTGATAATGCGATCTTGTTGAATTATTTTGTGTCGCGCGTATTTCCGAGCGGTCGGATTTGAGGGGCGAGCGGTAGAACGCTCGCCCTTTGTGCGCCACAATGCGGCACAATGTACCGTAAAAGCTGTTTATATCCGGTACAAATCGTTCGTTAGTCTTTAATTCTTCTCAACGGAGGTGTTTGAGATGGCAAACGGATTGCTTTTGCGGCTTCGCGAGCGTGAGCTCAGCGCGAGCCCGGCGGAACGCAATGTCATCGCATATGTAAGCGCTCACCCGCACGAGGTGGTCGGGCTGTCCGTCCGCGGTCTTGCCGACGCCACGTTCTCCTCGCCCTCGAGCATTTTGCGCTTTTGCAAGCGCTTGGGTTTTGCGGGCTACAAGGAGTTTCAGCGCGAACTGATTGCCGAACTGGCGCTCTTGGGTGACAAGAAAGACGTTGCTCTCGAGGACATCTCCATGGATGACAGCGTCGAACGCATCGTGGGGAAGGTGATGAAAAGCAACGTGCGCACGATCGAGGCGACGGCGCGAACGCTCGATTACACCGTCTTGGAGCGATGCGCGGCCCATCTTAAGCGGGCACGCGCGGTCAATCTGTTCGGTATCGGTGCCTCTCGTTTGGTCGCGCACGATCTGGCGCAAAAGCTCATGCGTGTCGACAAAGAGTGCCATCTGTACGACGACTGGCATGATCAGCTCTTATGTGCCAAGAACATGCATGAGGGCGATATGGCAATCGCCTTTAGCTACTCGGGCTTGACGCAAGAGGTGCTGGACTGCACCGCCGAGGCTCAACGTCACAGCTGTCCCGTTGTGGCCGTGACCAAAGTAGACGGATCGTCCAAGCTTGCCACCATGGCCGATGCCGTGCTCGGCGTCGCTGCGAGTGAACCCTTGGTCCGCAGCGGTGCCATGGCTTCGCGTATGGCCCAGCTTATGGTTGTCGATGCCCTGTACGCTGCTTACGTTGCCAGCGACTACGAACGGGCGACGCATGTCATTAAGCAAAACTACATCGAGAAACAGGAAAGATGAGGTGAATGAAATGCTCGATTTAACAAAATTCACGACCGAACAGCGCAATCTTAGGTCAATGGACCTCGACACGATGACATCGCTGCAAATCGTCACGACGATGAACGATGAGGATCTTCGTGCCGTCCAGTCGGTTACGAAAGTGTTGCCCCAAGTTGCCACAGCAATCGACTGGGCTGCTGAGGCGCTTGAGCTCGGCGGGCGCGTTTTTTACATGGGCGCAGGCACCAGCGGCCGTCTGGGCGTACTCGACGCTTCGGAGTGTCCGCCCACGTTTGGCGTGTCACCCGATCTGATTGTCGGGCTCATTGCCGGAGGCGAGACGGCGTTTATCAAGGCTGTCGAAGGTGCCGAAGACAGCGAGGAGCTTGGCGCGAGCGACCTGCGGAAGCGTGGACTCTCGGACAAGGATCTTGTCGTTGGCCTGGCGGCAAGCGGTCGTACTCCCTATGTGGTGGGCGGCCTTGTGTACGCCAAAGCAACTGGGTGTAAGACCATTGCAATTGCCTGCAACCAAGGGTCGAAGATCGGGGAGAGCGCAGATCTTGCCATTGAGCCCGTGCCCGGTCCCGAGGTGCTGACCGGCTCAACGAGGCTCAAGGCGGGAACGGTTCAAAAGCTCATTCTCAACATGATTTCGACCGGTGCCATGGTCAAGATCGGCAAGGTGTACCAAAACCTGATGGTCGATGTGCAGCAGACGAACGAGAAGTTGGTGGTGCGCGGCCAGAACATCGTGATGGAGGCGACCGGCTGCACGCGCGAGTGCGCTGTTCAGGCGCTTGCAGATGCCGGCGGCCACGTAAAAACCGCTATTGTCTCGGTGCTGCTGGACTGCGATGCCGAGCAGGCCGCGGTAGCTCTTGAGCGGGCGCGAGGCCATGTCCGTGCTGCGGTGAGCGGTCATCAGAAAGACGATTTCCACGCGCAGTAGGCGCACGGTGTGAGCTGCCACAACATTCGCACTGCACATTCAATACAAGGAGGAGTTATGACGAACAAAGAGCTGGCCCAAAAGCTGCTGGACCTTTTGGGCGGTAAAGACAACGTGCTGGCAAACGCGGCGTGCATGACACGCCTGCGCGTGACCGTCAAAGATGCGGGCAACGTCGACACAGAGGGTATTAAGGCACTCGATGGCGTAATGGGCCTGGTTGAGGACGATACCATGCAGATCGTGCTGGGTCCGGGCAAGGTGAATAAGGTGCTCGAGGAGTTCTCCAAGCTCACCGGTCTTGCGAAGGGTGTTGCCGACGAAAACGTGGTCGACGCCGCGGCCACAAACAAGGCTGCGCAGAAGGCCAAGTACGAGTCCAAGCCGGTTCAGGCCTTCCTCAAGAAGATTTCCAATGTCTTCGTCGCCCTGCTTCCCGGCATCATTGCGGCCGGCCTCATCAACGGTATCTGCAACGTCATCAATGTCTCGACGGCGGGCGCGCTTGCAGGTGAGTGGTGGTACCAGGGCATTCGTTCCATGGGCTGGGCCCTCTTTGCCTATCTGCCCATCTTGGTGGGCTATAACGCGGCACGTGAGTTTGGTGGCTCCGCTGCGTTGGGCGGCATCGCCGGTATGATGTGCATCGCCAACAGTGCCATGCCCCTGCTTGCGCCTGGCGCGGCTGATCCTGCCGCCGCCATTCTGCTGCCGCTCACCAATGCGCAGTACAACCCCGCTGCAGGCGGTATGATCGCGGCTCTCATCGCCGGTGCCTTCTTTGCCTGGATGGAGCGCCAGATTCGCAAGGTTATGCCCAACGCACTCGACACGTTCCTGTCTCCGCTGTTGGTGCTCATCATCGGCGCCTTTGCTCTGATGCTTGTCATCCAGCCGGTCGGCGCCTGGCTGACGACGGCGATCTTTAGCGTCCTCACCTTCATCTTCGAGAAACTGGGCGTTCTGGGCGGCTATATCCTGTCGGCAGGCTTCTTGCCGCTGGTGTCCGTTGGCCTGCATCAGGCGCTTACGCCGATCCACGCGATGCTCAACGATCCCGACGGCGCCACCAAGGGTATCAACTACCTGCTGCCCATCCTTATGATGGCTGGCGGCGGCCAGGTTGGCGCCGGTCTGGCACTGTACTTTAAGACCAAGAATGCCAAGCTCAAGAAGTATGTCGCCGAGTCTATCCCCGTTGGCATTCTGGGTGTTGGCGAGCCTTTGATGTATGCCGTTACGCTGCCGCTCGTCCGTCCGTTTGTGACAGCTTGCCTGGGTGCCGGCTTTGGCGGCGCGCTTGCGGCGCTGCTTCACATCGGCACGGTTTCTCAGGGCGTTTCCGGTCTGTTTGGCCTGCTGATCGTCGTTCCTGGCCAGCAGCTCGGCTACGTTGCCGCTATGCTGCTTGCCTATGCCGCCGGCTTTGTCCTGACGTGGTTCTTTGGCGTCGACGAGCAGAAGATCAACGAGTTCTTTGGCGAATAGTTTGATATCGCGAGCCGTGTTGCTCAGGGCTCGCGGCGCGCGGCAGATTTCTTGATGCTATGGTTGTGCCGGCGGGGCTAACTGCTCCGCCGGCCTTTTTTAAAGGAGCGTTGAAACGTGAAAACGGGTATTTCGATTTATCTTTCCAGCCCTCTGCAGGATATTGAGCGGACGATTGAGCACGGTGCCGCGGCGGGTGCGCGCTATGCGTTCACCTCGCTGCATATTCCCGAGGATGGGGGAGCGGCGTATGCCGATAAGGTCCGTCATGTGCTGTCGCTGCTTTCCGCCCGCGGCATTGCGCTCATCGCCGATGTGGGGCCGCGCACGTGCGATTTGCTCGGGCTTGAGCGCATCGAGGACCTGCGCGATCTGGGGTTGGAATACCTTCGTTTGGACTATGGCTTTAGCGCGCAGCGGGTCGCGGAACTGTCCGGCGTATTTCGCATTGTGGTTAATGCTTCGACGGTGAGCTTTGACGAAATCGCATCGTGGCGCGAGGCCGGTGCCGATGTGTCCCGTTTTGCCGCCTGCCACAATTTTTACCCCAAGCCTTATACCGGTTTAGCTCTGGAGGACATTGCTCGGGTGAATCTTCGTCTTGCGGCGCTTGGATTCGAAATCATGGCTTTTGTGCCGGGTGATGCCAACGTTCGCGGGCCGGTATTCGAGGGACTGCCGACGGTCGAGGCACAGCGCAGTCGCGCGTCAAAGGTTGCCCTCAACATGCTTGAACTCGCACATGGCGCCGATTGCGACATTGTGTTGGTCGGCGACCCCGATCTTTCCGATGCGGGCTGGGCGCAGTTTGCTCAAGTTTCCGCCGGATACGTGGACCTGCAATGCGAGCTTGAGTCTGGTTATGCCTATGTACGTGGGCAGATTCATCACGACCGGCCCGATTCGAGCACCCTCATCTTTAGGTCTCAGGAGTCGCGCACGACGCTTAAACCGGATTCCGTGCCGATGGATGCCGGTGCCGGCCTGTCGCGAAAGATGGGGTCGATCGCTGTGAGCAATAGCGGCTATGGGCGCTACGAAGGCGAGCTTGAGATTGCGCGGGTCGATCTTCCCGGTGACGAGCGCATGAACGTTGCGGGTCATATCACGCCCGAGGCAATGGAGCTGCTGCCGTTCATCAAACGCGGATTCGGGGCACGGTTCGTTTAGCGTGTGACCCGTGGGCTACAATTGGCCCATCATACGAAGGCGTCTCGTGTGGCGTGTGCCTGCGTTGGCCGATCTTTATTCGGAGGATTCCCATGACCGTACTGTTTGTTGAATATCCCAAGTGTTCGACCTGTAAAAAGGCCAAGGCATGGCTGGACGAACACGGGGTAGAGTATATCGACCGCGATATCGTTTTGGACAATCCCACGGCTGATGAGCTTGCGACCTGGATTGCTCGTTCGGGGCTGCCGGTGCGGCGCTTCTTTAATTCGTCGGGCATGAAATATCGAGAGCTGGGCCTGAAGGCGCGCCTGGACGCAGGAATGACGGATCAGGAGTGCTACGAGCTGCTGGCGACCGACGGCATGCTGGTCAAGCGTCCGCTGTTGGTGGGCGACGACTTTGCGATTCCCGGCTTTAGGGAAGCAGCTTGGACCGAGGCGTTGCTGTAGCGGCTGCGGAAAGTGCGACCCGTTTTGAGCGCTCAGGGTGGGACGTGTTTCCATCGGCGGGCTCGCTCGGCTCAATCCTTGAGCTGTGCCCATTCGTGCGGATCGTAGACCTTTACGTGCTTGTTGGGCTTGCCGCTCCAGTACTCCTCGTCCATAAAGGGCAGATATGCCTGAACGCCGGGGCAGATAAAGGGGATCCGCTGCTGTTGCAGTCGCTCGCGCTGGCGCTGCTCCAGGTGCGCCTCGGATATGACGGTCGGCATACCGGACAGCTCGACGAGGCTTGCCTGGATTCGCTTAAGGTCGGGGAGTCCCGCGTGCCATGACATCCGCATGATCAAAAAGGATGCACGGCGGTATTTTGCCTGCATCACCGTGATGGCGGGGCGCAGAGTGGGATGGATTTTGTCCCGTTCGGGCCAAAGGTCAGCAGTGATCTCGAGGCCCAGGGTCTCCCATAGGTAATCAAGCTCTTCGTCCATGGCGCCTCGATATCTACGTGATCATTGATACTTCGATTGTGTTGCCTGGTGCTATCGTTTTCGCGGTAGAATCTGCCAACGGTTGACGGCTACCGCTCGCGGCGTTTTGCCCTTCGTGTGCAGCGGTCGACTTCACAGGTCCTTCACGTGTTGGCCGTATTTGACTGAATTTCAAAAAAGTCAAAATTGGGGCTTGCGTCACGGCCGGACTTCCCGTATATTTCTTTCTTGCGCAAAGGCACAGCCGAGCGCAGCGATGCAGTCATTGGGATGTCGTCTAATGGCAGGACAGCGGATTCTGGTTCCGTCAATGGGGGTTCGACTCCCTCCATCCCAGCCATTGCATTTGCTACATATGGCCCGTTCGTCTAGCGGTTTAGGACGCCGCCCTCTCAAGGCGGAGATCACCAGTTCGAATCTGGTACGGGCTACCAAAATTGAACGCCCGGGCCTCGTAAGAGACCCGGGTTTTGTGTATTGACCGATATTTAAGGCGCGCGTTGAGTCTGCCGCCCGGACCGAGGAGTTGTCATGGACCTGCCTATCAGCTTGGAAGACATCACGTATGCCGAGAACTATCTGGCGCAGGGCGACCTGGCTACGGCGACGCCGCTGCTTGAGCGTCTGGTGGAGCTCGCCGAGGAGTATATCGACGCTGAGTGCAAGACGGAGGAGAAGCGCCAGTACTTTAGCTTCGACAGCAAGTTTGAGCGCCTGGCCTATCGCCGCGTGGAGAAGGATCCGCGCGCGCTGGTGCAGGTCGAGGTTCCCTTTGACCGCCTGTACTCCGACATGGCGTTTGCCTACATTCGCCAGCAGGATTATGTGAGTGCTCGGAATGCCCTGATGCAGGCCGTGCGCTGGGATCCCATGAACTGCAACTATCGCTTGGATTTGGCTGAGCTGTTCCGCGCGCTCGAGGATAAGCAGGAGTGGGCATCGCTTTCGTACTCGGTGCTGGAGCGTGCGAGCGATGGTAAGTGCGCCGCCCGCGCCTACGCCAACCTGGGTCAGTACTTCTTGGAGCCCGAGACCGAGAATGTCTCGGCTGCTGTGGGCTGTGCACGTCTTGCGTTGCGTCTGGCGCCCAACGATTCGCATACGGCGCGCCTGCTCAACAAGATCCATACCACCTATCCGGATGCTGCCGATGAGAGCGACGATCATGTGATGGGCGAGCTGGCCCTGCAGGGCGTGCCGACCTCGCCTTCGGCCGAGATTGCGATCTGCCTGATTATGTGCGCGACCGACGCCGCAAACGACGGCGACAAGCGTGAGGCGACGCGTCTGACGGTCCGCGCCCGAGACCTGGTGGGCGAGGAGGCCTGTGCGGCGATTATCAAGCTTGTGCGCGAGAGCGATGCCGAGCTCAACGCCGAGCGCAAGGCAAAGCGCGAGGCTGCGAACAAGAACGCTGACGGTGCCGAGGAGGCCGGCAATGCCCAGTAAGCGCGAGCGCAAGCTCATCTCCAAGAATCGCTCGGCTCATCACGAGTACCTTATCGATGAGACCTTTGAGTGCGGCATTGAGCTGAGCGGCACCGAGGTCAAGTCGATTCGCGAGCGCGCCTGCCAGATCACCGACACCTTTGCACTGATTCGTGGCGGCGAGTGCTGGCTTGTGGGCCTGCATATTCACCCTTATAGTCACGGTGGCGTGTGGAACCGCGACCCTGATCGCCGTCGTCGTCTGCTGCTCCACCGCAAGGAGATCGATTTCCTCGACGGCAAGCTGCGCAACCGCGGCTATGCCTTGGTACCGCTGGAGCTTTACTTTAATACCGACGGTCGCGTAAAGCTGCTGCTTGGTCTGGGCCGCGGAAAAAAGCTTTACGACAAGCGCGAAGACATGGCCAAACGTGATGTCCAGCGCGAGATCGACCGCGCCCTCAAGGAACGCAATCGCTAGGCGCTCTCTATAAGTTGCGGTGGAATACGGACTGTTTTGCCTGTTTGAGGGGCTATTCAGTCCCTATTTCACCGCAACTGCGGGCGTCTCGTCTTTCTTGCTGTTCTGACACATATGTCTCAAAGGCGGCGTCCGTTATGGGCGTCGCCTTTTTTGTGGGTACATACATCCATGAGGTTCCAACCCGGGTTAGGGGAGTGATCGTTATGGACAAGACCGCGTTCTTTACCATGCCGAGTGGGCTGTACGTGGTGAGCGCCGCGGCAGATGGGCTGCGCGCCGGCTGCGTCATCAACACGGCGGTGCAGGTGACGTCCATGCCGCCGCGCATCTCGGTTGCCGTGAACAAGGATAACGTCACCTCGGGCGTCATCGCGTCAGCCAAGGCTTTTGCGCTGACCGTGATCGACCAGACGGCCGACATGCTCTACATCGGTAACTTTGGCTTTCGCACCAGCAGTGATTACGACAAGTTTGCTAAGTACGAGACCCGCGAGACGGCTCTGGGCATGCCTTATGTGCCTGAGCACGCGGCGGCCCTGTTTAGCTGCCGCCTGATTGACACCGTGGATGTGGGCACGCACCTACTGTTTATCGGCGAGGTCGAGGATGTCGGGCGTCTGAGTGACGAGACGCCGCTCACCTACGATTACTACCACAAGGTCCTGAAGGGCAAGACGCCGCCCAAGGCATCTTCGTATCAGGGGTAGAAATGCTCTAAAAACACTTGCATTATATTATTGAGAATCTATACTAATAAGTGAAGTACATCAGCAGTCACGTTCGAGAGGAGAACATCATGGCTGAGGAGAAGAAGACCTATAAGTTCGTGTGCACCGTTTGCGGTTACGAGGTCGAGGTCGACACGCCCGAGCTGCCCGAGGATTACGTGTGCCCGGTGTGCGGCGTCGGTCCCGATCAGTTTGAGCTTGTCGAGGAGTAGCTCGCAGGCATACGGCGATTAGCCATACAGAGCTCTGTCCAAGGGCCCCGGTCGTATGTTTCGGCCGGGGCCCTTTTTGGTGCAAGGGGATCGTATTTGTCCGATTGTCTCGATTTGTAATAGCAAGGGGCGGAAATTGGCCCCATCTGTTACAAATCGAGACGTTTGGCTGGGCGGGCGTGCAGTTTCGTTACATCCCTGCCAGCAGCACGGCGTCGAGCGCCGTTACGACAACACCAATCCCTACAAGCAGCACGTTGAGCGGGCGCGAGTTGGCGTATTTGCCCATGACGCGGCGCGAGCTGGTGAGTCGTATGAGCACGAAGACCGTGATCGGCAGCTGGAGCGACAGTAGCGCCTGGCTCCAGATGAGACCTTCAAAAGGATTCGAAACAACCAGGCAGGCTGCGACTGCGCCGGCAAAGCAGAGCACCACGCCAATCGATGAGTGCCGGTCGTGGATGTCGTATTCTTCGTCGAACATGCCGGCCGTAATGGTGCCGGCCGCCATGCCCGCCGTCACGCTGCTCGAGAGGCCCGCGAACAGCAGCGCCACGGCAAAGATGATCGAGCTCGCCGGACCCAGGATGGGGGAGAGCGTGGCGGCCGCGACAGCGAGGTCGTCTACGACGATGCCGTGGGCAAAGAAGGTCGTCGCGGCCAGGATGACCATCGCCGAGTTGATTGACCAGCCCACACCCATCGAAAAGAGCGTATCGAAGAGCTCGTAGCGCAGGCGCTCCTCGATAACCTGCTCGCCTTGGCCTTCGAAGTGCATGGATTGGATGACCTCGGAGTGCAGAAAGAGGTTGTGGGGCATGACGACCGCCCCCAGGATGCTGACGACGATGGCGGCCGAGTCGGTGGGCATGCTGGGTGTGGTCCAGCCTGCGGCGGCTTGCGGCCAGTCGACTTTGACCAGCGCGAGCTCAGCCAAAAACGACAGGCCCACTATGCCAACGAAGGCGATAATCCAGCGCTCGGCACGTTTGTAGGAGCTCGTCATGAGCATCGCCATCGATGCCGCCGATACGATGACGCAGCCGGCGCGCACGGGTAGCCCAAAGAGCATCTGGAGCGCGATCGCACCGCCCAGGACCTCGGCCATGGCGGTGGCGACGGTTGCGAGATACGCACTAGCGAGCACGGCGCGTCCGACGGGGCGGGGGAGATGGCGGGTCGTGGCTTCGGCAAGGCAGGCGCCCGTGGCGATGCCCAAGTGCGCTGCGTTGTGCTGCAAGACGATCAGCATAATCGTAGACAGCGTGACCACCCACAGTAGCGCGTAGCCAAATTGCGAGCCCGCGGCCATGTTGGAGGCCCAATTGCCCGGATCGATAAAGCCGACGGTGACGAGCAGCCCGGGGCCGATGTGCCGGGCGATGTCCAGGCCGCCGTGGCCTCCGGTACGGCGCGAACCATAGTGTTGTTTGAGATGGTTGAGCATGGTCGGCTCCTGCGTGCGGACGGCGCGGCGTCGCAAAGGGGTCGTACGGCGCCGCGCGTTGAGCTTGAGATGGGACTACTTGTGCGCCTTGCCCTGATTGGCAACGGCGTCGATCTTGGCGGCGATGGTTGCCGGGTCACCGATGTAGCGCTTGTCGAGGACGTTGAAATCGGTGTCGAAGGTGTAGACGAGCGGCACACCGGTGGGGATGTTGACCTTGAGGATTTCCTCGGGCGTGAGATGCTCAAACTTCATGACGAGCGAGCGCAGGGAGTTGCCGTGTGCGGCGATGAGCACGCGTTTGCCGGCGAGCATTTGGGAGCGAATCTCGTCCTCAAAATAGGGCCAGGCGCGGGCGATTGTGTCTTTGAGGCACTCGGTGTAGGGCAGCTGGTCGGGTGCGATGTCGCGGTATTGCTCCTGGGTGTGGGGGTCGCGCGTGTCGCCCGGATCGAGCGCCGGCGGGCAGACATCGAAGGAGCGGCGCCAGATGAGCACCTGCTCATCGCCGTGCTCTGCTGCGGCATCGGCTTTGTTGAGACCCTGCAGCGCGCCGTAGTGACGCTCGTTGAGTTTCCAGGACTTGATGACGGGCAGCCACTCGCGGTCCATCTGGCCGAGCACGATGTTGAGGGTGTGGATTGCGCGCTTGAGGCGCGAGGTGTAGCAGATGTCAAAGTCGAAACCCGCCTCTTTGAGGGCGCGGCCGCCTGCCGCCGCCTCTTCGCGGCCCGTGTCGGTGAGCTCGACATCGGTCCAGCCGGTGAACAGGTTGAGCTTGTTCCACTCGGATTCTCCGTGACGGATAAGGACGAGTTGCATCGTCTGCTGCTCTGCTTGGTGTGCCATGGGGGCCTCCTTGATCTGGCACAGCGTGCGTGCCGTTTACTTGACGCCGCAAAGGATACCCGTTTTAGGCTCAAAAGTTAACCAAGACTAACAAAATCGTTAATTTGGATATGCTTGGTGCAAAGGGAATTGTCTCAATCTGTAACATCTGGGGGCCGAAGTTGGCTCTATCTGTTACAGATTTAGACAAACGGCGCCCGTCCTGCAGAAAATCTCAATCTGTAACAGTTAGACGTCCAAATGGGCTCCTCGTGTTACAGATCGAGACAATACGCAGCCCTGCCGTCCCCGAGAGACCATCTGTTACGTGCGTTACGCGATTGTTTCGAAACGGGTGGGAAACACAACGGGCCGGCGATGCTCCTAGTATGCCTATTCAACTGACTGTCTAATATCTAGGGGAGGATCGCGATGCAGGCAGATTCCGCTCAGCAGCAGGGCCTTTATCGCCCCGAATTCGACCACGATGCATGTGGCATCGGCGCGCTTGCCGATATCAACGGTGAGCGCCATCACCAGATTCTGGACGACGCATTGTCCATTCTGGTCAACTTGGAGCACCGCGGCGGTACGGGACTCGAGAAGAACACCGGCGACGGTGCCGGCATCCTGTTCCAGGTTCCGCATCACTTTTTCCGCAAAGAGGCTCAAAAGTGCGGCCAGATTCTGCCGGCAGAGGGCGACTATGGCGTGGCTATGCTGTTCTTCCCGCAGGATGACAAGGGCGTAGAGGATGCCCGTCGCGTGTTTGAGGAGGGCTGCGCCGAGGCCGGCGTGCCGCTGCTCTTTTGGCGCGAGGTGCCCGTCGATCCGCACGACCTGGGCGAGACGGCACGCGCCTGCATGCCTACCATCCTGCAGGCCTTCCTGGGCCGCCCCGACGACACGCCCGCCGGTGACGCCTTTGAGCGCCGCCTGTATGTGTGCCGCCGCACCATCGAGAAGAAGGCCGACGCCGAGTTCGCCCTGCGCGACAAGATCTTCTACGTGTGCTCCATGAGCTCGCGCACCATCGTGTACAAGGGTATGCTCGTCGCCACGCAGATGCGCCGCTTCTTCATCGACCTCAACGACGCCGCCGTCAAGACGGCCGTGGCGCTCGTCCACTCGCGTTACTCCACCAACACCACGCCCAGCTGGGAGCGCGCGCACCCCAACCGCTTTATCATCCACAACGGCGAGATCAACACCCTCAAGGGCAACGTCAACTGGATCCGCGCCCGCGAACCCAACCTGTACAGCCCCGTGCTGCAGCACGATCTTGAGCGCGTGATGCCCATCATCAATCGTGAGGGTTCCGACTCCGCGATTCTGGACAACGTACTCGAGTTCCTAGTCATGAACGGTCGTCCGCTCACGCGCGCCGCATCCATGCTGCTGCCCGAGCCGTGGGATCACAATGACAGCCTGAGCGAGGAGCGCCGCGCCTACGACGCCTACCAGTCCATGCTCATGGAGCCGTGGGACGGTCCGGCTGCCATCGCCTTTACCGACGGCCGTACCTTGGGTGCCGCCCTCGACCGTAACGGCCTGCGCCCGGCCCGCTACTACGTGACGCGCGACGGCCGCTTTATGCTGGCGAGCGAGGTGGGCACCATCGAGGTGCGCCCCGAGAACATCCTGACGAGTGGCTGCCTGGGACCGGGCCAGATGCTCGAGGTCGACTTTGCCCGCGGCCGCGTGATCTACAACGACGAGCTGCGCGCCCGCTACGCCAAGGAAAAGCCCTACCGCGATTGGATCGCCGAGGAGACGCTGACCGTCGACGCGCTCGACAAGCCCGCTGCTGCAACGCCGGCCGAGGACGCCGAGGTGCCCGCCGCCGTGCGCATGGCAAAGCTCGGCTATCACTGGGACGACGTCGACGAGGTCGTGCGCCCCATGGCCCAGCAGGGCAAGGCCCCGCTCGCCTCGATGGGCATCGATGCTCCGCTGGCCTGCCTGTCCAAGAAGACGCGCTCGTTCTACGACTACTTCTATCAGCTGTTCGCCCAGGTCACGAACCCGCCGATCGACGCCCTGCGCGAGCATATGGTCACCTCGACCACGCTCTACCTGGGCAACCACGGCAACCTACTCGAGGACTCCCGCGCCGCTTGCCAGCTGGTGCGCCTGGAGCGCCCACTGCTCAACGAGGAAGAGTTCGACCGCATCTGCGCCATCGACCGTGTTGGCTTTAAGACCCGCCGTTTCTGTGCCGTCTACCGCCGCGATGCCGGCGAGGGCGCGCTGCAGGCTGCGCTCAAGCAGCTTGCCGAGGACGTTGAGGCCGCGGTCCGCGATGGCGTGAACATCGTGGTGCTGAGCGACCGTGCTGCCGCGGGCGAGGTGCCCGTGCCGTCGCTGCTCGCCGTGGGCTGCGTTCACAACCACCTGATCCGCGCCGGCGTGCGCACCTTTGCCGACATCGTTGTGGAGTGCGGCGACGCCGTGTCCCCGCACGACTTTGCGGCGCTGGTGGGCTACTCCGCGAGCGGCATCTATCCGTACAACGCGCACGCGTGCATCCGCGATCTGGCGGCACGCGGCGACTTGGACGTGACGGCCGAGCAGGGCATCGACAACTACAACAAGGCAGCGACCGCCGGCATCGTCTCCATCATGTCCAAGATGGGCATCTCCACGGTGCAGAGCTACCATTCGGCGCAGATCTTCGAGGCCGTGGGCTTTACGCCGGAGTTCGTCAACGCGTACTTCGCCGGCACGGTGAGCCGTGTGGGCGGTATGGGTGTCGAGGACGTTGAGCGCGAGCAGAACGAGCGCTACGACGCCGCGCTCGCCATCCTTAAGAGCCCGGCTCCCGATCAGCTGCCTACGCTGGGCCTGACCAAGTGGCGACCGCTCGGCGGCGAGGATCACCTTATCGATCCGCAGACCGTCTACCTGCTGCAGACTGCTTGCCGCGAGGACAGCTACGACACCTTTAAGGAGTACAGCGCCCGCTTGCACCGCACCGGCCGTGCCGTGCGCCTGCGCGACCTGCTGGACTTTGACGACAGTGGCCGCACCCCGGTGGCGCTCGACGAGGTCGAGCCCGCGCTCAACATCGTCCGCCGCTTTAACACCGGTGCCATGTCGTATGGCTCCATCAGCAAAGAGGCACACGAGTGCATGGCCATCGCCATGAACCGCCTGCACGGCCGTTCCAACTCCGGCGAGGGCGGAGAGGATCCTCGTCGCGAGACCCCGCTGGTCAACGGTGATTCCAAGAACTCCGCGATCAAGCAGGTGGCAAGTGCGCGCTTTGGCGTGACGAGCCGCTACCTGTGCAGCGCCTTCGAGATTCAGATCAAGATGGCCCAGGGCGCCAAGCCCGGCGAGGGCGGTCACCTGCCCGGCAAGAAGGTCTACCCCTGGATCGCCGAGGTTCGTCAGTCCACGCCCGGCATCGGCCTGATCTCGCCTCCGCCGCACCACGACATCTACTCTATCGAGGACCTGGCAGAGCTGATCTTTGACCTTAAGAACGCCAACCCCGGCGCACGCGTGTCGGTCAAGCTGGTCAGCGAGGCCGGCGTCGGCACCATCGCCACTGGTGTTGCCAAGGGCGCTGCCGACAAGATTTTGATCAGCGGCCACAATGGCGGCTCGGGTGCCGCTGCGCGCGATTCCATTTGGCACGCCGGCCTGCCGCTGGAGCTCGGCCTTGCCGAGGCTCAGCAGACGCTGCTGCAAAACGGCCTGCGCTCGCGCGTGGTGCTCGAGGCCGACGGTAAGCTCATGGACGGTACTGACGTCGCCGTTGCCTGCCTGCTGGGTGCCGAGGAGTTTGGCTTTGCGACCATGCCGCTCATCTCCATGGGCTGCCTCATGCAGCGCGATTGCCAGCAGGACACCTGCCCGGCCGGCATCGCTACGCAGAACTGCCGCCTGCGCCACGGCTTCCGCGGCAAGCCCGAGCACGTTGAGCACTTTATGCTCTTTGTTGCCGAGCAGCTGCGCGAGGTCATGGCGCGCCTGGGCTTCCGCACCATCGACGAGATGGTCGGCCATCCCGAGTGCTTGCGTCAGATCGAGGTGCCGGGCAACCGCAAGGCCAACTTGCTGGATCTGACGCCCGTGCTGGCGAGCGCGACCTGCGAGTTCGGTGCCCACATCCCGGGTGCCGACGGTCGTCACTTCCTGCCGCAGATGGCCGCGGACAGCGAGCTCGACAAGACGCTCGACTCCACGCTGTTCGTGCCCTACACGGCCGACGCCCGCGCACATCTGCGTCCGATTCGCTTCCGCGCCGATATCGCCAACGTCAACCGCTGCGTGGGCACCATCCTGGGCAACGCGGTGACCAAGGCACATCCCGAGGGCCTGCCTTCCGGCTCCATCACCATCGATTGCGATGGCTCGGCCGGTCAGAGCTTTGGCGCCTTTTTGCCGCGCGGCGTTACGCTCAACGTGTGCGGCGACGCCAACGACTACTTTGGCAAGGGCCTTTCGGGCGGCGAGGTTTCGGTGCGCCCCAACCCGCGTGCGACCTACAAGTTCGACGAGAACATCATCGTGGGCAACGTTGCGTTCTTTGGCGCCACGAGCGGCCGCGGCTTTATCAACGGCCTGGCCGGCCAGCGCTTTGGCGTGCGTAACTCCGGTGCCACGGTGGTGGTCGAGGGCTGTGGCAACCACGGCTGCGAGTACATGACGGGTGGCTTGGCACTCATTCTGGGCGAGGTCGGTCAGAACTTCGCCGCCGGCATGACGGGCGGTGTGGCCTATGTCTATGACCAGTACGGTACGCTTGATGCCCGCGTGAACCACGAGAGCGTTGAGCTCAAGGCCCCGACGGCCGACGAGCTGGCGCAGATCCGCGTGCTCATCCAGGAGCACGTGGACGCGACGCAGAGCCCGCGCGGCATTAAGCTGCTCTACAGCTTCGACTCGATGAGCAAGCGCTTTGTGAAGGTCATCCCGACCGAGTACGAGCGCGTGCTGGCGATTGTCGCCGCCGCCGAGGCCGCGGGCAAGACGCATGCGCAGGCCGAGGAGCTGGCGTTTGACATTGTGACCGGTCGCGCGAGTGCCGCGGATGTCGCTCGCTTTGATGTTGCGGGTGGCGCTGGTGCCGCGCCTGCGGCCGCTGCCAGCCCTGTTGCTTCGACCAAGAAGGAGGCGTAAGTGCCATGGGTAAGCCCGGTGCTTTTCTTGATATCGATCGCGTGACCCACGAGCTTCGCCCCGTGGAGGAGCGCAGCCGCGATTTCAATCCGCTGTACGTGGAACTCGATGACGATGCACGTCGCGCCCAGGCGAGCCGCTGCATGATGTGCGGCGTGGCATTTTGCCAGATGGGCGCGAGCTTTGGCAAGGCGCGCCCGAGCGGCTGCCCGCTACACAACCTGATTCCCGAGTGGAATGAGCTGGTGTACCGCGGCCGCTGGGACGAGGCTGCCGAGCGCCTGTCGCTCACCTCGCCCATGCCCGAGTTCACGAGTCGCGTGTGCCCGGCGCTGTGCGAGGCCGCGTGCAACCTGGGCTCGGTCGACGGTCAGCCCACGACGATTCATGACAACGAGCGTGCGATCAGCGACCATGAGTGGGCAAATGGCGGTCCGCGTCGCTTTGAGCCGGCAGGGGAGGGCGCACCCACGGTTGCCGTGGTGGGCTCCGGTCCTGCCGGTCTGGTGGCAGCATGGGAGCTTGCGCGTCGTGGCGCCCGCGTGACGGTGTTTGAGCGCGACGACCGCCCGGGCGGTCTGCTCATGTACGGCATTCCCAACATGAAGCTCGAGAAGTCCGTGGTTGAGCGTCGCGTGGCGCTCATGCGCGAGCTGGGCATTGTGTTTGAGCTGGGCGCTGACGTTACGAACCCTGCGGTGGCGGCCAAGCTCAATGGCTTTGACGCCGTTGTGATGGCTGCTGGCGCTCGTGCACCCCGCGGTCTTTCTGCTACGAACGTGGATGCCCCGGGCGTGGTGTATGCCGTGGACTATCTGACGGCCTCGACTGTCTCGGTGCTCGACGGCGGTGAGCCTGCCATTAACGCGCACGGCCTGGACGTCGTAGTCATTGGCGGCGGCGATACCGGCAACGACTGTGTGGGTACCGCGGTGCGCCAGGGTGCACGCAGCGTGCGTCAGCTTGAGTTCTTGCCGGCCGCGCCCGATAAGCGTGCGGCGAGCAACCCCTGGCCGCAGTGGCCCAACGTCAAGAAGACCGACTATGGCCAGCAGGAGGCCATCGCTGCCATGGGCGGCGAGATGCGCGCCTGGGGCGTGGATACGCTCGAGGTGCTGTTGGACAAGAAGGGCACGGCTGCGGGCCTGCGCGTGGTCGACCTGGACTGGTCGGCAGGAAAGCCGGAGCGCATCGCGGGCTCCGAGCACGAGGTGCCGGCGCAGCTGGTGCTCATCGCTTGCGGCTTTACCGGTCCCGAGCATGGCGTGTTCGATGCTGTTCGCGTGCCCGTTGCCGCAGCGGGCCGCCCGCTGCCGGTGATGGCTGCCGAGGACTCGCACCTCGCGGCCCGTGTGGACGGCGTCGCTGCCGACGCCACGCCGGTGTATGTGGCCGGTGACGCCCGCAACGGCAGCTCGCTCGTGGTAAACGCCATGGCCGATGCCCTGGCCTGCGCCGCCGAAGTCGCCGATGCGCTGGCGCTGTAAAGTAGTCATTTAAGAACGTCCCCGATGACTGAACTGCACCCCAAAACTTGGACGGCTTAAATAAGAACTACGCCGCAAGGGGCTGGCTCCGGAACTCCTCCGGGG
>CAKUON010000016.1 GCA_934668875.1 uncultured Collinsella sp.
TCTCTTCTTGGGGCATCGCCTTTCCTTCCATTCGTCACCTTCATTACTCCAACGACGAATTCTAGGCGGTGTCCCCTCCCTTTCAAGAAAGGGAAGAGGCGGGGCATGCCCCGCCTCTTACACCACATCTCTGCGCGCTACCAAGGGACCTGTCCTGTCGTACGGGTGTCGGCATGATTCTCTCGTGCGGTATTATGTTTTCCGAAGAATAAAACGCCGCGTGAGGGGAGGGCTGCGTGGACGGGCACGTGCAACATGACGGCTTTGGCCGCGATATCAACTACCTGCGCATTGCCGTTACCGACAAGTGCAATTTCCGCTGCATCTATTGCATGCCGGCCGATGGCGTGACGCCCCGCGCGCACGACGAGCTGCTTAGCGCCGAGGAAATCGCCCACTTTGTG
Organism: uncultured Collinsella sp.; assembly: GCA_934668875.1. Classification (GTDB taxonomy): domain Bacteria; phylum Actinomycetota; class Coriobacteriia; order Coriobacteriales; family Coriobacteriaceae; genus Collinsella. Next base: position 405 of record CAKUON010000016.1, read on the forward strand.
CGCCTAGTGGCGGGGGAGGGCATTCGCCGTGTGCGCCTGACGGGTGGCGAGCCGCTGGTCAGCCGCCGCATTATCCCGCTCATTCGCGACATCCGCGCGATCCCGCAGATCGAGGACATCTCGCTCACCACCAACGGCGCACTGCTGCCCAAGCTGGCGCCGCAGCTCAAAGACGCGGGGCTTAACCGCGTCAACATTTCGCTCGACACGCTCGACCCCACGCTCTTTGGAAAGATTACGCGTCTGGGCCGGCTTGAGCAGGCCATGGCCGGCATCGATGCGGCGCTTGCTTGGGGCTTTGAGCCGGTTAAGGTCAACTGCGTGGTGGTCCGCCGGCTCAACCAAGATGTGGCGGCCCTCGCGCGGCTCACGGTTGACCGCCCCATTCACCTGCGTTTTATCGAATACATGCCCATCGGCGACGAGCACACGAGCTCGCATTGCGCCGTGGACCCGCATGCGCCCACGCTCAATCCCGAGCTGTGGGACGCGAGCGACACCGTACCGAGCGACGAGCTGCGGGCACGCATCAATGTCGGCGCCGCTGCGGCTGGCCTGGGTGAGCTTGAGCCGCTCGACATCAACGACGCTCCCGCCGGTGCCGGTCCCGCGCGCTACTGGCGCTTTCCGGGAGCGGCGGGCACGGTCGGCTTCATTAGCGCCATGTCCAACCATTTTTGCGCGAGCTGCAACCGTTTGCGCCTGACGGCGGACGGCAGCGTGCGCCCCTGCCTGTTCAGCGATGCCGAGTATTCGGTTCGCGAGGCGCTGCGCCGTGGTGATGATATGCAGGTGCTTTCGATTTGGCGCGATGCCGTGGCCCACAAACCGCAGGAACACGCGATAATTGAGGGCACGCAACGATTTATGTCCCAAATCGGAGGATGATCATATGGCCAAGAGCAGGTACGCCGATGCCACCAAGGCCGCTCGCAGGGCCGCGATGTCAGCCCACAAAGCCACGTCCGCCAGCAAAGACGCCGCGACCGCGGCCGTGCAGCCGCCCGCGAGCGACAACGCCGCGCCCGCCCGCGACGCCCGCCGCGACGAGCTGACTCACGTGGACGCCAAGGGCGAGGTACGTATGGTCGACGTATCCGACAAGGCCGAGACGCACCGCATCGCCATTGCCGAGGGCACCATCCTTATGCACCCCGAGACGCAGGACATGGTGCTGCAGGACCGCGCCAAGAAGGGCGACGTGCTTGCCTGCGCGCGCGTGGCGGGCATCATGACCATCAAGCGCACGAGCGACATCATCCCCATGTGCCACCCGCTGCTCATCACCAAGAGCAAGTGCGATATCGAGCCCATCGCTCCGGCGGGAACGCCGGCCGACGAGACGCCCGAGGGCTGGGCGCCGGCGCGCACGGACGGGCAGGTCGGCTTTCACGTGCTGGTCACGGCAGGTGTGACGGGCAAGACGGGCATCGAGATGGAGGCGCTGACCGGCGCGAGCGCCGCGTGCCTGACCATCTACGACATGTGCAAGGCCGTCGACCGCGGCATGGAGATTGTCGACGTGCGCCTGCTGCACAAGGAGGGTGGCCGCTCGGGCGTGTGGGATCGCGCGGAGCGTCAAGCTGCTGCTGAGGCCGCTGCTGCTGATGGCACCGTGCCCGCGAGCGCGCCCGTCGCAGCTCCCGCACCCGCAGCTCCCGCCCCGGCCGTCCCCGCCATCGCGTTTATCGGTTACCAGAACTCGGGCAAGACCACGCTTGTCGAGAAGGTCATCGCCGAGCTTACCCGCCGTGGCCTGCGCGTGGGTTCGCTCAAGCATCACGGGCACCACGGCTTCGACATCGACGTGCCTGCCAAGGACACCTGGCGTCATCACCAGGCAGGCTCCAAGCACGTGGGCCTCATCTGTGCCACGCGCTGGGCGGAGTACGCCGACACGCGCGAGGAGGAAGAGATGCCCGCGCGCGAGCTGCTGTCGCGTTACAACGACGTCGATGTGGTGATCATCGAGGGCTACAAGACCGAGGGCTTCGACAATATCGTGGTTGCGCGCTCCGGTGTCGACCGCCTGCGCGGCAAGAGTTCGCTTGATCTGGTCGACGGCCGCACGCTGGCCCTCGCCTGCAACGAGGCCCTGGCACGCCAGGCCTTCGACGCCGGCTTCGCGACCCGAGCCATCAACATCAACGACGCCCGAGCCATCTGCGATCTAATCCAAGACCACCTTTAGGCTTGACGCTGCGCCGGCCCCAAGTGCCCCATCTCGCCCCTCAAGCCGTCGCTCGCGTACCAAAGTGCGCGTCGCTCCTCTTTCGGGGCGACCTGGGGCACTTGGAACCGGCTCGCTACGCTGCCATATCATTGGGCCACCACAGGCAGGCACCTTTGTGGTGGTTTTTGCTTTGGTAGATGTTTGGGACATGCCTTAAAATCTACCAAGTAGTTCATCCGGGCGAAGACGGAGAGAAGGAGCTCGATGCGTACTTAACGTTGCATACAGAAAGATTGAGCCGATGGCCGGCGGTCAATGCCCGCGGCCCGTATTCGTATGCAACAAGGAGCGCCCATGTCCCTATCGCTATTCTCACAATCCCAACCATCGCTGTCCACGCAAGCAAAGCGCCTGGTGGCGATGCGTTTTCTCATCTACACCGGATTTCAGACCAGCTACTTTATCGGCGTTATCGGAACGCTCACCTATGCGGACGGCGCCTCGGTCGTCGCGACGTCGCTGGCCGTCCTGTTCATGAACGTCTTCGTGATCCTGGGGTCCTTTGCGGGCGGTGCAGCGCTCGACGCTTGGGCGCCGCGCCGCCATTTTATGTTGAGCATCGTCGGCACGCTGGCAACGGGCGCGGCAATCATCGCCTTTGGCAGCGCGACCGGAACGGTCCTTGCCGGCGCGGTACTCTTGGGCTTTGTAATGGGGTTCGCCCAGCCCATAGCCACGTCCTATCCGGCCTACCTCACCGACGACCCGGTCGAGCTCAAAGACATCAACTCTGCCATCACCATGTTCTCTAACGTGAGCATCATCGTCGGCCCCACGCTGGGCGGCTTTGTTGCGGCGGCCGCATCGTCGCGCGCGGTGTTCGTGCTCATGATGCTGTTTACCCTGCTTGCGCTCATTGCCGGCTGGGGTTTTAAGCCGAGGGCAAGTCGCGTTGTCGGGCGCGCGGGCCAAGGCCCCAACTCCAGCACATCCACCAGCGCCACCTTCGCGGCCAGCATCAAGACGGTCTTCACCAACAGCGTCCTCGCGCTACTTTTCTGCATTATCTTCCTTTCGAACTTTGGCTACGGAGCCTTCGATCCGCTGGAGTCGTTCTTCTATCGCGACGTTCTGCACGTCGGTGTTGAGTGGATGGGCTGGCTCTCGTCGGCCTGCGGCGTCGGCGCGGTGCTGGGCGCCGTGCTCGCGCTCCGCATGCCCCCGCGTTTCGTCAGCCTCAAAACGCTGCTTGTGGCGCTCATGTCCGTGGGCCTGGGAAGCCTGCTCTACGTGGGGACGCCGTACGTGGGCGTGGCCCTTATCGGCCAGATTGCCCTGGGCGTGGCCTGGGGCGTCGTCAACCCGCTCCACAACACTATCGTGCAAACGACGGCTCCGCTCGAGCAGCTCGGTCGCGTCAACTCGGTCATGGGCTTTGGCAACATGTTCGCCGGCGTAGCACCGCTGGCAATCGCCCCCTGGCTGGCGGCAACATTTGGCGTGCAGCAGACGCTCGTTGGTGCAGGCATGGTCGTGACGGCTGTCCCCGCGGCGTTACTGCTGTTTGGACGCAAGCACTTGGGCCACTAGCCTGCCAATAAGGGACAGGTTTATTTTGGCAGGTTTTATCTGGGCAAACGTCACTTCCACCACAAAGGGGACAGGCACCTTTGTGGTGGTTTTTGCTCCAACGCGCCCCGTGCGCGCCTTGGTATACCAAGAACGTCACATCCGACCGCTTCCCACACCGCCGCACAACCCAGAAAGGCCCCCATGGACACCACCTTCAGCCATATCAAAGCCGTGTTCTGCGATATCGACGGCACGCTGCTCACGAGCCGGCACACGGTGTCCCCGCGCACCGTGGCGGCGATCCGCGCCCTGCGCGAGCGCGGCGTGCTCTTTGGCCTGTGCACCGGGCGCGACGCCCACGCGACCGAGGCCATGTACGAGCTCTGGGGCATTGAAGGCCTGGTGGACGTGCTCGTGGGCTGTGGCGGCGCCGAGGTCATCGACCGCGCGCACGACATCAACGAGCTGAGCTATCCGCTGCCGGGCGAGACCATCGCGCGTATCTGCAAGCACATGGCGGGCCTTCCGGCAACGCCCGTCTGCCCCCGAGACGGCGTGTTCTACGTGCCCGAGAGCAACGCGTGCGTCGAGCACCTGTCGCGCGTCGACGGCGTGCCCTACCAGGTGGTCGATTTTGCCGAGTTCTTGCGCGAGCCGCAGCCCAAGGTGATGTTTACCATGGCGCCCGAGGTAATGCCGCAGGTGATTGAGCGGGCGTCGACGTTTGCCGATAACACTGTTAAGGCGGCGGCTCTGCAAACCACGCAGCGGCTCTACGAGTTCATGGATCCGCGCGTGTCCAAGACGCGCGGCCTTGTGCGCGTGGCGGAGCTCAACGACATGGAGCTCCAGGACATCTGCGTGTTTGGCGATGCCGATAACGACACCTGCATGGTGGCTGACGCCGGCGTGGGCGTGGCCATGGCAAACGGCAGCGACGCCACCCGTGCCGCCGCCGATTTTGTAACCGCCAGCAACGACAAAGACGGCATCGCGATCTTTATCGAGGAACATCTGCTGTAGCGCTGGGGGAGAACCACCGCAGAAGGGGGCAGACTCTTTTGCGGTGGCCTCAGGCGATTTGGGCGAATTGATGCCTAAAATCTGCGCGAAAATTCAAATACTGTTGTCTGAACATCATGCTTCTAACCACCGGTGAGTTAAAGATATTCTCATCAATTTGGTAGGATATTCCTTCCAGTTAATGACCCACCGCTCACGGTCGATTTTCGACCGTTCACAGGATGTTTGCTCTTGAGCAAAATGTTGTGCAAATAAATCTAATGACATTAAAAAATAATACGCAACTAAATTACCAGCAGAAACAAAAAATAGATAGCGAATAAACGAAGGTAAATCTGAGCAAATGTCAAGAGAATTGAGAACTCGCTACAAAAATGTCGGTTTTGTTGCTCAGATGTTTAAACAATCGTTATAATTGCATTACTAAACGAGCGCAATTACAGATTGCGCAGATACGTTTGATGGTGAAAGAGCAAGATCGCGGTCTCTTGGGGAGGAGACGTCGATGAAAGCGAATTCGGACAAATCTAAGCAGAGTAATAAAGCGACGCGCCGCGTACTGGCAGGCGTTTTGTGCGGAGCCTCCGTGTTGAGCTTGGTACTGTCGCTCGTCATGCCCCCGATCTCCCAGGCCATTGCCAACGATGCCCAGACGGTTTCTGCCGAGAAACCTGTGATGGGGGGGGGTTCCTCAAGTGAGTCTACTGGTGTAGACAACACCAACAACGGGGATACCGAAAACCAGAATAGCGGCGACGCCGAGGGCGACGAGACTGGCTCTTCAAATAGCGATGAGCAGGCTCAGGCTGAGGATCAACTTGAGGGCGAGCTACAGGTCGAAGACGGTGACTCGTCGAATAACGGTGCCGTGATGGCAGCTGCGGAAGGCGGGCAAACCGAAACAGCGCCCGACGCGATAAACAGCGTCGATGAACTGAAAAATAAGTTAACGCACGCAAGTGGCGCGGCTAGCTTCAAGCTCGCGGCTGATATTGAAACCAGTGAGACCATCACGCTCAACAAGGATGACAGCAATATCACGCTGGATTTAAACGGCTGCAAAATTAAGCACAAGAGTCAAAATCTGCCACTGTTTAATATCACCGGCGGCGCAACGCTGACCGTCATGGACAGTCAACAAGCTGAAGTGGATAATCCGACGGACAGCAAGTATGTATGCTCCGACAACACGCTTAGCAAGAATGGCAACCTTGCCTCTGTGGCTTATGATAAGACTTCTAAAATTCCGACCAAGCTTACTTATTACGTAACTGGATCGTCTGTTAATCCGGATGGAACCAGTACCACCGAGACTCTTTATAAACATGAAGTGGGCATTGGTGGTGCCATCGTGGCATGCGACGGCGGTGACGGACTGAGGTTCATTAATCTCTACACCACTGACGGTAAGAGCGGTACGTTTACTCTCAAGAGCGGTGTGATCACGCAGCAGGAAAACGGTAAGGTTAGCAGCTTGGTTTATGCCGAGAATGGCTCTTCCGTCAACATGAATGGCGGCTATGTATGCGGTGCTTCTGGCTCGGGTGCGGGTGGCGGAATTGAAGTACGTAATAATTCAAACCTTAGCATCTCTGGTGGCGTAATTGCCGGCAACAGTGCTCCGAGTGGCGGCGGTGTTTATGTTAACGGGTCTGCGGTTACGGTAACTGACGGTGTAATCTCCGGCAACAGCACGCTCGCCAACACTCCTGGATTCGGTGGTGGCATTATGGGCGAAGGCGGGAGCGTAACCGTTTCCGGTGGTTTCATCACCAACAATAGATATGCCAACTTTTGTGGTGAGGACGGATCTGGAAATCACGGCGGTGCTGGACTTGCTGCTAAAAATGGTACTCATGTCACCATTTCTGGTGGCCAGATTACTGGCAATTATTCTGAAGAAGCCGGTGGCGGCGTTTACGTTACCGATCAAGGGCGAAGCGGTTCTCGCAAGGATATGGCATGGCTCAACATTACGGGAGGAATTATTGCCTCTAACGTGAGCTACCGATCTGAAGGTGCCGGCATCCGAGTGGGCCAGATGGTTGACGCGATGATTAGCGGCACTCCAGATAGCAACGACACTCCAGGTAGCAAAGTCTACATCACTAACAACCACTGTATGTCTCGCTTTGACTGGGGCGGAGGCGGTGTCTTCGTCCAGGGCGATTCGAATACCGCGTCTAACGCAGGCAGGCTGTTTGTATACAACTCGTATATAAGCAGCAATACCGCTGGTGGCTATGGCGGTGGCGTTGCAGTCTGCCCGACGGGCAAGACGTTGGTAACGAACACTAAGGGCACGGCAATCTTTGGTAATTCGTCTGCCAGAGATGAACAGAAATGGCAAGATGATTACAACAAAGAGCATAATTCCGGTAATAACGGTACGCCCCATCTTTCAGGTGGTGGTATTGGTGATACTAATAAAACTGAAGATAGAGAGGCATACGCTTCGCCCACGTTCCGCGAGTGCGGTCATGCCGATTTCTTCCTCGCAGCGCGGGATCACACAACGCCGGTCGCAGTGGTAAGCGGCAAGATGCTTGGCAATATAGACGCCAAGTATTCGGGAAGCATTGAGCTAACGAATCCCATCACCATCCCCGCCAACGGTGCTGTTGGGGTAAAAAATAGCATCGGCCTGACTTCTGATGTTAAGGCCACGGATCAAGCGGTGACTGACGCAGTACAGGGTAAAGTACAGGGTACTAAAGTTACAACTTTCATCACGGGCAACTATTCCTGGGACCATGGCGGTGGCATCATGTCGAATGGCGACTTGTACCTAGGCGAGCCTGCGGATGCGTACGCCTACCCGAGCCTTAAGCTGAAGGCGACCAAGGAGTTGACCGGCCGAGACCTCAAAGATGGGGAGTTCACCTTTTCGGTTTATCGCAAGAACTCGGGTACTGCGAAGGCGCCTTCTTGGGACGATAATGGTAATTTCATCAATGGTGGCTGCGAGTTTGTCAAATCTGCCCCGAATAACGCTGACGGCAACATCGCCTTTGACCTTAGCAATGACCTTAGCAAGCAGCTCGTTGACTTCAGCAAGAAGCCCTTAAGTGATACTGGCAAAATTACATACTCATACTACTTGGTCGAAGATGCGGGCAATATTCCTGGTGTTGATTACGATCATGCTGTATACGAGATTAACGTGACAGTCGAATACAACAAGACTGTACTTATGTCTGTTCCGATAAAGAATGATTCGAATAAGACTAAAGATCTTAGTGTCTATAACTTCACGATTGATAGTGTGGACGTGACTAAGAATCTTGGGGATTCAGCTGACCCTTTGGGCCCTGTGTCACCTACTGATGACTATTATTTGATTGCTGACTCCGGTGAGGGAAGTACATTCACCAACAAGTACACCCCTAGTGTTTCCTGGACTCCTAAGGCGACTAAGGTTGTTGAGGGTGGCGAGATGAAGGAGTTTACACTTCAGCTTGCGACAGACAGCCATTTTAGAGACGAAGACATCATCGGTACTGCCGTGACCTCTGGTCCTGATAAGACGCAGACGCTTTCGTTCAAGGGCACCACTGATGATAAAGAGGTTGAGCTCAAGTACTCGCCCTCTGATATCAGGACTAATCCCGACCCAGGCGACTCCACGGGCGGCCCTTCCAAGACCTTCACGTACTACGTGCGCGAGAAGAACGAAAGATCGACCTATCCGCATTACAAGTTTGATCAGTCGGTCTATAAGTTCACGGTTGTCGCAAAGGATGACACCAAAGGAACCATCAACTGTAAGGTGACCTACAGAAAGGGAACCGTTGACTCCAACGGTACGTGGGTAAGCGCCGAGACCGAGGACCACGAGTTTCCCAAAACTACCCCCACCTTCACCAACACCTACTCCACCACTCTGCCCCTTTCTGGTATGTCGGGCGTCACTCTGACGTACCTTGCCGGCGCGGCGGTGCTTTGCGCTGCTGCGGCCTGGATGCACATTCGTCGCAAGGCGAATGCGAGGGGAGGTGAGCGTCGTGAATAAGAAGTTTAGCTCCTTCCCGATCTTGTTTGCGCTGCTCGCCCTCTTGATCGGCACCTGCGCGGTCGTGTTCCCCGCTTCCGCGCAGGCCGCGCCGACCTCGACCGGTTTCATCACGGTGAGCGGCACCGTAGCGAGCAGCTACGACGCCTATCAGATCTTTAGCGCCAACGTCGTCGACGGTGACGGCGACGCCAAGATCGCCACCGACCTCGCTTGGGCAAACGACGCCGCGCGCGACGCTGTCCTGCCCGTGCTGCACAGCGCCGGCATGCCCAAGTCCCAGACCACCGCGCAGGAAGCTGCCGAGTGGCTCAACGCCGATTCTCACCTTACGAGCGCGCTGAGCGCACAGCTCGCTCGTTCCCTCCAGAGCTCTGGCGCCGTGTCCGTGGCCCTTAACGCGGGCACGGCGGCCGAGCTGCCCTGCGGCTACTGGCTCATCGTCGCCGACGACGACGCCATCGCCCAGAACGAGGCCGGCACCGCGCCGATCATGGTGCTGGTCGGCGGCAGCGCCGTCACCGTCAAGCCCAAGGCCGCGACGCCCAAGGTGTCCAAGCACGTGCTGGAGGACAGCACCGCCGCCTGGGGCAAGGCCGCCGACGCCACGGTCGCCGACGACCTGTACTGGCGCCTCTCGGCCACGGTCCCGGCGGGGCTCACGGCCTACGACACCTACGCGGTGCAGTTCGTCGACACCATGAGCGCGGGGCTCGACCCCTCCGGGGTCGCAGCGAGCATGCGCGTGTACGTGGCGGCGGGCGCGGACGGCAACTTCGACGCCGTCTCAACCGGCAAGGACGGGCGCGCCGGCACCGAGCCCGCGAAGGGCTGGACCGACATCACGGCCCAGTGTGCCACCAAGGTAGCGGCCGACGGCAAGACCTTCACCGTGCGCACCGGCGACCTGATCGCCGCGCTCGGCGGGGCCGACGCCTTCACCGCGGGCGCCCGCGTGGTCGCCGTGTACGACGCGCCGCTCAGCAGCGGCTGCAACCACGGCATCGCCAAGGGCAACCCCAACGAGGTCTACCTGCGCTACCCGCGCTCTCCCTTCGCCGACCAGTCCGGCGACGCCGGCTTCACCCGCACGCCGAGCGATGACGCGACGGCCTACACCTGGGATCTCGCGCTCACCAAGCGCGGCAGCGACGGCGACAAGCCGCTGCCCGGGGCGGTCCTGAGCATCACCGACGACCGCGGTCGCACGCTCGCGGCCGATGGCACGTGGGATGCGGAGGGCAAGGCTACCGTCACCACGGGCGAGGACGGCCGCGTGACCGTCTCGGGCGTGGACTCGGGCAAGCTGGAGGTCCGCGAGCTCAAGGCACCCAAGGGCTACACCGCCTTTGAGGGCACGCGCTCCGTGACGGTCAAGGCCGAGGGCCTGGATGTTGACCAGGTGGCCGCCGCCAAGCCCAAGCTCACCATCACCGCCGAGTCGCCCCTGCGTGCCGACAGCGCGGACGGGTCGACGGGCAGCCTGGAGGCGTCGCTCATCAACACGCCCACCGGCACGCCCCCTAGCACTATCACCGGAGGCTTTATGCCCTCGACAGGCGATATGGCAATGTACGCCGCGGCCGCCGCAGCGGTCGCTGGAGCCGCAATCCTCGTGGTCGCGCTCCTGATCAAGCGGGGAGGCGGCAACCATGCAGAGTAGCCAATGGCCCCACAGAGAGCGGGGCGAGACATAACCAAGCAGATGCTTAGACACAGACAGATGGTTTTAGATCAAATGGACTTCAAGCAGAAAGCAGAGGAAAAGAAGATGAGTATGAGCAAGAACATCGCCCGCCTGGCAGTAACCGCCGGCCTCACAGCAGCGCTGAGCTTCGGTGGCGTCATGGCCCCGGTGACGATGGCGTTTGCTGAGGGTGCGACGGACAGCATCACCATTAGTCAGGCCGAGAAAAACGATGGCACCACGTTCAAGGCGTACCAGATCTTCAAGGCTACGGTGACCGACGTTGAAAACGGCGGCAAGACCGCTCAGAACATTACGTGGGCAAGCGAAACGGTTGGCCCGAAGGTGATTGATGCCATTAATAGCTGGGAGAATGATCACAACTTGAAGGCTGAGGATAAGCTGCGTGACAACCCTACGGCCCAGGAAGTCGCCGACTTCCTCATGGCGCATGCGGAAAATCCAACTGCAGGTTCGGCTGACGGAAAGAATAAGGGAACGCGAGTTACTACTGACAATGTTCTCTACGCAGTTGCGAATGCCGTAAAGAATGAGAAACTTGCCGCGACTAGCATCCCTACTGGTAATTCTTGGACTCCTGATCCGGCGAATGGCAACGGCTACTACCTGTTTGTGACCAACGAAAGTAGTCTGGGTATTGACAAGAAGAACACCGGCACGTCTCCCATCTTCGCAGTCGTGGGTGGTAGTGCCGTGACCGTTTATGAGAAGACCAGCATCCCCACGGTTGAGAAAAAGGTCCTCGACGATTCCAAGGTGACGGGCGTTGCCATTACTGGGGAGGACGAGGCCAATTGGAAGGACGCTGCCGACTCCCAGATCGGTCAGGTAGTGAACTATAAGCTAACCGGTACGATTGCAGATAACTACGCCAGCTATGACTCTTATTCCTATAAGTTTAAGGATACGCTGGAGAAGGGTCTTGACTACGTCGATGACTCGCTTAGCGTTTATGCGCTGAACGGCGATGCATATACCAAGATCGATTCGACTAGCTACAGTGTGACTGAACCCACTGATTCCAGTCGTGACCTGGTAGTCGATTTTAGTAAGGGCGAAAAGGGTCTGAAGTCGGCCATCGCGGAAAATGGCGGAAAGCTTACGATCGATGCCAACACCAAGATTGTTGTCTTCTACGAGGCAAAGCTCAACGCAAAGGCGGTTATTGCAGGGGTCAACAAGCTGGAGGGCAACCCCAATACTGTTACGCTCGAGTATTCTAACAACCCCATGGTCGCAGGCACTGGCACCTCGGCGCCCGACACCGTCGTGGACTATACCTACGGCCTTCAGATTAATAAGGTTGACTTGGGCACCGAAGCAGCTCTCGAGGGCGCGCAATTTACCATCACGACCAAAGGTGATGAGAGTAAGGGGGTGAAATACGTCGCGAAGAACGGTACGTTGAGTGATGACGAGGTTGTTTTAACGACGAACGAGAAGGGCCTCATTCAGCTTACCGGTCTTGATGCTGGTACCTATACTGTGACCGAGAAAAACGCCCCCAAGGGCTATACCGCGGTTTCGTCTTTCGAATTTACGATTGATCCGACAATTAATGATGAGGAGGGCCAGGGCTACAAGCTGACAAAGCTTGAGGGAAGGCTTGATAACAAGGGCCAGAACGACAACGTCATCCCTGGCCTCACCGACGGAAATTCTGGCGACAACAAGCTGACGAAGAAGGACGGATCGGAGAAGAATGCCGATGGTACCTTCAACATCACCGTTGGCGATACCAAGCAGGTTGGCCTCCCGCTCACCGGTCTCAACGGCGTGACCTTCACTTGGATCGCTGGTGGCGCGGTGCTGTGCATTGGCGTGGCGCACCTTATCCGCAGCCGTAAGCAGGCTGAGGAGTCCGAGCAGGAGTAACGCTCACTCACCCATCCCTTTGGCAGGTGGGATGTGATGGCCATGAGACTTGCGGACACTTTTCTCGTCCATCGACGTTCTAGCTTTGCCATTCTCTTTTCGGGGCAGACTCCACGCTGGAGTTTGCCCCGTTCTTTTTGGACAACACAGGCAGCCTCCACCGTCCGATGCGGACTCATCCGTCATCGCGTTTTTGACTCGTATGAGGTTCGGTTTAAGGTCCGTAGGCGCACGCGCGGTGCGGACGGTAGAAGGCATTTGCGCCGCAACAAGCGCAAATAAGAACGGCCGGGGTTGCAGCCCGGCCGTTTAACACGTTAGAAAACTAGGCCGCCCGCGCTCCTTAACACTTACGCGGGATGCGTCGTTTTCTACAGACATTCTATCCCGAATCGCCCCGCCGATTCGGGACATTTTGAAAACGCAAATACGCCGAAAAATGCAGCTAGGCTCCATTGTCCAAAGGATCGAGTGTATGAATATCGAACAGATGTTTGCAATTATTGCGTTTACCAGCTGTAAGAGCGTACGCTCGCAGTAAAATGGCCTTGCGACGCATCCCGTGCGCGGGCGGCCGACGACTCGATCGGAGGTCCCCAAATGCTGAAATTCCTTAACGCGCTCGCCGCCCTCGCGGCGGTGGGCACGTTCGTCATCGCGTTTCTAGACTCGTATGAGGTTCGGTTTAAGGTCCGTAGGCGCTCGCGCGGTGCGGACGGTAGAAGGCATTTGCGCCGCAACAAGCGCAAATAAGAATGCCCGGGGTTAGAGGCCCGGGCATTTAACAACACCGGAAACTGGTCGCCCGCGCTTTCGATCATTTACGCGGGATGCGTCGTTTCCTGTAGCTATTGTATCCCGAATCGCTCAGTTGATTCGAGATATTTTGAAAACTCAAATACGGGCCCATGCCTGACCGGACAATGCAGCCTGACCCCATTGTCCGAGTGGTGGCACGCGGGGCTCGCGAATCGGCTATTATTTGTTTAGACAACATGAGCTGTAAAGGAGTGACCGGCGATGGTGCAGGGCGCCAAACACATGAAGGGCGATAACGCCGTGGACAACGGTGGCTCAAGTCCCCAGCCCAAACCTCAACCAAAGCCTAAGCGTCGTCGCAAGCGGCTGCCGCGCTGGGCTGACCGGCTCATCACTATCGTCATCATCCTTATTGGCGTAGGCCTTATGACCTGGCCGTGGATCTTGGATCGGCTCGAGGCCTCGGGCGTGTTCAACCAGATCAGCACCGTGTCCAGTACCGTGGACGCGCTTTCGGAAGAGGAGCGCGAGCGCATCCTGCTGCAGGCGCGCTCCTATAACGAGCAGCTTGCCGGCGAGGCCACCGAGCTTCCCGCCGACCAGATCGAGCCCTACGATCAGCAGCTCATCTTCGACCGCGACCCCATGATGAGCTGGGTCGAGATCCCCTCCATCGACGTAAGCATGCCCATCTACCACGGCACGAGCGAGGAAGTCCTTATGGCGGGCGTCGGCCACCTGGAGGGCACGAGCCTACCGGTGGGCGGCAGCTCGACGCATTGCGTGCTCACCGCGCACTCGGGCATGCGCAACCTGAGCATGTTCGATGACATCCACTCGCTGGAGCCCGGCGACCTGGTGCTGTTGCACACCATGAACAAGACGCTCGCCTACAAGATGGTCGACTCCGAGGTCGTGCTGCCCGAGGAGATGGAGTCGCTGACCATTGAGCCCGGAGCCGACAAGGTGACGCTCGTTACCTGCACGCCCTACGGCGTGAACGACCATCGCCTGCTGGTGCATTGCGTGCGTACCAAGTACAACAAGAAGGACGTCGACAAGCAAAAGTCGCTCGCCGGCCGCCACTGGGGCAAGCGCGAGTTCGCCGTGCTCATCGTGGTTATTGCCATTGTGCTGTTGCTGCTGGACATCGTGATCCACGCGATCCGCAAGCGCCGCAAGGCCAAGGCCTCGGCATAGCCATTGTTCAGAACCACCACAATGGGGACAGGCACCTTTGCGGTGGTCGGGCTTCCAAACCGTCCCAACATTCGACGAAAATCGCGATTTTGCCGAAAAACGTCAAATGTTGGGACGGTTTTCGTTGTGGGCAGGACGGTTTTCGCTACAGAACCGTCGAACCGCGCCCTGCCGTCCCGCCGCTCTCGTTACGTTTTCGCTGCATTTGGGTAAAGCGCCTGCTCCAAGCCGGCGTTGCCCTGTATACTAGAGCGGTTTAACTGTTATGCGGAAGGGAGCGCCTATGGCACTCAGCGAGAAAGACGTGCGCGGCATCGCCGAGTACGCAAAGATCGCACTGACCGATGACGAGCTCACCCAGATGACGTCCTACATGAACGACGCCGTCCAGATGCTCGAGCCCGTCTTGCAATATGATTTGCCCGACGTGGAGCCCACGTTCCATCCCATCGGAAGCCTGTCCAACGTGATGGGCGACGACCTACGCGAGCCCGAGCGCGACCTGCCGCTCGACGTTGCGCTGGAAAACGCCGGCAGCGCGCGTGACCGCTACTTCCGCGTGCCGTCCATTTTGGGAGAGGGGGAGAGCGAGTAATGGCGCAGAGCTTCGATTCCCTTACCGCCGCCCAGATCGCCGCGGGCGTTGCCGCCGGCGACTTTACCGCTACCGAGGTGGCCCATGCCTCCCTTGCCGCCATCGAGGCGCGCGAGGGCGGGGTCCAGGCATTCCTGCAGGTGTCGCCCGAGCTCGCGTTCGAGGCCGCCGCACGCGTGGATGCCGACCGTGCCGCCGGAAAGCCGCTGCCCCCGCTCGCGGGCGTGCCGCTGGCCATCAAGGACAACATGAACCTCGTGGGTACGCGCACCACCTGTGCTTCCCGCATGCTCGAGAACTATCAGAGCGTCTACACCGCCACCTGTGTCCAGCGCATGCTCGACGCCGGCTGCCTGCCCATGGGCAAGGCCAACATGGACGAGTTTGCCTTTGGCAGCTCCACCGAGAGCTCGGCGTTCCACCGTACCAACAACCCTTGGGATACCGAGCGCGTGCCCGGTGGCTCCTCGGGCGGCTCCGCTGCCGCCGTCGCCGCGGGCGAGGTCGCGCTCTCGCTGGGTTCGGACACCGGCGGCTCCATTCGCCAGCCGGCGTCGCTGTGCGGCGTGGTGGGCTTTAAGCCCACGTATGGCGCCGTGAGCCGTTACGGCGTGGTGGCCTTTGGCTCGTCGCTCGACCAGGTTGGTCCCTTCGGCCGCACGGTCGAGGACGTCGCGCTGGCCATGAACGCGCTTACCGGCGCGGGCCACGATCCGTACGACTGCACCAGCCAGGACTGCGCCGTCGACTTTACCGAGCACCTCAACGACAGCATCGAGGGCAAGCGCGTGGGCATCATCCCCGCGTTTATGGAGGCCGAGGGCCTGACGCCCGAGGTCAAGGCCGCTGTTCAGCGCGCCGCCCAGGAGCTGCAGAATCAGGGCGCCGAGCTGGTCGAGGTCGACCTGCCGCACCTGGACGCCGCTATCGCCGCCTACTACGTCATCGGCCCGGCCGAGGCGTTCTCCAACCTTGCCCGCTTCGACGGCATTCGCTACGGCTACCAGGAGAAAGGCTGCGCCAACCTGTCCGACCAGAGCTCGCTCTCGCGCGCCCACGGCTTTGGTGCCGAGGCCAAGCGCCGTCAGATGCTCGGCGCCTACCTGCTGAGCTCGGGCGTGTACGACAAGTACTACTACGCTGCGCAGAAGGCCCGCACGCTCATCACGCAGGACTACGATGCCGCGTATGCCAAGGTGGACACGATCCTGATGCCCGCCTCGCCGCGCACGGCCTTTAAGTTTGGCGAGATCAGCGACCCCACGCAGATGTACCTGTCCGACCTGTACACCATTTCGCTCAACATTTGCGGCAACGGCGGCATCTCGGTGCCGCTGGGCCTGGGCGAGGACAGCAAGCTGCCCGTTTCTGCCCAGCTGGTGGGGCCTGCCTTTAAGGACCGTCAGCTGCTCACGTTTGCCCGCGCCCTGGAGCGCGGCTTTGCCGATGCCGCCACGGGTGCGCCGGCGCTTTCCGTCGCGCCCGATTTTGCCGGGAAGGGAGGCGAGCTGTAATGAAGGAGCTTTCCGAGGTCCTGCAGGATTGGGAGGCCGTGATCGGCCTGGAGATCCACACTGAGCTCACCGCACTCGACACCAAGATGTTCTGCAACTGCAAGCTCAGCCACGATGACGAGCCTAACGCCAACGTGTGCCCGGTGTGCCTGGGCCTGCCCGGCGCCCTGCCGGTGCCCAACAAGCGCGCCATCGAGAGCATCGTCAAGGCAGGTCTCGCCACCAACTGCGAGATTCAGCGCCACTCGATGTTCTACCGCAAGCACTATTTCTATCCCGACATGGCCAAGAACTTCCAGACCACGCAGGGTCCGGTCGCCTTTGCCATGTACGGCCACCTGGACCTGGATGTGACCGGTCGCGGTGCCGCCGAGCGCCCCGACTGCGCGTTTGGTGAGGCCGAGGCCAAGAGCCTGGCGAGCGCTTCGGCCAACGCCGAGGGCCTGTCCACGTCCATGTCGTCGACCATGTGCGAGGGCAACCAGCGCGCCGGCCACCTGGCCAGCTACGATGCGTCCAACCTGCAGATGCCCGAGCGCCGCGAGGACGGCTCCTACACGGTGCCCATCCGCATCCTGCGCATCCACATGGAGGAAGACGCCGCCAAAATGGTGCACGTGGGCGGTGCCGAGGGCCGCATTACCGCCGCGGCCGAGTCGCTCGTCGACTACAACCGCTGCGGCACGCCGCTGATCGAGCTCGTCACCGAGCCCGACCTGCGCACGCCCGAGGAGGCGCGCCTGTTTATGGAGAAGCTCCGCCGCATCTTTGTGACGCTGGGCATTTCCGACTGCTCCATGGAGAAGGGCTCCATGCGCTGTGACGGCAACGTGTCGCTGCGTCGCCGCGGCGAGACCAAGCTGGGAACCAAGACCGAGCTCAAGAACCTCAACTCGTTTAAGAGCCTGCACGACGGTCTTGCCTACGAGATCTGCCGCCAGGCCGAGGTGCTCGAGGAGGGCGGCATCATCTACCAGGAGACCCGCCACTGGGAGCCCAGCCGCAAGCGCACCGTGGTCATGCGTGTGAAGGAAACGGCAGACGACTATCGTCTGTTCCCCGATCCCGATCTGGCGCCGTTCGATCTGGACGACGAGTTTATCGACCGCTGCCGTGGCGAGATTCCCGAGCTGCCCGATGCTAAGTGCGCCCGTTTTGAGGCCGACTTTGGCATTAAGGCGGCCGACGCCGAGCAGATCGCTGGCGACCCGGAGTTTGCCGACTTCTTTGAGGCCGCCGCTGCCGGTATGGCCGGCAAGGAGGCCCAGACGGTCGCAAACCTGCTGGTGAACGAGATGATCGCCTACCTTAAGGGTGCGGGCGTGTCGCTCGCCGAGTCCGGTATCGCGCCGGCTCAGGTAGCAGCGCTGGCTAAGCTGCTGGCGACCGACGCCATCAGCTCCAACCAGGCGCACGAGGTCTTTGAGGCCATGGCCCAGACCGGCGACGACCCCAACAAGATCGTCGACGAGCGCGGTATGCGTCAGGTGAGCGATGCCGGCGCGCTGCAGCCGATCGTGGACGAGGTGCTGGCTAACTGTGCCGATCAGGCACAGCAGTATCGTGACGGCAACCAGAAGGTCATCGGCTTTTTGGTAGGCCAGTGCATGAAGGCAAGCCGCGGCAAGGGCAACCCGAAGCTCTTCAACGAGTTGCTGAGAACGTCGCTCTCGTAAACGGGAACCGAGGGGCCGGGCGCAGGGCCTTGCCTCTCAATTTCGGACAGTCCTGACTCACGACGGAGGCGCCACTGGCGCCTCCTGTTCGTGCGGAACTCATTGAGAGACAAGGCCCTGCGCCCGGCCCCTCGGTTCCGTGACGACTCGGCCGTTCGGGTCAGGTAGGCTGAATTGAATTTGGTGAATGAGGGCGCCGTTGGCGCCCTCATTCTTTATATATGTTGGGAGCGCCAGGTGGTGGGGGTGGTGCCGGTGTGTTGCTTGAAGGCTTGGGCGAAGGCGGCCTGCTGAGGGTAGCCTAGACGCTCTGCAACCTGCGCTATCGTGAGCGAGCTATCGGTCAAAAGGTCCTGTGCTCGCTCTATACGGCGTCTGCGAATGTAGGCGCCCAGGGACTCGCCAGTTTGGGCTTTAAAGGTGGCGCACAGCTTGGAGCGGCTTGTGTAGAGCCCCTCGGCCACCTCGTTGATACCCACATGTCTGCCCTTATCGAGCGAGCGTTCTACAAGGCTCGTCGCTTCCTCGGCAATAGTCACGCTGGCACGCGTGTCTGCCGCCTGCCGCGCCAGCTTGTGGGCCGCGCGCGAACAGGCGAGCTCGGCGACCATGGCTTCCACAATGCCCTGCATATAGATATGTCCGCCTACGGTACGGGCGCGTTCCTCGTTAATCCGGCGCAGCGTGTGGCAGATGGCGGACGTCGCCTCTTCGTGCCACGGCTCGGCAAACGCCTCGAAGACTCCCGCGAACTCGCTCGGATAGCGGCTCTCCAACTCGTCAAAATAGCCGGGCAAAAAGAGCACCGAGCGCGAGTGGTAGAGCTGCCCTGCAAACAGCGGGCTCAGCTCCTCGCCGCAGTTATCTTGAATAAAACTGCAAATCGCATTGTTCGGCCACGGTCCGCGCAGCGGCTTAAGGTTCGCAGGCGTTATGCCGGCCTCGGGCATGCATGCGAGCGTGGACGCACTGATCTCGCTCACGCAGGCATACGGCTCGGGCGTGTACTCGACTAGGTGCATGTCGCGGGTCGGAGTAATGAAATGCTCCATGACGATGCAGCTGGGGGAGAGGGGCATGATCCATGCGCGGCCGTGCGCCCGGTCGTTTGCCACCTCGCCGGTAAAAACGGCGCCCTTGCCGGTAAGCTCCAGGCCAAACTGCTCAAACTGCGGTGCGTAGAGCTCGGTTATGTCGGTCGCTGCCCGCCGTATTTGCAAAAGCGTCCCTTTCCTTTGCAGAAACGTCCACGCCTGGCTTGATTGTGAGCCATGGCTAACACATCAATGATAAGTTCATTACGGTTAACTCTCAAGCCGTTAGAAAGGAATCTCATGGCAAAGGGATCAAAAAAGGAAGGTGGCGGTATCGGCGAGCTGCTCGCGTATGCCGGTAACCGCAAATTCCTAACGTATTTGGGCATGGTGCTTTCGGCGCTCTCGCAGCTGCTGAGCTTTGGCCCGTACGTGTGCATCTGGCTTGTCGCGCGCGATTTGATCGCCGTGGCACCTAACTGGAGCGAAGCCAGCAACATCGCGATGTATGGCTGGTGGGCGGTTGGTTTTGCCCTGGCAAGCATCGTGGTCTATTTCGTGGGACTCATGTGCACGCACCTGTCCGCGTTTCGCTGCGCGTCCAATATTCGCAAGACTACGAGCGAGCACCTGCTTAAGCTGTCGCTTGGCTACTTTGACACGCATGCCACCGGCGAGTTGCGTCGTATCGTAGACGGGTGTGCCGCCTCTACCGAGACGCTGCTCGCGCACATGCTGCCCGATACCGCGGGCGCCGCCGCCATGGTCGTGGGCCTGCTCGTGTTGCTTTTTGCTCTCGATTGGCGTTTGGGTGCTGCGTGCCTCATCTCGGTCGTCATTTCGTTTGGCGCCATGGCCACCATGATGAGCGGCAAGGGCGCCGAGTTCATGAAGGCCTACATGGGTGCGCTGGTCAAGATGAACAAGACCGGCACCGAATACGTGCGCGGCATTCCCGTGGTCAAGGTATTCCAGCAGACGGTCTACTCTTTTAAGGCTTTCCACGATGCGATTGCCGAGTACGCGCGCCTGGCGCAAGACTATTCGGGTACGTTCTGCCGCGGCCCGCAGGTGCTCAACCTTACGGCGTTAAACGGCCTCGTGGCGTTCTTTTTGCCTGTGGCACTGCTGCTGGCGCCGGGCGAGACAGACTTCCCGCACTTTTTGACCAACTTCACCTTTTACGCGATCTTTTCGGCCGTGGTGCCGACGGCTATGACCAAGCTTATGTTTGTGAGCGAGGCATCTCAGATGAGCGCCGATTCGCTGGCCCGCATCCGCAGCATTATGGAGTCCCAGCAGCTTCCCGTGCCCGCTCATCCCAAGCATCCTGTTGGCAGTGATGTACGCTTTGATGACGTGAGCTTTACGCACGAGGGTGCCGAGGCACCTGCCGTTAGCCATGTCAGTTTCAGCGTTTCCGCTGGTAGCACCCTTGCGCTTGTGGGTCCCTCGGGTGGCGGCAAGTCAACCTGCGCAAGCCTGATTCCTCGTTTTTGGGATGTTTCCTCGGGTCGAGTGCTCGTAGGCGGTGTGGACGTCCGAGACATGGATCCTCACGAGCTCATGGACCAGGTTGCCTTTGTGTTCCAGACCAACCAGCTGTTCC
Source organism: uncultured Collinsella sp. (assembly GCA_934668875.1). Taxonomy (GTDB): domain Bacteria; phylum Actinomycetota; class Coriobacteriia; order Coriobacteriales; family Coriobacteriaceae; genus Collinsella. Next base: position 21,155 of record CAKUON010000016.1, read on the forward strand.
GCCAGACGCTTGCCGACAACGTGCGTGCCTCCAAGCCTACGGCCACTGATGACGAAGTGCGTGCGGCCCTCTCCGCGGCCCAGTGCGACGATATCGTGGCCAAGCTCCCGCAGGGTATCAATACCATGCTCGGTGCTGGCGGGGCATATCTTTCGGGCGGCGAGGTGCAGCGCGTGGCGCTTGCCCGTGCCATCCTCAAGGACGCGCCCATCGTGGTGCTCGACGAGGCCACGGCGTTTGCCGATCCCGAGAACGAGGCGCTCATCCAGCGCGCCTTTAGCAAGCTGGCGGCGGGCCGCACCGTCATTATGATCGCGCATCGACTTTCGACCGTGGTGGGCGCCGACCAAATTGTGGTGCTCAACCAGGGCGGCGTGCGGGAGTCGGGCACCCATGCCGAGCTGCTGAGTCGGCATGGCCTGTACGCCAAGATGTGGGCCGAGTATGAGCAGGCCGCGAGCTGGAAGATCACTGCCGCGACCGCAGATGTTGCCGCCGCGAAGGGAGGCGAGGCTTAAATGTTCGCCTCATTCCAAAAGAAGTATTTCCTGTCCGACAAAGGTATCGCCGGCGTAAAGCGCGGCATATTCTGGACCACACTCACCAATCTCATCACCATGGCCGGCATGAGCTTTTTGTTCCTGGTCATGGCCGGCTTTGTCGAGCATCTCGCCAATGGGGCCGACCTGCCGGATGCCCTGCCAATTGTGGGCGGCCTCCTGGTCTTTTTCGTGATGCTCTTTGCCTCTAACTGGCAACAGTACTACTACACGTACTGCATCTTTTACGAGGAGTGCGGCAAGCAGCGCATGGGGATTGCCGAGCGCTTGCGCAAACTGCCGTTGTCGTTTTTCGGCCGTCGTGATCTGGCCGATCTAACCGAAACCATCATGGGCGACGTTCAGACTATGGAGCATGCCTACAGTCATGTGCTGGGAGAACTCTGGGGCGCCATCATCGCAAGCGCCATCGTGTTCGTGGCGTCGCTGTTCTTTTGCTGGCAGCTGGCGATTGCGGCGTTTTGGAGCGTGCCCGTGGCCTTTGCCGTGCTGTATCTGACACGCGGGCCCATGACCCCGGTGTTCGACCGCGTGCGCGCCGAGAAGGTCAAGGTCACCGAGGCGATTCAGGAGACGCTCGACTGCGTGCGCGAGATTCGCGCGACCAATCAGGAGACGCATTATCTTGAGGGCCTCAACGCCGTGATTGATGCCGAGGAGCGCGAGACCACTAAGGGAGAACTCGTTAACGGGCTTTTGGTCAACTCCGCCTTTGTCATTTTGCGTCTGGGGATCGCTTCCACGCTGGTAACGGGCGCCGCGATGGTCGCCGCCGGCCAGGTCGACTTCATGGTGATGTTCGCCTTCCTGCTCATGGTGAGCCGCATCTACGCGCCGTTCGACCAGGCCCTCATGCTCGTCTCCGAGCTGTTCGCCGCTGAGTCCTCCGCCAAGCGCATGCGTTCCATCATGGAGGAGTCCGTGGCGCAGGGTGACGAGAAGTTTGAGCCTGCGGGCCACGACGTGGTGTTCGATCACGTGGCATTTGGTTATGGTGCGGGCGAGGACGGCCGCGCCGGCGAGAAAGTTCTTACCGATGTGAGTTTTACCGCTAAGGAAGGCGAGGTCACGGCACTGGTCGGTCCTTCGGGCTCTGGCAAGTCTACGGTGAGCCGACTGGCCGCGCGCTTTTGGGATGCCACCGCGGGCAAGGTTACCGTGGGTGGCGTGGATGTTGCGGGCGTGGACCCCGAGGTACTGCTGCGCGACTACGCCATTGTGTTCCAGGACGTGCTGCTCTTTGACGACACGGTGATGGGCAACATCCGCCTGGGCCGTCGCGATGCCACCGACGAGGAAGTCCTCGCGGCCGCGCGTGCCGCCAACTGCGACGAGTTCGTAAGTCGCATGCCGCAGGGCTATGACACCATGATTGGCGAGAACGGCTCCAAGCTTTCCGGCGGTGAGCGTCAGCGCATCTCCATCGCCCGTGCGCTGCTTAAGGATGCGCCGATCGTGCTGCTGGACGAGGCGACGGCGAGCTTGGACGTGGAGAACGAAACCGTGGTGCAGCAAGCGCTTTCTCGCCTGCTCGCCGGCAAAACGGTCATCGTGATCGCCCACCGCATGCGTACGGTAGAAAATGCCGACAAGATCGTCGTGCTCAAAGATGGCGTAGTCGCCGAGCAGGGCGCCCCGGCGCAACTCAAGGCGGCAGGCGGAGAATTCGCCCGTATGGTCGCGCTGCAAAAGGAAGCAGCAACCTGGCAGCTGTAAGAATGTGACAAAGTGACAGTCCCTCTGTCACACTTCATTGTATATGATGAAAATGTAACAAAACTGCCCTAAAACTTCCGTAAATGTGATAAATATCACGTTTTACCCAGGGTAAAATGTGAGAAATCTCACATTTACGGAAGTTTTTTGCGGGAGGTCGGTCATGCAGCGGGATATCATCGCCAAGCTTAATGCTTGGAAGGCGACGGAGTATCGTAAGCCGCTCATCCTTAAAGGAGCGCGTCAGGTTGGAAAGACGTGGGCGCTCAAGGAGTTCGGCCGCGCCTCGTATCGCAACTGCGTATACCTGACGCTGGAGGAGCCATCTCCCGGGGTTCAAAGCGAATATGCGCAGTTTTTCGAGGGCACGCGTGATCCGCGGCGCATTATTTCAAATCTATCCTTGGCGTTTGGCCAGCCCATCGATCCTGGCGAGACGCTGCTTATTGTTGACGAGATCCAGGACTGCCCCTCTGCAGTTGGTGCTCTCAAGTATTTTTGCGATGAGGCCCCCGAATATCACGTTGCGTGCGCAGGGTCTTTGCTGGGTGTTCGCTTGTCCCGCGAGACGAGTGCCTTTCCGGTGGGAAAGGTCGAGTTCATGGAGATGCACCCCATGAGCTTTTCTGAGTTTTTAAAGGCCGAAGGCGCCTCAAACTATGATGCGTATCTTGGCGGTCTGGATCAGATCGAGGCGGTACCGGATTTCTTTCATGTCAGACTCGTCGAGCACCTTCGCCGCTATTTTGCATGCGGTGGCATGCCGGAAGCTCTTGGTCGGTGGGTCGAAACGGGTGACATTGCTCAGGTTGATAAAGTGTTATCCGACCTCTTGGATTCCTATGAGCGTGATTTTGCCAAGCACGGTGGTCGTGCACAGTTCGCTAAGCTTTCGCAAATTTGGAACTCAATTCCAACGCAGCTGGCGCGCGAGAATAAAAAGTTTGTTTGGGGTGCGGTTCGCGAGGGGGCTCGTGCCCGCGAATATGAGGACGCTCTGGAATGGCTCGCCGATGCCGGTCTGATCACGTCGGCGCGACTTAATACCGGCGGCGGAATACCGCTCTCGGCCTACGATGATCTCAAGGCCTTTAAGGTCTACTGCCTTGATGTTGGCTTGTTGCGCCGTATGGCAAGGCTCGATGCATCGGCATTCGCCATCTCGGACGCGATTTTTTCTGAGTTCAAAGGATCGTTTGCCGAGAACTACGTGCTTCAGGCGTTGCTTCCGCAGCTGGATGCCGCTCCGCGCTATTGGACTAACGAGAAACCAAAGCATGAGGTCGATTTTTTGATTCAAGTCGGAAACAATATTGTTCCCGTTGAGGTCAAATCGGGGGAGGTCATTCATTCCAAGAGTCTGAAATACTATGCCGACAAACATGCGGAGACGACCCCGTTGAGAGTCCGTTACTCCCTTAAGAACCTGAGGCTTGACGATGGGGTGCTCAATATTCCGCTGTATTTGGCCGACCGATCCGTCCCTCTTATCAAGAAAGCGCTCGCAGCATGACAAAGGGACAGTCCCTTTGTCATGCTGCGGGGCAGTGCGGATCGTTGTCTAATACTTTTCCTAGAAGTGAACGACCTTATTTGGACCCACGAAGCATCGACACATTTTGGAGGTTGTTTCCTGCGGTTTTGTCGAGTTTTTCCTGCGGTTTTGCTGCCGAAAAATGCGGATGCTTCGGGGGTCTGATTTCACTCGTTCACTTCTCGGGAAAAGTATTAAACCTCAATTTGTAGGGGGTGGGGGAGAGCGCTTCTCTTGCGCCATGGAATTGCACCATGGCGAACGGATTGCCGAAAACTAGGCGCTCGGAGCCCTATAGTTTCCAAAAAGTTAACCGTTGTTGACCTGATTTGTTAGATAAACTAAACTCTTTTCCAAAAGTGTGCTCGAGCAAACTTATCAACTCGGGTGCTAAGGCACCGTGCCGCAGTTGTTGCGGAAAAGGGAGAGACATCATGAAGAAGTCCACGTTCAACACCCTGCTTGTCGGTGGCGGTTTTCTGCTTGGCACGGCCGGCATCAAGCTGCTCACCAGCGCTCCGGTTAAGAACGCCTGCGTGCAGGGCATCGCGTGCGGTATGCGCGTCAAGAACTGCTACCAGGACATGGTCGAGCAGGCCAAGGCCAATGTCGATGACATGGTTGCCGAGGCTGCCTACATCACCCAGAGCGAGGCTGACGCGGACAACGCGGCCGAGTAGCGCTCCCAGGCACAAACTATGAGATTCTCGATTATCAGCGAGATCCCCGGCAGGACCCGCCTCCAGTTGGCGGGTCCTGTGCCAGAGAGCGATCTCGATGCGCTTCTAAAGCTCAGCGGCGAAATCGACGGCGTGCGCAAGGTGCGCGTCTACGGACGCATCGGGCAGATGGCGCTCGCATACGACGAGCCGCGCCGCGATGCCGTGCTGGCCGCCGTCGGCGCGCTCGATGCCCAGGCCATCGCCGACGCCAAGTCGGGTTACGTGATGCAGCTCGAGCCGCGCAAGCACAAGCTTGTCATGGATCTGGCGACGCTTGTCGGCGTCCACTACGCGCGCCGTTGGTTTTTGCCCACGCCGCTGCGTGCCGTCTTTGTCGTTGCCGGCTACATGGCCTTTTTGCGCGCCGCTCTCCGCGAGCTCGCGCAGCCGCGCCTGACCGTTCCCGTGCTCGACGCGTCGGCCATCGGCATCTCGTTCGTCAAGCGCGACGTCGACACCGCGGGCCAGACGATGTTTCTACTCAACGTGGGTGAGCTGCTCGAGGACTACACGCGCGCCATGAGCGAAAACGAGCTCATTAACTCGCTGCTCGACGTGCCCGACAAGGCGCAAAAGGTTGTCGGTGACACCGAGGTGAGCGTCGCCGCCACCGAGCTTGAGCCCGGCGACCTGGTCGCCGTGCGCACCGGTATGTCCATCTGCATCGACGGCGTAGTCGAGCAGGGAAGCGCCATGGTCAACCAGGCGACCCTGACCGGCGAGCCGCTGGCCGTCGAGCGCAGCGTGGGCGACGACGTGTTTGCCGGCACCGTCGTCGAAGACGGCAGCATCTTGGTGCGCGTGCGCGCCAACACGGCCCAGACCAAACTGCGATCGATCGTCTCGCTCGTGCAGACGGCCGACTCGCTTAAATCCGAGGGCCAGTCGCACATGGAGGACCTCGCCAACAAGATCGTCCCGTGGAACTTCCTGCTCGCGGGCCTAGTCGCGCTCACTACGCGCAGCCTCATCAAGACCTCTGCGGCGCTGATGGTCGACTACTCGTGCGCGCTCAAGCTCACGGGTTCCGTCGCCGTTATGACCGCCATGAGCGACGCCGCCAAGATGGGCGTCATGGTTAAGGGCGCCAAGTACTTTGAGTCGTTTGCCAAGGCCGACACCATCGTCTTTGACAAGACCGGCACGCTGACCGAGGCCCAGCCGCGCCTGGCCTGTGTGCTGACAACCGACGGCTGGAGCGAGGACGAGGTCCTGCGCCTTTCCGCCTGTCTGGAGGAGCATTTTCCGCATCCGGTGGCGCGCGCCGTCGTCAACGCCGCGGGCGAGCGCGGGCTCGAGCATCGCGAGCGTCATGCCGCCGTCGAGTACATCGTGGCGCACGGCATTGCCTCGTCCATTGAGGGACGTCGAGCGATTATCGGCTCGGCACACTTTGTATTTGAGGATGAGGGCGCGCAGCTCGAGTCCGACATCAAGGAGCGCATCGAGTCCCAGATGCAGGGCCTGTCGCCGCTCTACCTGGCGGTCGATGGCACGGTCGTGGGCGTGCTCGGCATCGAGGACCCGCTCAAACCTGGGGTGCGCGAGGCCATTGCCGACCTGCACGCGCTGGGCGTCAAACACGTCGTCATGCTTACGGGCGACTCCGAGCGCACGGCAGAGCGCATCGCGCGCGAGGCGGGCGTCGACGAGTTTAAGGCCGAGCTGCTGCCCGAGGACAAGTACGCCTATGTGGAGAAGATTAAGCGCGAGGGGCGCCGTGTCGCCATGGTGGGCGACGGCGTCAACGATTCGCCGGCGCTTGGCTTGGCCGACGTGGGCCTGGCGATGGGCGGCGGAAGCGACATCGCCAAAGAGGTCGCCGACATCATCCTGGCCGATACGGACCTCGCAGCGATTGTTCGCCTGCGTCGCATGAGCCAGGGACTCATCGACCGTCTGACGAGCTCGTATTCCAAGGTGATGCTTACCAATTCGGCGCTGCTGGCGCTCGGCATTACCGGCGCGATTACGCCGCAGACGTCGTCGCTCCTGCACAACGGCTCGACGATTGCGTACAGCCTGGGCAACGCGAAAGCATATCTGCGCTAGCATTTTTGCTTGAGTTTATGGCCCGCGCCCGGGCGGCATTGCCGTCGTCCGGGCGCGGGCTTTTTTGCGTTTGACCGTGTGCTATCAGCCCTATATAGTGATGCTAGCAATGATAGCAGGCGAGAGGAGCGTGATCGATATGAGTGTTGCTGGCAGCATGGCGCAGGTAAATGTTCGCGTGGATCGCTCGGTTAAAGAACGCGCCGAGGAGGCGCTGCGGCTTTCGGGCGGAACGCTGCCCGAACTCATCAAAAAGGTCGTGGCCAAGGTTGCGCAGGGCGGCGGTTCGTGCGAGGAAATCCTCGAGGCCGTTAACGACCGACAGCGGGGTGCCGTGTTAGATTCGCCGTTTGCTGCTTCCTGGGCGGCGGCGGATCAGCTTTACGCGGACTTGGGTATCGATGCGTCGCCTGCATCCGATGCCCGCGATTGGGACGCAATCTATTCCGAAACCATGGACGAGCACTATCGCCAAAAGGGGATGATCCTGTGAGCGGGGCTCCCCTCAAAATAATGGTGGACGCCAACGTATGGGTTGATTCGTTTTGCGCTGATCATGCCGAGTCGCTTGCCGCGCGTGCGTTTATTGGACAGGCGACGGAGACGGGGGCATTGCTGTTCTTTCCGGTGCATATCGCCAAGGACGTGCTGTACGTTGTCCAACACGAGCTGAAGCGTAGCGTTCTTGCCAGCGGGGGAGCGCTCGACGAGGCTTCTGCCAGCGCGATTGGCGATGCGGCGCTGGCGTTTGTTCGGAACATGACCGAAAACGCCACGGTTGTGGGTGCAGATGCGTCGGACCTTTGGCTGGCTGACAAATACTTAGCGCTCCATCGCGATTACGAGGACAACTTGGTGCTCGCCGCGTGCAAGCGCGCGCAGGTCGATTACTTGGTGACCAACGATCGCAAACTGCTCGAACATGCCGATCTTGCAGCAAAGACCCCGCGCCAAATGATGCCGATTTTGGCCTTGGCCGAACGCGGCGGCGCGGCTATCGGTTGACACGAACTGCTTGCGGGCCTCTTGGACGACGATGCGCCAAGGGACCCGCGTGTGCTATTTACAAAAGCTCGGCCTTAATGGCGGGACTTTCTGCGAGCTGCTCGGCTGCCTTTTCTTCGGAGCTGTCGAGGGCGGCAAGACTGCGGTAGACCCACTCGTTGACCTGGGTGTTCTTGACGCCTGCGGTCTGCATAAGGGCGCCTACCTCGCGGATTGCTGCGAGCAGATCAGCTTTGGGGCCCGCGAGCTCGACCTCGATGCTGTGGTAGGCGGTCACGCCGCGGTTCTCACTCACGTGGTCGATAAAGCCCTCGACGGTCTCGAGCTGCTGGGCGAGGGCCGCATCGTCTTCGGTGTCCAGCGCGACGAGGGCATTCGACACCGTGAGGGCGGGATGTCCGCAGGGGACAAAGCCCTCGATGACATCCATAGCTTCGGTAATAGTAGCGCCCAAGCCAACAAGGGCATTGACGAGCTGTTCTTTGGTATCCATAACGGTCCTTTCGACGGGTCAATTTTGCTCGACGAAAATATACGTGACGTGTTCGGTAACAAAAATGCGAAGTCGTGCGCACATTATGGTCTTCACAGCTCGTGCATAGAACAGTTGTCCGCTTTCAGAACGTGGTAAGATAACACTCCACAAGCGGGGCTCGCCTCGCGCGTTCCTTGAAAAGTCGACGGTTGTTGGGTGCTTGCGTGCCCAATGCCATCCAGACTTTCCCGACATTCGGGGGCGACTGGTTTCGACACGATAGCTCTGAGAGAGGAAGCAAGCCGAGGTCTCCTCGCCTCGTTAAACAGGGGTACCGTCAAATTGAATTGACAACAACTCTTCTTTTGAGCCTATGGCTCTCGCTGCTTAGTTTATAGCGGCGCGTCAACCCGGTGATTTCCCCGACACCGGTGCGACGTCATTTTAGGGGAATGCTCCTGCGCACGTAATCGGTATGGTGCAGGCTAAGACCGAACCGGTTAGGACGCCGCGAGCGTGTCGCTGCGCGCAAAGCGTCCGAGACTAAACCAGCGACTGAGCTTGGAGATGCCAATCAGGGGGCTTTCGTGGACCGGAGTTCGATTCTCCGCGCCTCCACCAAAAGTTATAGGCAGGTAGATATCCGTATCTACCTGCCTTTTTATTACCTATAGATACCGCGGAGAATCGAACTCTGTGCAGGGCGCGAGCGTTAAGCAAACGCGAAGCGTTTGTAGCGAGCGGGCGAGGACGCCGGCAGGCGGCCGAAGCCGGTGCGTATTTGCGAAGCAAATACGCGGATTCTCCGCGCAACGCCCCGGCCCAATATCGATGCGATGCCGATGGGGTTTCAGCCGGTCATGCCCCGCACCGACGGATCCCCCCAAACCGCGGAGAATCGAACTCTATGCAGGGCGCGAGCGTTAAGCAAACGCGAAGCGTTTGTAGCGAGCGGGCGAGGACGCCGGCAGGCGGCCGAAGCCGG
>CAKUON010000017.1 GCA_934668875.1 uncultured Collinsella sp.
AGGACCTCGGGGGCGTTCGGTTAACTGCGGGAGCGTGCCGTCAGCTCAATGTGTTCGGTTGGGATCGGAAATCAACCTAGCTAATTTGGCTACTTACAGATTGTCGGTATCGAGGACGATGGTGAACGGACCGTCGTTGACCAAGTCGACTTTCATATCGGCGCCAAAGATGCCGTGCGCCACGTGTTCGACATCTTGGCGAACGAGCGTCAGGAAGTACTCGTAGAGCTCGTTGGCGACATCGGGGGCGCCTGCATCGGTAAACGATGGGCGGCGGCCGTGACGGCAATCGGCAAACAGCGTGAACTGCGACACCACGAGAACCTCGCCGTCGACATCGGCAAGCGCCAGGTTGGTCTTGCCGTTCTCGTCCTCGTTAATGCGCAAGCCCCGGAGCTTGCCCCACAGCTTATCGGCCTCGGCGCGCGTGTCGCCGTGGCCCACGCCCAGCAGTACCAGATAGCCGCGCCCAATTTTGCCCACGCACTCGCCGTCGACCGTCACGCCGGCGTTGAGCACGCGCTGCACCACCGCACGCACGGCCTACTCCTCGCCCGTCAGCTTGGCGGACAGATGCTCGAGCGCATGGAATCGATGGCTGATGGCGTTCTTCTCGTCCGCCGTGAGCTCGGCCATAGTCTTGCCCGGCGTATCGACCGGCAGGAACAGCGGGTCGTAGCCAAAGCCGTGATCGCCGCGGCCCTCGTGCGCGATAACGCCCTCGCAGGCGCCCTCGCCATAGGTGACCAAACCGTCCGTGTCGATGAGCACGACGACGCTCATAAAGCGTGCAGTGCGGCCCTCGTCGGCCACGCCCTCCAGATTCACGAGCAGCTTGGCATTGTTGGCGGCATCGTCGCCGTGAACGCCCGCGTAGCGCGCGCTATACACACCAGGCTCACCGTCCAGCGCGTCGACGACCAAGCCAGAATCGTCGGCGATGGCCATAAGGCCCGTCTCCTCGACGGCAGTCTGCGCCTTGATGATGGCGTTCTCCAAAAACGTCGTGCCGTTTTCCTCGGGGTCCTCAAAATCGCCCAGCTGGCCGAGCGCCACAAAGCGAACCTCGGGCATGACCTTGCCCAAAATGGCCTCGATCTCGGTGAGCTTATGGGCGTTGCCCGTTGCCACGACAATGGTCGCCGCCGGATCGAGGGTGTCGATGTCGATCTTCTCAAGTGCCATGAGTGGTCTCCTTGTCTCTATAGCAATGCCGCGCCGAGGGCGACGAGGGCCTCCGCCTCTCCCCTCTCAATCAACGGCAGTCTTATACTTCGACGTTTTCCCAGATAAAATCTGCCAAAATAAACCTGTCACTTTTTGGTAGGCTAGGCGAGGGCCTGGCGCTGGAGCTCGATGAGCTCGGCGATGCCTTTGTCGCCCAGGTCGAGCAGGGCGTTGAGGCGCTTACGGTCAAAGGGCGCCTGCTCGCCGGTGCCCTGGAGCTCGATCATCTCGCCGGTGTCGGTGGCGACGAGGTTCATGTCGACCTCGGCATGGCTGTCCTCGGAATAATCGAGGTCAAGCAGCGTATTGCCGTCGACGACGCCCATGGAGATGGCAGCCACCTGGCCGGTAAGCGGGATGCGCTCGATTTTGCCCGCCTCGACCCACATGGCGAGGGCGTCGTGCAGCGCCATCCAGGCGCCGGTAATGCTCGCCGTACGCGTACCGCCATCGGCCTGGATCACGTCGCAGTCGACGGTAACGGTGTACTCGCCGAGCGCCTTCATGTTGACGACGGTACGCAGGCTGCGGCCAATGAGGCGCTCAATCTCCATGGAGCGGCCCTTGCGGTTGGCGTGCTCGCGCTTGCAGCGCTTGCCGGTCGACGCCGGCAGCATGGCGTATTCCGCGGTCACCCAGCCGGCCTTAGCTCCCTTTCGCCAGCCCGGCACGCCCTCCTCGATAGTGGCGGCACACAGCACGCGCGTATCGCCAAACTCGGCCAGGCACGAACCGTGGGCGTGCTTCATGACGCCACGGGTGAGCTTAACGGGACGTAACTCGTTGGCGGCGCGACCGTTGGCGCGGTTGACCTGCATGTACTCCATAGAAAAATCCTTTCGGCAAAAGGTGTGGCGAAGGCTTTAGCGGCGGCCTTACATCTATTTCAGCTCATCGATATCGATATGCTCAATGCTCTTGAGCGGCTGACCAAAGATAAAGCTGCCCGCCACCGCAAACTCGGCAATGTTATCGGCCGTCGTGGCAAAACGATGCTGCGGCTCGGCGGCGTCGCCCGCCAGCTGTTCGCGGCGCGTGAGAATATCGGTCAGTTCGCGCGTGGTCTCCTCGGCGGAACTCACGACGCGCACCCCAGGCCCCAGCGCATGGCGGATAGGTCCCACCAACAGCGGAAAATGCGTACAGCCGAGCACCACGGTATCGATACCGTGGTCGCGCAGCGGCTCAACCGTGGTACCCACCAGCGCACGCACGGCAGGCGTATCGAAGATGTCCTCGTTCTCGAGCCACTGCTCCTGCAGGTGCGCACCCGACGCGAGCTCATGCTCGACGACCTCGACAAAGCTCGAAGCAGGGCAGCCGTACACGTCCACGCCGGCATCCAGGTCCTGGATGGCGCGCGTGTAGGCGCCCGAGCGAATGGTGAGGTTGGTGGCGAGCACGCCCACGCGACGCGAACGGGTGCTGTTGATTGCCGCACGGGCACCCGGCGCGATCACGCCGATCACGGGAACGTCGAGCACCTGCTGGGCCAGACGCAAGGCCGCAGCTGTCGCCGTGTTGCAGGCGATAACCATAATCTTGACGTCGTGCTTCGACAGCCAACGGCCCGCCTGCAACGCAAACGAGCGCACCTCATCCTCGGTGCGCGTGCCGTAGGGGCAGCGTTTGGTGTCGCCGAAGTAGTAGACGGACTCATGCGGCAGCGCCGTCGCGATGGCGCGCGCAACCGTCAGACCACCCAAACCAGAATCGAACACGCCAATCGGGCGCGTGTCGCCTGTCGGATTCTCGATATCGGACATTACCTCACCAGTCTCTCTCGAAAAGACATGTCCAAGTGCGGCGACGCCGCGCTACGAACGCGCCGCGACCAGCAGCTCTGCCGTCGCCGCCCAACCGTCGACAATTTTGCCGCGCGTAACGAAAGCGTTCTCGCAAGCAGCCAAGAACTCGGGCGCACCGGCGCTCGTCAGGCCATTCTCGACCAGGCAGAACGTGCCCACGTGATCGGCCATGTAGAAGTCGGACTCGGAGTCACCGAGCGCGAGCGTCTCCTCGCGCTCGATCCCTAGGTGCTCGCAGAAGCGCGCAATGGCGACGCCTTTGTTGAGGCCCGCGGGGTTGATGTTGAAGGCGCGACCGTCCTCGACGCGATCGAGCTCGAGCGTCGTCGGCTTGGACAGATGCGTCAGGTGACCGTTACAGGCCCACACCAGGCCGCAGCCGGCCTCGTCGAGAATGGCCTGCGCCTCGTCATCGGGAATGTCACCGCGCATGCCGACGGTGACCTCGCGGTACTTGTAGCCGGTCGACATGTCGTTGTGATACTCGATCTTGTGCGGCCAGCGGGCGAGGATCTTCTCGCACACGCCGGTCTGCTCGATCACCTGGTGCGGCGTGAGACCGCAAGAGGGGTCGTAGGGCATGTCGCCGGTCAGATACTCCCAATCGTTGGCTTTGAGGTCGTACATGACCAGGCCGCCCATCTCACCAATGTAGGAGTTGAGGCCGAGCACGCGCGCATCCTCGTGGATCATGGTGCGGTTGCGGCCCGAGGTGGGAACCACCTGAATACCAGCGCGGGCAAGTGCCACGACGGCCTCGACGAGTTTGGTCGAGGGGTTGCCGTCGTTGTCGCGCAGCACGCACGAGCCGGGTGCGAGCATCGTAGCATCCAGGTCGGTAAAGACGTACTTAACCTTGGCCAAGCGCTCGCGCATCTCGCCCGAAAGCTCGGCGACGGTCGGCAGGGTGTTGTGGGACATGGTTACTCCGTTTACGTAGAAGGGTTTGGACTTGGACGGCATGTTTTGATTGAGGGAACACGCTTATGGCGACAGCGCACTCAGGGCGCCGCCGCCATCATGGTTCATTAGTCAAACTGGGCAACATCGATCAGGCGATTGGCCAACGAAAGGTCGCTCTCGATGGGCACGAACTCGTCGCCCACGTGCATGAGCTCCTCGTCACCCTTTGCCAGCAGCAAGACAATGGTGGGAGCATTGGGGTTGACGTACTCCTCGCGCGCCGCCTTGAACGCCGCATGCACAGCGGCTTCGCGATCGAGGATGATCTTGTTCGGCGTATCGTCGGGAACATGTTCGGCAAGCTCGCGACAGACCTTCATCGGGTCCTCGTGAGCCGGGTCCTCGTTGGCAAAAATCATCAGGTCGGAATATGGTGCGGCCTCGCGCGGAAGCTGCTCGCGGCGCTCCTGCGCCTTGCCGCCGGCAGCGCCAAACACTGCAATGACTGGGCTAGTGGGAAACGCGCGCTTGACCGACGAGAAAAGCGAACGGAACGAAAGCTGGTTGTGCGCATAGTCAACGACGCAGATCACGCAGCCGTCCTTCGACTCCACGACCTCCATGCGGCCCGGCACACGAAGCTTGGAGAGGCCCTTCTTGATGGCATCGATACCGATGCCGATCTCGTGCGCAGCGGCGATAGCGACCAGCGCGTTCTCCACGTTAAAGTCTCCCGCGATACCCAGCAGGATCTTCTCCCCCGCCTCGGACTCGTCGGCACACAGGCCATGCAAGTTGAACTCGATGCTAAAGCCGACCATGCGCACATCGCTCGCCCACAGGCTTGCCTCGGGATGCTCGACGCCAACGGTCACCAAGCGCTCGGCCGTCGACGCTGCCTCCAGCACACGGTCAACCTCTTCGGTGCCCAGATTCACCACGGCGGTCTTTGCCTGGTCAAAGATCCTGAGTTTGCTCTCAAAATAATCCTCAAACGTGGGGTGTTCGATCGGCGAGATGTGGTCACGGCCGATGTTGAGGAAGCACGCCACGTCAAACGGCAGATTCTCGACGCGTTGGTACTTGAGCGCCTGGCTCGAGACCTCCATGACCATGGACTGGCGACCGGACTCACGGCAGTTGGCGATATGGCGCCAGACCTCGGGGGCCTCGGGCGTAGTATTGGTGCTCTCGTAGCACTCGATGCCATCGTCGGTACTCACCGAGCCGATCATGCCGCAGGATTCGCCCGCTGCCTTGATGATGGACTGAAGCATAAAAGCGGCCGTGGTCTTTCCCTTGGTACCGGTGATGCCCACGATCTTGACGTCGTGGTCGGGACGGTCGTAGACCTCCGGCGGCAACAGGGCCATGGCCGTGCGAACGCTATCAACAACCAGCATCGCAGCGCCGCTCTCCTGCGCCAGCGGCTCCAGAGACTCGACCAGCGACTCTTCGCACACAAATGCGACGGCACCCCCATCGAGCGCCATACTCAAAAACGCAGGCTTAAAGGCAGCGCCCTTGCAAAAGAACACGTCACCCGCCGAGACCGCACGCGAATCAAACGAGCAGCCGGTCACGGCGCGCTCGTCAACCTGCTCCGACGCGCGTAGCTCGCCGCACACATCGAGTAACTTGGCGAGCGTATCGACCGTGGTCACGGTTGCGGAATCCGAATGGTGCATCTTTCACCTTTCTCAGCCATTTGGCAGGGACGGTTTTCATAGTAACCGAAACGCACCCGCGCAAAAACGGCTCCCGGAGGAGCCGTTACGCGCAGGCGTTCGTAAGCCGAGGCTAGGCAGCTTGAACAGAAGGCTGGTCCTCGTCGATAAAGAAGCGCTTGTACCACACCAGGAACACAAGCGGCGTATAGATCTTGCGCTGGAAATCGCCCTTGCCCGCAAAGTGCAAGTCGAGCAGGTGCATGAGCTCGTCGGTATCGAAGAACTCGCTTGCCCACGGCGCGGTGAAGTACTCCTTGACGTAGTCGTACCACTTTTGCTCGCGCAGCCAGTAGACGATCGGCACCGGGAAGCCCACCTTGGGACGGGTTGCCCACTCGTCGGGCAGCGACTTGTTGGCGGCGTGGCGGAGCACCTGCTTGTTGCCATTCTCGTTGATGCGATAGCGGTCGGGAATGTGCTCGGCGAACTCCATGACCTTGCGGTCCAGGAAGGGCACGCGCAGCTCCAGCGAGTGCGCCATGCACATCTTGTCGGCCTTAAGCAGGATGTCGCCCGGAAGCCACATGTTCATGTCCAGGTACTGCTTCTTGACCAGCTCGGGCTGACCCTTCACGCGCGCATAGATGGGAGCGGCAAGCTCGAAGGCGCCATCGCCGGTGTTGTACTCGGGCTTGAGCACGTCGTCGACCTCGCGCTCCGGCCATACCAGAGCCTGTCCCAGGAACGACTTCTCGGGGATCTCGGCACCCTTGACCAGGAAGTTATGTCCCTTGAAGTACGGCATATGCAACGCCAGGCTACCGAGCGCGCGACGGATGGGCAGCGGCACCATCTTTTTGTACTTGCGGACCGGGACCGTGTCCTCGTAGTAGGCGTAGCCGCCAAAGAGCTCGTCGGCACCTTCGCCCGAAAGCACGACGGTGACGTCCTTGCGGGCCATCTCGGCCAAGAACCACAGCGGCACGGAAGACAGGTTGGACTGCGGCTCGTCCATGTGATACTGGATGTCCTCGAGCGCACCGAAGAACTCGTCGGCGGTAATCATCTTGCGGACATTCTCGACGCCGAGCTTGTCAGAAAGTTCCTTGGCGTAGTTAGTCTCGTTGAAATTCTTGTAATCGAAGCCCACCGAGAAGGTCTTGTCGGGCATGAGGCAAGCGGCGATGTAGCTGGAGTCGACGCCGCCGGAGAGGAACGACGCGACCTTGACGTCGGCGATGCGATGGGCCTCGACGCTCTCGTGCACGACCTCGTCCAGCTCGTCGACGTACTCCTCGAACGGCTTCTCGACGGCAGAGTAATCGCAATCCCAATAGCGCTCGATGCTCATCTTGCCGGTCGGGATGTCTACGGTAAAGTAATGCGCCGGCGGCAGCTTGTAGACACCCTCGAAGAAGGTCTCCTCGGTTGCCGAATACTGCAGCGTCATGTACGGACGCAGGGCCTTTTTGTTGACCGCCTTGTGGAAGTGCGGGTAGTCCAGGAAGCTCTTGATCTCGGAACCAAAGAGCACACCCGGAGCGCCGTCGCCCGCATCGGCCATGGGATAGTAGTAGAGCGGCTTGATGCCAAAGATATCGCGGGCGCCAAAAAGCTTGTTCTTCTTCTTGTCCCAGATGACGAAGGCGTACATACCGCGCAAGCGATCGAGTACTGCCTCGCCCCACTCCTCGTAGCCGTGCAGGAGGCTCTCGGTGTCGGCGCCGCAGTGGAACTGGTAGCCCTTGGCCTCGAGCTCGGAACGGAGTTCTTGGAAGTTGTAGATCTCGCCGTTGAAGACGATAACGACGCTGCCGTCCTCATTGGCCATGGGCTGAGCGCCGGCCTCGGTCAGGTCGAGGATCGACAAGCGGCGGAAGCCGAGGGCAACGCGGCCGTCGATAAACTGACCGCCCATGTCGGGACCGCGATGGACGATGCGGTCCATCATCTTGGTGAGCACCTCGGATTGGTTATCCGTCCCACCGACAAAACCGACAAAACCGCACATATACTATCCCCTCTGCTGTTGCTGGGCATCAAATCGAATCAGTAGCTTTTGAGTATACCCGAGGGCGTAAAGAGGGGCGGAATGTTCAGGCAATCTCAACTGAATCAGCTCCGCGCCGACACGCGACGGTTACCTTTAATGGATATGAGATGAATGAGGCGATTGTTTTGCTATACTCTCTCCGCACGGGCGATTGGCGCAACGGTTAGCGCAGGTGCTTTACACGCACAAGGCTGGGGGTTCGAATCCCTCATCGCCCACCACTGATTTGGAAACGGTCCTCGAAAGGGGACCGTTTTTTTGTTTGGGCCTATTTCATGGGATTCGAACCCGAAAGGGTGCGGAGCTGAGGAAACGCGAAGCGTTTTCCAGCGCAGCACGCGAGGGCCGTAGGCCCGAAGCGAGAGCGGGCGGCGTCAGCCGCGCGCGACATTCCTCATCGCCCACCACTGATTTGATAGGCTCCCGGCTATGGGGGCCTTTCTTTTTTGGCCCATCGCAGAGGGATTCGAACCCGCCAGCACGTCTGTCACAAAGGTCGTGGCCAAAAAATGGCAAAAATGAGTACTGCTACCTTGCTTACAACATATAAAAAGATAGTATTTGCTTAAGTTACGCAACATATGTCCATTATAAGGACTAACAGCTAGATCAAAATCGTGCATTCATCGCCATTTCGACTTGCTATCTGGCCTTATTAGTCCAAAATTGCTGCTACCAAATCGGTAGCAGTACTCATATTTGATGTTTTTTGACCAGCAGGTCTCCCTGCCTTAGCAAATCTAAGGCAAAACGGGCTCCAGACCGCCGAATCGTGCCGCATATGGCACGTCCGCAGTCCGGAACCCGGTCAAAATTGAGTTATTGCACCGCGTTAGCCCAAGACACCCGACAGGATCTCGATCAGACTGTCCACGTCGGATTCCTCGCAGACGAGCGGCGGCAGGAAACGCAGCGTATGGGCACCCGTAGCGTTAATCACGGCACCGGCGGCCAGCGCGCGGGCAACAATATCATGCGCGTCGCCCGCTGCCTCATCCAGGTCGCAGCCGAGCATCAAGCCGCGACCGCGCACATCGGTAACATGCGGTAACTTGGCGAGTTTTGCCTCCATATAGGCGCCTACCTTGGCAGCGTGGTCGGCATAATCGCCGCGCACGAGCGCGGAGAGCGTCGCGGCACACGCCGCGACGGCCAAGCAGCTACCGCCAAAGGTCGAGCCGTGGTCGCCCGGCTTAAACACGTCGGCAATCTCCTTCTTTGCCACGACGGCACCCATGGGCACGCCATCAGCAATGCCCTTGGCAAGGCTCATGATGTCGGGTTCCACGCCATAGGTTTGGAATGCAAACGGCTTGCCGGAGCGGAAGATGCCGCACTGGACCTCGTCGACGATAAGCACGGCGCCCACCTCGTGCGCCAAGTCGCGCGCCGCTGCCATAAACTCCTCAGTCATGGGGTGCACACCACTCTCGCCCTGAATCGGCTCGAGCATCACGGCACAAATTTCGCTCCCCAGCTGCTTAAAGATCGCACGCAGTTCATCGATATCGTTGGGCGTGCAGGCCACAAAGCCACCCGGCAGCGGGCGGAAACTATCCTGCAGCCAATCCTGCATGGTGGCGGCAATGGTCTCGAGCGTACGGCCGTGGAAGCCGCCGCGCATGCACACGATAGTGTTGCCGCCGTTACCGGCACGCTTGGCGTACAGGCGCGCGAGCTTCATCGAGCCCTCGTTGGCCTCGGCGCCGGAGTTGGCAAAGAAGGTCTCCCAAACCTGCTCATCCGCAGCCGGGGCACCAAGAGCAGCTGCCGTGGTCTCATCGCCGGCGACAATGGCATCGGCAAGCACGCGCGCACCATCTACGTCGTCGTTAGCAAGCTTGGACAGCAGCGCCGCGACCTGTCCGCGCTGCTCGATGTAGAAGTAATTGGAGACATGCATGAGCTTTTTGGTCTGTGCCTCGAGCGCCGAGAGCACAGCCGGGTCGCCATGACCTAGGCTGCACACGCCAATGCCGGCAAGAAAGTCGAGGTACTCACGGCCATCGTCGCCGGTGAGCTTCATGCCGTGACCCTCGACAAACTCGACCGGAGAGCGGCCAAAGGTATGCATAACGTAATGGGATTCAAGCGATTGCTGAGCTGCAAGTGACATGGGATGCCTTTCGTTGGGCGCCAGACGGCGCGGGGCTATGGGTGCAGGAATGGGGCGGCTGCGGGTCAGCTAGACCGTCTGAAGCTTCTCGACCTCGTCAAGGTTCTCGGTCAGACGCGCAGCAAACGTCGAAAGCGGATGCGGATGCGTATCGAACTCGTAGGCCGTCTCAGTGGAATGGATCACGGTGCCGACGCCGGCATCGGTCAGTAGCTCCAGGAGCAGCGAATGCGGCGTAGTACCGTTAATGATGTGGGCACGAAATACGCCGCCGGTAAGCGCATCGACGGCCGCACGCAGCTTGGGAATCATGCCCTTATCGACCTCGCCGCCGTAGAGCATTTCGTTAACCTCGTCGAGCGTTAGGTTGGAGATAAGCGAGTCCTTGTCGCTAAAGTCCTTGTACAGGCCATCGACGTCGGTCAAAAAGATCGCCTTATGCGCATGCAGCGCCGCCGCAACGGCACCGGCGGCGGTATCGGCGTTGATGTTGAAGAAACCGCCGTCCTCCCCCGCCGCGACGGTAGCGATGACGGGGATGTACTCGCTATCGAGCAGGTGCTCGATATAGTCGGTGTTGACGTGCGTCACTTTGCCCACGCGGCCAAGTTCGGGGTCGAGCGGCTCGGCGATGAGCGTGCCGGCATCGCTGCCCGACACGCCCACGGCCAGGTTGCCGTGGTGGTTGATGGCAGCAACCAGCTCCTGGTTAACCTTGCCGCCCAGCACCTCGCGCACGATATCCATGGTCGCCGGCGTGGTCACGCGCTGGCCGTTCTTAAACTCGACGGGGATGTCGTAGTGGCTAAGCGCCTCGTTGATGGCCTTGCCGCCACCGTGCACGATAACAGGGCGCATGCCGATGATCTTGAGCAGCACGATGTCGCTCATCACGTCGCGGCGCAGCTGCTCGTCGACCATGGCGGCTCCGCCATATTTGATAACAACCGTCTTGCCGGTCAGGTTCTTAATCCACGGCAGCGCTTCGAACAGCAGCTGCGCGGTTGCTTCGTTGGATTCGCTCGAACGACAATCGCGTGCGAATTTCATAATCTGCCTCGTCTTTCGTATCGCTATCGCGCCGTGCTCCGCTGTCTGCAATCGCGGCAAGATGCACAGCGTGCCTGGAATCTAGGAACGGTAGTCGCCGTTGATGGAGATGTACTCATGCGTGAGGTCGCAGGTCCACACGGTCGTTGCCGCGTCGCCTGCGCCCAGGTCGGCCGAGATCACGATCTCGGGCGCCTCAAAACGTCGTAGAGCCTCGTCCTCGTCAAAGGGAACAGTCAGACCGTCGCGACAGACAGGCATGCCCATCATGTCGATGGAAACGTCTTCCTGATTAAACTTCACGCCGCACTTGCCAAGCGCCATAGCAACGCGACCCCAGTTGCAGTCGTGGCCGGCGATGCAGGTCTTAACGAGCGGCGAGTTGGCAACGGCACGGGCGGCGATATCGGCCTCCTCGTCGTTCACGGCGCCGGTAACGTTGACTGTAACAAGCTTAGATGCGCCCTCACCATCGGCGGCAATATTGCGCGCCAGGCTCTCGCACACCTCGTGCACGGCAAATGCCAACTCGTCAAAAGCATCGGAGCCCTCGACGATAGACTCGGCATCTGCGGCAGCGGCACCGGAGGCAAGCATGATGCAGGTGTCGTTCGTCGAGGTGTCGGAATCGACCGTTACCTTGTTAAAGGTCTGCTTGACGGTCGAGAGCAGCAGGGCATGAAGCGCCGCAGGCTCGACGGGAGCATCGGTGGTGATGATCGCGATCATGGTGGCCATGTTGGGCATAATCATGCCCGAGCCCTTGCACATGCCGCCCACCGTATAGACATTGCCCGCATGGCCATCGGCATCGCTGACGTAGGACACGGCATATTCCTTGGAATGCGTATCGGTCGTCATGATGGCGCGGGCCGCATCGGCGCCACCGTGGGCGGAGAGCGCCTCGTAGGCAGCAGGAATGGCGGTTTCGAACGTGTCGATCGGCAGAATCTGGCCAATCACGCCCGTGGAGGCGACCAGGATCTGCTGGGGCTCGCAGCCGATAACCTGCGAGGCGATGTCGCAAGTCTCACGCGCGCAGGCAAGGCCGGTCTCACCCGTGGCGGCGTTGGCATTGCCAGAGTTAACCGAAACGCCGGCGATGATACCGTAGCCCTTGTCGGCGCCGCCCAGATTGGCACGGCTCACCTGCACGGGCGCCGCGCAAAAGCGGTTGGTGGTAAACACACCGGCACCGGGGCAAGGCTCATCGGGCACGACGAGCGCATAATCCAGACGCTCGGGATTCTTGCGGAATCCGGCATGGATACCTGCCGCCTTAAAGCCGGCCGCCGCCGTAACGCCACCCTCTACGGCACGAATCTTAATGTCAAATAGCTCGGTATTCATCGTCTTTATGACTCCTTATGTCAAACAAAAAACGGGCATCGGTTGGTGCGCCATGCCAGTCGCAATCATGAGACCAGCTTAAAAGTGGCGCCCCACTCGATGCCCGACTACCAAATCGTTAACAATCGAATGTGCTACACCGGGCACGCCACTGTGGGCAAGCCTCGTCGCTCGTCAAAACCAAAGACGATGTTGGCGCACTGGACCGCCTGGCCCGCAGCGCCCTTGCACAGATTGTCGATGGCGCCCGTCGCCACCAGCACGCCCGCGCGCTTGTTGAGTGCAAGGCCGATCTGGGCGGCGTTGGTGCCGACGACCGAAGCCGTCTTGGGCTGCTGGCCGGCATCGAGCACGCGCACGAAGGTGCGACCGGCATAGAACTGCTTGTAGTAGTCGACGACGTCCTCAAGAGCCAGAGTATCGAGAGCCTGTTGAGCGAGCGGCATCGTCACCGTGGAAAGCAGACCGCGCTTGAGCGGTGCCAGGTGCGGGGTAAAGACGACGCGATCGGTCAGACCCAAAATCTGCTCGATCTCGGGCGTATGGCGATGCTTGCCCACGCCATACGCCTCCAGGTTTTCGTCGGCACTGCAAAAATGCGTGCGGGCGTTACAGGACTTGCCAGCGCCCGTCACACCGCTGATGGCATCGACGATCACGGGGCCGCTCTGGGCAACCCAGCCGGCGCGCACGGCAGGCGCGGCGGCAAGGCTCGTTGCGGTGGGATAGCAACCGGCGCAGGCGACCAGCACGGGCTTGCCGTCGGCGTGGTCGGATGCAGCGGTTTCCAAATCCTGGCAGAACAGCTCGGGCAGACCAAAGGCGCGGGTCTTGAGCAGCTCGGGGCTCGTGTGCTCGGCGGCATACCATGTCTCAAAGATGGACGCGTCGTTCAGACGGTAGTCGGCCGAAAGATCAAAGCAGGAGACGCCCGATGCAAGCAGCGCGGGCACCTGTGCCATGGCAGCCGTGTGCGGCACGGCAAGAAAAACCGCATCGCAGCTCTTGAGCTCGGGAGCATCATGCGTCGTGAAGACAAGGTCGCTTACGCCGGCAAAGCTCGGGTAGACCGCAGACAGCGACTGGCCGGCATCGGCGTTGGACGTAATGGCAACAAGTTCAAACTCAGGATGACCGAGGACGAGGCGAATAAGCTCGGCGCCGGCATATCCAGCCGCACCGACAATTCCAACCTTTAAAGACATATCAAACTCCTTGTCTGCAGTTATGCACTGATGCGCATCCCGCAGCCGTCGTTATGAAGTGGGTTGAAACTTTAGCACCAAAAGATGCATATATACGCAAATCTTTTGCATATTCATGCATTGAAACATTCCCGACACATTCGCTCGAAGGAATTGACAAATAAATGCGGGCCCCACATTGCTCGGTGCGCCTTACGGTGACGTTGCAATGTGGGGCCCGCTACATGCGAGAATTTGAATTGTCGAGGTTGGTTGAAGAGCTCGTTTAGAGCTCGACCGGCACCCATTCGTCATGGTTGCAGATAAAGGCCTCGGGTTCCTCCACGCTAAAGAAGACGAGCGTGGGGTCGTTCGGCCCCTCATATTGCTCGCCCAGGCGCTCTAGATGCTTCCATCCGGCCTCACGCATATCGCCCGCCGCCTGGTCATCCAGGCCGGCACGCCCGCGCAAGATGAGCCAGCCGTGGCCCGGCCACCAACTCGTTGCCTCAAAGCGCTGGTTTTGCAGCAGCTCCTGCCACACGTCTTTGGTGCGCGCCGTCACAAACCACAGCTTGCCGTCCTGAATCTGAGCAAACGAAAACGGACGAACATGCGGCTGCCCGTCCACGCTCGTCGCCAGATACCATGCCGGCACCGACGTCAGATACTCCAGCACCGTATTCAATCCGTCCATGCATCCTCCTGGCACTAGTCCATTTGTGCGAATTAGAGCTCGAGCTGTTCCTCGCTGCCGTCGATATCGCAGAAACGGGCGGCAATGTTGCGGACCGAGAAGAACGCGAGGCGACCGTCATTGGCGCTCTCGTGTTCCTCGCCAATGCCAACCATGTGCTTAAAACCGGCCTCGCGCACCTTATCACTCACGACGGCGTCGTCCTCAAGCGCGGCCTCTCCGGTCAGCACGATCCAGCACTCCCCCGGCTTCCAGCCCGAAACCTCAAACTTGGGATTCGCGGTGAGCTCCGCCCACACGTCCTTATCGCGCGACGTGCAGAACCACAGCTTGCCGTCATCGACCATGGCAAACGAGAACGGCCTCACGCGTGGCTGATGCCCGTCTGCCACGTCGGTCGTGGCCAGATACCACGCAGGAATGCGCCTGAGGTACGAGCAGGCGCGCTCAAGCTGAGCCGTGCGTTCGATGTCGGTCATAGGGACCCCTTTCCTGCGCTCGAATCGCGCCTAAACAATCTGAAGGTTGATGACGGCAACGCACACGAGCAGCAGCGCTACCGCCACCGCAGCAAACACATCCCCGCGGCCAAACGCAAGCGTATGCAGGCGCGTACGCCCTTGCTCCCCGTGATAGCAGCGCGCGTCCATAGCAGCAGAGAGCGTCTCAGCATGACGAAACACGCCCGTGAACAGCGGAATCGCCACGCTAGCAAGCATACGTACGCCGCCGAGCGGACCGCCCGTCACGCGAGCACCGCGACTTGCCTGCGCGTCCGCCGTCTGCTTCATCTCGGTGGCAAACTGCGGCATAAAGCGCAGCGCGATACCCATAATCATGCCGAGCTCGTGCGCGGGAAGTCCCACGCGTGCAAACGGCGCGAGCAGGCGCTCAAAGCCCGCGGTGAGGTCGAGCGTCGGTGTGGTGAGCGTAATAGCGCTCATGCCGGCCATCATCAGGGTCAGGCGACACGCCATAAAGGCGGCAGAACGCAGTGAGCCCTCGCTTATCTGCAGAAAGCCGAGCTGCCACAGGATGCGCCCACTCTGATCGGTAAACAAGTTGAGCACCGCGACCACGACGACGATTGCCAGCAGCGGCGCCATCGACGACAGAACGCGACGAGCCGGCACCCGGGACACGGCATAGATCAGCACGACGAAAATTGCGACAGGGGCCAGTCCGCGGAAGCCACTGACCGTGAGCGTCGTGATCAGAAACACAAAGCCCAAGAGCAACTTGGTTCGCGGGTCCAGGCGGTGGATTGCACTATCGCCGGGATAGTAGCTGCCAAACGAAAACGCCTCCATTAGCAGCCCTCCTCTCGCGCGACCGTCTTGGATTTAGCAATGTCCGCGACGTTAGAAGGACCGTCTGAGCGACCGATCAGCAAATCTGCCAGCTCGTCGGCCAGCGACCCAACCGTATAGAGCCCGCCGCAACGCAGCGGCACGCCCGCCTCCGCGAGCGCCAACGCCATGCGCTGAGCAGCAGGTACGCCCAAGCCGATCGACTTGAGCTCATCGGCATGTGCAAACACCTGCGCGGGGGTTCCCTCGGCAAACACCGCACCTTCGTTCATCACGACGATGCGGTCGCAGCAGTTGGCCAGGTCGTCCATACTATGCGAAACCATGACAACGGTCAGGCCATCGCGGTGAAGTCGATCGATAAGCTCAAGGAAATCCCTGCGCGCAGCCGGATCGAGCCCCGCCATGGGTTCATCGAGCACCAGGACTTCGGGCTCCATGGCGAGCACACCGGCGAATGCCACACGCCGTTGCTGACCGCCCGAAAGCTCAAAGGGACTCTTGTCGCCGACCGTGGAAAGGTCGAGGCCCACGCGCGAGAGCGACGACTCGACGCGACGGTCGACTTCATCTTGCGGCAAGCCAAGGTTGTGCGGGCCAAACGCCACGTCCTGCGTCACGGTTTCGGCAAACAGCTGACGCTCGGGATATTGAAACACCACGCCGACCTTGGCCTTAACCGCGGCGGCGTCTTTCTTGTTTGACAGATCGAGCCCCAGCGCGCGAACGAATCCCTCCTGGGGGCGAATCAAACCGTTGAGATGCTGGACCAGCGTCGACTTACCCGAACCGGTATGACCTGCTAAGCCCAGGAACTCGCCGCGACGCACCGTCAGAGATACATCGCGCAGCGCCCACGGGCTGCTGGGGTCGTTTCCCCAGAGAGCCTGTTTATTCGATTTGCCCGCAGTGGCCGAGCGCTTGCGCCATCGACGGCGCTCGCGGGTACTCAGCGAGTAACTATGCGAGAGGTGCGAAATCTCGATGACGGGCTCCGACACGGCTGTCCCATCGGTTGCAGAGGAGGCGTTGTCGAGCACACGAGAATCGGATGCAGAAGGCCGCCCCGCGGCGTCTTCCCCACTCCGGTCGGCATATGTCTGCGCAATCTCGGCGACCATATCCGCCTCGCGCACCTGCGCATGAACGGGCACGCCCTTCGCACGAAGCGCCGTGCCCAAGCAGCACGACGCCGGCATATCCAGGTTGAGCTCCGCGAGCTCATCTGCCCGCGTCAGAATCTCCTCGGGCGTACCGAGCATGGCAACGCGCCCCGCCCGAAATACCGCGACACGATCGGCCTCGGCGGCCTCTTCCATAAAGTGCGTAATCATCACGATGGTCATGCCGCGATCGTGCAACGCGCGGCAAGCCTTCATGAGGCCCTTGCGTCCACGCGGATCGAGCATCGAGGATGCCTCGTCCAAAATGAGCACGCGCGGCTCCATGGCAAGCACGCCAGCAAGCGCCACACGCTGCTTTTGGCCGCCCGAGAGCGCGTGGGTCTCGTGGCGCTCAAAGCCCACCAGGCCCACGGCCTTCAGCACCTCGCGCACACGCTGCGCAATCTGGGCCGATTCGACCCCAAGGTTTTCGGGGCCAAAGGCAACATCGTCCTCGACAAGCGTCGCCACGAGCTGATCATCGGGATTCTGAAACACCATGCCCGCGGTCGAACGAATGTCGTAGACCAGCTCGGGGTCGGACGCATCCATCCCGTTAACGCGCACCGTGCCCGCATCGGGCTGCAGCAGCGCGTTCAGATGCTTGGCAAACGTCGACTTGCCCGACCCGTTGCCACCAAGAATGCAGAAAAACTCCCCGTCTTCGATGTTCAGATCGACGCCGTCGAGTGCCGGTACGGCACCGTCATAGCTAAAGGAAACGCCCCGACACTCAATCATGCGCGGCCTTTGACCTGGTCCTTCTTGGGCGTGATGAGATTAGAGACCGCCTTGTACACCGCCAGCGTCAACACCGAGTTAAGGACGGTCTTGATAAGGTTGAACGGCAGCACGGCAGGAATCATAAGTGGCAGGATCACGTCGACCGAGCCATACCAGAACCACACGCCAATGGTCAGATTTGCAACCATAGACAGCGCCGTAGCGGCAATAACGCCAAGCACCAGACCAATCACGGCACCCTTGTAGGTGTGCATCTTCTGGTAGACGATAGCCGCGGGCAGAATATAGCCCAGCGTGGCCACCAGGTTCATAAGCGCACCGACCCAGTCGCCCGTGGTAAGTGCATGGATGACGATCGCCATAGCGGCAACAGCAGTACCGGCGCCAGGGCCATACGCAAATCCGCACACCATCGCCGGCACCAGCGACGGGTCATACGTCAAAAACGGCGCCGAAGGAAGGATGGGCAGCTGCACATACATAAAGAGCGCGCCCAAGGCGCACATCAACGCCATGGTAACGAGCTGTTTGGTGCTCCACCTATTCGTGTTCTCAAAATGGATATGCTGCGACTGTTCAGACATAAGATCACCTGCCTCTTTCATCCGGACTCTAACCGTTGGTACTGGGATCTCACCAGTTCAGCCGGCATGCGAACCAACGCACACACGGGTCGCGGACTCATCGGCCCGGCCGCAGGCACCTCGCCTGCGCCACGGCGCCCCTTTGGCACCGTCCGATTTACCGCCAGTGGGGAATTCCACCCCGCCCTGAAACAGCAATTGCAAGTGTAGCATGAGCAATCGTTCGCGCAAGTATGCCGAGGGTAATTTGTGGCGGGGATCAGTTGCCGCAACAACCACGTTCCCCACCCATCCCAAAGTAACGCGCCTTTCGCGCAAAGCGCGAAACAGCGAAGGGGGCACGTATCCCCATCAACCACGTCCTTCTCCGCCCGCCGACCTCAAGGCCGTAAACGCAGGGAATCCGGGGGCGGGACGGGGTTTCTCTCCGGAATATTCCGCAGGACGCAAAGAGGCTCCGCAGCGCGAAGCGCGATGCGGAGCCTCTTTGCATGTCCGAGGACGTTCTGGGGAGACACCCCCGTCCCGCCCCCGGATTCCCGGTGGGAGTTCTAGACCTTGTCGGCCTTAGTACATACCGCCGCCCTGCTGACCAGCGGTGGCAGCAGCGATAGCGTCCTCAAGCTGAGTGTTCTTGGGCACATCGGAGACGGTAGCCTCGGTGATGAGGATCAGGCTGGCGACAGAAGCAGCGTTCTGCAGGGTGACGCGGCTGACCTTAACGGGGTCGAGGACGCCCATCTCGATCATGTCGCCCCACTCGCCGTTGGCGGAGTTGAGACCCTGGCCAGCGGGCAGCTCGGCAACCTTGTCGACCACGACAGCGCCCTCAAAGCCAGCGTTCTTGGCGATGGTGGCGACCGGAGCGGTCAGGGCCTTCTTGACGATGTCGACGCCGATCTTCTCCTCGGGGTCATCAATCTCGACAGCGTCGAGCGCAGGAGCAGCGTCCATGAAGGCGACGCCGCCACCGGCGACAATGCCCTCCTCGACAGCAGCGCGGGTAGCCTGCAGAGCGTCCTCGACGCGATGCTTAATCTCCTTGAGCTCGGACTCGGTAGCAGCGCCGACCTTGATGACGGCAACGCCACCGGAGAGCTTGGCCAGGCGCTCCTGGAGCTTCTCACGGTCGAAGTCAGAGGTGGTGTTCTCCATCTCGCCCTTGATCTGAGCGATGCGGGCGTCGATGGCCTCCTTGGAGCCAGCGCCGCCGACGACGACGGTGTTGTCCTTGGAGATGGTGACGGACTTAGCGGTACCGAGCATATCGGCGGTGATGTCAGCGACCTTCACGCCCAGCTCGTCGAGAGCTGCCTGGCCACCGGTGAGGACGGCGATGTCCTCGAGGATGCGCTTGCGGCGATCGCCGTAGCCCGGAGCCTTGACGGCGCAGACGTTGAGGGCGCCACGGATCTTGTTGAGGACCAGAGTAGGCAGAGCCTCGCCATCGATGTCCTCAGCGATGATGAGCAGGCCACGGCCAGCGCGCTGAACAGCCTCGAGAACAGGCATGATGTCCTGGACGCTAGAGATCTTCTGGTCGGTGATGAGGATGTACGGATCCTTCATCACGGCCTCCATGCGGTCGTTGTCCGTGACGAAGTAAGCGGAGACGTAGCCCTTGTCGAACTGCATGCCCTCGACGGTGTCGATGGTGATGTCGAACGTCTGGGAATCCTCGACGGTGATGACACCGTCCTTGCCCACGACCTCCATAGCCTCGGCGATCTTCTCGCCGACCTCGGGGTCACCGGCTGAGATGGTACCGACGGAAGCAATCTGCTCCTTGGTCTCGACCGGCTTGGCCTGCTTCTTCATCTCGGCGACGGCGGCGTTGACGGCCTTGTCGATGCCGCGACGGATGGCCAGCGGGTTGGCGCCAGCGGCGACGTTGCGCAGGCCGTCGTTGACGATAGCCTGAGCGAGCAGGGTTGCGGTGGTGGTGCCGTCACCCACGGTGTCGTTGGTCTTGGTGGCGACCTCCTTCACCAGCTGGGCACCCATGTTCTCGATGTTGTCCTCGAGCTCAATCTCCTTGGCGACGGAAACGCCGTCGTTGGTGATAGTCGGGGCACCAAACGTGCGCTGCAGCGCAACGTAGCGGCCCTTGGGGCCCATGGTGACGGTAACGGCGTCGGCCAGAGTGTTGACACCCTTGGCGAGCTTAGCGCGGGCATCGGTGTTGAACGTAATGTTCTTTGCCATGGTAGGTAATCCTCCAAAAGAAATGTGACTCGCGTCGCCGCTTCCGAGTCCTATGCGACGATCGCGTTCAAAGACGAATCAGAGATTCTGGCGAGACTAGGCCTCGACGACGGCGTAGATGTCGTCGGCGCGCATCAGCAGATACTTCTCGCCGTCGACCTTGACCTCGTTGCCACCGAACTTACCGTAGATGACAACGTCACCGACCTTGACGTCCATGGGGATGCGCTCACCCTTGTCGTTGACCTTGCCGGCGCCAACGGCAACGATGGTGCCGCGCTGCGGCTTCTCCTGAGCGTTGCTGGCGATATACAGACCAGAAGCGGTCTTCTGCTCGGCCTCGTCGGGCTTGACCAGAACACGATCTGCAAGCGGCTTCAAAGACGACATGCTTGTCTCCTCCTTTTTGGGCCGCGCGGTTATACCACGCGAATTAACCCTTTTTGTTTGCGTACGCGTTGAATGGTACCCACGAATGGCGGGTTATACAACACGGAGTCAAAAAATCTTATTTTTTGGCACTTAGATTTTCTGAATGCCGGGGGATAACTTAGCAGTGGCTCCCGTGTGGCTGCGGAGGGGCGGGGCATAAGGTTTCCTGCTCGGGCAGTCCTGCTCGCACGAAGGCCACATTAAGTGGCCTTCGGCTCGTGCGGAACTCGCGATAAACCTTATGCCCCGCCCCGCCGGAGCCACACGGGAGGCAGGTTAACTAATTCGGGCCCGGCATTCAGAAAAGTCAGTGCAGCAAAATGGCGATGCGGATAGCGACATGTGCATGGTTTTCGTTGCGCGCACGGGTCCCCTGGGGAGCACCGTGCATTTTTGGGAGTATTCAGCAGACTAGGACGGCTGCATACGTGCCGGACACACCATATTGGTTCCAAGGACGCCTTCGGCCGGCGATTTTGGTCGACAGGCAAACCCCGTCAGGACAGAAAGGCATGCCTCGCGCCGCACCGGAGCACAAAATGACGTCAATCTCTGCAACGTTACCCAACCGCAGCGGCACCGACGGGGCATGCGGTGCTGAATACTCCGTTTTTTGCACGGCGCGGGCGGGGGTACATCAGGATCAGAAAGAACATCCCAGCCTTTTTATGCAATTCGTAATGGAAAGTATGCAAAACACCTAGAGATAGCATTGCTGCTGTCCAAATTGAGCGCGCGGGGAAGCGGCGCCTCCGCCCCGCGCCCAGATCAAGCAGGGCGGGAACGCTCCTAACGAACCCCCATTGGCAAACAAACGCGGCTCGAGCGCCATCCCAAAATAAGCTGCCCGAGCCGCGTTTAACGGTAAGACATGAATACTTAGCGCTCGTAGATTAGGTTGCCTGCCAGGTAGGTGGCCTGAACCTTGGTGGCTTGGAGTTCTTGGGGGTCGATGGTGAGCGGGTTTTGGTCTAGGACTACCAGATCGGCGTATTTGCCGGGTTCCAGGCTGCCGAGGTTTTGCTCGTCGCCCGCTGCATAGGCGCTGCCCAGGGTGTAGTTGCGCAGAGCCGTTGCCGCATCGATGCGCTCGCTCGGCAACCAGCCGCCCTCGGGCCAGTGGCTTTTGGGGTCTTGGCGCGTGATAGCCGTGTAGAGTACGTTCATGCTGGTAACGGCCGTGATGGGGCTATCGGTGCCGAAGGCTTGGCGGATGCCGCGCTGCTTATAGGTCGCAAACGGCCACATGATGCGGCTGCGTTCCAGGCCCAGGTCGCGCTCCGGACCACCCGGGTCGAGTGTGATATGGCAGGGCTGGCTCGAGGCAATGACGTTGAGTTTGCGCAGACGATCGATGTCCTCGGGCAGCAAATTCTCCAGATGCTCAAGCGTGTTATGACCGTGCGGGGGCAGACCGTAGAGCTCTGCCGCCTCCTCAAAGATATCGAGTGCGGCATGGATGGCGCCGTCGCCGATGACGTGGATGCGCACGGCATGGCCGCGCTCCGCCGCCGCAAGGACCAGTTTGCGCATACGCTCGGCAGGAACCGTCAGGCGGCCCTGGTCGCCAGGGAAACGCGGATTGGTGTAGGGCTCGGTGAGATACGCCGTGTGTTCACTCGACACACCGTCGAAAAACTGTTTGAAGCCCGGCGCCGAGAGCAGTGCGTTGTTGGCATAGCGTGCCTGCAGCTCTTCCAGGCGCGATTGGTCGTCCAGCAGCGTGGGGAATAGATGGGCACGGATGCCCAGCTTGCCGGCTGCCTGTAGCTTGTCATAGACGTCGTCGCGGATAAAGTCGCAGCCCGGCATGGGCATGAGTGACATATCGCAAATCGAGGTGATGCCCTGCTCAGCCATGCGTTTCATCTGGTCGGCGTAAGCGCTCGCAATGCGGTCCTCGCCCAACCACTCAAGACAGCGCGGCAGCAGCTGCATGGCGGCCGCCTCGTGGGCAATACCCGTGAGCTCGCCGTTTGCATCCTTATCGTAGCTGCCACCCGCCGGAGGCTCACTATCGCGCGTGACGCCAAGCGCTTCGAGCGCGCGGCTGTTAAGCCACAGCGTGTGCCCGTCGCCCGAATACATAACGCAGGGGCGATCGGGGAAGGCGGCGTCGAGGGAGGCCTTGGTGGGGTGCTCAGGCGGATCCCAGCGGTAATCGCGCCAGCCCTGGGTCACGACCCAGGCGTCATCGGGCAGACCTTGGGAAAACTCGAGCGCATGCTGCACCAATGCCGCCTCGGACGTACCCATATCCATGAGCATGTAGGGCGAGGAGCCGACCGAAGTATGGAAGAAATGCAGGTGCGCATCGTGGAAACCGGGGCAAACAAACTGCTCGCCGTAATCGATAACCGGCGTGGCGGCGGGAGCGACGGCAATCACGTCATCGGGCTTGCCGACTGCGACGATACGGTCGCCCGCAATGGCAATCGCCAGCTCACGGGCGGTATCGATGCCATCACGGGCGGTAAAAACGTTCTTGGAGCGGATAATCCGATCGATATGCTGCATGGGCATCCCCATCTCTGGCAGGTAATTCAACACCCCCGAGTGTACTCCCCCACTCTTGCTACAAAACCCCAAGCGGCAAACGGCAACTTTGCCACGCCAAGTGGCAGGTGGCATACTTGGATAAGCCTGTACGATTTTGCGATAAAACCAGCAAGGAGCAAATCGACTATGACGAAGACCAAGGCACAGCAGATTATGGCGGCAACCGAGGTTCGCGCGGCAGATGACGTCACCGCGGCCATCCAGGACATCGCCGCCGAGTTTGAGCCCTACATCATCAAACAGCGCCGTCACTTCCATAAGCACCCGGAGCTGAGCCTTGCCGAGGAGCGCACGACCTCCGACATCGCCAATCAGCTCGATGCCATGAATATCCCCTACGGGCGCCCGCTCAAGACGGGCCTGGTGGCGACGCTTCGCGGCACCGCGCCCGATGCCTACCGCGAGGATGGCACGCCGCGCCGCCGCATCCTGCTGCGCGCCGACATCGACGCCCTTCCCGTCACCGAGCAGACCGGCGAAGAGTTCGCCAGCGTCAACGAGGGCTGCATGCACGCCTGCGGTCACGACTGCCATATCGCCATGATGCTCGGCACGCTGCAGATTCTGCGCCACATGACCGATGACATTCACGGCGAGATCCGTATCGTATTCCAGCCCAGCGAGGAAAACGGCCAGGGTGCCAAGCTCATGATCGGCACGGGCGTACTCGATGGCGTCGACGGTGCCTATGCCGCGCACATCTGGAGCGAGGTCGATGCCGGCACCGTGAGCTGCGAGCCCGGTCCGCGCATGGCAAACACCGACTGGTTCCGCATTGATGTCCGCGGCACCTCGTGCCATGGCGCCATGCCCCAGCGCGGCCACGACGCCGTTATGGTTGCCGCCGAGATCGTCAACGCCTTGCAGACCATCGTCTCGCGCGAGATTAGCCCCTACGAACCCGCCGTCATCACCGTCGGCGAACTGCACGGCGGCACCGCGCGCAACGTTATCGCCGGTACGGCATACCTCGCCGGCACGGTGCGCACCTATGGTGACAAGACGCATGAGGAGATGCCCGAGCTTATGCGCCGCATCGTGGAGCACACTGCGGCGGCCCTGGGCGCCGAGGCCGAACTCACCGACTACACCATCGCCAACTACAAGGTCGAAAACGATGCCGCCTCGAGCGAGCGCTGCCGCCAAGCTGTGCTCAAGTGCCTGGGCCCCGCGGGCGAGGGCCATTACCGCGGCACACTTTCGGGCGAGGATTTCTCGGAGTATCTGCATCGCGTGCCGGGCGTGCTTGCCTTTGTGGGCGCGCGCAATCCCCAAATTGGCGCCACGTACGCCCAGCATTCCTGCTTCTACAAGATCGACGAGACCGTGCTTGCCAAGGGCTCCATGGTAGCCGCCCAGTATGCCATCGACTTTTTGGCCGAGCCCACGCAAGAGGAGCTCGACGGCCCCACGATTGCTGCCGTCGCCGAGACCAATCCCGATCTGGCCGCCAAACTGCGCTCTGCCAAGGCAACGGCTGCCGAAGCTCGCGACGCCGTGCACGATGCCCGCACCGCCCGCCATGCCGCAATCAAGGGTATACACGATGCCCGCGCCGCTGCTCGCCACGAAGACCATCGCGACGAGTAGCCATCGCGCACTCTAGATTAATCGTCAATAACAAAGCGGAGGGGGACGTCAAGATTGAACTGCCTCCCATTTCTTGGACACGAGAAATGGGAGGCTTTTTATGCGTGTCGACTTGAGAGTGAAACACGACAT
>CAKUON010000018.1 GCA_934668875.1 uncultured Collinsella sp.
GTCATGCCCCGCACCGACGGATCCCCCCAAACCGCGGAGAATCGAACTCTATGCAGGGCGCGAGCGTTAAGCAAACGTTACGGCAACGCAGAGCGGGACGCGCTTTCCCAATGGCGGCCCAGGCGGAAAGTACGTCCCGGAATCCGTGCTCAGACTGGGACGTAGTTTCCGGATGGCGCCTCAAGCGGAAACTGCGACCCGGAATCGAGCCGTAGAGTGGGACATGCTTTCCCAATGGCAGCTCAGGCGGAAAGTACATCCCGGAATCCGCGCTCAAAACGGGACACGCTGTCCGCTCCACCTCCTCAACTCCAAAACCTGCGCGCCCTCCATTCCAAAACTGGGTAGAAGAGAGCCAAAACGCAATCGCAGGAGGTCAACATGACTGCAGAAGATAAGGCGAAAAACGCCGGCAAGGTCGCGCTCGTCTTGGAGGGCGGTAGTTTTCGCGGGCAGTTTACCGCCGGCGTGCTCGACGTCCTCATGGAGGCCGGCGTCGAGATCCCGGCGGTGTACGGCGTGTCGGCCGGCGCCCTCAACGGCGTGAACTACAAGTCGCACCAAATCGGTCGCACCAACCGAGTCAATTTGACCTTCTGCAACGACAACCGCTACATGGGTGCGGCGTCGTTTGCGTCCACGGGCTCTATCGTGGGCTACGACTTTATCTTCAACGACGTCCAGGACCGCCTGGATCCCTTTGATAACGAGACGTTCGACGCCAGCCCCATCGAGATGTATGCCGTCGCGACGGACATGCTCTTTGGAACCGCTGCCTACCTGCCGGTCAAAAACGCTGTGCTCGATCTCGACGCTGTGCGCGCTTCGACCTCGTTGCCGCTGGTGACGCCGCCGGTCGAGATCGACGGGCATAAATACGTCGATGGCGGCGTGGCCGATTCGGTGCCTGTGGAGCATGTGCTCGAGGAGGCGGGCTTCGACCGCGCGGTCGTCATCGTCACCCAAGATCGTTCGTACGAAAAGAAGCCCTACGAGTTTATGCCTGCCGCGCGCGCCCGCTATGCCGACTACCCCTACCTGCTCGAGGCCATCGAGACGCGCCACGATCGCTATAACCTCCAGCGCATGCACCTGTGGAAGTATGAGCGCGAGGGCCGCGCGCTGGTCATCGCTCCGCAAAAGCCGGTCGAGGTCGGCCATGTCGAGCATGATCCGGCAAAGCTTTTGGACCTGTATATCCAGGGCCGCCAGGAGGCAAAGCGCTTGCTGGGAGATATCGAGGCATTTGTCGAGCGCTAGCGCTGCGACATCACGGCTCGTGGATGACATGTGCAGAAACTCTGGTCGGAGCCAAAATACCTGTTGACTCGGGCGGCGAGCGGGGTAATATGGACGGGTTACTTGCAGAGCCCCGTGAATCTCTGTAACAACACGTACTGTACATGGAGGAGTCTAAGTGATTTCGAAATCGACTCACTACGCCAAGCAGGGCGAGGTCCAGCGCAACTGGGTTCTCGTCGACGCCGATGGTGCTGTCCTGGGCCGTCTTGCCACCCAGATCGCAATGATCCTGCGCGGTAAGAACAAGCCCCAGTTCACGCCCAACAGCGACTGCGGCGACTTCGTTGTCGTCATCAACGCCGATAAGGTCCAGCTTACCGGTAACAAGGCCGACACGAAGACCTACTATCGCCACAGCGGCTACAACGGCGGCCTCAAGGCTGAGAGCTTCCGCCAGGCTATGGAGAAGCACCCGGAGAAGGTCATCGAGCGCGCCGTTCGCGGCATGCTGCCCAAGACCACCCTCGGCCGTGCCCAGATGACCAAGCTTAAGGTCTACGCTGGTGCCGAGCATCCGCATGCTGCCCAGAACCCCACGAAGATTGAGCTGGAGGCTTAAAGATGGCTGAGAACACCGTTGTCTACCAGGGTACCGGCCGTCGTAAGAACGCCGTCGCCCGCGTCCGTCTCGTCCCCGGCACCGGCAAGGTGACCGTCAACAAGCGTGACGCCGAGCAGTATTTCGGCCGTCATCAGCTCGTTGAGAACGCCCTTGCTCCCTTCAAGGTGACCGACACCGCCGGTCAGTTCGACGTTATCGCTCTGTGCGATGGCGGCGGCATCTCCGGTCAGTCCGGCGCTCTGCGCCTGGGCATCGCTCGCGCTCTTCTGAACGCTGGCGACTACCGTGCTGACCTCAAGAAGGCCGGTTTCCTTACGCGCGATGCTCGCGTGGTCGAGCGCAAGAAGTACGGCCTCAAGAAGGCCCGCCGCGCTCCCCAGTTCTCCAAGCGCTAAGGTTTTATCTCCTTTCGAGATACAATGTACAAGCGGGGCCTGCCGACTGCTCGGTGGGTCCCGCTTTTCTTTTCGACTAGGGTGGGCGGTTGCATATCGCCTGCTAGGGAAGGAGCGATCCTATGCCCCAGAACATCTTCGGTACCGACGGCGTCCGTGGCGTCGCCAATGCCGACCTCTCGTGCGACCTTGCGTTTCGCCTGGGCCGCGCGGCGACCAAGTTTCTTGGTCCGGATATCTGCATCGGCCGCGACACGCGCCTTTCGGGCACCATGCTCGAGAGCGCTCTGACCGCCGGCATTATGGCCGAGGGCGGTCGTCCGCACTGCTGCGGCGTCATCCCCACGCCTGCCGTGGCGTTGCTCACCGTTCAAAACGAGCTCGACGGCGGCATCGTCATCTCTGCTTCGCATAATCCGCCGGAGTTCAACGGCATCAAGTTCTTTAGCCGCAAGGGTATGAAGCTTCCCGATGCGGTCGAGGAAGAGATCAGCGCCTGGGTCATGTCCGAGGAAGCCATGGCTGCCGACACTCTGCCGACCGGTGCCGGCGTGGGCCACATCATCAAGATGAAGGACGCTCGCAAGGCATACGTCGACCACGCCATCGATACGCTTGATGTCCTGAGGCTCGATGGCCTGGTCGTTGCCGTCGACTGCGGTCACGGTGCTTCCTGCCAGACTACGCCCGCCGCGCTGCAGCGCCTGGGTGCCACGGTCCATGCCATCAACACCGATTACTGCGGCACCGACATCAATGTCGAGTGCGGTTCTACGCACCTCGAGCCTCTGCGCGAGCTCGTGCTGCGCACCCATGCTGACATCGGTCTGGCCCACGACGGCGACGCCGATCGCGTGCTGTTCGTGGACAGCGAGGGCAATGAGATCGACGGTGACTACATCCTGGCTATCTGCGGTTCCGACCTGGCCGCCCGCGGCAAGCTCGCCAACTCCGAGATCGTCTCGACCGTCATGTGCAACCTGGGCTTCTCCATCGCTATGAAGGAGCAGGGCTTCGAGATGGTCCAGACCGCCGTGGGCGATCGCTACGTTCTGGAGCGCATGCTCGCGGATGGCGCTGTCATCGGCGGCGAGCAGTCCGGCCACATCATCTTCTTGGAGCACAACACCACCGGTGACGGCCTGGTGACGGCTCTGCAGCTGCTGGCCGTGCTCAAGCGCACTGGCCGCACGCTTACCGATCTTGCCGGCATCATGAAGAAGTACCCGCAGGTGCTCGTCAACGTGCATTCGGACAACAAGGCCGGCCTGGACGATTGCCAGCCCATTTGGGACGCCGTCGCTGCTGCCGAGAAGGAGCTTGACGGCCGCGGCCGCATTCTGGTGCGCCCGAGCGGTACCGAGCCGCTGGTCCGCGTGATGGCCGAGGCCGAGACGCACGAGCTGACCCAGCGCGTTGTTGACGACATCGTCGAGGTTGTCAAGCGCGAACTTCCCTAATGGTCAAAAACGGGTGCCAAGTGGTAAACTGTTAAAGCTATTTTGATTGATTGGTATGTCCGAGGGGGAGCATGTTCACTAAAGTCCTAAGGTCTTTTGGTATGCGTGGACGAGTTCTTACGCTGGATGCTCCCATCTCGGGCGACGTCATTCCGTTGTCCGAGGTCAATGACCAGACATTTGCCACCGGCCTTTTGGGCCAGGGCGTGGCGATTCAGCCTACCGGCACGCGTGTGATTGCGCCGGCAGACGCCAAGGTCGAGGCCATTTTTCCCACGGGTCACGCCGTTGCGCTCAACACGGTCGATGGCCTAGACGTGCTCATCCACGTTGGTTTGGACACTGTTCAGCTCGAGGGCAAGCACTTTACCGTGCATGCACAGGTGGGCGATGTCATCCATAAGGGCGACGTGCTCATCGAGTTCGATCGCGAGGCAATTGCTGCCGAGGGCTACGATGTGACGGTTCCCATCTTGGTGTGCAACTCCGTCGAGTTCTCGAGTATCAAGGGCTCCGTTGGCGTGCATGTCGAAGAGATGGACCAGCTCATCGTTGCTCGCGAGCGTTAGCAAGTGCACGTGGCCATTAGCCTACAATTCAAACACGTTTACGGAGGGCGCCCTTGAAAGAGGACGCCCTCCGTGGCAAGATGGGATTTGTCCGAAGCTAAAAGGCTTTGGGTCACCGTGGACGGGCAGGGGCCTCGACGCGGCTAGACACGAGACACATACATTACGCGACCTCGCCCTGGTGGCCGCACACGTTGGTTGCGGCCGACGCGGGCCGCGGGCAAGTGCTTGTAAGGGGAGCCTTGCCTCTCTTGTACGAGAAAGGATGCGTAATGAAGATCATTAAAGCTAAAGACTACGAGGATATGAGCCGCAAGGCCGCCAATATTATCTCGGCGCAGGTTATCCTCAAGCCCGACTGTGTGCTGGGCCTTGCCACCGGCTCCACCCCGATCGGTGCCTACAAGCAGCTCGCTGCTTGGTACGAGAAGGGCGACGTCGACTTTGCCGAGGTCAGCACCTACAACCTGGACGAGTATCGCGGCCTTTCGCACGACGATCCCCAGAGCTATCACTACTTCATGCGTGAGAACTTCTTCGATCACATCAACATCGACCTGAACAACACGCATGTGCCCGACGGTTCCAACCCCGACGCCGCCGCTGCCTGCTCTGAGTACGACAAGATCGTCGCCGCCGCCGGCTACCCCGATCTGCAGCTGCTCGGCATTGGCAACAACGGCCACATCGGTTTCAACGAGCCCGATGACCACTTCTCCAAGGGCACGCACTGCGTCGACCTCACCGAGAGCACCATTCAGGCCAACAGCCGCCTGTTCGACAGCATCGACGACGTTCCCCGTCAGGCCTACACCATGGGTACCCAGACCATCATGTATGCCCGCATGATCCTGGTCGTCGCCAACGGCGAGGCCAAGGCTCAGGCCGTGCATGACATGTGCTATGGTCCGGTTACGCCCGCGTGCCCGGCTTCGATCCTGCAGCTGCACACCAACTGCGTTGTCGTTGCCGACGAGGCCGCTCTTTCGCTCTGCGAGTAGCGCGAATCCTGCACCTCGACATAGCCTTGCCTAAGGCCTCCGCTTTGCGGGGGCCTTTTTGTTGTCAAGACTTTAGTCTGCTGGCCGCGCAGCGGCCAGCTTTAAACCACCCGCTACGCGGGTGGAGACAAACGGCTTTACAAAGCCACCCCTCCGACCGATATTGACGATTGTTCAGGCCGTCAAGAATTCGA